>NZ_JAPNNY010000018.1:0-855 GCF_027853835.1 Bacillus sp. NEAU-242-2 | reverse complement strand
AAAAACGCTGATCCAGCTTCTTGTCCCCGACAGGGGGGAAGACAATGTATTGGCGGGGCTGGCCGCTTTTCTGAAAACGGCTCACCTTGAACATCCGAAGCTGTACGGCCAAGTCATCCAAGCCGATCCGGACGAGTCAGCATCAGCGCTTCTTGCCAAGCTGAAAGAAAACCGGGCGCATCCTGAACAAGCGGAAATCCGTTATGAAGGCGGCAAACGTTTCGTCAGAAACTGGCGTCACCTGCCGGCCTCTCAAAGCGGCGCCGTTCCGTGGAAAGACGAAGGGGTTTACCTCCTTACCGGGGGAGCGGGCGGCATCGGGCTGATTTTCGCTGAAGAAATAGCCTCCCGCGTCAAAAACGCCGTCCTCATATTAACGGGAAGGGCGGAAGCGCTTGATAAAGACCGCTCCGCCCGCTTACGGTGCTTGGAAGCGACGGGTGCCCGCGTACTGTATAAACCGGTTGACGTGACAGACAGGGCGGCGGTCATCGCCCTCGTCCGCGGCATACAGGAGGAGCACGGAACACTCGACGGGATCATTCACGGCGCCGGCGTGATCGCCGACAACTACATTCTGAACCAGACAGAAAACGAACGGAAGACCGTCATGGCGCCGAAGGTGAAAGGGCTTATCAATCTTGATGAAGCAGCGAAAGATGTGCGGCTGGACTTTTTCATTCTGTTTTCTTCCTTGGCGGGAGGCATGGGAAATCCGGGACAGGCCGGTTATGCGGCAGCCAACGCATTTATGGATGTTTATGCAGCCCGCCGAAATCGTCTCGTGCGGGACAACAAGCGGAGCGGGCAGACCCTGTCCGTCAACTGGCCGCTTTGGGAAGAAGGCGGTATGCG
>NZ_JAPNNY010000017.1:0-1158 GCF_027853835.1 Bacillus sp. NEAU-242-2 | reverse complement strand
TACCCACGTGTTACTCACCCGTCCGCCGCTAACATCAGGGAGCAAGCTCCCATCTGTCCGCTCGACTTGCATGTATTAGGCACGCCGCCAGCGTTCGTCCTGAGCCAGGATCAAACTCTCCGATAAAGTAGTTTGACTGACTACGCACATTGCTGTGCGATTTATTTAAAACTTTGAATTAACAGGTACGTTTTGTCTTGTTTAGTTTTCAAAGATCATTTCGTTCACTTTCTCAAGCAACTTTTTAATTATATAATAAGTTTCTCTTAAAGTCAACATGTTTTTTATAAATGGTGGAGCCTAGCGGGATCGAACCGCTGACCTCCTGCGTGCAAAGCAGGCGCTCTCCCAGCTGAGCTAAGGCCCCGAAGTGGTCGGGAAGACAGGATTCGAACCTGCGACCCCATGGTCCCAAACCATGTGCTCTACCAAGCTGAGCTACTTCCCGATTTTTAAAAATATTATGGCGCGCCCGAGAGGAGTCGAACCCCTAACCTTTTGATCCGTAGTCAAACGCTCTATCCAATTGAGCTACGGGCGCATAATAATGAATGCCGAGGGCCGGACTTGAACCGGCACGGTAGTCACCTACCGCAGGATTTTAAGTCCTGTGTGTCTGCCAATTCCACCACCCCGGCGTGGATGGTATAGTTGGAGCGGAAGACGGGATTCGAACCCGCGACCCCCACCTTGGCAAGGTGGTGTTCTACCACTGAACTACTTCCGCATACAGGATAACTATCCTGTATAATGCGGGTGAAGGGACTTGAACCCCCACGTCATAAGACACTAGATCCTAAGTCTAGCGCGTCTGCCAATTCCGCCACACCCGCGTTACATGGTGAGCCATGAAGGACTCGAACCTTCGACCCTCTGATTAAAAGTCAGATGCTCTACCAACTGAGCTAATGGCTCTTTTTAAAAGACTTGTGTTATTATCTTATCCAAAAATGGTGCCGGCCAGAGGACTTGAACCCCCAACCTACTGATTACAAGTCAGTTGCTCTACCAATTGAGCTAGGCCGGCAAATATGGTGGAGGATGACGGGCTCGAACCGCCGACCCTCTGCTTGTAAGGCAGATGCTCTCCCAGCTGAGCTAATCCTCCGTATATTACACTTACGTGTAATGGCTTGGCGGCGTCCTACTCTCACAGGG
>NZ_JAPNNY010000016.1:0-1291 GCF_027853835.1 Bacillus sp. NEAU-242-2 | reverse complement strand
GGATTGGCTTAACCTCGCGGTTTCGCTGCCCTTTGTTCTGTCCATTGTAGCACGTGTGTAGCCCAGGTCATAAGGGGCATGATGATTTGACGTCATCCCCACCTTCCTCCGGTTTGTCACCGGCAGTCACCTTAGAGTGCCCAACTGAATGCTGGCAACTAAGATCAAGGGTTGCGCTCGTTGCGGGACTTAACCCAACATCTCACGACACGAGCTGACGACAACCATGCACCACCTGTCACTCTGCCCCCGAAGGGGACGTCCTATCTCTAGGATTGTCAGAGGATGTCAAGACCTGGTAAGGTTCTTCGCGTTGCTTCGAATTAAACCACATGCTCCACCGCTTGTGCGGGCCCCCGTCAATTCCTTTGAGTTTCAGTCTTGCGACCGTACTCCCCAGGCGGAGTGCTTAATGCGTTAGCTGCAGCACTAAGGGGCGGAAACCCCCTAACACTTAGCACTCATCGTTTACGGCGTGGACTACCAGGGTATCTAATCCTGTTCGCTCCCCACGCTTTCGCTCCTCAGCGTCAGTTACAGACCAGAGAGTCGCCTTCGCCACTGGTGTTCCTCCACATCTCTACGCATTTCACCGCTACACGTGGAATTCCACTCTCCTCTTCTGCACTCAAGTTCCCCAGTTTCCAATGACCCTCCCCGGTTGAGCCGGGGGCTTTCACATCAGACTTAAGAAACCGCCTGCGAGCCCTTTACGCCCAATAATTCCGGACAACGCTTGCCACCTACGTATTACCGCGGCTGCTGGCACGTAGTTAGCCGTGGCTTTCTGGTTAGGTACCGTCAAGGTGCCGCCCTATTTGAACGGCACTTGTTCTTCCCTAACAACAGAGCTTTACGATCCGAAAACCTTCATCACTCACGCGGCGTTGCTCCGTCAGACTTTCGTCCATTGCGGAAGATTCCCTACTGCTGCCTCCCGTAGGAGTCTGGGCCGTGTCTCAGTCCCAGTGTGGCCGATCACCCTCTCAGGTCGGCTACGCATCGTCGCCTTGGTGAGCCGTTACCTCACCAACTAGCTAATGCGCCGCGGGTCCATCTGTAAGTGGTAGCCGAAGCCACCTTTTATGTCTGAACCATGCGGTTCAAACAACCATCCGGTATTAGCCCCGGTTTCCCGGAGTTATCCCAGTCTTACAGGCAGGTTACCCACGTGTTACTCACCCGTCCGCCGCTAACATCAGGGAGCAAGCTCCCATCTGTCCGCTCGACTTGCATGTATTAGGCACGCCGCCAGCGTTCGTCCTGAGCCAGGATCAAACTCTCCGATAAA
>NZ_JAPNNY010000014.1:1171-11330 GCF_027853835.1 Bacillus sp. NEAU-242-2 | reverse complement strand
GTCGACTTTGGCCAGAGCGCTGAACGGGCTGATTTTGCCTGAGGCCGGAGAAATTGAAGTCGGCGGCATCAAGCTGACTGAGGATACCGTGTGGGATGTGCGGAAAAAAATAGGGATGGTCTTTCAGAATCCCGATAACCAATTTGTCGGAACGACTGTTCGCGATGATGTGGCTTTTGGTTTAGAAAACAATGGTGTTCCGCGCGAAGAAATGATTGAGAGAGTAGATTGGGCTGTCACACAAGTCAATATGCAGGATTTTCTTGATCAAGAGCCGCACCATCTCTCCGGAGGTCAAAAACAAAGAGTGGCGATCGCGGGAATTATTGCCGCGCGTCCTGATATTATGATTTTGGATGAAGCGACATCCATGCTTGACCCGATTGGGAGAGAAGAAGTCCTTGATACTGTCAGACGCTTAAAAGATCAGGGCATGGCCACCGTCATTTCGATAACACATGACCTGGAAGAAGCCGCAAGGGCGGACAGGATCATTGTGATGAACGGCGGCAGGAAATATGCAGAGGGCACGCCTGAAGAGATTTTTAAATTAAATGAAGACTTGGTTCGCATCGGTCTTGATTTGCCTTTCTCATTCCAGCTCAGCCTGCTTTTGAAAGAAAGCGGACTGGCGTTAACGAAAAACCATCTGACTCAGGAAGGGCTGGTGAATGAGCTGTGGACATTAAAATCAAAGATGTAGAACACCGCTATCAAATGAAGACACCGTTTGAACGGCTTGCTCTGTATGATATCAATGCCGTGATAAAAGAGGGCAGCTACGTTGCCGTCATCGGGCATACAGGGTCGGGCAAATCGACGCTCCTGCAGCATTTAAACGGTTTGCTGAAACCGACTAAAGGACAGCTTGAGCTCGGGAGCACGATTCTGGCAGCCGGTAAAAAAAATAAAGACCTTAAGACTTTGCGAAAAAAAGTCGGAATCGTTTTCCAATTTCCCGAACATCAGCTGTTTGAAGAGACTGTGCTGAAGGACATCGCATTCGGACCGATGAATTTCGGTGTAAAAAAAGAAGACGCTGAACGGAAAGCAAAAGAAATGCTGGGGCTTGTGGGCCTTCCAGAAGACATTTTGGATCGTTCACCGTTTGAGCTCAGCGGCGGCCAGATGCGCAGAGTGGCGATTGCCGGCGTTCTCGCGATGGAGCCGGAAGTGCTGGTTTTGGATGAACCGACGGCCGGTCTTGATCCGAGAGGGCGCCAGGACATTATGGACATGTTCTATGCGCTTCATCAGCGGGGAAACCTGACTACCGTTCTCGTCACCCACAGCATGGAGGACGCCGCCCGCTATGCTGACGAAATGATCGTCATGCACAAAGGAACCATTAAAGCGACGGGAAGTCCGCGTGACTTGTTTGTAAAAGGTGAAGAGATGGCCGAAATGGGACTGGATCTTCCTGAGTCGGTGAAGTTTCAGAGACGGCTTGAGAAGGCTCTCGGAGTCAAGTATGAGAAACCCATGCTGACCCTGCAGGATGCCGCCAGTGAAATTAAGGCTTTCTTTCAGGAGGAAAAGGACCAATGATGGACAGCATGATTATCGGAAAGTATGTTCCCGGATCATCGCTTATTCACCGATTGGACCCGCGAACAAAACTTGTCAGCATCTTTCTTTTTGTATGTATCGTTTTTTTGGCAAACAACGTACAGACGTACGCTTTGCTCGGTTTGTTTACATTCGGGGTGATCGCCTTAACACGAGTGCCGTTCAGCTTTTTGCTGAAGGGGCTTAAGCCGATTATCTGGATTGTGGCGTTTACCTTTTTATTACACATTTTCATGACGCATGAAGGATCTGTCATTTTTCAGCTTGGCTGGTTTAAAGTGTATGAGGGCGGACTTATACAGGGGATTTTTATCTCCCTCCGTTTCGTTTACCTTATCTTTATGACGACGCTGCTGACGCTGACAACAACGCCGATTGAAATAACGGATGGAATGGAGCAGCTCCTGAATCCTTTTAAAAAGGTGAAGCTGCCTGTACACGAACTCGCATTGATGATGTCGATATCATTGCGATTTATCCCGACATTAATGGAAGAGACAGATAAAATCATGAAGGCGCAAATGGCGAGGGGTGCGGACTTTACAAGCGGCCCGGTGAAAGACAGAATCAAAGCGGTTGTTCCGCTGCTTGTCCCGCTGTTTGTCAGCGCCTTTAAACGCGCGGAAGAGCTTGCGGTCGCCATGGAGGCGAGAGGCTACCAGGGCGGTGAGGGGAGAACGAAATACAGAAAGCTCGTCTGGACCGGAAAGGATACCGGAGCCATTCTGCTCATCATCGTATTAGCCGTGTTATTGTTTTTCTTAAGAAGTTAGAGGTGCTGCTGAATGAGAGTGAAATGTACCATTGCTTATGACGGGCATTTATTTAACGGATATCAGGTTCAGCCTGGAAAGCGGACCGTTCAAAGTGAATTGGAAAAAGCGCTGGCTGTTATCCACAAAACGGACGGCAGGGTGCCTGTGTACTCATCCGGCCGCACGGACAGCGATGTTCATGCTGCCGGGCAGGTCATTCATTTTGATACGCCGCTGTCCATCCCGGCTGAGAAATGGCCGTTTGCGCTCAATGCCCTGCTGCCTGATGATATTGCCGTCAAAACAGCAGAGATTGCGGATGATGGGTTCCATGCACGATTTAGCGCGGTCCAAAAGGAATATCGCTACTTTGTATATACGGAGAAACACCCGGACGTATTTAAACGACATTACGCTTACCATTTTGCATATCAGCTTAATGTGCAGAAAATGAGGGAAGCTTCAAGGCACCTCATCGGGACACATGATTTCACAAGCTTTTGCGCGGCTGATACCGCGGTTCAGGATAAGGTCAGAACGATTTACGAGCTGGATTGGACTGAGACCGGAGACGGCCTGCAGATGAGGATCACCGGAAACGGTTTTCTCTATAATATGGTCAGAATCATTGCCGGAACGTTATTGGATACAGGAGCTGGAAAATTTTCTCCCGATGATGTAAAAGCAATGCTCAAAGCGAAGGATCGCGAAGCCGCGGGGCGCACCGCACCGGGGCACGGGCTGTATTTATGGAGCGTTTGCTATGACAACTAAACCAGGTGTAACATTTTCTTGACAGAGTCTGCATAAAGTTATAAGATATCATATGGTATGTATTTCAACCCCACGATAAGCCCCGGAACTTATTGTGTTGTGAAATAGAACGTAACAGAAGTTTATGAAAAAATGACAGATCATTTAGGAGGGAATTAAATGCGTACAACACCTATGGCTAACGCAAGTACTATTGAACGCAAGTGGTTAGTTGTTGATGCAGCAGGCAAGACTTTAGGACGTCTTTCTACAGAAGTTGCATCTATCCTTCGCGGGAAACACAAACCGACTTACACACCGCACGTTGATACTGGAGATCATGTGATCATCATCAACGCTGAAAAAATCGAGTTAACTGGTAAAAAGTTAACTGATAAAATCTACTACCGTCACACAATGCACCCAGGCGGTCTGAAATCAAGAACAGCTCTTGAAATGCGTACAAACTACCCTGAGAAAATGCTTGAGCTTGCTATCAAAGGCATGCTTCCAAAAGGTTCTCTAGGTCGTCAAATGTTCAAGAAATTGAACGTATACCGTGGTTCTGAGCATCCACATGAAGCACAAAAACCTGAAGTTTACGAACTTCGCGGTTAATTAAAAAGGAGGTTACCAATTTGGCACAGGTTCAATATTACGGTACTGGCCGTCGTAAAAGTTCTGTAGCGCGTGTGCGCTTAGTTCCAGGAGAAGGTCGTATCGTCGTTAATAATCGTGAAATCAGCGAGCACATTCCATCTCCGGCTCTAATCGAAGATATCAAACAACCATTAACTTTAACTGAAACAGCTGGTACTTATGATGTTTTAGTAAACGTACATGGAGGCGGCTTATCTGGTCAAGCTGGAGCAATCCGTCACGGTATCGCTCGTGCTTTGCTTGAAGCAGATCCAGAATACCGTGCAACACTTAAACGTGCTGGTCTTCTGACTCGTGACGCCCGTATGAAAGAACGTAAAAAATACGGTCTTAAAGGCGCTCGTCGTGCACCTCAGTTCTCAAAACGTTAATCGTTTTGGATTGCAAAAACCACAACTTCTTGGTTGTGGTTTTTTTGTATTTTTTTCTCATATCGAAGAGGTTATCCGATGTTTTTCTAGAATTGTTTGTTATACTCTATTCATTACCAATAAGGAGCGCAGTTATAATGAATAAGTTAGTCATACATAACAGCAAGGCATGGGATAAAAAAGTCGAAACAGGCAATGAATGGACGGTTGCGGTTGATTCTCATACGATTGGTGAAGCAAAAAAAGGCAATTGGAGCATCAGAATGACCCCCGGAAAAGATGTGCCGGCGGATTGGTTTCCGCCCATAGACGGTCTGAAGGTTCTTTGTCTTGCTTCAGGAGGAGGACAGCAAGGGCCGGTCCTTGCTGCTGCAGGAGCGGACGTCACCATCTTTGACAATTCGGAAAAACAGCTTGCGCAAGACAGAATGGTTGCCGGGCGGGACGATCTTACGCTTCGGACTGTCAAAGGCAGCATGAATGATCTGAGTTGTTTTGATGATGAGACATTTGATTTTATCGTGCACCCGGTATCGAATTGCTTTGTTGATACGGTTCTTCCGGTATGGAAAGAAGCTCATCGCGTATTGAAAAAAGGCGGGTCTTTAGTCTCCGGTTTTGTAAATCCCGTCGTGTTCTTATTTGATATGGATTTAGAGCAGGAAGGCGTACTAAAAGTAAAGTATTCCATTCCGTTTTCGGATGAAAAAGATCTGAGTAAGAAAAAGGTAAAGGAACTTATTGATAATCATGAAGCGCTTGAATTCGGCCATACGCTGGAGGATCAAATTAAAGGTCAGATTGACGCAGGCTTTATGGTTGCCGGTTTTTACGAGGACAAAGGCGGCCTCGTGCTGGATGAATACATTAATACATACTCCGTAACAAGAAGCATTAAAATATAAAAACGGCATCCCGTCAGAGGTGCTGTTTTTTTGCGGCTTTTTCCTGCGGACGGCTGATCACATTAGCCGAAACCGGTTCTATTCCAATTTCTCTGGCCCAAACCGACAGTTGTCCCATATGGTGAATCTCATGCGCAAGGATGTGGCGGAGAATATCTTCTTTAGGAAAGGTTTGGTCCATCCAGTCCGGCTTAACAAGATCCGGCCCTTTGCGGGAGACCGCATGAATAACATCCTCCCGATACTGTTCAGACAGCTTTCTGAGATCCTGAATGCTCGTATAGTCAGACTCAGCGGGTAAAACATCATCTTTACCTAAAATGGCACGAGCCCAGCTGATCTCGACATCAATGATATGAAATAAAGTCCGCAAGATGCTCTCCATTCCGCCTGTCCGGGTTTTCGTCAGTTCCTCCCGGCTCAGCTTTTCACATATCATAAACCACTCGTCACGCACCGTCCAATTGTATTGAAACAGCTTTTTCATCACGTCACCTCAGCTCTTTATTCTTCCAGTTAACATGAAACTCCTTCATTTGGGAGGATTTCCACTATCAACAAAGCATGCTTTTTCCCTTTTCCTTTCAAAATAACAGTAAAAAGGAGCGTGGCTGGCAATGGCAGAAGTATTATCTTTTTCAGACGTGAAACGGCAGAAGGATTTTGAGCTTGAGAAGAGTTTACTAAAGGAGCTGTCACTGACGCAGATCATTCAGTCCGTAAAAGCATGTCTTACCCCTTTGTTTCCCTTTCTTCAAGACGAAAACGGCATTCTGAGTGAAGGATGCATAGATTTTGCAATTGAAGCGTATTTATTAGGCGGCAGGTTCGGCGTATTTGGCTATTATGGTGAGTCTTTGCAGAGGGCAAACGCCCGTTCGGCTGAAGAAGAGGAAGAACTGACGGCCGATTTTTTTGAATATCTTTGCAATTGGACGCATGAGCAATATTCTTCCGTTGAACAAAAAGAAATCTATGAAGCGTCCTGCCGGTTTATCAACAGCTGGTGGACGGAAGGATTTCTGCAAAGGGAAAAACAATGTAAGCTCCGCATGAGGTAATCATAATTTCCTCCCTTGTCCCATACTTATTAATAACGGGGACAAGCGGGAGGGAAAGCTATGACAAAAAAGCTGAAATGGCTCGGTTTTTTACTTGGCTTTATCATATTATTGTGTTTATTCCGGTTTCAATTCCATAATGATGATTCCTGGCGGCCGTGGAGCCTGCCGCTGAGCGGGAAAATCATCTATCTCGATCCGGGACACGGCGGGCCGGACGGAGGCGCCACGGGAGGCAGTCACCTTGAAAAGGACATTACTCTCGAAGTGGCCTCCAGGGTCAGAGACTATTTGCAGGAGCAGGGAGCTTTGGTCATTATGACGCGGGAGACGGATACTGATTTAGCTCCTGAAGGGACGAGAGGCTACAGCCGACGCAAAGCGGAAGATCTGAGAAAGCGCGTGGAGATCATCAACCGTTCAGAGGCGGAGCTTTATATCAGCATTCATCTGAACGCCATACCGTCACCGAGATGGAGCGGCGCCCAAAGCTTCTACTATGGAAAATACGAAGAGAATGAAAAAGTGGCAAAATATATACAGGACGAATTGAGAATCAATTTGGAGAATACAACGAGAAAGGCAAAACGGATACACGGCATTTACTTAATGCAGAATGTAACCAAACCGGGCGCGCTGGTGGAAATAGGATTTCTGTCCAATCCCGCGGAAGCGAAAAGGCTCGGCCAGCCTAAATATCAGGACAAAATCGCTTCTTCCGTGTATAAGGGCGTATTGAGATACTTCACAGAGAAAGGAGACCCTCCCGAGTAAGGAGGGTTTTTCGCCGATTCTGCGTTTAATATATGGTATAATACCATTTGTAAACGAATACACAAAGGGTGAGGGTTCGATGATAAGAGAAGATGAAGTAAGAAATATAGTCGGAAACATGCGCGAACCTTTTCTTCATAGACCGCTGGGAGAATTGGATGCCATTAAAGAAGTAAAGGTCAAGCCGGAAAAACGGCATGTCAGTGTAAAAATTGCATTGGCAAAAACGGGGACGGCTGAACAGATGGGCATTCAGCAGGAAATCGTATCCGTTTTGAAAGAAGCGGGTGCGGAAACTGTCGGACTGCGGTTTGAAGAGCTGCCGGAAGAAACATTGGCGAAATTCAGCCGGCCTGCTGCTGAAAGCGAAACTCTGCTGAATAGGAAACATCCGCCGGTCTTTCTTGCGGTGGCAAGCGGAAAAGGCGGTGTCGGCAAATCAACGGTTTCCGTCAACCTGGCCATTTCTCTTGCGCGGCTCGGCAAAAAAGTCGGCTTGATCGACGCGGATATATACGGATTCAGCGTGCCGGACATGATGGGTATTACAGTTCGCCCGACAGTTGAAGGAGAAAAACTGCTTCCTGTCGAAAGATTTGGAGTAAAGGTTATGTCGATGGGCTTTTTCGTCGAAGAAAACGCTCCGGTTGTGTGGAGAGGGCCGATGCTGGGCAAGATGCTGAATAACTTCTTCCATGAGGTTGACTGGGGAGAGGTTGACTATATCGTTCTCGATCTGCCGCCCGGCACGGGTGATGTGGCGCTCGATGTACACACGATGCTTCCGAGCTGCAAAGAGATTATCGTATCAACGCCGCACCCTACAGCCGCATTTGTAGCGGCGAGAGCGGGTTCTATGGCGATTAAGACCGATCATGAAGTTGTAGGGGTCATTGAAAATATGGCTTATTATGAAAGTGCAAAAACCGGCGAGAGAGAATATGTGTTCGGTCAAGGCGGGGGAGACAAGCTTGCAGAGGAATTGCAGGTGCCGCTGCTTGGCAGAATTCCTTTAAAACAGCCTGATTGGGACAAGGACCAGTTTGCGCCTTCTGTCTATGACAGAAGTCATCCGATCGGGGAAATTTATATGGGAATCGCCCAGAAAGTCATTGAAAAAACAGCTGAATAAAAAAGGGGCCGGGATCAACACGGCCCGGCCTTTTATTGGCTTTCTTTTTCAGAGCTTGAAGCCGCTTTTTTCAATTCATCCTCGAATTGCTTTTTGAAAAGCGGGCTGGAAAGTGTCTCTGTAATTACATCTTCTAAGTAACTGCGGAACTTTTGGCTTTTCACCAGCTCATAGTATTTTTTATCCATGCCGGGGTCCTGCATGATCTGCATAAAACTTTTCTGATAATCAGGGTCTTTCATCAGTTTTTTTATGATTTTTTCGTGCTCGGGCTGAAGCGTTTTTGCAAAGCTCTCGGCGAACTTTGAGTCTTCAAAGATGGTTTTCCAGAACTCCGCCCCTTTTTTAGAGGTGAGGGTTTTCTCTATTGTGCCTTTAATGGCATTTTGATCAATCACCAATGCCTCATTCATCGCATCATCATTTAATATTTCCTTAATTGCTTTTTTTCCATCATCTGTCTTTAATATATCAACAACCATTTTTTTAGTCTGGTCATAATCCATATCCGCTGCTTGGTCTTTTGGAGCACAAGCTGTTACAGATAATACAACAAAACAGCTTATCAATAGCGTTTTGGCTTTTGACATGCATAAGCTCCTTCCTTACTTGTACTTATTTTTAATATGATTCATCGGAATGGATTTATACATAACAAAATATCGCTGAACGCGATTGTCAGGGGGATGAATAAGAGATGAAAAGCCGCGGGCTTGTTCGATTTTTCTTTTCGATTTTAGCTGTGGGCGCTCTTATTACAAGCGTCGTGGGATTTGCACTGAAGTGGGGGGAGTACAAGGGGTTCTTTCTGAATTTTGAGGCCGGTCAGATTTTCTCTGTTCTGATCTGGTTTATCGGGGTAGGCATGATTTTCAGTGTGATCAGCCAGATGGGATTCTTCGTCTTTCTGACGGTGCACCGGTTTGCCCTTGAAATTCTCAGATCAAACTCGCTTTGGAATCTGCTTCAGCTGTTTATCATTCTGTTTGTCGCTTTTGATTTAATGTACGTCAGATTTTTGTTTTTCGGTGAGCGGGATGACTCGATTGCGGGGTTTGTCTGGCTGCCGCTGGCTCTGCTTGCCGTCGGCCTGTTGACGGCGTATATAAAACAAAAGCAGTCCTCAAAAAATACGTTCGTTTCATCATTATTTTTAATGGTCGTTATTACGGCGCTTGAATGGGTTCCTGCGCTAAGAGTGAATAATGAGGACTGGCTTTATTTGATGCTGATTCCGCTGATGGGCTGCAATGCGTTTCAGCTGTTAATGCTGCCGAAGTTTGCCCAGAGGTAGTTATTTCACTTCTGATGACTTGACGTCAGTATTTGCGATCAGGTCGCCGACTGTCACGTTTTTCAGTCCTTTTTGCTTTAAATTGTGAATGATGGCGGGGAGCGCTTCTTCGGTCTGTGTTGCTGAATCAGAGGCGTGCAGCAGGACAATGTCGCCGCCTTTTATATGACTGTTTACATTTTCAATGATTTTATCAGGACCGGGATTTGTCCAATCCTGCGAGTTAACGCTGTAATGAACCACTGAATAGCGGTACTGCTGTGCAATGGCAAGAACCTTTTTATTAAATTGTCCGGTCGGCGGGCGGAGTAAATGAACATTCTTCACACCCAGCTTTTTAAATGCGGTCTGGGCCCGGAGGATGTCTTTTTTTATTTCATTGTCCTCTAGGTTGGTATAATTCTTATACGCATATCCCATGCTGCCGATTTGATGTCCGTCTTTTACCATACGTTCAACTGTGTCCGGGTGCCGTTCCGCCCAAGAAGCTGACAGAAAAAAAGTGGCGTTTTTAATACCGTTTGCTTTTAGCGCGTTCAGAATCGGAACCGCTTTTTCGTCGCCCCAGCTGATATCGAATGTTAATGCGACTTCGCCCGCTTTCGTTTCCCCTTTTGAAATAGCCTTCGGGCTGCTATCAGTTAAAAATACAGGAAGGGGGACGGCTCTCTGTATATAAAAAAAGCTGGCTGCTGCAAATGCGGCAATGATAATAATAAGCAGCTGTTTTATCCTTCTGATGTGCCACACGTAGAAGTGGTTCACTGATGACGCCTCCTTATCTTGTCCATGCTTGATTACATCGTATGCCGCGGCGGAGATGAATATAACGAAATACGTTTCAAAAAAAAACGAAAAAAACACTTGCTAAATTCAGCGAATGCA
>NZ_JAPNNY010000014.1:0-1161 GCF_027853835.1 Bacillus sp. NEAU-242-2 | reverse complement strand
TTTGGTGGCGATAGCGAAGAGGTCACACCCGTTCCCATGCCGAACACGGAAGTTAAGCTCTTCAGCGCCGATGGTAGTCGGGGGTTTCCCCCTGTGAGAGTAGGACGCCGCCAAGCTTTTTATTTTATCTACCATGTTTTTGTTTATGAAGCTTATAATATTCCGCAGTAGCTCAGTGGTAGAGCTATCGGCTGTTAACCGATCGGTCGTAGGTTCGAGTCCTACCTGCGGAGCCATTGCTTCCATAGCTCAGCAGGTAGAGCACTTCCATGGTAAGGAAGAGGTCAGCGGTTCGAGCCCGCTTGGAAGCTTATCTAAATACGTTGATCTGAAGCAGTTTCCGCACGTTATGGAACTGTTATTTTTTGTTTAGTTCAGTAAAAATCCGTTGCTGATTGTACCAGTTAAGGTATAGGTATTTAGCGCGTCTTCCGATGAAGCCTTTCTTCAAGGATGCAAAAGAGATTAACATAATTAATTGTTAAACGGTATTGACTTTTATCAAAACCTTGATATAATTACTTTTGTCATAATGAACAGTATAAAATAACAATACGGTTTACCGCCATCTGAGGCTGTATTCTGGCCATGCATTACATTTTTACTTGCGGAAGTAGTTCAGTGGTAGAACACCACCTTGCCAAGGTGGGGGTCGCGGGTTCGAATCCCGTCTTCCGCTCCATTTTATCCCAACGGGATATTGTGAAATTAATTGCGCCCGTAGCTCAATTGGATAGAGCGTTTGACTACGGATCAAAAGGTTAGGGGTTCGACTCCTCTCGGGCGCGCCATAATATTTTAAAAAATCGGGAAGTAGCTCAGCTTGGTAGAGCACATGGTTTGGGACCATGGGGTCGCAGGTTCGAATCCTGTCTTCCCGACCATTCTCAAGCTTTAAAGATAATATACTGGTTTTCTTTTTTTCTCTTTTTTAAAAAAATGCTTGATTTATAGAGAAGCACCGTGGTATATTATTAAACGTCGCTGATGGACAGCAGACAACAACAAAAAGCTTCGGAAACAACTTAAAAAAAGTTGTTGACATAAAAGAAGCTGAGTGGTAAGATAATAAAGCTGCTTCAACAAGCGGTAATGATCTTTGAAAACTAAACAAGACAAAACGTACCTGTTAATTCAAAGTTTTAAATAAATCGCACAGCG
>NZ_JAPNNY010000013.1:0-17061 GCF_027853835.1 Bacillus sp. NEAU-242-2 | reverse complement strand
TACCCACGTGTTACTCACCCGTCCGCCGCTAACATCAGGGAGCAAGCTCCCATCTGTCCGCTCGACTTGCATGTATTAGGCACGCCGCCAGCGTTCGTCCTGAGCCAGGATCAAACTCTCCGATAAATGGATCACAGACTAAGTTCACTGCATCCTGCAGTAACGTCTGTGTGATCTGCATCATGCAGACCTTAGTTTGACTGACTACGCACATCGCTGTGCGATTTATTTAAAACTTTGAATTAACAGGTACGTTTTGTCTTGTTTAGTTTTCAAAGAACTTTGTCCATCGCTCTTGAAGCGACTTAATTATTATAACATCTCAGTGTCAGTATCGTCAATAACTTTTTAAAATTTCTTTTTCAAGAATTCGTTTCGTCATCAGCGACGTATATTAGAATACCACCCATGATCCAACATGTCAACAATAATCGACAAATTAAATGATGAAGCGTTTAATGACTATCAAAGCCGCAATGCCGGGAATTCCCAGAATCCCGCTGATGCCCGTTGTAATCAGGTTAACAGGGATATGAATACCGAGACTGCCCCCGAACAAGTTCACACCCACCAACAGAATCGCGCCGGCAATAAACTTAATGGCAGTCACACCAATCCACCTTAACGGTTTTGAAGATACTCCCCATAAAAAAAGCAAAGCAACCAGACCGACAATCAAACCGATAATGAAAAAAGGCTCCATGAATCTTCCCCCTCGCTTGTTTAGTACAAGCTTATGAGAAGATTCCGGAGAATAGACCTCTTACTTCCATCTGCTCATTTTCAAATTCCGCTGCTTCGCTTCTTTCAAATAAAAAAAGTACTTAGATTCAGCGACTTTCAGCTCAAACAACACTTCAGCGGAGGGCTCTAGACTTTTCTCGACCAGACTCTTCTGTCTGTTCCATTCTTCTTTTTGTTTAAAGAGCTGTTCTATCAGCTTCTCGTCAAACTCTTTTCTTAATGTATTTCTGCGAAGAAAACCCATGCCTTGCCTTTTCCTCCCTTACAATTCACGTCTTCCTTCAAGAGCTTTTGAAAGAGTGACCTCATCAGCATATTCCAAATCACCGCCGACGGGCAGACCGTGGGCAATACGGGAGAGCTTGATGCCTGAGGGCTTTAACAGCCTTGATATATACATCGCTGTTGCTTCCCCTTCAATATTAGGGTTGGTTGCGAGAATAACTTCTGTCACTTGATCATCCTGAAGACGTTTCAGCAGCTCCGGAATCTTAATATCCTCCGGGCCGATGCCGTCCATTGGTGAAATCGCGCCGTGAAGAACATGATACTGGCCGTTATATTCCTTCATTTTCTCCATTGCGATCACATCCTTAGGGTCCTGCACGACACAAATAACAGACTTATCCCTTCTTGTGTCCTCACATATATAACAAGGGTCCTGATCTGTAATATGTCCGCAAATCGAGCAATATGTCAGATTCCGCTTCGCATTGACAAGCGCCTTAGCAAAATCCAATACTGTGTCTTCTTTCATACCTAGAACAAAAAAAGCCAGACGAACCGCTGTTTTCGGTCCGATCCCTGGCAATTTCATAAAGCTGTCAATCAGCTTTGATATTGGTTCAGGATACTGCATGTTTATTTATCCCCCTAGAATAAACCCGGTATGTTCATTCCTTTTGTAAATTGTCCCATTGTCTCATTCGTCATGTCATCCACTTTTTTGAGGGCGTCGTTTGTCGCAGCAAGAACCAGGTCCTGAAGCATTTCGATATCTTCCGGATCAACAACTTCTTCTTTAATGGCAACGTCTACAACTTCTTTTTGGCCGTTGACTTTTACAGTCACCATACCGCCGCCCGCTGTGCCTTCAAGCACTTTTTCAGCAAGTTCCTCCTGAGCCTTCGCCATATCCTTTTGCATTTTTTGCATTTGTTTCATCATTTTTTGCATGTTTCCCATTCCGCCACGCATATTCAATCACTCTCTTTCATCTTATTAGTCTTTTATTTCGATTAAATCCGCTCCGACAAGTTTTTTCGCCTCTGCAATCAGCGGATCTTCTTCAGCCGGTTCGTTTGATCCTTCACTTTCCTGCTGGTGATCATTTAAAAATTCTTCTCTTATTTTACCCCATTGTGCTTCCGGAACGCCAATCAAATCCATTCTTTTCCCGAGCATTGATTCGAGAATCTGTTCAAGATTCGTACGGACTCCGTTATTGTCTTCTGCAACCATTTTACAATGGATTTCGTATTTAAATTTAAGCACAAATGCCTTTTGAGCAGCGGCCACCGGTTCACTGTCATTCAAAAGAGCCGCATGAGATACCTTATTCTGCTGTTTCAGGTGTGCCAGCAGCTTGCCCCAGCTGCTTTTAAGCTGTTCAAGATCAGGTCTTGTGGCTTCCTTCAATATCTCATGAATTCTTCCGACCGGGGCTTTATAATGGCTTTTTCCGCCTTTTTGAGGACGCGGAGCTTCTTTCGGAGCGCTTTCCATCTGAACCTTCACACCGGAGGTTTTCAGCCTTTCTACTTCCTGCTCAAGCTGCTGGATCTTATTCATCAGCATGCCGACCTCAGGGATGTCTCCGGCGGATTGCTGTGCCGTCTGGCATATTTTCACGACAGCCACTTCAAAAAAGATTCTTGGGTGGTTCGTCCACTTCATTTCCTGATGGCTTTTATTCAGGATATCAATCATCTCATATAAAGCGGGGGCCGGTATGTCACCGCTCAGATTCCGAAACGTTTCATCGACCTTCACCTTCTCCAGGACTCCTTCTAAACCGGGAGCGGCCTGGTACAAGAGCATATCCCTGAAATAGAAAATCATATCTTCAATCAGTTTGGCCGCATCTTTCCCCTGCTGGAGCAATTCATTCAGTGTTTCCAATGCCTCGGAAACCTGTTTGCGGTGTAGAGCAGATGCCAGTTTTCCAATATAGTGCTGAGAAACGGCTCCGGTAATGAGCAAAGCGTCATCCACCGACAGCTCCTCGCCGCTGAATGATACAGCTTGATCGAGCAGGCTCAGCGCGTCCCTCATTCCTCCGTCCGCAGCACTCGCTATGATATCAAGGGCTCCTTCTTCCACCTTCAGCTGCTCTGCATCGACGATTGTCTTCATTCGTCCGACAATTGCTTTGGATGTAATCCGTTTGAAGTCAAAACGCTGACATCTGGAGATAATGGTTAAAGGAATCTTATGAGGCTCAGTCGTAGCTAATATGAAAATGCAATGTGCCGGCGGTTCTTCCAGCGTTTTCAGAAGCGCATTGAATGCGCCGATAGAGAGCATATGCACCTCATCTATAATATATACCTTGTAAGTAACGGCCGACGGGGCGAATTTTACTTTGTCACGGATGTCGCGGATTTCGTCTACGCCGTTATTCGACGCCGCATCTATTTCAATCACATCTGATATAGAGCCATTTGTGATCCCCTTGCACGCCGCGCACTCATTGCACGGTTCTTCTACAGGGGCGTGCTCACAGTTGACTGCTTTCGCAAATATTTTAGCTGCACTGGTTTTTCCCGTTCCCCGCGGTCCAGAAAACAGATATGCATGAGAAAATTTCTTTTGCAAAAGGGCATTTTGCAGCGTTTTCGTAATGTGTTCCTGTCCGACCACATCTTCAAACTGCTGAGGCCTAAATACTCGATATAAAGCTTGGTAACCCACAGGATGCGCCCTCCTCTGTTATTCATCATGTTTATTATACATGAACGTGCTTTTAACGCCAAAACCCGTTTTTCATATACGAAAAAACTCACCTGCCATAAACAGGTGAGTCTGAAATTTGATGATTGATTTACCGTGCACCTTCTGTCGATTCGCTACCCTAAGCGTTACTTAAGCAGTTAGCTCAGCCCAGGCAACCCTGCGGCACATGAGAGGTTTCACTTAATGCTGCTTCCTTCCGGACCTGACATGGTTCATGAATTCCCATTGCGCAGGACCCAGACGTCAACGCCACTTACTTAAGGCAGACCTTACAGTAAACGAACCTCGAGAAGGGATTCGGCCCCGCTAGAGCGGATTGCGGGTACAGGGCACCGCTACCTCCCCGCTTAGCACGGCAAAATAAATATCAAATTTTGATATGCGCATCATTCATGATGCACACATAAGTATATCTGCTTCAGGCAGAAAATGCAACCGTACTACTCAGACAACTTTTTCCTCATGTCTTTCTTTTGCCGGCGCAGCTTTCTGAAAAAAGCGCTGAGCATTTCTCCGCACTCTTCTCCGAGCACGCCGCTCACCACTTCCGCTTGGTGGTTGAACCGCTCTTCCTGCAAGAGGTTCATCAGCGTTCCTGTACAGCCCCCCTTGGGATCAAATGCGCCGAATACGACCTTATCGACTCTCGAAAGCACGACGGCTCCCGCGCACATCGGACACGGCTCCAAAGTGACATAAAGAACGGCATCCTCAAGTCTCCATGTCCCCAGCTTACGGCACGCTTCGTCTATCGCCAGCATTTCGGCGTGGGCAAGCGACCTCTGTTCAGTCTCCCGCAGATTATGCGCCCGCGCCACGATCTCATCGTGCAGAACAAGAACTGCTCCGATCGGCACTTCACCTTTCGCTTCGGCTTTCTTCGCTTCTTTTATGGCTTCTCTCATATAATATTCATCATTCATAGGTTCGAGCTCTCTTCTTAAGTTTTTTCATGTCTCATAAAGGTTAAAATAGGAATACCCCAGCAGAAAGGAGTTGCCGGTATTGTCTGAACCTAACAACACAGCCCTTCTGATTGTCGATATGATCAACAATTTTCAATTTGATATGGGCGAACGTCTTGCTGAAAAAACCAAACAAATTGTCCCCCGTATTTTATCATTAAAGAAGCATGCAAAACAAAGCAACTGGCCGATTATTTATATTAATGATCATTACGGGCTCTGGAAGGCTGATATTGATGCCATCAGGGAGGAATGCAGCAACGACAGAAGCGCCTCCATTATAAAAGATATTTCGCCTCAGCCGGATGATTATTTTCTCATTAAACCGAAGCATTCCGCTTTTTACGAAACGGCGCTTCACACCCTTCTGACCGAATTACAAGTGAACCGATTAATCATCACGGGGATTGCCGGAAACATTTGTGTGCTGTTCACGGCCAACGACGCCTATATGAGAGAATACAGCATTGCCATTCCGAAAGACTGCACCGCTTCCAATAACGACGAAGACAATGATTTCGCTTTGACCATGATGGAGAATGTTCTCTTCGCAGAAATAACCACGGAAAAACAAATTACCGCCGAAAAATAAACATGATCAGCCTCCTTTTTTCATATATTTGATAGCGGATATGAAAGGAGGCGTTTTTCATTCAGATCTATATAGTGAAACGGGGCGACACGCTTTCCGCTATTGCGGCGCGCTACCGGACAGCCGCAAATGTCATTGCGGAAGCAAATAAACTGCCTAATCCCAATACATTGGTTGTCGGACAAACCCTTGTCATCCCGATTGAGGGTCAATATTACGAAGTAAAACAAGGTGATACTCTCGCGTCAATCGCCGGCCGTTTCCATATATCGGCCGCGGAGCTTGCGAGGGTGAACGGAATTCAGCCCGGCACCACATTGAGAGTCGGAACCCGCCTTTACATTCCGCAGCAGGCGAATAAGCCCGATATCGAATCAAACGCATATATAGAACCGCGGGGAACGAGCGTAAGCGCTAATCTGCAGCAGGCGGCAAGGGAGGCCTCTCCTTATTTAACATACCTCGGCGCATTCAGTTTTCAAGTGCAGCGGAACGGGACTTTAAAGGAACCGCCTCTGACCAATTTAAAAAGCATCAGTGACAGGCACAA
The DNA here is from genome assembly GCF_027853835.1 of Bacillus sp. NEAU-242-2. Lineage (NCBI taxonomy): Bacteria > Bacillati > Bacillota > Bacilli > Caryophanales > Bacillaceae > Bacillus > Bacillus sp. NEAU-242-2. The sequence continues at coordinate 11,255 of NZ_JAPNNY010000013.1, read as the reverse complement.
CACCACTCTGATGATGATCATCACCAACCTTGAAAATGACGCATTCAGCGATGAACTCGGGCGGCTCATCTTGAATGACAATACAGTGAAAACAAAACTCTTTCAGGAAATCGTCTCCACGGCTAAAAAGTACGGCTTTCGCGATATTCACTTTGATTTCGAATATTTACGTCCACAGGACAGGGAAGCTTACAATCGATTTTTACGTGAAGCGAGAACGATTTTTCATCGGGAAGGCTGGAAGATTTCAACGGCGCTTGCTCCGAAAACGAGCGCGACTCAGGCCGGCAAATGGTACGAAGCTCATGACTATAGGGCACATGGAGAAATCGTCGATTTTGTCGTGATTATGACATATGAGTGGGGGTACAGCGGAGGCCCGGCTCAGGCCGTATCACCTATCGGCCCTGTAAGAAATGTCATTGAGTACGCGCTGACGGAAATGCCTTCTTCAAAAATCGTCATGGGTCAGAATATGTACGGCTATGATTGGACACTGCCTTTTAAACAGGGAACGACAGCGAAAGCCGTCAGTCCTCAGCAGGCAATCGCTCTGGCCGCACGCTATAAAGTCGACATTCAATATGACGAAACCGCCCAGGCTCCCTTCTTCCGATACACGGATGCAAATCAGAAACGGCATGAAGTATGGTTTGAAGACGCACGATCCATTCAAGCGAAATTCAATTTAATTAAAGAACTTCATTTAAGAGGAATCAGCTATTGGAAACTCGGCCTTTCTTTCCCGCAAAACTGGCTTTTGCTCGGCGATCAATTTCATATTGTAAAAGAGACGTTTCGTTAATTGGAAGCGTCTTTTTTCATGGGCTTTTCTGTGAGTGTGATACAATATAAAGGCCGGCAGCTGACGGATGTTTGCAGAATTAAGGAGGATTTTCAATGAACAGAGCCCCTTTTATCGCGGTAGAAGGTCCTATCGGGGCAGGAAAAACGACACTCGCTACAATGCTTTCTGAAGAGCTCGGTTTTCCTATGATTAATGAGATTGTGGAAGACAACCCTTATCTCGATAAGTTTTATGACAATATCGAGGAGTGGAGTTTCCAGCTTGAAATGTTTTTTCTATGTCACAGGTATAAACAGCTTGAAGACACCGATCGAGATTATTTAAAACAAGGACAGCCCGTTTTGTCCGATTATCATATTTATAAAAATGTTATTTTCGCAGAGCGTACATTGCACGGCCAAAAGCTTGAGAAGTATAAGCAGATCTATCATCTGCTCACTCACGACCTGCCGAAGCCGAATATCATTGTATACATAAAGGCAAGCCTGCCGACATTGCTTCAACGCATTGAAAAACGCGGGCGCCCGTTTGAAAAAAATATCGAACATCAATATCTGGAACATCTCATTGCAGATTACGACACAGCCATCAGACAGCTTCAGGAAGAAGATCCGGATATATCTGTACTGACCATTGACGGTGATACTGAAGACTTTGTTTTGAATAAGACAGACTATGAAAGAATTGCCCGTCAGGTAAAGGAGCTTATTAAATGAAAGACATTCATATTCCAAACAATGCCATTATAACAGTAGCAGGAACGGTAGGAGTCGGAAAATCGACTTTGACCAAAGCTTTAGCAAAACGGCTCGGGTTTCATACCTCACTTGAGGAAGTGGATGAAAACCCTTATTTAGAGAAGTTTTATCACGATTTTGAACGCTGGAGCTTCCATTTGCAAATTTATTTTCTGGCTGAGCGGTTCAAAGAGCAGAAAAACATGTTTGAATCAGGCGGCGGATTCGTGCAGGACCGTTCGATTTATGAAGATACAGGCATATTCGCAAAAATGCATGCGGATAAAGGAACCATGTCGCTGACAGATTACACAACATACACAAGCCTATTTGAGGCGATGGTCATGACGCCGTATTTCCCGCATCCTGATGTTTTGATCTACTTAGAAGGCGACCTTGAATACATTATAAGCCGGATTGAAAAGCGGGGCCGCGAGATGGAGCTGCAGACAAACCGCTCTTATTGGGAAGAGATGTATACACGGTACGAAGACTGGATCAGCGGTTTTAACGCCTGCCCTGTGCTGAAAGTACGCATTGAAGATTATGACCTTGAAGCTGATGAACAGTCACTGGAACCTTTGATCGAAAAAATCAGTCACGTGATCAACGAAAACAGAAACAAATAAAAATAGCAAAGCGATTTTCCCCGAACAGAGAAAATCGCTTTTTTTGCATATAAAAAATCCGCTGCATTACATGCAGCGGACAAAACAATCTCCAATATATGCTCGAGTTTCATTAGGTTTAAAATCAATATGGCGGAGGAAGAGGGATTCGAACCCCCGCGGGCTTTGACACCCCTGTCGGTTTTCAAGACCGATCCCTTCAGCCAGACTTGGGTATTCCTCCGTATCGACATTTAATAATATACCACATGACCCAGATTTCAGTCAAGCGCTTTTTCATATTTTTTATTTCATTTCTTAAACAGCTTTTCCGTCAGCTTTACTATCATACAAAAGTCTTGCGTCCAATTCAACCTCAGTATGCCATACGGGCAGGAAAACACAATAAAAATCAAGAATAGATTCAAACAGATAACCTGCTCATAAAGGTGGAGAACATAATGAAAATCATCATTGCACCCGATTCTTTCAAAGAAAGCATGACATCAAAAGAAGCAGCTGACAGCATAGAAAAAGGATTCAAAGCGGTCTTCCCTGACGCGGAATATACCAAGATACCCGCGGCTGATGGCGGAGAAGGAACCGTTCAGGCTTTGACGGATGCCACTGGCGGAAGCATCATCAAAAAAACTGTGACCGGTCCGCTGGGAACACCGGTAAACGCCGCATATGGACTTCTGGGAGACGGACGCACGGCAGTCATTGAAATGGCGGAAGCATCGGGTCTCCATCTCGTTCCCCGCCACCTCAGAGATCCGTTGAACACAACGACAAGAGGAACGGGTGAACTAATAGCAGATGCAGCCTCCCGCGGGGCGAGTGAGATCATCATCGGGCTTGGCGGGAGTGCAACCAATGACGGCGGAACAGGAATGGCGAGCGCGCTCGGTGTGCGTTTCTTAAATGAGGAAGGTCAGGAGATACCTGACGGCGGAGGCGCTCTGCACACCCTAGCTTCTATTGATATAAGCGGGCTCTCCCCTGATTTGAAACATATCCGTTTTCGTGCCGCATGTGATGTCGAAAATCCCCTGACCGGTGAAAACGGCGCGTCATATGTCTTCGGCCCGCAAAAAGGGGCGTCCGAGAAGACTAAAGTTGTATTGGATCGCAATTTACGCCATTTCGCTGATGTATTGAGACGTCAGCACGATATCGAAGCGGATACCGTAAAAGGCGCGGGCGCCGCAGGTGGGCTGGGCGCTGGACTGATCGCTTTCTTACAGGCAGAACTTCAAAGCGGGATTGACGTTGTATTAGATACACTGTCCTTCTCAGATCAGATAAGAGATGCTGACCTTGTCATTACCGGAGAGGGCCAGATTGACGGACAAACGATATTCGGTAAAACCCCCGCCGGGATCGCCTCACGCGCAGCCGCTCAAGAAATTCCCGTTATCGCATTGGCGGGCTCCTTAGGCAAAAATTTCGAGCATGTTTACAGCGCAGGAATAACAGCTGTATTTTCTATCGTGCCCGGCCCTGTAAGTCTTGAAGACGCCTTAGCATCCGGCCGTTTTAACCTTGAAAGCACAGCTCGGAATGCCGCCGCTCTATACCGGGCAGCAAAAAAGGCGCGCCTCTAGGGCGCACCTTTTTATGGTTTGATGACTTCTTTATTTCCCATATAAGGACGAAGCACTTTAGGAATGATGACACTTCCGTCTTCCTGCTGGTAGTTTTCCAAGATGGCAGCTACTGTTCGGCCGACTGCAAGACCTGAACCGTTTAATGTATGCACATGCTCCGGCTTGCCTTTCGCTTCGCGTCTGAAACGAATGTTCGCACGCCTTGCCTGGAAGGCTTCAAAGTTGCTGCAAGAAGAAATTTCACGATATGTGTCTTGGCTTGGAATCCAAACCTCAATATCGTACTTTTTCGCAGCTGTAAAGCCGAGATCACCGGTACACATGCTCATGACGCGATACGGCAGTTCAAGCAGCTGAAGCACCCGCTCAGCTTGATTTGTCAGTTTTTCAAGCTCCTCATAAGAATCTTCCGGCTTCACGAACTTTACAAGCTCAACCTTGTTGAACTGATGCTGACGGATCAAACCGCGTGTATCACGGCCGGCGGATCCCGCTTCTGAACGGAAGCAGGCGCTGAACGCGGCATAATTGATCGGCAGGTTCTCACCGGATAAGATTTCATCGCGGTGCATATTTGTAATCGGCACTTCCGCCGTCGGAATTAAGAAATAATCCTCTTCTCTGATTTTAAAAGCATCCTCTTCAAATTTAGGAAGCTGTCCCGTACCTGTCATGCTCGTACGGTTTACCATATAAGGAGGAATGACTTCCGTGTAATCATATTCATCCACGTGAAGATCCAGCATAAAGTTGTAGAGCGCGCGTTCGAGGCGGGCGCCTAATCCTTTATAAAACACAAACCGGCTGCCTGTTACTTTTGAAGCGCGTTCGAAATCAAGAATGTTTAAGCGGTCTGCGATATCCCAATGCGGTTTCGGCTCATATGAAAATGCCGGCGCCTCTCCCCACTTGCGAATTTCAATGTTATCATCTTCCGTTTCTCCGACGGGCACTGAATCGTGCGGGATGTTCGGAATAGACAGAAGGATGGTTTCGAGCGTCGTTTCGACAGTACGAAGCTCTTCATCAAGCTTCTTAATTTCTTCGCCTACTTCACGCATCTCTTTAATAATATGATCAGCGTCTTTTTTCTCCCGTTTCAAAACGGCGACCTGCTGAGACACTTCATTGCGTTTTCCCTTCAGTTCTTCTACTTTACCGATAAGCTCTCTTCTCTTTTCATCCAGCTCTTCAAACTTGTCAAAGTCAGATAAGTCTTCGCCTTTTGGAATGAGCTTCGCTTTTACCTCTTGAAAATTGGCTCTCAGCACCTTCGTATCAATCATGCCTAACAACTCCTATCTGTTTTTATCGAAAATAAAAAAGAGCCCTCATCCCCTAAAAGGGACGAGAGCTCTCGCGTTGCCACCCTGATTGAAAACAAGCTCACACTTGCTTCCCGCTTTAACACATAACGGTTTTCCCGTAAATGCCTACTTGTTTTCAGCATTTCGCTCAAGGACGGATTCGGACAGCATCTTTCACCGATTCGCACCACCCATCGGCTCTCTTTGAAAGAGGGGCTCCCTACTGCTTCCTGTCAACGCTTTTCGATCTTTATTTGTGATTATAATGTACTATAAGTATCAGCGGTTTTCAACTGTTTTATACAGCTGTTTCCTGCTTATGCTTTTCCGCCATCTTCACAAACAGCTCTGTCACCCGGTGATCATCCGTCAGTTCAGGATGGAACGAGCAGCCGAGGAAATTTCCCTGCTTTGCAGCCACGATGCGTCCGTTATGCTCACAAAGCACTTCAACATCTTCTCCGGCTTCTAAAATATGCGGTGCGCGAATAAATACACCCGTAAACGGCTCATCAAGGCCTTTAATCGTCAGATCAGCTTCAAAGCTGTCGACCTGACGGCCAAAGGAATTACGCTCGACAACAACGTTCAACAGCCCTAAATGAGCATTATCCGTTCCCGCTATCTCTTTGGCTAAGATAATCAGACCGGCGCATGTGCCGAACATCGGCTTGCCTTGGGCGGCAAACTCGCGAAGCGGCTCCATAAAATGATACGTATCCATTAAACGCCGCATTGTCGTGCTTTCCCCTCCCGGCAGGATTAAGCCGTCGATGTCATTCAGCTGTTCAGGACGCTTAATGACGACACCTTTTGAACCACATGCTTCAATTGAACGAATATGTTCTCTTACTGCTCCTTGAAGTCCAAGTACACCAATTGTTAACATGCTTCCAGCTCTCCTATGGTTTTACCAGCCGCGTTCTTGCATACGCTGTTCCGGCAATAGATTTGAGATTTCGATTCCTTTCATTGCTGTGCCTAATTCTTTAGAAAGCTCAGCGATCAGTTTGTAGTCTGTGTAATGAGTCGTTGCTTCAACAATTGCTTTGGCGAATTTAGCAGGGTTGTCTGATTTGAAAATACCTGAACCGACAAATACGCCGTCAGCGCCAAGCTGCATCATCAATGCCGCGTCAGCAGGCGTCGCTACTCCGCCGGCAGCAAAGTTCACTACAGGCAGTTTGCCGTCACGTTTGATTTGAAGAAGCAGTTCATAAGGAGCGCCGAGGTTTTTAGCTTCAGTCATCAGCTCATCATCGCTCATCGCAACAACTTTGCGCACTTGCGCGTTTACTTTTCTCATATGGCGGACAGCTTCCACAATGTTTCCTGTTCCCGGTTCGCCTTTTGTACGAAGCATGGAAGCTCCTTCGGCGATACGACGAGTTGCTTCGCCGAGATCACGGCAGCCGCATACGAACGGGACTGTATATTCATTTTTATTTAAATGAAATTCTTCGTCAGCCGGAGTCAGAACTTCACTTTCATCGATGTAATCTACCCCCATTGCTTCAAGGACACGCGCTTCAACGATATGTCCGATACGCGCTTTTGCCATTACGGGAATGGATACAGCATTCATTACTTCTTCAACGATTGTCGGATCAGCCATGCGGGCAACACCGCCGGCAGCGCGAATATCAGCCGGAACGCGTTCTAACGCCATTACGGCAACAGCTCCCGCCTCTTCCGCAATCTTCGCTTGTTCAGCATTTACAACGTCCATGATGACGCCGCCTTTTTGCATTTCCGCCATGCCGCGTTTTACACGATCAGTACCTGTTTGAGCCATTATTTGGTCCCCCTAGTCAATGTATAGTTAGATAATGTCTATCTCTTATTGTATCCCAGAAATACAATATTTCATATGGGTATTCTTATTTTACAGCGAGATAAATAAGATAGATATCATTTTTTTACTAATAATTTGGTTTTTTCAGTATATTAAGCAAAAGAGCCCTAACTTTCATCAGAGCTCTTTCTTATTTCTTAAAACCAGCCTGTTACCGTGTCAACGGCGCTGTTCCAGATACCGGAGAAGAATCCGCCGATGCCGCGCATCATCTGAACAAACCAGTTTGCTTTATCTACATCATTTTTCGTTACAAGATTCACGCTGAACTCTTTGGATTTGAGGAATCCATAGTCTTTGTCACTGCCTTTGTATGTAACTGTCAGCGTTCCGACTTTCGTTCCCTTTTTCACAGGAGCCGTGATTTCTTTTTTATCTATATTCACTTCGGCTTTATAGTTCTTTTCATCCCCGCTTTTCACAGGAATAGAAAGCGCCTTGTCAGTAACAATATCAACTTGCTTGTCTTTCCCTTTTTCAACGTCAACCGTTTTGTGCCCTTTTACTTGAGAGCCTTCAGGGTAAAGATCTTTCATTGAGAAATTGCTGTTAAATGCGTAATCGAGCATTTTTTTCGTTTCATCAAAACGTCCGGTATGCAGGTTGCCTTTTGCGTTTAATACAACGGTGATGACCCGCATTCCGTTCCGCTGTGCTGTGCTTGTAAAACAAGATCCCGCAGAATCAGTAGAACCCGTTTTTAAGCCGTCAACGCCAGGGTATTCAGAAACAAGACCTTTTAACATGAAGTTCCAGTTCGGCATGTCCATTTCATCATCAGTGCCGGCTCTGAATTTCGTTTTAGCGATGCTTGTTGTTTTGAGAACTTCCGGATAATCAGTGATCAGGCGGTCTGCAAGAAGCGCCATGTCTTTAGCAGAAACTTCACTCTCTTCTTTAACGCCTTCTCCTTGCGGCTGCTTGCCGTGAAGGTCTTCATTCACAAGCCCTGTGGCATTTTTAAAATCATAGTTTGTCATGCCTAATTCTTTGGCTTTCGCATTCATTTCAGCGACAAATTTCGTTTCAGTTCCGGCAAGAATTTCGGCAACTGCAATCGCGGCTCCGTTAGCAGAGTAAATCGCCATGGCCTGATACAGTTCTTTAACCGTGTATTTGCCGTCTTTTCGAAGGGGGACGTTTGATAAACTGTTGTCTTGAGAAATTTCATAGACATAATCATCTGGAGTATACGTTTGGTCCCATTTCACTTTTCCTTCTTTAATGGCTTCCAGAAGCAGATATTCAGTCATCATTTTTGTCATGCTGGCAATCGGCAGTCTTTTGTCTGCATTTTTACTGTATAAAATTTTTCCCGATGAAGCCTCAATCATTATCGCAGCTGATGCGTTGACATCAATCGGGTCATTGCCGGCTGCCTCCGCTTTAGACATCGGAACAAAGCAAGTTGCGGCCAGTGCCAGTACCACTAATGACACCAACAGCTGTTTCCATTTCGTGATGTTCAATCTTACGACCTCCGTCATTCATTTTAAATCTATAATTAAGCCGTTAAGGACATATTCAAATTCAAAACACAACAGTATAAATTTTATCACACTCGATATAAAAAAAATAGACAGAGTCAGCGACCCTGTCAAATGTTTTTTATTTGTAACAATTATGAGATTGTGTAGTTTGGTGATTCTTTCGTAATTTGGACATCATGCGGATGACTTTCACGAAGACCGGCACCTGTCATACGGATGAATTGAGCCTCTTCTCTTAGAGCGCGCAAGTCTTTTGAACCGCAATATCCCATACCTGAACGAAGACCGCCGACAAGCTGATACACTGTTTCTTCTACAGGACCTTTGTACGGAGTCCGTCCTTCGATACCTTCAGGGACGAATTTCTTATTTTCTTCTTGGAAATATCGGTCTTTACTGCCTTTTTCCATGGCAGCGACAGAACCCATACCGCGATATACTTTAAATCTTCTGCCCTGATAGATTTCAGTCTCTCCCGGGCTTTCTGAAGTACCGGCAAGCAGGCTTCCGAGCATTACGGCATGTCCGCCTGAAGCCAACGCTTTCGTAATATCTCCGGAGAATTTAATACCGCCGTCTGCGATAATTGTCGCGCCGTGTTTTCTCGCTTCAGTGGCACAATCATAAATGGCAGTGATCTGCGGTACGCCTACACCTGCAACGACGCGTGTCGTACAGATAGAACCAGGCCCGATTCCCACTTTGACAATATTTGCTCCGGCTTCAATCAGAGCTTTTGTCGCTTCAGCCGTTGCAACATTTCCTGCGATAATGTTCAGTTCAGGATATGTTTCACGGATTTTCGCAACTGTGTTCAGTACGCCTCTGGAATGTCCGTGAGCCGTATCAACCACGATAACGTCGACATTCGCTTCAACAAGCTTGCTGACGCGTGTCATTGTATCGCCTGTCACGCCTACCGCAGCGCCGACAATAAGGCGTCCGTGTTCATCTTTAGATGAATTCGGGAATTCGATAACCTTTTCAATATCTTTGATCGTGATAAGACCTTTTAATTTGTTTTGGTCATCCACTAATGGAAGTTTTTCAATTTTATGTTTCTGTAAGATTTTTTCTGCTTCGTCTAATGTGGTTCCCACAGGAGCCGTAACCAGCTCTTCTTTTGTCATGACATCACTGATTTTCATTGAATAATCAGAGATAAAGCGAAGATCACGGTTTGTAATGATACCGACAAGCTTTTGATCGTCTTTATTATCTACGATCGGAACACCGGAAATTCTGTATTTCCCCATCAAATGCTCCGCATCGAATACTTGATGATCAGGTGTTAAAAAGAAGGGATTTGTAATAACGCCCCGTTCAGAACGTTTGACTTTGTCAACATGTTCAGCCTGCTGTTCGATGGACATGTTTTTATGGATAATGCCTAAGCCGCCCTGTCTGGCCATCGCAATCGCCATAGCTGATTCTGTTACTGTATCCATTCCCGCACTGATGACAGGAATATTAAGCTTTAACGTTTTTGTCAGTTCAACAGATAAATCCACATCACGCGGAAGTACGTCTGATTGAGCCGGTACGAGCAGTACATCATCGAACGTTAAGCCTTCTTTTGAAAATTTACTTTCCCACATTAGTAAATCCCCCTCTTTTCGGCAAAATATTATATGTAGATTATCAACTAGAAAACAGCATGTCAAGGAAGCGAAAAAGAGTTGAAATATTTAGATAAAGGAAAGGGTTTAAAAATACATATGAGAGATCATGAGTGGAAAGAGTTATCATTATTTTATTCCGTAGAATCTTCCCAAAAATTTCTAAGCAAAGTCTATACAGAAAGCGGCATGGAAGAACCAAAACGATATGCGTTTAAGAACAGTGAGCGCTTCATATTCTTTATCAAACACGCCGAGTCCTTCTATAAGCAGGCATCTCTTTCACCTTTAGAAATTAAGCCTATTCTGTTGTTTTACGGGATGTCACAATTGCTGAAAGCCTGCCTTCTGACCACAGATCCAAGCTATCCAAGCCACGCTTCAGTACTCGCACATGGCGTGACTGCCCGGAAACGCAAAAAGCAAAATTACTCCTTTAGGGATGATGAAGTGAAGGTGCAGCGCAATGGCTTATGTATTCATGTAATGAAGCACTTATTCGGAATAGCTGGTCTTGAGGAAGAACGGTACACAATGAAGAAATTGCTGACAGCCATACCTGAATTGCATACTGTCTTTTACTTCCAAGAGAAAAAGAATTGGCTGACCCAAGTAGAGCTGAAAGATGACCTTATTTCAGTGCCTGAGCATGCGGTGATTCATTACAATATGTCTGATTCCCGCTTTGCTGAATATATCAGCCATCATTTGAAATGGTCTTTTCTGAGGAAAGACCATAACCACTTGGTTTTTGAGGCTGACCCGATAGAAAGAGAACCTTGGTCTTCTCCAAATTTATTGTTTCACTTGGAGAAAAATCAATATTACATTCCCTCTCAGCGTGATCACTTCCTGCATCTTCCGGAAATGATTATTCATTATTTGGTCCTCTACAATATCGGGATGATTGCAAGATATGAAACGGAGTGGTGGTATGAACTGCTGACACAGCATGTCAGTGATGATTATGTGATGATCCGACGGTTCTTAGAGGTCACGGAACGCAAATTTCCGTATTACGTTTCTAAATTCCTGAAGCAATACTTATAAACAAAAAAGGCAGCTCATGATGAGCTGCCTTTACCGTAATAATAGCTTGGCGGCGTCCTACTCTCACAGGGGGAAACCCCCGACTACCATCGGCGCTGAAGAGCTTAACTTCCGTGTTCGGCATGGGAACGGGTGTGACCTCTTCGCTATCGCCACCAAACCATTGAGAGT
>NZ_JAPNNY010000012.1:0-24071 GCF_027853835.1 Bacillus sp. NEAU-242-2 | reverse complement strand
GTTATGCGGCAGCCAACGCATTTATGGATGTTTATGCAGCCCGCCGAAATCGTCTCGTGCGGGACAACAAGCGGAGCGGGCAGACCCTGTCCGTCAACTGGCCGCTTTGGGAAGAAGGCGGTATGCGCGTGGACAAAGAGACCGAACGGCTGATGTATGAACAGACCGGAATGAAAGCCATGCGATCGGCCTCAGGCATCCAGGCGCTTTACGCCGCTTTTGCCTCCGGAGAACACCAGGTCATGGTGGCAGAGGGCGATGAGAAACGGATTCGAAAAAACCTGATGCCTGAAGCGCCGGAACCGTCCCGTAGCATTCATGTGTCAAGGAAGACCCGCGTCCATCTGCCAAATAAAGTACAAACGGAACTCAAACATATGATATCAGGCATTCTGAAGGTGAAAGAAGAAGAAATAGATGCTGAATCAGAGATGAGAGATTATGGATTTGATTCGGTTTCATTCACGCAGTTTGCAAATGAACTAAATAAAATGTATGGGCTTGAACTGACGCCGGCCGTGTTTTTTGAATACCCGACAGTCTTTAGTTTTGCCCAATACTTGCTGACGGAACATCCGGATACATTCGGCTCACAGGAAGAAACAGAAACGGAGAAACCGGTTGAGCGTAAAAAAATGAAGACGGAGCCATTCTCGATTCCGTCCCGCCTTCCTAAAACAAAAACCGCAGCTGCACCTGAAGAGCCCGTGGCGATAATCGGAATCAGCTGTGCATTTCCAATGGCTGAAAATCCGGAAATGTTTTGGGAGAATTTAGCCGGAGAAAAAGACTGCATTTCTGAAATACCGCCGGGGCGCTGGGACTGGAGACAGTATTACGGAGACCCGCAGAAAGATAAAAATGCGAGCAATGTAAAGTGGGGCGGCTTCATTGATGAAACCGCTCAATTTGATCCATTATTTTTCGGTATTTCTCCGCATGAAGCCGAAATGATGGATCCTCAGCAAAGACTTTTAATGATGCATGTATGGAAAGCGATTGAAGATGCCGGCTGCTCTGCCAAAAGCCTGTCAGGTACAAATACAGGCATTTTTGCAGGCACGGCAAACAGCGGTTACGCCCAGGAAGCTTCAAAGTTCCATATAGAGATTGAGGGTTCTTCCGCCGCCGGGACGGTTCCGTCAATCGGTCCGAACCGCATGAGCTATTTTCTGAATATACATGGGCCGAGCGAACCGATTGAAACCGCCTGTTCAAGCTCATTGGTCGCTGTTCACCGTGCGGTCAGGGCAATTCAGGCCGGAGACTGCGGCATCGCGATTGCAGGAGGCGTCAATGCTATTGTGTCGCCGGATATGCATATCAGCTTTAATAAAGCAGGAATGCTCAGTGAAGACGGGCGCTGCAAAACATTTTCTGATCAAGCGGACGGGTATGTCAGAGCTGAAGGTGCCGGCATGATTGTTTTGAAAACATTATCCGATGCGGAACGTGACGGCGACCGTATTTATGCCGTTATCCGCGGAACGGCGGAAAATCATGGCGGAAGGGCGGCTTCCCTTACATCGCCGAATCCGAAAGCGCAGACAGAAGTCATGATAAAAGCGTATCAGCAAGCGAACATCGACCCCCGTACAGTGAGTTATATTGAAGCCCACGGCACGGGAACGGCGCTCGGAGATCCGATAGAAATCAACGGACTCAAAGCGGCTTTTGCAGCGCTTTATCAGAAAGCCGGAGTAACGGCACCCGAGCAGCCTCATTGCGGCCTCGGTTCCGTCAAAACGAATATCGGCCACACAGAGCTTGCCGCCGGCATGGCCGGGCTTTTAAAAATTATTTTGCAGATGCAGCACAAAACGCTCGTTAAAAGTCTGCATTGTGAAACCGTTAATCCGTATATCAGCCTAGACGGAAGCCCGTTTTATTTCGTCCGCGACACTCAGCCGTGGAAAGCGGCGACTGATGATAGCGGAAATGAACTGCCGCGGAGAGCGGGTGTCAGCTCGTTCGGATTTGGCGGTGTCAATGCTCATGTCGTGCTCGAAGAATATGTTTCTCCTGTTGAAGAGAAACAATGGACGGCCGGTGAACTTCAGCCGTCCTTATTCATTCTCTCGGCAAAGACGGCGGAACAGCTGAAGGAACGTGCGGAACAGCTGCGCAGATATTTGGAAAAGTCACATTCAGCTGACGGAGCTCTTGCGGATATCGCTTATACGCTTCAGCTTGGCCGGGATGAAATGGAAGAGCGCCTTGCCGTCATTGCTGAAACAAAAGAAGAGCTTACGAACGCGCTGAATGATTTCCTCAGCGGCAAGGAGACGGGGCAGAATTTCTTTACAGGCCGGAACAAAGCGATGAAACAGCTGTTTACAGAGATGACGGACAACGCAGAAATGAGCGGGGCCGTAGATCAATGGATTGAAGCAGGAAAGTATGCAATGCTTGCAAAATTATGGGTGCAAGGTTTACATGTCGACTGGAATAAATTATATCCGGACGAAAGACCGAAAAAAGTCAGCCTGCCCGTCTATCCTTTTGCGAAAACACATTGCTGGATACCGCCCAGTGCGCAGCATATAAGGCACCGGGAGACTTACGAGACTGATACGTCCCCGCTTGAGACTTATGAGCGCCTGCTTGATGAATTGGAGAAAAACGAAATAAGCATAGAAGCCGCTGTAAAAAGAACGATCGGTTTTTACAGGGATTAGCGTAATGGAGGAAACCATATGAAAGAGTTTCTGCACCGGGTTTTTTCTGACGTCAAAAATAAAAAAATGACAAAACAGGATGCGATCGGCATTTTGCGCGATTATGATATGCGGATGGGACTTCGCCAAGCGGATTCCCTTCATCCGCTTGCTCAGCAGCATATTTTCGATGAAACGGGACAGGGATTCTCGGCAGCTTTCAGCGGCCGGGAATTTTTTCTCGCTGATGTTTCTTTACAGCATAAAAAGCTTATGCCCGGAGAACTTCTTTTGGAAATGGCGAGAGCTGCGGCTGTTTTGACAGTAAAGGAGACTGCGGCTGTCCGGCTGACGCATATCGTGTGGTCAAAGCCCATTTTGACTGAGGCTGAGCCGTTCCATATCGAGATCAGGCTGATACCCGCAGAGGGTGAAGCCAAAAGGTTTGAGATTTATAATCCATTTTCTGCTGATTCCAGTCATTATGATGTGTACAGCCAAGGGACGATTCAGCCAGTTGATGCTGCGCCCGGCATGCTGGATATCAGCCGCTTGAAGGAAAACAGCGGTTCCCTGATGGATAAGCAGCAAATTGAAGCCATCACTCAGAACGATACCGTTCAATACAGTGAGCACATGAAAGGAATTGAGCGTATTTACGCCTCAGCAGGACGGATGCTGGCAGACATTTCAATTCCGTTGACAGACCAAAAAGAATCCGCCCGATTCGGCCTCCCTCCCTGTGTGATGCAAAGTGTGACAGAGGCATGCGCGCTGCTTGGCGGCAAAGAATATAAAACGCTCGCCCCGGTTTCATTGGACGAGCTTTTGTTTTATGAATCTTGTCCTGACAAGGTATGGGCCGAGATACAAGAGAAGGCGGGGAGCTTTTATATTGATTTATGTGATGAAGAAGGAAAAATATGGGCTTCCCTGTCGGGGTTGAAGCTGCAGCCTGTCATCAAGACGGGCGCTTCCGGAAAAACCAATACCGAACACCGCAGTGAACGTTTGTATGAACAAACGCTTCTTCAGCTCAAAACGCTTTTTGGCCTGACTGCAAAAATTGCTGTTTCCAACATAGATACTGAAGAGCCGCTGGAAACTTACGGAATCGACTCCGTCACTGTGACGAAATTGAACCGCGAATTGTCTCTGCTTTTCGGTGACCTTTCCAAAACGGTTTTTTACGAATATAAGACACTGGGCTCCCTGGCAGCTCACTTTGTCACGGATTATCCGAAAGAATGCCGAAAATGGACAAATGATGATGAGCACCGTTCAGGCATATCAGAACAGGTTTTGGCAAATGAAGATTTTCCGGTGCTTCCGTCGTTTATCAAGCGAAAGAAACGGCCTGCTTTTTCCAATGAGAAACAGACAAAAGAAGGGATTGCGATTATCGGCGTCAGCGGACGTTATCCGCAAGCTGAAACACTTGAAGAGTACTGGGATAACTTAGCGGCCGGAAAAGACTGTGTGACGGAAATTCCCGAAGAGCGCTGGGAAAAGGAGAAATACTACAACCCTGATCCCGAAGCGGCCGTGAAAGCAGGGAAAAGTTACAGTAAGCGGGGCGGGTTTCTGAAAGATGCCGCTTTCTTTGATCCGCTGTTTTTTCAAATTTCACCCCGTGATGCTTTGAATATGGACCCGCAGGAGCGTCTCTTTATTGAAATGTGCTGGCAGGTGCTGGAGGATGCCGGTTATACGAAGGAACAGCTTGAGAATCTGTATAACGGCCGGGTCGGCGTTTTTGCGGGCATTACGAAAAACGGGTACGGAATGTACTGGAAAAACGGCGGCACCCTGCAGCCGAAAACGTCGTTCAGTTCAGCGGCCAACAGAGTTTCCTATTTTCTTAATCTGAAAGGGCCGAGCATGCCGGTCGACACGATGTGCTCGTCTTCGCTGACTGCAATTCATGAAGCGTGTGAAAACATCCTTCGCGGCGAATGTGACATGGCGATTGCCGGCGGTGTGAATGTGTATACGCATCCTTCGGCTTATGCGGAGCTCAGCGCCTATCGAATGCTTTCAAAAGACGGAACGTGCAAAAGTTTCGGTGAAGGCGGGGACGGATTTGTTCCCGGGGAAGGCGTCGGGGCCGTGCTGTTAAAGCCGCTGTCAAAAGCGATGGCTGATAAGGACCATATTTACGGGGTGATTCGCGGCACTCATATCAATCACGGCGGCAGAACAAACGGGTATACAGTGCCGAGTCCGAGCGCCCAGGCTGACGTGATTTCCGGCGCGCTTGAAAAATCAGGAATACATCCGCGGATGATCAGCTGTATCGAAGCCCACGGCACGGGCACTGAACTCGGAGATCCGATCGAAATTGACGGTTTGACCCGCGCATTTCAAATGAAAACGTCAGATAAAGGCTTTTGCGCCATCAGCTCAGTTAAATCCAATATCGGGCATTTGGAAGCCGCGGCAGGCATCGCCGGTGTAACAAAACTGCTGCTCCAGTTTCAGAAACGAAAGCTGGCCCCTTCATTACATTGCCGAAAATTGAATCCGAATATTGCATTTGACCGGACGCCGTTTGCGGTGCAGCGTGAATTGGCAGACTGGAAACGGCCGGTCATTGAGGAAAACGGAGCGCAGAAAGAGATTCCGAGAATCGCGGGAATCTCTTCTTTTGGCGCGGGCGGGGCAAATGCCCACATATTGATAGAAGAATATATTGAACCTGATAGGGAGATTTCTGAGCCATTCACAGATGAAGATCCCGCAGTCATTTTATTATCCGCCAAACAGGAGGCCAGCCTGAAGCAGCGGGCGCAGCAGCTTCTTCAAGCGATCAGAAAAAATGACGTCACAGACCGCAGCCTCCGGGATGCGGCTTACACCCTTCAAACCGGAAGAGAAGCGATGGAAGAACGTGCGGCGTTTATCGTGACGTCGACAGAGCAGTTAGCGGAAAAACTGCAGCGTTTTATTGACGGCGGAACAGACGGCTGCTTCAGGGGAAAAAGCAAACAGTATAAAGATATTCTAGCCGTTTTTAAGGATGAAGATATGCAGGAAGCCGTCCGTAAATGGATGAAAAGAAAAAAATTCGCAAAGCTTCTGGAACTTTGGGTAAAAGGGCTGAAGATTGATTGGTCAGAGCTTTATAACGGCAGCCTGCCGCATCGCGTCAGCCTTCCTGGTTATCCATTTATAAAGGATCGTTATTGGCCGGGCGATGCAGCGCCGGACAATGTTCGTGATGCTGAAACACATTCTGAAACATTTCGTGAATTCCGCTTTTTACAGAAAAGCTGGGCAGAAAGCAGCCGTGTTCCGGTTAAGGAAGTGCGGGGCGTCATCGGAATAGCTGCTGATCACCAGACAGGAAATTTGGCCGTTGAGCTGTCCCGTTATTTCCCCGAGTCTGAAATCATTGACGCTGCATCACCGGAAATATCCGGGGACGCGGCCCGGTTTGGCGGTCTGATTGATGTGACGGGGTGCGGGACGGAAATCAAGCATGATGACGGCTGGATTCATCGTCTGCAGTGTCTCATTGACAACAGAAACCGCGGCCGAAAGCTTCAGCTGCTTTGTGTGACAAAGGGGCTTGAACCTTTTGCAAATGAAACGATAAATCTTTCAGGTGCAAAAAAGGCCGGATTGTACCGGATGCTCCAAAGTGAGTATAAGGATATCCGCTCGCGGCATATGGATGCAGAACGGACTGCCGAAGATCCCGAGCTGGCAAACCAGATCGCAGAGGAGTTTTTTCGCGATTCTGCAGACATCGAAGTGTGTTACCGAAACGATGTGCGCTATCACGCGCGGTTAAAGGAAACAAACAGCTTAGCTGAAAAAGAATTTTCATTTCCGAAAGACCATGTGCTCTGGATCACCGGAGGGACCCGGGGACTCGGATATTTATTCGCCCGGCATTTTGCCGAACGTTACGGAGTCACGAAACTCGTGCTTACCGGAAAAGAAACAATGCCTCCGAAAGCGGAGTGGGATGATCATATCAAACGGAATTCCCCGTTTTCCGATAAAGTGAGAAGAATCAGAGAGCTCGAACAAAAAGGTGTCCGAACGGAAGTGCTGTCTGTATCTTCCGGCCCTGAATATGAGCAGGCCGTCAGCCGGGTGAAAGAGAAGATGGGGCCGATAGGAGGCGTGATACACGCAGCGGGAGCCGTAGATCTCGATCATCCAGCCTTTATCCGCAAAACGAGAGAACAGATGATGCCCGTGCTTGAACCTAAAACAGACGGGCTGGACCTTTTGTATCAAGCGCTGCACAAGGAGCCTCTCCGGTTTTTTGCGCTGTTTTCTTCAGTGTCCGGCGTGATGCCGGAATTAGGAGCGGGACAAAGCGATTATGCCATGGCTAACGCCTATATGGATTATTTTGCGGCCGCAAAAGGTTTTCCGGTGCTGAGCATCCAATGGCCGAGCTGGAAAGAAACGGGTATGGGCGAATCAAAAAGCCGGGCCTATCTGAAAAGCGGTTTAAAGAGCATCACTGACAGAGAAGGGCTGAGTCTGTTTGATGCCGTTATGGCAGGCGATTGCGGATCTGTTATTATGCCGGCCGTCATTCACCCGGAAAAATGGGAGCCCGACCGTCTGATGCTTTCAACCGGCCTTACCGAAACAAAGCAGCATGTACAGGGTGAGACAGAAAGCGTAGAGGAGTGGCTGACGGGCATTTGCTGCCGGGAATTAAGACTGGAGCCGTCAAGATTTGAATCTGATACACCGTTTCAAGATTACGGAGCCGATTCCATCATGCTTGCCCAAGTGTCCAGAGCGATCGGAAAGAGGATCAAAGCTGACCTTGACCCGGCGGTGCTGTATGAATACCCTACGGTTGCTGCGCTGGAGGGATGGCTTGAAACGGCATATCCGGAAATCAAAGATGCCGTTTCAAAACCGGTTCAGCCTGTAATCCCGGACGTTCCCAAACAAACAGCAGCCGCTGTCATTCAGCCTTCTGGCGCTGCAGCGGCGCAAGACATCGCTGTTGTCGGAATGTCCTGCCGTTTTCCTGGAGCTGAATCAATTGAAGCTTATTGGAAGCTGCTGTCTGAAGGGACGTCGGCTATTCAAAGGGTGCCGAAAGAACGCTGGAAAACGGAGAAGGCGGATTATGCGGGCCTTTTAAAAAATGTAACGCATTTTGACCCGGAGTTTTTCCTTATTCCCGAAGAAGACATCAAGGCAATGGATATCCAGTCCTTTCTTATATTAGAAGAGGCGCTTCATCTGTTCAGAGACAGCGGTTACTCTTTACAAGAAATGAAAGGCAGGTCAGCCGGTGTCTATTTAGGAGGACGCGGCGGCAGTATGCCTGACGAAAACCGTCTGAAGCATGCAAAAAATCCGATAGTCGCCGCCGGCCCGAATTACTTGGCGGCCAATCTTTCTCAGTTTTTTGATTTGAAGGGGCCGAGTCTTGTTTTGGATACGGCCTGTTCTTCAGCGCTTGTCGGTATGAATATGGCGATACAGGCGCTTTCTTGCGGTGAAATCGACTCAGCGGTGGTCGGGGGAGTCAGTCTGCTGGAATCCGGTCAAACCCACCGGATGTTCGAACTTCGCAATCTGTTAAGCGAAGAGCCTGCGTTTCATATTTTTGACCGCCGCACCGGCGGCATCGTATTGGGAGAAGGCGTCGGAATGGTGTATTTAAAAACAGCGGCCCAGGCTGTAAAAGACGGGGACCGGATTCATGCGGTCATTAAAGGCATTTCCGTAAACAATGACGGCAGAACCGCGGGGCCTGCCACACCGAATATACAGGCGCAGAAAGAAGTGATGGCCAAGGCGCTTGCCAAAAGCGGCAGAAAAGCGGAGGATATCAGCTACATTGAAGCAAACGGTTCAGGCTCTGAAGTAACAGACCTTTTGGAACTGAGGGCGATTGAAGCGGTGTACCGTATGCAAAACAGCGCGCCTTGCGAATTGGGGTCGATGAAGCCGAATATCGGACACCCGTTATGCGCTGAAGGGATTGCCGGATTCATTAAAACAGTGCTTATGCTTTCGCGCCGAATGCGTGTGCCTTTCCTTTCGGGCAAAGAGCCGATGACGCATTACGATCTGTCCGCCTCGCCGTTTTATTTTTCGCACGCGCTGCGTGAATGGACGGATTCACCGCGGATTGCCGCCGTCAGCAGCTTCGCTGACGGAGGGACGAATGCCCATGTCATAGTGGAAGCCTGGGAGCAGGAGGCGTACACCCCGGTTAGAAAGCCTTTGCCGAGACAGGAATTAAAACGCCGGCCCATCCGTTCGGACAAAGTTGAAAACCTGCATGAAAACGCACATGAGTCCCGCCCGAATACGTTTTGGAAACAAATGAAGACTTACTGATTGCGCTGAAAATTGAACGTCGATATGGAGGAAGTTCATATGCAAGAGCAGCTTCTTATTAACAATCAGCATCCCGTTCTGAAACATCATAAAGCCTATGGAAAGGAACTGCTGCCGGGTCTGGCTTATATTGACCTGATCTATCAGACTTTCAGAGAAAACGGTTTTTTTCATGCCGGCCTTGAACTCAGGCACTTATCGATTTTTCACCCTTTAGCTCCTGAACAGGGAGAAACAATCCTGCTTTCCGTTGACTGTACAGAGAACGGCGAAGGGCAATGGAAGGTAGAGGTGAAAGGGCAAAAACAAGGTGACGAAGCAGCAGAGACAAAGATATATGCCGCGGCGCAAATGCATTCCGTCAAGCCCGCCGGCTTCCAAGAGAGCGTCCGGATGGATGCCGTAAAACAAACGGCGGCAGAAATACCGCTTGAGGACATTTACGCGGAATGCAGGGATCAAGAACTGGTTCATTCAGGAATGATGAAAGGCTGCGGAAGCGTCTACCAGACTGAAAAAGAGATTTATATTGATCTGTCGGTGCAAAAGGATCAGCTGGAACATGCAGAAGAGGCGATGTTTCATCCCGCATTGATAGATGCGAGCAGCATCGGCTCCAATGTATATCTCGCTCCTTTGACGAGGGAGGAGGGGCAATTATTTCTGCCGCTGTTTTATGAATCGTTTTATTGCGCCGAATTGCTGCAGACGACATGTATCACCAAGATAAAAAAAGAATCCGTCACCCGTAAGAAAGATCTCGTTTACGTGACAATGGAGTTTTTCAATGAGGAAGGCAGAAAAGTCGGCGAACTGAAAAACTTCGCCAATAAACGGGTGAGGGACCCGGAACTGATTAATCAGAAACGGCAAAAGAAAGAACCTGACGGGCGGAATGCCGTCCCGGCTCTGCAAGCGGAACCGGCGCCTTCCGAGCCCCGATCTGCGGCGTCTTCCGCCGGCCTTACTGAACAGTGCATCCTTTATTTAAAAGAATTGCTTGCCGCCCGATTGAACAAACCTGTGAAAGAGATCGACCCGGATATCGGCTACTATGAAATGGGGCTGGATTCTCCGGGGCTGTTGGACATGGTAAAGGAAATTGAACGAAAAATCGGAACGCAGCTTCTGCCGACGCTGTTATTTGAATACACGACAATCACGGAATTGGCGGGATATTTGTGCGAACATTACGGAGCCGGCTTCGGCCATGCTCAAAGCGGGCATTCAAATGCTGAACCTTTGCACAGGGAAAAAAAGAGGACGACCCAAATCCGTGTGAAAAAATCGGCGTCAGCCGGAACGCAGAATGGAGATATTGCGATCGTCGGGATGGCGGGACGGTACCCCGGCGCCAAAAATCTTCGTGAATTCTGGACAAATTTAAAAAATGGAGAAAACAGCGTAACGGAAGTGCCTCGTTCCCGCTGGGATACGAGGAAATATGAGCATTTGCGATCGCCGTCCGGCAAGCCGATTTCCAAATGGGGCGGTTTTATAGACGATCCGGATTGTTTTGATGCGAAATTTTTCCGGATTTCTCCGCGGGAGGCAGAAGCTAAAGATCCGCAAGAACGATTGTTTTTAGAAACATGCTGGGAAACGATTGAGGATGCGGGCTACACCCCGGAAACAATCGTTCAGCCGAAAGGGCCGAATAAGAGAATGAACGTCGGTGTGTTTGCCGGGGTGATGCATATGGATTATTCTCTCGCCGGCGCTGAAGCTGCGGCCAAAGGGCTGGTCTTTCCTTATCCCTTGAACTATGCGCCGATCGCAAACCGGGTTTCATATTTCTGCAATTTTCACGGGCCGAGCATGGCGGTTGACACGGTGTGTTCGTCATCTCTGACGGCCGTCCATATGGCGGCGGAAAGTCTGAGACGCGGTGAATGTGAAGCAGCTCTTGCCGGAGGCGTCAATTTATCATTGCACCCGACAAAATATATCACATACGGCTTGATGGATATGCATTCGAGTGACGGGCTGTGCCGCACGTTCGGCGAAGGCGGCACAGGCTATGTCTCAGCTGACGGCATCGGGGCCGTGCTGCTGAAGCCGCTTCACAAAGCCGAAGAAGATAAGGATCATATTTATGCGGTGATAAAAGGCAGCGCCGTCAATCACGTGGGAACCGTCAGCGGGATTACCGTGCCGAGCCCCGTGGCGCAGGGGGATATGATAGCCGAATGTCTTGAAAAGACGGGGATCGATCCCAGGACGATTTCTTATGTGGAAGCGCATGGAACCGGAACTTCTTTAGGAGATCCGATTGAAATACAAGGTCTTGTTAAAGCTTACCGCACGTTTACGGAGGATCGGCAATTTTGTGCGATCGGTTCCGTTAAATCGAATATCGGACATGCGGAATCAGCCGCCGGAATCAGCGGGCTTCATAAAACGGTTTTGCAGCTGTTTCACAAAACGCTTGTCCCTTCTTTGCACTCAGAGACGATTAATCCGTATCTCCGTTTAGAGGACTCGCCATTTTACGTGCAGCAAAAAACCGAGTCATGGAAAAAGCCGGCGTATACAGAGAACGGCAGAGAACATTCCTGTCCGAGACGCGCAGGCATCAGTTCATTCGGGGCGACGGGTTCAAACGTTCATCTCATTTTAGAAGAGTACAGGCCCAAAAACCCCGGCATTACGGAGAATCAAGAGAGACCGTATATCGTGCCTCTATCAGCGAAAAATCCGGAGCGGCTGAAGGAATACGCTGCCCGCCTGCTGATGTTTCTCAAAGATAAAGCGCTTGAAGGAAGCGGGCCGCTTCATGACAAAATAGATACAATGCAAAATCAGCTGGAAAATGCGCTGCGCGGTGCTCTGGCCGAAGTTCTGCATGTAGAGGCCGGCTCGGTAGATGGTGAACAGGATTGGAAGGAATTCGGCTTGGATGTCATGCAGCTGACACAGTTTTCTGAGCGGCTGACGGATCAATACGGGCTGGCAATAGACATGACTGATCTCATACAGCATACTTCCGTCCGGACTTTAGCAGAATGTCTGACAAACGATGAGAAACATAAGAATATTCTTTCCGGTCTTTTCGGTCAGTCCGGCTTAGAGAAGCAGTCTGATGAACCTTTTTCCCTGCGGTCACTGGCGTATACGCTGCAAACGGGACGGCTGGCAATGGAAGAACGGCTTGTTTTTTTAGTGAACGATCAAGCGGACCTGATCAGGAAATTAACCGAATTTACAGAACGAAAACGGCAGATTGACGGCTGCTTTCAAGGGCGGTCTGATAGCGGAACGGAAATCAGGGGTTTCCTGAATGATGATCAGGATACGGAGGAGCTGATCCGAAAATGGACGGACAGCGGCACTTACAAAAAACTTGCGGAGCTGTGGTCAAAAGGATTTGAGATAGACTGGACGCGGCTGTATCAGGAGGAGAAACCGCGCAGGATGAGTCTGCCGACGTACCCGTTTGCAAAGGACCGCTATTGGATACCGGAGCCCGATCATCCCGTCACTTCCGTAAATACAGAAAGCAGGCTTCACCCGCTGCTTCACCGCAATACTTCAGATTTGTTAGAACAAAAATTCAGCACGGTACTGAACGGAGATGAATTCTTCTTAGCCGATCATATCGTCCGAAACAAGCGTGTTCTCCCCGGGGCGGCTTATCTTGAAATGGCGAGAGCCGCGGCTGAACTGGCTGCCGCGCCGTTAGCCGCTGAATACACGGCTAAAACCGGCATTTCGCTGCGGTATATCAGCTGGATACGCCAGGCCGTTCATAAAAAAGAGCCGCTGCGTATGACGACAGGTCTTTCCTTAGAGGATAACGGCAATATTTCATTTCAAGTGTACAGCAATGAAAACGATTCAGACATTTATTGTGAAGGCAGTGCTGTGATTGAGCCGCTGTCTGAGGCGCCGGTTTTGCATATTGAACAGCTGAAAGCGCGCTGCCGCAAAAAAGTGCTGTCAAAAGAAGACTGCTATGCGGCATTTGCAAAGGCGGAAATTGTATACGGACCTTCACATCAAGGAATTGATCACATTTATTGCGGGGAAAAAGTAGCCTTGGCTAAATTGGTGCTCCCTGCTTCCGTTTGTGATGAGGCCGAACAGTTTGTGCTCCATCCGAGTCTGATTGATTCCGCTTTTCAGGCGGCCATCGGCGTTATGAATGAAGATAAAGCGGGTTATCCGGAGCAGCCGTTAATGCCTTTTGAATTGCATGAACTGACCGTTTTTCATCCGTGCAGTCCAAACATGTGGGCGGCCGTGTTTGTGACGCATGAAACACCGGCCGTGCGAAGAATGGACATTGATATATGTGATGAACGCGGCAATGTGTGTGTAAGAATAAAAGGATTTTCTGCCCGGATGGCCGAAAGTGCGCCGGCTGAAACGGATGACAAGCAATACGATCTGCCGGGTAACCTTACCGGAGCCGTCAAACTGATGCAGGTATGGGACGCGGAACCGATAGACAACCAAACCGGCTTCCCCATTTCTGAAGCAAAAGCTGTCATCATAGGCGGTACAGACGGGCAGGCGGACGCGGTTTTACGATTGTTTCCTAAAGCTGTGCGATTTGATAGCAGCCAAAGTGCTTCCGTTGAAGTGATATCCGATCGGCTCCGCCGTCTCGGTGAGATTCAGCATATGATCTGGTTTGCCCCTCAGCCGGCTGATTCTTACATCCATGATCAAAAAAGCGGGGTGCTGCAAATTTTCAGAGCGGCCAAAGCTCTTATCGGTCTCGGGTATGGAAAAGAGCAGCTCGGGATGACGGTGATTACGCACCAAGCACAGCCTATCACCCAATATGATGAGGTGCGTCCCGCTCATTCCAGTGTGCATGGTTTCGTCGGGTCTCTTGCAAAAGAACATCCGAGCTGGCACATCCGTCTGGTCGATCTTGAAGACGGGGGGGATTTCCCCACAGAAGACATATTCAGCCTGCCCCGCGACCGTACGGGTAAAGCATGGGTGCGCAGACATCAGGAATGGCACCGGCCTCAATTGCTTCCGGTCCAAAGCGGGCCGTCTGAAAGTGTTCCTTACCGATATGGAGGCGTATATGTCATCATCGGCGGTGCGGGAGGCATCGGCGAGGTTTGGACAGATTATATGGTGACGACGTATAAAGCCCGAGTCGTCTGGATCGGGAGGCGGCCGCTGGACAGCCGGATACGCCAAAAAATAGACCGGTACCGGCCATCAGGCTCGGCTCCCGAATATATAGCCGCAGATGCTTCTGATCTTCCATCGCTTCAGCGCGTCTATGAACAGATTAAAAACACATACGGCACCATCAGCGGCGTCGTTCATTCAGCGATGGTATTTGCGAATGAAAGCGTAAAAGATATGGAAGAATCACAGTTTCACGCCGGCCTTGCGGCGAAAGTGGATATTTCCGTCAACATTGCCGAAGTATTTGCGAAAGAGTCTTTGGACTTTATTCTCTTTTTCTCTTCGGTTATTTCATATATTAAGAATCCGAATCAAAGTCATTATGCGGCGGGGTGCGCATTTAAAGACGCATTTGCCCATGAGCTTTCCGGGCGGCTGTCATGCCCGGTCAAAGTGATGAACTGGGGGTATTGGGAGCGGGCTGACAATCACATTTCTGAAGAGTTTGACAGACTGAGTGCAATCGGTCTCGGACTGATCAGCCGGGCGGATGGGATGCAGGCGCTGGAAACTCTGCTGACGCAGCCGATCTCCCGCATGGGGCTGATGAAGCTGACCAAGCCGATTCCGATCGAGGGAATGAACCCTCATGAATTTGTGACTATCTGATTGCCTGTCAAAATGACGGAGCAAATTTAATTTTCTTAGGAGGATAAGGTTTTGGGTAAGGGAGACAAACAAAAAGACCGTACACAGTTATCCTTAAGAACAGAAATAAGCAATCAAATGAAAGAATTGAATCGGCTTTTGCTGCAAGTGCTGCGGGTGACGCTGCGTTCAATGGGTCTGACCGGCGAAGCGCCGGCAGCTTCCTGTCTGCCTTTATATGAGCGCTGGCTGGAAGAAAGCATACGTCTTTTAGACAGCGATTTTAAAAGCGGTGAAACGGCCGCGGTGTGGGAAGAGTGGCATAAGAAGAAAAACGAATGGCTGAAAGATCCGGATATGAAAGCGCAGGCTCTGCTGGCGGATACCGTCATTCAAGCTTTGCCTGACATTTTAACAGGCAAAATAAAAGCCACTGACGTGATGTTTCCCGATTCTTCAATGGAGCTTGTTGAAGGAATCTATAAGCATAACATTCTCGCTGATTATTACAACGATGTGCTGGCAAATGAAGCGTGTATTTATGTGGAAAATGTAATTAAATACAATCCTGAGGCAAACATCCGTCTGCTGGAGATCGGAGCGGGCACCGGCGGAACGAGCAGCACACTGTTTAAAAAGCTCCGCCCCTATCAAAACCATATTCAGGAATACTGTTATACCGACTTGTCAAAAGCTTTTTTAATGCATGCCGAAAAGGAATACGGCGCGGACAATCCGTTTTTGACGTATCAGCTGTTTAATGTGGAGAAGCCTGCGGCGGGCCAGGGATTACATCTGAGAACCTACGATATCGCTATCGCCGCAAACGTGCTGCATGCTACCAAAAATATCCGGAAAACCTTACGGACGGCAAAAGCCGTATTGAAAAAAGACGGTTTGCTGCTCGTTAATGAACTGGGCGGGCATACGCCGTTTACACATGTTACATTCGGCTTATTAGAGGGCTGGTGGCTGTACGAAGATGAGGTGCTGCGGATTCCGGGGTGCCCCGGTCTTTATCCGGAAACATGGAAATCCGTTTTAATGGCTGAAGGCTTTCATTCCATTCAATTTCCGGCTGAAAACGAACGTCTGCACACCCAGCAGATTATCACAGCGAAAAGCAACGGAGTCATCAGGCAGAGCAGGGAAGCTTACACCGCGCAAAAGCGCCAATCAAACGTACCGCGAACATCCTCTGATCGTCAGCTCCCCATCAAACAAGCGGGAGAGGGGCTTTCGGAAAAGACAGCGGCTTTTCTGATAAGGGCTGCGGCAAAAGTATTAAAAATGCCGGCAGAAGAGATAAACCCGCTGGCTCCTCTGGATGAATACGGCATTGACTCTATTCTGATCGTTCAGCTGACGAATGAGCTGCGGGATCTCGTCCCTGATATCAGCAGCACGCTGTTTTTTGAATACCGGACGATAGAAGAGCTTGCCGCATACTTGGCTGAAACGAAGGAGCGCGAACTGCATGCGCGATTTTCAGAAGAACTCCCTCATACTGAAGCGGTATCATCCGGCTCTTTGCTTGAAAAAAGCACAGAGTATCTGAAACAGATCGTCAGCGTCATCTTAAAGATGCCGATTGAGGACGTTCAAGCCCATACGCCCCTTGAAGAATACGGAATCGATTCCATCTTAATCGTACAGCTGACCAACCGCGTGCGGGAAGACGTCCCTGATATCAGCAGCACATTGTTCTTCGAGTATCCGACAATCGGCGGATTAGCGGAATATCTCGTCAGCTCAAGACAGGAAGATATGGCTGGGATTTTCAAGACAAATAAAGAAGCCGAAAAGGTGCCGCACACTCTACAGAAAAAGCAAAGCCGCAAAAAAAGCGCCGGATTGACGAAGCGCCAAGCGGCATCTTTTTCTGAAAAAGCGCCGCCCGCTTCCGAACCGCCCTCAAAACACCTTGAAGTGGCAATTGTCGGTCTTGCCGGGAAGTATCCCGGAGCTGAAAATGTTAATGAGTTCTGGGAACGGTTAAAGACCGGTGAACACGGAATCACCGAAATTCCGAAAGACCGCTGGGATTGGCGGGACTACTATGATGAGACAAAAGGTAAGGAAGGCCGGATGTATACAAAGTGGGGCGGCTTTTTAACAGACATTGATAAATTTGATCCGCTGTTTTTTAAAATCTCCCCGAAAGAAGCGGAGCGCATGGACCCGCAGGAGAGACTGTTTCTGGAAACCGCTTATGCGGCCCTTGAGGATGCCGGATATACCCCTGATTCACTATGCGCCGGTAAAAAGGTTGGTGTCTTTGCAGGTGTCATGAATGGCAACTATCCGACAGGGGCCCACTACCACTTTATCCCGAACCGCGTATCCTATGTGTTTGATTTTCACGGTCCGAGCATCGCGGTCGATACCGCATGCTCCTCATCCTTAACCGCCATTCATCTCGCCGCAGAAAGCATCAGAACAGGTGCATCTGAATGCGCGATTGCCGGCGGCGTAAACCTGATTACAGATCCGGTTCATTATATCGGACTTTCTTCTATGAGAATGCTGTCGCCGTCAAACGCGTGCAAAGCGTTCGGTGATAAGGCTGACGGGTTTGTTGACGGAGAGGGCGTCGGCTGTATCGTGTTAAAGCCGTTGAAGAAGGCTGTTGAAGATCATGATCATATATACGGTGTCATTAAAGGAAGCGCTCTGAATGCCGGCGGCAAAACGAACGGGTTCACCGTTCCGAACCCGAATGCACAAGGGGAAGTGATCGCAGACGCAATGGAGCGGGCAGGGATTGACCCGAGAGCAATCAGCTATCTGGAAGCCCACGGCACCGGCACTTCCTTGGGAGACCCGATTGAAATCGCGGGGTTAACCAAGGCTTTCCGCCGCTATACGGATGCAAAGCAATTTTGTTCCATCGGTTCTGTTAAATCCAATATCGGACACCTGGAAAGTGCGGCGGGCATTGCTGCCGTCACCAAAATTCTTCTTCAGATGAAACACGGATATCTGGTGCCGTCGCTGCATTCAAAGCAGCTGAACCCGGAAATTGATTTTGAAACTTCTCCTTTTATCGTGCAGCAGGAAACGGCGGAATGGAGACGGCCGGTCATAGAATCTGAAGGAGTAACACGGGAATATCCGAGAATCGCGGGTACATCTTCTTTCGGAGCGGGCGGGGCAAATGCCCACCTGCTTATAGAAGAGTATGAACCGGCTGAAATGACTTCGGCGGACTCCGGCCGTCCGGCGCTTTTTGTTTTATCGGCAAAAGATAAAGACCGCTTGCGCGAGCGGGCTCTGTTGCTGTCGGATGCCGCCGGAAACGGAACAATTACAGATGTAAATCTGCTTGACGCGGCATTTACCCTTCAAGTCGGCAGGGTCCCGATGGAAGAACGGCTGGCGATGACAGCGGACTCTGTTTCTGAATTGGAACAGAAGCTGACTGCTTTTCTGAATAATGCCGGTTCCGTAAGCGGGGTGTTTACGGGCCGGAGTGATAGTGCTGTCACAGCGACGGAAGGCACAGTCGGTGATTGGATGGAAAAACGTCAATTTGACAGTCTTTTGAATGCCTGGGTTCACGGGACGTCCGTCGATTGGGCATCTTTATATAAAGGCGCGCTGCCGCATCGTATCAGTCTGCCGTCTTATCCATTTGCAAAAGAAAGCTACTGGATGAAGCGGGAAGAACCAAAAACAGGAACAACTGAATATGTGCATCCTTTCCTGCATGAAAATACGTCAACCTTGGCGGAGCAAAGCTATCATACATCTTTTACAGGCCGGGAACACGTTTTCCACGATGTGAGAGGGGAGCGGGTTCTGTCGGCAGCCGTTTATTTAGAAATGGCGCTTGCGGCTTATCATCATGCGGCAGACAGCTCTGAAGAAAAAGAGATATGGATCCGAACAGCGGCATGGACTGACCCGATTACCGGCGGACATCACGGTGCGGGCGTCAATCTCTCCCTTCTGTCTGAAGACGAGGAAGGCATCCATTATGAAATATACAGTGATGAAGAGAAGCTGCATCATTATGGAATCATCGGTCAAGGGAACATACAGCCGTCCCGCATGCTTGATATTGCCTCCTTACAAAAAGACTGCCGCCCGCTGTCATTCGATTATGAAACACCAGGCACATCAGGTGTAACGATCAGTAAGGAGTTCCGCACCGTTGAAAAGCTTTATACGGGAGAAAATACGGTTTGGGCGAAGCTTGCTCTTACAGATGAAAGCGGCCGTAATCCGGGATATCATCTACCGCCGGAATTTCTGGACGCAGCTTTTCATGTCCTGGCAAAAACGGAGCCGTCAGTCCATATCGTGCCTGAAGCGGTTGAAGAACTGCGCGTCATGCGTCCGTGCTCATCCGGCATGTGGATGTATATGAATAAAAAGAATCAAACCGGCTGTGACATTCAATTTTGTGACGAAACCGGCATTGTATGCGCAGAAATCAAAGGGGTGAGAATGAGACAGCCGTCTCAGCAGGATCACGGGCAAGAGGAACACTCCGAGATGATGATATTTGAAGAAAGGTGGACGCAGCAGCCTCTGAAGAAATCCATTCATGAAGAGCTGAAAACGGTCATCTGTTTTCTTACGGGAGAAGCTGCCAGAAAACATGCTTATCGGTCTTTACAATCCCTTTATCCGGGAGCCGGCGTGTTTTTTATTTCACAGGGTGAGGAAACTCAAAAGCTTTCAAACACGCATTATCAAATTAAAATCACTGACGGACAAGCATATCAAGAAACGTTTCGGCATATTGAAACGGCTGCAGGCAAGGCGGATGCCGTTTTGTATGGATGGCCGCTTGAAGATGAAAAGGCCGTGAAAGACTATTCCATTCTGTATCATGTGATCCGCGCAGCGGCTTCTTTACGTTCTAAACCGAGGCGAATTCTTCTTTCCGCTCAGTGCGGGACCGATGCCGATATCAATTACGCCGAGTCATGGATCGGGCTGGAACGGTCGCTGAAACTGATCCTGCCGGAGACGGATACGGCCGCGGTTTATTTTGGACAAAAAGGACCGTTTGAAAAGCTGATCCGTAACGTATGTGAAGAGCTTCACAGCGAGTCGTTCCGCAGTGTCATGTACAGTGGGGAAATCCGTCACGTCATGGAAATGAAGCAGACGGATATTGCCCATGTTGAGAAGCGTGTGATAAAAAGCGGAAAAACGTACTTGATTACCGGCGGATGCGGAGGTTTAGGCTTATTATTCGCCGGATATTTTGCTGAAAAAGGACCGGTTACGCTCATTTTGACGGGGAGATCAGCGGCAGGCGGCCCGGTGCTGAACAAGATAAAGAGATTGGAAGAATCAGGCGCCAAGGTGTTTTACGTGCAGGCGGATGCCGCAGATCAGGCTCAGATGGAGAAAGGTTTGCAAGAAGCGAAAGAGAAAGGATGCGGGCCGATTCACGGTGTCATTCACGCTGCAGGTCTTCAAGGCACTGAAAGCATTCTGGAGAAAGATCTGCAAACCTTTCAGCAAGTCTTATCGCCAAAAGCGGACGGCACCGCGGTGTTAGATCGGGTTCTGTCACGGGAGCCGCTTGACTTCTTCTGTTGTTTCTCTTCTTCTTCAGCGATTTTAGGAGACTTCGGTTCTTGTGACTACGCAATGGGGAACCGCTTCCAAATGGCTTTTGTCCGTCATCGGGATAAACTTGTGAGCCTCGGACTCAGAAGCGGTAAGTCACTTGCCATCAATTGGCCGCTTTGGAAAGAAGGGGGGATGCATGTCGGCACGGCGGAAAGCACCGATATGTATTTAAAATCCAGCGGACAGCGTTATTTATACACAGAGGAAGGACTCGAAGCTTTTGAAACATTGTTAGTCCAGCCGTCCAGCCAGTATCTCGTGCTGGCCGGTTTTCCGTCGAGGGCCAAACGCTTCCTGCAGATAGATCAAGGCGAAAGGCCGAATTCGGGTTCTGTAAACAGGAACGTCCCGTTTTCAGGAAGGCGGAGTGAAATGAAAGGCTTTACACTGGAAGAATGCGTAAGCTGGGATGTGAAGGAACTGGCGGCGGGGCTTTTGAAAATAGACAAGAACAGACTGACGGATGCTGACAATCTGGCTGATTTCGGCTTTGATTCTATCAGTTTGGCGGAATTCGCCTCTTCTTTGTCCGCTCACTACGGAATTGAAGTGACCCCGGCCCTGTTTTTCGGACATTCCACACTGGAGAAGGTCGTCCGCTATTTTCTGACGGAACACAAGTCCGTCATGGAGCATGTCTATGAAGAAAAGAAATCTGAATCCGCAGATCAATCTGTCTTTGAAAAGGCAGAAACGGAAAAGCGAAAGAAGCAGAGGGGAAGAAATAAGCTGAACGCCGGAACCGAGGGCAGTCAGGCAGCTGATTCCATTGCCATTATCGGCATGAGCGGCCGATTTCCTCAGGCGCGCACGGCGGACGAGCTGTGGGACATTCTGTTTCAGGAAAAGGACGTTGTCGCACCGGTCGCAAAAAAAGGCTTCACAAGTTCAAAATGGAAACTCGGCGCTGTACCGGGGGCGGACGAATTCGACCCTTTATTTTTTGAAATATCGCCGAGGGAAGCTGAAACGATGGATCCGAAGCAGCGGCTTCTTCTTCAGGAAGCGTGGAGGGCCCTTGAGGACGCCGGCTACGGCGCCAGTCACATCAGGCAGCAGACGATCGGTATGTTTGTGGGTGCGGAAGAAGGAGATTATCACCTTTTAACACAGGACAAAGGCAATGTCACGTCTCATCATAACGGTATTTTGGCGGCGCGGCTGGCTTATCACTTGAATTTATCAGGTCCTGTGATGGCGATAAATACAGCATGTTCTTCGGGGCTCGTTTCTGTCCATCAGGCGGTATTAAGCCTGCAGAATAAAGAGTGCACAACAGCTGTTGCGGCCGGGGTGAATATCATGAATACCCCGGACTTTTTTGAAACGATAGATAAAGCCGGAATGCTGTCGGAAAACGGGAAATGCTTCGCGTTTGATAAAAGGGCTGACGGCATGGTTCCCGGGGAAGCTGCCGCGGCGGTTGTTCTGAAGCCGCTGAGAGAGGCGGAAGAAGATGGTGATCCGATTTACGGGGTGATTCGGGCGAGCGGCATCAATTATGATGGGAAAACAAACGGAATTACCGCTCCGAGCGGCGTCGCGCAGACCCGGCTGCTTACTTCCGTTTATGACCGGGGCCGTATCAACCCTGAAGATATCGAATATATCGTCACACACGGCACGGGGACAAAACTCGGTGATCCGGTGGAAATTAACGCGCTTTATGACGCATTTACTGCCTATACAAACGAAGAAGCATTTTGCGCGCTCACATCAATTAAAACCAATATCGGCCACACGTTTGCCGCGTCAGGCATTGTCAGTTTGATCAGTCTTTTACAGGCATTCTCCCGTGAAATGATTCCCGCCAGTCTGCATTGCAGCGGGGAAAACCGCTATATCAACTGGGAGAAGAGTCCTTTTTATGTGAATAAAACGGGTAAACCGTGGCCTTCTCTGCCGGATAAAAACCGAATGGGGGCAGTCAGCGCATTCGGGATGAGCGGAACAAACGCCCATGTCGTTATGGAAAGCTATAAGCGCAGCGCTTCACCTCATCGGGATGCCCCTGCTTATTTACTGACTTTGTCTGCAAAAACAAAGGAGGCCCTTCAGGAAAAAATCGAAGATATGATCACTTGGGCGGAAAATGGCGGACTGAAAGAAAATGATCTAGCCCAGCTCAGCTATACGTTGCTAAAAGGACGGCATCACTTTAACCATCGCGCCGCCATCGTGGTTCAAGATGCTGATGACGCAGTGTATGTATGGAAGCAGGCAAAGCTTAATGAACATCATCCTTATGTGTTTTCGGGAAAAGTACCGCAGCACTTTGCAGGCCGACAGCATATTCAGGAGCACATAATAGAAGTGCTCGGCAAGTGCAGCGCCTCATATTCTGACCAAAGAAAATATCAGGAACTGTTATGCGTGCTGGCAGATTTTTATTGTCAAGGTTATGAAATCGAAGGGGACTTGCTTTATGGCGGACCTTTGCCGCGAATCGGCAATCTGCCGGGCTACCCGTTTGCAAGGCAGACGTATTGGGCGTCCGATCGTCTTCAGGGAGAGCTTGAAAGCCGGAATTCAGCTGAACGTGAAAAGCTTCACCCGCTGCTCCATGCGAATACATCGACCTTTACCGCCCAGCGCTTTACTTCTGTTTTTTCAGGGCATGAACCGTTTTTTGCTGATCACATCGTCAATGGAAAACCGGTGCTTCCGGGCGCGGCTGCTTTAGAAATGGCCCGGGCCGCCGTTACGCTTGCCGCTGAAGACTTGCCGGGCGGGAAAGCGGGTGTCCGGCTCAAACAGATCGTTTGGCTCCGTCCGGTGACGGTGCTTTCTGAGGGAGTGACGCTTCATGTAAAGCTTCAGCCGGAAGAAAACGGAGACATCGCTTTTGAAGCGTATGCCGAAGGGGAAGAGCCGCTTGTCTTTTTCCAGGGAAAGGCCGTGCTCGAAGAGACGGAGCGTGCTCCGGTACTCGATGTGGAGGCGGTTCAGGCGCGCTGCGGCGGCCGGCGCATGTCAAAGGCTGAGTGCTATGAAGCATTCGACAGTCTCGGCATCACCTACGGACCGTCTCATCAGGCGATTGACGCCGTCTATGCAGGAAGCGGAGAAGTGCTCGCGAAGCTCACTCTTCCGCCGTCCGCCCGCGAAGAAAAGGAGCCGTTCATCCTGCATCCGAGCATGCTGGACGCCGCCCTTCAGGCTTCTATCGGTCTCGTGCTCTCAGACGGTTCCGCGTCCGGACGGCCGTTTCTGCCGTTTGCCCTCCAGGATATGCAGGTGTTTTCTGCATGCCGTGAGACGATGTGGGCGGTGCTTTCCTCAGCGGACGGCGCCTATCATATTGAGCTGTGTGATGAAAACGGCGAGGTATGTGTCCGATTGACGGGGCTCACCGCCCGTTTTCTGGAAGAGGAAACGGAGGGAAAACCGCTCTTGCTTCAGCCAAAGTGGCAGGAATCACCGCCGGATGAAGGCGGCGGACAAGAAGAGTCTTTCAGATACGTGACGCTGTATGGCGGAATGAACGCTGAGGAGATAAGCGGCGCCGTATGTGCGGCTGACGGCGAAGGTCCGATTGAAGACCGTTATGACGCCTGTGCGGCGGAGCTGTCAGCGATCGTCAAGCGTCTTATCAAAGAAAAACAGAAGGGAAAAACGCTGATCCAGCTTCTTGTCCCCGACAGGGGGGAAGACAATGTATTGGCGGGGCTGGCCGCTTTTCTGAAAACGGCTCACCTTGAACATCCGAAGCTGTACGGCCAAGTCATCCAAGCCGAT
>NZ_JAPNNY010000011.1:0-48063 GCF_027853835.1 Bacillus sp. NEAU-242-2 | reverse complement strand
ACTCTCAATGGTTTGGTGGCGATAGCGAAGAGGTCACACCCGTTCCCATGCCGAACACGGAAGTTAAGCTCTTCAGCGCCGATGGTAGTCGGGGGTTTCCCCCTGTGAGAGTAGGACGCCGCCAAGCTGTCTTAAACCAGTTCATGATGAACTGGTTTTTTTATATGAAAGATCACATAGATATATAAAGCTAATGCCTTTCAAGGGCATTAGCTTTTTTGTTTACATTGATTTTGCTTTGCTGTTGTGATTTTGAAGATTGTTTGATTTTATTGTCTCGAGTATTCTTAAACTGAACACAATCAGCAGCATAAGGACCATCAGTGCAGTAAACAGCCAGAATGCAGTTTGTGCGGGATATTCATCTAAGCTCCAGCCGACGGCGATCGGAAGGAGTGAACCTCCTAATCCGTTTGAAGCGAGCAGAATACTGGTAGTCGTTTCTGTCTTTCCGGGATAAAAATGATTCGTGATGATTAGGGCTATTGCAAACATGCCTGCCATGAACAGCCCTAAAAAGAAGCAAAGGGCAAAGCCGAACCATACGTTTTTACTTAGTGCCAATACAGTAAGAGCAGCCAGACCGCCAATGCTTATGAGACGAAGATAACGGTGATATGTCAGCTTTTCTGATACTGGGCCTGTTAATAACCTTCCGATGATCATCCCCGTCCAATACACTGTAACTGTTATCGTTGCCAAAGAGTTGGGGATATCCCATTTCTCAGCGAAAATGGAAGGGATAAAATGTACAATTGAAACTTCACTGCCGCCGTAAAAGAAGAAGTAAGCCCCCGCCAAGGTAATAAAAAGCAATCCGTGTGACTGATAACCGGTGCTTTCTTTTTTAGTGTCAGCGGAAGAGACCTCTTTTCGGATGAGAAGCTGATCAATACTGCCGAAACTCATCTGCTTCCATGCGATTAAAAGTGCAAAACTGGATAACCCTAATACTAAAAAAGCAATTGTCCACATGTGGTTGTTGATAAGAAAGCCTGAGAGCAGAGGCATGAAAAGCGCACCTAATCCGTAGGCCACTTCCATCTTGCTCATGGCCACAGCCTGTCTTTCTTTAATAGCGGTGAGGATGATCGTACCTACACAGGATTCCACCAATCCGGCGCCAAGCCCCGCGATGCTGACGAGAAGAAAGAGCAGCGGCCAGGGCGGCAGGAAGGTGATGAACATTTCACAGCTGATGAGTGCCATGCCAAAGATAACAACGTTTTTGCGCCCAAGCTTTTTCACCATGTAAGGCATTCCGATGACACCGATGAGAAAGCCCATGAACTGAGAGAATACCAACACACCGCCATTACTGTAGCTTTGTGAATAATGTGTGAGTAACTCAGGCAGTACGGCTCCCAGAATAACAAGTGTAAAAGCAATCGATCCATAAGAAAAACAGCTTATCCACAGCAGACGAGTTTTCATCATTTTATCTCCTTATTGGTAAAATAATATTTCTCTCTACTCGTATGACATGACGTTTTTACAAAAAATCCAAGTATTGTTACTATATCACATAACTTTTTCTCGTACATCCCTTATGGTAACGTTAACAAATTGTTAACATTTTTTACAAGAAAGATCGTTGACATTATTTTCAATAATTAATACGATAAAAAGCGAAATTCTAATAATTTCATAGGGGTGGTATTTGTGGGAACGAAGGAAATCACGAATCCAGACAGCTTGTATTACAGTGTTGACGATGTAGTAATGGAGCGCGGAGAAGGGATTTACCTGTACGATCAAGAGGGGAATGAGTACATTGATTGCGCTTCTGCCACATTTAACTTGAATTTAGGATACGGTAACAAAGAAGTCATTGATACGGTTAAAGAACAAGCCGATAAGCTGATCCATGTGACATCATCTTTTCAAACAGACACCGTAAATAAACTGGCAGAAAAACTAGTAGAAATCGCCCCCGATAATCTCACAAAAGTACACCCTAAAGTCAGCAGCGGTTCCGGTGCAAATGAAGGAGCTATTAAAATGGCTCAGTATTACTCCGGAAAAACCGATGTCATCTCCTTATTTCGAAGCCACCTCGGACAAACGTATATGACTTCCGCTTTGTCCGGCAACTCATTCAGAAAAGAACCTTTCCCGCCGCAAATTTCTTTTGGCCTTCAAGTCCCCGATCCGTATTGCAGCCGCTGTTTTTATAATCAGAAACCTGATTCATGCGGTATGCTGTGTGTAGAAAGAATTAATGATTTTATTGAGTATGCGAGCAATGGAAAAATTGCCGCCATGATTATTGAACCGATATCCGGCAACGGTGGAAACGTCGTTCCGCCTAAAGAGTATTTTAAACAGCTGAGACAGCTTTGTGATGAACACGATATCGCCCTGATTTTTGATGAAATTCAGACCGGGTTCGGACGGACGGGCAAAATGTTTGCCGCGGACCACTTCGATGTGAAACCTAATATGATGACGGTAGCAAAAGGGCTCGGGGGCACAGGCTTCCAAGTCGCCGCCACTCTGACGGAGGACAAGTATACCGGGCTTCCGGGGTATACGCACTCCTTCACGTACGGCTCAAATGTGATGGCCGCCGCTGCCGCGTGTAAAACCATAGATATCATGCAGCGTCCGGGATTTTTGGAAAATGTAACGACGGTCGGTCATTATATTATGGATCGCTTAGAAACGATGAAAGAGGATTTCGCATTTATTTCTGAGGTAAGAGGCGTCGGTCTTATGATCGGTGTGGAAATTGTCAAAGAGAACAATGAACCGGATGTGGAATTGACCAATTATATTGCCAAACGGGCGATGGATTACGGGCTGATTCTCCGGACATCCCGTTACGGGTTCGGAAATGTATTTAAAATCCGTCCGCCTTTAACCATTACACTTAGTGAAGCCGAAGTGCTCTGCTACAGACTTCGCAAGCTATTGGAGGAAATCAAGTGAGAGACTATATCATTGGGCTTGGACAATTTGTTTATCAAAAGGTGAAAAATCAAAAAGGCACGCTGAAAAACCGACTCGTAAACGGCTATTCTCCGGGAGGCGACGCCCAATTTAACATAGACGCCGCTGCTGAGGAGGCGGTGCTGGATTATATTCAAGAAAAGGGCCATCCGGTTGCTTTTTACACGGAGGATGGCGGCCTGAAGCTGATTGGAGAAGATCCGCAATATATTTTAATTGTAGATCCGATAGACGGAACGCGTCCAGCCGCCGCGGGGCTTGAAATGTCGTGTATTTCGATTGCGCTTGCTTCATATAAGCCAAACGCAAAGATTAAGGATATCGAATTTGCTTTTTTGCTTGAATTGAAATCGGGCGCTTATATGTACGGTGATATTTACAGCGATGTCATTCAATTTGAGGGGTATCAGGGAGAATTGCCCAATTTGAGCGGAGTGCGGGATATTAAGAATATGTTTTGGAGCCTTGAATTTAACGGGCATCCGGCGAAGCTGATGACGGACGCATACGGCCATCTGATTGACCAATCGGCTAATAATGGCGGGGTTTTTGTTTTCAACAGCGCTTCTTATTCAATTTCACGAATTATCACGGGGCAAATGGATGCTTATGTGGATATCGGCAATCGTCTGCTGAAAGATGATCCGAAGCTGCTTTCAGATTTTCAGCAGGTCGGGAACGGACAGGTGCTGCATTTGTTTCCTTATGATATTGCCGCAAGCGTCTTTTTGGCGAAGAAAGCGGGAGTGGTCATTACGGATGCATACGGCCGGTCTTTGGACGAAACGCTTCTGACAGATTTAAGTTATCAGAATCAGCAATCATGTATTGCGGCATCAACGAAGGAGCTTCATCAAACATTGTTAGACCAAATCCGCTGGGGCAGAAAGGAAGAGAAATATGAAGGCGTTGGTCTGGACTCCTAATGATAAGCTTGAATATCAAGAGGTGGACGAGCCTCAAATTCGGAAATCCAATGATGTGAAAGTGAAAATTTTCGGCACCGGTATATGCGGAACGGATTTAAATGTGCTGAAAGGAAAAATGAATGCAACCCATCATATGATTATGGGGCATGAATCGGTGGGAGCGGTCGTGGAAATCGGACCGGACGTGACAAATGTAAAAGTCGGAGACCGCGTCGTGATAGATCCTACGCAGTTTTGCGGGAAATGTCATTATTGCCGGAGAGGGCTGACGTGTTATTGCGAAACCTTCGAGGATTGGCAGCTCGGAATCGGGGCGCACGGAACGTTTGCGGAATATTACGTGGGAGAAGACAGGTTCATGTACAGAATTCCGGATTCAATGGAATGGGAGCGGGCCACATTGGTTGAGCCTCTCTCCTGTGTGCTGAATGTTGTGGACAAAGCTTCGATTCAGCCGGAGGACTCGGTCTTGGTTTTGGGGTCCGGACCGATCGGACTGCTTGTGCAAATGATGGTGAAAAAACTGGCGCGATTGACGGTTGCGACTGAAATAGGCAGTTTCCGAAGCGAAGCGGCGAGCCGGATATCGGATTATGTCTACCACCCTGAAGCATTAACCGTGGATGAAGTGAAACGGATTAATCAAGGAAGAAAATTTGATGTGATTTTTGACGCGATCGGCAATCAGCTTGATTGGGCTTATCCTTTTATTGAAAAGGGAGGCAGAATCGTGCCGATGGGCTTTGATGATACGTATGAGATGACAGTCAGGCCGTACCAGCTGCTGTCAAACGGCGTAACGATTGTGGGCACAGGTGAAGCCCGTCAGATCATGGAGGCTGCGTTAGCATGCGCGTCCGACCTTCCGCAGCTCTATGATTTTATTACGGAAAAGACGGAACTGAAGAATTATGAAGAAGCCATTGATCATCTCATGGGCATCGACCCGGTGACAAAAGAAAGAAAGGATATCAGCGCAATAAAAACGATTCTTGTGTCTGATCCGGAACTTTTATAAAAGCGGAAACGGCTCCAGTGAGAGCCGTTTTCTTTTCTTATTTATACGGTCTTGCACATTTCTTTAAAGTTTAATATGATACTCTTTGTTAACCATTCCTTTCCTCAACGACATTATACTCTGAGCGTGTCCCCTTTTTCCCCGTAAGCTTGCCTCATATTCCCCAGATAAAAATCAATGTTTCCAACTGATAAGGTGCGGATTTTTATAGTGAAAAGGAGTCGTTATCATTTGAAAGATTATACGTTACAGCAGCAATGGTTCGGAAATGTCCGTAAAGACATTCTGGCCGGTATTCTGGTTGCTCTCGCTCTGATCCCTGAGGCGATCGGATTTTCAATTATTGCAGGTGTCGATCCGATGGTCGGGCTTTATGCATCATTTTGTATCGCGATTATTATTTCTATCTTCGGCGGCAGACCGGGAATGATTTCAGCCGCTACGGGTTCAATGGCGGTTGTCATGGTGACATTGGTGGCTGATTACGGGCTGCAGTATTTGTTTGCGGCAACCATTTTGACAGGTATTATTCAATTTATTCTTGGTGTCAGTAAGATAGCGAAATTGATGAAATTTATTCCGCGTTCGGTCATGATCGGATTTGTGAATGCTTTGGCGATCTTGATTTTTTCTGCGCAGCTGCCGCAGTTCAAAGGAGCTTCATGGGTCATGTATGCTATGCTTGCCGGATCACTGGCTATCATATATCTTTTGCCGAAGGTTACGACGGCTGTGCCGTCTCCGCTGGTGGCGATTATTGTCATGACGATCATTGCGGTGGTCTTCCATGCGGATGTCCGAACGGTCGGTGATATGGGCGGGATTACAAGTTCACTTCCGCATTTCTTGATACCGGATGTTCCGTGGACGTTTGAGACATTGCGGATTATTTTCCCTTATTCACTGGCGCTTGCATTCGTCGGATTGCTTGAGTCGTTGCTGACGGCCCAGATCATTGACGAAATGACGGATACGGATAGTGATAAGAACAAAGAAAGCCGCGGACAAGGCATCGCCAATATTGTGAACGGATTTTTCGGAGGCATGGCCGGATGCGCCATGATCGGCCAGTCTGTCATTAATACGAAAGCCGGAGGTCGCGGCCGGTTGTCGGCTTTTACGGCCGGAGCGTTTTTAATGTTTTTAATTGCCGTATTAAGCGGTATCGTCGTGAAAATTCCGATGGCTGCGCTTGTGGCCGTGATGGTTATGGTGTCCATCGGCACGTTCGACTGGTCATCGATTAAAGGTTTGCGGAAAGCGCCCCTTACTGATTCGATCGTTATGGTGATTACCGTCGTGACAGTCGTTCTGACAAATGATTTATCGAAGGGTGTTTTCGCGGGTGTGCTGCTAAGCGCAATCTTTTTTACGGCGAAAATTTCTAAGCTGAAGATTGTGTCACATTCCGAACAGAAAGATGTCCGAACTTATAAGGTCACGGGACAGATCTTTTTTGCTTCCGTGTCTGAACTGATGAATGCCATCGTTTATGATGAAGACGTGAAACGGATTATCATCGATTTGACCGATGCCCACGTGTGGGATGATTCGGGAGCGGCGGCTCTTGAGAAGATTGTCGCCAAATGTAAAGAATACGGAATTGAGGCTGAATTAAAGGGATTAAATCAGAAAAGCCGAGATTTAATGAAACAAATGGCATAGAATTTGTGAAGTCCGGATGAATATATCCGGGCTTTTTTTCGGTTAAATTTGGCGATGTGCATTGTTATAATGAATGAGACTTGAAAACCGTATATAGGAGACTTGCATATGATGTGGCTTCAGAAGTTGAACCAAGTGTTGGGGAGAATCATGCCGCTTTTGACTCCGTCAAGTGTGGCGGCGGGTGTGCTGTTATCTCAGCATATCAGCTGGATGGCCGGCGCTGTGCCGTGGATATTTGCATTTATTACATTTACGGGCAGTCTGAGTGCCAATTTTCAATCGCTGAAGCGCAGTATCGAGAAGCCGCTCCCGATGATCATGGCATTGTTTGTTCTGCATATTTTCATGCCTGTTTTTGCATGGGGAAGCGGCCATCTGATTTTCAGCGGTGACCCTTTAACTGTGACGGGGCTGATTATGGGTGTGGTGATCCCGACCGGAATTACGAGTTTGATTTGGGCTGCGATGTATAAGGGAAATGTCGGATTGACGCTGTCTATTATCCTGGTTGATACCGTACTTTCTCCTTTTATCGTACCGTTAAGCCTGTCTGTCCTGGCCGGGGCGAATGTTCAGATGGATGTGTGGGGCATGATGAAAGGGCTGGCGGAGATGGTGGTGATTCCGTCCATCGCAGGGATGATGGTCAACCAGTTTTCCCCGCCGGTAAGGACTCAGGCGATAAGCCGGTCATTGTCTCCTTTTTCAAAAATCTGTCTGATGATTGTCATTGCCATTAACAGTTCGGAAATCGCGCCGTATGTCACGCATGTGGATATCAAATTTGCGGGCATCGCTGGCATGGTATTTTTTATTGCCATGACGGGTTATGCCGTGGCTTGGCTGATCGGAAGACTGATGAAGCGGAGCCAGGATGAAATCGTGTCTCTGATTTATACGGGGGGCATGCGCAATATCAGCGCCGGAGCTGTTCTCGCCGTGTCTTTTTTTCCGTCTCAAGTGGCGGTTCCGGTCGTCATCGGGATGCTCTTTCAGCAAATCCTTGCCGCTTTGTTCGGCTATTTGCTGAGACGCTTTGAACTTAAGCCGGTCGTGATCAAGTATGAAAAAAACCGCTCAGCTACGTGAGCGGTTTTTTCCGTACAGCCAGCTTAGTGCTGAATTGAATTGTCGTTTGAACGCTTCTTGATGGTGCACGGCACCCTCTTCGATCGTAAATGAGAGCTGAGATTGAGAAAAGCCTTTTTGCCTCAGGCTTTTGTACACGCCTTTATTTTGTCCGATCATGGTGTTTTGGATGTTACATTTTTGCTCTGCTTCACGGCTGCCGACAGACATATAGATACGCCGCCGTGCCGGCCGCAAAGGTGCGGAGCGGACATAATCTGCTGATTTTTCATACCAGAAGGAACCGGAAATAC
This sequence comes from Bacillus sp. NEAU-242-2, assembly GCF_027853835.1. Taxonomy (NCBI): domain Bacteria; kingdom Bacillati; phylum Bacillota; class Bacilli; order Caryophanales; family Bacillaceae; genus Bacillus; species Bacillus sp. NEAU-242-2. The sequence continues at coordinate 40,114 of NZ_JAPNNY010000011.1, read as the reverse complement.
AGCCGATTCTGCCGAATATTTCAGGCTTTTGCAGCATCGCGTATATCGAAAACAGTCCGCCTAATGACGCGCCGATCAGTCCTCTCGTTTCCGAATGTGCAGAAATGTGATGCATATCTTCAACAGTTGGAATGATGACATTTGTCAGCTCCTCAAGAAAGAGCCTCCCTTTGCCGCCGAAATCATGAAACGCAGGGCTCAGGGAAGGCGCGGGCCACGGTGTGTACTCATCGAGTCTGTCAGCCGGTTTGATGCCGATGAAAATCAATTCGGAAAGTGTTCCGTCTGCAAATTGGAATTCAAGCTTATCTATCTGTTCTAAAAACAAAGATCCTCCGTCAAGTACGTACACACAGGGTAAAGCCCCCGTTTGAACCGAATAGGACGGAGGAAGATACACAGTGCATTCCCTTCCGTTTATCCGGTGTTCTGTAAGGGTGCCTCTCATGCGTCCAGCCCCTTCTTTTGCTTAAACAGAAGAAAAAAGAAATAAGGAACGCCGAGAATCGCAAGAATAATTCCCGCCGGCACTTCTGAAGGCTGAAAGAACAATTTGCCCGCAAAGTCGGCGGATATGACGAGGAGCATACCGACCAGTCCGCTGACCGGTAATGAGTATCTGTGCTCAATGCCGGCGAGCCTGCGGGAAATATGGGGCGCGATCAGTCCGACAAATGCCATGCTGCCCGCTGCGGTTACACATGCGCTGATCAAAGCGATGCAGGCAATGAGTAAAATGGTTTTTTCTTTATTGGTTGAAACACCGAGGCTTTTCACCGTGTCCTCATCGAAACGAATGGTATCCAGCAATGACGTTTTCGCCATAAGAAGAGGAATGAACAAGATCAGCCACGGAAGGATTGCCGTAATGGTCATCCAGTTTGCCGACCAGATGCTGCCGTTTTTCCAAACCATCGCCATCTCATAATCCTGCGGGTCCATTTTTAATGATAGAAATAAAGACAGCGCGCTGAATCCGGAATTCATGGCGATTCCGACGAGAATAATTCTGCCCGATTCCAGATGCCCCCGGTGCCAGGCGAAAATATAGATCAGCACGGCCGCCATCAATCCTCCGATGAGGCCGAAGACAGGCATACCCATCGCAGAGGCAAGTGCCGTCGCTTCAGATTGTCCCTGAAACAGAAGCATAAACGTGACGATTCCCGCTCCGGCTCCTGCATTAATGCCCAAAATACCGGGATCGGCAAGACCGTTTTTGGTAATGGCCTGAATAACGGCTCCGGCTATCCCCAATCCGAGTCCGATGGCAGCAGCCATGACTATGCGCGGCAGCCTCAGCTGAAACAGCAAAATGTCATATTGCGGATTCGGATGGATGCGGAAAAGCGTACTGAGCAGTTCACCCGGCTTTGCGGAAAAAGAACCGCTTGTCATGCTGAAATAGCTTACGAGCAATATGAGAGCAATCAGAATGATATAAATTCCGGCCATTTTACGCACCACGCTGATCCCCTCCTTTTCTTTTAATCAAATAAAGAAAGAAAGGAACACCGATGATAGAAGTGACGACTTCAATAGGCGTCTCAAACGGGTAATTGATGAATCGGCTGGCAAGATCGCAAAGGGTCAGGAAGACGCCGCCGATGATGCACGCGCATGGGATCAGCCTGCTGTAGTCCGATCCGACGAGAAAACGTGTGATGTGCGGAACGACCAAACCGACAAAGGCAATTTTTCCGGCGAGCGCCACCGAGCTTCCGGTCAATATGACAACGGCTGCCATCGCCATGAGTTTGATGGTTCTTTTCTGCTGTCCCAGACTTTTTGAAATGTCGTCTCCTAATGATACGGCAGTGACCTTTTTGCTGAGAATCATGGCCGTGATGATTCCGATCGCAAAAAATGGGACGGCCAGTTTCAAAAAATCAGGGTTCATTTGATGCAGTCTCGCACTGTACCAAAAACTGAGATCCTGCGAAATTTGAAAATAAATCGAAAGCGCAGCCGACAGACTGCTGAGAAGCATACTGGTTACCGTTCCGATAATGGCAAGCTGCACAGGGGTAAAACCGCCGGGAAGAATGGAGGCCAGCCCGAAAACAAGAGCCGCGCCGAATGCGGAACCGATAAACGAGTATATGATCATTTCAATGGATGTCGATTGAGGGAGCAATACCATGCAAAGGGTGATGATAAAAGCGGAGCCGTCCGACACACCCATGATCGAAGGCGAGGCCAGATAGTTCCGTGTGATTCCCTGCATGAGCGCCCCGGAAACAGCAAGGGCGGCGCCGATAAACATAGCGCCGGCAGCCCTCGGGATTCTTGAATGCCATATGATCTGATGGTCGGTATTCTCCGGATTAAAGTGCAGCAATGCGGAGAACACGGTATGGAAGTCAAGCTGCTTTGCGCCGTATAAAACGGAAAGGAGCAGTGACAGAACAATGGCAATCGGTGAAGCAATGATAATAATGTGTGTCCGCCGTTTTGCATACATGTGAAAAACCTACTCTTTATTAGTCTTGAGTCAATTTGTCAGCCGCAACCTGTAAGAAGCTGATTTTACTCCACGCGGTTCCGCCTTGGGCTAATGGATCAATCGTATTGACGTATACATGGTCTTTTTTGACTGCCTTCAGGCTCTTCCAGATCGGATTTTTCTCTAAGTCTTTCAAAGCGTCCGGCTTATCTGCGTTTTCGTCATCAGAAAATTGTACGAAGATATGGTCAGGGTTCATTTCGCTTAATTTTTCAAGAGAGATCAGTTCCTGCGCTTTCGCCGCTTTGACTTCGTCCGGTGCCTTCAGGCCTAAATCACCGTAAAGCGTGGAGTTGAAATAAACTTGTTCAGGATAAATATAAATATTGCCTTGTCTGATTCTGATGACCAGTGCGTTTGACTGTTTCGCTTTGCTGTTGATCTTTGTTTTTGTCTTTTTCAGGTCCTGTTCGTAATCTGCGATGATTTTTTTCGCTTTTTTCTCTTTATCTGTAAGCTGGGCGAGCAGCATCATGTTTTCTTTCCAGTTTGATGAGATATGAGAGACAGGGATGGTTTCAGCGGTGCCGCTCAATTTTTTCAACGTTTTTTCCGGGAATTTGGTTGATGCCAGAATGACGTCCGGCTGCAGCTCAAGAATTTTTTCCATATTCGGCTGCATTTTTTCTCCCGTTGATACGGATTTATCTGTAATATCTTTAAACAGTTCCGGGAATTTGCCGGAGAAAGAAATTGCTCCTGCCGGATGAACGTCAAGCAATTTGGCGTCTTCCATTGATTCTACGCTGCCTGTAATGGCGATTTTGTCAGTCGGCGCTTTGACTTCATATGTTTTTCCGAGATATTCGATTTTCTGTTTATCTGAAGAAGCGTCCTTTCCTTTACTTGCTGTATCAGATGTTTCTGAGCTTCCGCAAGCCGCGGCCGTGAAAGCCAAAAGCAAAATCATGAAAGCGAATGCCAATTTCTTCATCTATTGTTCCTCCTGTTCAATTGATAACTATTATCAATTGGAATTATAGAGAATGAACAGGGATAAGACCATGGATAATTTCCGGCATTACCATGGACGATCTTCGGATAAAATGGAAATGCTTTGCTCGATCATCCGCTGATGTCCGCTTGGAGAATATTCAATCCACGGGTCAGATGAAATGGGAAACACGCGTTTATTGCTGACGGCACTAAGGTTCTGCCATATCCCGGTCTGCTGAATCCGCTGAAAATAGCGAAGCGTTTCCGGTTCTTTACAAGTGAAAAGCATGATGCAGTCAGCCTGGCAATCCGCCAGCATTTCCAAGGAAATCTTTTCGTCAGGAGCAAAAGATTCCGGTTTTGCGGAGGCAAAGTCTAAATCACCGAAGAAGACTTCCTCAATACTGTTGTTATGGGCGATGTACATATTTTCTTTATATACACGGACAAATAAGAACCGCTGATGCCGCACGTGTTTAAGAGCATCTTTCGCTGAATGGGCGAGACTTTGATAAGTTTTAAGCCAGTGCCGCGCCTCCTGCTCTTCATTCAGATATGCGGCTGTGCGAAGAAACTGGTCTCTCCAATTCTCTTGAGCCGGAAGATAAAAAACTTCAGTGATGTCATTCAGGCGCTGTTTTTCTTCTTCACTGACAGAATCGAGACTGAAAATGATGTCCGGGGCAGCTTGAGACAGCGTGTGCAGGTTCTCTTCCCAATTTGCATTATAGCGGTAAGCGCTCAGGTGAACCGGAATATCGGAAGAGAATTGTTTGTAATAATAGGCCGTCCATTTCGGGTGCAGCGCTGCAGCGTAAGGCACGTGATGCAGAGGAATCAGATGCCCCATCGTTTCTTTTCCGTACGCGGCCATTTTTGTTCGTCTTTTTTTCATATAGCTTGTAGGTGAGCTGCCGGTATGTTTTTTAAAGATGCGGCTGAAATAAAATTCGTCCTGGTAGCCGATTTGATGAGCGATTTCCCGCAGTTTGCAGCTTGCCTTGGCCATCAGTTTTTTCGCATTGGTTATGCGGATGTCTGTGATATATTCAGTTACGCTCTGCCCGTATAGTTTTTTAAAGGTTTCACTGTAATGCTTGGGACTGATTCCCGCCATATGAGCGAGCTGGGTGAGTGTGATTTTTGTGTCGGACTGAGCATGTATGAATTGTTTTGTCTGTTCGATCGCCGCTTTCGTATTATTTTGATGGCATACTTTTGCGGCATAAAGGTCGTACATCAGCTGCTGAAAGTCGGCTGTATATTTCATTTTCTGCAATCCATCCGCCGATCGCACGTTTTCAGAAAGTGATTGGAGCCGGCTTGTCAAATGATCAACCGTTTGTAAATTCATTTGCTGAAGTCCGTGGAAGATGTCTTCCCCGTTATCCGGAAGCATCGCTTCATCATCTGAGGAATAGGAGAAAACACGGAGTCTGACGATATACAAATGGATGCCGCCTGACGATATAGGGGCAATATTGAATGTCTCATCACAAGGACAGATGTAGAGCGTTTCCTTCTGCAGCGGAAAGCTGTCTGTGCCGATATCAATTTGTCCCTCGCCTTTCACATGAAAGATCAATACGGGGGAATCAGTGAGCTGATGCTCTGACAGAAGGTCGGCTGTTTTTTTTACGGAGATGATATCAACGGGCTGAAAGAATAATGTGTTTTTCATGAGAAACCACCTTTTAGGAAACATTCATTTAAATGATAACTGTTATCAATTGAATTGTACCAAATAAATGAATGTTTTCCTATAAAAAGCGGAAATGTGAAATGCGACAAAATGTTACACGTGTAACACGAATGTTGTCAGTATATGAGGTATTGTTTTCTTAGAGTTTTGAATTGGTCCAGCCGGCGTTGATATGTGCCGGTGATGTCTTCAATGGAAGCGCCTTTTTCTATTTTTTTGCGTACCCAGCCGTTACCGATCAGCTTGTCAAAAGAGCCTGTCGGCAAGAATGAAAAGTCATTCGGATATAAGTCATGCATGGTTTTCAGAATCGAGAGCCCTGTTTTGGCCGCTTCAAATGTGTTTCTGTTTGTTACGTAGACTTGTACGCCGTGGCACAGCTTGCCCTGGTGCTTGGAGAAGCTGGGGATGAATGAAGCGGCTCTGAAGGTGACGCCCGGAAGCTTGAGACTGTTCAGGCGTTCTTCGAGCTCGGTGCTTTTCATATAAGGCGCGCCGATAAGTTCAAACGGCTTTGTCGTGCCCCTTCCTTCGGACACGTTTGTGCCTTCGATTAGTCCTGTCGCCGAATATGCGAATATGCTGTCCGGGGTCGGGATATTAGGCGAAGGGAGGACGAACGGCAGACCGGTATCTTCAATCGTCATCGTCCGCTTCCAGCGCTTCATTTTTACGACGGTGAGGTCAGCGCCAATATGAAACTCTTTATTGAATAAAAGAGCAAGCTCACCGATCGTCATGCCGTGCTTCAGCGGGATCGGATACAGTCCGACAAATGAAGCGTAATCCGGTTCAAGAACCGGGCCGTCCGGATTTCGTCCGCCTTGCGGATTCGGCCGGTCCAAGACATAAAAAGGAATGCCTTTTTCTTTGGCCGCTTCCATGGCATAGGCCATTGTATAAATGTAGGTGTAGTACCGGGTTCCGACATCCTGAATATCGAAAATCAGCACATCTGTATCTTTCAGCATGTCAGGCGTCGGTTTCCTCGTCTCCCCGTATAGGCTGTAGACGGGAAGCCCTGTTTTTTCGTCTATATAGGATGTGACTTTGTCTCCGGCCTGAGCATCGCCGCGGACACCGTGCTCGGGTCCGAATAATGCCGTCAAGTGGATGTCTGGCGCCTCATACAGCACGTCAACGCTGCTTTTCAATGATGCGTTCACACCGGTCGGGTTGGTGATCAGCCCGACCCTTTTTCCCTTCAGTTCCTGTTTATAATCTTTCAGCAGGCGGTCGATCCCTGTTTGGGTGCTTGGTTTCTTGGCGGTATGAAGGGTTCTGTCAGAAGCCGCCGAGACTGCCGTCATAGCACTGATGACGACAAGTCCGGCGAGAAGTGCAGCCGTATGTGTTTTCATAATCAGCCCTCCTGTTTAAAGCGGTTTTCCTGTCTTCAGATTGATACCGAAACCATAAGGATACAGTGTCGTTCCCGGATGCGTGACGGAAGGAATGTCAGCGGGCAGCCTGCCTTGCGGTGTTGTCTGTCCGAATATCGCTTCAATGCCTGCCGGAATGTTTGGCTGGAGGAATTGTCCGTCTGTATATCCTTTAAAGCCGTAGACTGCGATAAGGGCTTCAGCTTCTTCAAAATTCGCGGCGTCGTAAGGATTACGCAGGCTCATCAGCACAAAGGGTTTTTGGTTCGATTGTGCGGCTTTCATGACGGCCCGCGGAAATGCAGTCGCCCACTTGCCGGGATCTGTGACGGAATCGTCAATCACGCCGTCGTTTACGACAGGGTCATTTTTTACGACATAGGAGCCTGTAATCACGTAATCCGCATCAGATACCAGCTTTTTGTGTTCATCATGAAATGTGCGCTCGGCGAAGTTCATTTTACTGATGGTTACCGGCCGGATTTTTTTCTTCTTGATGAGCTGCCGGATGGTTTGTTCCATTGACGCTGTTTGATCTTCATAAGGAGCGGCAATGAGAACGCGGCTGTTCTTTTTCGGTTTGAATGGGAGCGTGCGGTTTTTGTTTTGTAAGACGGTGACGGATCTTTCCGCGATTTGTTTTTCAGTTTTCAGGTGATTTTTACTGCCGACGGTTTTCTTTGCTTTTGCAATCTTCTTTTTCAGATTTGTCTCTTTCGGTGCGGGATATATCCCTCGTTTTATTTTCAGGGAAATGATGCGTTCCGCTGATTTGTTAATTTGCTGCAGCGGAATATCCCCTTTTTGTACCGCCTTTTTTAAAGCGGAATGAACCCGGGCAAAGCGGTTTTCCGTTTGCAGCGATGTCACTTGGGCCGGCATCAGGGCAATATCGACTCCTGCTTTTACTGCCATGACGACCGCCTCTTCCTGACCGAAATGATCGGCAATGGCTTTCATATTTAATGCATCCGTAACGATGACGCCGTTAAATCCCATTTCCTCACGGAGAAGATGAGTCATCACTTTTTTCGAGAGTGTGGCGGGTACGAGGATGTCTGAACCGTCCAGCTTGCTTTTATAGGTTGTATCGTCAAAAGCGGGAAATTGCACATGGGCTGTCATGATCATATCAGCTCCGGCCTGAATGGCCTGCCGGAACGGATAAAGTTCAATCTGACGCAGCCTTTCTTGATTGTGGGTGACAAGCGGAAGACCGTAGTGGCTGTCGACATCCGTGTCGCCGTGTCCCGGGAAATGTTTGACGGCGGCAGCGACATTCTGCTTTTGCTGAGCCTTCATTGAGGCAAGGCCGAGTGAAGCTGTCAGATCTCGGTCTGAACTGAACGACCTGACGCCGATGACAGGGTTTGCGGGATTATTATTGATATCGAGAACGGGCGCGAAATTCGTATTAATGCCCAGTGCTTTCAGTTCTTTCCCGATAATGGCGCCGGTCTGGGACGCGTAGGCTGTTTTTCTAGCAGCCCCGAGTGCCATATTGCCTGGGAAATGAGTGCCCTCACCAAGTCTAGTTACGATGCCGCCCTCCTGATCAATGCTTAATAATAGCGGAATGTCAGGGCTCGCCTTTTGAAAAGCATCTGTCAGGCGTACCGTTTGCTCAGTGTTTTTTACATTTTCTGCAAATAAGATAACGCCGCCGAACCGGTACTTTTGAATAAGCCTTGCGACTTCGTCATTCATTTGGGTAAGAGCCTCAGGTGATGACTGCCCCTTTTTTTGCCAATTACGAAAATCAGGCATGAGCATCTGCCCTAATTTTTCATCTAATGTCATACGGGATACCGCTTGTTCCGCCTGTGACGGAATATCCGGTTTTGTCGATGCATGATGCGTGCCGAAAACAATAAACAACAGTAATACAGCTGAGATGAAAAGTTTCATAATGGTGCCCTCCTGCCGTCATAGTTTGGACAAAAGACATGGGTTGTCATTCAATGGCTTCATAAATCGCTTTTATGACGCTGCCGTAGCTTCCGGTCGGGAAAAGATCCCCTTCAAAAACATTCGGGTTTTCACCGGGGCTGACGACGGGGGAATGCTTTTTATTGGTCAAAAGTGCGATCCCCAGCTTATAAGCGGGATCAATAATCGTGATGGTGCCGGTCCATCCCGTATGGCCGTATGCCTGCCTGCTTGCATAAGGTCCGAACATCCACTCCATATCCGGGCTGCCGTTTTTCCGCCAGCCGAGAGCGAATGTCGGATCAGAGGATGCCGCGGTTGTGAACAAATCGGCCGTTCTTTTATTGAAGAGAGAAACATGTTTATAACTGCCGCCGTTCAGCATGACTTGAAGAAGGACGGCCAAATCATCAGCTCTGGAAAACAGCCCGGCGTGACCGGACACCCCTCCCATTGAGTAAAATGCTTTTTCATCGTGAACTTCCCCCTGCAGCGTATACGTCCTGATGTGAGGGAAATGGATGACTCCGTCACGTGTGTTGCCTAAACGTTCAGTAGCTGCGAATGCTTTTTCTTTAAAACCTTTTTGCAGCGGATTGAACAGTGTGTGCGTCAGTTTCAGCGGTTTGTACAGTTCTTGTTCCGCATAGGTATCAAGGGTTTTCCCGGTTATGTTTTCAATAAGGCAGCCGAGAAGCATGTAACCGATATCGCTGTATACGTGTTTTGTTCCCGGCTTGTATTCAAGCGGGATTTGGGTGAGAAAACGGATCGTTTTATCCCGTTCTTGTGAATATAAAGGGCCTGCGGTGTCCGGCTGATAGAAATAAAAGCTTGCCGGCAGACCGGATTGATGCTGGAGCACATCGATAACGCGTATGCGGTCTTTTCCTTGAATCGGATCGCTTTTTCTGTCTTTGAAATCAGGAAGGTAAGCCGAGACTTTTTGATACACATCAAGCTTTCCCTGGCTGACGAGTCGCTGTAGTGCAAAATTGGCCGCGTACATTTTTGTATTGGAAGCTAAATCAAACATGGTTGATGTTTTCATTTTTTTCGGACGGGATAAAAGGGTGTTCCCGTCATATTTTTTGCTGTAGCCGTATGCTTTCTTTTTGATCACCCGTCCGTCCTTTACGACGACGAGGACGGCTCCGGGGAATCCTGCTGCGATGTCTTTTTCAATCATTTGATCAACCTTTCTGAGCTTTGCTGCGTCGTATAATTTGGATTGGGCTTCGGCTTTGTGCTGCGGCAGAAAAGAGAGGCTCATGACCATTGTGAGTATGGCGGCTGTCAGTGTTTTCATATTCTGATCCCTCCCGGTTTATTCAAATTCAGCAGCCATGTCATCCTTAAATCCGAACGCATAAGTGAAGACAAAGCCCGCCGCGTAAGAGATGAAGAGACCGATGATATACAAAACGATTTGAGCCGGCTGTACGAGAAACGAGAGCGGAAGGCCGGAGACACCGATTGAAAAAGTAGCCACTTGAAAATGGGCTTGAAAGGCGCCGCCGATTCCCGCCCCTAAACACGCCGTCAAAAACGGCCGGCCGAGCGGGAGCGTGACGCCGAAGATGAGCGGCTCTCCGATTCCGAGCAGACCGGATGGAAGTCCGCCGCCGATCGCTCTTTTTAATGAGGCTTTTTTTGTTTTCATAAAGATGGCGAAGGCCGCGCCTACTTGACCCGCGCCTCCCATCGCGAGAATCGGAAGAAGCGGGTCATCTCCGATTGATCGGATTAATTCCAAATGTACGGGAGTCAAGCCCTGATGCAGGCCGGTGACGACAAGCGGCAGGAAGGCGGCTCCCAGTACAAACCCTGAGAGCACTCCCCCGACATTCAGCAGCGACAATAAACCTGATGTAATCAGATCAGAAATAAAACCGCCTGCAGGGATAAAAACGACATATGTCACCAGCCCGGTGATAAGTAAAGACAATGTAGGCGTGACGATAATGTCGATGGATTGATGGACGTACTTTCTGATAAACCGTTCGGTATAAGCGATAAAAACCGCAGCGAAAAGAACGCCGATTAATCCTCCCCTGCCAGGGAGTAGATTCTCTCCGAACAAACTGATATTGGCGATCTCAGGGTTAAGGATCAATATGCCCGCAAGGCCGCCCATCGCGGGTGTCCCGCCGAATTCCTTCGCCGCATTGATGCCGACAAGGACGCCGAGGTAAGCGAACAAGCCTGAACCGATAACCGTTAAAATAAGTGCGATTTGAGATTCTTTCGGGAGCCAGCCGGCCTGAATGACGGCTTTCGTAATACCGGTGATTAAACCTGATGCGATGAGTGCGGGAATAAGGGGAATGAAGATGCTTGATATTTTTCTCAGAAACAATTTGATGGGTGTGGTGTTTTTTCTGTTGAGATCGGCTTTTTTCCGTGAGGCGGCTTCTTTTAAATCAATGTTTTTTCCGGATGGCATTAGTTTTGCGAAAGCGTCGGCGACATGATTGACGACACCCGTGCCGAGAATGATCTGCAGTGTTTCGGCTTCGACGACGCCTATTACCCCGTCAAGCCGTTTCAGCGCCTCAATATCCGTTTTGTCCCGATCTAAAGGTGTAATCCTCAGGCGTGTCATACAGTGGGTAAAGCCTGAAATATTCGATGAACCGCCGCAATTGTCCAGGATATCTTTGGCCAGTGACTGATAAAATGCCTCTTTGCTCATGGAGATCCTCCTTTTTCCGTACGATTTTTCCCGGGGAGCTATGCCTGAAACGCGTCCTAAAAGCGCCTGCGCCGAACATGAAAACGGCGCGGGCTCGTAAAAGCACATTATTTTTCACCAAAGAACGATCAGCGTTCTTTTTCTCTTGAAACGTGCTGTTCAATGGCTTTATCAATGAATCCTTCTGATTCTTTGAGCAGTGCCTTCGCGTGTGTTTCGTCCGAATTCGTCTTCAGCATGACGATTGCCGTTTTGACATGGCTGCCTGCGGCCTCAAGCGTTTCTTTTGCCTTGTCGTACGGAACGCCAGTGACGCTTTGGATAATGCCGATGGCGCGTTCTTTCAATTTTTCGTTGCTGACATGAACGTCCACCATTAAATTTTCGTACACTTTGCCGCTTTTAATCATCACGGCCGTGGAAATCATGTTCAGAATCATTTTATGTGCCGTCGCGGCTTTCATTCGTGTTGACCCTGTAATCACTTCGGGGCCGACAATGACTTCAATGCTGTGATCGGCAAAGGTGCTGATCAATGAGTCCTTATTGCATGTGAGCGCGACGGTTTTGGCGCCGATTGTTTTTGCATATTTCAGCGCACCGGCCGCATACGGCGTGCGCCCGCTTGCCGCGATGGCGATCACGGTGTCTTCTGCGGTAAGCCCGATCGTTTTGAGATCGAGAGCGCCGGTTTCCTCGCTGTCTTCTATACCTTCAGCCGCTTGCAAAAAGGCGTCTGCCCCTCCGGCCATCAGACCGATGACGGTGTCGGGACTTACGCTGTATGTAGGCGGGCATTCAACTGCATCCAGTACACCGAGTCTGCCGCTTGTGCCCGCTCCCGCATAAATCAGCCTGCCGTTTCGCCGTAAGGACTGATGGGCGAATTGAACGGCAATCTGAATATCGGGCAGCACCTGCTGAACGGCTTCAGCCACTTTGAAATCCTCTTCGTTAATGATACGGAGAATTTCCATCGTGTCTGCCTGATGGATTGAAGCGGTCTGCGGATTTCTGGTTTCTGTGGTCAATCTGTGAATGTTAAGCCGGTCTGTCATGATCGTACCCTCCCAAGTCGTTAATACTTGAAGTATATGGGCATCTGAATAGATGTTTCAAGAAAAATCGGCAGGGATGAGATGAATAATCAAGCGCTTTCACAAAAAATGATGCAGAATGTGCTGTTCACCGATCGGGCCGATCCTGCGCCGCCCTTTGTCAATAAAACCGGAAGACCGGTACAGGTTCTTTGCACGTTGATTGCGATGGTTTACAGCAAGCACGATTTCATCACACCAAGGAAAATAATTTGCGACAAAAGCGGGGAGCTGCAGCATCGCTTGTTTGGCATAACCTTTTCCCTGATGCGGCGCATGTAATGACAGCGCACTCAGCAAAATGGCAGACACATTGTTCGAATACGGGGCAATGGTTTCTTTTGAGGTATGTAAAATAAAAAAACCGACGGGGCGGTCTTCTTTTAAAATGACTGTCGGGTAGCGATCCCGGATGACAAGCGCCTGCGGCAGGACATCTATCGGCAGAGCTGTGAACTTTTTATCTTCTTCACTCAGCACAAACCCGTTCAGCCCGTCTGCATGCTCCGGTTTATAAAAGGACAGGGCTACATCCATGATATCTACTCTCCTTTTTTATAATTGATCCAATTCATCTTCTGATAGAACACGGCAGCCTGCCCGTTTTAAAAGAGCGGAAGTGATGCCGTCTCCGAGTATTTTTTTTCCTGAGAAAGTGCCGTCATAGATAAAGCTGCTGCCGCAGGACGGACTGTTTTCTTTAAGGATGACCGTTGCGGCGCCTATTTCTTTTGCGTATGCTAACGTTTTTTCCGCGCCGTCCATATATAAAGCTGTAACGTCTTCGCCTGATCCCGTTACGATTCTTGCCGTTCCGTTCAGCACGTCTTCACCCGTGCCGCCGATGATTTCCGCCGGTTCGCGGGGAGTGGTGAAGCCGCCCAAAAGTTCGGGGCAGACCATAACAGCTTTCTTTTCTTCTACGAGTCTGCGGATTTTTTCCGAAGCGGCGTGAGAGCCGTTATATCTGCATTCGATACCGCCGAGACAAGAGCTGACTAAGATCATCTGTGTCCATTCCCTTCAATATTTTGATACTTTCATCATAAATGAAATAAGAGAGGAGGGATGAGTTTTTCAGTTAAAAAACGGGTAAAAAAGTTTGAAAATAAAAAAAATAATTTTTCTCTTTACAAATGGGGTACAACCTGTATATAATAACTTTTGTCAGCTCGACGCGGACACAACGGCCCGTTGGTCAAGCGGTTAAGACACCGCCCTTTCACGGCGGTAACACGGGTTCGAATCCCGTACGGGTCATATGGAGGATTAGCTCAGCTGGGAGAGCATCTGCCTTACAAGCAGAGGGTCGGCGGTTCGAGCCCGTCATCCTCCACCATATTTGCCGGCCTAGCTCAATTGGTAGAGCAACTGACTTGTAATCAGTAGGTTGGGGGTTCAAGTCCTCTGGCCGGCACTGTTTTCCAAAAAAATACGGAGGGGTAGCGAAGTGGCTAAACGCGGCGGACTGTAAATCCGCTCCCTCAGGGTTCGGCAGTTCGAATCTGCCCCCCTCCACCATTTTTGGGCTATAGCCAAGCGGTAAGGCAACGGACTTTGACTCCGTCATGCGTTGGTTCGAATCCAGCTAGCCCAGTCTCAGACACCTTTTGCATAAAGGTGTCTTTTTTTTATCAGCATTTTGTTTCGATTTTTGATTGTTCATCAGATATACTATTTTTAAGCTGCTGTTAAGGCAGTATATTCTGTATTTTCCATCTACACCCTGCCTGAAATTTGGTAAAATAAATGTAATAAAAAAAATGAAACCTTTTAAAACAATCAACGTATAGATACAGACCGGTGAAGGGCAGAGGTAAGATAAAACATGGAAAACCTGATTAAAAAAAGAATCAAGCAAGTCAAAAAAGGCGATCAAAATGCGTTTGCAGAAATCGTTGACCTTTATAAAGATAAGATTTACCAGCTTTGCTACCGCATGCTCGGCAATGTTCACGAAGCGGAAGATATTGCGCAGGAAGCTTTTATCAGAGCGTATGTCAATATCGACAGTTTCGATATCAACAGAAAGTTTTCAACGTGGCTTTACAGAATTGCGACCAACCTGACCATTGACCGCATCCGCAAGAAAAAGCCTGATTACTATCTGGACGCAGAAGTAGCGGGAGCAGAAGGGCTGACGATGTATTCGCAGATCGCCGCGGACGGGGTTCTCCCTGAAGACGCCGTATTGTCATTGGAGCTGTCGGACACAATTCAGAAAAAGATTTTAAAGCTGCCGGACAAGTACAGAACAGTTATTGTATTAAAGTATATTGACGAACTCTCTTTAATTGAAATCGGGGAGATTCTGAATATCCCTGTCGGCACCGTCAAGACAAGGATACACAGAGGCAGAGAGGCTCTTAGAAAACAATTGAGGGATCTTTAAGTGGGGTGATGAAATGAGCTGTCCTGAACAGATTGTGCAGCTTATGCATAAGCATCTTGATGGAGATATCCTTCCTGAAGATGAAAACGTATTAAAACAACATTTGCAGTCATGCGGGAATTGCAAACGGCATTTTCATGAAATGGAGAAATCCGTAGCACTCGTCCGAAGCACATCGCATGTCACGGCCCCTGCTGATTTTACTGCCAAAGTTATGGCGAATCTTCCAAAAGAGAAAAAACGCGCTTCTGTAAAACGATGGATCAAAACTCATCCGATGATTGCAGCCGCAGCGGTTTTTGTGATTTTAATGGGCGGCGGTTTTTTCAACAGCTGGCATAATGACCACAATTTCAGTGTGTCCAAACAGCCGAACCTTATCGTGCAGAATCACACGGTCACCGTCCCTGAAGGCGAGACCGTAAAGGGCGATGTCACAGTAAAAAACGGCAAGCTGTTCATTGAAGGAAAAGTCGACGGCAATGTGACCGTCGTCAACGGAGAAAAATACATGGCCTCAGCCGGACAAGTCACCGGGCAGATTGAAGAGATTAACCAATTGTTTGACTGGGTCTGGTACGAACTGAAATCGGCGGGCCAGGGCGTCGTGAGCGCTTTGGACCCGAATGAAGATGAGTAAAGCGTATAATCGCTTTACTCTTTTTTTTATGCATCGCCGTGCTGGCCCATTTCACTTGAGAAATCAAAATGTGTTATAATGAGCACGCTATATGATGTACATATTGCTCATGCAGCACAATTCATAACGGAAAAAACGAAATGACTGAATTCTTGGAGGACGAGGAAATGGCTTTTGAGGACATCCCATTTTTGCAATACCTCGGCAATGCCGTTGATATTCTCCTTGTTTGGTATGTGATATATAAATTAATCATGGTCATACGCGGGACGAAGGCGGTTCAGCTTTTAAAAGGAATCGTCGTCATCGTATTGGTCCGGATGGCCAGTTCATATTTGGGACTCAGCACGCTTCAGTGGCTGATGGACCAAGCGATAACATGGGGATTTTTAGCGATCATCATTATATTCCAGCCTGAGCTGAGACGGGCGCTTGAACAGCTCGGACGGGGCCGGTTCTTTTCCAGGAGCGGAACCCCCGTGGAAGAAGCGCAGCATAAGACAATTGAAGCGATTACAAAATCGATCAGCTACATGGCGAAACGCCGCATCGGCGCACTCATCGCCGTTGAGCGCGATACGGGAATGGGCGATTATATTGAGACGGGCATCCCGCTTAATGCGCAGGTCAGCTCGGAGCTTTTGATTAATATCTTCATCCCGAATACACCGCTGCATGATGGAGCGGTCATTATGAAAAATAACGAGATTGCGGCGGCAGCCTGTTATCTGCCGCTTTCTGAAAGCCCGTTTATTTCAAAGGAGCTGGGGACGCGTCACAGAGCGGCTGTCGGCATCAGTGAAGTGACGGACAGCTTAACCATTATTGTGTCTGAAGAGACGGGCGCCATCAGTGTGGCCAAAAACGGAGACCTTCACAGAGAATTGACGGAAGAAGAACTGAAAGAAATGCTTGAAGCCGAGTTTAAGAAGAACGCCAGAGACACTTCTTCTAACCGCTGGTACTGGAGGGGCAAGAAAAATGGATAAATTCTTAAACAACCGCTGGGCTGTAAAGATCATTGCATTGCTCTTGGCGCTGCTGCTTTACGTTGCGGTTAACAACAACCAGGCGCCGACTCCGAAAAAGCCGGGGGAATCCTTTTTTCCGACATCAACGACTGACGAGGCTACGCTTACTGATATTCCTGTAAAAGCATACTACGATGAAGCGAACTATGTCGTCACCGGCGTGCCCCAGACGGTAAATGTCACGATTAAAGGCTCGACAAGCGCGGTGAAAAAGGCGAGACAGACGAAGAATTTTGAGATATACGCCGATATGAATAAGCTGAAGACCGGGACTCATAAGGTCGAATTGAAGGCGAAAAACGTATCGGACGGACTGACGATCTCCATTAACCCATCAGTCACGACGGTTACGATTCAGGAAAAAACGGCTGAGAGTTTTCCCGTGGAAGTTGAATACTACAATAAAAGCAAAATGAAAAAGGGATATACCCCTCAGCAGCCGATTATCAGCCCGAAAAACGTGCAGATTACAGGTTCGAAAAATGTGATTGATAACATTTCACTTGTCAAAGCATCCGTGAACCTTGAAAATGCAAATGAGACCATTGAAAAGGAAGTGAAGGTGACCGTCTATGACAAAGACGGCAACGCACTTCCTGTTGATGTTGAACCGTCAGTCATTAAAGTGACGGTTCCCGTAGCCAGTCCGAGCAAAAAGCTTCCTTTCAAAATCGAAAGAAAGGGAAGTCTTCCGGACGGGGTGAGTGTTGCGAGCATTGACTCGAATCCGAGTGAGGTGACGGTTTACGGCCCGCAGGATGTGCTGGATTCACTGGAATTTATTGACGGCGTATCTCTTGATTTAGGCAAAATTGATAAAGATACCGATATCAATGCCGATATCCCGCTTCCTAAGGGTGTCACTAAGGTATCACCGGAAAAAATCACGCTTCATGTTAAAGTGGACAGTGAAGACAAAAAGGATTTTGACAATGTCGCAATCAAGACGGTCGGACTGGGAGGCTCACAGCAGATTGAGTTTCTCGACCCTGAATCGCAGGCGATAAATATTACGGCCAAAGGCTCTCCCGCCAACATTAAGGCGCTGAAAAAGTCGGACATTGAACTGTATGCCAATGTCTCGGACCTGGATGACGGAGAGCACTCTGTAAAGCTTGAAGTAAACGGCCCGCAAAACGTCACATGGTCCCTGTCAAAAGACACGGTTAAGATCAAGCTAACTTCTAGGAAAAACACAAGTTCAAATAAAAATGACGGCGGCTCCGCTGATTCCGGCAATAATAACGGCACAAGCGGAGACGCAGACAAAGACAAGAACAAGAACCGGGAAGACGACACTGACAGCGATCAGAATAAAAGTCAAAACCAGGATCAAAATCAAGACCAGGATGAAGACGGATCAAGCGCTGATTCTTCTTCAACAGAATGAAAAAGGAGCGATACAAAATGGGCAAGTATTTTGGAACAGATGGTGTAAGAGGTGTTGCCAACAGCGAGCTTACGCCAGAGCTGGCCTTTAAAGTGGGGCGTTTTGGCGGTTATGTCCTGACCAAAGATAAGCAGCGCCCGAAAGTGCTGATCGGCCGTGATACACGTATCTCCGGACATATGCTGGAGGGAGCCCTTGTCGCCGGACTTTTATCGATCGGAGCTGAAGTGATGCGCCTCGGCGTTATTTCTACGCCGGGGGTATCCTATTTAACGAAAGCCATGGATGCTGAGGCGGGCGTCATGATCTCTGCTTCTCACAACCCCGTACAGGATAACGGAATTAAATTTTTCGGAGGGGACGGCTTTAAGCTTTCTGATGAGCAGGAGGCCGAGATTGAACGTCTCATGGATGAACCGGAAGATAAGCTGCCGAGACCGACAGGCGCGGACCTCGGGCTTGTGAACGATTATTTTGAAGGCGTTCAAAAGTATCTGCAATTTTTAAAGCAGACGGCGGACGAAGATTTTACGGGCATTCATGTAGCGCTTGACTGCGCCCATGGTGCGACATCTTCCATTGCGACGCACCTTTTTGCCGATCTCGATGCTGACGTATCTACAATGGGGACGTCTCCGAACGGATTAAACATTAATGATGGCGTCGGTTCTACACACCCGGAAGCGCTGAGTGCTTTCGTCAAAGAAAAAAACGCCGATATCGGCCTTGCGTTTGACGGAGACGGCGACCGCCTCATTGCCGTTGATGAAAAAGGAAACATCGTCGACGGCGATCAGATCATGTACATATGCGCGAAGTATTTGAAATCAGAAGGCCGTCTGAAGGATGATACCGTCGTATCGACCGTGATGAGCAACCTCGGTTTCTACAAAGCGCTTGAAAAAGAAGAAATCAAAAGCGTTCAAACGGCAGTCGGCGACCGCTATGTCGTAGAAGCGATGAAAAAAGACGGCTATAATGTCGGCGGCGAGCAGTCAGGGCACCTTATTTTCCTTGATTACAACACTACCGGCGACGGTCTTTTGTCCGCGATCATGCTTGTGAATACGCTGAAGGCGTCCGGCAAAACCCTTTCAGAACTTGCGGATGAAATGAAAAAATTCCCGCAGCTCTTAGTGAACGTGAAAGTGACGGATAAATATAAGGTAGAAGAAAACGCTAAGGTGAAGGCCGTTATTTCTGAAGTGGAAAAAGAAATGAACGGAGACGGCCGGATTTTAGTGCGCCCGTCAGGCACCGAACCGCTCGTACGCGTGATGGCGGAAGCGAGAACAAAAGAGCTTTGTGACGAATATGTCACAAAAATCGTGGATGTCGTGCGGACAGAAATGGGAGCGGAGTAGCGAAGTTTATAAGCAGAGAGCGAACAAGACAAGTGCGATCAGCATAAAATGATAGTAAACATGATGCCGGGGCGGCAAAAAATAATTGACCGTCCTTGGCACATGCTGTAAAATCAAGCTTGTTCAGCCTTTGTTTTTCACTTGCAGGAAAGGCGGGATTGTTTGCATCTTTTATAATTACAGCGCCCGAACTAAGCGCCCGAAAAACGGCTTAGTTGACGAGGATGGAGGTTATCGAATTTTCGGCGGATGCCTCCCGGCTGATTCATTTAGATCACAGCCGTAAGGATTTCTTCAAACCGGAGGGGCGACTCTCCGAACAAAGAGAAATCACATGATCTTCCAAAAAAACATGTGGGAGGGGACGATTGAAAGTCCCCTTGTAATTTGACTTTCTTCGTCTCCTTTTACACCTTTAGGAGGAAGAAAATATGTGTGGAATTGTAGGTTACATCGGTCAGCTTGATGCGAAAGAGATTTTGTTAAAAGGATTAGAGAAGCTGGAGTACCGCGGCTATGACTCTGCCGGTATCGCTGTGGCGAATGAGCAGGGCGTGCATGTGTACAAAGAAAAAGGCCGCATCGCCGACCTTCGTGAAGTGGTGGATCACACGGTTGAATCTCAAGCGGGAATCGGCCATACACGCTGGGCGACTCACGGCGAACCAAGCTTCCTGAACGCTCACCCGCATCAAAGCGCACTCGGCCGCTTTACACTTGTTCATAACGGTGTGATCGAGAACTATGTTCAGCTGAAGCGCGAGTATCTTGAAAACGTTGAACTGAAAAGCGACACGGACACTGAAGTAGTCGTTCAAATGATTGAGCAATTTGTGGCGGGAGGACTCAGCACAGAAGAAGCGTTCCGTAAAACACTGACTCTGTTAAAAGGCTCTTACGCAATTGCATTATTTGACGGTGAAAACACAGACACCATTTACGTTGCAAAAAACAAAAGCCCTCTGTTAATCGGTCTTGGAGATACGTTTAACGTCGTGGCATCTGACGCGATGGCTATGCTTCAAGTAACGAATGAATACGTTGAGCTTTTGGACAAAGAAATGGTGATCGTGACAAAAGACGAAGCCGTGATTAAAAACCTTGACGGTGAAGTCATGACACGTGCGTCTTATATCGCTGAGCTTGACGCCAGTGATATCGAAAAAGGCACATACCCTCACTACATGTTAAAAGAAACGGATGAGCAGCCGCTTGTTATGCGCAAAATCATCCAAACGTATCAGGACGAAAACGGCAGACTGGCCGTGGCGGGCGATGTCGCTGACGCCGTGGCGGAAGCGGACCGCATTTATATCGTGGCTTGCGGAACGAGCTACCACGCCGGTCTTGTCGGGAAACAATATATTGAAATGTGGGCAAACGTACCGGTTGAAGTGCATGTAGCGAGTGAATTCTCTTACAACATGCCGCTTCTGTCTAAGAAGCCGCTCTTTATCTTCCTTTCTCAAAGCGGAGAAACAGCGGACAGCCGCGCGGTGCTTGTTCAAGTCAAAGCGCTGGGTCACAAAGCGCTGACGATTACAAACGTCCCGGGATCAACGCTTTCCCGTGAAGCGGATTACACATTGCTTCTGCACGCAGGCCCTGAGATCGCCGTGGCATCAACAAAAGCGTATACGGCTCAGATTGCCGTCCTCGCGATCCTTGCATCAGTTGCGGCAGAACGCAACGGCGTTGATATCGGTTTTGATTTAGTCAAAGAATTAGGTATCGCGGCAAACGCCATGGAAGCCCTCTGCGACCAGAAGGATGAAATGGAAATGATCGCGCGTGAGTACCTGACTGTTTCAAGAAACGCTTTCTTCATCGGCCGCGGCCTTGACTACTTCGTATGTGTCGAAGGCGCCCTGAAGCTGAAAGAGATTTCTTACATCCAGGCGGAAGGCTTCGCCGGCGGCGAGCTGAAGCATGGAACAATTGCACTGATTGAAGAAGGAACACCGGTCTTTGCGCTTGCGACACAAGAACACGTCAACCTGAGCATCCGCGGAAACGTGAAGGAAGTCGCAGCCCGCGGCGCCAACACTTGCATCATCTCGCTGAAAGGCTTAGAAGACGCAGACGACAGATTCATCCTGCCGGAAGTCAACCCTGCGCTTGCTCCGCTGGTATCTGTTGTGCCATTGCAGCTGATCGCTTACTACGCTGCACTGCACCGCGGCTGTGACGTTGATAAACCGCGCAACCTTGCGAAGAGTGTTACGGTGGAATAATATATTTAACCCCTTTGGTTATTAGCCAGAGGGGTTTTTTAATGCGGAAATGAGAAATACATACTCTTTGCGATTGTAAAGAAATCCCCTTTTATATATTGAAAAGGAATAACACCTGCTTTATAATACGAGATGCATTCCGGTTAACATCCATAAATGTAATCATTAGTAAATCATTTTTGTGTATGTCTCATCGAAAAGTAATCACCTCCAGTAATTTTCATCATGAATATCCATTATATAAATGTAATCAATCGATTACACTTCCAAATTATGATTAAAAAAGACTTTAAAATCCCTTTTGTATTTGCCGACTCCTGATCCATTATGAATACCTAGACTAGATATGAAAATCACAACATTTTTGCAATAATCCGGTTCAATTCTTAAAAAAGTCCTGACAACAATGATAGGAGTGGAATGATGTCAAATCTTTTAGAAATCAGAAACATCAGCAAATCTTTTGGTCATAAAGCTGTTTTAAAGGATGTTACATTCAATGTGCCTGCCGGATCAATTGTCGGTTTTATCGGTGATAACGGCGCAGGCAAATCAACAACATTTAAAACGATATTAGGGTTAATCTCTCAAGATAGAGGAAAAGTGAAAATCTTTGGTGAGGAGAATCTGGATAAACATATAAAGTTTAAAGAAGATATTGGGGTCGTATTTGATGCGATGAATCTGCCCGCGCACCTTACGATAAAGCAGCTGAACCATGTATTTAAGAAACTATTCGACGCTTGGGACCAAGACCATTTTTACCGGTTGGTTCATTCTTTCTCTTTACCTATGGACAAAAAAGTGAATACATTCTCGCGCGGCATGTCAATGAAGTTATCTGTAGCTGTTGCTTTGTCGCATAATGCAAAATTATTACTCCTGGATGAAGCAACGGGAGGGCTTGATCCTTCTTCAAGAGATGATCTGTTAAATGAATTAAAAAGCTTTGTGAGTAAAAGCAACGGCGGTATTTTACTTTCATCGCACATTATGACTGATGTCGAGAAGATAGCCAGCCATATCATTATTATGAAAGATGGCGAAATTTTATTAAATGAAGAGAAAGATAAGGTTCTTGAAAGCTATACCGTTATAGATGTTGATGAAGGCCAATTGGCTGAGCTTGACGAAGATATCGTTCTAGCAAAAAGGAATCATGGATCTTATTGGAGTGTGCTTGTATCGGATCAACAGAAGTTGCCGAATGGCGTAACGGCCAACACCATTTCCATAGAAGAAATCAGCGTCTTTTTAACGAGGAGTGAAAACATTGAGAGGTCTGTTACTGACTAACTATTACTTGGTTTATCGGAGTTTCTTTGCATACACAGGGTTGGCCATATTGGTATCAGCAGTTATTTTTTATTTTGGGGATGCTTCAATGCATCGTTTTGTTGCTATGCTGATTATTTTGTTTGTCGTTATGCCCGCACTTGAGGTTATAAAGTATGAGAGCAAGTCTGGCTATGACAGGTATGTCTTGACTTTACCGGTCAGCAGAACAAATATTGTTCAAAGTCACTATTTCTTTTATCTTTTGATTGTTGTGATCGGAGCCGTAATATCTTATGGTATTTTCGTTGTATACAGCCTGGGTTCTGATGAACCAATTGACGGCATATTTAATATTGTCTCTTTTGGAACGTTCATCGTTCTCTTTGCCGGTGCAATCGTTTATCCTCTTCTCTACATGATAGGTCCGGAAAAATCCGATGCTATCGTGATTGGAGGGGCAATGGGGGGACTTTTTGCTACCTTTGGATTGCAAAGTGTCGTTGGGTATGTAGCAGAACAAGTACCGCTGTCATTTTTGCACATAAATCCTTCTTTATATGTCCCGATTATATATCTCATGATCGGCGTTATCTTATATATCATTTCATTTTTCATCGCCGCAGCTATATATCATAAAAAAGAATTTTAGCAGCGTGTTTAATGTTTTATGCTGTGACAACAGGATAAGGCATGGCACGGGCTCATAAATTCACTTTAACTCCAAGGAGACAGCCGCCCGCACAATGGGCGGCAGTTCTTCTAATTAAAACTGCGTTGTCATATCGTACTCATAATCAATCTTCAATTTCACATTTTTCATAGCCGATTTTGCTGTTACGAGTGTGTTGTATTTAAAATTCCAGATGCTTGAGACTGAGAGGTTATCTTCCAGTGTGATATCGTAATTTCCTTGAGTGGAGCTGTTTGCGAGTGCGCGGTGCCACACTTTATTTTCTTCTGACATTATGCAGTGTCTTGTGTTTCCTTGACTTGGTATTTGAGTCGCGGCGGTGCTGATTCTTTTCACTATGGCGTCTTTTGGAATGCTTGTCTGTTTGGTTAAGTCGAGCCTGAGAACAGTTGAATCTGATCCATTCGGACTGAGGTTTGTATTTCCTTTATTTTCAGCCGTGCCGCTGAATGAGAAGGTCTCGCTTCCGGTTTTGATTCGATCGTAAATGGAGAGTGTAAAGTATATATCGTCAGTGTATGAGCCGCGGGACACTTTTACGTAGAACGTCTCGTTATTCTCTTTCGCATCTGTAATGGCATAGATAAAAGGAAGCGGCGTATCAGGGTTTATCACTTCTGTGCCTTTACTGATCAGCACTTTGTTTTTATTATAAATTTCAATGCTCATTCCCTTGTATTCACTTCTTGTTGAGCTCCTGACATAGAGTCTTTCTCCCTTATTTGCCGTGAAAGTGAAGTACGATTCTTTTTCCCCTTCCGGCAATATGGCAGTATCAATATTTTTATATTTCCAGTAGCCTACTGGATTGGCAGTTTCAAATGAGTGATTTCCTGTAATAGCGCTTATTTGTGATGAGTTCTTTTGAGACGCAGAGGCTGAAGGTGCAATCAATACGCCTGATAATACGATTGCACTGACAAATAGTATAGATATATACTTTTTTATGGAAAAATCCCCCTTTTTGACTACATCATACATAAAAACCCCCCATGATGTAAACATTTGTTATTTTAGGTTAAAATCAACTGGGAAACAGCCGATACAAACACTAGAACATCATCTCAAGCGGAGGTTAAAAACATGCGCCTAAACGCTCGTTATATAAAAAATCAAATAATGGCTCAGCAAGCGCTTCAGCGGTATACTTCCAAAACAAATGTGAAAGATGCGGCAAAAGGGCCGGACAGCTTATTGATTCAGGCAAGCGGCACCCGCGATCTCAGCCAGGTGAATTATTCAAGGAGCGGTGTCACTGAGAAAGGGAGCAGTCTGTCCCGTTTATATCAATCCGCAAATCAGAAAACGATTACGGATAATGGGAATGAGACGGTAATAGACGCTAATAATCCGTATGAGTCTGAGAGTGATATTGCGAGCAAGATTCTTGATGAGAAATACAGCCGTATCAATGAAATCAATAAACGAAAACCAGATCCTTTGCATTATATTAAGGACAAATACCAGCGTGCCGATTCACCTTATTTCAGAAGTGATTTATCAGAATCGGAGCGTCAGGCTGCTTATCATAATGAAACGGAATGGCTGTTTAAGGGGAAAGCCCAGAGCTATGATTTCCGTGATGCGGCGTTTCGGGGTGAAACGCTCAACGGAGAGATTCAAGGAGAAAATGAAAAGGTGTTTCAGAGAGGGCAGGTCAATCAGCAAATCGGTGTGCTTTTTCATCGGAATCATATTCAGATTCCGGAGGGTGCGAATCTTACATTTACGATATCACCGATTGATTATCTGTTAAAAGTGAGCGGGATTGACGATAAAGAGCTCACTCAGCAGATTGAAGCCGTCTTAAACTCCGGGGAAAACAGCAAAGAGCTGTTTGCGCACATCATTCGCAGCCGGAGTGATGACTCCTCGCAGTTTACGCCGGAAGCGTATGAGAAATATCAAGTCGTTCGGGAAATGTATGAGGTGACCGGCTATCATCTGAAAGACTTGCAGACTGTGGGTGGGAAGTTCGTCACAGAAGACGGCCGCGACCTTTTAGAGGTTTATAAGGAAGCGCTGCAGCAAGATCCTTTGCTGAAACATACGGCGGCAGAAGCGGCCGCCCATTACGGACAGGGGCTCACGAAGCTTGCGAGAACGGGTTATGATGCCATTCCTGATTTGGTGCTGTCCATTGAGTATAAAAACGGATCTCTGCGTGATGCCGGTCAAAGCAGGCAATACGGATCTGGGGATACAGATTGGCTTTCTGAATGGAAACGGGAGCTGGGTGTGCGTATATAAAATGAGAAAAAAGCTGACGAATGATGCCGTCAGCTTTTCTTTATGTGTTTTCTTAAAACTCCTCATACTCCGCCGGGTCTTGGCCGTTTATGCGTCCGTCGGGGCGGGTAAGCGAGTCGATGATGCTCATGTCGTTTTCATCAAGGGAGAAATCAAAAACAGAGATGTTTTCAAGCTGGCGCTCGGGCGATGCTGATTTTGGAATCGGGATGGCGCCCAGCTGGATATGCCAGCGTAAAATGACTTGAGAAATGGTTTTGCCGTATTTGTCCGCAATCTGTCCGAGTTTTTGATCGTTCAATACTTCGCCGGCGCGGGATAACGGACTCCATGATTCTGTCACGATGCCCTGTTCTTCGTGCCATTGGCGCTGCTGCTGCTGATTAAAAGCGGGATGCAGTTCAATTTGGTTGATGCCTGGCTTTACGCCGGTTTCACGTTCGAGCCGTTCGATGTGCTCAGGCAGGAAATTGCAGACGCCGATGGATCGGATCAGGCCCCATTTTTTCGCATCAATCAGTGCCTGCCATGCTTCCGTGTAGCGGTCTTGTTTCGGATTCGGCCAATGGACGAGATACAGGTCATAGTAGTCCAGACCGGCGCGGTATAAAGATTCTTGGATGGTTTGTACAGCTTTGTCATAGTCATGGTAGCGCCCGGGCAGCTTGGACGTCACGTATAGCTGTTCTCTCGGAACAGAGCTTCTGCGGATGGCTTCTCCGACCGTCCCTTCATTTTCATAGTTATAAGCGGTATCAATCAGACGGTAGCCGATATCAATGGCGCTGGTAATGGCATGAACGCCATTGTTTCCATTAAGAGCGTATGTACCGAAGCCGATCGCGGGAATGCTTGTCCCATCAAGCAGTTTCTTTTGCGGAATTGTCCCAGTCATCATTAAATCCCTCCTTGTTTTCTACTTTACCATTATTCTTACAAATGAAACATAATAATGGAAGGAAATGAGATGATCCGCACATGAAAAAAGCTGACGGAGAACCGCCGGCTTTAAATTTGAAACATCCATGCTACGACGGGGCCGAAGACCGACCCTAACACGGCGCAGAGCGTCATGGATACAGAACTCATGGAGACCGTTAATTCTCCGTACTCCATTGCTTTTGAGGTGCCGAGCGCATGGGAGGCGCTCCCGAATGCAATTCCTTTCCCGAGTGAGCTGCGGATGCGGATCCACTTGAGAAGCAGCGGTCCTAAGATAACGCCGGAAAACCCTGCGATCATGACGAACACGACTGTCATGGAAGGGACACCGCCGATACCGGACGCAATCTGTATGGCGACAGGCGTCGTAATTGATTTTGGGATAATTGACAAAATCAAACTCCGGCTGATGCCGAACAGCTCTGCAAATAGCAGGCCGCTGACCATTCCGGAGAATAAACCGGCCAACACGCCGCCGATGATCGGAAACATATACTTGATTAACACCCGGCGCTGCTTATAAAGCGGGTATGCCAAAGCCACCACGGCGGGTCCGAGCAGTGAATTGATCCATTGTCCGCCGATCATATACGCTTTATACGGAATATGAAAAATAAGCAGCACGGCGATAATGAAAATCGTAGTCGTCAAAACCGGTATGAGAAAGGGATATGGAAAGCGCACATATAATCTCACCATAGCCAGATAGGCGGCGGCCGTGAACAAAATTATAACAATTGCGATACATGCTTGCTGCACTTCTTTTTCTCCTTTCTCTGATTGGCTTTATGCTCTAACAGCTGGCTGGCGTACCCTGCGGCGATCATTGTGACGATGGTGCTCAGCACGATGATCAGAAACAGAGCAGCCCCGCTGGCGGAAAACAGTGACGGGTAATTGATGACGCCCGTCATGGCCGGAATGAATAACAGCGGAAGAAAAGACAGCAAAAATCCGGCTCCGTCTTCAATCATTTTGACGGGAATGATCTTAACCGATAAACATATGATCAGCAGGATCAAACCGATGATGCTTCCGGGAATGGGCAGGTGAAAGAACTGCTGAACGGCTCCCCCGATAAAGGAAAATGCGAATAAAATAATGATTTGCAAGATGATGCGTATGACTTTCACAACGATGCTGTTCTTTGGAGAAGAGCAGCTTCCCCCTTTCTTGATGTTTCTATAAGTTTCTTTACTTTTGGCACATATATTTGTACTATACAAATATATGTATGCAAAATCTTTCTATATGTTTTCTGAGTAAATGTGCATATGTTTGTATTATACAACTAATGTTGCTGTTGTCAATGTAAGGAGTGAGGCGTTTGTCAAAACAAGATCCGATTGAATTAATTGAATATGAACTCACCACTTTCATCAGGAGAGCTGTTTATCTTGATAACTCCGACCGTAAAATCGGACATCTGGAAAGGGCTGCGTATTTGTTATTACGGCAGCTGGATGAATTCGGGCCTGCGCGTGTGAAGGAATTGGCCGAATCATTTAAGCTGGATATTTCTACATTGTCACGCCAGGCAGCGGCCTTGGAGTCGAAAGAGCTGATCCAGCGTTTTTCTGATCCTTCTGACGGGCGGGTCAGTCTGTTTGCGATTACGAAGCTTGGCAAACAGAGGTTAAAAGCTGATAAAAAGATGCGCCTTGAGCGGTATCATCGTATGCTTGACGATTGGTCCGGCGATGAAAAAGAAATGTTCGGCCGGCTTTTGCTGCGGCTGAATGAGGCATTTATCGATTAATGCATGATTTTTGCCGGGTTAAGCAGGATTATGGCGTATACAAGGGTGAATGGAACAGAGTAAGGTTTTACGCCATTCTGCTTAGCAAAAATAATATTGAATAGGGGGCGGAAAACGTTTCTCCTGGGAAATAATGTTTCTCGGAGGCTGCGGCATTTATTATCTCAATATTCATAATTCAATGAAAATGAAAGCGCTTTATTTTTACTCCGGTGGTCCAGAGTGTAAGGTGTTTGCCTGAAAAAAACAATTGTATTTTCCACGAAAATTTATTATGATGGAATAAGGAAATTGGAGATTATATAACGATAGGAAGATAGAATATTTCTAATATTGCGGGAAATGAAGATTGAGTTAGGTTCAACAGGTGCACCTTCTGCTTCATTATTTCACATATATCAGAGCTGTTAAGAGGAGGAAGCGAAGTGGCAAACAAAGAATTAAAGAGAGGCTTAGGCGCGCGTCATATACAGATGATTGCGCTGGGCGGCACGATCGGTGTCGGTTTATTCATGGGGTCATCCAGCACGATCGGATGGACCGGGCCGTCTGTCCTGCTGGCTTATGCGATCTCGGGTATCTTTATCTTTTTTATCATGCGTGCGATGGGCGAAATGCTCTATGTAGAGCCGAGTACAGGGTCGTTTGCGACATTCGGCCATAAGTATATACATCCGTTAGCCGGCTATATGACGGCGTGGAGCAACTGGTTTCAATGGGTGATCGTCGGGATGTCTGAAATTATCGCCGTCGGTTCGTATATGAAATATTGGTTTCCTGATCTGCCGGCATGGATTCCCGGCATT
The DNA here is from genome assembly GCF_027853835.1 of Bacillus sp. NEAU-242-2. Lineage (NCBI taxonomy): Bacteria > Bacillati > Bacillota > Bacilli > Caryophanales > Bacillaceae > Bacillus > Bacillus sp. NEAU-242-2. The sequence continues at coordinate 11,090 of NZ_JAPNNY010000011.1, read as the reverse complement.
ATCGCCATGGCCATTCTCGGTGCGGCGAATTTAATTTCAGTAAAATCTTTCGGTGAGTTTGAATTTTGGTTTGCCATGATCAAAATCGTCACCATTATTCTGATGATTGTGGCCGGAATCGGAATTATTTTCTTCGGTTTCGGTAACGGAGGGCATGCGATCGGATTATCTAATTTATGGTCGCACGGCGGTTTCTTTACAAATGGTTTTTCAGGATTTTTCTTTGCTTTGTCTTTGGTTGTTGCGGCCTATCAAGGGGTCGAGCTGATCGGAATTACGGCAGGGGAAGCGAAGGACCCGCAAAAAACGCTGCGAAGCGCGATTCAGAGCATTATCTGGCGAATTTTGATTTTCTACATCGGTGCGATTTTCGTAATCGTTACCGTATATCCGTGGAATGAGCTTCACTCACTCGGCAGTCCGTTTGTTTCGACATTTGCGAAAGTCGGGATTACGGCGGCGGCCGGTCTGATTAACTTTGTGGTGATTACCGCTGCGATGTCCGGATGCAACAGCGGGATATTCAGTGCGGGACGTATGCTTTATACGTTAGGCGTGAACGGACAGGCACCGAAATTCTTTAAGAAAGTTTCTTCGAGCGGTGTGCCGATATTCGGTACGCTTGCGGTATTAATCGGACTTGTGATCGGTGTTGTGCTGAACTACATCGCGCCTCCGAAAATTTTTGTTTATGTGTACAGCGCGAGTGTGCTGCCGGGAATGATTCCGTGGTTCGTCATTTTGATCAGCCATCTCGGTTTCAGAAGAGCGAAAGGCGCTGAGCTTGATAAGCATCCGTTTAAAATGCCTTTTGCGCCGTTTACAAACTATTTGACGATCGCTTTCTTACTCATGGTATTGATCGGCATGTGGTTTAACAAAGATACGCGGATTTCTTTGGTTGTCGGGGTGATTTTCCTGGCGATTGTGACGGTCAGCTATTATGCGTTCGGTATCGGCAAGCGCATGCCTGGTGAAAAATCGAAAATAGAAGACGCTGTATAATTCAAAAAGACACCTCTCTTACAGGGGTGTCTTTTTCGGCTTGTCCGCGAGTGGTATACTGGTTAAAAAAAGCAGAACCGGGGGAAACATCGATGAGTCATTACCGTACGTTATTATTTGATATAGACAATACGCTGCTGGATTTTACCGCTTCAGAAACCGATGCTCTTCAAAAATTGTTCCAAGGTTCAAAGCTGGAGCTGACGGCAGAGGTGGAAGCCCGTTATAAAGCGTTAAATCAAGGGCTGTGGAAGGCGTTTGAAGAGGGGGAAATGACCCGCGATGAAGTGGTGAATACACGGTTTGCCCTTTTGTTTAAAGAATACGGCCTTGAAGCCGACGGCGTGCTGATGAATCAGGCGTACCGCCAATACTTAGAAGAAGGGCACCAGATGATAGACGGAGCTTATGAGCTGATTGAACGGCTGAGTCCTTTATTTGATTTATACATCGTGACGAACGGCGTCTCAAGATCACAATATAAGCGGCTGGGCGACTCCGGTCTGTATCCGTTTTTTAAAGATGTGTTTGTATCTGAGGACACGGGTTTTCAAAAGCCGATGAAGGAATACTTTGATTATGTATTTGCGAGAATTCCCGGTTTTTCTGCCGGGCACGGGCTTATTATCGGCGATTCATTGAGCGCGGACATAAAAGGCGGTCAGATGGCGGGAATGGATACGTGCTGGTTTAATCCCGGAAAGAAAGCAAATGAGTCCGGGATTATCCCGACGTATGAAATTCATTCGCTTGATGAGCTGTATGATGTGCTGAACGTGGAGGTTGTAGCTTTATGATTTCTCAATATATGTATAATATAATTTATATCAAGTTGTCTCGGGAAGGATTATTATGAAAAATCTTTCTTCAATTAGTACAAGAGTGCTCATAGAGAAAACCATTATTTGTTTTTCCTTATATTCTATTATCAGTTCTATTTTTAAAACGCCAACTTTTACGGCTTCGGAATCCGCTTACCTGCTGATTATCACCATTTTTTTAGTCGTCAACGATCATATCAGATTAAAATACCTAAGCGGTCAGTATTCTTTTAGATATTATGCATCTTTTTTAGTAAGTAACCTTTTATCAGGCATTTTATTGTTTAAAATTAACTGTCTCGGTTCTCAAATATATAATATTTTCTTACTGATCGAGATTATTGTAACAACTCGTAAACTGCCCTGGACTGTAGTAAGTCTGCATTTTATTATTTTTTTTACAGCTCTTAAAGCAGCAGGGACCAGCGGGAAAGATATATTGATGTCCTATTTAGTGATCATGGCTATTATTTATCTGTTTAGAAACGTACTGCTCGAAAAAGCAAAAATACAAACATTAAATAAAGAATTACAAAGTGTAAACACTAAACTTAAGAATTATTCTCAAAAAATTCAAGAGTTAACTATTTCTAAAGAGCGGACAAGAATTGCACAAGAGCTTCATGATTCCCTGGGGCATTATTTGATCGCATTAACAATGAATCTTGAATTCGCCGATAAAATAGTAAGTAAAAATCCCGGCGAGGCTAAACAAGTCATCAATAAGTCACATGATTTATCGAAGGAGTGTATTATTAACCTGAGAGAAGCTGTCGCTTTGCTCAATGACCCTGCTCCTCAAAAAGGGCTTCTGAAATCGATCAATGAGATTTTTGAAAATTTTCAGCAAACAAATGAAATAAAATTCGAGCTTGATATGGACAATAAAGTAGAGTCAGCTGATCCAGATATCAAGAATTGTCTCTATAAAACAGTACAAGAGTCTATAACCAACGGGATAAAACATGGAAATGCTACGTTTTTTTCAATAAAAATACGTAAGTCTTTTGAAAAAATCTCTATATCGATAACTGATAACGGAACAGGATGTTCTGAAATTAATAAGTCAAATGGAATAAACGGAATAGAAAAAAGATTTGCCGCACTTGGAGGAGAGGTTGATTTTTATTCAGGGCTAGATTCTGGATTTACTGTGGAAGCCGTAATCCCCGAGATAGCAGATCTTTAATCCGAATGTGAGGAGGTATTGATATGGATATTATCATTGTGGATGATCAGCAAATTGTCAGGGAAGGGCTTAAAATGATTCTGAGTCTGCACGAGGAAATTAATATTGTAGGCGAAGCTTCTAATGGTGAACATTTATTAGATTTGCTAAAACAGATAAGGCCTGAAATCATTTTAATGGATATAAGAATGCCCGTAATGGACGGCATTGAAGCAACAAAGCTAGTTAAAGAGAGATATTCGGATATTAAAGTAATTATCCTGACAACCTTTAACGATAGTGAATACATTTTTACTGGACTGAAAAGCGGTGCTGATGGTTACATACTGAAAGATTCTGATTCACAAGAAATTATTGATTCCATCAAAACAGCATGTGAAGGCAATATTCTGTTAAATCCTAAGGTAACGCTAAAAGTTGTAAAGGCTCTAAATTCGGTAGAACATAATAAAGAGCTTGTTCAAGAAAATAATGAAAAGGAACAGCTGGTGCAATTGCTTACTCCCAGAGAAAAAGAAGTCGCTAAACAGATTATGGAAGGGAAAAGCAACAAAGCTATAAGCGAAGCACTGTTTATTACTGAAGGCACAGTCAAAAATTATGTATCAAGAATACTGGAAAAACTTCAAATGAACAACCGAACGGAGCTTAGCTTATATTTACAAAAGCATATGTGATTCAACTTTTTTCCTTCAATCAGAAAGGAATTTCATCAAATTCCTTTCCTCCATTTTCTTCTGAATATATCCGGACTTACACCTTCCGTGCATGACTAAAGTAACAATGCGATTCGTAACTAAAGTAATAAGGTAAATGAGTACTATAGTAAATTCTAAAAATATTCAATCCAGGTTAAAATAAAAGAACCGAAATACCACGAGGGGTGTTTTAATTATGCTTGAGTTAAAAAAACTTACCAAAAAATATGATGACTTTACGGCAGTTAATAATATTTCGCTGACTGTAGAAGATGGAGAAGTATTCGGACTATTGGGTCCTAACGGTGCCGGCAAATCAACAATGGTTTCTATGATTAGCACTGTTCTTGCACCTACCAGCGGGACAATTAAAGTAGATAATAAATCACTTAAGGAAAAACCTATTGAGATAAAAAAAATAATGGGGGTTGTTCCGCAGGATTTAGCTTTATATGAAACGTTAAGCGCCAAAGATAACTTGAACTTCTTCGGAAGCCTTTACGGGCTGAAAGGGAAAAAGCTAAAAGAAAGAACTGATGAGGTTCTGGAGATTATTGAACTGACAGATAAAAAAAATCAAAATGTATCAGAGTTTTCCGGGGGAATGAAACGCCGGGTCAACATAGGCGTGGCGTTAATGAATAATCCTAAATTATTAATTCTTGACGAGCCTACAGTAGGAATTGATCCGCAATCAAGAAATCATATCCTTGAAACAGTAAAAAGGCTGAATAAAGAAAAAGGAATGACTGTTATTTATACCAGCCACTACATGGAAGAAGTAGAGTATCTTTGCGAGAAGGTGGCAATTGTTGATCATGGATCTCTTATTGCTTTAGGAACGAAAGAAGAACTCAAGGAAAACTTAAATGCTTGTGACACTTTAACTGTTACTTTTAAGGGTGCTAATGAAGAGGCACTCAGCCGGATAAACAGCATTACAGGAATTGATAAAGTGACGGTAGATCATAAACAAATTTCAATGCTTGTATCGACGAAGGAAAGAAACATCATTGAAATTGTAGATGATATCAAAAATCTGGGGATCGACCTCACTAGCTTTAAGTACGAGGAAGTAAATTTGGAAAGCATTTTCCTTCAAATTACAGGGAAAAACCTAAGAGATTAGTAGGAGGAGGCTATCTTGAGAAAATTATTCAACTTATTTTTTCTTGATTTTAAGCTGTTAACAAAAAATAAGTCATTTTATTTAAAGCTGATGCTGTTTCCATCACTGCTAATCCTCATATTGGGCAGTGTGTTCAGTAATTCAGATTCAAAAATCGAAGCATTTGATGTAGCTTTTTACTCAGCAGATTCAGGGGAGAGTGTTTCTTTAGGTGATGTCTTAAAGGATAAAGTTTTTAAGAAAGGCGATCTCAAAGATATCATTCATTTAAAAGAAGCTGAGAGCTACAATGACGGTGAAAAATTAGTTAAAGAAGGAAAGGCTGCAGCTTTTATCTATGTACCGAAACACTTTACGAAAGCCGTTATGAACAACGGGAAAACAAATATCGATTTAATTGGAGATAATAATAAGACCATAGATAAAAATATTGTTCAGGCTGTTTTGGAGGGCTTTACGAAAAGCGTGAAAACAATGAGTGCTGAGCAACAAGAAGTAATAAAACATATCAGCCCCGGCGGCAGCGTACCAAAAGAAAAAATAGAAAAAATGATGAACGATTTGGCCGATAATGACGGGATCTCCGCTGATATCCCAAAAGCAGCGACAAATAAAAATGCGGTTCCTGTCGATTCCATGCAGTATTATTCAATTGCGATGGTTGTCATGTTTTCCATTATGACGGCTTTTGTGCTTGTTCATAGCATTGTTGATGAGCGGCAGAATAATACGCTGTTCAGAATTAAATCTACACCGACTTTAAATATTCAGTATGTGCTTGGAAAGTTGACAGGTATTATTTTTGCGATCTTAATGCAGATGACTGCTGTTATTCTGATAAGCTGGGTCGTATTCCGAATGAACTGGGGCAACTTGTTTGATATTTTTGTTATTACGGTAGTATACGCATTTGCTATAGGCAGCATTGTATTGTTTTGGGGTTTTACCGCTAAGGACCACGTGGCGGTGTCCAGTATGGCTTCTCCGGTTCTTTATATTTTTAGTTTTTTGGGAGGCAGTTTTATTTCTAAGAACGGACTGCCTGATAGCTTGAGGGTTGTCCAAGAGATCATACCGAACGGTAAGGCAATAAACTCTTATTTAAAAGTCAAACAGAATATTGGTCTTAGTGGCATGTATATTGATTTGCTTGAGCTAATTGGTATTGGTCTCATCTTTGTCTTTATTAATATTATGGTATTCAACAGGAAGAAGGTGGCGTAGTAGTGCAATTGATTGCCATGATTAAACATCAGCTGAAGCTGATGCTCCGAAATAGATTAGCAATTTTTGCAACTATTTCAGTGCCGTTAATCCTTACATTTTTGTTCTCTTTTTCTCAAGATACGGATAGCAAAGAGAACTTGTATATAGCCAATGCTGATAAAAGCAACTATGCTGCAAAGCTCATTGAAATGATAAAAGAGCATAAAAATATTAAAGTTATAAAGCTAACGGAAAATGAAATAAAGAAAAAAGTCGATGATCAGGATATTCCTTTTGGGGTCGTTATTGAAAAAGGTTTTGGAAAGGATTTGGCGGACAATCACAAGATAAAAATGAAAATCATCCAAAACTATGAGAACGGCAGCGGAACATTGTTAGAGCAGCTGGTCACAAATGAGGCGGGAACTCTTAAAAAGGTAGTTAAAGATTCGCAATATATGTCTGCACAGTTGCATACGGACTCAAAAGATATAGAAAAAAACATTTTCAAGAAATTGAAAAACAATTCAGGAATAGAAGTGAATGACAAAACATTAAGTCAGGGTGAACATACTCAGGATAATGCGACCGTGAGATTAATTGGTTTTCTTGTAATGTTTATTTGGTTTGTTGTTATTCAAGGGTTAAGAACACTTATTGATGAAAAAGAGAATAATACTTTCAGCAGATTACTAAGTACGCCTATAAACTATACAAAATATGTTTTATCCAAAATGGCTGCTACTTATATTTCCGGAATCATTCATATAATCGTTATAATACTTGCGGGAAAATATTTACTCAAGATCAGCATAGGTCATAACATCTTTGCCATCGCTGTTATGCTCGCTGTTTATTTATTTGCATTGACCTGCATTACGATGATTATGGTTCCATTTATGAGAAGCCAAAAGCAGTTTACTTCTGCCGCATCGATCATAATTGCAGTAAGCGGGATGATAGGCGGTTCCTTTTTCTCATTGGAAATTGCTCCAAAATATATGCAGGTTATTTCTAAATTTACACCCGAAGCATGGGCAATACAGTCTTTAAACAACATTATCTTTAGTAAGAGTACCTTAGGAACTGAATGGCTTCCGATCGTAATTTTTGCAAGTGTCGGCTTATTAAGTATTATTGTATCTTTCATCTTAATAAGCAGGGAGATTAAAAAAGAAAATTAAATCAACAATAATCGGATAAAATTAACAGATCAAAAAGGACGTGAGGGAATTGGGTATGGAAGAACTATTTGGAATGGCTGAATTAATTATAGGTGTACTCATGAATGTATTTATCGGTAAAATCGGGCAAGTTGCTTTTGGAAAAGATAACAGAACAACAAGGATCATTTTAAGAGTAATAGGAATCTTCCTCATCATCAACGGAGTTTCAAGAGCATTTCATATATAAAATGAGATAGTAAAAACATCCTTTTCAGGGTGTTTTTTTATCGGGTTATTACAAAATTTCTGAGGTGAATTATGAAAAAAATATTTTGTCTTCCGTATGCAGGGGGATCAAGTGCAATATACTATAAATGGAGAAGGTTAATGAGTGGCTCTTTAACAATACATCCTATTGAGTTAAAAGGAAGAGGTACAAGAATTAACGAAGATTTTTATGAACATATAGATGAGGCTGTTAATGATATATATGATCTGATAAAGGATCAAATCAGGGAGTGTGATTATGCTTTATTCGGCCACAGTATGGGAGGCCGATTAGTTTATAAGTTATATTGTAAAATTGCTGAAATGCAGCAGAAGAAGCCCAATCACATATTTTTTTCCGGCTGCGGCATTCCTAAAACGAAAAAAGCAGAGGGGATGATTCATGCTTTGCCGGATAATTTATTTTTGCAAAGAATCATGGATATGGGCGGGACTTCGGAAGAACTGTTACATAACAAGGAATTACAACAATTATATCTTCCTATTTTAAGAAGTGATTTCAAAATGTTAGAAGAGGATGTTATTTCTGAAAATAAGACTGTTATGGACTGTGATATAACAGTGTTGCATGGTATTAATGACAAGACGATAAGCTCAGATTTAATATGTAATTGGGGACATTATACTTTAGGGAAATGCAATTTTTATACGTTTGAAGGAAATCACTTTTTTATTCATCAATTTTCGAATGAAATAACTGACATTATAAATAAAACCTTGAGATAAATTGTTGATTGAAAAATCGGGAGTGTTACTTTGTCCCGGTTTTTTTTATGTTAATACGAAAAATAAAAACTGGGTTAATGTGCTTAGGTGTTTTTCCCCGCTAATTGACAACTCTTAAACATTTGTATAATATTTCTTAAAGATGGCTAGTTCTTCTTCATTATCCTTTTTTTTAAAAAAGTGTTTGTACGGGTCTATATCATTAAAAAATGGTTTTTGCTGCCGATAAATAAACTGTCAGACTACAACAATAATTATTGGTGAGCGTTATTGCCTGTGATGCAGTTTAACATAAAAATCCACCGAAAGCCTCTGCTGTTTTAATTCAGTGAATGAATTGAATTTTGATATCAAGTGAAGGAGTTTTTGTTATGACAAAAAGTATAAAGGGAGATAAAAACAGTATTGGTGAGTTAAAAACTGAAGAGCATTTTTTAGTGGGAAGTAAACCTTCTAAAGAAAAAAGAATGAAAAATCTTACATATAAATTGTCACAGCAATTAAGCGATAAGCTGAATGTATGCTGCAATGGATCGGATGAACGTCTGCATGTCGTATTAACAGCGGCACTGACTTTGTTAATAAATCAATATACAGAAAGACAAAATATTGTAATCAAGACTCCTGTTTTCAGAAAGAACAGAACGATTGATTCTGAGCAAGAAATTTTGACTCTTAAAAATGCTGTTCATGGTGAAGACCTATTAAAAGAGATCATACATAAAGTCGAATTCACCGTAGAACAGGCATTGGAAAGCCCCCAAAATAATTCTCGAACAAGTGATAAAATGACTGGCCTTCCTTTTGATGTCATGATAGTCCTTGAAAATATTCAAGAATACATACTTAATCAAGAAAATCCCGCTATTCATATCCTATTTTCGTTTATGAACCAGAAACAATACATAGAGACAGCCATACACTATAACGAATGCCTCTATTCTCAAAATATGATAAAAGATTTGTCACTGCGATTTCAGATGATCCTTGAAGCTATGATAACTCCTGAAAATATCAGAGTGAAAGATATGAGATTCCTGAAAGAAAAAAATAAGCAAAAGAAAATCTTTGGCTGGGAAGATAATTATTCGAAAATTGGAACAATTTCAGAGGTGTTTGAGCAGCAGGCTGATGAATATTCGGATAAGACTGCTTTGGTACTAGAAAACTCTTCAATGTGTTACGCAGAACTTAATCACCGTGCGAACCAGCTGGCACGGTATCTTCAGGAGTGCGGAGTAAAACGGGGAGACCTTGTCGGAATTGCTTTAGAACGCTCTTTTGATTTGTATATTAGTATTCTGGCAATATTAAAGTCAGGCGGTGCTTATGTGCCGTTAGACCCTCAATATCCGAAGCAAAGACTATCATTCTTAATCGAAGATTCAGGTGTAGAGTTGCTGATTACAAACGAAAGCATTCAGTCACAACTCCCGCCTCACGGGGACGGCGTAATCTGTTTGGATGGTATGAAAGAAGAAATTGAAAAGATGGATGGATCTAATATTGGCATAAAAGGTTCCTTGGATGACCTGGCTTATGTCATGTATACGTCAGGCTCAACGGGACTGCCTAAAGGAGTAAGTATTGTTAACCGCGGTGTGATTCGGCTGGTGAAGGAGACTGATTATGCGGTATTTGATGAGAATCAAACGTTTCTGCAATTAGCTTCTGCCGCTTTTGACGCTTCTACCTTCGAGATCTGGGGCTGTTTATTGAATGGGGGATGTCTGGCTATAATGCCTCCGGGAATACCGACGGCTGATGATATTGCAGAAGCTGTAAAAAAATATAACATTACGACTCTTTGGCTGACGGCCGGTTTATTTTCTCTAGTAGTTGATCAGCAGTTAGAATCATTAAAAGGGCTTCAGCAATTATTGGTAGGCGGAGATGTGGTTTCCGTTCCGCATGTTCAAAAAGTATTAGCACTTGGAAAGGTACAAGTAATTAACGGATATGGACCGACAGAGGGAACGACCTTTACCTGTTGTTTCCCGGTCCCTCATGATTGGAAAGGCAGTACGCTTCCTATAGGGAGGCCTATTTCTGGTACAGAAATATTCATTTTAGATTCGCAATTAAAACCGGTAGCGCCTGGTATTCCTGGTGAGCTGTTTATTGGCGGAGATGGGCTGGCGCGAGAGTATTGGCGACGGCCTGATTTAACGAAGGAACGGTTTATATCACACCCTTTCAATAATGATCCTTCAGCACGTCTTTATAAAACAGGAGACTTAGTGCGTTATTTAGAAAATGGCGATGTGGAGTTTATTGGACGGCGGGACGAGCAAGTCAAAATCCGCGGTTTTAGAATCGAGCTTGGGGAGATAGAAGCCCGATTGATCAATCATACAGAAATTAAAGAAGCGGCTGTAACAGTAAATCATAATGGTGATGATGATTTATATATCTGTGCTTATTACACTTCAAATCATAAAATCGCAAAGATTGAATTGCAGCACTTTCTGAGAGACTTTCTTCCGGAATATATGGTTCCATCGTACTTTAAACAAATGGATAACATGCCTTTGACGGTAAATGGGAAAATTGACAGACGGGCACTTCCTCGACCTGATATATCTCAAATGTCCGAAACAAAATATGAAGCGCCGACAAATGAAACGGAGAAAAAACTTTCGGAGATTTGGGAAGCTGTACTTGGCAGGGAACGCGTCGGTATAGATGAAAATTTCTTTGAAATCGGTGGTCATTCATTAAAGGCCTCTATGTTAATTTCCCGCATCAGAAAAACATTCGGCACGGATATAAAGGTGAAGGAGCTTTTTGAGCAGCCTACCATCAAACAGTTGAGCCGTCTTATTCAAAAGCGGGATAAACAGAATTATCCGATCATCAGTA
>NZ_JAPNNY010000010.1:0-55286 GCF_027853835.1 Bacillus sp. NEAU-242-2 | reverse complement strand
ACTCTCAATGGTTTGGTGGCGATAGCGAAGAGGTCACACCCGTTCCCATGCCGAACACGGAAGTTAAGCTCTTCAGCGCCGATGGTAGTCGGGGGTTTCCCCCTGTGAGAGTAGGACGCCGCCAAGCTATCATTACGGTAAAGGCAGCTCATCATGAGCTGCCTTTTTTGTTTTTGAATAAAAACAAAACAAACACCGAAATACGGGAACGCCCATATACTAATTGCAAACTTCAAAAAGATCCAAATTGTGTATACAATCAACAGCTTAAGGGAAGGCTATTCATACGGAGGTGGGCAAAATGAATGAAACGTCCGGCCATGAAGAAACATGTATTGTGTGTGAAACCAAGAAAAGCAGGGGAATCCATATTTATACGAAATTTATATGTTTAGAGTGTGAGAAGAAAGTAGTTTCCACTCCGACCTCTGATCCGAATTATGAATTTTTCGTTCGTAAACTGAAAAGCCTTCATACACCGACGTTATATTCTTAACCCTGAAAAGGGTCTTTTTTTTGCCTGAAATCAGAGGAGTTTTTTCACTTTTTATAAAAGAACTGATACGATAAGAAGAGGAACTTGTTTAGACATGGAATGTAATAGATAATACTGATAAAAGTGAATAAATAGGAGTCGATCAAGTATGAAACCGTTTATTCAATATATGAAATGGACGTTTTGCGGCAGCACAGTTTTTGTATTAGCGGGGATAACCTTCTTTACGATAGGGCATCAGCCTTTTCTGTATTCGCTTTTATACGGGGCAGCCGGTGGAGCCGCAGTCAGTGCGTCCGGCTTGTGGAATGCGAAGCGTCTCTTTTTAAAAAAACACCGGCTGACAAGAAAAGAATATGCTTATATCAAGGAAAATCTCGAGGAAGCAAAGGGTAAAATCATCCGATTACGCAGGGCGCTTTTCCGCTCGAAAAGTATACAAATGCTGAAGCAGAATGCAGAGATACTGCGGATAACCCGACGAATATATCTGCTCACAAAGCAGGAGCCGAAGCGTTTTTATCAGGCAGAGCGTTTCTATTATCAAACGCTTGATTCTGTTGTGGAACTGACGGAAAAGTATGCTTTGCTCTCATCACAGCCGCGAAAAAATAAAGATTTATCAATGTCCTTGAGTGAGACGAGGATGACTCTGGCGGAGCTTTCCAGAAGGCTGGAAGAGGATCTTCATGAACTGATGAAGGAGGACATCGACGACCTGCACTTTGAATTAGATATGGCAAAGCATTCACTGAGAAAATAAGAAAGGAAGAAGGAAATGGCCAAAGACCGTTCCGATGACAGCATAGGCGCCCAAAATGACCAGACTCATCTAAAGCTTGCAGATACGCTGCCGGAAGAAAAAAGAGAAGCGGCACTTCAGCTCGCTGAAAAACTGGACCCTGGGAACATGCAAAGCATTGTTCTGTTTGGTTCACAGGCGCAGGCGAATCTTCTGGAATTTTCCCACACGATGATAGAGCACGTGCAAAGAAAAGATGCAGGAGAGATGGGACAAATATTGGCTGATCTGATGCTGAAGCTTGACCAGGTAAACCCCGATGATCTGCAGGTAAAGAACAAAGGGTTTTTCGCCCGGCTGTTTAAAAGGGTATCCGGATCTGTGCAGGAAGTGCTTTCGAAATATCAAAAGACAAGTGTGCAGATTGACCGTATCAGCAGAAGGCTGGAACATTCTAAAAATGTGCTGTTGAGTGACAATAAATGGTTAGATCAGCTGTACGCCCAAAATAAACAATACTTTTCTGATTTAACTATGTATATAGCAGCGGGTGAATTAAAATTAGATGAGCTGAAAACAAAGCTTATTCCCGAAGCGGCAAGAAAAGCCGAATTACGAGAACACAATCAAATGGCCGCGCAGGAAGTGAATGATCTTCGCCAGTTTGCCGACCGTCTGGATAAGAGGGTGCATGATCTGCTGCTGAGCAGGCAGATTACGCTTCAGAGTGCGCCGCAAATCCGTCTGATTCAAAACACGAATCAGGCACTGGCAGAGAAAATTCAGTCCTCCATTGTTACGGCTATTCCTTTATGGAAGAATCAAGTCGCCATCGCGCTGACGCTTATGAGGCAGCGGAGTGCGGCAGATGTGCAGCAGAAGGCGGCGGATACGACAAATCAATTGCTGCTGAAAAACGCCGAACTTCTGAAAACAAGCACAGTCGAGACGGCCAAAGCCAATGAGCGCGGACTTGTTGAGGCAGACACCCTCAAAAAAGTGCAGGAAAGCTTAGTCAGCACACTTGAAGAAATCATGTCTATTCAAGAAGAAGGCAGGATGAAACGCAGGCGTGCCGAGGAGGAGCTTGTTATCATGGAGGGCGATTTAAAAAAGAAACTGCTTGATATGAAGTCCGGCCGGGATAACGGCTAGATGGCAAAAAGTCTTAGCTTTAAGTTGGCTCGCAGGCACGATATAATAAGAAAGACAGGCAAAGGATTTGTTTAAAAATGGACACACCTTTATATACAGCGCTGATGAAGCATGCGCACCGAAATACGTATTCTTTTCATGTTCCGGGACATCACAATGGAGATGTCTTTTTTGATGAAGCGAAATCTGTATATCAATCTCTTTTATCTATTGATATGACTGAGATCACGGGTCTTGATGACTTGCATCACCCGACAGGGGTCATTAAGGAAGCGCAGGATTTGGTGAGCAGATTGTACGGCTCTCAGGAAAGCTTCTTTCTCGTCAACGGAACGACCGCCGGCAATCTGGCGATGATTTTAGCTGTTTGTGAACCGGGTGAACCCATTCTGATCCAGCGTAATTGTCACAAGTCTGTTTTCCATGCGGTGACATTGGCCGGAGCCAAGCCGGTTTATTTGGCGCCGGAAATCGATGAAAACATGCATGTGCCGGCACATGTATCCCTTTCAGTCATCGAAAAAGCGCTGGCGTCATATCCGAACGCGAAAGGACTTGTTCTGACCAATCCGACTTACTACGGACACGCCGCCGATTTGACTGCGGCAGTTAAAAAAGCCCATTCATACGGTGTTCCTGTACTGGTGGATGAGGCTCATGGGGCTCACTTTGTGTTAGGCCAGCCTTTCCCGCCTTCATCATTGGCTATGGGGGCGGACGCCGTTGTTCAATCGGCTCACAAAACGCTTCCGGCTATGACGATGGGATCTTACTTTCATTTAAACAGCACCCGAATTGACAGAGATCGATTAACTTATTATGTAAGCAGTTTGCAAAGCAGCAGCCCGTCATACCCGATTATGGCATCTTTAGATACGGCGCGTGCTTATGTGCAGGACATTGCTGAAAAAGGGACACTTCCCGTCCATATGGAGCACATTGAGAAAATCAAACGAAGGTTCGCATCAATTTCTTCTATTGAAATAATCGAGCCTTCCGGATATGGGATGTGGGCGGACCCGTTAAAATTAATACTTCGGTCAAAGCTCGGACATTCCGGCTATTCATTACAACGCATTTTGGAGAGTGAAGGCATTGTTGCCGAGCTGGCTGACGAGTACCAAGTATTGCTCGTACTGCCGATAGGCGGCCGGCGGATGATAGAACAGGCAGCCGTAAGAAACATACAGCAGAAACTGGAGAATACACCGCCCGATAAATTGCCGGATGCCGTGAATTGGACATTTCCGTCCATTTCGACACTTGAATATCCGCAAAATGAGATGCGGAAGTTTACAAAAGAGCCTGCAGATATAAATAAGGCGGCCGGGCGCTTGCATGCGGGGAACATTATTCCTTATCCGCCGGGAATTCCGCTGATCATGGACGGCGAACGGATAACAGAAGAGATCGTACAGAAGCTTTCCCGTTTAATCGGCATGGACGCGCATATTCAAGGCTTGTTAAACGGGGAACAATTACTTGTCTATATAGAAGAGGAGAAATCATGAGCGGTTTATTTATAACATTTGAAGGTCCTGAAGGTGCAGGGAAAACGACTGTGCTTCAGGAACTGAAAGAGATTCTGTCGGCAGAGGGGCTCCCGGTGACAGCGACAAGAGAACCGGGCGGCATCGACATTGCGGAACAGATCAGAGAAGTGATCTTAAATAAAAACAATACACTGATGGATGCAAAAACGGAGGCGCTGCTTTACGCCGCGGCGAGAAGACAGCATTTAACCGAAAAGGTGCAGCCTGCATTGAAAGAAGGGCGCATTGTGCTGTGTGATCGTTTCATCGACAGTTCGCTGGCTTATCAAGGCTATGCGAGAGGGCTCGGCATTGATGAAGTTCTTTCTATCAACCAGTTTGCAATCGGCGATACGATGCCTGATGTCACCATCTATTTTTCTATTGAGCCTGAAGAAGGGTTGAAACGGATTACGTCGAATGATTCAAGAGAAAAGAATCGTCTCGATCTTGAGGCCCTGCACTTTCACACGAAAGTACGGGAAGGATACCAAAAGGTTATGCAGCGTTTTCCGGAAAGATTCCATACAATCGACGCATCGAAAAAGAAGGAACTCGTCATTCAGGACGCGCTTCAAGTGATAAATGAAGCATTGAAAAAAATTCAGTTGTGACCTGTTTCTCATAAGTTGCTATAATGAATGTAACGACAATGTTCTTTCCAACCTAAAGGGGGCCTAGAGAATGAAATTAATAGTGGCAGTGGTGCAGGATCAGGACAGCAACAGGCTTTTGAAAGTATTAACCGACCACAACTTCAGGGTGACGAAGCTTGCGACAACAGGCGGATTCCTTAAATCAGGCAATACGACGTTTATGATCGGGGTGGAAGATATCCGTGTCGATAAAGCGCTCAGCCTCATTAAAGAGAATGGCTGTAAACGTGATCAGATGATTGCCCCGGTATCCCCGATGGGCGGGAATGCGGATTCATACGTTCCATATCCCGTCGAAGTGGAAGTCGGCGGAGCGACGGTCTTTGTCCTCCCGGTCGATGAATTTCATCAATTTTAAGGATTTGACGACGTGAAAATAAATTCTGACTTACGTACATTTATTGAGAAAAAGCAGCAGCCTGCTTATAAAGCGGCAGAGCTTTCCGGAACGTTTAAAAGTTCAATGGACAGCCAAAGCAGCAAGCTGAAATTTGATCAGCTGAGCAGGTTCTTAACGGATATAGAAACGTTCGGGAAAAGGCTGACGAAGTCGAGAAACTTCAAAGACTTAGCGAAATTCAAAGGATTGGTAAAACGTTTTGTAAAAGAGGCCGTAGACAGCGGATTATCGCATGAGACGGAGAAAAGCTTTGACTTGTACGGCAGCAGCCGGACCCTGGGGCTTGTGAAAGAAATAGATGAAAAACTGCTTCAGCTGACGGAAGAAATGTTAGATCAGGAAAAACCGGCAATTGATTTGCTGGATCGAATCGGAGAAATAAAAGGTTTATTAATTAACCTTTACACATAGAGAGTGATACAATGGCAATATCATGGAAGGAAATGACCGGGCAGCAGCCCAGAGTGATGCGGCTTTTGCATAACAGCATTAAAAAGAAAAGGCTTTCTCACGCATATCTGTTTGAAGGCAAAAAAGGTACGGGCAAATTGGATGCCGCACTGCTTCTCGCAAAAAGCTTTTTTTGCCTTGAAGGCGGGACTGAGCCTTGCGGGGAGTGCCGGAACTGTAAGCGTATCGAATCCGGAAACCATCCCGACCTGCATGTGGTTCAGCCCGACGGATTATCCATTAAAAAGGCTCAGATCCAATCGCTTCAGGAAGAGTTTTCTAAAACAGGACTGGAATCGCATAAAAAGCTGTACATTATATCCCATGCGGATCAAATGACGACAAATGCGGCAAACAGTCTGCTGAAGTTTTTAGAGGAGCCGAGTCAAGACACCATCGCAATTCTGATTACTGAGCAGCTCCACCGAATACTGGATACCATCGTTTCGAGATGTCAGGTTCTCCCGTTCCAGCCGCTTCAGCCGAAAGCCATAGAAGAAAGACTGATTGAACAGGAAGTGAGCCCTCACATGGCCCGGCTCTTAGCAAATATGACAAATAATATTGCGGAAGCAGTCGAATTAAGTCGAAATGATGAGTTTGCAGAGTCCAGAGCGAAAGTGATAAAATTGTATGAAGTCTTACATCAGCGGAAAGGACATGCCTTTTTCTTCATTCAGGATCAGTGGGTGCCCTTTTTCAAAGAAAAAACCCATCAAGAAATGGGTCTTGATATGCTCTTATTGATATACCGTGATGTATTATCCATCCAAATTGGAAATGAAGATAAACTGATTTATCAAGACTTATTCCAATCAATAAAACAGCATGCGCTGCAATTTACACAACAAAGCGTTACGAACCAAATTCTCGCTGTTTTAGAAGCAAAAAAACGGCTTCATTCCAATGTGAATGTGCAGGGATTAATGGAGCACTTGGTGTTAACGTTGCAGGAGGGATAAGCTTGTACAACGTAATAGGCGTCCGCTTTAAAAAAGCGGGGAAAATTTATTATTTTGATCCGAACGGATTTGATATAGAACAAGACAGCTGCGTCATTGTTGAAACCGTAAGAGGTGTAGAATACGGGCAGGTTGTCATCGCAAATAAACAAGTGGACGAGCATGATGTTGTGCTTCCGCTTCGAAAGGTTATTCGCGTTGCTGATGAACGCGATCTTCTCATTGTAGAAGAAAATAAACAGGAGGCCCTGTCCGCTTTTGAAGTCTGTCAGAAAAAAGTGGCTGACCACGGCTTAGATATGAAGCTGGTTGATGTTGAATTTACGTTTGACCGCAATAAAGTCATTTTTTACTTTACGGCAGACGGACGGGTTGATTTCAGGGAATTGGTCAAAGACTTGGCTTCTATCTTTAAAACGAGAATCGAATTGCGCCAAATCGGGGTAAGGGACGAGGCGAAAATGCTCGGCGGTATCGGACCATGCGGGAGAATGCTTTGCTGCTCCACGTTCCTCGGTGATTTTGAACCGGTGTCCATCAAAATGGCGAAGGATCAAAATTTATCGTTGAACCCAACGAAGATTTCCGGTCTGTGCGGCCGTTTGATGTGCTGTTTGAAGTACGAAAATGATGAGTATGAGACGGCAAAAGAACAGCTGCCGGATTTAGGCGAAATGATTACGACGGCAAACGGCCCCGCAAAGGTTGTCGGTCTTAATATTCTGGAACGGGTGCTTCAGGTGGAACTGAAGAATCGTGAAAAAGTGATAGAATATACTTGGGAAGAGCTCTTGGAAGAGGGCGTCGTATCCGCACAAACCACAGATTAACGAGGTGTGGAACCTTGGATAAAAAAGAGTTATTTGATACTGTCATAAACCTGGAGGAACAAATCGGTTCGCTGTACCGTCAGCTGGGTGACTTAAAGCAGCATATCGGCGAAATGATTGAAGAGAATCACCATCTTCAGCTTGAAAATAAGCATTTGCGTAAGCGGCTTGATGACACGACGGAGCAAATTGAGAAGTTCAAAGCCGATCAGAAAGAAACAAAAACACAGAAGGCAGAGCAGAGTGATATAGGAGAAGGGTACGACAATCTGGCCCGGCTGTATCAAGAAGGCTTTCATATTTGCAACGTCCATTATGGGAGCGTCCGCAAGGGAGATTGCCTTTTTTGTCTGTCCTTCTTAAATAAAAAATAAGGAAAAGGCTTCCGCTGATGTCGGAAGCCTTTTTCAAAGAGTGCCGAAAGGAATAAGATTATGGTTTCATTACGTGATGATGAAAGATTGGATTACTTATTAGCAGAGGATATGAAAATAGTACAGAGTCCGACGGTTTTCGCTTTTTCATTAGATGCCGTGCTGCTGTCTAAGTTTGCATACGTTCCGATTCAAAAGGGGAACATCGTTGATTTATGCACGGGGAACGGCATTGTGCCGCTTTTGCTCAGCACAAGGTCAAAAGCCGATATCACCGGGGTTGAAATTCAGGAACGCTTGTATGATATGGCGCTCCGAAGCGTGGAATACAACGGGCTGGGCGGTCAGATCAGTCTCATTCATGATGATCTGAAAAATATGCCGGAAAGACTCGGACATAATAAATATGATGTTGTCACCTGCAATCCGCCTTATTTTAAAACACCGAAAGAGGCGGAGCAGAACCTGAACGAGCATCTCAGAATCGCAAGGCACGAAATCCTTTGCACGCTTGAAGATGTGATTTCCGTCAGCAGCAAACTGCTGAAGCAAGGCGGAAAAGCGGCTCTCGTTCATCGGCCGGGGAGGCTTTTGGAAATCTTTCAACTAATGAAAGCATACCGAATAGAACCGAAACGGGTTCAGTTTATTTATCCGAAACAAGGTAAAGAAGCGAATACCATTTTGGTTGAAGGAATTAAAGGCGGCCGCCCTGATCTCAAAATTCTTCCCCCGCTCTTTGTATACAATGAACAAAATGAATATACGAAAGAGATCCGCACGATTTTATATGGAGACAAATAGTCATTTCTTTTATGTGCTGCTGTGCAATGACAACAGTCTGTATGCCGGTTATACAAATGATCTGCAAAAACGGTTGAAAACCCACAATGAGGGAAAGGGCGCGAAATATACAAGGGCGAGAAGGCCGGTTTCGTTATGCCATGCGGAATCATTTGAAACAAAACGGGAAGCGATGCAGGCGGAATACCGTTTTAAGCAGCTGACCCGAAAGAAAAAAGAGCAATATATAGAAGAAAAACGACGCAGCAAGGAGGCTGTATATGTTAAGACGCCAGATGAGTTTTAACGGAAAATCTGAAATGGGAACTCTGTACCTTGTTCCTACACCGATCGGCAATTTGGAGGACATGACCTTTCGTGCAGTAGAGACGCTGAAATCGGCCGATGTCATAGCTGCCGAAGATACGAGACAGACGAAAAAGCTGTGCCATGTTTATGACATAGAAACATCTCTCATCAGCTATCATGAACATAATAAAGAAAGCAGCGGCCATAAAATCATTGAATGGCTGAAAAGCGGAAAGAATGTGGCATTGGTCAGTGATGCCGGTATGCCGACAATTTCCGACCCGGGGGCTGAGATTGTGAGAGATTTCACCCAAATCGGCGGATATGTCGTTCCGCTTCCGGGTGCAAATGCGGCATTAACCGCGCTGACCGCATCAGGGATCACCCCGCAGCCGTTTTTCTTCTACGGATTCTTAAACAGACAGAAAAAAGAAAAGAAGAAAGAACTCGAACTCCTGAAAAAACGGCAGGAAACGATGATATTTTACGAAGCGCCGCACAGATTAAAAGAAACATTAACAGCAATGCATGACGTTTTGGGGAATCGAACCATCGCCGTCACGAGGGAATTAACGAAAAAGTATGAGGAATTCATCAGAGGAACCATCGCCGAGGTGCTTGAATGGGCAAACGAAGATCAAATCCGCGGTGAGTTTTGTCTCGTTGTCGAAGGCAATCAAGGCGCTGAACCGGATGAAGAGGAAAAGCCTTGGTGGGCGGAGCTTTCTGAGAAAGAACATGTGGAGCATTACATAAATGAAGGATCTTCTTCCAAACAGGCCATAAAACAAACAGCGGTAGATCGGGACGTACCGAAACGCGAGATTTATGACGCTTATCACATTCAATCATAAAAAAAACCGTTCTTGTGTCATAACAAGAACGGTTTTTGTATGAAATAGCTTATTTTTGGTTTTGAAGCTGGTTTTGAATTTCAGAGATGATTTGCTCAGCGCCTTCTTTGCTGAGTACCAATTTGCCGCCGGCAAGTTTAAGGTTATCATCAGAAACTTCACCAGTTACTTGGCAAGTCATGTTTGGTTTATATTTTTTAAGGATGATTTTTTCATCATCAACATAAATTTCAAGAGCGTCTTTTTCTGCGATGCCCAGTGTACGGCGAAGTTCGATAGGGATAACGACGCGTCCAAGTTCATCAACTTTACGTACGATACCAGTAGATTTCATTAACAGTCTCCTCCCGAGAGATAATTATTTGTAGTTTATATTTTTCTTCGTCATTATTCGACAAAATTCCTTACATTCCTAGCATAACAAGGTTTCCAATAATCGTCAATCTTTTTGTTTGCTATTGTTTGTAAGAATTAGTTCTTATAGTAAGTAAAGCCTTGGAAATCCTGAAATAACAGGCTTTTTGACTGCTTTTTCGAACCTATTATCCTACTGAAAATCCTTTTAAATCAAGACTTTCGAACCAAGATGTTTTATATTAGTAGATTATATACGACAAATTTCGACATGTTAAGACTTTTTTTAATTTCAATAAAAATTTTTAATTTTATTTACTCTTTTACGCGCAGTACGTATATATCCTTGATCTTAAAGGCTAAGATGGTATCATAGATAGAGGACAAATATCAATATTGTATATCAAATAAAACCGCTCTCGTCCTTTGGGCGTGAGCTTTTCGACATTCTGAATGGGAGGTTGCAACATGCCGCAAGACAATAATACTTTTTATATTACGACCCCGATATATTATCCGAGCGGAAAATTACATATCGGCCATGCTTATACTACCGTGGCCGGCGATGCGATGGCGCGTTACAAAAGATTAAAAGGATTTGACGTACGCTACTTAACCGGAACGGATGAGCACGGACAGAAAATCCAGCAGAAAGCGGAGGAAGAGAATATCACGCCTCAAGCTTATGTGGATCGCGCAGTTGCTGAAATCCAAAAGCTATGGAAGCAGCTCGACATTTCTCACGATGATTTCATCCGGACGACGGAAAGCCGGCACAAAGAAATTATCGAGAAAGTGTTTCAAAAACTTCTTGATAATGGTGACATTTACCTGGATGAGTATGAGGGCTGGTACAGCATCCCTGATGAAACATTCTATACGGAAACACAGCTGGTGGATGTGGAACGAAATGAGAAGGGTGAGGTTGTCGGCGGAAAAAGCCCTGACAGCGGCCACCCGGTCGAATTAATCAAAGAGGAGTCATACTTCTTCCGCATGAGCAAATATGCAGACCGCCTGCTGAAGTTTTATGAGGACAATCCTTCTTTCATCCAGCCTGAATCACGCAAAAATGAAATGATTAACAACTTCATTAAACCGGGGCTTGAAGATTTGGCCGTTTCCAGAACGACGTTCGACTGGGGCGTAAAAGTGCCGGGAAATCCGAAGCATGTCGTGTATGTATGGATTGACGCACTGTTCAACTATATTACAGCGCTCGGTTACGATACGGAAAATGATGAGCTTTACAAAAAGTACTGGCCGGCTGACGTTCACCTTGTCGGTAAAGAAATTGTCCGTTTTCATACCATTTACTGGCCGATTATGCTGATGGCGCTTGATCTACCGCTGCCTAAGCAAGTATTCGCGCATGGCTGGTTATTGATGAAAGACGGAAAAATGTCGAAATCAAAAGGAAATGTCGTTGATCCGGTAACGTTAATTGAACGCTACGGCTTGGATGAACTTCGTTATTACCTGCTTCGCGAAGTACCGTTCGGTTCAGACGGTGTCTTTACGCCGGAAGGTTTCGTAGAACGGATTAATTATGACTTGGCGAACGACTTAGGAAACCTTCTGAATCGTACAGTCGCAATGATCCAAAAATATTTTGACGGCGAGATTGGTTCATATGAAGGAAATGTGACCGATTTTGATTCAGAGCTTTCTTCCGTAGCCGGTGAAACGGTTAAAGCTTATGAAAAGGCAATGGAAAACATGGAGTTTTCAGTCGCT
Organism: Bacillus sp. NEAU-242-2; assembly: GCF_027853835.1. NCBI lineage: Bacteria > Bacillati > Bacillota > Bacilli > Caryophanales > Bacillaceae > Bacillus > Bacillus sp. NEAU-242-2. The sequence goes on along the minus strand of NZ_JAPNNY010000010.1, from coordinate 43,652 downwards.
TTATCAACGCTATGGCAATTAATCAGCCGTACGAACAAATATATTGATGAAACTGCTCCGTGGGTGCTTGCTAAAGATCAGGAAAAAGAAAAAGAATTACGTTCTGTCATGTATCATTTAGCTGAATCATTGCGTATTTCGGCCGTATTGCTCCAGCCTTTCTTGACGCAGACGCCTGAAAAAATGTTTGCCCAGCTCGGAGTTGAGGATCAGTCTCTTAAAGCTTGGGACAGCATTCAGACATTCGGCCAATTGAAGAACGCGAAAGTGAAAAAAGGGGAACCGCTTTTCCCTCGTCTTGAAGCTGAAGAAGAAGTAGCTTATATCAAGCAAAAAATGCAAGGAACTGCTCCTGCTAAAGAAGAAAAGGCGGAAGAGCCGCAAGAAGCAGAGCGTCTTCCTGAAATTACGTTTGATCAATTTATGGATACAGAACTTCGCGTCGCAGAAGTCTTGTCCGCAGAGCCGGTGAAAAAAGCAGATCGGCTGCTGAAATTGCAAATTGATCTGGGCTTTGAACAGCGCCAAGTTGTATCAGGTATCGCGAAGCATTACACACCGGATCAGCTTGTGGGAATGAAGATCATTTGTGTAACGAATTTAAAACCGGTAAAACTGAGAGGCGAGCTTTCTCAAGGAATGATACTGGCAGGAGAATCGGACGGCGTTCTCAAAGTTGTAGCTGTCGACCAGTCATTACCGAAAGGCACTCGAATTAAATAATAGGGGCAAAAGGTGTTTCACGTGTAACATTCCGTCGAACACCTTTTGTTTTTCAACAAGAAAGGAGTTTTTATGATGCTTTTTGATACACATGCGCACTTAAATGCCGAGCAATTTGACACAGACTTAGAGGAAGTCATTGCGCGTGCAAAGGCTGAAAAAGTTGAACGAATCGTCGTTGTCGGGTTCGACAAACCCACTATCACGCGTGCGATGGAGCTGATTGAGGAATATGACTTTATATACGCTGCGATCGGCTGGCATCCGGTAGACGCAATTGACATGACAGAGGAAGATTTATCATGGATTAAGGAACTGTCCTCTCACGAAAAAGTCGTGGCAATCGGAGAGATGGGCCTTGATTACCACTGGGATAAATCACCAAAAGACATTCAGAAAGAAGTATTTCGGAAACAAATCGCTCTCGCCAAAGAAGTGAACCTTCCAATTATCATTCATAATCGTGATGCAACGGAAGATGTTGTCACAATTTTGAAAGAAGAGGGAGCGGAAGAAGTCGGCGGCATTATGCACTGCTTTACGGGGAGCGCGGAGGTTGCGCGGCAGTGTATGGATATGAATTTCTATATTTCATTCGGCGGACCGGTTACCTTCAAAAACGCGAAGAAACCGAAAGAAGTAGCAAAGGAAATTCCGAATGACCGTTTGCTGATTGAAACGGACTGTCCTTTCCTGACACCGCATCCTTTCCGCGGCAAACGAAATGAGCCAAGCTACGTAAAATATGTTGCTGAACAGCTCGCTGAATTAAAAGGGCTGACATATGAAGAAATTGCCTCAATTACAACCGAAAACGCAAAAAGACTTTTCCGCATGAACTGACAGAATGCGCTGTCATAACGTGTAAAAGCTTGTCCGATTCAGTGGATATGTATAACGGTTCTACAAGCTTCCTTCTCCTCATAAGATAGGTTGTCGATATGTCTCTCTTCCTTTTTTTTCTTTGTTTTTGCATAATGAGGGATACGCTGAAGGTTTTTCATCTTCGAGATGGGAGGGTTGACAGCATTTTAGATACTCTATATAATCTCTCCGAGGAGAAGGAGGCGTTTTTCATCACACAAAAAATGAAAAAACTGTTTTCCGTAAAGCTTGGTAAAAGCAAGGTTATTCTTATTGCAGCTATTATTCTGCTGGGCGGAACCGGGACTGCATACGGGGCACATGAGCTCTCAAAACAATCAGTTTCTGTTTCCATCAACGGCAAGAAAAAGCAAATACGCACTCATTCAAAAACGGTTGGGGAACTTCTGGAAGATTTACATATAGAGACGAGAAATGAAGACCGGATTACCCCGTCTAAGCAGACAGCATTGGCAGACAACATGAATGTCGTGTATGATGCTGCAAAGCAGATCCGTGTGACAAGAGGCGGAGAAGAAAAGACTTTATGGTCAACGGCAAAAACAGTCGGCGCATTTCTGAACGAACAGCATACACCTGTGAATCAGCACGATAAAATAGATCCAGCAGCAGATACGAAAGTGACAAACGGCATGAAAGTCACGGTCGACCCGGCTTTTCAGGTCACTGTAAATGATGCGGGAAAGAAAAAGAAAATATGGACGACTTCGACTACGGTCGCTGACTTTTTAACGCAGCATAAGATGGACATGAAAGACGAAGATAAAGTAAAACCGGCATTACACGAAAAGCTCACAAAAAATCAGGCCGGCATACAAATCACTCGTATCGAAAAAGTCACCGATGTAGTTGAGGAAAAAATAGCGTATCAAGTGAAAGAAAAAGAAGATGCGTCTCTCGACAGCGGGAAAGAAAAGATCGTTCAAAAAGGAAAAGAAGGCAAACTTAAAAAGCATTTTCATGTTGTCAAAGAAAACGGAAAAGAAGTATCAAGAAAGCTTGTCAAAAAAGAAACATCTGAAAAAAGCAAAGATCAGATCATTGCGGTCGGCACAAAGCGGCACAGTCCCAAGATTGAGCAGCTCAGTGCACCTGTGAAAGCATCTTCGGACGAAAACGGATCTTCCGGTAAAGTGATTACCGTGTCTTCCACGGCTTATACCGCAAGCTGCAGCGGCTGTTCCGGCCAAACGGCTACAGGCGTTAACCTGACAAGCAATCCGAATGCCAAAGTCATTGCGGTAGACCCAAGCGTCATCCCGCTCGGCACAAGAGTCCACGTAGACGGATACGGGGATGCCGTGGCCGCTGATACAGGCTCAGCCATTAAAGGAAGACGGATTGATGTCTTTTTCCCTGAAAAATCTTCAGCTTACCGATGGGGAAAGAAACAGGTCAAAATAAAAATCTTAAATTAATTCCGATTCACTCAGAGGGTTTTGCGCCCTCTGTTTTTTTCGTTATAATAGGTAAAGTGTATTTTCAGTATATTAGACGTGACATGCAAGCAAAGGTTTCGTTTTGGATATAAAAAGTTTTTTTGGAGGAAGTAATGAAAATTAAAGAAATTATTGTAGTCGAGGGACGCGATGACACTGCGCGCATAAAACTTGCCGTTGATGCGGATACGATCGAGACAAACGGTTCCGCAATCGGAGACGAAGTCATCAGACAGATTCGGCTGGCGCAGGAAACGAGAGGGGTCATCGTGCTGACAGACCCGGATTTTCCGGGGGAAAAGATCCGGAAAACCATTTCTGAAGCAGTACCCGGCTGTAAACACGCATTTCTGCCCAAACATCTTGCCAAACCGAAAAACAAGCGCGGCATTGGCGTTGAGCACGCATCCATTGAAAGCATCAGAGCATGTCTGGAAAATGTGCATGAAGAGATGGAGGCAAAGCCGAGTGAGATTTCAGCTGAAGATGTCATACAGGCCGGTCTGATCGGCGGACCGGCTGCCAAAAGACGCCGCGAACGATTGGGCGACCTGCTGAAGATCGGCTATACAAACGGCAAGCAGCTTCAAAAACGGCTGCAAATGTTTCAAATCAAAAGAAGTGATTTTATTGATGCGCTCGATGCTATGAGGCAGGAGGAACAGGATGAACAATAAAGATATCGCGACACCTATCAGAACGAAGGAAATTCTGAAAAAGTACGGTTTCTCTTTTAAAAAGAGTCTGGGACAGAATTTCTTAATTGATACAAATATATTGGACAGAATTGTGGACCATGCGGAAATTACGGATCGGACCGGAGTCATTGAAATCGGGCCCGGAATCGGCGCGCTGACAGAGCAGCTTGCCAAACGGGCGAAAAAGGTCGTCGCGTTTGAAATTGATCAGCGCCTGCTGCCCATTCTCAATGATACGCTGTCTCCATATGGCAATGTAACGATCATTCATCAAGATGTGCTGAAAGCAGACGTCAAATCCGTCATTGAAGAGCAGTTTCAGGATTGTGATGAAATTATGGTGACGGCGAATCTCCCATATTATGTGACGACGCCGATCATCATGAAGCTTTTGGAAGAACATCTTCCGTTAAAAGGAATTGTCGTGATGCTGCAAAAAGAGGTCGCTGAGCGGATGGCGGCTGATCCTTCCTCTAAGGAGTACGGATCGCTTTCCATTGCGGTTCAGTTCTATACGGAGGCCAAAACCGTCATGACCGTCCCGAAAACGGTGTTTGTGCCTCAGCCTAATGTCGATTCCGCCGTCATCCGTCTCTTGCTTCGTGACGGCCCGGCGGTTGACGTCGATAATGAACCGTTTTTCTTCCAGCTGATTAAAGCAAGCTTCGCACAGCGCCGGAAAACCTTGCTGAACAACCTTGTGAACAATCTTCCGGGCGGAAAAGAGAAAAAAGCTCAAATTGAAGAAGTTCTTCAAGAAACGAATATTGACGGAAAGCGGCGCGGTGAATCCCTGTCCATAGAAGAATTCGCGCTCTTGTCCAACGGATTGCATAAAGCCCTTTTCTAAGAGGGCTTTTTGTTTTGCGTCACCACTTGGACTGCCGCTACATAGGCTAGAGGAGAACCTTATTCATTCAACTGCAAGAAAAGCTTGAAACATCAAGCGCCGCAGCGGAAAGAGGTGCATTTGCCAAGACTTCTTTCATGATGAGGCTTAGTCTATTTGTGGAGTGGGTAACGTGCAATTTCAAATAGGAGATATGGTAGCCAGGAAATCCTATCAAATGGATGTTTTATTTCGCATTATCGGTATAGAGCAAACAAGCAACGGAAATTCAATTGCCATCCTGCATGGTGACGAAGTCAGATTGATTGCGGATGCTGATTTTTCTGATTTGGAGCCTGTGAGAAAAGACGAACAGGCCATGAGAAAGAAAAGAGATGAAAGCAGGATGAATGAATCTCTCGAGCTGCTCCGCCAGGATTATAAGCTGCTTCGGGAAAAACAGGAATATTATGCGACAAATCAATATCAGCATCAGGAGCACTACTTTCATATGCCCGGAAAGGTATTGCATCTGGACGGCGATGAGGCCTATTTGAAAAAGTGCCTGAACTTTTATGAAAAAATCGGTGTGCCGGTATACGGAATTCATTGCCATGAGAAAAAAATGCCGGCGTCAATTGACGAGCTGCTTGATAAATACAGGCCGGATATTTTAGTCATCACCGGCCATGATGCATATTCCAAGCATAAGGGAGACGTGAACGATTTAAGCGCCTACAGGCATTCCAAACACTTTGTCGAAACCGTTCAGAGAGCGAGGCGTAAAGTCCCTCATTTGGATCAGCTGGTCATATTCGCGGGGGCGTGCCAATCTCATTTTGAGTCTTTAATCAGAGCGGGCGCGAATTTCGCAAGTTCGCCGTCACGCGTCAATATTCATGCGCTTGACCCGGTATATATTGTCGCGAAAATCAGCTTCACTCCGTTTATGGAGCGGATCAATGTATGGGATGTCCTGAGAAATACGCTGACGAGAGAGAAAGGGCTGGGAGGAATTGAAACGAAGGGTGTGCTGCGTGTCGGTATGCCGTATAAATCAAATGGATGAGTGATAAAACCCGCATATATTTCGCTATGCGGGTTAATTATTTTACATATTGATACATAAATTTCCGGAACTTGTGAAAAATAACGCAGAAATCAATAGAATTTTGTCAAAATAATTTTGTTGACAATGACTTATTAACGTTGATATAATTTAAATTTTATTTGACAAAATTGGGCTCTTGTTGTACAATAAATGTAGTGAGGTGGATGCAATGGCGAAGACGTTGTCCGATATAAAAAGATCGCTTGATGGGAATTTAGGTAAACGGCTTACGTTAAAAGCAAACGGCGGCCGCCGAAAAACGATTGAGCGTTCGGGCATTTTAGCTGAGACGTACCCTTCTGTTTTTGTGATACAACTAGATCAAGACGAGAATTCGTTTGAAAGAGTTTCATACAGTTATGCTGATATTCTGACTGAGACTGTTGAATTGACATTCAATGACGATGCGGCAAGCTCAGTAGCATTTTAATGGGCAGTGAACCTTTTGTTTACTGCTTTTTGTTTTGCCTTCTAAAGCTCTTCTAATTATTCCCTCGAAAGTTTCAGCCGATTAAACGGAAGCTATAGGTGTCACATGTTTTATCGTGGCGTGCACGAATGGTGATCAATTCTATAAAAGGGGTTGTTTCGTTTGGGCAGACGTCGTGGAGTTATGTCAGATGAGTTCAAATATGAGCTGGCGAAGGACCTTGGTTTTTACGATACGGTGAAAAACGAGGGCTGGGGAGGCATTCGGGCGCGTGACGCCGGGAATATGGTAAAGCGCGCGATCGAGATTGCCGAACAGCAGATGGCGGCTCAGAACCAAAATAACCGATAATGCAGTGGCCCGGGGGACAATCCGTTCCCCGGTTTTTTCTATCGGCTGTCAAAACCGGCGTCAATTTCGGATAAGTACCTCCGGGTCTCCAAATGTGATACAATGTTCATACTTATGTTTAGATGGAGAAGTAGGTGAAAGCTATGCGTATTTTAGAAAAAGCGCCGGCCAAAATCAATCTGTCCCTCGATGTGACGAGTAAACGCCCGGATGGTTATCACGAAGTGGAGATGATCATGACGACAATTGATTTGGCAGATCGGATTGAACTGACAGAACTGCCCGAAAACGTTATCAGAGTGGCGTCGCATAATCGCTTTGTTCCGGATGATCAAAGGAATCTGGCTTATCAGGCAGCCAAACTGCTTAAAGAACGGTTTCAAGTCAAAAAAGGCGTTTCGATTATGATTACAAAGGTGATCCCTGTAGCGGCAGGGCTTGCCGGCGGAAGCAGCGATGCGGCAGCCACGCTCAGAGGGCTGAACAGGCTTTGGGATTTAAAGCTTTCTGTCGAAGAGCTTGCAGAGCTTGGAGCTGAAATCGGTTCAGACGTGTCCTTCTGTGTATACGGAGGCACTGCCCTGGCAACCGGACGCGGTGAGAAGATCAGGCACATCAGTGCTCCGCCTCATTGCTGGGTCATGCTCGCCAAACCGACGATCGGGGTATCGACTGCCGAAGTGTACCGCCGGCTGAACTTACAGCAGGTTCGGCATCCTGATGTGCAGGCGATGATTGACGCGATTGAAGAAAAAAGCTTCCAAAAGGTATGCGGACAATTAGGGAACGTATTGGAGTCGGTTACGCTCAGCCTCCATCCCGAGGTGGCGATGATTAAAAATCAAATGAAACGCTTCGGCGCTGATGCGGTGTTAATGAGCGGAAGCGGACCGACTGTATTCGGTTTGGTTCAATACGAATCTAAGGTGCAGCGGATTTATAACGGGTTAAGAGGTTTCTGTGATCAAGTGTACGCGGTGCGGATGATCGGCGAACAGAATGCTCTTGATTAAATCCGTATGTTAAGTTATATTATTTTTAAATTATTCGGATTTTGGGGGTAAGTTCATGAAGTTTCGTCGCAGCGGCAGATTGGTGGACTTAACAAATTATTTGTTAACCCATCCGCATGAATTAATACCGTTAACGTTTTTCTCAGAACGGTATCAATCAGCAAAGTCATCAATCAGTGAAGATTTAACGATTATTAAACAGACCTTTGAACAGCAAGGCATTGGGACGCTGCTTACAGTGCCGGGAGCTGCCGGAGGCGTCAAATACATTCCGAAAGTGAAACAGGCTGAAGCAGAAGCGTTTATACAGGAGCTGGGACAGTCTTTAGTAAATCCTGAGCGTATCCTTCCGGGCGGTTATGTATATTTAACGGATATCTTAGGAAAACCATCTGTCCTCTCTCATGTAGGCAGGCTTTTTGCTTCCGTTTTTGCGGAGCGGGAGATTGATGTGGTGATGACCGTTGCGACAAAAGGAATCCCTCTTGCTTACGCAGCGGCCAGTTATCTGAACGTTCCGGTTGTCATCGTGCGAAAGGACAATAAAGTGACTGAAGGCTCCACGGTGAGCATCAATTATGTATCAGGATCGTCTAACCGCATTCAAACAATGTCGCTTGCTAAAAGAAGTTTGGCTACGGGTTCGAACGTTTTGATTATTGACGACTTTATGAAAGCCGGCGGCACCATTAACGGCATGATCAGCCTGCTTGATGAGTTTAATGCAAACGTCGCGGGAATAGGCGTCTTGGTTGAAGCCGAGGGAGTGAATGAACGGCTTGTCGATGAATACATGTCACTGCTCACGCTTTCAACCATCAATATGAAAGACAAAACGATTGAGATTCAAAACGGCAATTTTCTGCGATTTTTTAAAGAACAGCATTTAAAGAATGGGGAGACAGAAAAATGACAAAAGCAATCCATACGAAACACGCGCCGGCAGCGATCGGGCCATATTCACAGGGAATCATCGTAAACAACATGTTTTACAGCTCAGGCCAGATTCCTCTTACTGCTGAAGGAGAAATGGTAAACGATGATATCACAGAACAAACGCATCAGGTGTTCAGCAATTTAAAAGCTGTGCTGAAAGAAGCAGGCGCTTCTCTCGAGACGGTTGTCAAAGCAACGGTATTTATTGCTGATATGGAGCAGTTTGCGGAAGTGAATGAAGTGTACGGACAATACTTTGATGTACATAAGCCGGCAAGGTCTTGTGTGGAAGTGGCGAGACTGCCGAAAGACGCTCTCGTGGAAATTGAAGTCATTGCGCTGGTGAAATCTTAAATCTCAGAAAAGTGGTTCCGGTCTCCGGGATCACTTTTTTTATGCAGTATATGATCCCCAAATATGGTTTATCACCTAATTGTGTATGTATATCCTATATTTTCAAAAAAACTTTTTGAAACGTGCAGGAATTTAAAAAGAATCGTGGAATTGTTAGACTAATGCTTTTATATAGGGAAAAGGTGGTGAACTACTGTGGAAGTTACTGACGTAAGATTACGCCGCGTGAATACCGATGGTCGCATGAGAGCGATTGCATCCATCACGCTGGATCACGAATTTGTCGTACATGATATTCGTGTGATTGATGGAAACAATGGTCTTTTCGTTGCGATGCCGAGTAAACGCACCCCTGATGGAGAATTCCGCGATATTGCTCATCCTATTAATTCCAGCACGCGGGGCAAGATCCAGGATGCTGTTTTAAATGAGTATCATCGTTTGGGTGATTCTGAAGCATTAGAATATGAAGAAGCCGGGGCTTCTTAAACATAACAAAATGTAAGGACTGCTGATAAAGGCTGACACAAGGCCTTTTCCGGCAGTCCTTTTTTAAATCTGATTTTTCAGTAATAAAGCGATTACATAGAAAATTCTTGCACTTTTTGATGTCTTCTTGAAATCAACAGCTATTTAGGATATATTTTTCTATGGATAAAAGGGATATTGGAGGCCATTAAATGGATAAGCGGTTTGCAGTGATTTTAGCTGCCGGAAAAGGAACGAGAATGAAATCGAAGCTTTATAAGGTCCTTCATCCGGTATGCGGAAAGCCTATGGTAGAGCACGTCGCAGACGAAGCTCTGAAATTATCTTTAGCGAAGCTTGTCACCATCGTAGGACACGGCGCCGAAGATGTGAAGAAGCAGCTCGGACAGAAAAGCGATTACGCTCTCCAAGCAGAACAGCTCGGTACGGCTCATGCGGTCAAGCAGGCAAAACCATTTCTTCACGGAGAAAAGGGTGTCACGATCGTTATTTGCGGCGATACACCGCTTCTGACGGCGGAGACGATGGAAGCCATGCTGAATGAACATACAGACAAAGGTGCAAAAGCCACGGTGTTAACGGCTGTTGCCGACGATCCCGCCGGATACGGAAGAATCATCCGCAGTGAAGACGGCGCCGTTCAAAAAATCGTGGAGCACAAGGATGCTTCGGAGCAAGAACGTCTTGTGAAAGAAATCAACACGGGAACGTACTGTTTTGATAACGAGGCTCTTTTTCGTGTCATCGAACAGGTTTCGAATGAAAATGCCCAAGGCGAGTATTATCTGCCGGATGTGATCGAAATCCTCAAAGACGAAGGCGAAACTGTTGCCGCTTACCAGACTGGTAACTTCCAAGAGACGCTCGGAGTGAATGATAGAGTCGCTCTTTCTCAGGCTGAAATGTATATGAAAGAGCGAATTAACAAACGGCATATGCAGAACGGAGTCACTTTAATCGATCCGATGAATACGTACATCTCACCTGACGCGCGTATCGGACAAGATACAGTTATTTATCCCGGAACTGTGTTAAAGGGACAAGCTGAAATCGGCGATGAATGTGTCATCGGCCCTCACACTGAGATAGAGGACAGTTCAATCGGCAGCCGCACTGTGATTAAACAATCCGTTGTCAACCGCAGCAAAGTTGGGAATGATGTAAATATCGGTCCTTTTGCTCACATCAGACCCGATTCCGCAATCGGCAATGAAGTGAAGATCGGAAACTTTGTTGAAATTAAGAAAACAAAATTCGGCGACCGAAGCAAAGCATCTCATTTAAGCTATATCGGTGATGCCGAAGTGGGCACGGATGTGAATCTGGGCTGCGGCTCCATCACGGTCAATTATGATGGGAAGAAAAAATATTTAACCAAGATTGAAGACGGCGCTTTTATAGGCTGCAACTCCAATCTGGTCGCACCTGTCACAGTGGGAGAAGGCGCGTACGTCGCTGCGGGTTCAACCGTAACTGAAGATGTGCCGGGCGAAGCGCTTGCCATTGCCAGAGCAAGACAAGTAAATAAAGAAGATTATGTGAAAAATATTCATAAAAAATAATCCTAAAATCGGAGGTTTACCATGTCTAACGAATACGGAGATAAGAATTTAAAGATTTTTTCTTTGAATTCAAATCCAGAACTTGCAAAAGAAATCGCGGATAATGTAGGGGTTCAATTAGGAAAGTGCTCTGTTACAAGATTCAGTGACGGAGAGGTCCAGATCAACATAGAAGAAAGTATTCGCGGCTGTGATTGCTATATCATTCAGTCTACAAGTGCGCCGGTTAATGAGCACATTATGGAATTGCTGATTATGGTTGACGCTCTAAAGCGCGCTTCCGCGAAAACAATCAACATTGTGATTCCGTACTACGGTTATGCGCGCCAGGACAGAAAAGCAAGATCACGTGAACCGATTACGGCAAAACTTTTTGCAAACCTGCTTGAAACAGCGGGTGCGACACGCGTGATTGCGCTTGATTTACACGCGCCGCAAATTCAAGGTTTCTTTGATATTCCGATTGACCACTTAATGGGTGTTCCGATTTTAGGCCATTACTTTGAAGGTAAAGACTTGAAAGATATCGTTATTGTTTCTCCTGACCACGGCGGTGTGACGCGCGCCCGCAAACTTGCGGACCGTCTGAAAGCGCCGATCGCGATTATCGACAAACGCCGTCCTAGACCGAATGAGGTGGAAGTGATGAACATCGTCGGTAACGTGGAAGGAAAAACAGCGATTCTGATCGATGATATTATTGATACGGCCGGCACAATCACACTTGCCGCTAACGCGCTGGTTGAAAACGGAGCTGCAGAAGTGTATGCATGCTGTACGCACCCTGTATTGTCAGGCCCTGCCGTTGAGCGGATCAATAACTCTAAAATCAAGGAGCTTGTCGTAACGAACAGCATTAAGCTTCCTGATGAGAAAAAAATCGACCGCTTTAAGCAGCTTTCTGTCGGACCGCTTCTGGCTGAAGCGATTATCCGCGTTCACGAGAAACAATCTGTCAGCTATTTATTCAGCTAAACCGAAACTTTAAGGTTTAAATCCCAGTTATTGTGGGTATTGTTCTAATAGGACGATAAAACGATAATTAGGATGGTGCTGAATATGGCAACTTTAAAAGCAAATGAAAGAACAGATTTTAAACGTTCGACGCTTCGGAAAATCCGTCATTCAGGACATGTTCCAGGGATTATATACGGTAAAGAAATAACGAATACGCCTGTCTCTTTAGACAGTGTCGAATTGCTTAAAACATTACGGGACGAAGGAAAAAACACGATTATCACAATTGATGTCAACGGAAATCAGCAATCGGTTATGGTGACTGATCTTCAGACAGACCCGCTCAAAAACGAATTGACGCACGCCGATTTTCAAGTCGTGAATATGAGTGAGGAGCTGGAGGCCGAGGTGCCGATTCAGCTGACGGGAGAGGCGAAAGGAGTCAAAGACGGAGGCGTTATCCAGCAGCCGCTGCATGAGCTTTCGATCAAGGCTAAGCCGAAGGACATCCCTCAGACAATCAATGTTGATATTTCCGGGCTTGAAATGAATGATGTGCTGACCATCGCAGATCTGACTGCTGACGGCAATTATACATTTACAAACGACCCGGAAGAAGTCGTGGCTTCCATCCTTCCTCCTAAGCAGGAAGCATTCGAAGAAGATGCAGAACCGTCTCCTGAGGAAGAGCCCGAAGGAGAAAATCAATAAGCGCTTTAAGACGTAACCCGCCCGAGGTTACGTCTTTTGTGCTAGAATGAGAAGAATTACAGCGATGTTGAGGGAGGATTTACGATGCTTGTGATTGCCGGTCTCGGTAACCCGGGAAAAACCTATGAGAACACGAGACATAATGTCGGCTTTATGGCCATTGACGAGCTTTCTAAAGAATGGAATATTGAACTGAATAAAACGAAATTCAACGGACTTTACGGAATGGGGTTTGTTTCCGGAAAAAAAGTTCTACTTGTTAAACCGCTTACATATATGAATTTATCAGGGGAATGTTTGCGGCCGCTGCTGGATTATTATGATGCCGATCATGAAGATCTGAAAGTCATATACGATGACCTTGATCTTCCGACGGGAAAAATCAGGCTCCGGACGAAGGGGAGCGCAGGCGGACATAACGGGATTAAATCGCTTATACAGCACCTCGGAACCCCTGAATTTGACCGGGTCAGAATCGGAATCGGCCGCCCCGTCAACGGAATGAAAGTCGTTGACTATGTACTGGGAGCTTTTACGAAGGAAGAAGCGCCGCATATCAACGATGCCGTCTCAAAAACCGTAAAAGCCTGCGAAGCTTCCTTAACGAAACCATTTTTAGAAGTCATGAACGAATTTAATGCAAATGTATAAGATAAATAATGGGAGACCATACTAGGGAAAAATGATTTTTTCACATCAGGAGGTCCAACGTATGGCTTTGCATTATTTCTGCCGCCACTGCGGCTTTAAGGTAGGGAGCCTGGAATATTCGACGGTGCCGACACAGTCACTTGGATTTCAGCACTTAACAAATGAGGAAAGAAACGATATGATTTCATATAAAGACAATGGAGATGTCCATGTTCTTACAATTTGTGAAGACTGCCAAGAGGCGCTGGAACGCAATCCGCACTACCATGAACACAACACATTTATTCAATAAGAAGCTTTGGTGTAGATTCTAGACCAAAGCGTTTTTCTGTTCTTGCAGAAAATAGAGAGGAGGGCCCATATGGACAACATTCAAACCTTTATTAAAGAAAGCGATGATTTTAAATCCATTGTCAACGGTTTACATGAGGGGCTGAAGGAACAGCTGCTTGCGGGTCTGTCAGGTTCCGCGCGTTCTGTTTTTACCTCCGCCCTTGCACAGGAAACGAAAAGGCCGATTTTCTTTATCACCCATAATTTATATCAGGCCCAAAAAGTGACGGAAGATCTGACGGCGCTTCTCGGGGATCAATCTGTTTTTTTATACCCCGTGAATGAATTGATTTCTTCAGAAATTGCGGTAGCCAGTCCTGAACTGCGCGCTCAGCGGCTTGATGTCATTAATAGATTAACAAACGGAGAAGCGCCGGTCGTTGTGGCGCCCGTTGCGGCAGTGAGAAGAATGCTTCCGCCGAAGGAGCTGTGGAAAAGCAGCCAGCTCGTCATTTCACTCGGAGACGATATAGAACCGGATCAGCTGTCCGCGCGCCTTGTAGAGGTGGGGTATGAGCGTTCCGATATGGTTTCTGCACCCGGTGAATTCAGTATTCGCGGCGGAATTATCGACATTTATCCGCTGACGTCGGAGCATCCGGTGCGAATTGAACTGTTTGATACGGAGGTCGATTCCATCAGAAGCTTCAATTCTGATGACCAGAGATCAATTGAGACGCTCAAACATGTGGCGATCGGACCGGCGAAGGAATTGATCATCAGGGCGGAAGAAAAAGCCCGGGCAATGGAAAGGCTCGATAAAGGGCTTGCCGACAGTCTGAAAAAGCTGAAGCAGGACAAACAAAAGGAAATGCTTCATATCAATATCTCACATGATAAAGAACGGTTATCAACGGGACAGACTGATCAGGAACTTGTGAAGTATCTCTCGTACTTTTACGAAAAGCCTGCTAGTTTGCTAGATTATACACCGGCAGACACGTTGTTATTGTTAGACGAGGTCAGCCGCATTCATGAAATGGAGGATCAGCTGCAAAAAGAAGAGGCCGAATTTACGACAAGTCTACTCGAGGAAGGGAAAATTCTGCATGACATTCATTTATCCTTCAGCTTTCAGGAGCTTATGAGCGAAAAGCGGCGCCCGGCTATTTATTATTCATTATTTTTGCGTCATGTCCAGCATACAAGCCCTCAGAATATCGTGAATGTGACAAGCCGGCAGATGCAGAGTTTTCACGGGCAGATGAATGTGCTCGCAGGTGAAATGGAGCGCTTCAAGAAATCAAACTTCACCGTCGTCTTTTTAGGCGCAAATAAGGACAGAACCGACAGATTGGCATCCGTGCTGGCTGATTACGAAATTGAAGCCGCAAAAACGGACAGCTCCAAAGCGCTTGTGCAAGGACAGGTCTATGTCATGGAAGGCGAGCTGCAATCCGGTTTTGAACTGCCGCTGATGAAGCTGGCCGTCATTACGGAGGAAGAGCTGTTCAAAAACCGAATTAAGAAAAAGCCGAGAAAGCAGAAGCTGACAAATGCCGAACGGATCAAAAGCTATTCCGAGCTTCAGGTCGGTGACTATGTCGTCCACGTCAACCACGGGATCGGTAAGTATTTGGGGATCGAAACACTAGAAATCAAAGGCATTCATAAAGATTACCTCAACATTCATTATCAGGGCAGCGATAAGCTGTACGTCCCTGTAGAACAAATCGATCAGGTGCAGAAGTACGTCGGCTCTGAAGGAAAAGAACCGAAGCTTTATAAACTGGGCGGCAGTGAATGGAAACGGGTGAAGAAAAAAGTTGAAAACTCCGTTCAGGATATTGCCGATGATCTGATTAAGCTTTATGCGGAACGGGAAGCAAGCAAAGGCTATGCGTTCTCGCCCGATCATGAAATGCAGCGGCAGTTCGAATCTGCTTTCCCTTATCAGGAAACAGAGGACCAGCTCCGTTCCATTCAGGAGATTAAAAAGGATATGGAAAGAGAGCGCCCGATGGACCGTTTGCTTTGCGGTGATGTGGGATACGGGAAGACGGAGGTAGCCATCCGAGCGGCCTTTAAAGCGATCGCAGACGGAAAGCAGGTCGCGCTTCTTGTGCCGACGACAATACTCGCGCAGCAGCATTATGAAACCATTATGGAGCGTTTTCAGGACTATCCGATTAACATCGGTCTTCTCAGCCGATTCAGAACGAGAAAAGAATCCAATGAAACGATTAAAGGCCTGAAAAACGGAACGGTAGACATCGTAATCGGAACCCACAGGCTCTTGTCTAAAGACGTCGTCTATAAAGATCTCGGCTTGCTCATCATTGATGAAGAGCAGCGCTTCGGCGTAACGCATAAGGAAAAAATCAAACAGATCAAAGCCAATGTCGATGTACTGACTCTTACAGCGACGCCGATTCCGCGTACGCTTCATATGTCCATGCTCGGTGTGCGGGATTTATCCGTTATTGAAACGCCGCCGGAAAACCGTTTCCCTGTTCAGACATATGTCGTGGAATACAACGGCGCGCTTGTACGAGAAGCTATCGAAAGAGAACTGGCGCGCGGAGGACAGGTATATTTCTTGTACAACCGCGTGGATGACATCGAGCGGAAGGCTGATGAAATTTCCATGCTTGTTCCCGATGCGAAAGTGGCATATGCCCACGGAAAAATGACTGAAAATGAATTGGAAAGCGTCATGCTCAATTTTCTGGAAGGGGAATCAGACGTCCTTGTCAGCACGACTATTATTGAGACAGGCGTAGATATACCAAATGTCAATACCTTGATTGTGTTCGACGGAGACAAAATGGGGCTGTCTCAGCTGTATCAGCTGAGAGGACGGGTCGGCCGTTCCAACCGCGTCGCTTACGCGTATTTTACGTACCGCAGAGACAAAGTGCTTACTGAGGTGGCGGAAAAACGGCTGCAGGCGATTAAAGAATTTACCGAGCTGGGATCAGGCTTTAAAATTGCCATGCGTGACTTGACGATCAGGGGAGCGGGGAACCTTCTCGGCGCCCAGCAGCACGGCTTTATCGACTCAGTCGGTTTTGACCTGTACTCGCAAATGCTCAAGGAAGCGATTGAAGAGCGGAAAGGCGATATTCCGAAAAGCGAACAGTTTGAGACAGAAATCGATATCGAGCTTGACGCGTATATTCCCGAAAACTATATACAAGACGGCAAGCAAAAAATCGACATGTATAAACGCTTCAGGTCAATCGCCACAATTGAGGAGAAAAATGAGCTCCAAGATGAAATCATTGACAGGTTCGGCAGCTACCCTAAAGAAGTTGAATGGCTGTTTACGGTTGCTGAGATGAAGGTATACGGAAAATATGAACGCGTCGAACTCATCAAGCAGGATAAAGACGCGATCAGATTTACCATTTCTGAAGAGGCCAGCGCACAGATTGACGGCCAGAAATTATTCGAACTCGGCAATAAATACGGCCGGCAGATCGGACTGGGAATGGAAGGGAAAAAGCTGAAAATCTCAGTACAGACGAAAGGCCGCAAAACGGAAGAGTGGCTGGAGACCGTTCTCGGCATGCTGAAAGGACTTCAGAATGTGAAGAAAGAAACAATCGCATCTTCATAAAAATTGTTACTCTCTGGTGTATATTACATTTGATGTGACGGATACTAATTTCAAGCGAGTGGCGGAAGCTACATAAAGTAAAGAGCTTTAGTACTTTCCCTTAAATATCATCACATGAAAGAGAGGCACCAGAGAGATGAAAGCTACAGGTATCGTACGTCGTATTGATGATCTAGGACGGGTCGTCATTCCTAAAGAAATTCGGAGAACACTGCGGATCAGGGAAGGAGACCCGCTTGAAATATTCGTTGACCGCGACGGAGAAGTTATATTGAAAAAATATTCTCCTATCAGTGAGCTTGGCGATTTTGCGAAAGAATATGCAGATGCATTGTATGACAGTCTCGGCCATTCCGTCTTGATTTGCGACCGTGACGCGTATATTGCCGTTTCGGGCAGTTCGAAAAAAGAATTTCTGAATAAAGCCATCAGCGATTTGCTCGAAAAAACGATGGATCAGCGCAGCTCAGTGGTAGAAAACGACGTGAAGTCCGCGCAGCTTGTGAATGACGTTGATGAAGATATGAGCTCCTATACAATCGCTCCGATCGTGGCAAATGGCGATCCTATCGGGGCCGTGGTCATCTTTTCCAAGGAACAGGCGCTTGGAGAGGTAGAACATAAAGCGGTAGAAACGGCAGCCAGTTTTTTGGCGAGGCAGATGGAGCAGTAGGTCTTATTACCATTATTGAAATAAGAAACGGGGAAAGAACAGCTCTTATACAAGTGCTGTTCTTTTTCATATTCATATGTGCTCTCTATCGGTTCGGCCGTTAGGATTGTGATATAATAAGCTCGTTTTATAGACGTAATTTTCTAGCGGCTGGAAGGAGCTTTTGGATGAACGATTCAGTTGGCGCCAAGCGGCAATCGGCATGGAAAGGTGCTTTTGTGCTCGTCGTTGCGGGCATCGTGACGAAGATATTAAGCGCCGTGTACAGGGTTCCTTTTCAGAATATTGTCGGTGACGTCGGATTTTACATTTATCAGCAGGTGTATCCGTTTTTAGGGATCGCGGTCATGCTGTCAACATCCGGTTTTCCGGTGATCATCTCAAAATTAATGAACGAT
The DNA here is from genome assembly GCF_027853835.1 of Bacillus sp. NEAU-242-2. NCBI lineage: Bacteria > Bacillati > Bacillota > Bacilli > Caryophanales > Bacillaceae > Bacillus > Bacillus sp. NEAU-242-2. The sequence continues at coordinate 25,547 of NZ_JAPNNY010000010.1, read as the reverse complement.
TATAGCGATCATAAACAAAAAATAATGAAAATTTCCGCCCTTTATGTCACGGCGGCCGGACTTGTTCTGTTTGCGCTCATGTATGCCGGCGCGGCGCCGTTGGCCGGTTTTATGGGTGACGCCCGCCTTGTGATGCTGATAAGGGTCGCGGCGTTCGCTTTCATACTGTTTCCGTTTACGGCGGTTATCCGGGGGTATTTCCAAGGCGTGCATGATATGATGCCGTCAGCCTTATCCCAGATTACGGAACAGTTTCTTCGGGTGGCGGTGCTTCTCGGTTTATCCTTCTGGCTTTTGAAAAGCGGCCGTTCATTATACGCGGCGGGTGCGGGGGCGGTCTCGGGATCAATAGCCGGGAGCTTTGCGGCCCTTTGTGTATTGGCTGTTTTCTGGTATAAGCGGGAAGAAACAAAGAAAGACGGCGGACATATCAAAACGGCCGTCATTGTAAAAAAGCTGCTGCTTTATTCAGTCACCATCTGTATCAGCAGTGTACTCATGCTTTTGATTCAGCTTGTAGACGCCTTGAACTTATATTCACTGCTTTCAGACGGGACGGAGAGCCATGCCGCGAAACAGCTGAAAGGCATATATGACCGCGGACAGCCGCTCCTTCAGCTGGGAACCGTGTTTGCCGTCAGTATCGCCGCATCTCTTGTTCCTTCCATTTCAAAAGCGGTGCATGGGAACAAGCCGTTTATCATAAAAGAGAAAGCGACATCAGCCGTCAAGCTCTGCCTTGCGGTAGGGATCGGCGCATCGGCCGGGCTTTTTTGCATTTTAGAACCGGTGAATATCATGCTTTTCCAAAACAGTGAGGGGACGCAGACCTTACAAATATTCAGCTTATCTATCTTTTTTGCCTCAATTGCGCTTACGGCAGCCGCGATTCTGCAAGGAGCGGGACATACGGTTTTCCCCGCCGTATCCGTTTTGGCGGGAGGGGCGCTGAAATGGGTGCTGAATGTTTGGCTGGTCCCCGGCTGGGGTATTACAGGAGCGGCACTGGCGACCGTCTTGGCATTTGCCGCAGTTGCGTGCCTGAATCTCCGGAGAATTTGGTCGAAGGGATGGCTGACGAATATCGGAGGCGTGATTGCCCGTCTGTGCTGGTGCAGTCTGCTGATGGTCTTCTTTTTGCTCGTATATATGAAGCTTTGGCAGTTATTTGTTCCTGTCAGCAGGGTCGGAGCTGTATGTGAGAGTCTGTCTGCGTCAATCATCGGAGGGCTATTGTTTATTTATTGTATGATAAGAATGAAGATTTTCACGGACGAAGAGCTGAGCGGCCTTCCTTTTGGCAGTGCTTTAAGCAAATTGAAAAAGAGGAGAGAAAAACATGGCAGGTAATATTACGGTCGTCGGCCTCGGCGCCGGAGACATGGATCAGTTGACAGTGGGCGTACATAAGCTGCTGACTCAGGCGAAGCATTTATATATAAGAACGAAAGACCACCCTTTGATTTCGGAATTAGAGCAAGAGACGGAAGCGGACATCCGGTATTTTGATGATATTTATGAAAAACATGATCAGTTTGAAGCAGTCTATGAAGAGATCACGGACATTCTGTTTGAAAAAGCGAAGCAAGAAGATGTCGTCTACGCTGTACCCGGGCATCCGTTTGTCGCTGAGAAAACCGTTCAGCTGTTATTTGAACGCCGGGAAGAACAACAGATAGCTGTTCATACTGCCGGAGGGCAAAGCTTTCTGGATGCCACTTTTAATGCATTGCGAATTGATCCGATTGAAGGGTTTCAATTTACGGATGCGCAAACAATGACGCCGGATGAGCTCGAACTCCGCCATCACCTGATCATCTGCCAGGTTTATGACCAAATGACGGCCTCTGAGGTGAAGCTGACGCTCATGGAGAAATTGCCTGACGACTATGAAGTGGTCATCGTTACGGCAGCCGGGAGCCAGGGAGAAAAGATGACCAAGGTGCCTTTGTTTGAACTTGACCGCAATGTAGAAATAAATAACTTAACAAGCGTGTATGTTCCGCCGATTAAAAAAGAAGAACTCCTTTACCAGGAATTTTCTGCATTCCGAAGTATTATTCGCGAGCTTCGCGGGCCGAACGGCTGTCCGTGGGATCAAAAGCAGACACACCAGTCATTAAAGAAATATATGATTGAGGAATGCTACGAACTGCTTGAGGCCATTGACGAAGAGGACACGGATCACATGATAGAAGAACTCGGGGACGTCATGCTTCAGGTTATGCTGCACGCCCAGATCGGAGAAGACGAGGGGTATTTCTCAATTGATGATGTCATCAGAGACATCAGTGCGAAGATGGTCAGACGGCACCCGCATGTGTTTAAGGATGTTAAGGTTCAGGATGAACATGATGTCGTCGCCAACTGGGAAGAAATCAAAAAGGCGGAAAAGCAAACAACATCCTCTTCATTGCTGGATGCCGTACCGAAAACCCTGCCTTCTCTTGCGAAAGCCGCCAAGCTTCAGAAAAAAGCCGCAAAAACCGGCTTTGACTGGGATAACGTTCAGGACATATGGGATAAAGTAAATGAAGAGCTGAAGGAATTTTCTGCAGAGGCTTCCGCCGAATCAGCAGATGAAATCAGCTTAAAAGCTGAATTCGGCGATGTTTTATTTGCATTGGTCAATATCGGCCGATACTATAAAATTGAGCCTGAGGAAGCGCTCGCCATGACAAATGACAAATTCCGCAGACGCTTTGCTTATATTGAGAAAGAAGCGGCAGCAAAGGGCCTTGAATTGACCGCAATGTCACTTGAGGAAATGGACAAATTGTGGGATGAAGCAAAAGAAATGGAGAGGAGATTCTGATATGAGACTTGATAAGTTTTTAAAAGTATCCAGATTAATTAAACGCCGCACATTGGCGAAAGAGGTCGCCGATCAAGGGAGAATCACCGTTAACGGGAATCAGGCGAAAGCCAGCTCAGACGTAAAAGCTGGTGATGAACTGAAGGTCCGCTTCGGGCAGAAGCTTGTCACCGTGAAGGTAAATGAATTGAAAGAAACAACGAAAAAAGAAGAAGCCGCGGGCATGTATACAATCGTCAAAGAAGAAAAACTCGGCGAATAGGCTTGTTCTAAACAAGGCTCCCGCCTCATACAATGCAGTAATAATGCTAAAAGTATCGAGGATATGGGGGCTGAATAGATGAATTCATATTATGAGCAAAAAGGTTCTTCTTCTGTTCCGGAACAGCATGATGTAACGATGAAAGGGAGAAAGCATTTAGACATTTCGGGCGTCAAGCATGTGGAAAGTTTTGATAACGAAGAGTTTTTGCTGGAAACGGTTATGGGAATGCTTTCCGTCAGAGGCGAGAACCTGCAGATGAAAAACCTTGATGTGGAAAAAGGGATTGTATCTATAAAAGGCAGGGTGTTTGACCTTGTATATCTAGACGAGCAGCAAGGGGATAAAGCTAAAGGGTTTTTTAGCAAGTTGTTTAAATGACGCTGACGACCCAATTTTATACGATGCTGGCAATGACCGGTATGGGCGCCTGGCTCGGAGCGTCGCTTGATACATACAGGCTGTTTGTCAGCCGCGCCAAAACGGCCAGATGGCTGTTATTCATTCATGACATTCTCTTTTGGATTGTACAAGGTCTGCTGTTTTTCTATGTGCTGCTCAACGTGAATGAAGGAGAACTCAGGGTATACATTTTCTTGGCTGTCTTACTGGGTATTGCGACGTACCAAAGCCTGTTTAAACGAATGTATATAAAAATACTGAAATTTGCCATTCATCTTGCGGTGTCTCTTTACCAATTCGCAAAAAAGCTCATTCAGCACGTGCTGTTCCGTCCGGTGCTTCTGCTCTTTAAGCTGCTCATCGGGCTGATCACGGTTATTTCTTTATACTCCTATCGGGTGAGTGCCTTTTTTGCGAAGTGTCTTTTTAAGATCGTAGCGTTTTTGCTGTATCCGCTGTTTTTCCTGTTGAAACAATTATTGAAACTTCTTCCTGAAAAGTGGCGTCTTACTTTCAAACGATATTTTCAAAAAAGTGCAGGATTTTTACAAAAGAGCAAGAAACTAATCATAACAATCAGATCGACCATGATACGTATTTTGAAAAGGTGAAAGGAGGACCGTCTGGTTTGAATCTATCTAGAGAACGTACAATAACTGAAATTCAAAACGACTATAAAGAGCAGGTTGAACGGCAATCCCAGCTTATGAAAAGAAGGCGGAAAGGGCTTTTCAGACGGTTGATCGTATTCGGCGCCCTTGTGTTGTTGACGGCTATTGTCTTAGCGGGTTCTCTGTGGTCACAGACCTCTTCCCTTAGCGCAAACGAAGAAAAAAAGGCTCAGCTGGAAAAACAAGTAAAAGAATTGGATGCGAAACAGGCTGATTTAAAAGATGAAATTTCCAAATTAAAGGATGAGGATTACGTCACAGAGCTTGCCAGAAGAGACTTGTTTATGTCAGGAAATGGTGAGATTCTCTTTAATGTAGAAAAGAAGAGCAAGTAGCCTTGTTGACACTTAAATTTTTATTTAGGTATAATTAAACAAACGATCTTTTTATAAGCCTAAGGAGGAGCACTTTTTTTATGTCGATTGAAGTTGGCAGCAAGTTGCAAGGGAAAATAACAGGTATTACAAATTTCGGAGCATTTGTTGAATTGCCTGGAGGCTCAACCGGTCTCGTTCATATCAGTGAGGTAGCCGATAATTATGTAAAAGACATTAACGAGCATTTAAAAGTCGGCGATCAAGTTGAAGTGAAAGTCATCAACGTTGAAAAAGACGGGAAAATTGGTTTATCAATTAAAAAAGCTAAAGACCGTCCGCAAGCCAGACCTAGAAATGATTTCCGTCCGAAAGAATCTTTTGAACAGAAAATGAACAAGTTTCTTAAAGATAGCGAAGACCGCTTATCATCTTTAAAACGAAACACGGAATCAAAACGTGGAGGGCGCGGAGCAAGAAGAGGATAACTTGCTGCTTTCTATAAATACATGGAGCATCCGTCTATCCCAGCGGGTGCTTTTTTTGTATGCGCCTTTATAGTCAGAAAATTAAAACTTTGAAGTTTCTGTTGACGGAATGAAGAAACCTTTGTATTATATAACTTGTGCTTATAAGCACCTATATGGCGGTGTAGCTCAGCTGGCTAGAGCGTACGGTTCATACCCGTGAGGTCGGGGGTTCGATCCCCTCCGCCGCTACCATATATATCTGGCCCGTTGGTCAAGCGGTTAAGACACCGCCCTTTCACGGCGGTAACACGGGTTCGAATCCCGTACGGGTCATCAAGCGAATCGGCTTCTGTTGCAGAAGCCGATTTTTTCATATTTAGACAACTTTTTGAGAAATGTCGGAGGAAATACGAAAGGAAAGGGGAACAAGGGAGAAAGCGTCGAAGAGTTCTTTGGAATTGTTACCTTCTTTTGACAAAATCCTATCTGTGCTTTCATTTATAATGACAAGCAACGAATAAAACAGGTGGGGGATGAGAGCAATGGAAAAAGCGGAAAGAAGAGTGAACGGGCCGATGGCGGGACAAGCTCTGGAAAAACTGCAATCGTTTTTTGAAAAGGCGGCAAAGCTTACAGTCCATCAAGCGCATTCACTTTTTTTCTATAAGGGTTTCATTTATGTCGTGATCGGTTTTTTACTTGGACGGGCTTTCATATTATCTGAGGTTCTTCCGTTTGCACTGCCGTTTTTCGGAGCGATGCTTTTGATCAGAAGAGATAAAGCCTTCTATGCTTGTCTGTCTTTGCTTGCGGGCGCTTTAACCATTTCGCCGAAACACTCTTTATTGATTCTCACAGCTTTGGCCGTCTTCACTCTATTTTCAAAAATCGGTACATATATCGTGCAGGACCGGGTGAAGATGCTGCCGATCGTGGTGTTTTTCTCAATGGCTGCCGCGAGAATCGGATTTGTTTATTTTGAAAGCGGCGCTTTTACAACCTATGATTATGTGATGGCTGTTGTCGAGGCGGGCCTGGCCTTTATTTTGACGCTGATCTTTTTACAAAGCCTGCCGATTTTCACGATCAAAAAAGTGAAGCAATCGTTAAAAATAGAAGAAATCATCTGTTTTATGATCTTGATCGCATCTGTTTTAACCGGGCTTGCCGGTGTTTCATTTCAGGGAATGCAGGCTGAGCATATCCTGGCCCGCTATGTCGTGCTGAGTTTTTCCTTTGTCGGCGGGGCAAGCATCGGCTGTACGGTCGGTGTTGTGACCGGACTGATCCTCGGGCTTGCGAATATCGGGAATCTCTATCAAATGAGTCTGCTTGCGTTTTCCGGGCTTCTTGGCGGGCTGCTGAAAGAAGGAAAGAAAGCCGGCGCCGCAGTCGGATTGGTGATCGGCTCACTGCTGATTTCATTATATGGAGAAGGGTCTGCCGGATTAATGACCACTCTTTATGAATCTTTGATTGCCGTTGTTTTGTTTTTGATTACGCCCCAATCGATTACGAAAAAGGTGGCGCGATACATACCGGGCACTGCTGAGCACAGTCAGGAACAGCAGCAGTACGCGAGGAAAATCAGAGATGTCACCGCCCAGAAAGTAGACCAGTTCTCCAATGTGTTTCATGCCTTGTCGGAGAGCTTCGCCATCTTTCATCAGACGTCTTCCGATGAGCAGGCGGAAGAAGGGGAAGTGGATCTCTTTTTAAGCAAAATCACCGAGCATTCCTGCCAATCCTGCTATAAGAAAAGCAAATGCTGGGTTCAAAACTTTGATAAAACATATGATTTAATGAAACAAGTTATGCATGAAACAGAGGAAAAACAGTATGCCTCAAACCGCAGATTAAAAAAAGAGTTTCAGCAGCACTGTTCCAAATCCAGACAGGTGGAAGAGCTGATTGAGGACGAACTTGCCCACCATCACGCCCATCTGACACTGAAGAGAAAAGTTCAGGACAGCAGGAGGCTTGTTGCCGAGCAGCTGTTGGGGGTTTCTGAGGTCATGGCGGACTTTTCTCGGGAAATAAAACGGGAGAGGGAGCAGCATTTTATTCAGGAAGAACAAATGATAGAGGCGCTTCAGCATTTCGGAATCGAGATTCAGCATGTCGAGATATACAGCTTGGAGCAGGGCAATATTGATATCGAAATGACAATCCCGTTCAGCGGAGGACACGGTGAGAGTGAGAAAATTATCGCCCCGATGCTGTCTGACATTCTTGAGGAGCAGATACTTGTCAAAAGCGAACAGCACTCGGCTCATCCGAATGGCTACAGCCATGTTGCGTTCGGTTCGACCAAATCGTACCGGGTATCGACAGGCGCGGCTCATGCGGCTAAAGGCGGCGGCCTTGTCTCCGGCGACAGCTACAGCATGATGGAACTGGGGGCGAGAAAATATGCGGCCGCGATCAGTGACGGCATGGGCAATGGGGCGAGGGCCCATTATGAGAGCAATGAAACGATTAAGCTGCTCGAAAAAATTCTCGAATCAGGTATTGATGAAAAAATAGCGATCAAAACGATCAACAGTATTCTGTCTTTACGGACGACAGATGAAATCTACTCAACTCTCGATCTTTCTATCATTGATCTTCAGGATGCAAGCTGCAAATTCTTGAAGGTCGGTTCAACGCCGAGTTTTATCAAGCGGGGAGATCAAGTCATGAAAGTGCAGGCCAGCAATCTGCCGATCGGTATCATCAATGAATTTGATGTGGAGGTTGTAAGTGAACAGTTAAAAGCGGGAGATCTGCTCGTCATGATGAGTGACGGTATTTTTGAAGGACCGAAGCACGTTGAAAACCATGACCTGTGGATGAAACGGAAAATGAAAGGGCTGAAAACCGAAGATCCGCAGGAAATCGCTGATATATTAATGGAAGAGGTCATCAGAACGCGTTCCGGCCAAATCGAAGACGATATGACGGTGGTTGTTGTCCGGATTGATCACAACACGCCGAAATGGGCTTCCATACCGGTGCCGGCGGTATTCCAAAATAAAAAGGAGATTTCTTAATCCTTTCGTATAAATCACTTTCCTTCTGGCGAAGATGGGACTAATCGTATCACCGGGAGGAATGTATGTGAATAAGGGACATTTAAATCAAGTTCTGCTGATTACAGATGGCTGCTCCAATCATGGTGAAGACCCGATTGCAATGGCGGCTTTCGCCAAGGAGCAGGGGATTACGGTGAATGTTATAGGAATTATGGAAGAAAATGCGATTGACCAAGAGGCAATGAAGGAAGTTGAAGGCATCGCCATGGCCGGTGGCGGCGTCCATCAAGTTGTGTACGCGTCACAATTGTCTCAGACGGTTCAAATGGTAACGAAAAAAGCAATGACCCAGACGCTGCAAGGTGTCGTCAATCAAGAGCTTAAACAAATCTTAGGGAAAAACGTTGAAATGGAAGAGCTTTCTCCTGAAAAACGGGGCGAAGTGATGGAAGTGGTTGATGAACTCGGAGAAACAGTTCATCTGCAGGTGCTTGTGCTGGTTGATACGAGTGCGAGTATGGCGCCGAAACTGCCGACGGTGAAAGAAGCGCTGATCGATCTTTCCATCAGTTTAAATTCCCGGGCCGGACAAAATGAATTTGCCATGTGTATATTTCCCGGGAAAAGCCAGGAAGTTGAGCTTGTGCTGAATTGGACGCCGAAGCTTGAATCCCTTTCTGCACTCTTTGCGAAGCTGTCGACCGGCGGTATCACCCCTACGGGCCCCGCTATCCGGGAAGCGACGCAGCAGTTTGAGAGAATCCGCTCAAGAAGGAGCATGTTGGCAGATGATGAACGACGCTTTAACGAGTTTGGCATGTAGTCTGGCACCGGGGACGGCAATTCAGGGCAAATGGAACGGCAAATCCTACAGATTGCTCAAACAGCTTGGAAAAGGGGCTAACGGTATTGTATATCTGGCAGAAGCATCAGGCGGACAGGTCGCTTTGAAAATTAGCAGCGACAGCATGTCTGTTACCTCTGAAGTGAATGTCTTAAAATCCTTTTCAAAGGCCCGGTCGCAAACGATGGGGCCTTCTTTTTTTGATGCGGACGATGCGTTTATTCCGCAGCTGAATAAAAATGTCTCTTTTTACGTGATGGAGTACATAGAAGGGCCGCTTCTTCCGCAATATATCAGCAGTAAGGGAGCGGAGTGGATTCCGGTGCTGATGGTGCAGCTTCTTTCCAGCCTGTCAGTCCTTCATCAGCAGGGATGGGTGTTTGGCGACCTCAAACCGGAAAATCTTATTGTAACCGGACCGCCGGCTGCCATTCGCTGCATTGATGTAGGGGGAACGACAAAACAAGGCCGCGCGATTAAAGAGTATACGGAGTTTTACGACAGGGGCTATTGGGGGTATGGAACAAGAAAAGCAGAACCATCCTACGACCTGTTTGCTGTCGCAATGATCATGATCCACTGTGTCCAGAAGAAAGAGTGCAAAAAGTCAGGACAGCCGAAAGAACAGCTTCGTTCTATCATTGAAGGCCACCCGTTTCTGAATAAGTATAAGAAGGTTCTGTTTTCTGCTTTAAACGGCCAATATCCGTCTGCGGAAGCCATGAAGCATGACATCCTGACGGCGGGGCAGAGCGCCGGGAGTAAAAGGAAAGCCGCCGCCAAGCCTAAGCCGCCGCAATCAAAACCGCGGCCGGGCGCTGTATCTCAAACGCGATATAAACCTAAACAAAAACCCGCAAAGCACAATGGTTTGTTTGAAACAACACTTATTTTAATCAGCGTTCTCGCCCTTTATTTCGCTTACATCGTCTTTTTTCTCATCTAATGCCGGCCGGACGCCTGCGCTCATGCTTCTTCTTTGCTTGGAGGGAATGAAAGTGATAGGATATGTATATCTTTAAAAAACCTGCTCATTGTGAGGGGGACATTGTGAAAAGCGTGGAAGATTTTTTCAAAACATATCATCTTCAGGCGGAGGGAGAAACGATTATTGCCGGGGTCTCCGGAGGCCCTGATTCAATGGCGCTTCTCAGTATGCTGAATAAGCACTTCGGGCATTCTTCCGTTATCATAGCGGCGCATGTCGACCATAAGTTCAGGGGTCCAAATTCTGAAGAAGATATGAAGTTTGTGCAGTCATATTGCGAAGCGGAACACATCCTCTGCGAAACGGTACAGATTGATGTTTCTGCATACGCAAAAAAGAATAAGCTGAACAAGCAGGCTGCCGCGCGTGATTGCAGATATCAGTTTTTCGAAGATCTGATGGCAAAACACCAAGCGAAGTTTTTGGCGCTGGCTCATCACGGCGATGACCAGGTTGAGACAATGCTCATGAGGCTTGCGAAAGGTACGCTCGGCGCAGGGCTCGCGGGAATGCAGCCCGTCCGCGAATTTGCATCCGGCTGGCTGATCAGGCCTTTCCTCTATGCGGCAAAGGATGAAATCCTAGAATACTGCCGTCAAGAAGGGCTCAGCTACAGAACGGATGAGAGCAATGCAAAAGACGATTATACAAGAAACAGATTCAGAAAGACCGTGCTTCCTTTTTTAAAACAAGAATCACCTGACGTTCATAAAATGTTTCAAAAGGTGAGTGAAGCACTGACAGAAGACGAACAATACTTGCAGTCATTAACGAAAGAACGAATGAATAAGGTTATTACAAGCAAGTCTGACACATCGGTTGAAGTCGATTCCTCTCAATTGCTTGCCCTTCCGATACCTTTACAAAGAAGAGGAGTTCAACTAATATTAAACTATCTTTATGAAAACGTTCCATCGTCGTTTTCCGCCCGCCACATACAGCAGTTTCTGGAATGGGCGGAAAATGGAAGCGCCTCGGGAGTGCTTGATTTTCCGAAAGGGCTGAAGGTGGTCAAATCATATCAGACATGTTTGTTTACATTTGAACAATGGCAATGTGAAAAGGTTCCCTTTGAGCTGCAGCTGCAAGGAGCGGAAGGCGAGACTGCTGTTCTCCCCAACGGCTTTATGATAGAGGTGGCCGATCAGGCTGACCCTCATATCAAAAATGGGAATGCTGTTTTTATGACAAGCAGAAATAAGGTGCAATTTCCTTTAACAATCCGGACGAGAAAAATCGGCGACCGGATTAAACTTAAAGGGATGAATGGCTCGAAAAAGGTAAAAGATATATTTATTGATCATAAACTGCCTCTGCGGGATCGGGACGAATGGCCGATTGTAACGGATGCGAGCGGTGAAATTATCTGGCTGCCTGGCTTGAAAAAATCCATCTTTGACGATCTTGTGATTTCAAACAGTGACCGCATTGTATTACAATATAGACAGCATGAAAAGTGTAGGGGGCAAGCATTAACATGAAACAGGATATCGAAAAAGTGCTGATCTCAGAAGATGAGATCCAGCAGAAAGTAAAACAGCTTGGAGAACAATTAACAAGCGAGTACAGCGACACGTTTCCGTTGGCAATCGGTGTGTTAAAGGGAGCGCTCCCTTTTATGGCTGATCTTATAAAGCATATTGATACATATTTGGAAATGGACTTCATGGATGTATCAAGCTACGGAAATTCCACGGTTTCTTCCGGAGAAGTCAAAATCATCAAAGATTTGGATACATCTGTAGAAGGCCGGGACATCTTAATCATTGAAGATATTATCGACAGTGGGTTAACCTTGAGCTATCTCGTAGAACTCTTCCGATATCGTAAAGCGAAATCAATTAAGATTGTTACCCTGTTGGATAAACCAAGCGGAAGAAAAGCGGACATTAAAGCAGACTTCGTAGGCTTTGAAGTTCCTGACGCGTTTGTTGTGGGTTACGGACTTGATTATGCCGAGCGCTATCGCAATCTGCCTTACATCGGAGTATTAAAACCGGCGATTTATGAAAGCTGATCGGCTGCCTGCTTCCGAGATGGTTATCGGTTGTATTGGAATGATTTTCTATGGTACTATTGAACATAGTTGTGCTTACTGTGGGAGGAGGTAAGGAATGAATCGGGTCTTCCGTAATACCATTTTTTATTTACTTATTTTATTAGTAGTAATCGGGGTTGTGAGTTACTTCCAGACCTCAAACCCGAAAACAGAAAATATGTCGTACAGTACGTTTATCAAGAACCTCGATGAAGGGAAAGTTGATAGCGTATCGGTTCAGCCTGTCAGAGGTGTTTATGAGGTAAAAGGACAGCTGAAAAAATACGATAAAGACCAGTACTTTTTAACACATGTTCCTGAAGGAAAAGGAGCAGACCAGATATTTGACGCAATTAAAAAGACGGACGTAAAAGTTGATCCCGCACAGGAAACAAGCGGGTGGGTGACGTTCTTAACGACGATCATTCCGTTTGTCATCATCTTTATTCTGTTTTTCTTCCTGCTCAATCAGGCTCAGGGCGGCGGCAGCCGTGTCATGAACTTCGGAAAGAGCAAAGCGAAGCTGTATACGGAAGAAAAGAAACGCGTGAAGTTTAAAGATGTAGCCGGCGCGGATGAGGAGAAGCAGGAGCTCGTTGAGGTTGTTGAGTTTCTGAAAGATCCCCGCAAATTCGCCGAGCTTGGCGCCAGGATCCCTAAAGGCGTGCTGCTTGTCGGACCTCCGGGAACCGGTAAGACATTGCTTGCGAGAGCCTCAGCCGGTGAAGCGGGCGTTCCTTTCTTCAGCATCAGCGGATCTGACTTCGTTGAAATGTTTGTCGGTGTCGGTGCTTCCCGTGTGCGTGATTTATTCGAAAATGCGAAAAAGAATGCGCCTTGCCTGATCTTTATTGATGAGATCGACGCGGTAGGACGTCAGCGCGGCGCCGGTCTTGGCGGCGGGCATGATGAACGCGAACAGACGCTGAACCAGCTGCTTGTTGAGATGGACGGTTTCAGTGCAAATGAAGGAATCATTATTATCGCTGCGACAAACCGTGCGGACATTCTTGACCCTGCATTGCTCCGTCCGGGACGTTTTGACCGTCAGATTACGGTAGACCGTCCGGATGTCATCGGCCGTGAAGCCGTATTGCAGGTGCATGCGAGAAACAAACCGCTTGATGAGACGGTGAACTTAAAAGCAATCGCTTCAAGAACACCCGGTTTCTCAGGCGCAGATTTAGAAAACCTTCTTAACGAAGCGGCACTCGTTGCTGCCCGTCAAAACAAGAAGAAAATTGATATGCGCGACATTGATGAAGCAACGGACCGTGTCATTGCGGGTCCTGCGAAGAAGAGCCGTGTCATCTCGAAAAAAGAACGCAATATCGTGGCGTACCACGAGGGCGGTCACACCGTTATCGGACTTGTGCTGGATGAAGCCGATATGGTTCATAAAGTAACGATCGTTCCGAGGGGGCAGGCGGGCGGATACGCGGTCATGCTTCCGAGAGAAGACCGTTACTTCCAGACAAAACCTGAACTTCTCGATAAAATTGTCGGTCTTCTGGGCGGACGTGTTGCGGAGGAAATTATCTTCGGCGAAGTCAGCACGGGGGCTCACAATGACTTCCAGCGGGCAACGAACATTGCCAGAAGAATGGTGACAGAGTTCGGTATGTCAGAAAAACTCGGACCGCTTCAGTTCGGTCAATCTCAAGGCGGTCAAGTATTCCTGGGCCGGGATTTCAACAACGAGCAAAACTACAGTGATCAGATCGCTTACGAAATCGATCAGGAAATTCAGCGCATCATTAAAGAATGTTATGAGCGTGCGAAAACCATCCTGACTGAAAATCGCGATAAGCTTGAATTGATTGCTCAGACATTGCTTGATGTGGAAACATTAGATGCGGAACAAATCAAGCATCTCGTGGATCACGGAAAACTCCCTGAGCGCAATTTCTCAGATGACCATCTTCAAAAAGACGATGTGAAAGTAAACATCCTGTCTAAAACAGAAGACGAAAAGAAAGACGAGCCGAAAGAATAGTTCGCTTTCTGATATGAAAACCGCCGGCGTATACCGGCGGTTTTTTTACTGGTTTCGTTTTGTTTACAAAAGAGCCGCAGATCGTGTATGGTATTGTAGAATGTTGAAAATGTTATGATTAGAAACTATTCAAAAGTGGTGATAGAGGTTGTTACTGGTTATAGATGTGGGGAACACCAACACCGTGATTGGTGTATATCATGATGGGGAACTAGAATATCATTGGCGCATAGAAACGAGCAGGCACAAAACAGAAGACGAATTCGGCATGCTGCTCCGCTCCTTATTTGAACATTCCGGACTGATGTTTGAACAGATTGAAGGGATTATCATCTCATCCGTAGTGCCGCCGATTATGTTCTCTTTAGAAAGAATGTGCACAAAATACTTTCACATCGAGCCGCAAGTTGTCGGCCCGGGAATGAAAACAGGTTTAAATATAAAATATGACAATCCGAAAGAAGTGGGAGCTGACAGAATCGTCAATGCCGTTGCGGCGATTCAGCAGTATGGCGGCCCCTTAATTGTTGTTGATTTCGGAACGGCGACGACGTATTGCTACATTGATGAAAACAAACAATATATGGGCGGCGCGATTGCTCCCGGCATTACAATTTCAACGGAAGCGCTGTACTCACGCGCGGCCAAGCTTCCGAGAATTGAAATCGCCCGACCGGACAATATCATCGGCAAAAACACGGTAAGCGCCATGCAGTCCGGCATCCTTTTCGGCTATGTCGGACAAGTTGAAGGCATTGTAAAGCGGATGAAATGGCAGGCCAAACAAGAACCGAAAGTCATTGCGACAGGTGGGCTTGCGTCATTAATCGCAAATGAATCAGACTGTATTGATATTGTTGACCCGTTTCTTACTTTAAAAGGGCTGGAAATCATTTATGAGCGAAATCGCGTGGGTCACGTATAGGAGGTAAACGATGGATTATTTAATTAAAGCAATTGCATATGATGGTAAAGTGCGGGCTTATGCAGCCAGAACGACAGATATGGTAAATGAAGCGCAAAGAAGGCATGACACGTGGCCGACGGCATCAGCCGCAATCGGCCGGACGATGACAGCGTCTCTGATACTCGGAGCGATGCTTAAGGGTGAAGATAAGCTGACAGTCAAAATAGAAGGCGGCGGCCCGATCGGAGCCATTGTCGCAGATGCGAACGCAAAGGGTGAGGTAAGAGCATACGTATCAAACCCGCACGTTCATTTTGACCTCAATGAACAAGGAAAACTGGATGTCAGACGGGCGGTCGGAACTGACGGAACACTCAGTGTCGTAAAAGATTTGGGCTTGCGTGATTATTTTACGGGACAAGTAGAGATTGTCTCGGGTGAACTCGGTGATGACTTCACGTATTACCTTGTTTCTTCTGAACAAGTCCCTTCATCTGTCGGCGTAGGTGTTCTAGTAAATCCTGATAACACGATTCTCGCTGCGGGCGGATTCATCATTCAGCTTCTTCCGGGGACTGATGAAGAAACCATTTCAACAATTGAAAAGCAATTATCTCAAATCGAACCGATTTCAAAATTGATTCAAAAAGGCCTGACACCGGAAGAAATCTTAGAAGAAGTTCTGGGTCAAAAACCGGACGTTCTCGAAACAATGCCGGTCAAATTTCACTGTTCTTGTTCAAAAGATCGATTCGAAACGGCCATTTTAGGACTAGGCAA
Source organism: Bacillus sp. NEAU-242-2 (assembly GCF_027853835.1). Lineage (NCBI taxonomy): Bacteria > Bacillati > Bacillota > Bacilli > Caryophanales > Bacillaceae > Bacillus > Bacillus sp. NEAU-242-2. The sequence goes on along the minus strand of NZ_JAPNNY010000010.1, from coordinate 10,046 downwards.
AAAAGAAATACAAGATATGATAGAAGAAGACGGAAAAGCCGAAGCGGTTTGCCATTTTTGTAATGAGAAATATTTATTTACAAAAGAAGAACTGGAAGAGCTTCGTGACGAAACAACCCGCTAGCTCTTTAGCGGGTTGTTCTATTTTATAAAAGGGATGGGGTAGATTTTGAAATCGAGAACACTTTTGACGATTATTGTAGCGGCGCTGTTGGTATGCAGTGTGACAGTGGCGTATAAGTTAACAAAATCCCAAGCCGCGGGGTCATCTGAAGAATCCATCGCGACAATCGGTGATAAACATATCACACGGCAGGACTGGATGAAAAAGATGGAAGACGAGTACGGAAAATCAACTCTGGAAGACATGATTAATGCACAAGTAGTGGAAGAGCTTGCGAAAAAGAATAAACTCACAGTTTCAAACAGCGAATTGGAGCGGGAATTTCTTTTAATCAAAGCGGTGAATAATTCATTTTATGAAGACAGCCATATTACCGAAAAAGAATGGAGAGACCAGATCCGCTACAACATTCTTCTTGAAGAACTGCTGACGAAGGACATCGATATATCGGATAAGGAAATGCAATCATTTTATAATAAAAATAAAGAACTGTATCATTTCGATGATTCCTACAGAATCAGGCACATTGTCGTCAAAAACAAGGAAGAGGCGGACAGGGTGCTTGCTGATTTGAAAGGCGGTTCCAGCTTTGAAGCCGTCGCCGCTGAGCGTTCCACGGACAGATACACGTCTCAGTACGGCGGAGACCTCGGCTTTGTGACAGAAAACCAGGAAAATATCCCGCAGGCATATATCACAGAAGCTAAAAATCTCAAAGAAGATGAATGGTCCGCTGAACCGATTAAAGTTTCTTCAGGATATGCCGTCATTCAGCTGAAAGAAAAGCTTAAAGCGAGAACTTTCTCATACAATGAAGTGAAGAGTCAAATCAGACGCCAGATCGCGATGGATCAATTAGGTGACAAGGCGACAGTCAAAACGCTGTGGAAAGAGGCGGGGGTCTCTTGGTTCTACGGGGAAAAAAGAACTAAATGATTGACAAAAAATTTTGAAATTGATAACTTATATTTATAATACCAATAAATTTAGTCGGAAATTGAGGTGTCCAACATGGTGCGTATTGCAAATTCTATTACTGAACTAATCGGAAATACTCCTATTGTGAAATTGAATCGCCTGACGGATGAAAACAGTGCAGATGTATATCTGAAGCTTGAATACATGAATCCGGGCAGCAGCGTAAAAGACCGTATCGGAGCGGCGATGATTGAAGCGGCTGAAAAAGAAGGAAAATTAAAAGCCGGCGACACAATCATTGAACCGACAAGCGGAAATACAGGGATCGGTCTTGCGATGGTGGCAGCGGCAAAAGGTCTCAGAGCCATTCTCGTTATGCCTGATACAATGAGTATGGAACGACGCAATCTGCTGCGCGCATACGGGGCGGAGCTTGTGCTGACTCCCGGCGCAGAAGGAATGAAGGGCGCCATTAAAAAGGCGGAAGAACTTGCCGAGGAACACGGATACTTTGTGCCTCAGCAATTCAACAATGCGGCAAACCCGGAAATTCACCGTCAAACGACGGGGAAAGAAATCGTAGAACAGTTTGGTGACGACCAGCTTGATGCGTTCGTGGCCGGAATCGGTACCGGCGGAACCATCACGGGAGCGGGCGAAGTGCTGAAAGAAGCATATCCATCCATCAAAATCTATGCGGTAGAGCCGGCGGATTCTCCGGTTCTTTCCGGCGGAAAACCGGGCCCGCATAAAATTCAGGGTATCGGAGCGGGATTTGTTCCTGAAACATTGAATACGGACATCTATGATCAAATCATTCCCGTCAAAAACGAGGATGCATTTGAATATGCCCGTAAAACGGCAAAAGAAGAAGGGATTCTCGGCGGTATTTCTTCCGGAGCGGCCATTTACGCGGCACTGGAAATCGCGAAAAAACTCGGGAAAGGCAAGAAAGTGCTTGCGATCATCCCTAGTAACGGAGAACGTTACTTAAGCACACCGCTTTATCAGTTTGAATAGAGACATACACACGGCTCCCGGCTGTATCCGGGAGTTTTTTTGTGCCTGAAGTATCGAAAATCCAAAAAACGTTTCGAATTTTATGGTTGGAAGTGAAATTCACTTTTTTCACCAGTGTGATTGCTTTAAAATAAAACTACAGTAAAACGAAGCAGAGGATTGATATGATGGCACAACGCAGACCGGCAGGAAGAAAAATACCTTTTACGAAACAAGCATTTTTACAGCGATATGAAAACCTTTCGAAATCGAGAAAACGGCATGTTCTGCTCGAAAGCGCGAGAGGGGGAAGATTCAGTATAGCCGGTCTAGATCCGATTGCGTCCGTCAGAGGGAAAGACGGAATTACAACGATCAAGCATGAGGGAGAAACACTGTTTAAAGAAGGTGACCCGCTGCGGGCCTTTCATGAATGGTTTGGAACGCTCGGAACGGAAACAAACGTTGAGTTTCCGGACTTTCAGGGCGGTGCGATTGGTTTTATCAGTTACGACTATGCCCGATATATTGAGAATTTTAAGATGCTGTCGTTAGATGATCTGGAAACACCCGATATTTACTTTCTTGTTTTTGATGATGTGGCCGTTTATGACCATGAGGAAGAGGCGTTATGGCTCATTACCCATACTGAAGCGGAAGAAGCGGATCTTGCGGAAGAAAAGCTGTCCGGCTTAGAGGACATGTGGTGTTCCCTCCAAACGGCGGACGAGCCTTTTTCACCGCTGAATCGGAATGGGGACGGATCGTACGCCGCTCCGTTCACTGAGGAAGGATTTTCACAGGCTGTAGAACAAATTAAACAATATATCGCGAGCGGCGATGTGTTCCAGGTTAATTTGTCCATCAGGCAGTCTCAGTCTTTATCCGTTCATCCGTATGAGGTGTATAAACACTTGAGAAACGTCAATCCGTCTCCTTACATGGCCTATCTCGAGACACCGGGGTTTCAAGTGATATGCGGGTCGCCGGAGCTATTGGTGACAAAGAAGGGGAAGAAGCTTGAAACGAGACCGATCGCGGGTACGCGTTCAAGAGGAAAAGACGATGCTGAAGACAAGGCTTTGGCTGATGAATTAATTCACAACGAAAAAGAACGTGCGGAACACGTCATGCTTGTTGATCTTGAGCGCAATGACCTCGGGCGCGTATCGCGCTACGGTTCCGTGCGGGTTAACGAGTTTATGGCGATCGAAAAGTATTCCCACGTCATGCATATCGTGTCAAACGTACAGGGAGAGCTGCAGGACGGATATGACGCGACAGACATTATTCATGCGGTGTTCCCGGGGGGCACCATCACGGGAGCGCCCAAAGTGAGAACGATGGAAATTATAGAAGAGCTTGAGCCGACAAGACGGGGGCTTTATACTGGATCTATAGGCTGGTTCGGATTTAACGGAGATTTGCAGTTTAACATTGTGATCCGGACGATCTATGCAGCCGGCGGACATGCTTTTATGCAGTCCGGAGCAGGAGTGGTTATTGATTCGGTTCCGAAGCATGAATACAAGGAATCGTTCAAAAAAGCTTTTGCGATGAAAAAGGCGTTAGAGCTGAGTGAAGAAGAGACAAAAAATCAGACGAGGTGAGCAGAGATGATTTTAATGATTGACAATTATGATTCATTTACGTACAACTTGGTTCAATATTTGGGTGAGCTCGGGGAGGAACTGATCGTCAGACGGAATGACGAGATTACGATTGAGCAGATTGAAGAGCTGGGTCCGGACTTCTTAATGATTTCTCCCGGGCCGTGCAGTCCTGATGAAGCGGGGATCAGCCTCGAAGCCATCAAACATTTTGCCGGCAGTATTCCTATTTTCGGCGTATGTCTCGGGCATCAGTCGATTGCGCAAGTATTCGGCGGCGATGTCGTCAGAGCAGAGCGGCTCATGCACGGCAAAACGTCAGAAGTTATGCATGACGGACAGACGATTTTTAACGGCCTGCAAAATCCGCTGGTCGCCACCCGGTACCATTCACTTATTGTCAAAGCGGACACGCTGCCGGATTGTTTTACGGTATCCGCTCAAACCAAAGAAGGAGAAATTATGGCAATCCGCCATAATGAGCTGCCTGTTGAAGGTGTTCAGTTCCATCCGGAATCCATCATGACCTCCTTCGGCAAAGAGATGCTCAGAAACTTTATAGAGACACACCGCAAAAAGGAAGTATCGGTGTGATTATATATTTGAATGGTCAATATATAGAGGAGAAAGAAGCGGCGCTTTCTCCTTTTGACCATGGTTATCTGTACGGGATCGGCGCGTTCGAGACGTTCAGGCTTTACAGCGGCCGGCCGTTTCTGCCGGATGCGCATGTCGCCAGGCTCAACAGGGCGCTTCGGGATCTGCAGATTGCATATGAGGTGAACGAACAGGAGCTGCTTGATATGCTTCGGAGACTGTTGCACCTCAATGACATAAAGGACGGCAGCGCGCGTGTCCGGCTTAACATCTCGGCAGGCGTCAGCGATAAGGGATTTGCCGCGCAGACTTATGAAAAGCCGACCGTTCTTTGTTTCGTCAGCCGGCTCAATCCGGAAACTCTGCCTGTTCAAAAAGAAGGCAGGCTTCTCTCTGTCCGGAGAAATACGCCTGAAGGACATTTCCGGTTAAAATCCCATCACTATTTAAACAACATGTACGCTAAACGGGAGATCGGGAATGATCCCAATCTTGAAGGGATTTTCCTGACCGGAGAAGGAGATGTCGCGGAAGGCATTGTCTCCAACGTGTTTTGGCGAAAAGGAGACAAGGTCTTTACGCCATCTTTGGATACGGGAATTCTCGATGGGGTAACAAGACAGTTTGTCATTGATGAATTGAAACGGCAGGGGACAGAAGTCACCGAAGGCCGATTCCGTTTTCAATCAATGCTTGAAGCGGATGAAGCATGGTTGACAAACTCCGTGCTTGAAATCATCCCGTTTTCTAAAATAGAGGAAGTGCCGCTGCCCGGAATGAGCGGAAAAACGGTGCAATTGCTCCGTAAGCAGTATCAGCAGGAAATAAACAAAATGAATGTACAGGAGGAGGAACAAAATGGCGCAGCAAACAATTGAACAGCCTAAACTGATTCATACAAAAAAAGGCGCTCTGTCCTATAAAGAGAAGACGCTCGTTATGGGGATATTAAATGTAACGCCAGACTCCTTCTCTGACGGCGGCAAATACGACAGTACGGAAAGGGCGCTTCTGCATGCGGCGAAGATGGCTGAAGAAGGGGCGCATATCATAGATATCGGCGGCGAATCGACAAGGCCCGGCGCATCACTCGTTTCGGCTGATGAGGAAATGTCACGAGTCATCCCCGTCATAGAACGGATCACAAGCGAGCTGGACATTCCGCTTTCAATCGATACGTACAAAGCGTCCGTGGCAGACGAAGCGGTCAAAGCGGGAGCCTCTATCCTTAATGACATCTGGGGGGCGAAAGGTGACCCTGACATGGCGTCAGTAGCCGCCGCACACGGAGTTCCGATTATCTTAATGCATAATCGTATGGAAAGAAACTATAACGATCTTATTCCTGATATGCTTGCAGACTTGATGGAAAGCGTAAAAATTGCCGCAGAAGCCGGTGTCACAGATGAAAATATGATTCTGGATCCGGGGATCGGCTTTGCGAAAAACTATGAGGACAATCTGGCTGTCATGAACAAGCTGGAGGTGTTCAGCGGGTTAGGGTATCCGCTGCTCCTGGCGACATCGAGAAAAAGGTTCATCGGCCGTGTGCTTGACCTTCCCCCTGAAGAACGTGCCGAGGGAACGGGAGCGACAGTATGCCTTGGCGTCCAAAAAGGCTGCGACATTGTGAGGGTGCACGATGTCAAAGAGATCGCAAGAATGACTAAGATGATGGATGCTATGCTGAACAAAGGAGGCGCGCATTATGGATAAAGTATATGTGGAAGGTATGGAGTTTTACGGATATCACGGCGTGTTCGAGGAAGAAAACAAACTCGGCCAGCGCTTCAAAGTAGACCTGACTGCCGAACTGGATTTGAGCAAAGCGGGAAAAACGGATGACCTTTCTTATACCATTAACTATGCGGAATTGTACAGTGTCTGCCGCGGCATCGTTGAGGGCGAGCCCGTTAATTTGGTCGAGACTCTTGCGGAACGGATCGCAGACACCGTCCTTGAGAAATTTGAGCCGGTGCAGCAATGTACGGTAAAGGTTGTTAAGCCTGACCCGCCGATTCCCGGCCATTATAAATCAGTAGCCATAGAAATGACGAGAAAGAAATCATGAACAATACGGCATATATCGGCCTCGGTTCCAATATGGGCGACCGTGAACATTATTTGCGCCAGGCAGTGGCCATGCTCAGCCGGCATCATGGCGTGACGGTGTCAAAGGTGTCCTCCATATATGAAACAGATCCCGTGGGTTATGAGGATCAAGATCAGTTTCTCAATATGGCGGTTGAAGTGAAAACGGCGTTATCTCCTTTTGAACTTCTTGACGTAACGCAGAGCATTGAAGCTGAATTAGGCAGAACGAGAGAGATTCGCTGGGGACCGCGGACGGCAGACCTTGACATTTTGCTGTATAATCGTGAAAATATTGAAACAGAGCGGCTGATTGTTCCGCATCCGAGAATGTATGAGCGCTTATTTGTCCTTGCGCCGTTAAAAGAAATATGTCCGCAGGCGGATCATATCACGATAAGCGCTGAAACAAACCAAGAAGGTGTAAGAGTATGGAAGCAGAAATCTGGGGTAGGCGAATTCGTGCATTCAGAAAGCTGAAAGGTTATACTCAAGAAGGATTTGCAAAAGCATTAGGTATATCAGTTTCTATTGTCGGTGAAATTGAACGCGGAAACCGATTGCCGTCAGATGCCATCATTCAAGATGCGGCAGATGTTTTAAATATAAGTGCGGACGAATTGGCCCCGCCTGAAAAATAGACAAATGAAAGGAGGGGAAAAATGTTTAAAATCGGTGATATTCAATTGAAAAACCGGGTTGTGCTTGCCCCTATGGCCGGTGTCTGCAACTCAGCGTTCAGATTGACTGTAAAGGAATTCGGAGCCGGATTAGTATGCGCTGAAATGGTCAGTGACAAAGCGATTCTTTACAACAACGCAAGAACAATGGGGATGCTTTACATTGATGAACGTGAAAAACCGCTCAGCCTTCAGATTTTTGGAGGGAAAAAGGAAACCCTTGTGGAAGCGGCGAAGTTTGTAGATCAAAACACGACTGCTGATATTATTGATATTAACATGGGATGTCCCGTACCAAAGATTACAAAATGTGATGCGGGCGCCAAATGGCTTCTCGATCCTGATAAGATTTATGAAATGGTATCCGCAGTAGTAGATGCTGTTGATAAGCCGGTTACAGTGAAGATGAGAATGGGTTGGGATGAAGATCACATTTATGCGGTGAAAAACGCCCAAGCCGTTGAACGTGCCGGCGGAAAAGCCGTTGCCCTTCACGGCCGCACAAGAGTGCAAATGTATGAAGGCACTGCGAACTGGGATATCATTAAAGAAGTGAAGCAATCCGTCTCCATTCCCGTCATCGGAAACGGTGATGTCAAAACGCCTCAGGACGCGAAACGCATGCTTGAGGAAACAGGAGTTGACGGCGTCATGATCGGCCGGGCCGCACTCGGCAACCCGTGGATGATTTACCGTACGGTGCAGTACCTTGAAACCGGTGAGTTAAAAGACGAGCCGAAAGTCCGTGAAAAAATGTCGGTATGCAAACTGCACTTAGACCGCCTGATTAAGTTAAAAGGCGAAAATGTGGCAGTCAGAGAAATGAGAAAACACGCTGCCTGGTATCTGAAAGGTGTCAGAGGCAATGCGAATGTACGCAATGAAATTAACCAATGTGAGACGCGTGAAGAATTTGTGCAGCTTTTAGATGCATTTACCGCCGAGGCAGAGGCAAAAGAGCTTCAAGATGCAAAAGTAGGTTAATATACACCCTCTATTGCTGCTCACTGCCAGCTTACCGCTGGCAGTTTTTCTGCTTTTTCGTGAAATCAAAATGTAACGGAGTGATACCAATGAGTCAAGAAGAGCAAAATCATGAGGAATTGAACGACCAGCTGCAAGTCAGACGAGATAAAATGAACCAACTGAGAGAAAACGGCATTGACCCTTTCGGCGAACGTTTCGAGAGAACGCATCAATCTCAACAGATCATAGAAGCCTACCAGGAGCTTTCTAAAGAAGAACTGGAAGAAAAAGCGATCGAAGTGACCATTGCAGGCCGTATGATGACAAAGCGCGGAAAAGGGAAAGCCGGCTTTGCGCATCTGCAGGACTTAGAAGGTCAAATTCAAATTTACGTAAGAAAAGACAGTGTCGGCGAAGAACAATATGAAATCTTTAAATCTTCAGACCTCGGAGACGTTATCGGCATCACGGGGAAAGTTTTCAAAACAAACGTAGGCGAGCTTTCTGTCAAAGCGACATCTTTTGAACTGCTGACAAAAGCACTGCGTCCTCTTCCTGATAAATATCATGGGTTAAAAGACGTTGAACAGCGTTACCGCCAGCGCTATCTCGATCTTATCGTAAACCCTGACAGCAAACAAACGTTTATCACACGCAGCAAAATCATCCAAGCGATGAGAAGATACTTAGATGACCATGGATACTTAGAAGTTGAAACACCTACGATGCACAGCATACCGGGAGGAGCGTCTGCACGCCCGTTCATCACGCACCATAACGCGCTCGACATGCCTCTTTATATGCGTATTGCGATTGAACTGCACCTGAAACGCCTGATTGTCGGCGGATTGGAAAAAGTCTACGAAATCGGCCGCGTGTTCCGTAACGAAGGTGTTTCTACACGCCACAATCCTGAATTCACGATGATCGAGCTGTATGAAGCGTACGCCGATTATAAAGATATTATGAGTCTTACGGAAAACCTCGTAGCACATATTGCGCAGGAAGTGCTTGGAAGCACCACAATCCAGTACGGCGAAGAGCAGATTGATCTGAAACCTGAGTGGAAACGACTCCACATGGTAGATGCGGTCAAAGAAGCGACAGGCGTAGATTTCTGGAATGAGATGACTGTTGAAGAAGCGCGCGGTCATGCAAAAGAGCATGGTATCGAGATCACAAACTCAATGACGGTGGGTCATATCATCAATGAATTCTTCGAACAAAAAATTGAAGAAACACTCATTCAGCCTACATTTATTTACGGCCACCCTGTAGAGATTTCTCCTCTTGCTAAGAAAAATCCGGAGGACCCTCGCTTTACAGACCGTTTTGAGCTGTTTATCGTCGGCCGTGAGCACGCTAATGCGTTTACGGAGCTGAATGACCCTATTGACCAGAGGGAACGCTTTGAAGCGCAGTTAAAAGAAAGAGAAGAAGGAAACGATGAAGCGCATATGATGGATGAAGACTTCGTTGAAGCTCTTGAATACGGCATGCCGCCGACCGGGGGATTGGGTATCGGTATCGACCGCCTTGTCATGCTGTTAACAAATGCTCCGTCTATCAGAGACGTTTTATTATTCCCTCAAATGAGACAACGCTAATAAAAGGGAAGGCGCCGTTTCTGCTTATCGCAGTCCGGCGCTTTTTTAGAAACAAGCCGCTCGTAAAACTTTTTTGATTTTCTTTTAAAAAACTATTGCACTATTATTTGTGAGGTGGTATATTATTATTCGTTGCCGCTAAACAAGGCGCTGACGAAAAAGGAAATTCAAAAAAAGTTGTTGACTTCAAGAGATTGATAAGATATAATAATAAAGTCGCTTGAACGAAAGACAAAATGATCTTTGAAAACTAAACAAGACAAAACGTACCTGTTAATTCAAAGTTTTAAATAAATCGTACAGCGATGTGCGTAGTCAGTCAAACACTTTATCGGAGAGTTTGATCCTGGCTCAGGACGAACGCTGGCGGCGTGCCTAATACATGCAAGTCGAGCGGACAGATGGGAGCTTGCTCCCTGATGTTAGCGGCGGACGGGTGAGTAACACGTGGGTA
>NZ_JAPNNY010000001.1:0-1095682 GCF_027853835.1 Bacillus sp. NEAU-242-2 | reverse complement strand
CCATTCCGCAAGGAAGTAAGATCCCTGAAAGATGATCAGGTTGATAGGTCTGAGGTGGAAGTGTGGCGACACATGGAGCTGACAGATACTAATCGATCGAGGACTTAACCAATTTGAATGTATGCTTTCTGTTATCTAGTTTTGAGAGAATTTTTTAAAAAAACTCTTGCTTTTTCTGAAATACATAGTATAATAATACATGTCACTAAAACGTCTGGTGATGATGGCGAAGAGGTCACACCCGTTCCCATGCCGAACACGGAAGTTAAGCTCTTCAGCGCCGATGGTAGTCGGGGGTTTCCCCCTGTGAGAGTAGGACATCGCCAGGCAGACTTCATTCCGCAGTAGCTCAGTGGTAGAGCTATCGGCTGTTAACCGATCGGTCGTAGGTTCGAATCCTACCTGCGGAGCCATTTATGGAGAGCTGTCCGAGTGGCCGAAGGAGCACGATTGGAAATCGTGTAGGCGGTAACCCCGTCTCAAGGGTTCGAATCCCTTGCTCTCCGCCACTAATTATCAATACATAACAAACGAAAAAATACCAGGGCCCGTTGGTCAAGCGGTTAAGACACCGCCCTTTCACGGCGGTAACACGGGTTCGAATCCCGTACGGGTCACTTATATGATGGAGGATTAGCTCAGCTGGGAGAGCATCTGCCTTACAAGCAGAGGGTCGGCGGTTCGAGCCCGTCATCCTCCACCATTATCATCGCGGGGTGGAGCAGTTCGGTAGCTCGTCGGGCTCATAACCCGAAGGTCGCAGGTTCAAATCCTGCCCCCGCAACCAAAAAAAATGGTCCGGTAGTTCAGTTGGTTAGAATGCCTGCCTGTCACGCAGGAGGTCGCGGGTTCGAGTCCCGTCCGGACCGCCATTTATAAAAAGGCTCGGTAGCTCAGTTGGTAGAGCAACGGACTGAAAATCCGTGTGTCGGCGGTTCGATTCCGTCCCGAGCCACCATTTGCCGGTCTAGCTCAATTGGTAGAGCAACTGACTTGTAATCAGTAGGTTGGGGGTTCAAGTCCTCTGGCCGGCACTCTAAATGATGGAGGGGTAGCGAAGTGGCTAAACGCGGCGGACTGTAAATCCGCTCCCTCAGGGTTCGGCAGTTCGAATCTGCCCCCCTCCACCATTTTATAAATAGGGGCATAGTTTAACGGTAGAACAGAGGTCTCCAAAACCTCCGGTGTGGGTTCGATTCCTACTGCCCCTGCCACTATATTATTTATTCATCTTCAGATTATGGCGGTTGTGGCGAAGTGGTTAACGCACCAGATTGTGGCTCTGGCACTCGTGGGTTCGATTCCCATCAATCGCCCCATATTATCATTGGGCTATAGCCAAGCGGTAAGGCAACGGACTTTGACTCCGTCATGCGTTGGTTCGAATCCAGCTAGCCCAGTTGCATTTTTTAAAAAAAACAGCATAAGATGTAATAAGTTCTTTTTACATGTTGCGGAAGTAGTTCAGTGGTAGAACATCACCTTGCCAAGGTGGGGGTCGCGGGTTCGAATCCCGTCTTCCGCTCCAATTACGGCGGCATAGCCAAGTGGTAAGGCAGAGGTCTGCAAAACCTTTATCCCCGGTTCGAATCCGGGTGTCGCCTTTCTATTGCCGGGGTGGTGGAATTGGCAGACACACAGGACTTAAAATCCTGCGGTAGGTGACTACCGTGCCGGTTCAAGTCCGGCCCTCGGCACCAATTTAACTTTGAGCGAATTATGTTAAATTGGTCATCAATTTTCTTATTATAAAACATATATGAGAGTGATTTGCATATTGCAGGTCGCTTTTTTTTATATAATAAAAGCGTGAAGACTATCAATATAAGTTTCTTGCTTGTATCGTATATACTGCATTACCATTTGAAAAAACTTTACTAAAACCATTGACACTTTATAAAATGCATGTTATATTTATATACGTCGGTTGAACACGACGCATTATATGCCGGTGTGGCGGAATTGGCAGACGCGCACGACTCAAAATCGTGTTCCTTCTGGAGTGCCGGTTCGACCCCGGCCACCGGTATACAAAGGCATCTACATATTGTAGAAGCCTTTTTTGTTGTATGAAAATATCTCCAAGGCTTGTGAAAACATGATACCTGCAGCAGGAGGAGCTGGATTCGGCGTACCGTGCTTATATTAAGGAAACACCGATTCGGCCGTGGAGTTTAATCTTTCCGATCGGCTGCTTTTGCTATTAACACTGTTTCTCAGCTGGTGGGGCGGCCATTCAAAAGCGATATGTTTGGGGGCATGTTAACCGCATTATTGGCAGCGGTTATTGCAGCATTAGCTCTTTTTATGTTTCAGCGCTTTCCTGCAGGCGAGCTTGTTACCCATTTTATTAAGGGCGGAAACGAATTGGTCAACGTTATTATTATGTTATCGCTGATTTGGGCCGTAACAGCAGTAGCTGAAAATCTGGGATTCTCGAAATATGTTACTTCTCATTTAACATCATGGATCCCTCATATGTTTATTGCGCCGTCTCTTTTTATACTGGGGGCTGTTATATCCTATTTTATCGGGTCATCCTGGGGGACTTGGGACGCTGGCGGTTCAGTTACATACCAGCTTATTATTAGCGATCGGGGCCGTGTTTGTGAGCGGAACATTGGATTTGCTTCTCCCCTCAGTGATAATACGGTGTTGGGGATCGATGTTGTGAAGTATGCCCGTTCGAAGCTTGTTCCGGCGCTTATCGCCGCAGGGATCTCCGTTATGTTATACGGGCGTATTTTTCAGATAACAAATACTTTTTGAAGGCGTTATCCGAAATTGGGATAACGCCTTTTTAATGAGCTGTTATACTTGAGAAAAAAAAAGGGTGATGACATTGAAGCAGATTATTGCAATGGGCGGCGGGGGGTTTTCCATGGAGCCGGATCATCTTGTGCTGGATCAGTATATTTTAGAGCAGTCGGCGCGGTCAAAGCCGAAAGTTTGTTTTTTGCCGACGGCAAGCGGAGATTCGGAGAATTATACCGGCAGGTTTTATCAGGCCTTTCAAAAGCTGCGGTGTGAGCCGGATCACTTGTCGCTGTTTAAACCGCCGGGTTCTGATCTCAGATCCTTTCTCATGAAGAAAGATATTATATATGTCGGCGGCGGAAATACGCGCAATATGCTTGTCTTATGGAAAGAGTGGGGGCTTGACCTTATTCTTCGTGAGGCTTGGGAAAACGGCATCATCTTGGCGGGTCTCAGCGCCGGAGCGGTTTGCTGGTATGAAGAAGGTGTGACGGATTCAGCGGGGGATTTGCGAGAGTTAAGAGCTTTAGGATTTTTGCCGGGCAGCTTTTGTCCGCACTATGACGGAGAAGCGGAGCGCCGGCCGGTTTATCACCGTCTGATTTCCGAAAAGAAACTCAGGGAGGGCTATGCCGCTGATGACGGCGCTGCGCTTCATTATAAAGACGGTCAGCTGTTCCGGGCTGTCTCTTCCCGGGAAACCGCAAAGGGTTATCGGGTTTTTAATACCGAAGAAGGCGTTCGGGAAACAGAGCTTATGACCGTCTCGTTATCTGAATTTTGATAATATGCTTTTTTTTGTACACAACTTATGTTACGATGAGAGCGAAATCAATAGTTACTGGGGGTGCCCGTCTGAGCGGGCTGAGAGAGAAGCAGCGGCTTCTTAACCCTTTGGACCTGATCTGGTTCGTACCAGCGTGGGGAAGTAAAGGTTTTATTATTGTTGATGAAAACAATAATAGTTTCTTTCTGACTGCAAAACCGGGTTCTTCTTTGAACCCGGTTTTTTGTGCTGGTGCTGAGCTTGGTTCTGTTATTCAAATGATAAAGGAGAGATTTGTATGCAAAATCAATCAGTACAGCAAGCGAACATTTCCATTATGTCGAGCTTTTCCGGCAGTAAAAAGGTTTATGCAGAAGGTTCTTCGCCCGACATACGAGTGCCGATGCGGGAAATCAGCCTTAGTCCGACAACGGGGGCGTTCGGGGAAGAGGAGAATGCGCCGGTCCGTGTCTATGATACGAGCGGACCGTATACAGACCCGGATGTACAGATTGATATTCATGAAGGTCTGGGGGCGCTCCGCACAAAGTGGATTACCGGGCGCGGAGATGTAGAAGAATATAACGGCCGGACCGTGAGACCTGAAGACAACGGCTATAAAAAAGAGGGCCGTGCCGCCGAATACCCCGGCCTGCAGCGGAAACCGCTTCGGGCCAAGCCGGGGAAAAATGTAACACAATTGCATTATGCGAGAAAAGGCATCATTACGCCGGAAATGGAGTTTATCGCAATTCGCGAGCATGTGTCTCCCGAATTTGTCAGAGACGAGGTAGCCAGCGGCCGGGCGATTATTCCTTCTAACGTCAACCACCCGGAAAGCGAGCCGATGATTATCGGCCGGAATTTTCATGTGAAAATTAATGCCAATATCGGCAACTCGGCTGTTACATCTTCTATCGAAGAAGAAGTCGAAAAAATGACGTGGGCGATTCGCTGGGGCGCCGATACGATGATGGACTTATCCACGGGAAAAGACATTCATACGACGCGTGAATGGATTATCCGCAACTGCCCCGTGCCTGTGGGGACGGTGCCGATTTATCAGGCGCTTGAAAAAGTTAATGGCATTGCCGAGGATTTAACGTGGGACATTTATCGTGACACATTGATTGAGCAGGCGGAGCAGGGCGTGGATTATTTCACCATCCATGCCGGCGTATTGCTTCGTTACGTCCCGTTAACGGCCAAACGCACGACGGGAATCGTATCCCGCGGCGGGGCGATTATGGCGCAATGGTGCCTGGCTCATCATCAGGAAAGCTTTCTGTACACGCATTTTGAAGAAATTTGTGAAATCATGAAGACCTATGATATCGCTTTTTCACTTGGTGACGGGCTTCGTCCCGGTTCGATTGCGGATGCCAATGATGAAGCGCAGTTTGCGGAATTGGAGACTCTCGGAGAATTGACGGAGATTGCGTGGAAGCACGATGTGCAAGTGATGATCGAAGGGCCGGGTCATGTGCCGATGCATAAAATTAAGGAAAACATGGACAAACAGCTGGAAATTTGTAAAGAGGCGCCTTTTTACACGCTCGGCCCATTAACGACGGATATCGCTCCGGGCTATGACCACATTACTTCAGCGATCGGCGCGGCGATGATCGGCTGGTACGGGACGGCGATGCTTTGCTATGTCACGCCGAAGGAGCATTTGGGGCTGCCGAATCGTGATGATGTAAGAGAAGGCGTCATTACGTACAAAATCGCGGCACATGCCGCAGACCTTGCTAAAGGGCATCCGGGTGCACAGATCCGTGACGATGCTCTGTCTAAGGCGCGGTTTGAATTCCGTTGGCGTGATCAATTTCATTTGTCACTTGATCCTGAAAGAGCAATGGAATATCATGATGAAACACTGCCGGCTGAAGGCGCAAAAACGGCTCACTTCTGTTCGATGTGCGGCCCTAAGTTCTGCAGCATGAGAATTTCTCAGGATATTCGTGATTATGCGAAGGAAAACGGACTTACTGAAGACGAGGCCGTCAATGAAGGGCTGAAAGAAAAAGCAAAAGAGTTTGCAGAGAAGGGAAGCCGCTTATATCAATAAAAGAAAAGATGAAGATGGAGAGTGTCCATCTTCATCTTTTTTAGAAAAACGGTGAACGGCGAAGCGGCGGAATGCTCTGCTCGAAGCGGAATATATTTTCCGGATCATATTTCGTTTTGACTTGACGGAGGCGGTGAACATTTTCTCCGTAATACGTTTGCAGCCAGTTTCTGATTTCTCTATCAGGCCAATTCACATAATCTCCCATCGTTTCTCTTGATAGGGACGTTCTCAGTCCTTCGATCCAGCGGACATTTTGTCTTTCTTCTTCAGCAGATGTCCAAGTTGTAATATATTCTTGGGCAATGATTGCGTTGCGATAGTAGAATGCCGTTTGGTCCGGAGCGATCCGTCCGGCCGCCCCGCCGAGAGATTGCTGCCAGACACTGGCGTTTTCGTTCGGAGCGTGCTCTAAATAGCGCTTTAAAGTGGATATTGCGCGTGTTGATAATGGTTTTTCAATAAAGGATCCTGACCGCTTCATCTTTTGCGGCTGATTGCCTCCCGGGCTGTTAAAAAAGGCTGCCGCTTTAATAAATGGCACTGTCTTGACCATGCCGCTTGTCGGTTTTCCCGCTTTCATTAACGGAGCCAGCAGTTCTTTCAGCTCCTCTTTTGTCCCGGTAAATTGACCGAGCGCTTCTATGCGGTTGACTTCCTTAGGCCAAAACTGAATTGATGAGGTAAGCCGGTTGTCTGTAAATGGAGCCCAGCGCTGCCACGTGTTAAATACTTCCTCGAAATCATCCCAGCCCCAAGTGACAGAAAAAACAGACACGCACGAGATCGGCACGGCTTTAAACATCATGGATGTGACAATGCCGAAGTTGCCTCCCCCTCCGCCCTGAGATGCCCAAAATAGATCAGAGTGCTTTGAGCGGTTGACCGTGATCAAGTCAGCACCCGCTTTTTCGTCCGCTATGATCATTTCGAGCTGGAGGAGACGATCGCAAGTCAGTCCGGCAGTCCTTGTTAAATATCCGATTCCTCCCCCGAGCGTCAGCCCCGTGATTCCCACATTCGCAATGGTTCCCGCAGGAAGGGTCAAGCCGTACCGCCAGAGTGTCCGGTAGACTTCCCCCAATTCGGCTCCCGCTTCAATCGAGACCAGCCGCTTATCCTCATTTACTCTTATTTTCTTCATTTCACTGAGATCAATGACTAGTCCGTCATTTAACAGAGAAAAATTTTCGTAGCTGTGTCTTCCGCCTCTGATACGGAAGGGCACATTGTTCTCACGCGCCCATCTCACCGCATTGAGGGCGTCATGTTTGTTTTGACAAAACACAATGATGTCTGGATATCTTTGCAGGCTTAAATTGATATTGGTTCTTGCAGCATTATAGTCCGGGTCATCTTTTTTGACGATGCGACCGGTCAATGTTGTCTTTTCCACATTCTCACTCACTTTCACTTGTAATCTGCTATGTTTTCTAGCATATGCGGAAAAATGAGAGAGTGTATGAGGAAAACCCCCGGAAGGACACGATATTTTAAATTATAGTTGACAGGTAGGGATTGTATGAATTAACATAATCATTACATATTTCCAAACGATGGCTGATCGGATCACCGAAGGCTCTTATCTATTAAACAGATAAGGGCCTTTTTTGCGTGAAAGTCATTAAATGAAAAGCGGAGGGATGAAAAGTGGGTTTAAAAAAGGTGACACATGTGCGCAAAAAGAGCAAAAAACGGAAAAAGTACAGAAAACACACATTGAATTTCGAACTGCTTGTAGAGAAAAACAAACGGGAGATTATGAGAAATGAGGAACAGATGGAGCAGATTTATATAAAGATAGATGAAAAGCATGCGGGGGTTCGATAAAGATGAAGGAGAGAAAATGGAGGATAAAAACAACGGTACTCGCGCTGTCGGTATCCATCGTGTTATCAGGGTGCGCGTTAGGGAGTGCCGGGGAAGAACCGTCATCTGAGGCTGATAAAAAGGAAGAAACACGTATCGCCCATGTCAAGACAAAGGAATTTAAAGCTTCTCATCCGGCGGCGATTCCCGCTAAATCGAAAGCCAGAACTGACACTTTTGTTGCTGGGATTTCCGCGCCGGGCGGCGTGTTTCTGCCGTACTTTTACGAAAACGGCTGGGATGGAAATGCGACAGATCCTATTTTTGAACCGTTAGTCAAACTGGATAAAACGGGGAAGCCTGCTCCGGCTCTTGCGGAAAGCTGGAAAATTTCCAAAGATCAGCTAACATACACGTTCCGTTTAAGAAAAAATCTCGTTTTCAGCGACGGTTCACCGTTGACCGCAAAGGATGCCGCATTCACTTTAACACTGCTGCATGATCCTGCATACGCGGGCTATGAAGATATCACCACGGCTTATATTAAAGGCGGTAAGGCTTACAAAGAAGGAAAGGCAAAGACGATAGAGGGCATTCGCGTCCTTGATGACAGAACCATTCAAATTACGACTGAGAAAGTCAGTGCGAAGTCGCTGCTTCTTTTGGGCGGGCAGGTGCTGTCAGAAGCTTACTACGGGAAGAAATATCAATTCGGCAAACTGGATTATTTAAAAGAGCTTTATGCCAAACCTCTCGGAGCGGGACCTTACCAATTTACAGAATACCTTCCGGGACAGGAAATACGCTATCAGGCTAATGAACACTATTATGCCGGAAAACCGAAAACGGAAAAGCTGATTTATAAAATTATCGATCCGTCAACTTCCCTTCAGCTGTTTGAAACGGGTGACCTTGATTACGCTTCTTTCTCACCTGATGATGATACGGTTCAGCATTTAAAAAGTCTCGGTTTTGCCAATATAAGCGTATCTGTCGTGAATGATTACGGGCTTGTATACGTCAATCACAAGCGTCCGCCTTTTCAAGATAAGAAAGTGTCCCAGGCGCTTATTTACGGACTTGACCGTCAAAAAATCGTCGATGTCCGCTTTAAACGCTACGGAGAGGTCGCGAATGTTCCGGTGTCTCCGGTTTCGTGGGCTTATGATGACAAGGGTGTCAATCGGTACGCGTTTAACCCTGAAAAAGCCAAAAAGCTTCTTGATGAAGCAGGCTGGAAAACGGGCAAAGACGGTGTACGTGAAAAAAACGGCAAAAAGCTTGAAATCAGCTATTACACATCTAAAGCGGATGATGATTTCATCCCGATAGCGAAAGAAAATTATGCGGACATCGGAATCTCATTAAAACCGGAAGTGATGGATTTTAATACAGAAGTAGCGAAAATCAATGACAAACAATATGACCTTGCCGCCGTTTCCACCTCGCAGATTCTTGATCCGAATGACACGGTGGAAAAGCTGGCTTCCGGCCATCCCAATAATGTGACGGGGTATTCCAATCCGAAAGCGGACCGGCTGATAGAGAAAGGAGCCGGCACGCTTGATATCAGCAAAAGAAAAGAGATTTATCACCAGCTGTACCGGGAGCTCGGGGAAAACCCGCCTTACATTCTGATTCATTACCGTCAGAGCGCAAGGGCGGTCAGCGGAAAAATAAAAGGGCTTGAGCCTGATAATTATTCTGGAATCAGTTCAAGTCTCTCAAATGTCTCAATTCGATAGAACGGTTGGGCAAAATACCCGATGCATCCTGGGGATTTTGCCCTTTCAGCGGAAAGGAGGGGCTTTTTATGAAACGGTATGCCGCAGAACGATTCATTCAAATGCTTGTGATCTTATTCGGTACGTCCTTTATTATTTTTTTCTTATTCGCCATGCTGCCGGGCGATTATATTGATTCCAATGTAAATCTGACTCCGGAAAGAGCGAAGGAGTTAAAAGCGCTTTACGGGCTGGATCAGCCGATTTGGAAGCGTTATGTGACGTGGCTCGGAAATGTGCTCAGCGGAGATTTTGGGTTTTCTTTGAAATATCAGGAGAACGTCCTGTCACTGCTTCGGAAATATGTCTGGAATTCGTTTTTTGTCGCCTTTTTGGCGTTGCTTGTCACATGGTCAGCCGCGATGATCACGGGTGTCATATCCGCTGTCAGGAAATACTCATGGTTTGACGGGATCGTGACGTTTCTTGTTTTTGCTTCCATGGCGTTTCCATCTTTTTTTATCAGCCTTCTGTTTATTAAGTGGTTTGGGGTGGATTTGAAAATATTGCCCGTCGGCGGGATGATTGATACCGGAAGCACGAGTACAGGTTTTTCGTACGTGCTTGAAGCCGCCAGACATATGATTCTTCCGGTCGTGATTTTATCTATGCTCGGCATCGGCTCGCTGACAAGGTATTTCCGCTCCGGCATGCTGGACGTGATCAGACAGGATTATATCAGAACGGCGAGAGCGAAGGGATTGAAAGAGCACACCGTCATCTGGAAACATGCGTTGAAAAACGCGCTTATTCCGGCCATCACCCTGCTTGCTTTTGAACTGCCGGGACTGTTTTCCGGAGCCATCATTATTGAACAGATTTTCGGGTGGCCGGGTGTCGGCCGTATTCAGCTTGAATCCGTGCATTATCGTGATTATCCGGTTTTGATGGCGTTTACCTTGTTTTTGTCTTGTTTAACGATTGTGGGGAACTTCTTGGCGGATATCGCTTATGCCGCGGTTGATCCGCGGGTCAGGCTGAAATAGGAGGTGTGCGGAATGAAAAAACAAAAAGGGGTGCCGCCTTCTCTTTGGAAGCAGACGTACCGCCGCCTGCTGCAGCATAAGCTGACGGTCATCAGTCTTCTTTTCTTATGTTTTATGTTTTTATTGTGCTTTATCGGGCCGTCTTTTTCTCCGTACATAACAGATCGGACGGATATTTCAAATGCCAATCAGCATCCGGGAATCCATCACTGGCTGGGCACCGACCAGTACGGGAGAGATGTGCTGACGAGGCTGATGCTGGCGGGGCAGATTTCTCTGACCGTGGGGCTTGCTTCAATGGTGCTGTCGCTTGTCATCGGCTCTTTACTCGGGGCTGCGGCCGGGTTTTATCGGGGAGCCGCTGATATGATCATTATGCGCATTGCTGATATGCTCATGTCCATCCCGGGCCTGCCGCTGCTTTTGATTTTGGCTGCGGTGATGTCGGAGTGGAAAGTGCCTTCTGAATACAGAATGTACCTGATTATGATGATGTTAAGCCTGATCGGATGGCCCGGTTTGGCGCGGCTTGTACGCGGACAGATTTTGTCGCTGAAGGAGCAGCCGTTTATGATGGCCGCGGAAGTTTTGGGGCTTAGTGATAAACGGAAAATCCTCTATCATTTGCTTCCCAACACATTGCCGTTATTACTGGTAGCGGCGACTTTGCATGTGGCGGGAGCGATGCTGAGTGAATCTGCGCTGAGTTTTCTCGGGCTTGGCGTTGCTCCGCCGACACCTTCTTGGGGAAACATGATGGAAGCGGCGAATCATTTTATGGATTTTACACTCCGCCCGTGGCTGTGGATTCCGCCGGGAACGGCCATTTTTCTGACCGTTGTGGCGATTCATCTGCTTGGAGACGGTTTAAGAGACGCTTTTGATCCTAAGGTAAAACGGCAGGTGAAAATGAAATGAAAAAACCGCTTTTAGAAGTGAGGCATTTGGAAACGGCTTTTTATACAGAGGAGGGTGCGGTAAAGGCCGTGGACGGTGTCAGCTTTACGATACATGAGGAGGAAACGGTTTGTATTGTAGGAGAGTCCGGCTGCGGGAAAAGTATGGCGTCATTGTCCATTATGCAGCTTATTCCCGAGACGGGGAGAATCGAACGGGGAGCAGTGCATTTTTCCGGACAGAATCTGTTGGAATTGAAATCAAAAGACATGCAGAAAATCCGCGGCAGCGAAATCGGGATGATTTTTCAGGAACCGATGACATCTTTGAATCCGGTATTTACAATCGGTGAGCAGCTGACCGAACCGATTCGCGAACATTTGTTGCTGAGTAAGAAAGAGGCATGGCGGAGGGCCGTTGAACTGATCACGTTAGTGGAGATCCCGAATGCCGAGCAGGTTATGCACCGATATCCTCATGAGCTGAGCGGCGGCATGCTGCAGCGCATCATGACGGCTGTCGCGCTAAGCTGCGATCCGAAACTGATCATTGCCGACGAGCCGACGACAGCGCTTGACGTAACCATTCAGGCGCAGATATTGGATTTATTGCGGGATATGAAAAAGCAATTTCGCACGTCTATTTTATTCATTACTCATGACCTTGGCGTGGTTGCTGAAATGGCTGATTATGTGATTGTCATGTATGCGGGAAAAATTGTGGAGGAAGGACCGGTTGCAGAGCTGTTTTCTGATCCGAAGCATCCGTATACGAAAGGGCTGCTCGCGGCCAAGCCGGTTATCGGTCAAAAAAGGGAGACGCTTTACACCATTCCGGGGCAGGTCCCCGAGCTTGCGGACCTGTCCGGATCGTCTTGTTATTTTGCGGAGCGATGTGAACACAGCACAGAAATATGCCGGAGATCGAGCCCGCATTTTACTGAATTCGGGAAGGGGCATCAGGCGGCGTGCTGGCTTTACAGAGAGGAGAAAGCAGATGAGTGATGTGTTGCTGGAGGTCAAGGGGCTGAAAAAATATTACGAGGAGCATGGGGGGATGAGAAAGACTCATAAAAAACCCGTAAAAGCGGTCGACGGCGTCAGTTTTACGATAGGAAAGGGAGAAGTGTTCGGCTTAGCGGGAGAATCGGGCAGCGGAAAGTCATCAATCGGCAAGACCATTTTGAGGCTTCATGAGAAAACAGGGGGAGAGGTGTTTTTTCAGGGGCGTGATGTGTTTCGGATGAGCCGGCGCGA
Organism: Bacillus sp. NEAU-242-2; assembly: GCF_027853835.1. Classification (NCBI taxonomy): domain Bacteria; kingdom Bacillati; phylum Bacillota; class Bacilli; order Caryophanales; family Bacillaceae; genus Bacillus; species Bacillus sp. NEAU-242-2. The sequence continues at coordinate 1,083,356 of NZ_JAPNNY010000001.1, read as the reverse complement.
GCTCAAAACTTTCAGATCGGAAGCGCAGCTCATCTTTCAAGATCCGTTCAGTTCTTTAAACCCCCGGCGCCGGATCGGAGAAGCCATCGGTGAAGCGATGATCGAGCATCAATTGGCGGTGAAGCGGAATGCGCGTGATAAAGCGGCGGAGGTTCTTGAAGCCTGCGGACTTTCCGCAACCTTTATCGACCGATATCCGCATGAATTTTCCGGAGGGCAGCGGCAGCGGATCGTGATTGCAAGAGCGATGGCGCTCAAGCCGCAATTTATCATTATGGATGAACCCGTGGCGGCGTTAGATGTCTCCATCCAGGCGCAGATGATCAATTTGTTCAGCAGCCTTCAAAAACAGCACGGGCTGTCATATTTGTTCATTTCTCATGATTTAAGCGTGGTGGAGCACTTATGTACGAAGGTCGCCATTATGTATTTAGGGACGATTGTGGAATACGCGTCAAAGGAGGAGCTCTTTTCACGGCCGCTTCACCCTTATACGAAAGCGCTGTTATCAGCCGTGCCTGTTCCTGATCCCGGAGCGAAAAGGGAGCGGATAATTTTAAAGGGTGATATACCGAGCCCCTCTGATCCGCCTTCAGGCTGTAAATTCCGAACGAGATGTCCGGAAGCCAAGAAGATATGTGCTGAGAAAAGTCCGGCGCTGTCAGAAAAAGGGCTTCATCATTTTGCGGCATGCCACTTCGTGTAATTGAGAAAAAAACGGTTTTATTGATAATAAACAGGAAAAACCTGCCGGGCAGACCGGCAGGTTTTTTTGATGTTATTTTGGTGACGGCAGTCCGAGTCCTTCGGCAACGCGTCTGCCGTATTCAGGATCAGCCTTGTAGAAGTGGCCGATCTGGCGCAGCTTAATTTCTTCTTTTTCCACAGGTTTCATCGCACTGACAATATTGGCGACAAGGCGCGCGCGCTCTTCCTCGCTCATCAGGCGGTACAGGTCGCCGGCTTGTGTGTAATGATCATGATGGTTATAGCTTACACTGTCAGCGAAACCTGATACAGGATATGCCGCCTGTTTATCTTCAGGTGACTCTTTAGGGCCCCCGAAGCTGTTAGGCTCGTAATAGACGGAGCGGCCGCCGTTATCATCAAAACGCATTTGTCCGTCACGCTGATAGTTTTTCACTTCATTGCGGGAACGGTTGATCGGCAGCGCCTGATGGTTCGCGCCGACACGGTAGCGATGCGCGTCATGGTATGCGAACAACCGGCCTTGAAGCATTTTGTCAGGTGAGACGTCGACGCCGGGGACTAATGTGCCGGGAGAGAACGTCGCCTGTTCTACTTCCGCAAAGTAATTTTCCGGATTGCGGTTCAGAACCATGCGGCCGACTTCGATCAGCGGATAGTCTTTTTGAGACCACACTTTTGTGACGTCAAACGGATCAAAGCGATATGTGTTTGCATCTTCTAACGGCATGATTTGAACATATAATTTCCATGCGGGGAAATCGCCGTTTTCAATCGCATTGAACAAATCTTCCGTATGGTAATCGGGATTTTCGCCCGCGATTTTTGCGGCTGTATTAACATCAAGGTTTTTCACGCCTTGCTCTGTTTTAAAGTGATATTTAATCCAGACGCCTTCGCCTTTATCATTTGTCCATTTAAATGTATGGCTTCCGAATCCGTGCATATGGCGAAGAGTCGCCGGAATGCCCCGGTCTGACATCAGAATGGTTACCTGGTGCAGGGATTCGGGTGACAAAGACCAGAAATCCCAAACGGCCGTCGGATTTTTCAGATGTGTTCTCGGATCTCTTTTTTGTGTATGGATAAAGTCAGGGAACTTGATGGCATCGCGGATGAAGAACACGGGTGTATTGTTTCCGACGATATCGTAGTTTCCTTCTTCTGTATAAAATTTAACGGCAAATCCGCGCGGGTCGCGCACTGTGTCACTAGAGCCCAGTTCGCCCGCAACGGTTGAGAAACGGATGAAAAGCGGCGTGCGTTTACCGACTTCTGACAGAAATGCGGCTTTCGTATATTTTGTAACGTCATTTGTGACTTCAAAATAACCGTGTGCGCCCGCGCCTTTTGCGTGAACGACACGCTCCGGAACGCGTTCTCTGTTAAAGTGCGCCAATTTCTCAAGCAGATGGACGTCTTGTATTAAAGCAGGACCGCGATCGCCGGCCGTCATTGAGTTTTGGTTATCTCCGACAGGAGCGCCCCAGCTGGTTGTCAATTTATTTGAACTCATGTGATCACCTCTTTAAATTTATAAGAACATAATATCACCTATCAGTAAAAAGTCAATATTATTTTATAATGATTATAAAATAATTATTTTTATTATCGAAAAGAAAGTTCGGGTTTGAAAGACCACTTGACTGAGGGGAATAATGGGTTTAATATGAGAAAAAATAGAAACCGCTGACTTGGACACAAGAGGCTCTTATTCTTCACTGGATAAGGGCCTTTTTTTATTGTCAGGCGGTAAGGGAGGCGGCAATTGTATGCTTTTCAGGCAGCATTTTAAACCTGTCGATATTCACGGTCATCTGCCGTACAGCCTTAATTTCGGCAAAAACGATAAGACATTTTCCGATTATAACCGGGAGCGGTCGGAAAGAATGAATCTCACTTGGGATTTTCCTGATCCGCATGATGTTGATGGCGATGACGGCGAAATCGCTTTGATGACAAGATGGGAGAAAGAATTAGATAAGTACGGCATTGACGTGCTGAATTTTTTAACAGCAGAGAGCAATGACCGGATGGCGGCGTTTATTCAAGCCAATCCCGCGAGGTTTACCGGATTTGCATATCATCCTTTGGAACAAAAGGATGCGTATGAGGAGCTGAAAAGAGCGGTTGAAGAGCTCGGTCTGAAAGGATATAAACTGTTCGGGCCGCTGACAGACATCGAGTTTCATGATCCGTCGCTGAAAAAGCTGTGGACGTATCTGGCTGACAAAAGACTGCCTGTATTAATTCACTTCGGACTTTTAGGGAGAGCGGGTGGCATTGTCAGCCATCGCAACATCAACCCGCTCTCCATCTATCGCGTCGCGAGAGAGTATGCTGATATACCGTTCATCATTCCGCATTTCGGCGCCGGATATTATCAGGAACTGCTGCAGCTGTGCTGGAGCTGCCCGAATGTGTATATTGACACGTCCGGCTCAAATCAGTGGATGAGGTGGATGCCGTACCGGCTTGATTTGGAAATTCTGTTTCGAAAGACATCTGAATTAATCGGTGCTGAACGGATCATCTTCGGGACGGATTCGAACGGATTTCCGAGAGGATATGTATACAGATATCTTCAGGAGCAGGTGAGGACCTGCCGGGAAATCAATATGCGGGAAGAAGATATAGAAAACATTTTCGGCAACAACGCGCGGACATTATTGAAAATCGCCCGGAAAGAAAAGGAAGTAAATACGTGATACAGCCGATGCGCTCTTTGGCAGGTTTATGCCGGAAGGCGCATTTTTAATTCATACAAAAAACAGTTGACAAGTCGGAATAATTTGAATTAACATGATATTCAAATTTAAAAACAAACGGGTTGCCGATCGGACCGCCGAAGGCTCCCATCTCTGCAAGCAATCGGAGATGGGGGCCTTTTTGTTTTTCGATCGCATGCGGCAGAAAGAGAGGGGAAGACAGATGGCTGTAACCATCAGCATACAAGAAAAAGTGTTTGAGCATGAAGGCCGGAAAACGCCGGTGCTGAATGATATTGAGCTGTCAATTGCATCGGGAGAATTTTTGACTGTCATCGGACCGAGCGGATGCGGCAAAAGCACGCTTTTAAAATTGATTGCCGGTCTTGATACCGATTATAAAGGCTCTGTCACAATAAACGGCCGCAATGTGTCGGGACCGGGCATCCGGCAGGGATTTATCTTTCAGGAGCACCGGCTGTTTCCCTGGCTGACGGTAAAACAAAACATCGCTGCCGATCTCAATATGAACGACCCGGCCGTTCGGAAAAAAGTGGATGATCTGATTGAGGTTGTCAGGCTGCAGGGAGCAGAGAACGCTTATCCGCGCGAATTATCCGGCGGCATGTCGCAGCGGGTTGCCATCGCCAGAGCCCTTTTGCGTGAGCCGGAGGTGCTGCTTTTAGATGAACCGTTCGGGGCGCTTGACGCTTTTACGAGAAAACATTTGCAGGATGTGCTGCTTGATATATGGCGCGAGAAAAAAACGACGATGATTCTGGTCACGCATGATATTGATGAATCCGTCTATTTAGGCGATAAGCTGGCGATCCTCAGGGCAAAGCCCGGCCGGCTGCACAGCCTGATGCCGATTCAGCTTCCGCATCCGCGCAATCGGACGTCAGCGGATTTTCAGGCCGTCCGGCAGAAGGTGCTTTCTGAATTTGAGAAAACGGAAGACCTCCGGTTTGCGGACGGGTCCGGGATATAGAAGGGACGAAGCGAAGTGAAAAAAATCATCATTCTTTTAGCCGCAGCAGTCATGATGTCAGCCGGATGCAGTGCAGACGGGACAGGGGGGAGCGGGAAAACGGTGAAAGAAATCCGGATCGGCATCCAGCAGAGTTTAAGCCCGCTTCTCATTGCCAAGGAAAAAGGCTGGTTTGAAGAGGCCTTCAAAAAAGACGGAATAAAAGTAAAATGGGTCGAATTCCAAAGCGGTCCTCCGCAATTTGAAGGTCTTGCCGCCGATAAGCTTGATTTTTCCCAGGTCGGCAATTCACCGGTCATTTCCGGTCAGGCGGCAGGAATTGATTTTAAAGAGATCGGGCTGTCTCAGGACGGATTAAAGGCAAACGGCATTCTCGTAAACAAGGGCAGCGGGATTCAGAGCCTGAAAGAATTGAAAGGTAAAAAAATCGCCGTAGCCAAAGGCAGCAGCGGCTTTGATTTTCTCTATAAAGCTTTAGATAAAGCGGGGCTTTCCGCCGATGACGTCACTATCATCCAGCTTCAGCCTGATGAGGCGGTTTCCGCTTTTGAAAACAAATCAGTTGACGCATGGTCCATTTGGGAGCCGTATTTGTCGATTGAAACGCTGCAGCACGGGGCGGAAATATTGGCGAACGGAGAAAGCACAGATTTATATTCTCCCGGTTTCACGTTAGTCAGAACGGGATTTTCCAAAGAACACCCGGATGAGGTTGTCCGTTTTCTGAAAGTGTTCAATAAAGCAGTTACATGGCAAAAGGAACACAAAGATGAAGCCGTCTCCTTATATGCGAAAATCAAACATCTTGATCCGAAAGTCGTCAGAAACGTGCTTAACAATACTGAGCCTCTTAATGAACCGATCAATGATGATATTGTCAAAGCCCAGCAGGAAACCGCTGATTTTCAATTTCGAACAAAAGCGATTCATAAGAAAATTCACGTAAAAGACGTTGTCGACAATTCATTTATTAAAAAAGCGCGTGAAACGGGGGATGGCAAGTAATGAAAGCAGAAGCACCAACGGCTGCCGGCGCAATAAGCCAATCAGAAAAGAAAGCTCTGGCAAGATCCCGGAAGTATTCATACCAATGGATGAAAGGGATTGTACTCCCGGCTGCGGTCATCGCAGTATGGCAGTTTATCGCAAGTCTGGGCATCGTCTCTGCAACGGTGCTCCCGTCACCTGTCGTCATCTTGCAGACGTTTCAGGAACTTCTTCTTTCAGGTGAGCTGTGGGGTCATTTAGAGATCAGTTTATACCGGGCGGCTGCCGGATTTCTGCTTGGCGCGGGCCTCGGACTTGTTTTCGGGCTGCTGGTCGGTTTCTCAAAGCGGACGGAAGCGTATCTCGATCCGTCTCTGCAAATGCTCAGGACGGTTCCGCACTTGGCCGTGACCCCGCTGTTCATTTTGTGGTTCGGATTTGATGAGACATCAAAAATCCTGCTGATCGCATTGGGGGCTTTTTTTCCCGTGTACATTAATACGTTTCTCGGAATCCGCAGCGTGGACGCGAAGCTGTTTGACGTCGCGCGGGTGCTGGAATTTAATTGGTATCAGCAGATGGCGAAATTAATTCTTCCGGCATCTCTGCCGAATATCCTGCTCGGCATCAGGCTCTCTCTAGGCATTGCATGGCTCGGTCTTGTGGTGGCGGAACTGATGGGATCGAGCGAGGGCGTCGGTTATATGATTATGGATGCCAGACAATTTTCACAGACAAATAAGGTGTTTGTCGGCATTATCATTTTTGCGGCTGTCGGCAAGCTGACAGATGCATTGGTCAGAATGCTCGAGCGGAAACTATTAAAATGGCGGAACAGTTATGAAGGGTAACCTATTAAAAAAGGAGAGATTCATATGGAGATTCTTTGGTTTATTCCGACGCATGGTGACGGCCGGTATTTAGGGACGCAAACGGGAGGGAGAACGGCGGATCATCTTTATTTTAAGCAAGTGGCACAGGCGGCGGACAGACTCGGGTATACGGGGGTTCTGCTGCCGACGGGGAGATCATGTGAAGACCCGTGGCTGACGGCTGCCGCTTTAGCGGGGGAAACGAGTGACTTGAAATTTTTAGTGGCGGTCCGGCCGGGACTGATGCAGCCGTCTGTCGCCGCGAGAATGGCGTCGACAATGGACCGGCTGTCAGACGGCCGTTTGCTTGTAAATGTCGTAGCAGGCGGAGATCCTTATGAACTGGCGGGAGACGGCATGTTTATCAGCCACGATGAACGTTATAAGGCGACTGAGGAATTTTTAACCGTCTGGCGCGGACTCATGCGGGGCGAAACGGTGACATATGAAGGGGACCATATCAAAGTGGAAAACAGCAACCTCCTGTTTCCGCCAAAACAGTCTCCGCATCCGCCATTATATTTCGGCGGTTCATCACAGGCGGGAATTGAGGCTGCGGCGAAACATACAGATGTCTATTTAACATGGGGAGAGCCGCCGGAGCAGGTAAAAGAAAAGATTGAAACCGTTAAAAAACAGGCTGCCAAGGAAGGAAGGACGATGCGTTTTGGCATCAGACTTCACGTGATTGTCCGGGAGACTGAGGAAGAGGCATGGGAAGCGGCTGAACGATTAATCAGCCGCTTAGACGAAGAGACAATTGCGAAAGCGCAGGCTGCGCTCCGGCGCGCTGATTCATCGGGACAAAAACGGATGGCCGATCTTCATAACGGTGACCGCTCGAAGCTTGAGATCAGCCCGAATCTCTGGGCCGGCATCGGACTGGTCAGAGGCGGAGCGGGCACGGCGCTTGTCGGTGATCCGCAGACTGTCGCTGATCGAATTTTAGAGTATCAGGCACTCGGCATTGAGTCGTTTATCTTTTCAGGCTATCCGCATCTGGAAGAAGCTTATTATCTGGCTGAACTCGTGTTTCCGCTTCTGCCGTTTCAGAATGAACGGACTAAAAAGCTTGAGCGCAGACTGGGTGAAGCAATGGGAAACGACCATTTTGCAAGAGGAAATAAAGCGACAGTCTGATGACGTCGCAAGGCGGATCATTGACGGCGGGCGCTTTCTGCGGATTCATTTCCGGGGAAATGCCGGCAGTGAAGGCGGGTATTCACCCGCCTTTTTAAGCGCTTAGCTTGCACGATGCTCCTATGGATGATATGATACAAAACGTAATTATTACGATTTGTTAGGAGTGCTGAAATGGCAAAAAAATCAAAAGTGATCAAAGAGCTCAAGCGGCAGAAGCTTGTTGAACAATATGCGGACATCCGAAAAGAATTAAAGGCAAAAGGAGACTGGGAAGCGCTGAGCAAACTGCCGCGTGATTCTGCTCCGGCCAGGCTTCATAACCGCTGTACGGTGACGGGGCGGCCCCGCGGATATATGAGAAAATTTAAATTGTCCAGAATCGCATTCAGGGAGCTGGCCCATAAAGGCCGGATTCCCGGGGTGAAAAAAGCGAGCTGGTAATGTAAAAAACTCCGGATCTGTCATGAACCGGAGTTTTTGCCGTGCTTATGAAATGTGAAAACATAAGCCAAATGCTGAATCATCATCAGAATGAAAATCAAAAGAATCGGAAAAAAGGGAAGATGCGGCTGAATCAGCGGATAAAACAAAAGCAGAACGGCTGCGGCCGGCAATGAGAAGTAAACGGCAATATACGAGGAACGGCAAGCTTTAGCCGTCATCATTCGTTCTCTTTCATCCTGTTCCTCAAATTCATCGGGCACAAGCCTGTGCTTTTTGCCGTTTCGTTTTTTCTTTTCGGCATAGATATACAATGCGGCACAAACGGTAAACAGCAGAAACGGAGTGATATTCAGCTCAAATGAACCGCTCCCCTCCGTTTGGAAAAACTGAGCGATCCGCGGTGCCGCTTCCATAAAGGAAATAAGCGTCCAGCAGGCCAATCCGTAGAGTGCAAGGTGAAAACACGCTTTTCTTTTCAAACTCATTTTTTCTCCTCCTCCAGCCAGAAAACTTCCTCCATCGGCAGTGAGAAAGCCCGGCAGATGTTAAGCGCCAATAAGAGTGAAGGCACATAATCTCCTTTTTCAATCGCTGCAATCGTCTGTCTGGTGGCTCCGGCTTCTTTTCCGAGCGTTTCCTGAGAATAGCCGAATCTGGCTCTCAGCTCTTTTACTTTATTTTTCATCATCAGGGCGTACCTCAAGTTTTCTTCTTTTTTATATTGTATGAGATTCTTAACAAAATGTAAACCTGACTTAACATGTGGACAAAAAAAGAATTTTTTTCGACAAATTTTTTAACATTCCCTTGACGAAAAAAAAATATACATGTAATATTAGAAACATCAAATCGGTACTGACAAAAAACTTTGATGCGGGTGTAGTTTAGTGGTAAAACCTCAGCCTTCCAAGCTGATGTCGTGAGTTCGATTCTCATCACCCGCTCCATACATACGTTATTAACGCAGTGTTTCGTTTCTCTGATAAACGAAGTATTGCGTTTTTTTATGTGAAAAAAGACACGAAGGCGTGTCTTTTTATGAAAGCCAAGAGACGGTATGCGTGCCTCCGTGAATTTGTTCAAACATTTTGGTTAAAGATGATAGCAGCTCATCCGCCGCGTCGGCATGAAATGAAGGCGGGAAAAAGATCAGCTGCAGCATTTTCTTTGTGCCGGTTGTTACAGGGCGGGTATTGAGATGTCCGGTAAGGCCGCCGAAAATGCCACCAGAGTCGGAAAAAGCAAGTACGTGTTCTTTTTCTCCGATTGTAATCGAAATCGGTTCATCTATTTCTGCGGCGTCATACGCCATGATAGGCAATGAATATTTCAAGGAGAAAAAAAGTATGGTATCATGGGCTGAATTCACACTTTCAATGAATCGTTCCCGGGAAATATCGCCGAGCATAAGCTCCATCGGCGTTTTTTGTCCTGAAAAGGCGGGACTGAGCTGTTCCATTATACGCGCCCACTCTTTAACAAAAGGCTGCTCATCTATACCGCCGTCAGCATAATCAAAGTAAAGAGATTCTTGAAATAAACGGAGGCGGCCTTTCAGCATTTGCGGAGCGGGCCCGACTTCGATCTGTTCATATAAGACGGCTGCCGCTTTGATCCCCGGCACCCGTTCAGCAATAAGTGGATCTAAACTGATGTTCAAGTGTGTTCACTCCATTTCGGGATGATAAAACTCTATTATACCCGTGCGGGAGCCTGATCACAAAGAAAGGAGGCTGTGCAAAAAATGAATATTCATAAACTGAAAGAGGAATTAATCGAATACGCCAAAAGCATCGGAGTTGACAAAATAGGGTTTACGACGGCTGATACGTTCGACAGTCTGCGGGACCGGCTGATTCTTCAGGAATCACTCGGCTATTTATCCGGTTTTGAAGAGCCGGATATTGAAAAACGGGTTACTCCGTCTTTGCTTCTCCCGAAAGCCAAATCAATCGTCGCCATCGCCCTTGCTTATCCTTCCAAAATGAAAGATGCGCCGAGGAGCACGAGAGACGGGCGGCGCGGCATTTTTTGCAGAGCTTCCTGGGGGAAGGATTATCATGATGTGCTGCGGGAAAAGCTTGATCTGCTGGAAAATTTTCTCCAAAGCAAACATGAGGATATCCGCACAAAGTCAATGGTGGATACAGGAGAATTGTCCGACAGGGCCGTGGCTGAACGGGCGGGAATCGGCTTCAGCGCCAAAAACTGCATGATCACCACGCCTGAATACGGTTCTTACGTCTATCTGGCTGAAATGATCACCAATCTGCCCTTTGAACCGGATGTGCCGATTGAAGATATGTGCGGTACGTGCACAAAATGTCTAGACGCTTGTCCGACCGGCGCACTCGTCAATCCCGGACAGCTTAACGCCCAGCGCTGTATTTCGTTCCTGACCCAGACAAAGGGATTTTTGCCGGATGAGTTCCGCACGAAAATCGGAAACCGTCTGTATGGCTGTGACACGTGCCAGACGGTCTGTCCGATTAATAAGGGGAAAGATTTTCATCTTCATCCGCAGATGGAGCCTGATCCGGAAATCGCAAAGCCGCTGTTAAAGCCGCTTTTGACCATAAGCAACCGCGAATTCAAAGAAAAATTCGGACATGTATCGGGATCATGGCGCGGCAAGAAGCCGATACAGCGGAATGCGATTTTAGCTTTGGCTCATTTTAAAGATGCCTCGTCTCTTCCGGAATTAACGGTCTTGATGCACCAAGATCCGCGCCCCGTCATCAGGGGTACGGCCGCCTGGGCCATCGGGAAAATCGGTGATCCTGATTATGCGGAGGAATTAGAAAAAGCGCTTCAAAAGGAGCAGGATGAGGACGCCATACGGGAAATTGAAAAGGGACTGGAGCTGTTATCGGTTTCTGAGAAGACTAAAACCGGCCGGTCCTGACATATGTATAGAGAAAAAGCACTTGGCCGGAGTTCAAGTGTTTTTTCTTTATAAAATCGTATGGGGTGGAGCGCTTGAAGCATATTATTGAAGATTTAGCGGAGGCCCGGCTTCATTATTTAATCAACGGAACCGAGATGAGGCAGAATGGGCAGGCCGGCGATCTTGAGGTCCTGACGAGAAAAAAAGAGCTGTTTGAAAAACGGAAAGTTGATATCGTGAAGGCGAAGGCAAAAGCCGTCATTGTCAAAAGCAGTCTTGAGGACGACGGCACGTTATGTGTCATGTACACGATTCATTTCGAATATTTGTGCAAGGAGCATGACGGACACCTTTACTTAGAAGAGCAGATTGAGGAACGGATTGCATTTCTCTATGATGAGCTTTTGATTAAAGACCGGGAAGTAAAGAAAAAACCGGCTGGATTTTCTGACGGAAACAGCGTAATTGAATATGAGCGGAGTGAACGGGAAGATTTCGGGCGGGCGTTTCAATACGACCGTCTGGCTGCCGTGCAGTACGCGGAGAAGTTTTGGAATAAACGAAATCCCGCTTATAAAAATTTCAGCGATAATTGCACCAATTTTATTTCCCAATGTTTACATGCCGGAAAAGCACCGATGCGGGGGCATCCGAACAGAGGCTCAGGCTGGTGGATGAAGGCAAGCTCGTGGAGCTACAGCTGGACGGTCGCGCATTCGATGAAGATGTATCTGGCCCAATCCAAGGCAGGGCTCCGCGCATTGCAAGTATCAAGAGCTGAAGAACTGATGCCCGGAGATATCATTTGCTATGATTTTGAAGGAGACGGCCGTTTTAATCATACGGCGATCGTGGTCGCAAAAGATAAAAGCAATATGCCGCTCGTCAATGCCCAAACGTATGACAGCAGAATGAGATATTGGTCATATGAGGATTCAACGGCGTATACTCCTTCCATCAGATATGCGTTTTTTCATATTACGGATGATACGACAAAAGAGTAATTAATGATATAATGGTGGGCGGAATAAAAAACAGAGGTGAACATCGTGGCATTACATGTCGTTTTATATCAACCCGAAATCCCGGCCAATACGGGAAATATTGCACGTACTTGTGCGGCAACAGACACAACGCTTCATTTGATCCGCCCGCTCGGATTCTCAACCGATGATAAAATGCTGAAGCGCGCCGGACTCGATTATTGGGAGTTCGTCAACGTCGTATATCATGATTCATTGGAAGAATTATTTGAGGCATATGAGAACGGAAAGTTTTTCTTCATTACAAAATTCGGCCAAAAGCCGCACACATCATTTGATTACTCAAATACGGAGGAAGACTTTTTCTTCGTATTCGGCAGAGAAACGAGCGGACTTCCGAAAGAATTGATCGAAAACAATATGGACCGCTGCCTGCGTCTGCCGATGACCGAGCATGTGAGATCATTAAACCTGTCCAACACGGCCGCGATTCTTGTATATGAAGCGCTGCGCCAGCAAAATTACAGAGATTTGACGTGAGAAAAAACGCCCGCATCCGGGCGTTTTTTTATTGAATAAAAAGACGGGCAGCAGCGGTTCACGGCATTTTTATATTTTCAGCCTTAACAACGTAACAGTGTTATGTTACAATACATTCATCGAAGGAGCTGGATTCATGGAGGAACAACTGATTTCTAAAAAAGATTTGCTGGAAGAAACATCAATTTCATACGGGCAGCTGTACCGGTGGAAACGGAAAAATTTAATTCCTGAAGAATGGTTTATCCGAAAATCGACGTTTACAGGCCAGGAAACATTTTTTCCGAGGGCGGAAATATTAAAACGCATCTCAAAAATACAGAAAATGAAAGAAAATCTGTCTCTGGATGAAATGAGAGAAATGCTGTCTCCGCAAATGACTGATGTCAATATAACGTCTGCGGAACTGCTTCAAAAGGGACTGATTTCAAAAGCCGCGCTGCAAGTTTATGGCGAAGACGGCGTGACATTCACGTCCCGCGCGCTGCTGTCTTTATATGTGCTTGAAGGGCTTTTGCAATCGGGCAATATCAGCCTTGAGGAAGGAAAATTGGCAGCAGGGGTGCTGAAAACGTATGAGGCTTCCGAGCTGAAAGCGAATACGGAGCTTGTCATGCTCCGAAAGCTTGGCGTAACGACGTGCTTCATCGCAGACGCGGAACATATTTTGTTTGAACCGACTGTCAAAGTGGTTGAACGGGTGGCGCTTGCTGCGGCATCGGAAGAATTAAAAACGAAATGGATGCAGGAGGACCATCAATGGAAGTAACAGATAAATTAATCATTAACGGTTCGGGAAGTTCAAAAGGAGGCCGTTTTCATACAGTGGAGATCAACGGAAGCGGCACGGTGTCAGGTGATGTGGAGTGCACGAGCCTTTTGTTTAACGGCAGCGGAAAAACAGACGGACATGTCAAGACGCAAACGCTGACGATCAGCGGTTCGGGGAAAATTTCCGGCAGCGCCGAAGCTGAATCCATCCGTATCAACGGAACGGGTGTCATTAAAGGTGATGTCAAAACGGAGCGGCTGAACGTCGCGGGATTTTCATCTTTCGGCGGCGGTGTGAAAGCTGATGATATTTTCATATCCGGGAAAGCCGGGATTGAAGGCGATTGCGAGACAGAGACGTTCCGTTCGGAAGGCAAATGCAAGATCGGCGGCCTGCTGAATGCTGATGAAGTCAGTATTAAGCTGGCGGCGGGAGAGAGCCGGGTGAAAGAAATTGGCTGCCGCCATTTGAAAGTGATGAGCAGAAAGAGCGTGCTTACGCGTTTTAAGCTGATGCCGGCCCCGGTGCTGACAGCAGAGCTGATTGAAGGTGACATCATTGAATTGGCGGACACGAACGCGAAGACAGTCCGCGGAAATCATGTGCGGATCGGCGCAGGCTGCACCATTGGGACGGTGGAATACAGCGGCGATTTTGCATGTGATCCTACCGCTTTGGTTAACAAAGTCATGAAACGATAGGAGGAGCTGCGATGGAAACGACAAAAAAATTGAGTCATTTAAAAATGTACGGAGCCGGACACGCCTCCGGCGGTTCCTACCAAAATGTAAGCATTAAAGGGGAAGGAACTGTCGGCGAAGGACTTCAAAGCGAATGCTGCCGGATATTCGGCACGGGACTTTTTCTCGGAGATGCCGAGATCAACAGGCTGAAAATTTTCGGAGAGCATGAAGTTGCAGGAGATTTATCAGCACATTCAGCAAATGTGATCGGCACATTGAAAGTCGGCGGCTCCATGCGTTTCGCCAGAATGAGGCTGAAAGGACTTGCTGAAATTGGCGGCGGGGCCGCGGGAGAGCAGTGTCACATAAAAGGCAGTCTCACCGTCGGCGGCGATTGCGAGACGGAGCTGCTTCATGTAACAGGATGTATCAATGTGGCGGGATTGTTAAACGCAGGGGACGTAAACATCCATTTGCGTTATGACCGAAGCCGTGTGAAAGAAATCGGCGGCACATCGATCACCGTCAGACGGAAACCCGGTTTTCTTAAACGGAAAGCCGGCATGCTTTCTGCTGAATTGATCGAAGGAGACGCAATTTACCTCGAATACACGGAAGCGGACATTGTCAGAGGGAAGCGTGTGGAAATCGGCCCGGGGTGCAAAATCGGAAAAATCGAGTATCAAACAAGCTGCAAGTCTCATGAAAAATCAACTGTCCAAGAACATATTCAAATATGAAACATTGTTATGTTGTACAGGAAAGGGTGCTCTCCATAAAGAGCACCCTTTTGCCGTTATTTGTTTTCAGGTTTGCTGTCGTAACCCGCCGTAAAAATGGATACTAAAAAAGTGAGAATGACCCCAAGTAAAATGATCGTTTTCATCATGTCTCCTCCTCTTTGCTTTTCCATTTGATGTCCGAGTCTGGATGAAACTGTATTTATTTCATTATGAACGGTGCACCGGACCCTTGTCAATGACGGCCTTATCACGTCTTTATTTTTAAGAAACGAAAAGCATGTATTATCACGTCACCGCATAGATTGTAACAAAGTACCTTATTTCTAGTGCATTAACCATGATAGAGGAGGTTCTTATGGATATATTAAAGAAAATTGAAAAGTACAGAGAGGAAGAGCAGCGTCTCAAATGGGAAGGGACGTTCGCTGATTATTTGGAGATCATAAAAGAAAATCCATTGGTCGCGCAGTCTGCTCATTCTCGCGTTTTTAATATGATAAAAGACAGCGGAATCGAAGAGGGTGACGGGAAAAAGACATACAGCTTTTTCTCGAGGGAGCTGTTCGGCCTTGAGGAATCTCTGGAACGGCTCGTGGAGGAATACTTTCACCCGGCTGCCAAGCGGCTCGATGTAAGAAAAAGGATTTTACTATTGATGGGACCCGTCAGCGGCGGAAAGTCAACTCTTGTCACCATGCTGAAAAAAGGGCTTGAAGCCTACTCATTGACAGACAACGGCGCTGTTTACGCCATTAAAGGCTGCCCGATGCATGAAGATCCTCTCCATCTCATTCCCCATCATCTGCGCGACGACTTCTACAGAGAATACGGCATCAGAATTGAGGGCAGCCTTTCTCCGCTTAATGTCATGCGGCTTGAAGAAGAATACGGCGGCAGAATTGAGGATGTAAAGGTTGAACGTATATTCTTCTCGGAGGATAAACGTACCGGAATCGGTACCTTCAGCCCGTCTGATCCGAAATCACAGGATATCGCCGACTTGACGGGGAGCATTGATTTTTCGACGATTGCCGAATACGGCTCGGAATCAGATCCGCGCGCTTATCGGTTTGACGGTGAATTAAATAAAGCGAACCGCGGAATGATGGAGTTTCAGGAAATGCTGAAATGCGATGAAAAATTTCTGTGGCACCTTCTGTCACTCACGCAGGAAGGGAATTTCAAAGCCGGACGGTTTGCGCTCATCTCCGCCGACGAATTGATTGTTGCGCATACGAACGAAACGGAGTACCGCTCGTTTATTGCCAATAAGAAAAATGAAGCCCTTCACTCCAGGATCATCGTGATGCCTGTTCCTTATAATTTAAAGGTGTCAGAGGAAGAACGGATTTATGAAAAAATGATTTCTGAAAGTGATGTTTCTGACGTACACATCGCCCCCCATACATTAAAAGTGGCCGCGATGTTTTCTATTTTGACCCGGCTGAAGGAACCGAACCGCTCTGATATTGATCTCGTCAAAAAAATGAGACTTTATGACGGAGAAAGCGTTGAAGGTTACAATTCCGTTGATCTGGAGGATATGAAGAAGGAATTCCATGATGAAGGAATGAGCGGAATTGACCCGCGCTATGTCATCAACCGCATTTCCTCAACGATTATCAGAAAAAATATGGAATCCATCAATTCGCTTGACGTGCTGCGTTCCTTAAAAGAAGGACTCGACCAGCATCCGTCCATCTCCGCCGAGGACAAAGAGCGGTATATGAATTTTATTTCCGCCGCCAGGAAAGAGTACGATGACATCGCCAAAAAGGAAGTGCAGAAGGCGTTCGTCTATTCATATGAAGAATCCGCGAAAACTCTTATGGACAATTATTTAGATAATGTGGAAGCGTACTGCAATAAAAATAAGCTTCGCGATCCGCTGACGGGTGAAGAAATGAATCCTGACGAAAAACTGATGAGATCCATTGAAGAGCAGATCGGCATTTCAGAAAACGCGAAAAAAGCGTTCCGCGAAGAAATCTTAATCCGCATATCCGCCTATGCAAGAAAAGGAAAACGCTTTGACTATAATTCGCACGAAAGACTCCGCGAAGCGATTCAGAAAAAGCTGTTCGCAGACTTAAAAGATGTAGTGAAAATTACGACCTCCACCAAAACGCCGGATGAACAGCAGCTTAAAAAGGTCAATGAGGTAGTGGCAAGGTTAATAGATGAACACGGCTATAATTCGACAAGCGCTAATGAACTGCTGAAGTATGTCGGAAGCTTGTTAAACCGCTGATATTTGATTTCATCGAGAGGCCCGTCTGTAAAAGGACGGGTTCTTTTGTCTGTTTTTCGCAATTGTTTGTCAATTGGAGAGTCCGGCCGGCATAAGATAAAAATAAATCTTTTCGCCGGACTTGTTTCATAAACAGGACCAAGCCGGAATACACATGTAAAACGACCATAACGGTTAAGGAGGGGAATTCATGTCCCGTAATGACAGCGGAAATTTTTTGATTTCAGAGGAAGACTGGTCCCTCCATCGCAAAGGCTTTGACGACCAGCAGCGCCACCAAAAGAAAGTGCAGGAAGCGATAAAAAACAACCTTCCGGATCTTGTCACTGAGGAAAGCATTATTATGTCCAACGGAAAAGATGTCGTGAAAATCCCGATTCGTTCGCTTGATGAATATAAAATCCGTTATAACTATGATAAAAATAAACATGTCGGCCAAGGCGACGGCGACAGCGAAGTCGGCGATGTCGTCGCAAGAGACGGCGCAGATAAAAAGCAGGGCGCCGGAAAAGGCCAGGGAGCAGGCGATCAGGCAGGCGAGGATTATTATGAAGCGGAAGTTTCATTGATGGATCTGGAAGAAGCGCTGTTTCAGGAATTAGAACTGCCGAATCTGCAGCAAAAGGAAAGGGACAATATCGTCCATACCGATATCGAGTTCAATGATATCCGGAAAACCGGGCTGACAGGGAATATCGATAAGAAAAGGACGATGCTGTCGGCCTATAAACGAAACGCTATGACAGGCAAGCCGTCGTTTTACCCTATTTATCCGGAAGATCTGAAATACAAAACATGGAATGATGTGACGAAGCCGGAATCGAAAGCTGTCGTTTTAGCCATGATGGATACAAGCGGTTCGATGGGCGTATGGGAAAAGTATATGGCGAGGAGCTTCTTTTTTTGGATGACACGATTTTTACGGACAAAGTATGAAACGGTTGATATCGAATTTATCGCCCACCATACGGAAGCGAAGGTTGTGTCGGAAGAAGATTTTTTCTCGAAAGGCGAGAGCGGGGGCACCATCTGTTCCTCCGTTTACCGGAAGTCTCTTGAATTAATTGATGAAAAATATGACCCCGCCCGCTACAACATCTATCCGTTTCATTTTTCAGACGGAGATAATCTGACTTCGGATAACGCCCGGTGCGTAAAGCTCGTCAATGACATCATGAAAAAATCGAATCTGTTCTGTTACGGTGAGGTCAATCAATATAACAGGCATTCCACCCTTATGTCCGCCTATAAAAATGTCAAAGATGATAAATTTAAATACTACATCCTGAAACAGAAATCGGACGTATTTCAAGCGCTGAAAAGCTTTTTTAAAAATGAGGAAGCCGATGTAAGCAAAGCATCGTATTAAATATAAAGCCGAGTGAAGAATCGTGCGGCGCGGTTCTTTACCCGGCTTTTTTAAATTAAAAATAAAGAGAAAAACCGGCATAAAAAAAATCCTTAAAAAATGAAACTTTTCTCTTTACAAACCTTCTTTCATTTATTAATATTTTATCTTGTGAACTATTATTAAGGGAATGAGGTGAAAATACGGTGATTGAATCAGAGCTCGCTTTGCTCAGTTTTGAACAACTGTTTGATACTTCCAGATCGATTTACAAAAAGCAGAAAATGATTCTGGAGACAGTGCTTGAACCTTTTGATATTACAGTGCTGCAGTATCTGCTGATGTTCAAAATACATAAGAGCAAAAGCACGCAGCTTTCAAGGCTGGCTTTGTCGCTTGATCTGAAACCGGCGTCTGTCACGAGAATGACCGATATTCTGTATAAGCGCCGCCTAATGGTTCGGAGCGACTATCACGACGACCGGCGTGTTGTTATGATTCAGTTAACCGAAGAGGGGGAAGAACTTCTAAAGAAAGCTGCTGTTCAATATGCCGAAAAAGCGGCGGTCTTATACCGGCAGCTCAATACCGCTGAACTGCAGTACCTGCGCAAGCTTGCGGAAAGTTTAACGAAGCTTGCAAACGGCTGTGCAGTGAAAAACGGAAAATAAAAAAATCCCCACATATTTTTATCATCATTCCACAAAATGATAGAGGAAGAAACGAAAGGAGAAAACAAAATGAACAGAGGACGTTTAATTCTGACCAACATTATCGGTTTGATTGTTGTTCTTGCAATTATAGGCGGAGGTGCTTACTACTATTATCAAAGCACACACTATGTAAAAACCGATGAAGCGAAAGTTGCCGGCGACATGGCTGCTATCACAGCTCCTGCTGCGGGTAAAGTAACTGACTGGAACCTTGATGAGGGGAAAGAAGTAAGCAAAAACGACGTTGTTGCAAAAATTAAAGGACAGCAAAATGCTGACGTAAAAGCCATCATGGATGGAACAATCGTGAAAAACGAAGTGAAAAACGGCCAAATGGTGCAAGCCGGTACGACAATTGCCCAGGAAATTGACATGAAACACCTTTACATCACTGCAAACATTAAAGAAACAGACATTAGAGACATTGAAGTAGGAAACAAAGTAGACGTAATTGTTGACGGCGATCCTAATACAACATTTGACGGAACAGTAGAAGAAATCGGTTATGCGACAAATTCAACATTTGATATGCTGCCTTCTTCAAACTCAAGCGGCAACTACACTAAAGTAACGCAAAAAGTTCCTGTTAAAATTTCACTCAGCAACCCATCTGACAAGGTGCTTCCTGGTATGAACGCATCTGTAAAAATCTCTGAATAATACAGATCAGTCATCAAACCATGAAGGGAGGTTGTCTTAGGTGGCTAAATCAGATAATCAAGTAAAAAGTCCTAAAACATTGCTTATTGTGCTTATGGCCGGATTATTCCTGGCGATCTTGAACCAAACGCTTCTTAACGTGGCGATGCCGCACTTAATGACCGAGTTCGGTGTGAGTGCGACGACGATTCAGTGGCTTACGACCGGATACATGCTGGTCAACGGTGTTTTGATTCCGTTATCTGCGTTCTTAATTACCCGGTTCGGACAGAGAAGCCTCTTTCTCGTAGCCATGTTCTGTTTTACAGCGGGAACGTTAGTCTGCGGAATCGCGCCTAACTTCTCAACCATGCTGATCGGCCGGTTAATTCAGGCGGTCGGCGGCGGTATCCTGCAGCCGCTGGTCATGACAACCATTCTGCTTATCTTCCCGCCTGAAAGCAGGGGGAAAGGAATGGGGATTTTCGGTCTTGCGATGATGTTTGCTCCGGCGGTCGGACCGACTCTATCCGGCTGGATCATCGAGCATTACACATGGCGCATTATGTTCTACGGCCTTGTTCCGATCGGGGCAATCGTTATTATCATAGCGTTTTTCCTCTTTAAGAACTTGGTGGAACCGCAAAAAATCAAACTCGACAGCTTGGGTGCGATTCTATCTATTGTCGGATTCGCCTCATTGCTTTACGGAGTCAGTGAAGCGGGCAGCGACGGCTGGGGAGATCCGATCGTGCTGTCTACCGTCATTGTCGGTGTCATCGCGATTGCCGCGTTTGTCATTCAGCAATTGCGCTCTGAAAAACCGATGCTCGACTTCCGGGTATTTAAATATGATATTTTCTCACTTTCCAGTGTCATTAATATCATTATTACCGTTGCGCTTTACACAGGAATGTTCCTGCTTCCGATTTACCTGCAGAACTTAGTCGGCTTTACGGCGCTGCAATCGGGTCTCTTGCTATTGCCGGGCGCGATTGTCATGCTGATCATGTCGCCGATTTCCGGTATTCTGTTTGACAAAATCGGTCCGAGACCGCTTGCGATTATCGGGCTGGTCATCACGGTCGCAACGACATTCCAGTACACAAAATTGACAATTGACACACCTTACACGCACATTATGCTTGTCTATGCCATCCGCGCATTCGGTATGTCACTGTTAATGATGCCTGTTATGACAGCCGGAATGAACCAGCTTCCGGCACGGTTGAACAGCCACGGCACGGCGATGAGCAACACGCTCCGCCAGATCAGCGGATCAATCGGAACAAGTTTGATCACAACGATTTATACGAACCGTACGACAATGCATTATTCGCAGATTGCGGATAAAACAAGCACGGCTGATCCAAGCTTCATGCAGTCGTTCCAAAGCGCGGTTTCTAATTTAATGGTCAACATGAACATGTCGCTTGATGCGGCGAAACAAACCGTTTATTCATATCTCTACAAAACAGCTTCACTTAATTCCAACGTTATGGGGATTAATGACGCGTTTATGTGGGCGACGATCTTTGCGGTTATCGGCGTAGTCCTGAGCCTGTTCTTGCGTGACGTACGGAAAGACAAACAGCGGGCGAAGAAAAAAGAGGAGCTGTCATTGCTTCCGGCCCCTAAAGAAGTGAAGGAATCTTAATCATCTGAATGGGAGGTTTCCTGAATGAAAATTTACGTAGTGTACGATAGTGAAGGCGAACACACAAAACACCTTGCTGAAGCCATTGCCGAAGGAGCACGAGAAAACGCTGAGGCTGAAGTCCTGATCGACCATGTCGATCAAGCAGACATCCGCAAGCTGAAAGACATGGATGCCATTATCTGGGGATGCCCGGGACACTTTGGCACCATCAGTTCAGGCTTAAAAGCGTGGATCGACAGACTCGGCTATCTGTGGGCTGAAGGCGAGCTGATTGATAAAGTCGGCGCTGTATTCTGTACGACGGCGACAACACACGGCGGATTAGAAATGACAATGCACAATCTGATCACTCCTATGTTTCACCAAGGCATGATTGTTGTCGGTCTTCCCGGCAACGTTCCTGAAAACGCGCTGTACGGCTCTTACTACGGCGCAGGCGTCACATGCCCGGTTGACAGCGATGTGCTGATGACGGAAGAAGGCCTTCAATTAGGCCGTGCGCTTGGCAGACGTGTCAGCCAGGTCACTGGTAATCTAACTGCCGGACGACAGTAAGGAGAGGGTTATATGGCCATTATTATAGCGGTTATTGCTGCTGTCATTGTGATTGCACTTCTTATCACATTCAATGTCCGCAGCACTTCTGCAGGACAGGATGTCAAAGAAGAAAAGAGAGAAGCGATCGGCACTACAGCCGAACAGCCGGAAAAGCATGATCCGGCCGAGGAGCGCTCAGCCGAGCATGCTCCCGTCGTTGTAAAATCTGAATCTCCCCGTGAGAAAAAGAATACAATGGGCGATGATGTGTACCGTCAGGCGCTTCAGAAGTTTAAGACTTCTGAGACGGATCAGGAACCAAACGATCCTGATAGCGGCGGCAAAATGCAGGATAGCAGCTATCGTGATGCGCTGCTCTCCTTAAAAAACAAAAAGAAGTAATTGAAAAGGCAAATCCGCGTAAGAGCGGATTTGTCTTTTTTTTATTGAAGATATTGTAATACATGATGATCTAGTGTACTATGTTACTCATACACTTGATCCGAATGGAGAGAGAAAGAATGACATCGTTTTTAGGTTTGCTGAAAAAAGATGCGAAAGTTTCATGGATTTGGCTCGCGGTGTGGCTTTGCGGCATGATTTGCTGGGCGTTTGCAGCCCACATCATCGCTGCCCGTCAGAAAGAACCGCTCGTCATTTTCGGCTTTTTTACGGCAATGGGGTTTTTTCAATTTCTTGTAGCGCCGCTTTTTATGTACTATCACCTTCATAAAGAAGGAAAAAATCAGCTGTGGCTTTACAATCCGAATGGGGGATTTTATCTGCTGGCTTCCAAACTGACGGCCTCACTGCTGTATCAGTTGATCGGGCAGCTGGCGCTGACCGGTTACGGCATTTGGATGTACCGGATGCTTTCTGCAAAAGGAGTGCTGGAACACACCATTCCCCTGGCCGGCACATTAACCGGGCTGAATGCTTACCTGCTGATCAGTTCAGCGTACTTATCTGTGATCGTGGCCGTATTTTGGACTGTTTTTCACTCATTAAAACATTTTCCCGTCCTCCGTTGGGTGATCTGCATCGTGCTTGCGTTTGTCTGGACCTATATTGACGATAAAATCATTACGCCTTTCACTTCATCTCAACATGATTTATGGCCGGTAAAAGTGTATGCGAATTTTCATTTTCATTATACAAAATTGACCGGATGGACGATGGAGCTGAAAGCCGTCCACATTTCGCTTTTCAGCTTCCTGGCAGTGATCGTGCTTGCAGCGCTCTGTCTCGCGCTGGCCTCTATGCTGCTGAATCGAAAGGTTGAGGTGTAATGATGGAGAATGAATTTCGGTCATCCAAGCCGATTTATCTGCAGATTGCCGATCGTATATATTACCGGCTGATCAGAAGTGAGCTTTCACCGGGGGACAAACTGCCGTCCGTAAGGGAGATGGCCGTACAGATGAAAGTGAATCCGAACACGATACAAAGAACGTACAGTGAAATGGAAAGGCTGGGGATCGTGGAGACGAGAAGAGGACAGGGAACCTTTATAGCGGAAAGATCCGATCTGAAAGCAGAGCTGAAAGACAGGCTGACAAAAGACGTTTTCAAACGCTTTATTCAGGAAATGGCGGAGCTGGGGTTATCTCCTGAGGAAATGCTCGACGGGATCAAACAATATGCGGAGGAAGCAAACGATGAATCTTGATTTTGAACGCGTAACAAAAAAATACGGCCGCAGGATCGCGGTCAGCGATGTATCATTTTCATTGTCTCCGGGTAAAATCTACGGAATTTTAGGGCCGAACGGAAGCGGTAAATCAACAACGCTTAAAATGCTTGCCGGGCTTGCGTTCCCGACATCGGGCGCCGTCCGGATGGGAGACTGCGCAGTAAGCAGGAACATGCTGTTTCGTACGGCTTATTTAACCGAACATGATATGTTTTCCGCCCGGACGACTGTCGGTGATATGCTCACATTTTATCATTCGCAATTCCCGGATTTTCAGCTGGAAAAAGCACATAACCTATTAGCGGAAATGAATCTTTCAGCGGAGCAGAAGATAAAAGAGCTGTCCAAAGGCAGCCGGGGCAGGCTGAAAATCGTTTTGGCCCTGTCGAGAAAAGCATCGGTCATTCTGCTGGATGAGCCGTTTTCAGGTCTTGATCCGGCGGTCAGGGAGTCGATTGTCAACAGTCTCGTATCTTATATTGATTTTGACAGCCAGATCGTTGTCATCGCCACGCATGAGATCGGCGAGATTGAGACGCTGTTAGACGAAGTGATGGTTTTCATAAAAGGGAAAATCGCTGAACGGCGCGAGGTCGAAGAAATTCGGGAACAGGAAGGAATGTCCGTGCTGCAATGGTATAGAAGCGTCATGCAGGCGCACGAAATAGAAGGGGGATTCTAATTGGAAACGGTATTAGAACTGCAACAGGTAAAGAAAACGATAAAAGGACGAACGATTATTCATGATCTGAGCTTCTCCGTCCGGGCGGGCGAAGTGTTTGGATTTTTAGGGCCGAACGGAGCGGGGAAAACCACTACGATCAGAATGATGGTCGGATTAATGAAACTGTCTCAGGGAGACATCGTAATCTGCGGGGAATCCATTACGAAAAACTATTCAAAAGCGGTCAGGCACGTCGGAGCCATCGTGGAAAACCCGGAGCTGTACAAATTCTTGAGCGGCTATAAAAATTTACAGCAGTACGCAAGGATGGTAAAAGGCGTTACGAAAGAAAAAATAGATGAGGTCATCGAGCTCGTCGGGTTGCAGGACAGAATACATGACAAAGTAAAAACCTACTCTCTCGGGATGAGACAGCGTCTCGGCCTCGCCCAAAGCCTGCTGCATAATCCTAAGGTGCTGATTCTGGATGAGCCGACAAACGGCCTCGATCCTGCCGGCATCAGAGAAATCAGGGACCATCTGAAAAAGCTGACACGTGAAAAAGGAATGGCTGTCATCGTCTCAAGCCATCTTCTGTCAGAAATGGAGCTAATGTGCGATCGAATCGGCATTCTGCAAAAAGGAGAGCTTGTCGATATTCAAAAAGTAAGGGATGAAGGAAAAGAGGATAAAGATACATACTACTTCCATATTGAACAAAGAGAAGAGGCTCTTGCCGTTTTGAGTCAGTTTGACTGTGTGAAGAAGACAAACGGCATTGAGATCCAGCTGTCCAAACAGGAAGTGCCTGATGTGATATCACTGCTCGTCCGTGAAAACATCCGCTTATATGAAGTGAAAATCATGACAAAATCTTTGGAAGACCGTTTCTTGGAGATTACCGGCGGGACGAAAGAGGAGGTTCAATATGTTTAAGCTGATCTATAATGAATGGATAAAAATTTTCAGCCGCGTCGGGACGTGGGCTATGATTGTGATTTTAGGCGTTTCGATGATCGGTTTTGCGCTTTTGTCAAACCATTTCACCTCGAGTGAAGCCAATCCGAATTGGAAACAGGAGCTCCAGGCCGAAAACAAAGAAATGAAACAGCAGATGAAGGAAACCGGAAATCAGACGCTCATTGATAACCTGAAACAGAATGTCGCGATAAATCAATACCGTATGGATCATAACATCCCCGAGGATACAGGGTACACAGTGTGGTCATACGTAGCTGATTCTTCGATGATGACTGTTTTGACCGGGCTGTTTACGATTATCATTGCCGCAGGCATCGTGGCGAATGAGTTCAACTGGGGGACGATCAAGCTGCTGGCCATCCGTCCGCTCAGCCGTTTTCAGATTTTGCTATCTAAATATATGACGGTGCTGCTGTTCGGACTGCTGATGCTTGTGATTTTATTTGCCGGCTCCGCTCTGTTGGGATTGGTCTTTTTTGGTACAGGCGGAGATACTGCGGCTGATGTTCATCTCGTATACAAAGACGGCCATGTTTTTGAGCAAAATATCATCGCTTTCCTCGCTAAAACATATGTCTATGAATCTGTCTCCGCTTTTATGCTTGCGACGATGGCGTTTATGCTGTCTGCGGTATTCCGGAACAGCTCATTAGCGGTCGGATTTTCTATTTTTCTATTGGTTATGGGGAACACGGCGACGGTATTTCTTGCTGCGAAATTTGAATGGACCAAATATATTTTATTTGCGAACACAGATTTGTCGCAATATATGAACGGGACTCCTTTAGTAGAGGGGATGACGATGACATTTTCTGTTGTGATGCTTGTGATTTACTTCGTTATTTTTCTGGCGCTCGCATTCGGCGTCTTCTTAAAACGGGATATTGCCACCTGATATAAAAAAGCTGTTTTGCCTTTGCAAAACAGCTTTTCGTTTTAGATGAAAAAAACCTGCCGGCGTACACCGGCAGGTTTTTTAAAACAATTTATGCTTTTGTTACGTTAGCAGCTTGTGGTCCGCGGTTTCCTTCAACGATTTCGAAAGAAACAGATTGGCCTTCTTCTAAAGTTTTGAAGCCTTCGCCTTGAATAGCAGAGAAGTGAACGAATACATCGTCTTGACCTTCTACTTCGATGAATCCGAATCCTTTTTCAGAGTTGAACCATTTTACTTTACCTTCTAACATGAAATTTCCTCCTAAAGCGACATAACGCTTAAATTCACTATTCTTGCTCTAAAACAAACTTCCAAGACGAAAACTCTTACAAAACTTTCTTCTTAAAGATAGTTCGAACAAAAATAATTACCTTTACTCTACCAGCAATCCGAAGAAAAAACAACTGCTAAATGTAACTTTTTTCGAAATAACATGTTTTAAGAGGAAAATGCTCTGATACGGAAATCTGATTTGAGACCAGAACGGCCCATTTTCAGCTGATAAAAACCGCATTGCAGCCTCTTAAGGAAGCAATTGACAACCCTTTTTTTAATCGGTATTGTATGTAATCATGAGCCCGAATACCATGGTGCAGCTTCTGTACATAAAAATAGATAGGGAGTAGGTCAACTTGAACCTGCGGCTTATAAACAGTCTGTTTCTTTTCATTTTGATCATGTCACTTACTTCATGCCATTATCCTGATGGGAACCGGACCATTACTATCGGAATCAATGAATCTGATCAATCGATCTGGGAGTTTGTCGCGAAAAAAGCCGGTGAGGAAGGATTGCGGCTTTCTTTGGTAACGTTTTCGGATTATGCCGAGGCCGATTTGGCACTTGCCGGCGGGGATCTCGACGCCAATGCGTTTCAATCCGTTACTAATTTTAAATCTTTGCAGCCTCATGTGAAAAAGAAGCTGGCTCCTTTAGGAACGACATATGCGGCATCGCTGGGGGTGTATTCCAAGCAGCATAAACGGCTGAAGGATATACCGGACGGAGCGGTCATTGCCGTGCCTGATGAAGCGGCGGCCTTCGGCAGGGCGCTTTTTCTCATGCAGGAGGCCGGACTGATTACATTGAAAAAGGGATTCACCGGTACGGGTTCAACGGATATGATCAAGGACAACCCGAAGCATCTGACCTTAAAAACGGAAACAAAAAAGAACGCCTATCAGGCGGCGGAACATGCTGACGCAGCAGTTCTCAGTCAAAGCGAGGCGAAAAAAGCAGGATTTCATGCGGAGAAGGACGCGCTGATCCGATCGGCGCAAATGAAGGAAGCGTATATTCATCTGATCGCCGTCAGAGCTGAGGATAAAGATGATGAACGGCTGCAAAAACTCCTGTCTTTGTATCAATCAGACGATACCGCGGCGTTGATTGAAAAAGAATATGAGGGCAGCCTGATTCCCGTTTTCCTGAGGGGCGGCTTTCTCACTGAAAAGAAAGAATGATTTCCTCTTCGGGCGATCATTCTTTTTTTTCAGTGCTGCACACTTGATTGCGCCCTGATGTTTTCGCTTTGTACAGCATCCGGTCCGCGATCAGGGGCAATGTCTGAGGATCCGGTGTATTTGTCGGATAATGCGCGATGCCGAGGGAAACGGTCACGGGAATTGTATCTCCGCTCGTCAGCAGAATCGGGTTCGCGTCAATCGTGTGCCTGATTTCCTCTGCGAGGTGAAGCCCTTTTGTATAGGTGCAATTGGGCATAAGCACGGCAAATTCTTCCCCGCCGATGCGGGCTGACGTATGAGAACTGCTGAGTAAGAACCTCAGGCGCGCGCCCAGTTCCTTCAGCACTTGGTCCCCTTCATAATGGCCGTATTGATCATTGATCTGCTTAAAGTGATCAATATCCAAATAAATAAGCGCGAGCTGAGACGAGGGGGATTGAGACGCCCGATCGTACAGAACGCGCGAGACGTCCTCGAATTTTCTCTTATTAAAAATCCCCGTCAGAAAATCATAATTCGCTTGAAACTTGTATTGCTTGAACAAAACGCGGGCATCGGCTTCGTGTTTGATGATATACAGTGACAGCATTCCGCCCAAGACGGAAATGAGCCAATAATAAACGAGGGCCCCGGCAGGCTGTTCAGGCATAAGAAACAGCAGCGTCAGGGTGAAAATAACATTTGAAAAAAGCAGCATAACGAACGCCTTTTTGTGATCCGGCTTTTTTCCTCTGAGGACGGCCGCAGAAAGTATCGCAATAACCCCGACTGCGGCGATGGAAAAAATGGCGCTGGCATTGAAATTGATCAGGATACGGCCTGCGACGATAATCGCAAAGGCGGCTGCCGTAGACACCCAGCCTCCGTAAAGAGCGGCGATGATAATGGGGATATTTCTGAGATCAATGATGGAATCGGAGTAAGAAAAGCCGAAAACAATCAGAAAAACCCCTAAAAGCCCGCAGACCGTTCCCTTCAGTAATTGAAACATCGGACGGTCTTCTTTATACGAAAGCGACTCTTTAAAAAGAAGGGTGAACAGATAATTAAATGTGATTAAAATCGTTAAATTAAGAAACAGTTCCTTCAGCATAACAATCACCCTTATATAAGTTACTAGAGAAAGGGTGGAAAGAAAAGAGAAAAATCAATAAAAATACATATATTGTCAATCCTTACTTGACCGATCGGAATTGATATAATATAGTGTTAAAGGATAATGAGCAAGGGAGTGTTTACCTGTTTTGGAGAATTTATTTGTAGTCTTACATGTTTTTATTATGCTTTTGCTTATAGCAGGTCTGTTTGTCATGCAAAAAAAACACGTTTCCTTTTCTAAACGTGTCTTTACCGCGCTCGGACTAGGCATTGTATTCGGTTTTGCACTGCAATTGATTTACGGGCCGGCATCACATATCGTGACACAAACGGCCGATTGGTTTAATATCGCCGGCGGCGGTTATGTCAAATTGCTTCAGATGATCGTCATGCCGCTAGTCTTTATTTCTATTCTCGGCGCATTTACGAAGCTGAAACTGACCCATAACATCGGGAAAATCAGCGGACTGATCATCGGAATTTTGATCGCCACGACAGCAATTGCCGCGGCAGTCGGAATTGTTTCGGCGCTTTCTTTTGATCTGAAAGCCGTCCATATCGACCAGGGAAGCACCGAGTTATCAAGAGGCCAGGAGCTGCAGCAAAAATCTGAGGATATGACGGCCAAAACGCTGCCTCAGCAAATCGTTGAGCTTCTGCCGGGAAATCCGTTTCTTGATTTCACGGGAGCCAGACCGACTTCCACCATCGGAGTCGTTATTTTCGCCGCTTTCCTCGGCATCGCTTTTCTGGGCGTGAAACGGAAGCAGCCGGAGCACGCTGCGACGTTCAGCGGAATTGTCGATGCGGTATACGCGATTATTATGCGCGTCGTGACGTTAATTTTAAGATTGACGCCTTACGGGGTATTGGCGATTATGACAAAGACGATCGCGACAAGCGACATCGACAGCATTGCGAAACTGGGGATGTTTGTGATCGCTTCATACGCCGCGCTTATCGTCATGTTTATCATTCACCTGCTGCTGATTACGTTCAGCGGTTTAAATCCGATCACATACGTGAAAAAAGCATTTCCTGTCATGGTGTTTGCGTTTACGTCCCGTTCAAGCGCAGGGGCTTTGCCGCTTAATATTAAAACGCAAAAAAGTATGGGCGTCCCTGAAGGAATTGCGAACTTCGCCGGTTCATTCGGTTTATCGATCGGTCAAAACGGCTGTGCCGGCATTTACCCGGCGATGCTCGCGATGATGATTGCGCCGACAGTAGGGCAAAACCCGTTTGAACCGGGATTTATCATCTCCGTCATCGCCATCGTGGCAATCAGTTCATTCGGTGTAGCAGGCGTGGGGGGCGGCGCGACATTTGCGGCTCTGCTCGTCCTATCCGCTTTGAACATGCCTGTCGCGCTTGCCGGGCTGCTCATTTCAATTGAGCCGTTAATTGACATGGGGCGTACCGCCTTAAATGTCAGCGGCAGTATGACCGCAGGGCTGTTAACAAGTAAAATGACGAAGGAAACCGATACCGCGGTTTACAATGATTCCTCAATCGTCATTGAAGCTGAAGAAGCTTAATAAAAAAGCAGATAGCGCTAAAACGAAAAATCCTTCATCGTTGAACTAATGAAGGATTTTTTCGTTTCTAATGATTTCCGGGTTCAATTTCTTCCAGCATATTCATCACGGTGCTGTCATTTAAAACATTTACCGCGCTTTCTTCGAAGTGAATCGGCTCGGTATAGTGAGGCTTCGGCGAAGTTTTTTTACTGCGGTCTGCCTGTCCGTCCGTATGGGATGAGCCGGAGTGGTTGCGGGAAGTCTGCTCATGCTGCTGTCCGCCGGATTCCCCGCCGAAAGCCTGTTTGATCAGCTCGGCAGGCTGCATGGAGCCGGTTTGTGAATGCCGTGCTTTGTCCGTGTGCTGCTGTCCGCCGGATTCCCCGCCGAAAGCCTGTTTGATCAGCTCAGCAGGCTGCATGGAGCCGGTTTGTGAATGCCGTGCTTTGTCCGTGTGCTGCTGTCCGCCGGATTCCCCGCTGAAAGCCTGTTGAATCAGGTCAGCAGGCTGCATGGAGTGTGTACCATCTTTATGCTGCATTCGGCCTGAAACCATTCCGGAGATTTTCCGGCGGATTTCGGGTGATAAAGCTGCGATCAGAATCGATGATCCGATCAGCAGCGCTGTCGGGCTGATGCCGCTTTTTTGTCTGAACAAGTTAAATCCCTCCTCATTCAATTGATTACGCTTACCTTTCCCTTTCCTTCTGATATTTATCCAAACCGCTCAGAATGCAAACGGCGTGCATAAATCCCGCCGAATAGAAAAACCTATACGTAAAGTGAGAAAGGAGGAATTCACATGATAAAAAAACAAGCAGTTATTTCTGCCCTTCTTCTGCCGATGCTGATTACCGCAGGGTGCAGTATGGGGAACCAGGGAGAAGGAAAACGAAATGACAACCGCACCCAGAATGTAAATTACCGCAACACGCCTAACGACGGTGCGACAAATATGAATACAGTGAACCGTCATAACCAAAACACCGATCACAATGACAACCGTAACCTGAGAGTGGCTGATAAAGCCGCCGACAAGGTGACTGATTTAAAAGAAGTTAAAAATGCGACTGTGATCGTTGCCGGAAACAGCGCTTATGTAGCCGTTGTTCTGACAAACGGACAAAAAGGCGCCATCGCCAACCATTTGAAAAATAAGATTACCGATAAGGTGAAATCAGCCGATAAACATGTCCGGACTGTATATGTATCAGCGAACCCGGACTTCGTTGAACGTATGCAAGGCTACGGAAAACGAATCCAAAACGGCCATCCGGTATCCGGACTGTTTGATGAATTCGGCCAAATGGTGCAGCGTGTATTCCCAAACCCCAATAAATAAATGAATGGAAAAGCCGCATTTGCTGCGGCTTTTTTATTTTATCTGCCGTCACGACCCAGCGCTCCTGAGCATAAAGTAAAGAATGAGATGAAAATTAAAGGATCGGGGAGGGGAGCTTGTTTGCGTGACGGCATGGGGAAACGGGCGGCATTCACTCTGATCCTGTGCGGAGTCCTTGTCATATTGGCTGTCAGTTCAGCCGTTTCAGTAAGTATGATGTACGTCCTGTCAGGCCAAAACAGCCGCTCTGTTCCGACGAAGGAACAAGTGACTGAACACATGAATAAAGAAATTTACAAACATACAGCGATTTACTATACGGCGGATGAAAAGCCGCTCTTGGATCTGACCAAGCTTACGCTGGACCACGCAAAGCGTATCAACCAAATCATTGTCGGCTATAAAGGAGCGGCGCCTCTTGAACTCATTTTCTTTTCGGATGAAGCTGAAATGGAGCAATACTCAGGATTGAAAAATGTAGTCGGTTTTTATTCAGAGCAGGAGCAGATGATGGGGCTTTTGCCTGAAGAGAAAAAACAGCTTTTGAAAAAAGATGAGCTGGCCGTTTTCATGTATAAGCAATTGATTATACATGAATATACACACTACGCGTTTCATCAAAAAACGCGGCAATTGGGGACGGATACGTCTGTATTTCCGCTTTGGTTTCATGAGGGGCTGAGCGAGTGGGTTGCGCATTATGATGTGGTCATTGATCCGATTGCATTTTCCGTCGTGCCGTTTGATCAATTAACGACCGACCGAAAATGGCAGAAATCGCGTATGGAATATGAAACGGATGTCTATTTGCAAAGTTTCTATATGATAAAGGATTTAACCGAAACATTCGGAGAAGGCATTATCTTAACCATTATCAATAAAACCGCCGAAACACAGGATTTTGAAAAAGGCTTTGAAGCGGCTACGAAAGAAAGTCTGAAACAATTTGAACATGATTTCACAAAAGCATATGAAAAAAAGAAAACGGCATTGGAGAGTCAGGTTTCCAACGCCGTTTTTTTCATTAATGGAGGTTTTGCTGCTGCTGTCCCATTTGTCCTTTAATCGGAGGCATTTGCGGCTGTCCCTGCGCCGGCGCAAATGAATTCAGCATGGTCTGCATATCTTGTGCATTGAGCTGAGGAACCTGATAATAACCGTGTTTGTTTTGGTATAAAAAGATTTCATACGCCATTTCGACATATTGCTGAATTTGGGCGGAGAGCACTCTTCTTGTGACGGGATTGGTCATTTCAAGCGAGCTCATCGTCAAGAGAGAAGCTTGAGCTTTAATCAGGCCGAGCATATGGCCGCTTATTCCGAGATCTTTGACATCATTTAATGATTGATTCGGTTTTTTCGGCTGAGTCGGTTTTATACCGTAGACGGCCTGGTTCTGTTCCTCCATCATATATGTCGACGTTTCCTGAGAAGGTTTTTGGCCGGTCTTAAAGCATTCTGCCGTCAGATTATAGAGTCCGAGAATGAATTGATACTGGCGGTCAAGAATGTCGGCCAGCTGCTGATCCTGAATAAACTGTCTGAGCATCATAAATTGATCCAAAACGCCGACTGTTCCGGCCAGCACTTCATGCATATCGAAAAGCTCATGTCCTCCGTGATTCACTTGCGGTGAACCCGGAATCCCCTGATTTACTGGCGGCTGCTGCTGATTCTGCTGCTGTTCCACTGGTTGTTTTCCTCCTTCATGTCAAATCACATTTAAGATGTGAAAAAAGCCGATCCGTTATACATCAAGACATATTTCGTTACATGGGGATTATTTACTATTTTGCGCCAGCGAAGACAATCTTTACAAAAAAGTGATGTGATTCTTAAGAAAATAAGCTAACGTATTTCTTAGAAGACAAGGGGGGAAATGAATGAAGAAAAAAAGGGGTTTGCGTCTTTCGTGCTGTTTGCTGACGGTTTGTTTTATGATGTTCAGCGTGAAAGATGCGGAAGCAATCGGGCAAGCCGGATCACTGAATGAAGCTGGAACGGATAAAGCGTATAAAGAACGGCAGACTGAAGACTCCGGCCGTATCCCGCTCAGAATCATCAGCATGAATGATCTGCACGGAAAAATTGATCAGCAATATGAGCTTGACCTTAACGGAGACGGTAAACCGGATGGCACTTTCGGACGGATGGACTACGCCGCCGCGTACATTAAAAAGGCGAAAGCCGAGAAAGAACACGCCTTTGTCGTGCATGCGGGCGATATGATCGGGGGCAGCTCTCCCGTGTCAGCCCTTTTTCAGGATGAACCGACAGTAGAACTGATGGAAGACATCGGTTTTGATGTCGGAACTGTCGGCAATCACGAATTCGATGAAGGAACGAATGAGCTTAAACGGATCATCAATGGAGGAGATCATCCGGACGGTAAGGGGACAAGCGGTTATGACGGCCAAGATTTCCCGCTCGTCTGCGCCAACTGTAAATTGAAGTCAGGGGAGTCCTTTCTGCCGCCGTATGAAATCAAATACGTTTCCGGAATTCCGGTCGCATTTATCGGGGTTGTAACCAGATCGGCCGCGGGCATGGTCATTCCGGACGGAATTAAAAATATTACGTTTACGGATGAGGTAAAGGCCGTCAATGACGCCGCCGCTGACCTGAAGAAAAAAGGAATTAAAGCAATCGCCGTGCTCGCCCATATGTCTGCTGAACAAAATGGCTCAGCCATCACGGGAGAATCCGCAAAGCTTGCAAGCGGAACAGACTCAGAGATTGACGTGATTTTCGCCGCGCACAATCATAAAGTCGTAAACGGAGAAATCAACGGCAAGCTGATCGTGCAGGCATTTGAATACGGAAAAGCAATCGGAATCGCCGATCTCGAACTAGATAAAGAATCGAAGGATATCGTGAAAAAATCAGCGGAAATCCAATATATCGATCAAAGTAAAATCAAGCCTGATCCGGATGCGGCAGGCATATTAAGCAAATATGAAGAGAAAGTGAAACCGATTATCAGCGAAACGGTCGGGGAAGCGGCCCGTGATATAACGGGCGGGTATTCAAATGACGGCGACACGGCGCTCGGAAATCTGATTGCCGACGGTATGAAAGCGAAGATGAAATCCGATTTTGCGCTTATGAATGGGGGAGGCATCCGGGACGGCATAAAAAAAGGGACGATCACATGGGGAGACCTATATAATGTACAGCCGTTCGGCAATGTGCTGACGAAGCTTGAAATCAAAGGAAAAGATTTGCGGGAGATCATCAACGCGCAAATATCTCCGGTGTACGGACCGGATTACAGCATCAGCGGATTTTCCTATACATGGAACCCGGAAACCGGACAAGCGGTGGATATAAAGATGGCGGACGGCACAGACATACAGCCCGAAAAAGGATATACAGTAACAGTCAATCAATTTATGGCGACAGCGGCGGGGGCAAAATACGGTCCGATCGGGAAACTCGGCAAGAATCCGGTGACGGGGCCTGAGGATTTGGAAGCGACCGTAGACTATGTCAAAAGCTTTTCCGCACCGATTTCTTATCAAACCGACGGCCGCATCCGCACGGCATCAGCCACCGAAACACCTGATGACACCGGCAATCAGCCGGGAAGCGGGGAAACACCGGGCGGCACCGGGCCTGATAAAGGAGAAAAACCTCAAGCGGAAAAACCCGCTAAAAAACCGGATGCAGCAGAACAGCCTGATCAAGCCAAAAAACTTGAACGTCCTGTCGCAGAAGAAACAGCATCTGATACAGTGCAGTCAATTCCCGAATCCCGTCCGGCGTCTGCTGCAAATTCGGAACAAAGCACAGAACAGACTGAAAGCGGCACACAAAAAGGCCGCCCATTGCCTGATACTTCAGCGGGCAGCCATCAGACGGCATTGGCCGGCCTGGTGATCACGGGTGCCGGCGTATATTGGCTTTTCAGAAAGAAAAGGGGAACCCGCACACGATGAACAAACTGAAACATATTCCGCTTCTCGTCATCATCGCAGGTGTTATCATCACATGTTACGGAAGCTGGAAGATCATTGATTCACATATGAAAACGAACCAATCGCTTGAAGAAGCAAAAAAAGCAACAGAACCTGTCTTGGAAAAGAACGAAACAAAAAGCGCTGTGCTGACACAGCGCAAAAAAGAATTTCACCCCGAAACGGGTGAGGCAAGCGGCATTTTAGAAATCCCTGAAATTGACGCTGAGCTCCCGATCGTCGAAGGGACTGACGCAGATGATTTAGCAAAAGGCGTCGGACATTATAAGGACAGCTATTATCCTGGCGATCACGGCCAAATTGTGTTATCCGGCCACAGGGACACGGTGTTCCGCCGGACCGGCGAACTGAAAAAAGGAGACAGACTGAACGTGATTTTGTCTTACGGCACGTTTTCTTATAAAATCAGCCGCACAAAAATCGTCAGCCGGGATGATACGTCTGTCATCACCCTTCAACACAAGCGGGAGGAACTGATCCTGACCACTTGCTATCCGTTTTCTTACATTGGAAATGCGCCGAAACGATATATTATATATGCCGACCCGGTTTAAGAAAAATACGTTTCGGTAAAATGAGCCAGATCAGCCGGCATCGGCGCCTCGGCAACGATTTCTTCTCCTGAGATCGGATGGACGACACTGACTTTTTTGGCGTGAAGCGCCTGCCTGTGAAACAGCGCCCTGCTTCCGCCGTACAGGTCATCGCCCGCCAACGGATGGCCGATGCTTGCCATATGCACCCTGATTTGATGTGTTCTCCCGGTTTCCAGTTCAAGCTCTGCCAATGTAAGCTGCGCACCGGGATGATAGCCTTTCACTTTGTAATGGGTGACGGCGGCTTGTCCGCCGGGTGATACGCGCCGTCTGACGGAATGTGACCTGTCGCGGCCGATCGGCGAGTCAACCGTGCCTTTTTTCGGCGTGACTTTTCCTTCCGCCGCGGCGATATAGGTGCGTTTTAATGTTTTGGTTTCGAGCTGACGGTCAAGGATTGCATGGGCCAGGCGGTGTTTCGCAAAAACGACCGCGCCTGACGTGTCACGGTCAAGACGGTGAACGTGGCGCACTTTCGCCTGTTCGCCGTTGATTTGAAAATGGTAAGCGATCAGGTTGCTGAGGGTTCCGGTCTGACCCTCTTCATTTGGATGAGTCGGCATTCCCGCCGGCTTATTTGCAATCAGCATATGACTGTCCTCAAATAAAATGTCCGGCTCTCCGTATTCAGGAATCACCGAAGAACCCGTTTTTTCCTGAAGATCAATGAATAAGCGGTCTCCGGTTTTCAGTATGATGTTGTTTTTCGGGGATGTCCGATTCACCTGAATGCTTTCTTGGTTCATCCATTCCGTTATCACGGGTTTTGACGCCTGGAATTCAGATTTCAGGACTGAAAACAGCCATTGTCCGGCGTGTTTTTCCGTAATCAGGAGTTCCAGACCGCGGTCATTTTGTTTCATATCATAAAGCTCCTTTTCAAGCGGAAAGCGGCTGTTTCAATAGGAAACACTTACCTTAGCTTTCGCGTTTTTTTCTATGCTATTCTTGATAAAGATTAAGGATATTCACATGGCAAGAAAGGTGATTGATGTGAGAATTGTGAACGCAGCGACTGACGGACAAGAAAGCGCGATACAAGAGCTTTCCTCTGAATTGTTTCAAAATGTCTTTCCTCTTTATTTCTCCGAACTGGAAATTCAGCGCTTTAAAAAAAGGGGCGTATTGTCTTTACAAAACCAACGTTACCAAGGAACTTTAAAAGAAGCGTTTCAAATTATGGCTTGTCTGCAAACGGTACATATCATGCTGTCAAAGCCGCACCCCGTATATGACGTCAAAGAGCGGGCGCTGTTTGATAAAAATTGCGCTTTGCTGAATGAATGCGGAATGAATTTTCCCTTTACCTATGATGATTTCGAGACAGGGGCCGGATCAGAAGCCTGCGGTCACAGAAGGCTGATCTGACGGGTATAAAGAGCCTTTTGACAGGCTCTTTTTTGCTTCCTTGACATGATACCACAATTTCTTTCCTCTAACTCCCTTTATAATGAGTCAAATCCCCGAGCATAATAAAATGCGAAAGGGGTGCTTTACAATGAGTTCAATCAAACAATCAATGACTACCCACGTGGCTACCGTTTCTCCCAACCAAACGATCCAGGAAGCGGCTGCGCTGATGCACCAGCATAATGTCGGAGCAATTCCCGTCGTTGACGGAGGGGAATTAAAAGGAATGCTGACAGACCGTGATATCGCATTGAGAACAACGGCTCAAGGCCGCGACGGCCAAACACCTGTTTCACACGTGATGTCTTCTCAAGTTGTATCCGGAAACCCGGAAATGAGTCTTGAAGAGGCGTCACATCTGATGGCCCAACACCAAATCCGCCGCCTTCCCATTGTCGATCAAAATCATCTGGTCGGGATCGTTGCGCTTGGAGACTTAGCGGTCGATCAGCGTTCAAATGAGTCTGCGGGAGCGGCTCTTTCCAATATTTCCAGTCAAAACACACAGTAACGGATGAAGAGAGCTTGCACTCATGCAGGCTCTTCTTTCCGTGAGAATGTTACATTTTGAATGCAAAAGAAATTCACGGTATAGTGTATACATAGGTCAGTACGTTTAGCTAAAGGAGCTGTAACCATTGATAAAAGCATTAATCTTTGATTTTGACGGGTTAATTTTAGATACAGAAACCCATGAATATGAAGTGCTGCAGGAAATGTTTGAGGAACACGGTTCAACATTGCCTTTATCCGTCTGGGGAAAGGTTATCGGAACGGCGGCGGGATTTAAGCCGTTCGCATATTTAGAGGAGCAGCTGGGAAGAAAGCTCGATCATGATGAACTGACGGCGATCAGGCGCGGGCGCTTCGAACAGCGGATGAAGACGGAAACGGCGCGTCCCGGAGTGGAGGCTTATTTAGCCGCGGCAAAAGAATTAGGATTGAAGGTGGGGCTCGCTTCCAGCTCAGATTTTAAATGGGTGTCGGGCCATCTGAAGGAATTAGGCCTGTTTGATGAATTTGAAGTGATTCAGACGGCTGACGACGTAGAAGAAGTGAAGCCCAATCCGGAGCTCTATCTGAAAGCTGCGGAACATTTAGGCGTTGAACCTTCTGAATGTCTTGCCTTTGAGGATTCGGTCAACGGCTCAATCGCAGCCAAACGCGCCGGCATGAAATGTGTCATCGTGCCGAATAAGGTAACGAGCGCCCTGTTATTTGAAGAATACGATCACAGACTGGAATCGATGGCGGAAATGGAACTTGAATTACTCTTACAGCGATTGAACGATCAAAACGAACCGGCAGGGGGAAGCAGCATTGTCTGAGAAACTTGATCTGACCCGTTTTGAAAAGAAAATGGTCATACGGAATATGGAAGAGAAAGATATCAACAAAATTATTGAGCTGCAAAAGGATTGTTTTCCGGGGATGGAGCCGTGGGAGCCTGAGCATTTAATCAGCCATCTCGCGCACTTTCCGGAAGGTCAGTTTTGCGCCGAGTATGAAGGGGAAATTATCGGTTCATGCTCAAGCCTGATCATCAATTTCGATGAATATGATGACCGCCACACGTGGCAGGACATTACAGACGACGGTTATATCACGAACCACAACCCGGACGGATTGAATCTGTACGGGATTGAGGTAATGGTTCACCCGGAATACAGGCGGATGAAAATCGGACACCGGCTGTATGAGGCGAGAAAAGACTTGGCGAGACGATTGAATCTGAAAAGCATCATTATCGGCGGGCGGATTCCGAATTATCATAAGTATGCGGAAGAAATGACGGCGAGAGCCTATGTCGAACAGGTGACGCGCCATCAGATTTATGACCCGGTGCTTTCTTTCCAGCTGATGAACGGATTTACGCTCATGCGGATCAATCCGAATTATCTCCCGGATGACACCGCGTCCATTAAATATGCGACATTAATGGAATGGAACAATGTCGATTATCTGCCGCAGTCAAAGCGCTATTACAAATCGGCATTTCCGGTGCGCATCTGCGTCATTCAATATGAGATGAAAAAGATTTATTCTTTCGAGGAATTTGCCAATCAGGTTGAATATTATGTCGATGTGGCTTCAGATGCGAGATCTGATTTCGCGGTATTCCCGGAGATTTTCACGACGCAGCTTATGTCATTTCTCGAAGAGCGTTCTCCGAGTCTGGCCATTCAGAGGATTACCGAATATACCGAGGACTATATCAGCCTCTTTACAGATCTCGCGGTGAAATATAATGTGAACATTATCGGCGGCTCCCACTTCGTTGAAGAAGAGGGGAAAATTTATAACATCGCCTACTTATTCAGACGTGACGGCACGATTGAAAAACAATATAAGCTTCACATTACGCCGAATGAGCGGAAATGGTGGGGCATCAGCGCCGGAGACAGGGTGCGCGTATTTGATACGGACTGCGGAAAGATCGCCATTCAGATCTGTTACGATATCGAATTTCCGGAGCTTGCGAGAATTGCCGCGGATCAAGGGGCGAAAATTATCTTTACGCCATTCTGCACTGAAGACCGCCAAGGCTATTTGCGCGTAAGGTACTGCTCTCAGGCGAGAGCGGTTGAAAACCAAATTTACACCGTCATCTCAGGTACGGTCGGAAACCTGCCGCAAACAGAAAATATGGATATTCAATACGCGCAGTCAGCCATTTTTGCTCCGTCTGATTTTGAATTCGCCAGAGACGGAATCGTCGGTGAAACGAATCCGAATATCGAAATGGTCGTGATCGGGGATGTGGACCTTGAAATCTTAAGAAGGCAGCGTGAAAACGGAACCGTGCGCCAGCTGAAAGACCGGCGCAAAGATATTTACCGGATTACGCATCTGAAATGAAAAAACGCCCGCTCCGCTTAAGGGGCGGGTTTTTTTATATAAACACTTGCGCCGGCCCCGGTTTCGGGATATGCTCTTGTAGCCCTTTCGCTTACTGGGAGAAAGCGTTTTTTTAATTGCCGCCGCTTTATTGACTCGCCCATGCCGCGCCTTTATATTCTTATTAAGAGGAAAACTTCACCATGAGAATCGGCGCAGAAGCCGGGCAGCTTTCGATACAGTGCAATGATATTGAAAGGGAGATGAGCGGTGTGGAACATGTACAAAAAAATCAGTCACTCAAACAAAAGGATAAAGAGCTGATTTGGCACGCGATGAAAGGGGCGGAGCCGGATGACAGCATAATCGTCCAAAAAGGGGAAGGCGCCTGGGTTACGGATATTGACGGCAGGCGGTATTTGGACGGCATGTCAGGACTGTGGTGCGTCAATATCGGATACGGGAGAAAGGAGCTTGCCGATGCGGCTTACAGCCAATTGAAGGAGCTTCCGTATTATCCGCTGACCCAAAGCCATCAACCCGCGATTGAGCTTGCGGAAAAACTGAATGAATGGCTCGGCGGCGATTATGTAATCTTCTTTTCCAACAGCGGATCGGAAGCAAATGAAACCGCGTTCAAAATTGCCCGCCAATACCATATTGAAAACGGCGATCACAGCCGCTTCAAATTCATCTCCCGGTACAGAGGCTATCACGGCAATACGATGGGGGCGCTCGCCGCTACCGGCCAGGCGCAGAGAAAATATAAATATGAGCCGCTCTCACAAGGTTTTTTGCACGCGGCGCCGCCTGATCTCTATCGGAATCCCGGCGATGCCGTCACATTGGAAAGCGCGCATGAAATCGACCGGATCATGACGTGGGAGTTAAGCGAAACGATTGCCGGCGTTATTATGGAACCGATTATTACAGGCGGAGGGATACTGATGCCCCCGGACGGGTATATGGCAAAGGTAGAGGACATTTGCCGCCGCCACGGCGCGCTTCTGATCAGTGATGAAGTCATTTGCGGTTTCGGCCGCACGGGAGAGCCGTTCGGATTTCAGCATTACGGCGTTTCACCGGACATCGTCACAATGGCAAAAGGCATTACGAGCGCTTATCTGCCGCTGTCGGCAACGGCAGTAAAACGGGAGATTTTTGAGGCGTATTCAGGCGGTGAGCCGTACGGCCGCTTCCGGCACGTGAATACATTCGGAGGCAATCCGGCAGCCTGCGCCCTTGCTTTGAAAAACCTGCAATTGATGGAGGACGAAAATCTGATCGCCCGCTCCCGGGAGCTTGGAGAACGGCTGCTCCGTGAGCTTGAGCCGCTCAGAGAACATCCGGCGGTCGGTGATGTACGGGGCAAAGGCCTTCTTGCCGGCATTGAGCTCGTCAAGGACAAAATCACGAAGGAACCCGCTGATGCCGCCCTTGTACAGCACGTCATCACCGCCTGCAGAGAAAAAGGCCTGCTTGTCGGGAAAAATGGTGATACTGTAGCGGGATATAATAATGTCATTCAGCTGTCTCCGCCTTTTTGCCTGTCCGACGAGGAGCTCTCTTTCATCATTTCGACCGTCAAGGAAAGCGTGCTGAGCATTGATTTTTAATGTAAAGGAGTAAAACATGAGTTTTCACAACCAGAAGATTCTACCGGCTATCCGGAACATGAAGCAATTCGATGCATTTTTAGAGAGTCCGTTCTTATACGGCGTCATTTTAGATATCCACCTCGGTCAATTAAAAGGTGTCGTGAATGAAGCGAAAAAACACGGAAAACTTCT
Organism: Bacillus sp. NEAU-242-2; assembly: GCF_027853835.1. NCBI lineage: Bacteria > Bacillati > Bacillota > Bacilli > Caryophanales > Bacillaceae > Bacillus > Bacillus sp. NEAU-242-2. The sequence continues at coordinate 1,041,435 of NZ_JAPNNY010000001.1, read as the reverse complement.
GATGGTTCACGTCGATTTAATTCACGGCATTAAGCATGACGAATACGGTGCGGAGTTTATTTGTCAGGATATCCGGCCCGCGGGCATCATTTCGACGAGATCCGCCGTCATCGTCAAAGCGAAACAAAAGAAAATATACGCGATCCAGCGTCTGTTTCTCTTGGATACGAGCGCCATGGAGAAAAGCATGGAATTCGTCGGAAAGCATAAGCCTGACTTTATCGAGGTTCTCCCGGGCATCGTTCCGACTTTAATCAGAGAAATTAAAGAAATGACGGGGATTCCGATTTTTGCCGGCGGCTTTATCCGCACGGAGCAGGACGTTGAAAACGCCTTGCAGGCAGGAGCAACGGCCGTGACGACTTCAGACACCGAACTATGGGCTAAATATGAACATTCTATGACAAAAAAAGATTGACACCGCTTACACCCATTGTTACAATAGACCTAGGTTAATACTATGTGATGGAGACCCGGAGACCCACAACAGCTCTTTACGGAAGCAATAAAGCGTAAAGCGGTTTGTTGTGGGTTTTTTATTCTCTATAACTCTGTCAAACCTGCTATTTTGTCATTTAGGAGGAATGATGATGACAGCATTTTGGGGAGAAGTAATCGGTACAATGCTGCTTGTTATTTTCGGCGGCGGCGTTTGTGCGGGAGTCAACTTAAAGAAATCGCTTTCATACCAATCCGGATGGATTGTTATTGTATTCGGCTGGGGATTGGGAGTAGCCATGGCGGCATATGCCGTCGGCAGCATCAGCGGCGCTCACTTGAATCCGGCTTTAACGATAGGCCTTGCGCTTGAAGGCAGCTTTCCTTGGAAAGACGTCCCTGTTTATATTACGGGACAGATGATCGGAGCAATGATCGGTGCGGTTGTTGTGTACCTTCATTATCTGCCGCATTGGAAGGCGACGGATGATCCGGCCGCTAAACTGGGCGTTTTCTCGACCGGCCCGAGTATTCCTCATACATTTGGGAATATGATAAGTGAAGTCATTGGTACGTTTGTGCTTGTGCTCGGCATTTTGGCAATCGGAGCGAATGAATTTACAAAAGGGCTGAACCCGCTGATTGTCGGATTCCTCATCGTTGCCATCGGGATTTCTCTTGGAGGGACGACCGGATATGCGATCAACCCTGCGCGGGATCTGGGGCCGAGAATCGCTCACGCCTTTCTGCCGATCCCGAAAAAAGGGCCGTCAAATTGGAAATATGCCTGGATTCCCGTAATCGGTCCGATCATGGGCGGTGCGTTCGGCGGCGTATTTTACAATGCCGCGTTTAAAGGAAATGTGACACCTAGCTTTTGGTTTGTAAGCGTTATAATGGTTGTAGTGCTTTTCATACTCTATATTTATACCAAGAAATCTCAATCACAGAAAACATTATCAAATTCTGAATATATTTAAAAAGGAGAGCGGCATCATGGAGACCTATATTTTATCAATTGACCAAGGCACAACAAGTTCAAGAGCGATTCTTTTTAATAAAGAAGGAAAAATCGTGCATTCCGCTCAAAAGGAATTCACACAGCATTTCCCTCAGCCGGGCTGGGTGGAGCACAATGCGAACGAAATCTGGGGATCGGTGCTCGCCGTTATCGCGACTGTGATTTCCGAGTCCGGAATCAGCGCTGATCAAATTGCCGGTATCGGCATCACGAACCAAAGGGAAACGACGGTCGTATGGGATAAAGATACCGGAAAGCCGGTATACAATGCGATTGTGTGGCAATCGAGACAAACATCCGGCATTTGCGAAGAGCTTCGTGAAAAAGGATATAATGATACATTCAGAGAAAAAACGGGACTTTTGATCGACCCTTATTTCTCAGGAACGAAAGTCAAATGGATTCTTGACAATGTAGAAGGCGCGCGGGAAAAAGCGGAAAACGGAAATCTTCTGTTCGGAACGATTGATTCATGGCTCATCTGGAAAATGTCCGGAGGCGCGGCGCACGTAACGGATTATTCAAACGCTTCAAGAACGCTGATGTTTAATATCCATGAATTAAAATGGGATGACGAGCTTCTTGATATTTTAGGCGTGCCGAAATCCATGCTGCCGGAAGTGAAACCGTCTTCTCATGTGTACGCGAAAACGGTTGATTATCATTTCTTCGGTAAGAACATTCCGATTGCGGGAGCGGCCGGAGACCAGCAGTCTGCGCTGTTCGGTCAGGCGTGCTTTGAAGAAGGCATGGGGAAAAACACATACGGCACAGGCTGCTTTATGCTGATGAATACCGGAGAAAAAGCCATCACTTCTGATCACGGCCTTCTGACGACAATCGCCTGGGGATTAGACGGAAAAGTCGAGTATGCATTGGAAGGAAGCATCTTTGTCGCAGGTTCTGCCATCCAATGGCTGAGAGACGGCATGCGGATGTTCCAGGATTCGAAAGAAAGCGAGACATACGCAGAGCGTGTGGATTCCGCTGACGGTGTTTATGTCGTGCCCGCTTTCGTCGGATTGGGCACACCGTACTGGGACAGTGACGTGCGCGGCTCAGTTTTCGGCCTGACACGCGGAACGACGAAGGAGCATTTTATCCGGGCCACGCTTGAATCTCTCGCATATCAGGCGAAAGATGTGCTTGATGCCATGGAGGCTGATTCAGGCATCTCTTTAAAAACATTGCGTGTAGACGGCGGAGCGGTAAAAAATAACTTCCTCATGCAGTTCCAGAGCGACTTGCTTGATGTGCCGGTCGAACGTCCGGAAATTAATGAAACGACGGCGCTCGGTGCCGCGTATTTGGCCGGAATCGCTGTCGGCTATTGGAAGGACAGCACTGAAATCGCCGATCAGTGGAACCTTGATAAGCAATTCAAACCGGAAATGGAAGATGAAAAACGCGATGAATTGTACGGCGGATGGAAAAAAGCAGTAAATGCAGCTATGGCTTTTAAATAAGATAAAATTATGGTATACTGAAAACAAGTTAATAGGAACGGTCCTGAGATGAGGAGAGACCACAGCACCAAAGTGATGACATGCGCTTTGGCTGTTGTGGTCTCTTTTTCTATACCGTGACAACAAGGAGGAAGCGTAATGATGAATCACCAATTTTCAAGTTTGGAACGGGATCATATGCTGGAAGACATGACTAAAAAAACATACGATCTGTTTATTATAGGCGGAGGTATTACGGGTGCCGGTACGGCGCTTGACGCTGCTTCAAGGGGAATGAAAGTCGCTTTGAGCGAAATGCAGGATTTCGCGGCCGGCACATCAAGCCGATCCACAAAGCTTGTCCACGGCGGTTTGCGTTATCTGAAGCAATTTGAAGTCAAAATGGTGGCTGAAGTCGGTAAGGAACGCGCCATCGTGTACGAAAACGGCCCGCACGTCACGACGCCGGAATGGATGCTGCTGCCGTTTCATAAAGGCGGCACGTTCGGTTCATTCTCTACTTCCATCGGCCTGCGTGTGTATGACTATTTAGCGGGAGTAAAAAAATCAGAGCGCAGAAGCATGCTGTCTGCTAAAGAAACGCTGCAAAAAGAGCCGCTCGTCAAAAAAGACGGCTTAAAAGGCGGAGGCTATTATGTAGAGTACCGGACGGACGATGCGAGACTGACGATTGAAGTCATGAAAGAAGCCGTTAAATTCGGTGCGGAGCCTGTCAACTATTCTAAAGTGAAAGAACTGCTTTATGAAAAAGGAAAAGTTGTCGGCGTTTTAATTGAAGATCTGCTGTCAGGCAAGGAATACAAAGTGTACGCCAAAAAAATTGTCAATGCGACAGGTCCGTGGGTCGACGAGCTGAGAGAAAAAGACCACAGCAAAAGCGGAAAACATCTCCAGCACACAAAAGGGGTCCATCTCGTATTCGACCAATCCGTATTCCCGCTTAAACAGGCGGTGTACTTTGATACGCCGGACGGCCGGATGGTGTTCGCCATTCCGCGTGAAGGAAAAACATATGTGGGTACGACCGATACGGTTTACAAACAAAAACTTGAGCACCCGCGCATGACGGTGCAGGATCGCGATTATGTCGTCAGCTCCATCAATTATATGTTCCCGGAACTGAACATTACGGCGGACGATATTGAATCAAGCTGGGCCGGCCTCAGACCGCTTATTCACGAAGAAGGGAAAGACCCGTCTGAGATCTCCCGTAAAGATGAAATCTGGACATCTCAATCAGGCCTGATTACGATCGCCGGAGGAAAACTGACGGGCTACCGTAAAATGGCTGAGCACATTGTCGATCTTGTCCGCGACCGCTTGAAAGAAGAGGGCGGCCAGGACTTCGGCGGCTGCAAGACGAAGACGATGCCGATTTCCGGCGGACATGTCGGCGGCTCTAAAAACTTCGAGTCATTTGTGGAAGCAAAGACAAAAGACGGCTTGAAAATCGGTTTATCACAGGAAACCGCTAAGCAGTTAGCCATCAGATACGGCTCTAACGTTGAAAATGTATTCAGCCGGATTGAAGGCCTGAAAGATGAAGCGGAAAAACGCCAGATTCCGGTTCACATTCTGGCGGAAGCGGCTTACAGCATCGAAGAAGAAATGGCTGCGACACCTGCCGATTTCTTCGTCCGCAGAACGGGAAGACTGTTCTTCGACATCAAATGGGTGCAAACGTATAAAACGGCCGTGATTGATTACATGAGCGACCGATTCCAATGGAATGACGAAACGAAAGAAAAACACACTGAGTGGTTAAATACGCTGCTGCACGACGCGGTTGTTCCGCTCGAACAATAATAACCGGAGGGCTGTGCCGAAAAGGCATGAGCCCTTCTTTTATCTTTTTACATAAAGCATTTGGTTAAGTTATCAAGTGACACGGGCAGCCGCTTCATATTAAAATATGGTCATAAGCTGAAATTATAGGAGGACGAACATGAGTTGGAGTAAGAGTTACGAACGCTGGAATCAGGCCGAACAATTAGATTCAGAATTGAAAAAATTATTGGCGGACGCAGAAGGAAACGAGCAGCTGCTGGAAGATTTTTTCTACAAAAATCTTGAGTTCGGAACAGGAGGCATGAGAGGAGAAATCGGGCCGGGTACGAACAGAATGAACATTTACACGGTCCGCAAAGCATCCGCCGGACTTGCGGCGTATATCGCGAAACAGGGGGAAGACGCGAAAAAAAGAGGGGTTGCGATCGCATATGACTCCCGTCATAAATCTCCTGAGTTTGCGATGGAAGCTGCAAAAACCCTTGCTTCCCAAGGCATTCAAACATACGTATTTGATGAGCTCCGCCCGACGCCTGAGCTGTCTTTTGCGGTGAGAAAGCTGAACGCTTATGCCGGCATCGTCGTGACGGCCAGCCATAACCCGCCTGAATATAACGGATATAAAGTGTACGGCGATGACGGCGCACAGCTGCCGCCGAAAGAAGCGGACATCGTCATTGCGGAAGTGAATGCCATAGAAAATGAATTAACGATTCAAGTTGAAGATGAACAGTCGCTGAAAGAAAAAGGTTTGATTAAAATAATCGGTGAAGAAATTGATAAACCGTATACTGAAAAACTGACTTCCATCTCCGTACATCCCGAGCTTTCGGATGAAGTGGATGTCAGCGTCGTGTTCACTCCGCTGCACGGCACGGCAAATAAACCGGTGCGCCGCGGTCTTGAAGCACTCGGTTACAAAAACGTCACCGTCGTAAAGGAGCAAGAGCTGCCGGACCCGGATTTTTCAACCGTCAAATCGCCGAATCCGGAAGAGCACGCGGCATTCGAATATGCCATTAAGCTCGGAGAAGAACAAAATGCCGATATTCTCGTCGCTACGGACCCGGATGCCGACCGTCTCGGCATTGCCGTAAAAAACAGCGAAGGCAAGTACACAGTGCTGACGGGAAACCAGACAGGCGCGCTTTTATTGCATTACCTGCTTTCCGAGAAGAAAAAACAGGGCACCCTTCCTGAAAACGGTGTCGTCATGAAAACGATTGTCACGAGCGAATTGGGCCGCGCCGTCGCTTCATCGTTCGGATTAGATACGGTTGACACGCTGACAGGCTTCAAATTTATCGGTGAAAAGATCAAAGAATATGAAAAATCAGGCCAATACACGTTCCAGTTCGGGTATGAAGAAAGCTACGGCTACTTAATCGGCGATTTCGCGCGTGACAAAGACGCGATCCAGGCTGCGCTGTTAGCCGTCGAGGTATGCGCCTTTTATAAAAAGCAGGGCATGTCGCTTTATGACGCGCTGCTGTCCATTTTTAAAGAATACGGATATTACCGTGAAGGCTTGAAGTCATTGACGTTAAAAGGAAAACAGGGAGCAGAGCAGATTTCCGCTATCCTGACTTCATTCCGAAACGATCCGCCGAAGCAGATGGCCGGAAAACAAATCACGCAGGCTGAAGACTATTCAACGGGAAAACGGACTGTATTTGCCGATCATCATGAAGAAGATATTGATCTGCCGAAGTCAAATGTCCTGAAATATTTCCTTGAAGACGGCTCTTGGTTCTGCCTTCGTCCATCAGGAACGGAGCCGAAAGTGAAGTTCTATTTCGCCGTGAAGGGAACTTCTTTACAAGACAGCGAACAGCGTCTTGCCGCATTATCTGAAGCCGTCATGAAAACGGTGGATGACATAGTGGAAAAAACGAAATAAACAACAAACCGCCGGAAGCGACATCCGGCGGTTTTTTTATACGCCTCATCCGAAAGTATGAGGAAAATTCATGCTGAAAACAAAGGAATATACAGAAAAGAATTGATATAATATGGATAATTCTGATTGGCCGGAGTGAGGGAAATTGACGAAAACGACGGTAGAAACGTTAAAAACGTTAAAAGCGATTGCGGAAACCTTAAACCAAAACCACGATTTAAAGGAAGCGCTTGATAAAGTGCTCCGCGAACTGCTCAGCCTGACCGGACTGCAGACAGGGTGGATTTTTCTGATTGAGCCGGACGGGTCTTATACGCTCGCCGCATCCGCTTATTTACCGCCGGCTCTCGGTCAGCGGGAAAATGCACTCATGTGCAGCGGAGAATGCTATTGTCTGACCAAATTCAGCAATGGCGGATTGACAAAGGCCGTAAACATAATGAATTGTAAACGGATTGAATTTGCGGAACAGACGACGAACTGCCGCGATACGGAGGGCATTACCCATCATGCGACCGTACCGCTTGAGGACGGCGGCCGGAAGTTCGGTTTATTAAACGTCGCCGCAAGTGAAAAGACATTTTTCAACGAAGAAGAACTGCATCTGCTTGAAGCGGTTGCATTTCAAATCGGAACGGCGATTCAGCGGATGAAATTGGCCGAATTTGAGCAGCAGAACGCCCTGTTGATGGAAAGAAGCAGACTTGCGCAAGAGCTGCATGATTCCGTCAATCAGATGCTGTTTTCTGTCAGCTTAACGGCAAAAGCCGCAAAGAGCTTTACAGATGATGATCGGCTCCGGCAGATGATTACGTTTATTCAAGAGCTGTCTCAGGATGCGCTAACAGAAATGAGGGCGCTCATTTGGCAGCTGAAGCCGGAAAGTTTAACGAAAGGGCTGTATGCGTCTATCAAAAGCTATGCCGCTCTTATCGGCCTGGAAGCCGTTTGTGAAACGGAGGATGAGCTGGAGCTTACGGATGAACAGGAACACGCGCTTTGGCGGATCGCCCAGGAAGCCTTGAATAACTGTAAAAAGCATGCGGGAACGGACCGGGTTATCATTTCCGCCGTTAAAAAGCCGGGTTGCGCTGAGCTTCACATTAGCGACCGTGGAGCGGGCTTCAGCGCTGATGCGCATGCTGTGCTCCCATCGCTCGGCGTGGCCGGCATGAAAGCGCGGGCTGAAGCGATCGGAGGCCGCTTTACACTGCAATCCGAGCTTGGCGCCGGAACGATTGTCTCCGTTCGGCTTCCGTTTCGGGACAGGAGGTCTGATTGATGAAAATTGTGATTGCTGATGATCATCATGTTGTCCGCAAAGGACTGCGCTATTTCTTCGCCACTCAGGAAGACATTGAAGTTGTCGGTGAGGCGTCCACCGGTGCTGAAGCGCTTCAGCAAGCTGAAAAGACGGAGCCGGACATCATTCTGATGGATTTATCAATGCCTGATATGGACGGCATAGAAGCGGCAAAAATCGCGGCTGAACGATTTCCGGACATCAGTATCGTCGTTTTGACGAGCTATTCTGATCAGGAGCACGTCATTCCCGCCCTTAAAGCCGGCGCAAAAGCGTATCAGCTGAAAGACGCTCAGCCCGATGATTTAGTGAAAACGCTCCGGGAAGTGTATTCCGGACGTTACCGGCTGTCGGCGGATATTGTGCCTCACGTGCTGACCCATATGGTTCAGGATGATCAGGATAAGGAAAAATATTATCAGCTGACCCCCCGTGAAAAAGATGTTCTTCAAGAAATAGCCAAAGGAAAAAGCAATAAGGAAATTGCGGCGGCCCTGTTTATTTCAGAAAAAACAGTGAAGACCCACGTGTCCAACCTGCTGTCAAAGCTGAATCTTTCCGACCGGACGCAGGCGGCATTGTATGCGGTAAAATATAATGTTTTTGGAAAGGCGGTAAAATCATGAGCATATTAGTGATCAGCGGCACACCGAGAAAAAACGGGCGGACTAGAATTGCCGCTTCTTATATCAGAGATCGGTTTCATACCGATTTTATTGATTTGAGCGAAAGTGAACTGCCGCTTTATAACGGTGAAGAAGAACAGAACGAGCTGTCTTCAGTGCAAAAGTTAAGGCGGCAGGTGAAAAAGTCGGCGGCCGTCGTCTTATTATCTCCCGAGTATCACAGCGGCATGAGCGGCGCTTTAAAAAACGCCATCGATTTTTTAAGCAGCGATCACTGGGCATACAAACCGGTGGCCATCATTGCCGCGGCGGGCGGAGGAAAAGGAGGCATGAACGCGCTGGCGAATATGCGGACGGTCATGCGGGGCGTCTATGCAAATGTCATCCCGAAACAGCTGGTCTTAGACCCGATTCACATCGACATGGAGCGCCGGACCGTATCTGAGGATATGGCGGTCAGCCTGAAAGACATGATCGAAGAGCTGAATATGTTCACAAACACAAGAAATCCCGGCGTCTGACGCCGGGATTGTTTTATGTCAGCATGGCTAATTGATCTTCATAAGCGAGTTCTGTCGCATGATCAATATACCCGAGTAGGGAATACAGCTCTTTTTCAAGCACCGCATGATCGTATTCGAAATGATACGCGTGCAGAAAGTGCTCAATACGCTTTGATAATAAATCATCTTTTGTACGAACCATCAAAATTAATAAATTGTCCCATTGAGACCGGTGTGTGTAATACAAGGCTTTATCATAATCGGCATGATCCATCTTACGCTTCTCCTTTCAATGAGAAGTTCTCCGTTAGTTTATGCCGCCGAAGCCCGGATGCAACGGGGGAAAACTTGGTGTCCTTATCATTGCGGCATAGCAATATGAGGGAGACATAAAATAAAACCGCATATCCGTCTCTTCTTTGGACACGCTAAGATTGACAAAAAACGACTCAGGAGAACATAAAGATGAAATCCCTTCCATTTGCGCTTGCCCTCTTGTTTTGCGGCATTCTCATTGCCTCTATCGCTGAAAAAGGGCATACAGAACACCTCGATCCGTCAGTTGAAAAATGGGAACAGCTCGCATGGAACCAGCTTGAACGTGAATACAAGGGGGCCGAGCTTACCGATTATTCGTACATGGGCCGTACAAAAGTGAACCGGGAACAGACGAAAGACGTGTTTCGCGTAACGGTGCAAACCGCAAAAGAAACGTTTTCATCCCGTGCTGAAGTGTATTTCCATCCCGTAACAAAACACGTGATCAGCATCAATATTTTCAGACTGTAAAAAAGCTGCACAGCCTTATGCGGCCGTACAGCTTATCAGATATCAGAAGAAACGTTTTGCGCCGAGGTAGCGCTGTTTCCAATAGGAATTGTTCATGCTGGAAATAACGACACCCGAATCGTTGGCATTAATAAACTGGCCGTTCCCGAGATAAATACCGACGTGGGAAGGTCCGGCTTTATAAGTTGAGAAAAAGACAAAGTCACCGACCGCCGGCTGGCTGACTGATGTCATCGTATTCCAGTAGCCTGCGGCTGAAAGTCTGGATACAGAAGTGACCTTATTGAGAACGTAATAAATGAAACCGCTGCAGTCAAAGCCTCTCGGCGTCGTCCCGCCCCATACATACGGTACGCCCAGCTGAGCTTTTGCGGCATCGATCATTACATTAATCTTCGCGCTTGTTGAACCTGTGCCGCCGGACTGATTCGGTGTCGTGTTTGTCTGCTGCCCGGTAATCGTCAGCTTCTGTCCGATTTGTAGAACGTCTGTTTTCAGATTGTTTTTCTCGCGGATCTGCTGGGCGGTTACATTGAACTTTTGGGCGATCACCCATAAAGAATCCCCGCTTTTCACGGTATATGTAGTGGTTTTCCCTGTATTTCCGGACTGGTTCGGAGCTGACGGTGAAGACGAAGAGCCGGAAGAAGACGTTTTGGTCAGCTTCAGCACTTGTCCGACCCGCAGCATGTCTGACGTCAGTTTGTTGATGCTTCTGATTTGCTGAACCGTCATATTGTATGCGTTTGCGATTTTCCAGAGTGAGTCTCCGCTTTTTACTGTATAGGAGGACGTTTGCGTCTGGTTTTTATTTTGGTTTGAATTGTCTTTTGACGGCGTGTTTCCCGAAGAAGACGTTCCTTTTGTTTTCAGGACTTGGTTTACGTAGATCGTATCCGTTTTTAAGTTGTTTAATACTTTGAGTTCCGCAATGGTCATATTGACGCTGTTTGCGATCTTCCATAGGGAATCGCCGAGTTTTACTTTATAGGTCCCGGAAGATGATGACTGATTTTTGCTGCTGTTTGAGCTGCTGCCCGGCGCGGTTTTTTTCTGATCGGTGCTTGAGGAAACTTTCCCCGTCACTTGCAGCTTCTGTCCGGCGCGGATTAAGTCGCTTGTCAGACCGTTCAATTTTTTCAGTTCCTGTACGGACATTTTAAAATCAGATGCGATCAGCCACAGCGAATCGCCGTTTTTCACTGTATAAACGCTTTTAGTCGTGCCGCTGTTCTTTGAAGATGGCTTTTTGCTGCCGGAATCTGATTTGCCGTTAGGGATGGTGAGCGTCTGCCCGATAGAAATAACGGTGGATTTTAGATGATTCGCTGATGTAATGGCATCCACGCTTGTATTGTAGTTTTGGGCAAGCTTCCATAATGAATCTCCGCTTTTAACCTTAATCGTTTGTGCTTCTGCCGGTGTTACAGCTAACGCAGACCCGACGATCGCAGATGCAGTCAAACCGACCGCTACCTTTTTTTTCATAGTGAATCTCCCTTTTCCTGCGATAATTTTTCTATCCCCATTCGTTGCAGCCGCAAGGTGAGGATATCAGTAATGATAATCTTTATATCGGCACTTGTCTGCAATCGTTTATCATATTAATAGAAATAGTCCTTTTTTCTTATGCCGGCATAAAAAAAAGAAGGAATGCGGACATTCCTTCAGCTTCTGAGCAGTCTCATAATCTCCTCTTTGTTTTTGACCAGATCCCTTAACGTATATTTGTCTAAAACGGCCAGGTAAGCTTGCAGGGCTTCATTCAGAAGGTTCTTTAAGTTGCAGGCGGGAGATATGATACAGAGATTTTTTTTGGAGTCAAAGCATTCTACGATGTTAAAGTCGTCTTCTGTATTTCGAACGACTTCTCCAATGTTTATGTCTTCCGGTGTCATTCCTAATCGAATTCCGCCTCCCCGGCCCCGGATCGTTTCGACATACCCGAGCTGGCCGAGACGGTAAATGACTTTCATGAGGTGGTTTTTAGAGATGGAATAAGTATCTGCGATTTCTTTTATGTTGGAAAGTTCGTCGGAATGTCTGGAAGCCAAAAAAATCAAAACGCGTAAAGAGTAATCGGTATAGTTCGTTAATTTCATAGAATGACCTCGAAAAAAGAGATTTTGCTTCTGTTACAGTCTATCATATATGAATCTAAAATGAAAAAAAAGGAATTTGCTCCCTTAACTTTTAAAAAAAAACGTGCGCTCCTTCTGAGCACACGTTTTTTTCGTTAAGACATCGGCGGCTTACGATCGTCAGCCGATTGATGTTTTTCAATTTTGCGATCCAATTTTGCGAGATAACGGGAGGCAAATTCTTTTCCGCCAAGCCCGAATGAAAGTCCGAAGGCAAGCGCGAAACCGCCCAGAATCAGAATAAACGCGGCATTTACGATCGTGTCGGCGACACCGAGCTGATCCAGCGCCATAAAGATTGAGAGAGTGATAATGGTATATTTGGCAAGCGGGGCCAGGAATCTGAATTCCTTTCCGCTCAGCATGCCGGCAAGCAGCCTGCTGACGAGCTGTCCGGCCAAAAGTCCGATTCCGAGAATAAATACAGCGGCCAGAACATTAGGCAGGTAAGCGATAATACCGGTTGCGATAACGACGAGAAATTCGAGATGAACAAGCTGCAGCGCCTCTGCCGTAAAGAGCAGGACGATGATGATCTGAACAATCATGCCGACCGTCTGAGAAAGCGTCAGCTTCGGGGTGCCCGCCTGTTCAAAGCCCATTTTACCGAGAAGAGAGTCGAAACCGGCCCGGTGCAGGAGCCCGGATACAATGCTGTTGACCCATTTTCCGACCCAGATGCCGGCGATGATCAGCACAATACCGATGATGATATTAGGTAGCATTGTGAAGACCGTGTGCAGCATGGCTGACGCCGGTTCAGAAATACCCGCCACATCAAGCCGGTCAAGCGCAGAGATGATCACCGGAATGAAAATCAGCACGTAGACAATCGTTCCGATGATTGCCGACAGGCTCGTATCCTTCAGATAAATTGAAAGCCCCATACGTGCGGCGAGCCTTTCCGTGCCGATACTCGCCAGAAAGTTTGTGACGATATCACGGACGAGACGGGCAACAAGCCAGCCGATTAAAACAATCAGCGCCGCGGCGAATAATTTCGGTATAAAGGACAAAACGCTTTGGATCATATTTGTAAACGGCCCTGATACTCCGCTGATTTGGAGAGCGGACAAGACGCCGGGCAGGAACAAGAGCAAGACGAAGTAAAAAACGATTCGTGAAGCGGCCGTAACGGATCTGCTCATCTCCGCTTCTTCAGACACCATTGTCCATTTTCTGAGCCGGGCGTTTTCAGCGAGTTTCATGCCCGCTTTTTTGACGAGATAGCTGAAAAGCGAAGCGGCCGCCCAGCCCACGAGCAGAATCAAGCCGGCTTTTAAGACGCTCGGCACAGCCGCCGTTATCGCCGACAGCATGCTGACAAAAGGCGAAGCCACGGTTGTCAGATGCAGAATGTTAAAGAATAGAATAAAAACGATGATTAATGCGATAAAATAAATGACTTTACTGATGACTTTTTCTGAGGAATAGCGCGCCGGCTTTTTTTCGGCGAAGAGCCTGTCGTCGATTTTTGTTTTTTGCAGGCCTTTGTATACGGCTTTTTCAATGATTTTGGCAATGCCCCAGCCGATAAGCAGGACGAGCAGTGCAATGATCAGATTCGGGAGTTTGTTGAGATACGTCGTAAGCATGTCTGCTGTATTCAAGTAGAATCGCTCCTTTTCTTTTTGGGGTATGGTGTGTGTTTTACCCACTTACATATAAAGCAAACGGGGCGGATGTGCCGAAAGTTTTCAGTCGGAAACCGGCCTGTTATTTCATCTTTTGAGAGGAGGGGTCATACATTATAAATAAGTCCAAGTAGGGGGGATTCGCTTGAACGCGGAGGAGACAAAAGGTTTACAGCGGGCAATTGAGGAAATAACCGACATTGCGAAGGGTTTCGGCCTTGATTTCTACCCGATGAGATATGAAATTTGCCCGGCTGAAATTATTTATACATTCGGCGCGTACGGCATGCCGACGAGATTCAGCCACTGGAGTTTCGGCAAACAATTTCATAAGATGAAACTCCATTATGATCTCGGTTTGAGCAAAATTTATGAACTTGTCATTAATTCCAACCCTTGCTACGCTTTTTTGCTGGACAGCAATTCGCTGATCCAAAATAAATTAATTGTAGCTCATGTTCTTGCCCATTGTGATTTTTTCAAAAATAACTGCCGCTTTCAAAATACGAACCGGGACATGGTTGAGAGTATGGCGGCTGCGGCGGAGCGGATTAAGCATTATGAAAGAATTCATGGGATAAAAGAGGTGGAGTCCTTTTTAGATGCCATTCTGGCGATTCAGGAGCATATCGATCCGTCGCTTGTCAGGCCGAAGCTGCTGTGGAGCGTCGATGACGAAGAGGAGGACGAAGAAGAAACCGCGCCATCGCCTTACGATGATTTATGGGGAATGGATAAGCCGAAGCAGGTGAAAAAGAAAAAAGGGAAAAAACCGTTTCCGCCCCGGCCGGAAAAAGATATTCTGCTGTTTATCGAAGAACATTCGCGGGAGCTTGAACCGTGGCAGCGTGACATTTTAACCATGATGAGAGAAGAAATGCTGTATTTCTGGCCTCAGCTGGAAACGAAAATCATGAACGAAGGCTGGGCATCCTATTGGCATCAGCGGATTATCCGCGAGCTTGACCTGACTTCAGATGAAGCCATCGAATTTGCGAAGCTGAACGCAGGCGTCGTTCAGCCGTCAAAAACGGGAATCAACCCGTATTATTTAGGGCTGAAAATTTTTGAAGACATCGAAGAGCGTTATGACAACCCGACAGATGAAATGAAAAAAACAGGGGTAAAGCCCGGTTCCGGCCGCGAGAAAATGTTTGAGGTCAGGGAAATTGAATCGGATATCTCATTTATCCGCAATTATTTGACGAAAGATCTCGTCATGCGTGAGGATTTGTATTTATTCCAAAAGCAGGGCAGGGACTATAAAGTGATCGACAAAGAATGGAAGGCCGTGCGCGACCAGCTCGTGAACATGCGGGTCAACGGGGGATTTCCTTATCTGACCGTCAATGACGGGGATTACCTGAAGAATAATGAGCTTTATATTAAACATTGGTATGAGGGAATTGAGCTTGATCTGAAATACTTGGAGAAAGTGCTGCCGTATCTGTACCAGCTGTGGGGCAGGAGCGTGCACATCGAATCTGTTCTTGAAGACAGAGAAGTGATGTTCTCGTATGACGGCAAAGGAGTGCACCGGAGATATCTGTAAAAGAAGAAAGGATGCGGGGAAACCCCCGCATCCTTTTTTATTTTCCGTGTTTCAGGATGTGAAAAATCTTTTTGGCCTGGTCCGTGTTGTTTAAAAGCCCCGTAAATGACTCTCTTCCCGGACCGTATGCGTAAACGGGAACTTCTTCGCCCGTATGATCGCCGGTTGTCCAGCCGCTGTTGGTTTTCGCATTAAAAAGCTTAATGATCGATTTGTAGACGCTCTTGTCAGCATCCTGTTTTGCGGCCGTTTCGATCTGTTTAATTTCAGCTTTTGACCATTTCAGGTCTGTATAACGCGCAAGCACGGAAGATACGGATTTGCCCGCTTTGATTTGGTCAGCCATAAATGCCGGGGTTTTCTTGGCGGCAAGAATCGGTTCAACATGCCAGTTTTTATCGTCATTTGCGCCGATCGTCAATCCGCCGGTGGTATGATCAGCCGTGGCAACGACAAGCGTATGTTTGTCCTTTTTGGCAAATGCGATCGCTGCTTTATATGCTTTTTCAAAATCCTTCATTTCACTCATTGCGCCGACTATATCATTGTCATGTCCCGCCCAGTCTATTTGGCTGCCTTCGACCATTAAGAAGAACCCTTTTTTATTCTTGTTCAGCCTGTCGATCGCCGCCGTTGTCATGTCTTCTAATGAAGGGACGGCGTTTGACCGATCGATTGCTTTATCGAGTCCGCCATCGGCAAACAGGCCGAGAATCTTCTTGTTACGATCTTTTTTCAGCTCCTGTTTTGATGTCACATAGCTGTATCCCGCTTTTTTGAAATCCTTTGTTACATTGCGGTCTTTACGGATAAAGTTTGATTTGCCGCCTCCGAGGAGCACATCGACTTTTTGTTTTCCGTTGATGCGGTCATCAAAGTAGCTGCTTGCGATGTCATCCATATTCTTTCGGGATTTGTTATGGGCTCCGAATGCCGCAGGGGTGGCGTGGGCAATCTCCGAAGTTGCGACAAGTCCGGTGGATTTCCCTCTTTGTTTCGCTTCTTCGAGGACGGATTTGACCCGCTTTCCTTTTTTATCGACTCCGATCGCCGCGTTATACGTTTTCACGCCCGTAGCCATTGCCGTGCCAGCCGCCGCGGAATCGGTAATATTGGAATCAGGATCGTCAGGATAAGTCATCATCATACCGGCGAGATTGGGGTCGAATGCCGTCAGTTTCATACCATCCGAAGGCTTTCCTTTGTTAATGACCGAACGGTAGGCGTTCATATAGGGAGCGCCCATTCCGTCGCCGACCATGAAGATGACGTTTCTGATCTCGTTTTTGTCAGGCTGTTTTTTTGCCGCAGCCTGTTCAGAGTGCTGAAACCCCGCGCCCGCAATCAGACCGGCTGTCAGCACGGATACGGCTGCCGCCGGCAGAAGTTTTGATCGAACCTGTTTAAATAGACTCATTCTCACTCGTCCTCCTTTAATCGTGTCTGCATGTCTAATGGTAGGGGGTGTTTGTAAAGAGCGCCTGTTTCTCCTGTAAATTTCAGGTGAAACATTGTTAGAAATGTAAATTCCGGTGTAACTTATGTTTTCAAGAAAGGGTGAAAACCATTCACTTTTTTGAAAAAGACGAGGATTTTTTTAACAAGGAGTTATTTGGAAAGTAAACTTCTTTGTTTTTCCAAAATACGAGGATCACAGGAAAAAAACATGACAAATTGACTCGTTTTTCGTCACGTTTGAAATCAAATTGAAATATTTAATACCCTTAAAAACTTTTTTCAAAAACGAATTAGTAAGAAATTTGTCACGGGAAGTCAAGTCTATTTCTAGTGGAAATTGAACCTTATAATAGGAAACAGATAAAAACATTAAAAAAGAGACACATAAAATAGATAGAATCATTCAGGGAGGAAAATATGAAAAAGCAACTTGTTACAGCAACAACGGCAGTGGTTTTGGGGACGACTTTGTTTGCGGGCGCGGCATCTGCGCAAACGATTAAGGTAAAAAAAGGCGATACATTATGGGGACTTTCAAATCGGTATGGAACGTCAATTAATTCCATTAAATCTGAGAACAAATTAAAATCGGATATCATTTACATCGGTCAGACGCTTTCGATCAACGGTAAATCATCTTCAGGTTCAAATTCGGGCAGCAAGTCATCATCGTCTACATATAAAGTCGTAAAAGGCGACAGCCTTTGGAAAATTGCGAATAAATATAAAATGACGGTAAACCAATTAAAAAGTTTAAACGGTTTAAAAACGGACCTGATCCGCATCGGGCAAGTGCTTAAAGTAAAAGGATCAACTTCCGGTTCAGCGTCTTCAGGATCTTCGTCATCAAAGAAGCCTTCATCCAGCCATAATATTGCACAGACGAGCCTGAATGTAAACAAGCTGATTTCTGATGCGCAATCTTTAATCGGCACGCCGTATGTATGGGGCGGAACAACGACTTCCGGCTTTGACTGCAGCGGATTTATCTGGTACCTGTTAAACAAACAGACGAGTGTCGGCAGAACAAGCACTGCGGGATACTGGAGCTCAATGAAGAGCGTGTCCAGCCCGTCAAGAGGAGACTTCGTCTTCTTTACAACATATCAGGCCGGCCCTTCACACATGGGTGTGTACATCGGAAACAACAAGTTCATCCATGCCGGTTCTGACGGCGTCACAACAAGTGATCTGAATAACAGCTACTGGAAGCCGCGCTACCTGGGCGCGAAAAGATTCTAGCAGTGAGAGAACCCGTTCATCCGAACGGGTTTTTTATTTAGACGGGGCAGAGCTCCATTTGTTTCACCTAAAAATGAAAATGTGATAAAAAATCTAAAAAGGTTTTCTTTTTTTCATTTTCATAGAGGGCGATGGCGTACGCGCCCGCGCTCGGCATCTGGGCGAATTCGCACGGAATTTCAATCATGCTGCCTGCGGCGAGTTCGGACCGTACCGCTGACAGCGGCAGAAATGAGACGCCCAGCCCCTCTTTAATAAATCGTTTCGTAATATGCGTCTGTGTCACCTTCATTGTTCTGACGAAAGGGAACTGTATTCTGACCTGGCGGAGCAAATCATCCCAATAGTCAGGATGGTTATGGGTCAAAAGCAGATATTGTCCGAACAGGTCTTTCACTTCATCCGCCTTCCCTGTCCCGGGTTTTCGGCCGGGTGGCGCGACGAGGACAACGGGGTCATTGTACAGGGGGCGGCAAGTGAGGGAAGATGATTGCACCTTTAAACAGCTCAGTCCGATATCGGCTGAGCCGTTTCTGATTTGAGAGGCGATTTCTTCCGATTCGAAAATGGTGACCGTCATTTCGGTTTCTTTATTGTCCTCTGTATAACGCTTCATGACAGACGGGAGAACGGTGTCGGCGATAAGCGGCGAAACAGCGAGTGTCAGCGTGTGCGAGTAGCCCTGGCGCACCCTGTGCAGCTCCGCCATGCTGTTTTCATAGTCTTCCAAAAGTCTCATGGCAAACGGCACGTATGCTTTTCCTTCTTCCGTCAATTGTATTTTCCGGCCGCTCCGCTGAAACAGCTTGCAGCTGATTTCTTTCTCTAATAATTTTATATGAACGGTGACGGTCGGCTGAGATAAAAAAAGCGTTTCCGCCGTTTTTCTGAAATTCTCGTATTTTGCCGCGGTGACGAAGGTGTGAAGCCATTTAAAATCCATAGATGCACTCCTCTGATTAAAAGTTTTAATTAATTCCCTTAAAAATATTCATTATTTTTTAAATATTATATTTACTATAATAACAGAAAGAGGATAAGGGGGAATGAAATTGATTTATCGTGGATTGAAAGGGATTACTTGTGCAGAAACGGCGATCAGCCACATTGACGGAGAAAAGGGGCATTTAATATATCGCGGCTATGACGCGAAGGATATCGCATTGCAATTCAGTTTTGAAGAAGCGGCGTATCTCATTTTGAACGGGGCGCTTCCTGATGAGCGGCAATTGCTTGCGTTTCAGGAAGAACTTGCAGCCGAGCGCGGGCTTCCGAAACATTTGATCGGCTTACTGGAAACGCTTCCGGATGAAATGGACGACATGGCGGTGCTGAGAACGGCTGTTTCGGGTTTGGGCACAGATTCATTTACATATCCGCCCAAGCCGGAAGAAGCGATTAAACTGATTGCCGTCACACCGACGATTATTGCGTACAGATATCGCCGTAAACAAGGGCAGGAAGCGCTGTCACCTGAGGCGCGATACGGACACGTTGAAAACTATTTGTATATGCTGACAGGCAGGCAGCCGTCCGCAGCCCAAAAGAAAGCGCTTGAGACGTATATGATTCTGGCGATGGAACACGGGATGAATGCATCGACTTTTTCAGCGAGAGTCACGGTTTCGACTGAATCGGACTTAGTGTCTGCCGTCACTGCCGCACTGGGTACGATGAAAGGGCCGCTGCACGGAGGCGCGCCTTCAGGCGTCACGAAAATGCTTGAAGACATCGGGGAAAAAGAAAATGCAGAAGCGTATTTGACAGCGAAGCTTATGAGGGGAGAACGCCTGATGGGCTTCGGGCACAGGGTGTACAAAACAAAAGACCCGCGGGCGGAAGCGCTGCGCATAAAGGCTGAAGAAGTGGCGGGAAATGATCCGTCGCTTGACTTGGCGCTTTATGTGGAGAAGGAAGCCATCCGCTTGTTAGAGCAATATAAGCCCGGACGGAAGCTGTATACGAATGTGGAGTTTTACGCAGCGGCTGTGATGCAGGCCATTGATGTCGACAATGATTTATTTACGCCGACCTTTTCAGCAAGCAGAATG
The DNA here is from genome assembly GCF_027853835.1 of Bacillus sp. NEAU-242-2. Classification (NCBI taxonomy): domain Bacteria; kingdom Bacillati; phylum Bacillota; class Bacilli; order Caryophanales; family Bacillaceae; genus Bacillus; species Bacillus sp. NEAU-242-2. The sequence continues at coordinate 1,021,523 of NZ_JAPNNY010000001.1, read as the reverse complement.
GCAGGCTGGTGCGCACATGTGCTTGAACAGTCCGCTGACAACATGATTTACAGACCGTCTGCGAAATACACCGGCGCTTTTCCCGAAACGGCTCAGCAGCTTTAATTACCGGCATATTTGTCCGTTTAACTCCCCGCACTGCGTGGTATCGTCTCAGTAATACCAATTGCAGGAGTGTGAGAATATGAATCCGATAGACAGACAGACGGAAGGACAAAAGCCGCAGGTGCAAAACCGCCAGCCCGGAATGGAGTCAGACATGGAGCCGAAGCCGCTCTTGGAGGACCCGGATGTAAAAGGGTCGGGCAGATTAAAAGGAAAAGTCGCCGTTATTACGGGCGGAGACAGCGGCATCGGCGCAGCGGCTGCGATCGCTTACGCGAAGGAAGGGGCGGATCTTGCCATCCTGTACCTAGACGAACATGCCGATGCCGAGAGAACGAAAAAGCGTGCGGAAGAATACCAGGCCGAATGCCTGTTAATTCCGGGAGACGTCGGTGATGAGGCGCATTGTCAGAAGGCGGTCCGGCAAGTCTTAGATCACTACGGAAAAATAGAAATTCTCGTTAATAATGCGGCTGAGCAGCATCCGCAAAACGGGATTCTTGATATTACGGCTGAACAGCTGGAGAAGACATTCCGTACAAACATGTTTTCTATGTTTCATATGACTAAAGCTGTGCTGCCTCATCTCAAAAGAGGGAGCGCCATCATTAATACAACGTCGATTACCGCTTATCAGGGAGACACATCATTGATCGACTATTCGTGCACGAAAGGCGGCATCGTTTCCTTTACGCGTTCAATGGCGATGTCATTGGCCGATCAGGGGATCAGAGTAAATGCGGTGGCACCCGGGCCGATCTGGACCGCCCTGATTCCGGCAACGTTTACTGAAGAAAAGGTGGAAAAGCACGGTCTGGACACTCCGATGGGAAGACCGGGACAGCCTGTGGAACACGCCGGAGCTTACGTGCTTCTGGCTTCAGACGAATCTTCCTATATGACTGGGCAGACCATTCACGTAAATGGCGGCAGGTTTATTTCAACATAATACGCAAGTCTTATCCCGCGCTTTTAAAAAGTGCGGGATTTTTATTTGATTACATATGAATACGATTTTTAAAAAATGGAAGTCTCCAGCCGAATCACCAATGTTAATATTTCACAGCAGAGAATCCGCTGAGTTCTGTTTTATGAAAACTGAAATAATATATAGAATTTTCAAAAAGTTATTTTCATTTTTATATTTTTCGCTATAATATGATGTAGGAGAAAGGAATGATGTGCTGAAACATTTCATGCGAAAAATAAGAATTTAGTCATTATTGCTATTGTTATCTGAATATTCTAACATATATTGATTTACAAGGAGTGAAGCAGATGAAGGGGAGCATATTCAGAAAGAAAAGCATTCAGGACCTGCTTGCCGCAACGGGCGGGGAAAAGTCGCTGAAAAGAGAGTTAGGGGCCTTTGATTTGACCCTTCTGGGGATAGGGGCCATCATCGGAACGGGAATTTTTGTATTAACCGGAACAGGCGCTGTCACGGCGGGACCGGGGCTGACCGTTTCATTTGTCATCGCCGCTCTTGCGTGTTTATTTGCGGCTTTATCATATGCCGAATTTGCTTCAAGCGTCCCGGTTTCCGGTTCCGTCTACACGTTTACTTATGCGACACTGGGTGAACTTCTCGCATTTATCATCGGATGGGATTTAATCTTAGAATATATGCTCGCCGTCAGCGCGGTTTCGGTCGGCTGGTCCGGCTATTTTCAATCATTCTTGGCGGGCTTCGGCATTCATCTTCCGACCGCATTAACGGCCGCGCCGGGATCTATTAAAGGCACGGTCACATTCTTTAATCTCCCCGCATTTGTTATCGTGCTTGCGATTACATTCCTCCTCTACTTAGGCATTAAGGAATCGAAGCGGGTCAATAATATTATGGTCATTTTGAAGGTTCTGGTTGTTCTATTGTTTATCGCCGTTGCGGCCGTATATGTCAAACCTCACAACTGGCAGCCGTTTATACCGATGGGGTTCGGCGGTGTTTTCAGTGCCGCGGCGCTCGTTTTCTTCTCTTTTATCGGTTTTGACGCCGTCTCTTCTGCCGCTGAAGAAACGAAAAATCCGGCGAAGGATCTGCCGAAAGGAATTATCTTTTCATTAATCGTCTGCACTGTGCTGTATGTGACCGTATCGGCGATTATGACGGGCGTCGTTCCGTTTGCCCGCTTTGAAGGCGTTGACCATCCCGTGTCTCTCGTCCTGCAGATGGCCGGACAGAATTGGGTGGCCGGGATTATTGATATCGGTGCAGTGTTGGGAATGACAACGGTGATGCTCGTCATGCTGTACGGCCAGACGAGGGTGATGTTTGCCATGTCTCGTGACGGTTTGGTGCCGGGGGCGCTTTCAAAAGTCCATCCGAAGCATAAAACGCCGCACGTGGTGACATGGGTGTTCGGCATCCTGTCGGCATTACTCGGCTCACTCGTCCCGCTTGATGAGCTGGCGAAGCTGGTGAACATCGGCACGCTTGCCGCATTTGTCCTGATTTCAGTAGCGGTTATCGTATTGAGAAAGAAACAGCCTGATCTGCCAAGAGCTTTTAAATGTCCGGGGGTTCCCTTTATTCCGATATTATCCATTCTGTTCTGCGTATTTTTAATTATTAACCTTGGCGCCACCACCATATTCCGTTTCTTTATCTGGCTGATCATCGGTCTGGTGATTTATTTCTTATATTCGAGAAAGCATTCGAAATTAAACGGGGATTTGTAAGGAGCGGCACCCGCCGCTCCTTTTTATTTTTCGGAATAATGAAACATATTGAAATGGGCTTAAGTTATCGCAGTGAATAAGGGATAATATAGGGCGGAAGGGAAGTGGAAAGTCGTGTCTGACCAAAAAAGGGTTCAATGGGCCTCAAAAATAGGATTTATTATGGCCGCTGCCGGTTCGGCGATCGGCCTGGGAGCCATTTGGAAGTTCCCTTACGTAGCGGGTACGAACGGAGGAGGCGCTTTTTTTCTTGTATTCGTCCTCTTTACCGTGCTTTTAGGCTATCCGCTTTTGCTCGGTGAATTTATTTTCGGAAGACGGAGCCAGACAAATGCGATTGATGCCTACAAACAAGCCGCGCCGAAGTCGGTATGGCACCTCACGGGTTATGTGGGTGTGGCGGCCTGTTTTTTAGTTTTGTCTTTTTACAGTGTTGTCGGCGGGTGGATTTTGCTTTATGTGTTAAAAGCTGTTACGGGTTCTTTATCCGGGCTCACTCAGGAGCAGTACGGAACGGTGTTCGGGACGGTCATTGAAAATCCGATCCAGACTCTCGCCGCGCAGCTTGTATTTATGATCTTGACCGTGGCGGTCGTCGCAAAAGGCGTGCAGAAAGGGATTGAACGTGTCAGTGCGGTGCTGATGCCGGTTTTATTCGTGCTGTTTCTATTGCTTGTGCTGCGATCAGTCACGCTCGATCATGCCGTTGAGGGGATTAGATTTTTATTGGTTCCGCACTTTGAAGATTTGACGCCGGAATCCATCCTATATGCTTTAGGACAGGCGTTCTTTACATTAACGCTCGGCGTTTCGGTCATGGTGACATACAGTTCGTATCTGCCGAAAACCCAAAACCTTCCGGGATCGGCGGGTTCCATTGTTGTGATGAATGTGCTCGTCACGCTGTTTGCGGGACTGGCCATTTTTCCGGCGGTTTTTTCGTTCGGATTTAAACCGGATGAAGGGCCTACACTGCTGTTTACCGTACTGCCGGCTGTGTTTGACCGGCTGCCGTTCGGCTCGCTGTTTTTTATCAGCTTTCTGGCGGTCTTTTTCTTTGCCGCGCTGACTTCGGCCTTTTCGATGGTGGAAATTATCGTAGCGACTGTCGGGAAAGGTGATGAAACGAAAAGGAAGAAGCTGTCGTGGACAAGCGGTCTGCTCATTTTCTTAGTCGGAATTCCGTCGTGTTTATCATACGGTGTGCTCGGTGATGTTCATTTGTTCGGAAAAACGTTTTTTGATCTAGCGGATTTCACAGTGAGCAATGTGCTGATTCCGCTCGGCGCTTTATTAATATCAATCTTCATCCCGCTGAAAATACCGAAGCGGGAGCTGTTCGCCGAGATGAAAAGCGGTTCCGCCATCGGCTATCGTTTCTTTCAGGTGTGGTATTTCCTTCTGAAATATCTCGTGCCGCTGGCTATCATCGTCGTATTGCTGCATTTAATCGGCGTTCTTCCATTTTAAAAAAACAGGCCCCCGTAAAAGGGCCTGTTTTTATGTTTAAAAACCGAATTGCAGATTCGTATCAACGGCAACGATCGTATATACACAGACAATGACGAAAAGGTTGAGGATGACACCGAGCAGTCCCGGGCCCGTCCGTCCTTTTTTAATAAACAGCTCAATGATGCCGAACGGCACGGCGGCCATCGCAAACGGCAGCATCTGATAAGAATAGAAAGTCACATTGCTGATGATTGCCACGTTCAAAAGCAGCAGCGACAAAATCGCGGTACCGACTGATATCCAGCCGAAAACATTATGCTCTTTAAAAATTCTTACCAATTCCATAATTCCACCTCACCGATGTTTGCTGCTTTTACTGTTTTGTTTTTCAGCAGACGTTCGATTTCTTTTGTCGGCCCCGTCACGACAGAGCCGTATACGTTCATTCCGTGATGTTCAACATAGTCGATTCGGCTGCCAAGATTCATGTCTTTGCGTTTCGATATTGCATGAGCCCATTTTTTATGGCGGGACATAAATTCAAGGGCATTGATAAATTGTTCACGGTCTGTCTGTCCTTGCGTTTCGAAAGAGGACACCATCTTGGAATCTTTCCCGGGAAATCCTAACGGCTCGGCATAAGGACTGTCTTTCAGATTTTTCTCCGTTTCGACCGCGTTCCATAAAAACTTCACATCGTATTTTTTAAAAGTTGAATATACTTGGGAAGAAGGGTAGGCCCGGTCATAAGAAAGATAGACCTCCGCCACGCTTCCTTCAGGCAATTTTTTTAATGTCTGTCCGGCTTTGTCAATCGTGCGTTCCTTTAAGCCGGAAGGATGGGCGAAATAATGTTTTGACTGTGCCGCGTCTAGATCATAGTAGTTAACGGCAGGCGATTTGACCTTATCTAAAAACATTTCAATCCGTTCTCCGCCGACGGATTTCGTTTTTGTGCCGATCTGCTTTTGCAGCGGAAACTCTGTATTCATTCCAAACAGCTTCACCTGGCTTTTCAGTCCGGAGGTATCGACGAGGACGTTCGGCATGGTGGTCGCGACCGTCACGGCCGCGGTTTCCATTAATTGATTGCCGGTGCTTTCCTTTCCTCCCAGACCGTAATAGAGGTAGCTTCCCAAAGTGCAAAGCGGCAAAATCATCAAAGTGGAGATGACGGCGAGAACTGAAATCCGCAAATACGATTTGCGTTTTCCGTATGACAAAATGGCCTTCTGTTTTTCCGGGCTGATGCCGACGTCCCATTCCCGGTCGTCCTGCATTTCGCTTTCAATCAACTCCTGATAGACTTCCAGCTTTTCCAGCTCTTCTTCAAAGGCGGCCATTTCCCGGTCGCTCATTTCTCCATTTTTGTATTGGTAAAAACGCTTTTTAAATTCTTCATTCATCATTAACACCTCTATTATAAAGTGCTTTCAGCCGCTGTCTGGCACGAAATAAAACACTTTTAAAATTAGCCTCTGAAATATTCATAATATGGGATGCTTCTTTGTAATTCAGTTCTTTTAAATAATACAGTGTTAAGGCCTCCCGATAATTGTCGGGAAGTTCGGACATATACCCTGTCAGCACTTCCTTGATTTCAATCTGATGAGCCGGGCTTTGAACAGCCGTCTGAAAAAGGCTCCCAATTAAGTCATCGGAAATGGTCACTTCCTTTTTATGTTTTCTGACATAATCTATAAACGCATTTCTCGCCACTTGAAAAAGCCATGGCTTTACTTTGCTGTGGTCGTAGGAGTGAATGTGTATGTATGCCCTCATAAAGGTTTCCTGCAGCAAATCTTCAGCGAGATGCTTGTCTTTTGTCATGGAGAGCAGGAACCGGTAAACATCATTCATATACATTTGGTAAATTTCATCGATCGTCACTGCCTTTTCTCCCCTCTATGTTATACACGCATAAGAAAGGTTTAAAGTTGCACGTTCCATGCAAACGGCTTAAATTCATTTTCACCTCATCAAACACCATTTCTCTATAGTACCCAAAATCCGTCATAAAAGATAGAGATCGGCGGAGGAAAAATATATTTATTAGTACCAGGTAATAAAAAATATTGTTATAATAGAGAGAGAACACTTTTGATCATTACAACAAAGGAAGTGCGTTATGTATAAGTTTTGTGCAAATGCCATCAAATTCATTCTTTCTCTGCGCGGAGGAGTCAAAGTATACAATAAAGAGAATCTTCCGTCTGATAAAGGATTCGTTATCGCGTGCACGCATGCGGGCTGGGTGGACGTCCTCACGCTCGGTGTCGGGATATTGCCCCATCAGATTCATTATATGGCGAAAAAAGAGCTGTTTCAGAAAAAGTGGATCGGAAGTTTTTTAAAGAAGATTCACGCGTTTCCGGTTGATCGTGAAAATCCGGGTCCGAGCAGCATTAAAACGCCGATTAAGCTACTGAAGGAAGGGAAGATTGTCGGGATTTTTCCGAGCGGCACGAGAACTTCTGAAGACGTCCCGCTGAAAAGAGGGGCCGTGACCATCGCCCAAATGGGGAAAGCGCCGCTCGTTCCGGCCGCATATAAAGGGCCGTCTACGGGAAAAGCGCTGTTTAAAAAGGGAAAAATGCGGCTTATCATCGGCGAGCCGATTTTTTTGGAGGACTTTTCCGATCTTGCGCCGAAGGAGAGGCTTGCGGCCATGACAGAAGAGCTGAATGCCAGAATTAAAGAGCTTGAGAAAAAACTTGAACAACTGTAAATGAAAAAAAGCTTGCCGTCTGTATCAGACGCGCAAGCTTTTTTGTTATGCTTCTTTTTGTTCGGCGGTTTCCAGCAGTTCATCAAACGCCAGTTTTTTCACTTCGATATATGCGACGTGGTGGCCGTCAATTTCATTAATGATAAATTCGCAGCCTTCTTCGATAATCGAGTCGTATTGTTCGACGTCGTATTTCTGGGTAAGGAACCAGCCGCCGATGGTGTCGACCTCGTCATTTTCTAAATGGATGCCGAGGAGTTCGTTCACTTGATCAATCAGGACCTTGCCGTCAAGCATGTAATGGCCGTCGCCGAGTTTGCGGATTTCATTGATTTCATCGATATCAAATTCATCACGGATTTCTCCGACGATTTCTTCAATAATGTCTTCAACGGTGACAAGCCCCGCGGTTCCGCCGTATTCATCCGACAGAATCGCCATATGAACCCGTTCCTTCTGCATTTTTACAAGCAGATCATGAATCGGTGCCGACTCAATCACATGGATGATCGGATTGACAAAATCCGTAATCGGCGAGTCGACTGATACTTCGCCGCTGATGCAGGCGGTCAGCACTTCTTTAATGTTAATAACGCCGATAATATTATCTTTGTCACCCTCTTCGACAGGGTACCGGGTATATTTTTCAATCTGAATGATATCCATCATTTCAGAAATTTTAATATCATGCGGCAGACTGACGATTTCCGTACGCGGAATCATGATTTCTTTTGCAAGTCTGTCGTCAAATTCAAAGATTTTGTTCACATATTTAAATTCAGACTGGTTGATTTCACCGCTTTTATAGCTTTCCGATAAAATGATGCGCAGCTCTTCTTCAGAGTGGGCAAGCTCATTTTCAGACACCGTCTCCAGACCGAACATCTTCGTTAAAAGACGGGCGGAGTTGTTCAGAAGCCAGATAAACGGGAACATGATGCGGTAAAACCAAATGAGCGGTTTCGAAAACAGCATTGAAACGGCTTCCGCTTTCTGGATGGCGACTGTTTTCGGCGCCAATTCTCCCACGACCACGTGTAAGAATGTAATGATCGCGTAGGCGAGAATAAATGAAATAATATGCGATAATGAGCTTGGTACGTTTATCTTTGTGAAAAGCGGATGAAGCAAGCGTTCAATCGTTGATTCGCCTAAGACACCAAGACCGATGGAAGTCAATGTTATGCCGAGCTGGCACGCCGATAAATACTCATCTAAATGCGTGGTCACTTTTTTGACACCGATTGCGGCTTTATTTCCTTCTGCTATAAGCTGGTCAACCCGTGAGCCTCTGATTCTGATTATCGCAAACTCAGATGCTACGAAAAATGCCGTCAGCGCGATTAAAACCGCGACTAAAATCAAATTCACAATGTCCAATTAGAACCTTCACTTCTTTTGGGAAGATGAAGGTAACACCTCCTGTTAGTAAGATAATGGTTTAACTTAACAGCAGCATAAATGATTGAAGCACTGCAAGCTTTTCAGGAGCCAGCCTTTTTTTCAGCTGGGCGCGCTCCTCTGGTTCAAGCTTTTCAAACCGATTCAAGATCCCGGAGATGTTTTGATTCATGTGATCAATTTCCGATGCCAGATTTCCAACATCGTCAGGCAGGGCTGAAGAGGGAAACTGGTTCTCCAGTCGATCTTTTATATCAGACAGGGCCAATCGCTGCTTTTTACAAGCGACTATAAACTTTAACCGATTAAGTGCAAGTGTATCGTAGTAACGATAGTTCGAACAAGACCTGTCAGGCTTTAAAAGCCCGAGGTTTGTGTAGTAATCCACCGTGCGTTTCGTTACACCGGCAAGCTCTGCTAATTCACTGATGCGATAAGTCTCAGCCCCATCTAAATCCCTCCCCAACCATCACGTTATAGTTATGAGAATAGTTTAATATATGAAGGGGAGTTTGCACAAGTTTATTGTTTTCCGTCTTTCTCCTGAAACGGGGCGGCAGGCTGTCTGAAAAAGCGTTGACTGCGCCATGTAAATCTTTCATAATCATTGTAAATAGAAACGGCAGAAAAAGACAGAAGGGACAGATGACAGTGGCCGGTTTATCAAGGGAAGTGACACAGAATCTGGAGAAAGGTTCATGGATACGCAAACTATTTGATGAAGGCGCTCGGCTGAAAAAAGAGTTCGGCGCCGATAAGGTGTTTGACTTTTCGATAGGAAATCCGGTTGCGGAGCCGCCTGAAACATTTAAAAAGGCGCTATGCGAAGCGGCTGAAACAGGACGGCACGGATACATACAAAACCAAGGGCTTCCGGAGGCGAGAGAAAAGGTTGCCCGCTTTTTGTCAGAGCGGTTTCAGACAGAAATTTCCGCCAGGCATACAGTTATGACGGTCGGAGCCGGCGGGGCGCTGAATGTCGCGCTGAAGAGCATTTTAAACCCGGAGGAAGAAGTCATCCTTCTTTCGCCTTATTTTGCGGAATATAAAGCGTATGTTGAAAATTACCGCGGCAGACCCGTCATCTGCCCGCTGACTGACTCATTTGAGATTGATATTGAAGCGGTTAAAGGTGCGATCACCCCCCGTACGAAAGGACTGATCGTTAATACGCCGCATAATCCGACGGGGACTGTGCTCAGCCAGAAAAACCTTAACGAATTGGGCGCCTTATTAAAAGAAGCCGAAGAGCGGAACGGCCAAAGCATATTTATTTTATTTGATGAACCGTACAGCCAGCTGATCTACGGAGAAGAGCAGGCGAATCCGTTTCAGGCGTATCACCGCGTGATTTTAGTCAGTTCGTTCAGTAAAGATCTCGGCATTGCGGGGGAAAGGCTCGGGTATATCGCGGCGGACGCCCAAATGCCTGAGGGCGATCTTCTGACGGATGCATTCGTTTTCTGCAACCGGACGCTCGGCTTTGTGAACGCTCCGGTCATGATGCAGCGCGCCGTGGCGAAAATGGATGATCTTTCGATTGACGCTGAACCTTACAGAAAGCGGAGAGACCTTATGGTGGACATCCTCACAGAAGCCGGCTTCGAATTTGAAATGCCGAAAGGAGGCTTTTTCGTCTTTCCGAAATCACCGATTGAAGACGAAGTGGCGTTCTGCATGCATGCCGCACAGAAATACAAACTATTGATCGTACCTGGCAGCGGATTTGGAAAAAGCGGCTATTTCCGATTATCTTTCAGCGTGCCTTCGGAACAGATCAGACAGTCGCGCGATATTTTCAAAGCACTGTATCAAGATTTTTCTTCATAGCTTCCAATACATAAAGATGGGAGAACGGACACATGTCGAGGAGAAATAATGGCACGTCAGACATCAGCATTACAGGAATCGGAGTCTTAACCGCGGTCGGACAAGGCAAGGAGGCGTTTCTCGCTGCGCTCATGGAGGGGCGGCACGCCTTTGATGTGATGAAACGCCCCGGCCGGCAGAAAGGCAGTTCGTTTATCGGCGCGGAGCTTAGCGAATTAACGCCGCCGGACGCGCTGTCGAAGCGCTTGTACCGAAGGGCCGCATTATCAGGAAAGACGGCGCTTATCGCTTTATATGAAGCGTGGCATGACGCTCAATTAGACGGCGCTGATCACAGCCGCACCGGTCTGATCATCGGCGGGTCGAATATGACGCAGCGCGAATTGCTGCAGGCCTTTGAGAAAAACGGTGAAACGCCGCAATTTGTAAATCCGACATACGGGCTTTCTTTTATGGATAGTGATTTGTCGGGGCTTTGCACGGAGCAATTCGGGATAAAAGGGCCGGCCTTTACGGTCGGCGGCGCGTCGGCAAGCGGCCAGGCAGCGGTTATCCAGGCTGCTCAAGGAATCATAGGAGGCCTGTTTGACCGGTGCATCGTGATCGGGGCGCTGGCCGATCTGTCGTACATGGAGTGTCACGCTCTCCGTTCTTTGGGAGCGATGGGCACTGATACATACGCTGAACGGCCTGAAGCCGCCTGCCGCCCGTTTGACCGGCATACGGACGGGTTTATATTCGGAGAGGCGTGCGGGGCGATTGTGCTGGAACGCGCTGAATCTGCCGAAGAGAGGGGCGCACGATCGTGGGCCGGCTTAAAGGGCTGGGGGATGGCTTCCGATGCCAACCGCAACCCGAATCCTTCAGCAGAGGGCGAAATGACGGTGATCCGCCAGGCGCTGGAGCGGGCCGGTCTTTCAGCGAAAGAGATTGATTACATCAACCCGCACGGCACTGGTTCGCCGATCGGAGATAAGACTGAATGCCGGGCGCTTTCTGAAAGCGGCCTGTCGCACGCGCGGATTAATGCGACAAAATCGATTACCGGACACGGTCTGAGTGCGGCCGGAACGGTGGAAATCATTGCTGTTCTCTTGCAAATGCGGGAAAACAAGCTTCATCCGATCCGAAACTTAACGGAGCCGATTGACGATTCATTTCAGTGGGTGACCGACGGGCCGAGCGCCCATACCGTACACCATGCGTTAAGCTTAAGCATGGGATTCGGGGGGATTAATACGGCGCTTTGTTTAGAAAATCATTTCCGAAGCAGATAACGGCAGCCTTCTTTTTGAAGGCTGTTTTTATATGATGAAAAATCTGAAAATGATGAAAGAATGGAGTTGTGATACAATAAACTATACAAATGACAATCATGCTTTGACTTAGGAGGTGGCAGGATGGGGCCCTCTGTGTAGTCAATCACCCATTTCGTTCCTCTCGCTTAAGAAAAAACGATGAAATCAGGAGGTGACGTCCTTATCCTTCAATTCGGGATAAGGTGAAATGGACGATATTGACAGTTTGATTTTAATCGGTGTGCTCATTGCGTTAACGGCGTTTTTCGTGGCGAGTGAATTTGCGATCGTCAGAGTGAGGAGATCCAGAATCGATCAGCTCATCTCAGAAGGGAACAGACGGGCGGTGCTCGCAAAGCGTATCATTACGGATCTTGATGAGTATTTATCCGCCTCGCAGCTTGGCATTACACTCACATCCATCGGGCTCGGCGTACTGGGAGAGCCTGCATTTGAGCGGATGCTTCATCCTGTGTTTCAGGGCATGGGGCTGCCGGATTCAGCCGAGCATGTGATTGCTTTTGCTGCGGCGTACGGGCTGATTACGTTTTTACATGTCGTCGTCGGTGAGCTTGCGCCTAAAACGGTTGCGATTCAAAAAGCGGAAAAGCTGACGTTATGGATTGCCGGACCGCTTCGGTTATTTTACGTGTTCATGTTCCCGTTTATTTGGGTGCTGAACGGCTCCGCGAGAATTCTGACCGGTTTGGCCGGATTAAAGCCGGCATCTGAGCATGAAGGCTCCCACTCTGAAGAAGAGCTGCGGATCCTGCTGTCAGAAAGTTTAAAAAACGGAGAAATCAATCCGTCTGAATATACATTTGTGAATAAAATTTTTGATTTTGATAATCGGATCGCCAAGGAAATCATGATCCCGAGAAAAGAAATCGCGGCTGTTTCCACTGATATGGACGTGCCGGAAATGCTTGATATGATGCTGAAAGACAAATATACGCGCTGGCCCGTAACGGACGGGGACAAAGACAGTGTCATCGGCATGATCAATACGAAGCATCTCTTTTCAGATCTGCTGTTTATGACAGAAGATGAAAAAGCGGAAGTATCCATCATGTCTTACGTCCGCCCGGTGATTGAAGTCATCGAGACGATCCCGATACACGACCTGCTGATAAAAATGCAGAGAGAACGGATTCATTTGGCGATATTGTCTGATGAATACGGCGGAACGTCCGGTCTTGTGACGACCGAAGACATACTTGAAGAAATCGTCGGCGATATCAGAGACGAATTTGATGAGGACGAACAGCCGCAGATTCAAAAGCTGTCCGAACGCCATTATGTGCTGGACGGAAAGGTTCGGATCGATCAGGTGAATCATCTTCTCGGCGCAGAGATTGAAGAGGAAGTCGATACGATCGGCGGTCTTGTGCTGAAACGGAATATTGACATTTGTGCGGGTGAGTCGATACAAATCGGGGGATACACTGCCCTCATATTAGAAATGGACGGCCGGTTTATTAAACAGCTTGAACTCAAAGAAGAACAGGGCCGCCCGGGCGGTCAGGGGACAATAAACCGCCCGCTGCCCGTGCCTGAAACGGTCATGCTTCATAACGCAACCTTGAGCGAAAAATAAGCTCAAGGTTTTTTTAAATGGTTATCATAACAAAGCCGCACCAGAACGCCAAAAGGCTTCCGGCTGCTGAAACAGCGATGTAGAGCAGACTTTCCTTTATGCGGTTGTTCATCATCAGCTGCACGGCTTCAATACTGAATGTGGAAAAGGTCGTAAACGCACCGAAAAAGCCCGTCGCGATGATGATGCCGGCAGAAGGATTATCCAGACCCAATCCGGTGAATATGCCGAGGCCGAAGGAGCCGAGCAGGTTGACCGCAGCCATTCCAAGCGGAATCGGAAAACCTTTTGTTCTTTCTGAAATTGTTTTACCCAGCAGAGACCGTAATACCGCTCCGATACCCGCCGCGATAAGCATCAGGACAATCGTCATGGCGTATCATGCCCCCTTCCCGCTGCGTGAAGGGCAATCCGCCGTCCCCAAAAAATGCCGGCGTATGCAAGGGCAAGACCAGCGAATAAAGTCGCGGCAGCATAACAAAAAGCCGCTGCGGGAGACGATTGCAGCAGAAAAACGGTTTCTTTTGCGAAGGTTGACATCGTCGTGAAACCTCCGCAAAAACCGGTTCCTAAAAAGGCGGTAAAAAGAGGGCGTTTAGCCCGAATGATGAAATAACCCGTAATAAGACCGAGTAAAAGGCTTCCCGCCGCGTTTTCGAGGAAAGTGGCACCCGGGAAAGATCCGCTGTGAATGTGCGCGCTCATTTCAAAGCGGAGCAATGCGCCAAGCGCGCCTCCGATAAAAATTGCGATGTATTGTTTCATATCAGCCATCCTTAGAAATAATATCCGGAAAATCAGTTACAATGCCGTCAACTGCCATCATTTGCAGCTTTTCGGCCGTCTTGTGATTTCTGACCGTCCAGGCAAATACTTTCAGGCCGTGTTTGTGAGCGGTGGAAATCAAGAACCGATTCAGGCGGGTATATTTAATATTGACATAATTTGCGGCTGATTTGTAAGCGGCCAGCTGGCTTTTGGAAAACATCCCGAAGCTGGGTCTTGCGATAATTGCAGTCGGAACGGACGGATACATGTCGTGAAAGGTCTGAATCGATTTGAGACTGAATGATTGAACGATAGGGTGGATGGAAAAGGTAAACCTGCTTAACAGCTGGCCGACTGCTTTTTCAAGACCGACTTGAGAAATGTGCCCTTTCAGTTCAATTAAAAAACCGATTTCAGAATGATAACGCTTCAGAACCTCTTCGAGCAGGGGAATCCGCTCCCCTTTAAACTCAGCCCCATACCAGCTGCCGGCGTCCAGAGACTGCAGCTTCTTCAGCGTAAAATCTTTTACAAAACCGGAGCCGTCCGTCGTCCGGTCGACTTTGTCATCATGGATGACGACAATCTGGCCGTCTTTTGTGAGCTGGACGTCAAGCTCAATGAAATCAGCGTTCATTTCGGCAGCGATATCAAATGCCGCAAATGTATTTTCGGGCGCGTAACCGGATGCGCCGCGATGAGCGATGGTATACAAGCTTGTCAGCTCCCCTCATGGGCATTTCTGTTATTATATCAGATTCGTATATGCACAGCGATTCAAACTGGTGAATGTGCAAAACAGTATTTTTTTGGAATAAAGATAGTGCTTTTTTCGGTTTACAATCCGCAGTGATGTTTTATAATGGCAAAAAGGAGGCGAGATCATGGGAAAAGGGAGATTGAAAGTGGAAGAAAGAATTAAGGCCGAAACCGATGCTGAAATCCAAAAAGCGACTCTCCTGAAACAGACACAATCAAAGAAGAAATAGTGCCTGACCCTGTTGTATCTGGCTGAAAGATGAACGAATGTGTGAAAACCCCGGCTGTGCTCTGATGCCGGGGTTTTTCAGGCTGCCTAAAGACATTAAAACAGGCTGATGTCCGAATGTTTTAGTATAATAGATTTTCGACAAGACAAAGGAGCATATGCCATGATGACACAATTTCAGAGCTTTTTTACTCTTGACCATATTTTGCAGATCAGTATCAGCATCGGAATTTTAGCGGCTTTTCTCGTTTTGAGAAAACTGTTTGTCAAATACTTTTTTCAGCTCATTTACAAATTGGCGAACAAGCCGAAAACCGACATATTCAAACAGATTGCCGTAGCGTTTGACAAGCCGGCCAGATGGTTTTTCGTGGCGCTGGGTCTGTTTTTGGCGATTGAGTATTCGCCGTTTTTAGACGGACAGATGGATATTGTCAAAAAAATGTACCGCTCTTTGATCATAGCGCTGATCGCCTGGGGGCTTTGCAACCTGACATCGGCGTCTTCGTTTTTATTTCATAAAGTCAATCAGCGCTTTGAGCTGGATATGGATGACATTTTGGCGCCGTTTTTATCCAAGGTGCTGCGCTTTGTCATTCTCGCGCTCAGCGTCAGTGTGATCGCGCAGGAATTCAATTATGATGTAAACGGGTTCGTGGCCGGACTCGGACTTGGCGGCTTGGCCTTCGCGCTTGCGGCTAAAGATACGATCAGCAATTTTTTCGGCGGCATTATCATCATTACGGAAAAGCCGTTTACGATCGGCGACTGGGTCGAGACGTCATCTGTGACGGGGGGCGTTGAAGATATCACATTCCGAAGCACAAGGTTCCGGACGGCGCAGGGGGCGCTTGTTACCGTACCCAATTCAACGCTGTCCATGGAAGCCATCACAAACTGGACGAGGATGACGAAGCGCCAGGTCACGTTTTCCGTTCGTGTTTCTTATGCGACGCCGATTGATCGTTTAGAGCGGTGTATCACAAGGCTCAGAGAAATGCTTCGTGAACATGAAGGCGTGCATGATGATACGATTATGGTTAACTTTGACGTGTTTGCGGACAGCTATTACAATCTGTTTTTCAACTTTTACACAAAGACCATCGTCTGGGCGGAAAGCCTGGACGTGCGGCAGGATATCAACCGCCGGATTATTGATATTTTTGCTGAGGAAGGCGTGGAGTTCGCCTATCCGGGCCAGAATGTATTCGTAAAACAGAAGAGCCACGATGATCCGGTTCATGTGAAGGATCATTCCGGAGAAAAAGAACGGGCATAACAGGCGCCGTTCTTTTTTCATGATATGATAAAAAGAAAAGGCGGTGGAAGAGTGGAAGCGTTTATAACATTGATCAATCAGGCTGAACGTATCCTGGTGCTGACGGGAGCGGGAATGAGCACGGAATCCGGCATTCCCGATTTTCGTTCGGCGGGCGGTATATGGACCGAAGACACCTCCAGAATGGAAGCGATGAGCAGGGAATACTTTGAACGCCGTCCGCGTGAATTCTGGCCTAAATTCAAACAGCTCTTTCAGATGAAAATGAGCGGAAGCTATGAGCCGAATGCCGGCCATACGTATTTGGCGGATCTTGAAAAGCGGGGAAAGCAGGTAGACATTTTCACGCAGAATATTGACGGGCTGCATAAGAAAGCGGGAAGCAGTAGTGTCTATGAGCTTCACGGTTCAATTCAGACCGCCGCATGCCCCCGCTGCGGAGCGCGCTACGGGCTTTCTCATCTGCTGAAGGACGAAGTGCCGGAATGTACGGCCGAAATCGGTGATCATGCGGTATGCGGCACCGTATTAAAAACGGATGTCGTGCTGTTCGGCGATCTCGTTCAGCATTTTGAAACCCTTTATGAAAAGCTTGATAAAGCCGATCTTCTTCTTGTGATCGGCACTTCGCTTGAAGTGGCGCCGGCAAGGTTTGTCCCTGAGGATGCGGGCCGGATTCCCGGTTTGAAGCAGGTGATCATTAACCTTGAGCCGACATATTGCGACCATTTATTTGATCTTGTCATCCATGAGAAGATCGGTGAATTTGCAAAACGGATCAGCGCTTCGACATAAAAAAAGCCGGATCATATACAGATCCGGCTTTTTTTATTCATGGACGGGAATCATTTGATCCGTCAGAACTTCAAAGGAGTAGCCCTGGGCTTTCAGTTTTTGAATCAGGCTCGGTAAAGCGTGCACCGTCGCAGGCAGATCATGCATTAAAATGACATGCGGCCTGCTCGTATGAACGCTTTCCAAATATGCGAGCTGATTCAATACTTCCGGCACGTACCGTGCGTTTTTGTACTTCCAGTCTTCACTGTCTATCGTCCAGTCCCAGTACACGAATCCGCCTTTTTCGAGATTCTTAATCTGGGCATCCGTCAATGACGGTTTACTGCCGTAAGGCGTGCGGACAAGATCCGTTTTTACTCCAGTGATTGCCTCGAGCGTATCGCGTCCCTGCTGCATTTCGTTCAGCGGCGATGTCGGTGTTTGATAAAACAGGTGATTATCGTGCGTCACGCCGTGCAGGCCGAGCGCGATTCCTTCCTGCTTCGCTCTTTGCACGGAATGCTTATAGGCTTTCATCCGCGGTTCAAGCATAAAAAAAGTGGCCTTTGCGCCATTTGCCTTCAATACATTCAACAGCTGTTCAGTATATGGAGACGGCCCGTCGTCGAAGGTTAAATATACCGTTTTTTTCCCTGGGTCACGCTCTTTCTGCAAATGTTTCATTAAGACGTCGGGAGAATCATTTTTCAGCCGCAGGCTTTCTGCTTCATCCCGAAGCTGCCCGTTTGCGGTCACGGTGACCTGTTTGTTTTTTGCGGCGGAAGCGGAATATCCCATTATGACGATTACCAGAAGCAGTCCGCACAAAACTGCTAAACTCGTAAGTTTAAAAGCTAATGAAAACAGAGAAGGGGAAGCACCTTCTTTTGTGTTGCGCATAACAATCTCTCCAGTAGCATAAGTTTCTGCATAATGCCGATAACAGCGGAGGCTTGCGAAGTGCCATAAGTTAACAGCATATGTATGTCGAATCAAGTATACAGGAACAAAACTGGAAAAGACATAGAAAAGATGTCGAATAATAAGATTTTAAGAAAAAAATAAACTCCGCAGCCGGCTCGTTCAGTATGATAGAATAGTTGACAATAACAGCTGAGAATGCACATCACGGCAGATAACGATTAGGAGGGTTTACATGAAGACATTAGTAAACGGCCAGTTGATTGATCGTGAAGAAGCGGCAGTTGATATTGAGGACCGCGGATATCAATTCGGTGACGGTGTGTATGAGGTCATCAGAGTGTATAACGGCGCCTTATTCGGTCTGCGTGAGCATATCGTCCGTCTTTTCAGAAGCGCCGCAGAAATCGGCATCACCCTGCCGTTCTCCGCAGAGGACATAGAATGGGATCTGCAAAAGCTCGTACAGGAAAACAAACTCATTGACGGCGGGGTCTATATACAGACGACGAGAGGGAAGGCGCCGCGGAAGCACCAGTATGACGAAGGTTTGGAGCCGCAGACGACGGCATACACCTTTTCAGTGAAAAAACCGGAAAATGAACAAAAAGCCGGAGCGCAGGCCATCACGGCGGAAGACAAACGCTGGCTGAGGTGTGACATTAAGAGTCTGAATTTACTGTATAATGTGATGGTAAAACAAAAAGCCTATGAAGCAGGCGCTTATGAAGCGGTGCTGATAAGGGACGGGGCGGTCACGGAAGGAACCTCATCCAATGTATACGCCGTCATAAACGGCACCGTCCGGACGCATCCTGCAAATGAGCTGATTTTAAACGGCATTACGCGGATGAAACTGTTAGAGCTGATGAAAGAAAACGGGATTGAGGTGCGGGAGAAGGCTCTTACCGAAGACGAACTCAGAGATGCGGATGAAATTTTCATCTCGTCAACGACGTCTGAATTAATCCCGATCGTAACCCTTGACGGAAAACCGGTCGGAAGCGGCGCGCCGGGACCTGTAGCCAAAACGATTCAGGAGGCATTTCAGTCGCACATTCAGCAGGAGCTCGGCGTTCAGTCATAAGCTGAAAAAAAGGCCGGAACACATCCGGCCTTTTTGCTTCAGTCAGATAAAAAGAGATTCGATATGCTGAACGAGCACACGGGAGATCTTCTCTTTTGAAAGACGATCAGGTTCAAGCATGGCATGCAGCGCCAATCCGTCGGCGATAGCGTACATTTTCTCCGCTTCGGTTTCTTTATCAAGATTTGGTTTCAGAAGCTTATTTTCATCCAGCCAGTCAATCAGGCCGCGGATATATGCCAAGATCCCGTCCTGCTGGGGTTGAAACTCTTCTCCCTTATGTCTGGCATAAGCTGTGAAAGCGAACCATACCTCCATTTCAGCCATCGTTTCTTCATCTGTCGGGATAATTTCAAGCATCAGACGCACCGCTTTTTCTTTCGGCGGCAGATCTTTCATGGCAACTTCGTTAATTCTGGCGGCCGCTTTTTCTTTTACGAGTGTCATCGCATACCCTAAAAGCTCATCCTGGGTGGTGAAATAGTGCCTCAGCGCGCCTAAAGAAAGACCCGCTTCTTGGGCGATGTTTCTCACTGTCGCTCCTTCCATTCCCCGCTCCAAAATCGTCCGCCAAGTGGCTTCGGCTATTTGTTTTCTTCTTTTTTCATGATCGATTATTTTAGGCATGGTTCCAGTGTAACAGGAAATATTTTTTCTTGCAATTTTGTAATACAGTTGTATTAAATAAAAAGCAGTGATACAATGCATTTTAGAAAACGATAAGGGGGAACCGGATTGAACGCGATTGCTTGGTTGATTGTCATTTGTGAGGCTGCTTTTTGGGCGGCTGTCATCTTCGGATTGGCGGCGCGCTATATATTCAGGCGGCAAAAGCTCGGAATGTTTTTTTTCGCTCTCATTCCTATATTGGATGCTGTACTGTTTCTGGCGGCCGCAGCTGATTTATACAGAGGGGCGGCGGCGACTATGGCGCATGCAGTGGCGGCCGTTTATATCGGAGTGTCTGTCGCCTTCGGAAAAAGCATGATTCAATGGGCGGATGAGCGGTTCCGCTATTATGTGGTAAAGGAAGGGGCAAAACCGGTCAAGCGGTACGGACTGGATTATGCCAAACATTATGCAAAAGGATGGGGAAGACATGTATTAGCATTTGTCATCGGCGGCGTTCTTTTAGCCGGAACGGTATTTCTCATTCAGGACGCTTCCCGCACCGAAGCGCTCAGCGGACTGTTAAAGGGCTGGTCTGTCGTATTGTGCATCGATTTTTTGATCATGGCGAGTTTTTTTGTGATGCCGAAAAAAAGAAAAAACAGCCGGGAGCTGTAAAAAAAAGCAGCTTTTGATTAAGCTGCTTTACAGAAAGAATTATTTTACGATCAGCACGGGAATATCGGATTTCGATGACAGTTTTTCACTGACGCTTCCGAATAAAAGTTTTTTCAGCCTGTTCTGGTCCCGGCTCCCCATGACGATCAAATCCGCCGATATACGGTCGGCATGCTCGATAATGGCATCAGCGGGATCACCTTCTAAAATGTCGATATCCCCGTCAATCTGGCTGTCGTTCATCAGCATTCTCGCTTCCGCAACGATTTCTTCCGTACGGTCTTCATAAATCATCGGATCAGGGGAGATTCTTTCCGCCTGGAGCGGGTCAGGAACGCTTGCAATCCCGCCGCCGATATACGTTGCCCCGGCTCCCGGCCTCGGGGGATCAACAATCGTCTGGGTATCTTTTGCATTGTGGGAATGTACGACCGTTAAATCTGCGTGAAACGTTTTTGAAAGGTCTATGGCTTTTTGAAGCGCTTTTTTACTATCATCACTTCCGTCAAAAGCTGCTATCAACCGGTCTGCGTGAAACATCAGCCTCATCCTTTCAGTAAAAAAGGTTTGTTTTACAATACCCGTGCAGCAGAAATGTAAAACCTGCATTGACAGAAAAAGGATTTGTTTATATGATGAAGGAACAATATAGGGAAAAAGGAGGTATGGATCATGTCAAAACTAAAGCTTGTCAACTCATCTTCAGCTGAATACCGGCGTGACTCCCATACAGCTTCCGTTTTCTGAACATTTGCTTAAAAACGGGGCAGTCGCGTATAAACGGCGGGTCTGTACCTTATTTATAATAATAAGAGGCATGGAGCTGAGGCTTCATGTCTTTTTTTATACAAAAAAATGAAAGAAAGACAGGTGTGATGCATGTGGCGGCATTAGCGAAAACAATGAAAAACAATCCGGAAAAGCTTGAGGGCGGCTGATTGATGAAAGGGGATGACGGTATTTGTTTACTGTATTAAAAAAGCTCGCGTGGTTTTTTAAAGCCTATTGGCTGCGCTATACGACAGCGATTGTTCTGTTATTAATTGTGAATGTCATTGAGATGTTTCCGCCTAAACTTCTCGGTAACGCGATAGACGATATGAAGGCGGGCGTGTTTACGAAAAGCGGGATGCTGTTTTACATATGTGTTTTTCTCGCATTAACGGCAGCCGTCTATTTACTGTCTTATTTTTGGATGTATCAGCTTTTCGGCGGGGCGAATGTCATGGAGAAGATTCTCCGATCAAAACTGATGGGAAGGCTTCTTCAAATGTCACCGCCGTTTTACGAGAAATACAGAACGGGCGATTTAATGGCGCGGGGGACAAATGACCTGCAGGCCGTCAGTATGACGACGGGCTTCGGGGTCTTAACGCTCGTTGATTCGACGATGTATATGCTGACGATATTTTTGACAATGGGGCTTCTCATCAGCTGGAAGCTGACATTTGCCGCGATTATTCCGCTGCCGATAATGGCGGCTGCGGTCAGCCTGTACGGAAAAAAGATCCATGAGCGGTTTACGGAAGCGCAGGATGCTTTCGGATCATTAAATGACAAGGTGCTGGAGTCGGTAGCCGGCGTCCGGGTCATCCGGGCTTTCGTACAGGAAAAAAATGATGTCAGCCGGTTCGGTGATATGACGGCGGATGTATATGAGAAAAATATGAAGGTGGCGTTTATCGATTCACTTTTTGAACCGACTGTGAAACTTCTCGTCGGCCTCAGCTATCTCATCGGTCTCGGCTACGGCGCTTATCTCGTTTTTCAAAACCGGCTGACGCTGGGAGAGCTGGTATCGTTTAACGTGTACCTTGGAATGATGATCTGGCCGATGTTTGCGATCGGAGAATTAATCAATATCATGCAGCGCGGCAATGCCTCCTTGGATCGTGTCAATGAGACGCTTTCCTATGAGCCTGACGTGATCGGGCCCAAGCGCCCCGCCGGCATCAAGGAGCCCGGGCGTCTTGTTTTTGAACAAGTGACTTTCACGTATCCGAGCGGAGCGGGACCGGCGGTTTCCGATGTATCTTTTTCCGTAGAAAAAGGGCAGACACTCGGCATTGTCGGGAAGACGGGAAGCGGAAAGACGACGATCATTAAGCAGCTGTTGCGTGAATATCCGCCCGGGGCGGGAGCAATCACGTTTACAGGCGTTCCGATTCAGGAGATCCCGCTTGAGGAGCTCCGCGGGTGGATCGGCTATGTGCCGCAGGATCATATTTTATTTTCTAAGACTGTAAAGGAGAATCTGCTTTACGGACGGCAGGATGCAAACGAAGAGGAAATCGGCGGCGCGCTGAAAGATGCGCATTTTGAAAACGATATCGGCATGCTTTCCGACGGGCTTGAGACGCTTGTCGGCGAGAAGGGCGTAGCGCTCTCGGGCGGACAAAAGCAGCGCATTTCAATTGCGAGAGCGCTTTTGACCGATCCTGACATTCTCATATTAGATGATTCGCTTTCTGCCGTAGACGCGAAAACGGAAGCCGCCATCATTGACAGCATCCGTAAAAAACGGCGGCATAAAACAACGATTATCACCACCCACCGGCTCTCGGCAGTTGAACACGCAGATCTCATTCTCGTCATGGATGAAGGCCGGGTGTCTGAAAGAGGCACGCACCGGGAGCTATTGGAGCAGAACGGCTGGTATCGAAAACAATATGAGAGGCAGCAGCTGTCCTCTCTTGAAGAAGGGGGGACGGGCGCATGAAGACCGGGAGAAGATTATGGAATTACGCGCTTCAATATAAGAAGCTGCTGATATGGGCGGTCGTCCTGCTCATTATTGCGGTCGGCACTGAGCTGACCGGCCCGTTTATCGGAAAAAAAATGATTGACGACCACATTCTCGGCATTGAAAAAACATGGGTTAAAGCCTCTGCGGACGATCCGGGCGCCGTCAGGTTCCGGGGGCATGATTATGTCAGGGAGGACCGGCTCAAACCGGAGGCGGATAAAACCGGAGAGGCGCACATTTATCAAGTCGGTGCGGGCTACTATTTTGTTGACCGTCCCGTCAGTTTTGACGGAAACCGTTCGGTGGCTGACGGCCGGCTGACAATATCAAACGGTAAAGAAAGCAGGTCATATCCCGCCATTACGTTATCAAGACAGGAGATTTTTGAATTTTACCGTCCGGAAATAAAAGGATTGCTGACGTTGACCGCCATTTACGCGGGACTGCTCATGTTTTCCGTATGTTTTCATTACGGTCAGCATTATCTGCTGCAGATGGGAGCGAACCGGATCATACAGCGCATGAGGCAGGATGTATTTTCACACATTCAGAAAATGCCGATCCGCTACTTTGATAATCTGCCTGCCGGAAAAGTCGTGGCCCGTATTACGAATGACACAGAAGCGGTCAGGGATTTATATGTAACGGTGCTGTCGACATTTATCACAAGCGGCGTTTATATGCTCGGCATTTTTACGGCGCTGTTTATGCTTGACGTCAGGCTGGCCGCCGTTTGTCTTCTGATTATTCCGATTTTAATGATCTGGTCGGTTGTGTACCGCAAATACGCATCCGTCTTCAACCAAAAAATCCGTTCCATTAACAGTGACATCAATGCGAAAATGAACGAGTCCATTCAAGGAATGCCGATTATTCAGGCGTTCCGCCGCGAGAAGGAAACGATGAAGGAATTTGAAGAATTGAATGAAGCTCATTTCCGCTACAAAAACAAAATGCTGTCCTTAAATTCCCTCATGTCCCACAGTCTTGTCAATGTGTTGCGCAATCTGGCGTTTGTCGGGCTGATCTGGTATTTCGGAGGCGCGAGTCTGAGTGCGGCCGGAATTGTTTCGATCGGTGTTTTATATGCATTTGTTGATTATTTAAACCGTTTGTTCCAGCCGGTTACGGGAATTGTCAACCAATTTTCGAAGCTTGAATTGGCCCGTGTCTCTGCCGCCAGAGTATTCGAGCTTTTACAGGAGGAGGAAACGGAAGAAGAAGGCGCTCCCGCAGACAGAAAGGCGGAAGGGACAGTGGAATTCCGCGATGTTTCTTTTGGATATCGAAAGGGAGAAGAGGTGCTGAAACACATCAGCTTTACAGCTGAAAAAGGGGAGACGGTCGCCCTCGTCGGCCATACGGGGTCCGGCAAAAGCTCCATCCTGAATCTTCTGTTCCGTTTTTATGATGCCCAAAAAGGGGATATCCTGCTGGACGATAAAAGCATATACAGCATGTCAAGACAGGAGCTGAGATCCCATATGGGGATCGTGCTTCAAGATCCGTATCTTTTCTCTGGAACGATCGGCTCCAATGTGACCCTCGATGATCAGCGTATTTCTTTGGAGCAGGCGGAAGAAGCGCTTCGCCAAGTCGGCGCCGCAAGTCTTCTGCAATCTTTGCCGAAGGGCATCAGAGAGCCCGTCACTGAAAAAGGCGGCACACTGTCCTCAGGCCAGCGTCAGCTGATTTCTTTTGCAAGAGCGCTTGTGTTCGATCCGGCCATTTTAATTTTGGATGAGGCGACGGCGCACATTGACACCGAAACAGAAGCAGTCATTCAAAAAGCGCTGCAAGTCGTTCAAGAAGGGCGCACGACATTTATTATCGCCCATCGGCTTTCCACGATCAGACACGCAGACCAGATTCTCGTGCTGGAAAAGGGCCGCATCATTGAAAAGGGAAGCCATGACGAATTAATGGCGCAAAAGGGGCAGTACCATCAAATGTATGAATTGCAGAAAGGATCGGCGAAGTCCGCGGTGTAATCGGAAAGGGTGAATCTAAAGAGATTCGCCCTTTTTTCATTCAGTAAGCCAGTCCTACCCGTTTTCTGACAAACTGCGGGCTGATCAGCTCGCGGTACAGAAAATGCGCAGTGTCTCCGACTGTGATTTCGGCGCCGTCTTCAGGAAGGCGATCCTGTTCGAACCGGTAAACTCCGGCAGCGTCTCCGTCAGGAAGGTAGGTAGGGCAGATGATCGTCCAGTCAAGATCCTCTGCCAGCAGCATCTCGTATACGCGGGCGTGTTCCTTTGCGGCTCTTGTTGATTTTCGTTTTGATTCTGCCGATTCAAAACGGTATTGATCAGGCATAAGCCGTGATTGAAGGATACCCGCGGTGCCGATCGTAATCAGACGCTGAACATGATGCCGTTTCATGCCGTCTATTATATGGGTCATAGCGGCTGAAAGGGTATCGTCACCGTCCGTGCCGAGACAGCTCACGACTGTGTCCGCTTTGGAAATCAATCGGCTTACATCTTCCCGCCGCCTCGCATTCCCTGTTATGATCTGTTTTTCAGGAATGGGAAGGACTGTTCCGGCTGATCTGACAAGAGCGAAGATCTCCATGTGTCCATGTTTCTGCGCTTCTTTTATAAAAGCCTGTCCGACTCTTCCCGTTGCTCCGAGTAAAGCGATGTTCATGTAAAAAACCTCCTCGCCGCTCATTATATCATTCAAAGCAGCGGGGAAAAGAATGCCTGTGAATAAACGGGAAATGGTGGGCAACATATTCATTGACCAAAGAAACACTTACGAACTGAAACAGCTCCCAATTGACTGAGGCAATGAATGACATGTTTTCCCTCCTTTTTTCCTAGGGTATGTGAAATAGGAAAAAAGGGTGACGGCATAAAAGAAGACGCGGTATCCCGCGCCTTCTGTAAGCCATTTATTGAGTTATTGTACGCCTTGGCCGCCCATGTTCTGCTGTGCGAAAGATACTAAACGTTTCGTGATTTCTCCTCCGACAGAACCGTTTGCACGAGAAGTTGTTTCTCCGCCAAGGTTTACGCCGAACTCAGAAGCAATTTCGTATTTCATTTGGTCGATTGCTTGAGCAGCGCCGGGTACTAATAGTTGGTTTGAAGAGTTGTTGTTTGCCATTTGTATGATCTCCTTTATTAAGTAGTATGGTTGGGTTTGCTGGAATTGCACCAGCCGATGATTTTCGGAATGAAAACCATTGCCAGCTCGGCTTCACCCAATGCTGTTTGCCGCTTTGTACTACGTATTATGGTGAATCAAACGGCATCTCATTCGGAAAACCGGGTGGTAAATAGCGGAAGGGAAAAGAAAAGCCCAGCCTGATGCGGCTGAGCTTTTAGCTTTCAGTCATATATGTGATAAAGCATTAATTCATGCAGCTCTTTTACGAGAGCCGGCTCTTCTTTTCCCGGATGTGTGTGTCCCCATTCAATGTCACCGGACTTATGGTAAATCCCTTCGTAATGCGTACCCTGCCAGTAAAATGAAATCCGCCATCCGGGCAGTTTCTCTTTTTTGAATAACGGTTTCCAGCTGAAGTGCGAAATCATGACGTTCACGCTCCTTGTAGGAAATGTTGATCTTGTTCATTGTAGCTCATCATTCTGTGCCTGTCCCGGGTAAAACCAAAAAAAGACAGCCTCACCGCCAAAGTTTTTCCGGGGCGGTGATGGACCGTTCTGATAAATAGGACGCGTATTCAAAATTTCTCCGTTTTGTCAGGTAATCGACCGATCTCAGCTTCGGATGGGAAAAAATGCTGCGCCCGGGGCGGGAATTGGCTTCAAACATCCAAACTTTCCCTGAATGATCGACGCCGAGGTCAAAACCGATTTCGCCGATAAAACCTTCAATGTGCTCATTTAACACGCGGCTGACCGCCAAGGCGGCTTTTGAAAGTTTCCGCATCATGCCGACTCTCTCTCGCGGATCGCCGTATAATTCAGCTAACGTCCTGACTTCTCCGCCGGTTGCCAGATGCGTCGTGATGCTGTTTTCACCGGAAATTTTTGCCGCGATGGCCGTCACTGTCCATTTCCCCTCGGCGTTTTTATTCGTGTGCACCCTGAAATCGACGGGGCGTCCATCCAGCCGGATCAGGTCAATGCCTTGCTGAATTAAAAATGCGGACGGGTCATTGTTTTCTTTAAATGATTTCATGAAGGATGCCGCATCTGAATACTCTGCCGTCACCACCGTTTTTTCCTCATTCGTGTGTTTGACAGATAAGCCGGCATCTGTTTTTTCCACCCTGTAAATCCCCGTTCCGAGTGCGCCGTCTGCAGGTTTGATATAGACGGTGTCAAATGTGTTGCATAACGTCTCTAACGCTTCTGCATTCGGGTGCAGGACAGATTTTGGCAGAAGTGAAGCGGTGAGGCTGTTTTTTTCCAGAAGCTTATGAATGTCCCATTTATTAAAGAATTGCGGATTAAACCACGGAATCTGATAGTCATTCATCAGCCTCTGTTTTGTCTGCTGTAAAAGCGGAACTCCTTCCGTTTTTCGGCTCGGGAGCCTGTCATATACGACATTCGGAAGCGGGACGGCCGTCCGTTTCCAGCTGTTTTCTTTATAAATCAGCGCTTGGACGGTGCCTTCTTCCCAGTTGATCTGATGAGCCCCGAAAACGAAACAATATCCGTTCGCCTGTTCATGAAGTGAGAGCATCTTGGAAAAGAAGGCTGTACGGTCTCTTAACGGGCGGGACGGCGATGATGTGAACCCGGCTGTGAAAACGCCGATCAGCGGTCCGATGTGCACCGTCTGGCCGTGTATGAGAAAGTCAGCCCGGCTTTTATACGGTATCAACAGCTCCTCAAACAAATCTTCAGAAAGGAGCGCGCTTTTTTCAAGTGATTGAGAAAAGGCTACACGGCATTTGACAACCTTGGTCCCGAAGGCAGCGGATAAAAGCCCTTCCCGTTTCATGGAGGAGGGGAGAAACAGCGTATTTTTGCTTTTTTTATCGATGCCGACAATCATCCCTTTATGATTCACGCGGTAATACTCCTTTCCTGCTTTCCTGTGACTGAAGTTCGCGGAAGCGTCTCAGCGGACCCGTATACAAATCCTCTTTCGCCTCCGGAGCCACGCTTAAAATAGCTTTCCGTCCCGGCTTTGAATTGACATCCAAAAGCCAGATGCGTCCGTCTTTGGCATAACAAATATCGAGCCCCAGCTCAAACAGCGGTCCGAACCGTTCATCAAGGAAATAAGGGACGGATTGGGTGATCGAAAAGACATCATCCAATAAAACGGCCTGCTGCTTTCTCGGAATTTCCTCAAACCATGTGTCAAACTTAATCGGTTCTGATCCTCCGGGCAAATGAGATAAAAGACCGTTCTGATAACCCCTTCTGACCGCTTTTCCGACCGTTTCCCAAACGCCTGACTCCGTTTTGCGCATGAAAATGCGGATGTCGCACGGATGCCGTTCTTTATCCTGGATATTTAAGTAGGATTGAAGCAAATAGCGGTGCTGCAGCACTTTTTTGCACCAAGACTTAAAAGACACGTGATTGGAAAATGATTTTGTTTGTTTGTTTTTTCCGATATAGTAAGTGGCCGTAATTGATTTTTTGCCTGTTTCAAGCAGGATGATGCCTCTGCCTCCCGCGCCGAAAGCGGGCTTAAGTATACATGCTTTTTCCTTGGCTAAGTATGATTGCACCTGTTCATAGCGGCTGACTTCGGCCGTTTCAGGAATATAGGGACTGATCAGGTGATGCTTTTGGAGCGCATCCGTGACCGTCCATTTATCAGGAAGCCCCCGCCCGATAAATTCCGTTTTCGGATATTTTTTCAGCCATTCGACGATCGGTTTGGCTTTTTGCGCTTCAGCGGATTTTCCGTAAAAACAGCGGTCGTAAATATATTCGGGAATATCGATTTCCGTTTCGTTCCACTTTCTGCTTTGCGGGTGATAGACAAGCGCTTTCACGCGCAAAGAATCCGGAAATATATCAAACGGTGTAAAGCGGGCTAAGCGCACATTATATTGAGGCGCTCTTTCAGCCAATTCCCCGGCGTAATCTTCTTCGTGCCGGCGGGATACAGACATAAAACCGAGTGTTGTCATATTATTACTCCCCCTTTATTCAAAAAGCCGCTGATGGAACGGCCCTTCCATCCAATAAATATGCTAAGCGCATCATAAAAGATGATCTACTGTAAAGAGTACGAAACAGCATCTTGCCTTATTCCTCACAAACAACAATTCAGGTTCTTCATTTGCCCGCATGCCCGCCAGCCTCTATAATACGAATAGATATATCATCAAGAAAATAGAACATAAGATGGAGGCAGAAGAAAAGGAATGGGCATAGCAGGAACGTTTCTATTTATGATTGTGATCGGAGCCGCGATCGGCGCGGTGACGAATCATCTTGCCATTCAGATGTTATTTCGTCCGTACCGGCCGTATTACCTGTTCGGAAAACGGGTTCCGTTTACGCCGGGGCTGATCCCGAAAAGACGGGATGAATTGGCAAAACAAATGGGGCTCATGGTGACGAACCATCTTTTAACCCCGGAAGGAATAAAAAAGCGGCTTTTATCAGATACCGTTAAAAACCAGGCGCTTCTTTTCGCCGAACAATTCACGCAAAAAATGGCCGCTTCCGAGATGACGGTGCACGAAGCTTTGGCCGCCGCGGGCATCCGGAATCCGCAGGAAATTACGGATGCCTGGATTGATCGTTTTACCGATGAAAAGCTTTCGGACCTGTACCGGAAATATGAGCACCGCGCCATAAAAGACTGGCTTCCTGATGAGCTGCAGGAAAAGCTGGATGAAAAAATCCCGCTGGCCGCAGATTATATCCTGAAGCGGAGCATTGATTATTTTGAGAGCGAAGAAGGGAAAGACAGGCTCGGAAATATGATTGACGACTTTTTGAATTCCCGGGGGATGCTCGGCGGCATGGTGCAGATGTTCCTCGGCAATTCAAGATTGGCAGACCGTGTGCTGCCTGAGCTGTTAAAGTTTTTGCGCAATGAGGAAACGAAAAAGCTTCTGGCTGATCTGCTTTCTCAAGAATGGGGCAAGCTCAAATCTTATACACTTTATGAGGCCGATGAAAAGTGGAATGCGAAAGATCTGCTGTTCAGCATGAAAAAGCGGGCTTTGGCCGCACTTCAAACCGCGCCCTTTTTCGAATGCCGGCTCGGTGACATCATCTCCCGTTATGAAGGGGAGATTACGGGGACGTACGCGCCGAAGCTGCTTGATGCGGCACTCGGCAGTATTGCCGCTCATTTGGAGGATGTGCTGAAACGGCTGCGTCTTGAGGAAGTGGTCAAAGAGCAGGTTGATCAGTTTCCCGTTGAACGGCTGGAAGAAATGGTGCTGTCGATTTCCAAGAGAGAATTTAAGATGATAACGTATTTAGGCGGTCTGCTCGGCGGGATAATCGGAGCAATTCAGGCTTTGTTTGTCATTCTTTTCTAAGGAAAACATACGCCGATGATGAAAGTCGCTCCGCAGTCTGTTATAGTGGAGTGGTATGTCCGAAAGGAAGAAAGGAGCGGTTACTATGGCAGTTCATTTTTATGATGCAGCATATGATCTTGAAAAAGCTTTGCGAAACAGTGATGAATACAGCCGTCTGAGAGGGCTTTATGATCAAGTAAACGCAGATGAATCCGCAAAACGCATGTTTGATAACTTCCGCAATGTACAGCTGCAGCTGCAGCAGAAGCAGATGTCAGGTGAAGAAATCACTCAGGAAGAGGTAGAGCAGGCACAAAAAACCGTTGCTCTCGTACAGCAGCATGAATTGATTTCTCAGCTGATGGAAGCGGAACAGCGCATGAGCATGCTGATCGGCGAGTTAAACAAAATCATTATGAAACCTCTTGAAGAGCTTTACGGCAGCCCGCAATAAGCTCCACACCCCTCCATCTATGAAATGGAGGGGTTTTTTTATTCAACAGAAAAATCAAGAGAACTTTTTACCGTTCCGTTAATGATGACAGACAGAGTGTGAATTCCCCGATAATGCTTGCGGGTGGTTAAATCTTTAAGGGAATGATGTTTGCTGAAGGCTTTTACGTCTCCGTTATCCATGGCGGACTCCGACATCTTAAACACCTTGCGGCTGCGGTGCCCCCTTTTCTTTACAAAATCAATCGCGTATTCAACCCTGACTTTTTGCCGGGCGGATGAGCGGATCTGAAAAGAAAAATGTATGCTTGTTCCGATGGCGGCCGTTTCCGGATTCAGTGTAAAACGTTCCAATGAAATCCGGGAGGCGTCTTCAAACCCGAAAATCGCAAGCGCCTGTTTGTCTCCTCTTTTTAACAGTGTCCTGCAGGCGTGCTTCAAAACCCAATCCGTGTGCGGACAGCTTCCGAACCGCTCGGCTGCGATCTGTGCCAGAACATCCGGATGTGTTTTGGAGATGTCATTCAGGTTATTCGCCACGCTTTTTCTGACATATAACGAGTCATCCTGCATCAAGCGGTCCAGAACAGGGAGAATCGGAGAAGGATCTTCAAGAAGAGCCGGAATGGAGCTTCCCCACGGCAGTCGCGGTCTTGAGCCTTCGCTGGCAAGCCTTCTGACATGTTCGTCCGGATGCTCCGTCCAGGAAAGGAACTCTTTGAACATCCGCTCCCGGTCAAGCCTGATATACGGGCGGACCGCAAATTCGGAAGTGGAAAAACGAGTGAAAAACTGAAGCGCCTTCATTGATTCTTCCCAGTGATCCGTTCCGTACTGTTGGACATAATCGGGAAAAATAATCCCGGCGAGCCCTGTGAAATGGGGAGCTGTCTCATATAAGACGTCAAGCGCCCGTATGTAATCCTTCGGCAGTGTTTCATATAAAGAGTCTGTGATCCGGCGCATCCGCTGTTTTAACGTCAGTCCGGGCCAATCTTCCTGAAATATCAGCGCCCGGCACTTGTCCCGCTCAAAAGCCGGGTACGCCGATTTGATTCTGTTCAGAAGTGCTTCTGCAAATTCTTCGTTATAAATATCTTTTAATAGAGACATGACAGTCACCGCTTTTTTTCTTTTATTATATGCGAATATATGTTCTCTTTCAACTTTATCATACATTCAGCACAGATATTTCCCCTGATTTTTTTAGTTAAAAAAACCCTTGTTTTTTAACAATATTATTGAGATAATAACTCTGAAAGCGCCTACACTTACAGATGATCTAAGGATACGGTCGCCTATACTGCCTGGTATGTTAAGGGGTAGCAACAGAGAGTAAGTGAAACGAGCGCATCAACGGTCAAATAAGGGGTTCCTGATATATTTCGTAAATAGAAATGCACATTGGGGAGAAGGCAGCAAATCGATCGTATCCCAACAAAACGACAGTTCAAAGTCTGCTTGAGGCAGGCTTTTTTGCTGCGGAGAAAAGGTTGTTCTAAACAAAGAGACAGGGTCATATCCTAATGACAAGTACAGTCATCAAGGAGGGGGACTTCTCTGTGTCAAAACAAATGCTGGCGTTAAATATAGACGGAGCGCTTCTTCGCTCCAACGGCAAACTTCATCAGACGACAAAGGATGCCATCGAATACGTCAAGAAAAAAGGGATTTACGTCACACTGGTCACAAACCGCCATTTTCGCTCCGCTCAAAAAGTGGCGAAAATATTAAAGCTGAATGCAAAATTGATTACCCACAGCGGCGCATACATTTCTGAAAAAATAGATGAGCCGTTTTTTGAAAAGAAAATATCAGAAGATCACACGTTTAATATCGTTCAGGTGCTGGAAAGCTATCAATGCAATATCCGGCTTCTTCACGAAAAATATTCGATCGGAAACAAGAAGAAAGTGAACTCCAATCTGGTCGGGAAAACGATGATTCATCCGTCTGATCCGATTTTTTATCCGGTGCAGTTTGTCGAATCATTAAGTGACCTGCTCCTTGATGAGCCGGTTTCAGCGCCCGTCATTGAAGTGCACGCTGAAGATGGCCTGCAGGCTGATATAACGGATACGATAATGAAAGCATTCCCGGCCGTCGATGTGATCCGCGTCAACGGAGAAAAACTGAACATCGTGCCTAAAGGGGTTTCAAAAGAAAGCGGACTTTCGATGGTCGCCGCTGATCTCGGGCTTTCAATGGAAGAGGTTGTAGCGATCGGCCATCAGGAAGATGATCTGCCGATGATCGAGCTGGCCGGTCTCGGCGTCGCGATGGGGAATGCCTCAAATGAATTAAAAAGAAAAGCGGACTGGGTGACAAGGTCAAATGATGAACAGGGAGTCGCCTATATGATTAAGGAATATTTCCGCATGCAGCACCGCAAAGGCTTTCTCGATAAGTTCCATATGAAACGGCCGTAATCAAGAGCCGCAGACGCGAAACGCCGGTCTGCGGCTTTTTCGCGGATTGATTTTAGCCTGTTCTTTCTGTACACTAAAGAAAGTTTTGAATCTGAAAAATAAGGTGATCACATTGCAAATAAAAATAGACGGCATAACGGATGACAGGCTGCATCGTCCGCTGCAAAACATCGCGAATTTATTTTTTGAAGAGTGTGTTCTTGCGTACGGCGAAACGGAGGCATCCTCTGATCTCGTCATCTCACTTGCCATTTCTCAAGATGCAGACAGCGTGTCGGTATCCGGAGAAATCAAAAGAACCGGCGAAAAGGAACATCACACGAAACCGCTTCTTGCCGGATGGAGCGAAAAAGAAGTATTTAAACAGGTGAAAAACACGCTGTCATATGTCTACTTAAATCTTCTTCAATCACATACGGGCATGATACAAAAATGGGGAATCTTAACCGGCATCAGGCCTACTAAACTTCTTCATAAAAAGCTGCAGAGCGGCCTGACAAAAGAAGAGGCGCATGCCGATCTGAAAAAAGATTATCTGATCCATGATGAAAAAATCAATCTGATGCAGGAGATTGTCGACCGCCAGCTCGCTGCGGTTCCCGATCTGTACCGGGTCAAGGATGAAGTCAGCATTTATATCGGCATTCCGTTCTGCCCGACGAAGTGCGCCTACTGCACGTTTCCGGCTTATGCCATTCAAGGACAGGCGGGAAGAGTCGGCTCCTTTTTATGGGGGCTTCACTATGAAATGCAGAAAATCGGAGAATGGCTGAAGCGGCATGATATCAAAGTGACGACCATTTATTTCGGCGGCGGCACGCCGACAAGCATTACCGCTGAAGAAATGGATCTTTTATATGAAGAAATGGTCCGCTCTTTCCCGGATGTCGCGAATATTAGGGAGATTACCGTTGAAGCGGGCCGTCCCGACACGATTACGGAGGAAAAGCTGGCCGTTTTAAATAAGTATAAGATTGACAGAATCAGCATCAACCCGCAATCTTATGAAAACGAAACGCTAAAGGCCATCGGCAGACACCATACAGTTGAAGAAACCATCGAAAAATACCATCTTTCCCGCAAACACGGCATGAATAATATCAACATGGACCTGATCATCGGCCTGCCGGGAGAAGGGACGGCTGAGTTCAGGCACAGTCTTGAAGAAACGGAAAAGCTGATGCCTGAATCTTTGACCGTTCATACGCTTTCTTTTAAACGGGCGTCAGAAATGACGAGAAACAAGCATAAGTATAAAGTTGCCGACAGGCAGGAAGTATCCCGCATGATGGATGACGCCGTCCGCTGGACAAAAGAGCACGGCTATACGCCGTACTACTTGTACCGGCAGAAAAACATTCTCGGAAACCTAGAAAATGTCGGCTACTCTTTCCCGGGTCAGGAGAGCATCTACAACATTATGATTATGGAAGAAGTGCAGACGATTATCGGTATCGGCTGCGGCGCGGCAAGCAAATTCATTCATCCGGAAACCGGAAAAATCACGCACTTCGCCAATCCGAAAGACCCGAAATCATATAATGACCGATTCGAGCATTATACAGAAGAGAAAATCAAATACTTAGATGAGATGTTCGTCAAATCTGCATTATAATATCAAAAACGGCACGGAATCAGCGTGCCGTTTTTTTATGTTTAACCGTCTGTAAAAACGGGAAAAGATCATCAGACTGTTATTCGCAAGAGGTGCATAATATGTATGATGTCATAGGAGCGGGAATCGGGCCGTTTAATTTAGGGCTTGCCGCATTGTTAGAGGATATACCCGGAACAGACGCTCTTTTTTTCGATAAAAAGAAAGAATTTGCGTGGCATCCCGGGCTATTAATTAAAGGAACGGATTTACAGGTGGCGTTTCTGGCAGACCTGGTCACGCTCGCCGATCCGAAAAGCCGCTACACGTTTTTAAACTTTCTCCATGAACATGACCGGCTGTACCGGTTTTATACGTTTAATGAATTTGATATTCCGAGACGGGAATTTAACGACTATTTAAGCTGGGCGGCTTCAGAAATCAAATCATGCCGTTTCGGCTCAGAGGTAATCGGTGTGAAAAATGCCGGCGGACATTATGAAGTCAGCGTCAAGAACATTGAGGACGGAAGCATCAGTGTCTATCAGACGAAGCATTTCGTCATGGGGACGGGGTCTGAACCGCTTATTCCCGCAGAGATTGATGACGGAGCGCGTCAGGACACGATGGTCAGCACGGAATATTTGTTTCGGAAAGACGAGCTCGCCGGCGCCGAATCAATTACAGTGGTCGGCTCCGGACA
This sequence comes from Bacillus sp. NEAU-242-2, assembly GCF_027853835.1. NCBI lineage: Bacteria > Bacillati > Bacillota > Bacilli > Caryophanales > Bacillaceae > Bacillus > Bacillus sp. NEAU-242-2. The sequence continues at coordinate 985,969 of NZ_JAPNNY010000001.1, read as the reverse complement.
GAGCGCCGCGGAGATCTTTTCTGACTTATTGCATGATGAACAATACCGCCGCAGCCGGCTGCAATGGGTGACACGCTCCGCCGGATTTCGAGAATTGGAAACCGCCAAGCTCGGGCAGGAAATGTTTACACCTGATTATGTGGAATATTTTAACCGCCTGCCTTTTAAAGAACGGCTGAACACACTCCCTGAGCTGGACGGACTGCGCCACGGCATTGATTCTGACACACTTGCCGCCATTTACGATGCCCTGTATCACAGATCGATCAGCGGAGGTTCGCCTGACGTGTATATTCAGCCGATGGCGGAGCTTGAAAAAATTGAAAAGCAAAACGGGCGCTGCGTACTGAGCTTTCATCAATGGCAGATGGATGAAACTTTTACGGCCGATTCAGAAAAAGTGATATTGGCGACCGGCTTTAAACCTCATATTCCGGAATGGTTTACGGCAATTGCCCCCGATATCGAATGGGAGGATGAGAAACGGTTTAAAGTGACGGCCGATTCCCGTCTTGTCTTTAAGGACGACAGGCGGCATCACTTTTTCACATTAACGAATCTTGATCATGCTCACGGAACGGGCGCTACGAATTTGAAGCTGTCTGTTTACAGAAACCAAAAAATCATCAATACCATTCTGGGAAAAGAGCATTTCTCCATTAATAAAAAAACGGCTTTTCAGCAATTTCTTCCCGCTCAAAAAAACTGACCTCTTATGAAGAGGTCAGTTTTTTTTATGATTTCTGCGGCTTCTTTTCAGGCGTCTTCCATTTGAACACGCTGTTCAGCAGGAGATATATCCGCTTCGATTCTTTCGTGAGCAAAGGGCCGAAGATGGCCAGTATCAAAACATATAAGGCGGCGAAAGGTTTAAGTGAAGCGGACAGGCCGCCGGCGATGCCGAGATTTGCGACGATAATGGAGAATTCGCCGCGGGACACAATGGTCAGCCCGATATTGGACGATGCTTTATGAGAAAGCCCCGCCCGGCGCCCGGCGATCATGCCGGCGATAAAGTTTCCGGCAATCGTCAGCAGAACGGCGCCGAGGGCAAGCCATACCGCATCTCCGAGTGAAAACGGATCAATGCTGAGGCCGAAGCTGAAGAAAAACATGGCGCCGAAAAAGTCACGGAACGGCACGACAAGATGCTCAATCCTGTCAGAATGGGCCGTCTCCGAAAATACGAGTCCGAGCAAGAGCGCGCCGATCGCTTCAGCGACATGAATCGTTTCGGAAAAGCCGGCAATGAAAAAGAGCGCGGCGAAAATGACGATGACAAATACCTCGTTTGAACGGATATCAAGCAGCTTGTTCAGCAGAGGCGGCAATTTCCGGGCGGCAATGAAAAACAGCAGCATATATCCGAAAGCGATCACGATTGACATCAGCGCGCCCCCGACAGACGTCGCGTCTCCCAGAACAAGCCCGGAAACGACGGACAAGTAAACCGCCAGAAAGATATCCTCAAACATAATGATGCCGAGAATCAGCTCCGTTTCCGGATTGGCCGTGCGCTTTAAGTCGACAAGCACCTTTGCGACAATGGCGCTTGATGATATCGTGATGACGCCCGCCAATACAAGCACTTCCAAAAAGGAAAAGCCCGTGATAAAGCCGTAGATCAGCCCTAAACTGAAATTAATCAGAATATAAATCGTTCCTCCGGCGGCGATTGAACGTCCGGATTTGACTAATTTTCCGACCGAGAATTCAAGCCCGAGGTAAAAGAGGAGGAACAGGACGCCCATCCGTCCGAAAAACTCAATCACTTCCCGGCTTTCGATAAACGTCAGGTCAATGATGCCCGCTTGGGGCGCGTGCGGCCCGACAAGCATTCCTAAAATGATCAGGAAGGGGATGATCGAGAATTTAATTTTATTGGCGATGACACTCGCAATGGCCACAAGAACTAACGCCGTACCGACTTCAAATACGAGATGATCCATAAACAGATCACACTCCGTCTCTGGAGAGGAAGTCTTGGATCAGTTTTTTCAGATGCTTTCTTTCACCTGAGAGGACGAGTGTATCGTTTGCTTCAAGGAGCGAATCAGCGCCCGGGTTTAAAAACTTTTTCTGGTCATGCTTAATGATGGCGATAACCGTCACGTCATAGTTTTGGCGCACATCCAGTTCGCCGAGCGTCCGCCCTGCTGCTTTTGCCCCTTTTTCAACTTTAAACCATTCGATAATCAGATCGCTGAACGCCATTTCAATCGATTCAAGCGCCTGCGGTTTGTACACCATCCCGCCGATAATTGCGGCAATCTGTCTTGCTTCCGCATCATCAAGTGAAATGCTTGCCAGAAGCTCATCAGGGTCGCGGTCATCAAATCTGTAAATTTCCCGCCTGCCGTCATCATGAATGATGATCGTCATTTTTTCATGATTTCTCGTTTCGATTTCGAATTTTTTCCCGATGCCGGGCAGATCGTTTTCTTTAATATTCATAAAAAATCCCTCCGGAATATACTGTTTTTACACCGTAAATACAGATTGGCAATGAGAAATGGTCTGATGCCGGAGGTAATTTGACTGGTATTGTATCGGAATGACGCATGTCCTTTCCATTGTGGAATCAATGAATTGATCAAGAGGTTTGACAGATAACAGGGAGATCATCCGCGATAACGCACCGTATCCTTTTGACAGGCCTTGCGGAGCGGTTTTGGTTTGAACCGGCGTCTTTGCCGATTCCGTTTCCTGCGGGTAAACCGAAATTTGTACATGGCTGTCTGTTTCTGTCACCAATTGGGAAGGAAGAGCGACATCCGAAGGGGGGAACAGCACCATAAAAAAGCTCAGTAATAAGCTGAGTATCACATATTTCATTATCGGTGTTTTTCCCCCCTTTTGTTTTGTATATCAATTTCACTATATAAAAATGTATGTTCAGTTTCAAATGATATGCATTTTTCGGCATCTGTTGACCTTGAAAAATAAAGGAGTTTCGCTTCGGGGGAAGGAATATATCATTTGAACAAAATATGTAAGCGGATTCAAGGAGGGAGTAAACATGCAGTATATTCGTTATGAAGAAAAAGGAAAGATCGCAGAGATTGTGCTGAACCGGCCTGACAATTACAACGCGCTGAATGAACAAATGCTTCGGGAATTGGAAAATGCATGCGTTATGGCAGCCGACAGTGAAGCGCTTATCGTCCTCTTGCGGGGGGAAGGCAGGGGATTTTCCGCGGGCGGTGATATCCAGATGATGACGTCTGATCATGATTCAGGAGAATATGAACGGCTCATGAAAATGATTGAATCCATTACGCTGACGCTCTATGATATGAAAAAAATTGTGATAGCCGCCATCCACGGAGCCGCGGCGGGGCTCGGGCTGAGTTTCGCGCTGTGCGCCGATGTGGTGCTCGCCGAAGAAAACGCCCGACTCGCGATGAATTTCATCGGCATCGGATTGGTTCCCGACGGTGGAGGCCACTATTTATTAATGAGACGCGTCGGTGAGATCGAAGCGAAAAAACTGATTTGGAGCGGTGAAAAATTGCCGGCTGAAAAAGCGGTGCGGCTTAAGCTTGCCGACGGGCTGTTCAGCGGCGGCCCTGCGGAGGGGGCACAACCGTATATCGACCGATTGCTGCATGCGCCGCTGTCAGCGATGATTGAAACGAAGGCTATTTATCAAAGTCTCCATATCAGCCGGTTAAAAGACGTTTTGTCTCTTGAACGAAAGGCCCAGGAAAATATGAGAAAAACGGATGATCATAAAGAGGGCATCCGCGCCTTTTTAGAAAAACGGACGCCGCAATTTAACCGGTAAAATACAGAAGCCGGAAAGCTTCTGTTATCTGTGGAATAAAATCAGCTTTCCGGCTTCATTTACCAAGCGGTGAGTACTGTTCTCAAGCTTTTTTTCCTTTAACAAAGCCTCTCCGGCGGCCTTCGCCTCCGCCTCATTATCTGCTTCGATCCGTTCATCCAGCATCGTTTCTCCCGACGCATGGAATGCGGTCAATACATATTGTCCCATCATGTCACCCCCTTTATAGAATGATATTCTGATAAAGAATTTAAAATCCTCCATTAATTTTTACCCATTATTAGTATATAATGGGTCAAGGAAGGAGTTGGATTCGTGCTTACAATTGAAAATGTAACGAAAACATTCGGCAGCTTTACCGCTGTTGACAATTTGAACCTGCAAATACCTGAAAGGGAAATGTTCGGGCTGCTCGGCGCAAACGGCGCGGGAAAAACGACGACCTTTCGGATGATTTTAGGTCTTTTAAGCCTGACTGACGGGCATATCACCTGGAAAGGGAAGCCGGTCAATTATTCCATCAGTGAAAAAATCGGCTATCTCCCGGAAGAGCGGGGGCTGTATCCGAAAGTGAAGGTGAGTGACCAGCTTGTCTATCTGGCGAGATTAAAAGGAATGAGCAAAAAAGAGGCGGAAAAAGAGCTCATGACATGGCTCGAGCGGTTCGGCATTACAGATTACAAGAATAAGAAAGTCGAAGAGCTGTCAAAAGGAAACCAGCAGAAAATCCAGTTCATTTCGGCCGTCCTGCATAAGCCTGAACTGCTGATTCTCGATGAACCTTTCAGCGGTCTTGATCCGGTGAATGTCGAGCTGCTGAAAGAAGCGGTTATTTCTTTGAAAAACAGCGGCGTTTCCATCGTTTTTTCAAGCCACCGAATGGAGCATGTGGAAGAACTTTGCGAGAATTTGTGCATTCTCCAGAAGGGAAAACCCGTCGTTCAAGGCAATCTGAAAGACATTAAGCGGTCTTTCGGCAAAAAAAATGTCACCGTTCATTCAGATGATGACCTCAGCTTTTTAAAAACGCATGAAGGTGTCGTGAAATGGAAGGAAACAAATGACGGAATCAGACTGCAGGTTGCGAATGAACCGGTTTCTCAGGATATTTTCCGGGCGCTGCAAGGGAAAGGTTTTATACGGAAGTTCGAATTGGAAGAGCCGTCACTGCATGATATTTTTATAGAAAAGGTGGGGGCCGTATATGAATAAATTTTGGATTATGCTGTTTCATACATATAAAAACAAAATCGCGACAAAGTCATTCATTATTTCGACCGCCATTACCGTTTTATTAGTATTAGCGGTGACCAACCTGCAATCGATTATTTCCGTGTTTCAATCGGATGACGGCAAGCAGCAAATCGCGGTGATTGATGAAACGGGCGGGCTGTACCCGGCGTTTGCAAAACAGCTTAAAGCGGCGGATACAGACAATGATCTGCAGGCAATGGAGACGAAGGAGTCCGAAAAAGATGCCGTAAAGCGTGTCAAAGACGGTGAATGGGACGGACTGTTTATCATCAGACAAGATCAAAAAGGAACGATAACAGGAGCATACAAGGCGCTGACCATTTCCGATGAATCAGCGTATAAACTGCTCAAGCAGGCTTTAACCCAGACAAAAACCGCTGTCGAAACCGCCAAGCTCGGCATTTCGGCAGAAAAAGTCAGCAGCCTCTACACTCCGCCGGAAGTCAGCAAAGACGCGCTGGAAAAAGGGGCGAAATCTGAGGAAGAGCTCGGTCAGGTAATGGGGCTTGTATACATCATGCTGTTTGTCATCTACTTCTCAGTTATCATGTACGCAAGCATGATTGCGATGGAAGTGGCGACGGAAAAATCGTCCCGCGTCATGGAAATTTTAATTTCAAGCATGCCGCCGATTCAGCAGATGTTTGCCAAACTGTTCGGTATCGCGCTCGTGGGGATCACACAGTTTGCGGTGCTGATTGCAGCGGGTTATCTCTCACTGAAGCTGAACCCTCATAATGATGCGTCGTCGCCGATCAGTGCATTTCTCAATTTTACGGATGTTCCTGTCTCGACGATAGTCTATGCCGTCATTTTCTATTTGCTCGGCTATTTTCTTTACGCGACGCTTGCCGCGTTTCTCGGCAGTGTTGTCAGCCGGATAGAGGACGTACAGCAGACGATTCAGCCGATGGTTTTTTTAGTCGCGGCAGGTTTTTTTATCGCCATGTTCGGACTTGGCAATCCTGACGCGGGTTTTATTACCGTTACATCTTACATTCCGTTTTTCACGCCGATGATTATGTTTTTACGCGTCGGGATGCTCGATATCCCGTTTTGGCAGGCTGCGGCCGGAATCGCCCTGACACTGGTCACTATCGTGATCTTTGCGGCGGTCGGCGCGAAAATTTACAAAGGCGGCGTTTTGATTTACGGAAACGCCAGCGGATTCAAAGCGATCAAACAAGCGCTGCGCATCTCCAAAAAATAAGTGAAACAGCCCGGGACAGCCGGGCTGTTTTTTTATTTTGCAGAACGTGCATTCGTATAAAAACGGTGCTAAAATAAGGGTAATTCAATCTGCAGAAAGGGGAGGGCGAGATGGCTGATCTGACGTTTATTCATGCCGCTGACCTGCATCTGGACAGCCCGTTTTACGGCATTTCGAATCTGCCTGAACCGGTATATGCGCGTATTAAAGAAAGCACATTTCACAGCGTCCGCCGTCTGACGGACGGGGCACTCCGGGAGCAGGCAGATTTCGTGCTGCTTTCGGGGGATCTGTTTGACGAAGCCAACAGAAGTTTAAAAGCCCAGCTGTTTTTGAGAAAACAGTTTACGAGATTACAGGAAGCGGGTATCCAAGTGTTCGTCATATTCGGCAACCATGATCATTTGGGCGGTAAGTGGACGCCGATTGAATGGCCGGAAAATGTACATATATTCACCTCGGGTACACCGGAGGAAAAGTCTTTCTTTAAAAACGGAGAGCTTGCGGCAAGCATATACGGATGCAGCTATCAGGAAAGAAGCGTAACGGTCAATCAGGCGGCCCGTTACCGGAAAATGACCGGCGCGCCTTATCATATCGGCATGCTCCACGGCATGTTATCAGGAGCGGAAGGGCATGACCCGTACTGCCCGTTTACGAAAGAAGACCTTGAAAAAAGCGGCATGGATTACTGGGCGCTCGGACACATTCATAAACGGCAGGTTCTGTCCGCCCAGCATCCCGCCGCTATTTACCCCGGGAATATTCAAGCCCGGCATTTAAAAGAAACCGGGCCTAAGGGATATTATCTCGTCCGGGCGGCAAACGGTGAGATGTCTTGGGAATTCAAAGAAGCGCATGATGTGTTATGGGAGGAAATTGATCTTGATATCTCCGGAGCTGAACATATGACTTCACTTCTGAAAGCCGCATCGGATACATTCTCCGGCTTGCGCGCGGCGGGCCGCCCGGCATGTGTCAGGCTGGTGCTTCGCGGCGCGGCGCCCCGCTTTTGGACGGAGGCGCCCGCAGGCATCGCAGAGGAGTTTCTTTCCGCTTTACAGGAGGAAGAGGCCGAAGAGGAATGTTTCGTCTGGCCGCTCGCGCTTGAGGATCGGACGGATGATACAGACAGCGTGCCGCCCGATCCGTTTTTTAAAGGGCTGCTTCAGGACATAGAACAATGCGCAGACATGAGCGGTGTATTTGAAGCCCTTGAGCGTCACCCCGTATACCGGCGTCAGATCACTTCATTTACAGATGAAGAGATACTGGATATTAAGCAACAGGCTCAAGCCGTTTTAAGACGCCAGATGAAGGAGATTCAGCGATGAAAATAACGGCGATGCATATTTACCAATACGGAAAATTTTCCGACCGAAGTTTTCAGCTGTCAGATTCTCCCGTGCAAGTGATCTACGGATTAAATGAAGCGGGCAAAACGACATTGATGTCCTTTATCAAAAGCGTGCTGTTCGGTTTTCCGAAATCAAAAAAATACGAACCGAAAAACGGCGGGGTTTACGGCGGCACTGTGGAATTGAAGCATGGCGATCACGGTGCCGTCAAAATCGAACGGACAAAAGGTGCTGCCGAAAAAGTAAGAGTGTATACGGCTTCAGGCGAAATCAAGGACGGAGAATGGCTCAAACAGCTTCTTTCCGATACAGATCGGGCGCTGTACGAAGCGATCTATTCGTTCGATGTATTCGGACTGCAGGAGATTCAAGCTTTTAACCGGGACAAAATCGGCGAGTTTCTCCTGTATTCGAGCTTATTCGGGTCGGAAGCGGCGGCAAAGCTTGACGGGCGGCTGGCAAAAGAACTTGACAGGATGTATAAGCCGAACGGGCGGAACCCCCGCTTAAATCAGGAGTTGGATACATTAAAGCGGCTCAGCGCCCAGCTGAAACAGGCGGAAGCTGCAGAAGCGGGCTATCACAGCCTTCTGGAAGAGAAAAAAAGCGCCGGCGGCCGTTTGCAGGATGCCGAAGCACGATTGAAAGACATAACTGAAGAAATCAAAACAGTAAAATCGGCGATAGAAGCAAAGCCGATCGCAGACAAAAAAACAGCCTTGGAAAGCGAACTTTCTTCTTATCCGGAAGCATTGAAGCAATTCCCGAAGGACGGAATGCATCAGCTTGAAAAATACGAATCGCATCTCCATCCGAAAGCGGCCCGTCTTGAGGGGCTTCGGGCAAAAGCGGCTGAACTCAGGCGGCAGGCTGAGCTGCTCGCTCCAAATGAGGACTTGCTGCAAACAGAGCGGCAGCTGCAGGAGCTTTCCGGCGAGCAGCATATGTACGAATCGCGCGGTGAACAGCTTGCCGCCATCCAATCACAGATCCGGCAGACATCTGCCCGTGTTTCGTCAGGATTGCAGCAGCTCGGAAGACATGAGGAAGACGGCATTCTTTCGCTGAACACCGATTATGAATATGAATGGCGGCTGCAGGAAGCCGTGCAGAGCGCCGGACAGGCAAGAGAAAGAAAGACACAGCTTGATGCGATTTTCGAACAAGCGCGGCTGGAGCTGGAAGAAGCCGAACGAAAACATGCCTTGACGGCGGAAAACATTTTGGACCCCGCTGTCAGGAAAGAAAAAGAAGCCGCTTTACAATCATATAAGCAAACAGCTGATACAGAAGGAAACGAATGGCAGGCACATGTACAGCAGCTGGAAAAACAGCGCGCCAAACAAAAAAAGCTCTTTCTCGGTGCGGGCATTCTGTTCATTGCGATTTTCGCTATGTTAAAGGAATGGCTGCCCGCCGCCCTTTTTACCGGCGCTCTGCTGCTGTATATGCTGTCCGGCATACAAAAGCCGCTGCCGTCAGAAAGAGGAGGGCCCGGACACAAGAAAAAGAAGCCGACGATCTCCAAAGAAGCGGCTGATCTTCTGCAGGAAGAGCTTTGGCGTGACGGCCGGCACCGGCAGCAGCTGATTGCGGATCAAGCCGTGCTTGAACAGAAAGAAACGGCATATGAAAGAGTCATCCGCCAATATGAAGAATGGGAGGCGGAAATGGCGCCGTCTGAAAAACAGGCGGAACTTTTTATGAAGGAACTGGGGTTTTCAGGAAGTCCTTCCCATCTTCTTGACGCATATCATGTGATGAAAGATGTCAAAAAAGAAATCCTTAACAAGCATGAGCTGACCATTGAAGCGGGCCGGCTGCAAAAGCTGCAAAGAGCATTTGAGGACCGGGTCAAAAAGCTGAGTCCTTCAGACGGAAGGGAGCTGTCCGTAAAAGAAAGACTGCGCGTTTTGCTGGTACAGGCGGAACGAGCCCGTGAGGAAGCAAAACGAAAGCAGGCGCTCGAAACGGATCTGCTGCATGCACAAGAGCAAATGCGTGAATTAAACGAAGAAGTCCATTACTACGAACAGCAGGTCAAACAGCTTTTCATGGCGGCAGGCGCAAAAAACCGCGAACACTTTTGTGAACTCGCCAGGCTGAATGAAAGCCGCCGGGAAACAGAGCGGCAGCTGCGCGAAATCAAAACGCACTTGTCCGGCATAGGCGGAAAACAGCTTGAGCCATTTATGAGCCGCACAGTGTCCGAACTTGAACATACAGTCGTTCAGAAGGAAACAGAGAAAAAAACGCTTGAGGAAAAAAGCGCGCAGCTCCGTGAGAAAACCGCTTTATTAACGGTGAAACAAGAGCAGCTGGAGTCCTCGGGGCTTGTATCCGATTTAAAACAGCAGACAGAAATGCAGAAGGAGCGTGTGAAAAAAACCGCTAAAGAGTGGGCCGCATTACAGACGGTCAGACACATCATCAGGGAAAAAATGGAGCGGCATAAAAAAGTGACGCTTCCCCGTCTGTTAGAAACCGCCGGTGCATTATACGGACCGCTTACGGACGGACGCTACCACAAATTGTATTTCTCCGAGGCGGATGATTCCATTATGGTCATGCGGAAAGACGGAACGGTGTTTTCTGCAGGCGAACTCTCACAGGCGGCATGCGAGCAGCTTTATGCGGCGATCCGTTTCGCCCTTGCGTCAGAGAGGGAATCTGCGGTATCACTTCCGTTTTTACTTGATGACAGTTTTGTCCATTTTGACAGGCAGCGGCTGGAGCGGCTGTTTGATGTGCTGAATCAGCTTTCAGAAGGCGGGCGGCAGATACTTTATTTCACCTGCCATGAGCATGTCAGCCGGTCTTTTCACAGCGGACAAGTCATGCGGCTCCTGTCATAAAAGAGTTTATTTTCAAAAAAGAGGTATGTGCTATACTGGTATTATGTAAGATATGGAGGGAGCTTTTAATAGAATGGCAAAAGGTATTATGCTGCACGAGGTCGGCGAGCAGGTCGATCAATACTTTCTGATTAAATCTTCGACTAAGGGAATCGCAAGCAACGGGAAACCATTCCTGACGTTAATGCTGCAGGACCAATCGGGAGATATCGAAGCGAAGCTGTGGGATGCCAAGCCGACTGATGAAGTAACGTACGCGGCGCAGACGATCGTGAAGGTGATCGGAGATGTCCATCACTATCGCGGACGAAACCAGCTTAAGCTGAGAAACATCCGGCCGGCCGGCGAGAACGAAAATGTCAGCATTGATGATTTTCTGGAAACGGCGCCGATTCCGAAAAATGAAATGATGGAAACCGTCACTCAATACATTTTTGAAATGAAAAATCCAAATATCCAGCGGATCACAAGACATCTGGTCAAAAAATATGCGGCTGAGTTTATGGATTACCCGGCGGCGGCTAAAAACCACCATGAGTTCGTCTCCGGGCTCGCGTATCATGTAGTGTCCATGCTGAACCTGGCAAAAGCGATTGCCGATCTGTATCCGTCTCTTGACCGGGATTTACTGTATGCCGGAGTCATTCTGCATGATCTCGGCAAAGTAAAAGAGCTTTCAGGCCCCGTCTCCACGACGTACACCGTGGAAGGGAATCTGCTCGGGCACATTTCGATCATGGTGACAGAGCTTTCAAAAGCGGCCGAAGAGCTTCAGATTGACGCTGAAGAAGTGCTGATTCTGAAGCATTTGATTTTAAGCCATCACGGAAAAGCGGAATGGGGAAGCCCGAAACCGCCGATGGTGAAAGAAGCGGAAATTCTGCACTACATTGACAATCTGGATGCAAAAATGATCATGATGGACAGAGCGCTGGAACGGGTGAAGCCGGGCGAATACACAGAGCGTGTATTTGCGCTTGAAAACCGTTCTTTCTACAAACCGACGTTCCATCAATAAGATAAAAAGGCCGATTCTCTATGATCGGTCTTTTTTACGTTCAGCTCTCATAACTTGTCTTTATCAAGCATAGCTTAGAATAAAGACTCTGGGTGAAAAAGGGAGGAAACCGACGTGCTATTTTTTCCTTGGTGGGTATACCTTTGCATTATCGGAATTATTTTCAGCGCCTATAAGCTTTTCACAACAGCTAAAGAAGAGGAAAAGCTTGACCAGTCGTTTATTGAAAAAGAAGGAAGGGTGTATATTGAACGGATGGAACAGGAACGCGAGCGCCGTATGGCGGCGCCCGCAAGTGAAAACGCGGATGCGGAAGAAAACTCCAATCATTCCATCGCATAAAAAAACTGTGCGGCTCGCCGAGAGCCCGCACAATTTTTTTATTTAGATTCAGAAGAAGTTGAAGTGTTAAACGTGTCTTTTAAGTCTTTGTCTTCCACTTTTACGTCAGCTTTTTTCATGACTTTTTGAATTGCCGCCTGTACAGCTGAGTTGTCGTTTAATTTCTGTTTAAGAACTTCTTCTTTCAGTTCTTTTTTCATGTCATCATATTTGCCGCGTTCTTCTGTCTTTTTGATGATATGATAACCGAATTTTGTTTTGACCGGATCGCTGACTTGTCCGACTTTCAGACCGAATGCAGCTTTGCTGAATGTTTCATCCATTGACTTTTTATCGAACCAGCCAAGGTCGCCGCCGTTGTCTTTTGAGTTGTCAGTTGAATATTCTTTCGCAAGCGTTTCAAACTTCTCGCCTTTTTTCAGCTTTTTCTCCACTTCGTCAGCTGTCTTTTTGTCAGCGACAAGGATGTGGCTCGCACGGATTTTACCTTTTAAGCCGTCGTAATATTCTTTCGTATCAGCGTCAGTCACTTTGATGTTGTCTTTCGCCGCTTTTTGTGCAAGCAGTTCGTACTTCACCTGATCTTTCAGGTAATCTTCGCCGTACTGCTGTTTAAGGGCGCTGTACTGATCGCCGAGCTGCGTTTTGTACTCTTTCAGCTTGTTATCGATTTCTTTATCCGATACTTTGTATTTTTTTGCTAATACTTTTTCTTGTACGAGCTGTGTCAGCACACTTGCGCCCGCGGTTTTTTTCATATTCGTGTAGAGCTCGCCTTTTGTTACATTTCCGGCATCCGTCTTGGCAATCACGTCGTTGTCGCCGCTGCTGCAAGCGCTGAGAGCCAGGACGCTCGTTGCCGTAATAGCTGCTATCGCGATTTTCTTCATTCCTTTAAACACTCCTAATCATCCAAATTAAATTGCATATGCGTATCATAACATATTGTGGCTTTCTGTAAAAAGATTTTAAATAAAGGGCATTCGTCTAGTCAAACTTTTTCCTGATACATACAAATATATTGATCATGAAAAGGAGGTAATGAACCATGGGCGGAGGATATTCAAACGGTTTCGCACTGCTCGTAGTACTGTTCATATTGCTTATCATCGTAGGTGCAGCTTACATTTGTTAAGCGAAACGGATCGCTTTTTCTAAAAGCGGTCCGTTTTCTTACCCGGGCGCCTAATCGTTTCAGAAGTAAATTGCATATGATGTAATTGGAAAAATAAAACGTTTTGTAGGAGGTGCTTTTGGAGATGGGTGAAGTATTTGCAGGCGGTTTTGCATTATTGGTTGTTCTGTTCATCTTATTGATCATCATCGGCGCTTCTTGGCTTTATTAAGAAAAAAATATGGCTGTCGGGGGTCAGACCTCCGTCAGCCATATTTTTTTGCCTGTTTACACAGTAAAGGAGATCTCGACGAATGAAGAGATCAGTAAAATTAAAATAGATACATTAATAAAACGGAATACCTTATCCTGCCGGTCTTCAGGAATCTCTCTGACAAGGCATAATGTATTTGTGAGCCTGTTTATGAAATAAAGAATAAACAGGGCAGCCACGATAAAATAGAATAAAATGATGGGAGATTCCCCCTCTCTCTGAACTGCTCCCATATTACATTACCAAATATTTATTAAAAAAGATAGAATGTAACCTGAAAAATCAGCGGGATATCAAGACTCCGGCACTTTTTTTACTAATATATCAAAACCGTCGGATTCCTGGTCAATCAGACATGATTTGGGCGCTTTGACCAGGTGCAGCGCAAACAGAAGATCAGGCAGGCAATAACCCGCATGAATGCTCGAAATCATATAAAAGTAATGAGCGTGTCTCGGAAATGCCAGTCCGGCATAAAACAATAACGGCGTAATGAATAAAAACGGGCTGATCGTAGAAATCAGCATCGTCGTTTTCGGTATGCCTTTCCAAGTCGGCATCCGCAAGAAGTACATTTTCATTTCCTTTTTTCTTTTTTTACAGATCATCGGCAGGACATGTATGACTTTATGTACAAATAAAGTAACAACGAGCAGAACACAAAAAGCAAACACGTGCCCGTCACTTAAACTGATATTCGGACGCAGCAGCCCGAATGCCAAGAAGTTGCATATAAAAAACAGGATCATAAAACCTACAGCAGTCAATAATAAACGAACCGCACCATAATCTTTGATCAGATTAATGGTTTTCCAGCAATTCATCAGAGTCATCCTTCCGTACAAAGATGGAATACAATCTCAAAATAATTTACTCTCTTCAGGAGAAAAAATCAATCCTTTTTTAAAGAAAAAAAATAACCCCGGAAAGGGAAGAACAGAAGAGCTCGGTGAAACATGGAAATGTACGGTTTAACCTTTCTTCTCTATTCATTATCAGCTAAAATAAGATTAAAGATAGAAAGAAGTGAAACGGATGGATTCAATGGATCAGCGTATCGGGCGTTTAGAATATTACATACAATTGCTGGTGAAAACGGTGGATATGGATAAGTACCCTTTTTATGCGATGATGATTGAAAAAGGGCTGACCGAAGAAGAAGGAGAAGAGGTCGGGCGGATCTGCCGCGAATTGGAGGACGAGCTGAAGTCGCAAAAAGCGCAAGGCTTTGTGACGTTTGACAAGCTCCTTGCGCTTTTTGCGGGACAGCTGAACGAAAAATTAGATGTTCATGAAACGATTTTTGCTCTGTATGAGCAGGGGCTTTATACAGCGCTGATGGAAGAATTTATTGAGATTATGAAGCACTTTGATTAACTGTTGATCGGTTCCAGCTCTTCAGCCGTTTTATGGACAGCCGATTCGTCCGTTTTTTTCTTCAGCCTTCCGTCTTCACTATCAAAATCATTGTTTATGTTTGTCAATGATTTCTCGAATATCTCCATAAAATCCTCGCCGTAAATGTGGCGGATGACACAGGTTAATTCTTCAACTTCCGGAAACTTCCCGAATAAGTGGTAGATCGGCTGTGAGCCTTTAAACACCGCGTTTCTCGACGGGTCAAACTCCTCAAGCAGGCTTTCGAATACATTTTCCCCTTCTTCTGTTAACTGAATGTACGTGTTCCGTTTATCATTCAGCCGCTTGGAAAATTTCAGATATCCCCGTTCTTCAAGCTTTTTTGAAAAGTTAAATGCAGTTGATACGTGCATAACGCCGAATTTGGCGATTTCTGAAATAGAAGCTCCTTTAAGCTGATAGGCAATCCATAATATATGATGCTCATTAATATTAAGGTCGTACGGCTTCAGCCAATTCTGCCAGTCTTTCTCGATAGATTTCCAGAGCGCTTTGGACAGCTGCGCCATTTTTTGGGTATAGATTAAAGCTTCTTTTAGATCGTAAGGCGGTTCAACACGATTCAATACAGATCACCTGCTTCACATTTTCTTTTCCTCTATTATGCCAATAAAATAAAGATTAATAAAGATGAAAATTTAAGAATTTTATAATAAATTCTTCATCCGTTGCTGGGAAAGGCTTTAAACCGCAAAAAAAAGTGCGGAACGCAATATGTCCGCACTTTTTTTGGTTGTATAGGATATTAGTTTTGTAAGGTTTTCTCCAGCTGTCTGATTTTCTCTTCAATATCAGCGATTTCCTTTTGGAGATCCTGCTGGTGCGGCTTGATTTCCTCCTGCCACCTTTTAATGCTGGTCTGAAGCTCTCCGCCTACGTCTTTAATGACTTCTGCACTTTCTTTCGCCGTTTGGACAAGCTGGTCCTTAAGCGCCATTCCGTCTTTTTTTAACCGTTTGATTGTGTCCTCAATTGAATTGCAATTTGCTTTGATTTTGCCCCGCAGCTCTTTTCCGGATGAAGGAGCCGAAAGTAACACCGCTGCGCCTCCGATCAATCCGCCTACGAAAAGGCCTGTTAAAAGGGAACGTCCGTCAGCCATTTGAAATCACCCCGTTTTTTTTCTCATAACTTTTATCATTTTTGTTCAGAAGAATAAACTTCTATACATAGCTTGCTTTATTTTAGCATATTTTTTAAGGGAAAAGGAGGGAGAAGGTTGTCTGTCTTTATGATTGTTTTATCTTGTATGGCTCTTGTCTTTGCGGCGGGCGCCGTTTATTACCTGAAACTGCTCGGCCAGGCCGCTTCTTATCCGCCGAAGCGGGTCGTCCGCCAAAAGGCCATCGTCTGCTCAGCAGGAACCGCCCTCACATTGTTCCTTATCTTTTTCACAAAACTTCTCGTATAAAACATGCTGAAACACATTAAAAAACCTCTTCCGGCCGGAAGAGGTTTCGGTATGCGGTTATTTCACCGTTTCAATCATATTGGACCGTTTTAAGATCGTCTGCACAATCGGATGCATAATGATAATGGCGATCGCATTCAGCGCAGCCGCCGGAAGGACGACCGCGAGCACCAAGGCGGTGAATCCGCCCGGCAGGCCGACAATCAGAAGGGCCAGCGCCAAAAAGAGCAAACCGGAGATGAAGGTGCCGGCTATTGTAATGACGGCGGCGGCCGCTGTTTTCACGCTCTTTTTCACTAAAAGCACCAGCGCGAGAAACAGAAACGCCGTTACCGGTTTTTCAATGATATTCGGAAGCTGTCCGCCCGGAAAAGATGTCGTGAGTGCGGAAATAATTCCCGTTACAATCCCGATCATCAGCACGTTCTGCACACGGGGGAATAACAGAATACCCATAAACATCATCACAAGCATCATATCGGGCTTCATTCCGAATAATACCGGCGGCATAATGGAATGAAGCACCGCTCCGATTGCCGCAAACAGGGCCATAATGACTAATTCTTTTGTTTTCATACTAAGCTCTCCTCTGCTAAGCTTTTTCGCCATCCAATAATATGCTCGTCATTTATTGCGATGGCCGGAAAAATTGATATGCAAACAGTATATCAAAGGAACCGTTATGTTAGAAGAAATTTATTCGTTTTCCTGCTGGAACTTTTTCATAAACTGAGCCAGTTTTTCACAATCAGCCAGGCTGACGGCGTTGTAGATAGACGCCCTGCATCCTCCGACTGAGCGGTGGCCTCCGAGTCCGGTCATTTTAGCCGCTTTCGCTTCTTCAACGAATTTTTTCGTGAGACTGCTGTCGCGGAGGGTGAATGTGACGTTCATGTGAGAACGGCTGTCTTTTGCGGCATGCCCCGCGTAAAACCCGCCGCTTGCGTCGATTGTGCCGTACAGGACGTCGGCCTTTTCCTGATTGCGCCGTTCAGCCGCTTCGACACCTCCGTTTTCAGCCAGCCATTCAAGGACGAGGCTCAGCATATAAATCGCAAATGTAGGCGGCGTATTATACAGTGAATCGGCTTTTGTATGTGTGGAGTATTTCAAAATTTTAGGGACGTTGGCGTTTTCGTTTTCAAGCCATGATTTTTTCATGATGACGACCGTGACGCCGGACGGACCGAGGTTTTTCTGGGCGCCGCCATAGATGACATCAAACGTTTTGACATCAATTTTTCTGCTCAGGATGTCGCTTGACATGTCGGCTACGAGCGGGATCGGTGAATTCGGGAACTCTTTCCACTGCGTTCCGAAAATCGTGTTGTTGGACGTAATATGCAGGTAGGCGCCGTCTTTGATTCCTGTGAGGTCCGCTTCCGGTATGTGGTTATGGTTTGAATCTGCGCTTGTTGCCGTGACGGATGTGTTTCCGAACAGTTTCGCCTCGGCGAGCGCTTTTTCAGACCATGCGCCCGTTACGACGAAGTGCGCCGTTTGCTGCGACGTTAAAAAGTTCATCGGCAGCATGGAGAATTGAAGGCTTGCGCCGCCTTGAAGAAATAAAATATCATAATCGTCGGGAATATCCATCAGTTCTTTCAGAAGGCTTTTTGCTTTTTGATGCACCGCATCATATTCTTTGCTCCGGTGGGACAGCTCCATGACGGACATGCCGGTGTCATTGAAGTTGACAAATTCTTTCTGTGCTTTTTGCAGCACATCCAGTGGAAGGGCTGCGGGTCCTGCATTGAAATTCGTTGTACGTTCCATGTTTACGATCTCTCCCTGTTTTCCGCTTTAGTGTAAGAAATAATACAATTATCCTATCACAATTTTTTGATTTTTTTGATATGAAAAAATATAATTTTATGTTTTTTGTGTTTCCGGACGCAAAAAAACCTCATCTTTAAGATGAGGCAAGCCGTTTTCTGACGGTTGAAGCGATCTCCTGAAGATCGTCAGGCGTATAGTCTTCGGCGTGTGTCTTCCAGACAGCCCCGAAACCGTCGCCTTTTCCGTAACGCGGAATGATATGCATGTGAAAATGGAACACCGATTGGCCCGCTTTTTCACCGTTGTTATTGAGAATATTCAGCCCGATCGGCTCGAATTCATCGCGGATGGCGCGTGCAACTTTCGGCACCGCTTCGAAATATTCTTTAGAAAGCTCAGGCGTAAACTCGTACACGTTTTCAATATGTGTTTTCGGGATCACGAGCGTATGGCCTTTTGTGACCTGGCTGATATCAAGAAACGCCACAACATGTTCATTTTCGTATACTTTTGAAGACGGAATGTCACCGGCAATGATTTTGCAGAAAATACAATCGTCCGCTTTGTGCATAGATGGGTTTCCTCCCTGAAAAGAAATATATGTATATTCTCATCGTACCACAAAAACGGCCAAAACAAAAAACAGGGTGAACGGCTGCGCGTTCACCCTGATGCAGAAGTACGAGCTTTATCACAGAAAATTAAATATGCCTTTTGTAAGCACCTCATTTGTTTTTAAAATGAAGACTTATGGGTCTGCTTAATCATTCCTGGGACAAACACCTCATTTGATTATTTCATCATGAATGAAGAACATCATCAAAGCAGTGTGTGAAGAAATTGTAAGCACAGGACATGTTGATTTTCATCCAACTGTTCTAAGACGTCTTTTATAAACACCTCATTTTCAGTTGATTAAAGCTGTTTCCTTCTACATACATATGATGTCCGCCAAAACGATAACTATGCACGCTTTTCACGTGAGAAAAAAAGGGAATCGTTTCAAATCAGACTTTATTTTTGGTACTATGAAGAAAAACGAATCAGAAGGGGAGAAATTATGTCTCTGCTATCGGTAAAAGACTTAACCGGCGGTTATACGAGAAACCCGGTCTTAAAAAATGTTTCATTCACCCTTGAGCCGAACCAGATTGTCGGACTCATCGGATTAAACGGCGCGGGCAAAAGCACGACGATCCGGCATATTATCGGATTAATGGACCCGCATAAAGGCTCGATCGAGCTGAACGGCAAGACGTTTTCGGAGGATAAGGAAAGCTACCGCTCGCAATTTACGTACATCCCCGAAACGCCGATGCTGTATGAAGAACTGACGCTCAAAGAGCATCTGGAGCTGACGGCCATGGCGTACGGCCTTTCCAAAGAAACGCTTGAAAAAAGGCTTCCTCCGCTTCTGAAAGAATTCAGAATGGAAAAAAGGCTGAAATGGTTTCCCGCTCACTTTTCCAAAGGGATGAAGCAGAAGGTCATGATCATGTGCGCGTTTCTCGCGGAGCCTTCGCTTTATATCATTGACGAGCCGTTCCTCGGCCTTGACCCGCTGGCGATCAATGCATTGCTGGAGCGGATGGACGCCGCGAAAAAAGCCGGATCAAGCGTGCTGATGTCAACCCATATCCTGGCTACGGCAGAGCGCTACTGTGATGCTTTCATTATTTTACATAACGGCGAAGTGCGGGCAAGCGGCACACTGGAAGAACTGAGAGAGCAGTTCGGCATGAAAGACGCAGCTCTTGATGACTTGTATATTGAACTGACGAAGGAAGACGCCGGCCATGAATAATATGTCTACTATTTGGCAGTCCCGGCTTGAAGAGCATATAAAGGAAACCAGAATGTATATGAAATATATGCTCAATGATCATCTCGTCATTGTGCTGATCTTTTTTATTGCCGGCGCGGCGAGCTGGTACAGCAAGTGGGTCAAAGACATTCCCGTTCATTTTCCCTCATTTTGGGTGATGGCGGTGCTCTTTTCATTTGTGCTGACCGGTTCATACGTCCGGACACTGTTAAAGGAAGCGGACCTCGTGTTTCTGCTGCCGCTTGAACCGAAAATGGGGACATACTTTAAGCATTCATTTAAGTACAGCTATCTGTCACAGCTGTTTCCGCTTATTGCTCTGTCGCTTGTATGCATGCCTCTGTTTTTCGCTGTAAGTCCGGGGGCGTCGCTTGCGTCGTATGCCGCAGTATTTATTCAGATGCTGGCGGTAAAAGCGTGGAATCAGGCCATGGAGTGGCGGATGACGTTTATGAATGACAGAAGCATGAAAATGATGGATGCGGTCATACGCTTTATCTGCAATATGCTGCTTTTATACTTCGTCTTACAGTCGTTTTATGTGTACGCTGCCGCCGTCTACATTGTGATGGCCGGCCTTTATGTGTATTTCACATCGGCCGCAAAACATAAATCATTAAAATGGGAAGCTCATATTGAATATGAATTAAGAAGGAAGCAGCGGTTTTACAGAATCGCCAATCTGTTTACCGATGTGCCTCACCTGAAAAAACAGGCAAAACGCCGGGCGTATCTCGACTTTTTGCTCAGAATGATTCCGTTTGAGCAGCGGAAAACGTTCTCCTATATGTATGCGCGGGCCTTTCTGCGTTCAAATGATTATCTCGGCATTCAGGTCAGGCTCACGATTATTTTTATCCTGATTATTATGCTCGTTTCCGCCAATCCGTGGATCACGGCGGCGTTAACCGTATTTACCGTCTTTATTACGGGAATACAGCTTCTTCCGCTGTTCGGGCATTTTCATCATCTTTCTCTGCAGGAGCTTTACCCGGTCAATCAGAAAGCGAAGCTGCAAAGTTTCTTTTCGCTGATGAAATCAGCATTAACCGTGCAGGCGCTGCTGTTCTGTGCAGCGTCAGCCTATGCCGCGGGAGTCAGCGGGGCGCTGTATGCGGCCGTTGCTTCAGCCGTTCTGATTTTTGTGATCATGCCTTCGTATATGGGCGGAAGATTGAAAAAGTACGGCAAGCTGTAATCAATCGGGTTTTTGAAACCTCAATGAAAGAAGGAGACACAGATGACCGACGATCAGCAGCTGATACAGGAAGCACTGCAATGGAAAGCGCGTTTTTTGCGCAAGGATTCTATGCTTGAACGCTTTTCTAAAGGAATGCAGGCGAAAATAAATGAGCGGATTCCCGATAAAATTCATGCCGTCATCACAGAAAGCATTAAAAAAATGACCGAAGCAACAATGACGGGTTCAAATCTGGTGAAAAGCAAGCGGGATACAAACGGTATGACGCTTGCTGAAAAAGATGCCCTCGCCAGACAAACCATCGCATCGTACCAAAAGGTCGCGGCAGCCGAAGGTATCGGTACGGGGGCCGGCGGAATTTTTTTAGGGATGGCTGATTTTCCTTTGCTGCTATCCATTAAAATGAAATGTCTGTTCGATCTTGCCTCCATTTACGGCTATGATGTGAAAGACAGGGATGAGCGATTGTTCTTGCTGTTTATTTTTCAGCTGGCTTTCTCAAGCGGTGAACAGCGGAAACGCATATACTCAATGATTGAACAGTGGGATTCGAAAAAGCATGATGTCGATTGGAGAGTTTTTCAGCAGGAATACCGCGATTATCTGGACGTGGTGAAATTGTTTCAGCTTTTGCCGGTCGTCGGAGCCGCCGTGGGCGGAGCGGCCAATTATAAACTGCTGTCACAGCTCGGTGAGACGGCAAGGCACGTTTTTCATTTAAGAATCACAACAGCCGGTACGTAATGTACCGGCTGTTTTTTATGTCAGCGGGGGTAGCTTACCGCGGCGCCGATAAGCACCTTGGCGGCCGTCAGCATCGCTTTTTCATTAAAATCAAATTTCGGGTGGTGATGAGGATAAATGGTTTCCGCATTTTCTAAAGCGGCGCCCGTAAAGAAAAAAGCGCCTTTTGTATGCTGCAGATAATAGGAAAAATCCTCTCCCGCCATTTGCGGCTCTCCTTCAACGACTTTCGTAACGCCGTCTGTTTCCGCTGCGGCTGCCGCCGCGTGCGCCGCTTCCTCAGGATGATTGACGACGGCGGGATAGCCGCGTTTGAAACGATATTCATAGGAAGCGGAGTGCATGGAGCAGATTCCTTTTACGACGGCTTCTATTTCTGCTTCGAGCAGGCTGCGCACACTTTCGTCAAATGAGCGGACGGTGCCTGATATGACTGCCTGATCGGCAATCGCATTAAACGGATTTTCAGCGGTGAACGAGCCGGCTGAGATGACGGCCGGCTGCACCGGATTTACCCGCCGGCTGACGATATGCTGAAGAGCCGTGACGATTTGTGAGCCGATTAAAACGGCGTCTTTCGTATCGTGAGGGATCGCACCGTGGCCGCCTTTGCCGATGACTTTAATCGTAAAACCGTCAGCGGCGGCCATTACTGGGCCCGGGCGGCATAAGACCGTTCCGACGGGTTCAGTCGCCCATAGGTGTGTGCCGAAAATGGCATCGACATGTTCGAGGCAGCCGTCCTCAATCATTGCTTTTGCTCCGCCGGGAGATAATTCCTCAGCGTGCTGGTGGATCATCACAAATGACCCTTTCAGTTTTTCCCGGTTGCGGTACAGCACTTTTCCGGCCGCGAGGAGAGCCGCCGTATGGCCGTCATGCCCGCAGGCGTGCATGACGCCGGGAATTTGTGAAGCATAGGGCACATCTTTTTCATCCTGTATCGGCAAAGCGTCAAAATCAGCTCTGAGTGCCACGACCGGTCCCGGTTCACTGCCTTCAATACAGGCTGTGACACCGTTGCCCCCGACATTCGTCCGGATAGGGACGCCGAGCTTTTCATAAAATGAGGCGATGAACGCCGGTGTTTTTTTCTCCTTAAAGGATGGCTCGGGATTCATGTGAAGGTGACGCCTGATTTCAACCATTTCCTCATACAGCCCGTCAAGCTGAGCGTTTAAGCTTTTTTGAAGTGTCGTTAACGTCAAAAGCGATGCCCCCTCGTCTGCTTTTCCCATGATTGTATAGAAAATATCAGAAGATTTCAATCTTTTTGCTACGGGAGAATGATGATGGCGGCGATCGTCGTGACGATAAGTCCGGCCGCAACCGGGATAAAGTTTTTCCTGGCAAGCTCAAACGGGTCAACTTTACAAATAGCCGCAGCGGGAATCAGTGCCCAAGGGACCAATGTTCCGCCCCCGACCCAGATCGCTGAAATCTGGCCCAGCGCCGTTAAAACGGCCGGGTCCGTATGAAGCGCGGCAGAAAACAGCTTTGCCATCGAGCCTGCAAGAGATATACCGGAAAACCCAGACCCGTCGAGCCCGGTAATCGCACCCACTGCGGCCAGTGCGATGCCGGCGAATTCTCCGGACATCGGAAAAGAATGGGACAGGGCCAGTCCAAGGTCATTGACGATCCCCGCAGACCCTTTCGGCAGCGGGGTGTTCAAAATATTTTTAAACCCCGCGTCACCGAGATAAAAGAAGGCCGCGATCGGAATGACGGGGCCGAATACTTTAAAGCCGAATTGAAAACCGCCGATAAAATACTCGGTGATCTTTTCTAAATGCCGCTCTTTATATACAATGAAATGAATGATCAGGAGAATGCCGATCGCGGTTCCTCCGACGAGTGCCGTCGCATCGTTTCCTTGGAGGCGGTATACGATCATGCAGATAATATCGGCGAGAAAAACAAGCGGAATGAAAACCGCCAGGATCACCCTGAGTTTTTTCGGCAGATACATACTTGTGTCCAAAGAACCAGAGCTGTCCAAGGAGAGGGGGGCCTTCGTTTTTTTTCGATCCCGCATGATGAGGAAGAAAGCGGTGATTGTCGTCGTTAACCCCATGATCAAAACGAGCGGAATACTTGCCTGCATGACATCGCTCACGGGAATGCCCGCGGCGTCGGCCGTTAATTTCGGGGCCGCCTGAATGACGTAATCGCCCGATAAAGCGAATCCGTGGCCGAACAGGTTCATCGCCATAGCCGCGGCGATCGGAGAAAGGCCCGCCCGGATCGCTGCGGGAAGCAGCACAGCGCCGATCAGCGCCACCCCGGGTGACGGCCAGAAAAAAAGAGAGATGGCAAACATCAGACAGCCGATAACCCAATACGCGACAGCCGGCCCTTTCATCAGCTTTGCAAACGGAGAAATCATCGCTTCATTAATACCGGTTTCGGTCAAAAGGCCGCTCATCGCCACGATAAAACAAATGATGAAAATCGTCGGCAGCAATTCTCCGGCGGCATACGTAAAGCTGTGAAACAGGCTGCTGACCGAAGCGGAGAATGAATGCGTCGTCCATAGCGCAATCACAAAAATGCCGGCGAGTGAAATAAAGGTTGTATCTTTTCTGAGAAGCATAAAAACGATAATGGCCGCGATAAAAGCAACATAAAGCAGATGTACCGAGTAGACGCCGATCCCCAATTGAACCACTCCGTTTATAAATAGGATTGCTACAGGGTATTCATAGGCGGGCGGAAGGTGCAAAGAAGGATGCGTAAAATCGGGACATCAAAAAAGCCGGAGAATCTCCGGCGGTTTTCAGTCTATTGCGTAATAAGCGGTTACATAAGACGGACGGGAAAAAATAGACGTCGTGTCGATACCGGCAGATGTTCCGCGTTTTTTATGAGCTTCCTGATAAGAGTTTGACTGCTGCCAATCCTGAAAGGCTTTTTCCTCTTCCCACAGGGTCAAAATGACATACGTATCGCCTTCGAGCGGTCTTAATACGCGGATGGCTTTAAAACCGGGTTCATTTTCCACTTTGCCGGCGCGGTTTTTAAACCGGTTTTCAAACAGCGGACGGCCTTCCTGGGTAACGGCGATGTTGTTGAGGACGGCGTAGCCCGGATTTTTGATTTCCCCGACGCTGTCGATGCTTTCATAGGAATGGGGCGCCTGAAAAACGGTTTCTCCATTTGTTTCATGAATTAAAACCGCATTATCCTCCCCTTGCATCAGCACCATATTCTCACTCGGGTGTTTCTTGGCAATCGTCTTTAAAAAATCGGCTGTCCCGTATGTAATATAAACCTTCATATCAGCCACCTCCTGCTTGCTAGTATATCAAAAGAGTGGTATAAGTTTCTATTGGCGACTCATTCTGACATAATTCGAAACAATATTTCCCATACTACAAGTTAAGAAAGGCGAGGTGACTTATGCTGAAAAAGAAAAAAAGATTCTTTATTCCGGCTGTAATTGCGGCGGCAACCGCTTTTCTCGCGTTAATCGGATACATTATCATTATATTTCTCGGCCATTATGTCATCGATGAAAAGAAATTAATACTGCATGCATCTTCAAAAATCGTCGATCAAAACGGTGATGAAATCGCGAGCCTCTATACGGAAAATCGCGAGCCGGTATCCATTCAGCAGGTTCCGGAAGATGTGAGAGATGCCTTTATCGCCGTTGAAGATAAACGGTTTTACGAACATCACGGCATTGATGTGAAGTCTGTCGGCCGGGCGGTGTTCCGGGACGTTTTAGCAGGCGGCAAGGTGGAGGGCGGAAGCACGATCACCCAGCAGCTGGCGAAAAACATTTTTCTGACTCATGATAAAACATTTTTGCGCAAGACGAAGGAAGTCATTATCGCCATCAATCTTGAGCGTGATTACAGCAAGGACAAGCTGCTTGAAATGTACCTGAACCAGCTTTATTTCGGCCATGGCGTTTACGGCATTCAAGCCGCGTCCCACTACTACTTTAATAAAGAAGTAAAAGATTTAACCGTTGCAGAAGGAGCCGTTCTGGCAGCGATTCCGAAGGCGCCATCTCTTTATTCGCCGATTCAGCATCCGGATAAAAATAAAGAACGCCGCGATACGATTCTTGCAATGATGAACGATCAAGGCTATATCAGCGCCAAGGAAGCCGTCAGAGCCCAGGGCCGGACATTGGGGCTTAATGTCAAGAAAACATCAGAAACGCCTTGGTTTGACAGTTATATCGATCTTGTCATCAAGGAGGCGGAAGACCGTTATTCGATGTCAGGAGAACAGCTGCTTCAAGGCGGCTATACGATCCGGACGTCACTTGATTCCAAGCTGCAGAAAACGGCATATACCCTCATGAAGGAAAGCGGCTATTTTCCGGGGACGGATCAGGCGGCAGAGGGAAGCGCCGTCTTTATTGATAATAAAACCGGAGGCGTGCGCGCGGCGGTCGGCGGGCGCGACTATGTGGCAAAAGGATACAACAGGGTTACGGCGAAGCGGCAGCCGGGCTCAACGTTTAAGCCGATTGCCGTATACGGGCCCGCCATGCAGGAAGACAAGTTCAAACCGTATTCGCTTCTCCAAGACAAACTGACGTCCTACGACGGGTATGAACCGAAAAATTATGACGGACAGTACAAGGGGGAAGTGACGATGCAGGATGCGATCACTTACAGCATAAATGCGCCCGCTGTCTGGACATTGAAGCAGATCGGCGTGGATACGGGAAAATCGTATCTTGAGAAAAACGGCATGAACATTTCTGACAACGGACTCGCGATTGCGCTGGGCGGTCTGTCTGAAGGCGTCACTCCGCTTCAGCTTGCCGGAGCTTATCATACCTTTGCGGCAAACGGAATGTATACGAAGCCATTTTTTATAGAGAACATCACGGACGAAGACGGAGAAACGTTATCCGGGCCTAAAAACGGCAAAACGCGCGTCTTCAGCGGACAGACGGCATGGAATATGACGAGAATGCTTCAGCAGGTTGTAAAAGAAGGAACCGCTTCACAAGGCAGCTATCAAGGTGACCTGGCGGGGAAAACCGGCACGACCACATTTACCGGCATCCCCGGCGCGACAAAGGACGCCTGGTTTGCGGGATACACTCCCGGACTGACGGGAGCCGTCTGGATGGGCTATGACAAAACGGATAAAACCCATTACCTGAAAGGCGGCAGCCAATACCCGGTCAGACTCTTTAAAGATATCGTCACAAAAGCGGGTGAAAACGGCCGGACATTCAAAAAGCCTGAAAATGTGAAGGAACTGGGCAGCCCGATTGAGCTGGAGGCGGTAAAATCCCTGTCGGCCCGTTATACATTTAAGGCGATGGGACTGATTACGGTTCAATTAAAATGGGATATTCAAAAGGATGATCGGGTTGTTTACCGAATATATGAGAAGAAAGACGGAAAAGACAAGCTTCTGGATTCGGTGAAAGGAAAAGGCAGCTTTGACATACCGTACGCCAATCTGTTTTCAGGGGCTTCATACAAAGTCGTTCCATATAATTCACAGACGAATCAAGAAGGAGAGGGAACGGAATACGTTCAGCCGAAGCTTTTTTCTTCTTAATCATGAATTCGGCGATTTTTTGAACATTAAGCCTCAATTCTATACCATTCAGAAAAAACAAGGTATAGTGTAATGGGCGAAGAACACGAACGTATGGTTGCAGGAGGAAAGGTGGAAATTCAGATGAGTAAACGAGAAGCGTTTAATGATACGTTTTTAAAAGCGGCACGGGGAGAAAAAACAAATCACGTCCCTGTCTGGTACATGAGACAGGCGGGGAGGTCTCAGCCGGAATACCGCAAGCTGAAAGAAAAATACGGCTTAGTCGAAATTACGCATCAGCCCGAGCTGTGCGCGTATGTGACGAGGCTCCCGGTCGAGCAGTACGGAGTGGACGCTGCCATTTTATATAAAGATATTATGACGCCTCTTCCTTATATCGGAGTGGATGTTGAAATAAAAAACGGAATCGGCCCGGTGATCGATCAGCCGGTGCGCTCTGCTGCGGATATTGAAAAGCTCGGCGAACTGAATCCCGAACAGGATGTTCCTTACGTGCTGGAAACGATCCGATTACTCGTAAACGAACAGCTGAATGTTCCGCTCATCGGTTTTTCGGGAGCGCCTTTTACGCTGGCCAGTTATATGATTGAAGGCGGGCCTTCTAAAAATTACAACAAAACAAAAGCGTTTATGCACAGTATGCCGCAAGCGTGGCAAATGCTGATGGACAAGCTCGCGGACATGATTATCGTTTATGTAAAAGCGCAGATTAATGCCGGCGCAAAAGCCATTCAGATTTTTGATTCATGGGTCGGCGCGCTGAACCGCGAAGATTACCGGCAGTTTATAAAACCGGTGATGGACAGAATATTCCGGGAGCTTTCAGCAGAGCAAGTTCCGCTGATCATGTTCGGCGTAGGCGCAAGCCACCTGGCCGGGGATTGGCATGACCTTCCTCTTGATGTCGTCGGTCTTGATTGGAGACTCGGCATAGATGACGCCAGAAAACAAGGCATTACAAAAACGGTTCAGGGCAATCTTGATCCGTCGCTTCTTCTTGCGCCTTGGGAAGTCATCGAGAAAAAAGCGAAAGCGATACTTGATCAAGGCATGAAAACGGACGGGTTTATTTTCAATTTAGGGCACGGCGTATTCCCTGATGTCAATCCGGCAACGCTGAAAAAGCTGACGGCGTTTGTACATGAATACTCCGCGGCCCAAAAAACGGAACAATCTTCCTGAGCAGATCGTTGGTTATAAGAAGATTTTCCTGTCAAAATCAAGATAGACAGACCATCAAAAGAGGTGTTTAACTAAATGAGCAGCAAAAAGAAAATGGGACTTCTCGTCATGGCTTACGGAACGCCTTACAAAGAAGAAGACATAGAACGTTATTATACACATATCAGACGCGGAAGAAAGCCTGAGCCGCACATGCTTCAAGACTTAAAAGACAGATATGAAGCGATCGGAGGCATTTCGCCGCTGGCAAAAATCACGCAGGAGCAGGCGGAGAAGCTCGCACAGCGTTTAAATGAAATCCAGGACGACGTAACATTCAAAGTGTACATCGGATTAAAACATATTGAACCGTTTATTGAAGACGCGGTGGCGGACATGCATAAAGACGGCATTACAGAAGCTGTCAGCCTTGTGCTCGCCCCTCATTTTTCAACATTCAGCGTCCAGTCATACAACAAACGCGCGAAAGAAGAAGCGGAGAAGCTCGGCGGCTTGACCATCAAGTCTGTTGAAAGCTGGTATGATGAACCGAAATTCGTTGATTATTGGGTCGGCCAGGTGAAGAAAACGTATGAGTCAATGCCGAAAGAAGAACGGGATGACGCGATGCTGATCGTCTCAGCGCACAGCCTTCCTGAAAAAATTAAAGAATACGGCGATCCGTATCCTGACCAGCTGGAGGAATCCGCAAAACTGATTGCCGAAGGCGCCGGAATTACCGATTACGCAGTCGGCTGGCAAAGCGAAGGGAACACCCCTGATCCGTGGCTCGGGCCGGATGTGCAGGATCTCACGCGCGAGCTGTATCAAAAGCATCCTTATAAAGCATTTGTATACGTGCCCGCAGGCTTCGTTGCCGATCATTTAGAGGTGCTTTACGATAATGATTATGAATGCAAAGCTGTGACCGAAGAAGTCGGCGCAAGCTACTATCGTCCGGCCATGCCGAACGCACAGCCTGAATTTATCGACGCGCTTGCAGCGGTCGTGCTGAAAGAGCTGGACAAGTAGAATTAAACGGTAAAGAAGGCGATAAAAATGAGTGGCGATAAAAAACATCTGGTCATCATCGGCGGCGGCATAACGGGATTAGCCGCCGCCTTCTACATGGAAAAAGAAATCAAGGAAAAACAGCTGCCGCTTGAGGTCACCCTTATCGAAGCGGGCCCGAGAGCGGGCGGCAAAATTCAGACGGCGCATAAAGACGGCTACATCATTGAGCGGGGGCCGGATTCTTTTTTGGAAAGGAAAAAAAGCGCGCCGCAGCTCGTTAAGGATTTGGGGCTTGAGCATCTGCTCGTCAACAATGCGACCGGCCAGTCTTACGTGCTCGTCAATGAGACGCTTCATCCGATGCCGAAGGGCGCGGTGATGGGCATTCCGACCAAAATCGCTCCGTTCATCTCCACCGGTTTATTTTCTGTTCCCGGAAAAGCGCGGGCGGCGCTTGACTTTGTCCTGCCTGCGAGCAAACCGAAGGAAGATCAGTCTCTCGGTGAATTTTTCCGCAGACGCGTCGGTGACGAAGTCGTTGAGAATTTAATAGAACCGCTATTATCAGGGATTTATGCCGGAGATATTGATAAGCTGAGCCTCATGTCCACGTTTCCGCAATTCTATCAGACTGAGCAAAAGCACAGAAGCCTGATTCTCGGTATGAAAAAATCACGTCCGCAGCCTTCGGGACAGCAGCTGACGGCCAAAAAGCAGGGCCAGTTTTTAACACTGACGACAGGGCTTCAAACGTTGGTGGAGGAGCTGGAACAGCAGCTTACGCTGACAAAGGTGATGAAAGGAACGAAAGTCACCCATATCGGCCGCGAGGAGAAAGGATATTCCGTGACGCTTGATAACGGCAAAGTGCTCTATGCGGAAGGATGCATAGTGACAGCCCCGCATAAAGCCGCGGCGAAAATGCTTTCTGATCTGCCGGCGGTTTCATGTCTCAAAGACATGCATTCTACGTCCGTTGCCAACGTCGCCTTAGGTTTTCCTGAGGGAGCCGTCAAGATGGAGCATGAAGGTACGGGATTCGTTATCTCAAGAAACAGCGATTTCTCCATCACGGCCTGCACATGGACGAATAAAAAATGGCCGCACGCGGCGCCGGAGGGCAAAACGCTTCTCAGGGCGTACGTCGGAAAGGCCGGAGATGAATCCATCGTAGATCTTTCAGATAACGAGATCATTAAAATCGTAATGGAAGATTTGAAAAAAGTAATGAAAATAAATGGCGAACCGGAAATGACCTGTGTGACCCGCTGGAATGAAAGCATGCCGCAATACCATGTCGGCCATAAGGAGCGCATCAAAGAGTTCAGAGATGCGCTGAAAGCTTCCTATCCGGGCGTATACGCGACGGGCGCGTCTTTCGAAGGGGTGGGCATCCCAGACTGTATTGACCAGGGAAAAGCCGCCGTATATGATTCACTGGCTTATTTATTTGAAACGTACCAGCCTCCGTTATCGTAAAACGGAGGTTTTTTGCATGTTCCCGTTCTGTAAAGGGAACACCAATAAAGAGAAAAAACATTTGAATCTTCTTTGCGACTGTGATAAGTTATCTTATGTACAAAATGACTAAAACGTTCAAACGGTCAATTTAACGAGGTGGGAAACATGTCCGTCGATCGGAAAAAGCTCATTCTGGAAGCGGCAACGAAGTCTTTTACACAATTCGGCTACAAAGCAACGACAATGGATCTGGTGGCAAAGCTTGCAAATGTGGGGAAGGGAACCATCTACACGTTTTTCAAAAACAAAGAAGAACTGTTTGATGATATTTTCACCACTATTTTAAGAGAAATGAAGGAACACGCAGACGAAGCGATGAAACCGGAGCTTTCATTTCACGAAAATGTTCACCGGGCGCTTATCGCGATTTTGGAATTCAGAAAAACACACCAGCTGACTATTAAAATTTTTCAGGAGAACGCTGAGATTGGTACAATAGCCGTTCAGGATGTCATTGCGAAAATGGAGCGGGCCATTCTGTCATACATTAAAGAAAAGATAGAAACAGCCATTGAAAACGGAAGCATTAAACCGTGTGATCCGGAACTGACCGCTTTTGTGATGCTCAAGCTCTACATCGCGCTGATATTTGACTGGGAAAAAAACCATCCGCCTCTTGAAAAAGAGACGATCGCCGAATTGCTGGAAATGTATGTTGGTCAAGGATTATCTAAATAATAGATGATCCTTCACTTTTTAGGTGCCGTGACCGTTTTGTCAAATGAGTCAGTTTGCGGAAGGAGGCAACAGGGTTGAATACAATAAAAAGCCAGTGGAAAGACATTGTAACGAACAAGAAACTGTTAATCCCCATCATTGCCATATTATTCGTTCCGCTGATCTACAGCGGAGTGTTTTTGAAGGCGTACTGGGACCCGTACGGCACGGTGGATCAGCTGCCGGTTGTCGTTGTCAACCAGGATAAAGGGGCGGACTACGAAGGGAAACATCTTCAGATCGGTGACGATCTTGTGAAAGAGTTAAAGAAAAATGATAATTTTGATTGGCATTTTTCAAGCGATCTTGATCAATCGTTAAAGGACTTATTAAATGCTAAATATTATTTATTGGTCGAGATTC
Source organism: Bacillus sp. NEAU-242-2 (assembly GCF_027853835.1). Taxonomy (NCBI): domain Bacteria; kingdom Bacillati; phylum Bacillota; class Bacilli; order Caryophanales; family Bacillaceae; genus Bacillus; species Bacillus sp. NEAU-242-2. The sequence continues at coordinate 954,055 of NZ_JAPNNY010000001.1, read as the reverse complement.
CTGAAGATTTTTCTAAAAACGCCAGCACGGTAATGGATAAAAATCCGAAGAAGCTGGATCTGAAATATCATACGAATGCCGGATCAAACTATGTCGGCGCGACAATCGGAGAAAAGGCGATCGACAAGCTGAAAGCCTCCGTGTCGAAAGAAGTGACGGAGCAATACGCAAAAGTCATTTTTGACAATTTTAAAGATATTGCCAAAGGACTCGGCAAAGCCAGCAGCGGCGCCAAGAAAATAGACGACGGCACGAAAAACGCGAAAGACGGCAGCGCCAAGCTGAAGGAAAATTTAGCGAAGCTTACTGAAAGCACCGCCACCATCGGCGATAAAACGCAGCAGCTTGCAGACGGAGCGGCGAAAGTGACAAGCGGAATTCAAACGCTTGACAGCTCTATCGCAAAACTTCAGAGCGCAAGCGCCGAAATTCAAGATAAATCAGGACAGATTGCTTCAGGAGGAGGCCAAGTGGCCAGCGGGCTGAAAACGAGCCTTGACGCACAAAAGCAGCTCCAGCAAAAGCTTCCGGATTTAACGAATGGATTAAGTGCGTTAAACAGCAAGGCGCAGGAAGTGTCGCAAAAAGCGGCGGCATTTGAAGATGCGATCAATTCAGTCAACCTCTCAGATATTGAAAAAGCGGTTGGGGAGCTTGAGCAGACTGAAAAGGAATTGCAGCAGTTTAAGAAAAAGCTTTCTGATCTGAAAAACAGCCTGGATGCCCGGGATGACGCGGTCAAAAAGGTGATTAAGGACAGTGATTTCTTAACGGATGAGCAAAAAGCGAAACTTGTTCAGCTTCTGAATGAGAAGCTTCCGAAGGCCGACCTTCCGGATTTAGACAATATCGTCAGCCAGCTTCCGTCCGGCGGAGATATCCAGCTTCCGGATATGTCAGTCATAAAAAGCGCGCTGGCAGATGTAAAAGCGAAGGCTGATCAGCTGAAAGCACTGCCTCAGTCCACATCGAAACTGTATAACGGCGCGGCGGCGGTACAAGACGCGATTAACCAGCTGACGGCTGGAACTGATAAATTGTACAGCGGAGCGCAGACCGTCTTTGAAAGCCAAAACAAATTAACGGCCGGTATCGGCGAATACAACAGCAAGTTCGGACAGCTTAAATCAGGATCAGAAGCGTTAGTGTCAGGGAGCGGCCAGGTGTCTGGCGGCTTAACGAAACTGCTGGACGCGCAAAACAAAATCCATGACGGCTCGTCCAAAATTGAGCAGGGTCAAGCGTCTCTCGGCACCGGTTTAAGCAAGCTTTTAGACGGCACCGGACAATTGTCCAGCCAGCTGAAAGATGCGGCCGATCAAACAGGGGACATTAAGACAGATGACAAAACGTACAGCATGTTTGCCGATCCGGTAAAAACGGACGATAACGCGATTCATTCCGTGCCTAACTACGGTACCGGACTGACGCCTTATATTCTCTCTATGGGCTTGTATGTCGGCGGATTGATGCTGACGGTCGTATTCCCTCTGAGTGAAGCTTCAGGGCGTCCGAGAAACGGTTTTGAATGGTTCCTCAGCAAATTCAGCGTCATTCTGCTCGTCGGACTGATTCAATCCGTAATTGTCGCCACGGTTCTGTTAAAAGGAATCGGGCTTGATGTGGAAAGCACTTGGAGATTCTATCTCTTTACGATGATTACCAGCATCGCGTTCCTGTCGATGATTCAATTATTGGCGACAACGATGGGAAATCCGGGACGCTTTATCGCTGTCATCATTCTGGTGCTCCAGCTCGGGGCAAGCGGAGGAACCTTCCCGCTTGAACTCCTGCCGGGATTCTATCAAGTGATTCACGGGGCACTGCCGATGACATACAGCATCAACGGGTTCCGTGCCGTCATTTCAAATGGCGATTACGGCTATATGTGGCAGCAGGCATCCATTCTGTTGGGCATCGCCGTTGTCATGATCGCGCTGACCATTGTGTATTTTACGGTGCAAAGCAAAAAAGAACACAAAACGGAAGAAGAAATAACAGCATAAGAAAAAGAGGCGCTGAGCAGATGCTCAGGGCCTCTTTTTTTAGATTTCGATTAAAATCCCCATCTCACCAACAGTCCGGTATACGTCAATCCGCCGCCGAACCCGAACAATACCAGCGTCTGGCCTTCCGACAGTTTTTTTGCTTTCACAGCTTCATCCAAAGCGAGAATAATAGAAACCGATGAAGTGTTGCCGTAATATTCAACGCTTGTCAATGTCCGTTCAAGCGGGAAAGGCAGTTTTTCACAGATGGATTCGATCATCCGCATGTTGGCGCTGTGAGGAACGAACCAATCCAGATCGTCTTTTGAAAAGCCGGCTTTTTCTAAAAGGGCATTGCATTCCTCCGGCACGGTTCTGGCCGCCCATTTATATACTTCGCGCCCGTTTTGCACCATATTTCCTCCGCCTTTAAGCGGCTCGCCGTTTAATTCTGCGCTCAGTCCCGTGCGATACAGCACGTCCGCGCTTCCTCCCGCTGTTCCTTGCACGGCTGCCAAAAATCCCGGCGCTGATTCGTCGCGTTCCACCAATAGGGCGCCTGCAGCGTCTCCGAAAAGAACGCAGGTCGTCCGGTCAGTATAATCCGTTACCTTTGATAATGTTTCACCGGCAATGACAATCACTTTTTGATGGGCACCGGCGGTAATTAATGCGTCTGCGAGCTGAAGGCCGTAAGTGAGTCCGGCGCATGTGGCGTTAATATCAAGCGCTCCCGTGTGCGGCCAGCCGAAGTAAGCCTGAACGCGTGCCGCGGTGCTTGGAAACGCATAGTCCGCCGTCGTTGTGGCGACAAGGATCATATCGACATCATCAAGAGTTCCGCTGTATCGTTCTGCAAGGTTTTTCACCGCTTCCACACACAAATCCGATGTGAATTCATGTTCGCCGGCAATGCGTCTTTCCTTCATACCGGTGCGCTGGACGATCCATTCATCAGATGTATCGACGATGCGCTCCAAATCCGCGTTTGTTAATCGGCGTGCCGGAGCATATGTACCGATTGCTGTAATTTTAGATTTTGACATGAAAAAATCACTCCTTTATATCAGATTATAACACCTGATATTATTACTTGGTACTAATTTTAATAAAAAAACCCAAGCAGCATCCGCTGTTTGGGGAGCATGAGAAATTTATTTGTAAAACGGGCTTGTGTGAACGATTACCAATGACGGCAGCAGCGGCGGCATGAATGATGATGCTTCTTTTTGTCTTTCTTCTTTTTGTCTTTCTTCTTTTTGCAAGGGTCTTCTTTTTTCTTTTTACAGTGATCTTTTTCTTTTTTACAGCACCAGAAGGCTGCACCAGACCAATCATCCTCAAACCAATCCTCAAACCAATCATTATGAAACCTTTTCCGCTTGTGCGGTTTACGGCTGATCATACATTTCCCTCCTATGCTCATGCTCCCTTCATTCTATGAAAAAAGAGCAGGAAAAGATTGGACGGGTTATGGATCAAAAGAGTATATTTTAAGAAGAATAAAATTGATAGGAGGAATGACCTGTGGCAAATATGAAACATACGATGGAACTGATTAAAGAACTGGTGTCGATTCCGAGTCCGACGGGCAATACATACGAGGTTATCGCCTATACAGAAAGTCTTTTAAAAGAATGGGGCGTCTCCTCTTACAGAAACCGCAAAGGCGGTCTTTTTGTCACAATTCCCGGCCGTGATGACAAGAAACACAGATTGCTGACGGCGCATGTCGATACGCTCGGCGCGATGGTAAAGGAAATAAAGGCGGACGGCCGGCTGAAGATTGACTTGATCGGCGGCTTCCGATATCACTCAATTGAAGGGGAATATTGTGAGATTCAAACTTCTTCCGGCAAAACCTATACAGGCACCATCTTAATGCATCAGACTTCAGTGCACGTCTACAAGGACGCCGGTAAGGCAGAGCGGAATCAGGAGAATATGGAAGTCCGCCTTGATGAACCTGTCCGGACGAAGGAAGAGACGTCCGATCTCGGCATCAGGGTCGGCGATTTCATCTCATTTGACCCGCGTGTGCAGATTACGCCGAGCGGCTTTATTAAGTCCCGTCATCTTGATGACAAAGCGAGCGTGGCTCTGCTCTTGAATTTAATCCGCCGCATCACGGAAGAGAAAATCGAACTTCCGTATACGACGCATTTTCTGATTTCTAATAATGAAGAAATCGGCTACGGAGGCAATTCCAACATTCCTCCTGAGACCGTCGAATACTTGGCTGTTGATATGGGAGCGATCGGCGACGGCCAGTCTACGGATGAATATACCGTCTCCATTTGCGTGAAGGATGCGAGCGGCCCGTACCATTATCAGCTCAGAAAGCATCTGGCCGGGCTTGCGGAGCGCTATGGCATTGATTATCAGCTTGATATTTATCCGTATTACGGTTCTGATGCCTCAGCAGCCATCCGTTCGGGCCATGACATCGTCCACGGGCTGATCGGACCGGGAATTGACGCTTCACACGCTTTTGAACGCACGCATGAATTATCGCTTCTTAATACGGCGAAGCTTTTACACAGGTACGTTCTATCGCCGATGGCATAAAAAACCCTGCGCGGAAATCATTCCGTGCAGGGGTTTCATTTTAACCTGAGATGGTTGTGTTTTGTTCTGTTTTGGCGAGGCTCATGACCTTCGCGCCTTTAACGGGATCATATTGGCCTTCCCATTTTGACATCACAACGGATGCCAGCGCGTTTCCGGTCAGATTGACGACCGTACGGGCCATGTCCATAATCCGGTCAACACCGGCGATGAATGCAAGGCCTTCTGCAGGAATGTTGAATGCGCCTAATGTCGCAAGCAGGACGACGAAAGAAGTCCCGGGCACGGCAGCCATTCCTTTGGAAGTGACCATCAAGACAAGCACAAGGGTAATCTGCTGCCAAATGGACAAGTCAATGTGGTATACCTGAGCGAGGAATAAAGCGGCGATAGATTGGTACAGCACAGATCCGTCTAAGTTAAAGGTATATCCGATCGGCACAACAAAGGAAACAATACCTTTCGGACAGCCGATTTTCTCCATTTTTTCCATAACGCGGGGGAGTACGGTTTCGGAGCTTGACGTACTGAACGCCAATAAAATTTCATCCTTCATATAGGCGAGGAATTTGAAAATGTTTACTCCGGCAAGCTTTCCGACGATTCCGAATACAACAATGAGAAAGAAAGCCAAAGCTACATATACTAAACCGACCAGTTTACCGAGTGAAAGCAGGGAACTGAGCCCAAATTTGGAAACGGTAACACCAATCAACGCAAAAACACCAAACGGCGCAACTTTCATGACGAGGTTCACAACATGGAACATCGCATGAGAAACACCTTCAAAGAAGGCCAATACGGGCTTTCCTTTTTCACCGATTGCCGAGATGCCGAGTGCAAACAGCACGGTAAAGCAGATGATGGCAAGCAGATCTCCTTCGGCCAATGATTGGAAGAAGTTTGTCGGTACGATATGCAGGAATGTGTCTGCGATAGATTTGTTATTTTGTTCTTTTTCTGTTTCAACATATTGACTGATATCTGTTTTTTGAGCTTCATGTATATTAACGCCTGTTCCCGGATGAAACAGATTCGCCAAAGCCAGCCCGAGAATAATGGCAAAAGTGGTAATGATCTCAAAATACAAAATCGTTTTGAAGCCTAATTTTCCGACTTGTTTTCCGCTTCCCGCGCCGGCAACGCCGATGATTAAGCTGGAGACGACAATTGGAATCACTATCATTTTGATTAAGCGTAAAAACAAATCGCCGATAGGCTGTAAATATGTTGGAATGGCAGGATTGCCGTACCAGATGACACCGACTACAACCCCTAGTATGAGTCCGACGAAAATTTGCGTCGCTAGTCCAAAGCGTAATTTTTTCATAGATTACCTCCCGAAGAAAAAAGTGCAATAAGTATCTAAAAAGATAGCTATTAGAACAAATTATAATAGAAAAGAAAACAATCCGTCTATAGAAAAATATAGATTGAAAATACTGAATCTTTTAAAACGTACAGATAATTGCTAATAATGGTGAATAACTCCCTATTCAGAAAGTATGATGACGGCCGAAAAAAACGGGCGCCGCACAACTTAGAATTGTGCGGCGCCCTATTGTCACATATCCTTAATTTTCAAGCAGTCATTGCACAAATTAATGTGACACTCATACTGCTCAACAATCTCATTTCCGCATTCTTCGCATTTCTTACCGGGTAAATTTCTGAAAAAATCCGACATCTTTTCCAACATACCCATCCCTCTTTCATTGTTTTGTCTCTACATTGTATTATAACAGTTTTGGAAAATCAACGGCTGTTTTGGCACAATGTTTAAAACATGCAATTTGTACGAAAAATAGGTATATTGGAGGAAAGGATCTTTTTATCATAAACATTCGGAGGGTCATATGAAAGTTACAGTTATTGGATGCTGCGGCGGGTTTCCGGCCGCAAACGAAGCAACTTCAGGCTATCTGTTTCAGTCCGGCGGCTATTCTCTGCTCGTTGATTGCGGAAGCGCCGTATTATCAAAGCTGTTTGCCTATGTTCCGGCAGAAGAGCTTGATGCCGTCATTTTGTCCCATTATCACCATGATCATATCGCTGATATCGGGCCGCTTCAATTTGCCAAACAGGTCGGCTCCTTTCTCGGAAAAGGGACGCATGCACTGCCGATTTACGGGCATGATGCTGATATAGAACAGTTTGAGCGTCTTACATATAAAACGCATACAAAAGGAGTGGCCTATCAGCCGGACCGCCCGCTTTCTGCCGGGCCGTTCACCATTACTTTTCTGAAAACGGTGCATCCGGTCACTTGTTATGCGATGCGGATTACTGACGGTGCAGCTTCTGTTGTGTATACGGCTGATTCAAGCTACCAGGACGCGTTTATCCCGTTTGCGGAAAATGCCGATCTGCTGATCTGCGAGTGCAATTTTTACGCGGACCAGGACGGCACGTCAGCCGGCCATATGAACAGTTTGGAAGCCGGACGTATCGCGGAGGAGGCCGGAGCGGGGGAGCTGATTCTCACACATCTGCCTCATTTCGGCGAGCACCGGAAGCTGAAAGAAGAAGCGGAATCCGTGTTCGGGGGCGAAGTGACAATCGCCGCTTCCGGATTGAAGTGGGAGAAATAAAGGAGGAGCACCATGTTATTTATCGACAACCAAAACATAACCGACCCGAGGATCAACCTCGCGATCGAGGAATATTGCGTGAAGCATCTCGACCCTGAACAGACATACCTGCTGTTTTATGTCAATCAGCCGTCGATTATCATCGGGAAGAACCAAAACACAATAGAAGAAATCAATACGAAATACGTAGAAGATAACGGAATCATCGTCGTCCGCAGGCTGTCAGGAGGCGGTGCGGTTTACCATGACCTCGGGAATCTGAATTTCAGTTTTATCACCAAGGATGACGGCGACAGCTTTCACAATTTTAAAAAATTCACAGAACCCGTTATTCAGGCGCTGCGCCAGCTCGGTGTGGAAGCTGAATTAAGCGGCCGAAACGACATCGTCGCGGACGGCAGAAAAATTTCCGGCAACGCTCAATTTTCGACGAAAGGGCGTATTTTCAGCCACGGAACATTAATGCTGGATTCCGCCATTGATCATGTCGTGTCAGCCTTAAAAGTGAAAAAAGACAAAATCGAATCAAAAGGCATTAAGTCAATCAGAAGCCGTGTCGCCAACATCAGCGAGTTTCTTGATGATAAAATGACGGCGGACGAATTCAAAAAGCATCTGCTTCACCATATTTTTAATACAAATGATCTTTCCGAAGTGCCGGAATATAAACTGACCGATGAAGACTGGAAAGCGATCCGGAAGATTTCCGAAGAGCGCTATCAAAACTGGGACTGGAATTTCGGAAGGTCGCCCGCATTCAACCTTCAGCATTCGAAACGTTATCCGGTCGGATCGATTGATCTGCGTCTTGAAGTGAAAAAAGGAATCATTCAGGACTGCAAAATTTTCGGTGATTTCTTCGGTGCGAAAGATGTGAGTGAAGTCGAACAGGCGCTGAGCGGAAAACAGTATGACAGAACCGCTATCAGGGAGGCGCTGGCCGGAATCGATCTGAAACAGTATTTCGGCAAAATAGAGCTGGAAGATTTCCTCGAGCTGATTTATTAGAACATTTGCCGAACGCATGATTTGAATCAGCACCCGTTTTTGTGAAATGATAGAACCATAATGAATGGGGAGGGATCATGATGAAAGTATTTCTCATCGGAGCAAACGGGCAGATCGGACAGCGTCTGACCGGGCTGTTTCAAAAAGACGGCACGCATACGCTGCGGGCGATGGTCCGGAAAGAAGAGCAGAAAGAAGCGCTTCAAGCCGCGGGAACAGAAGCCGTTCTTGCAGATTTGGAAGGAAGCACGGAAGACATCGCGAAAGCCGCTGAAGGCTGTGACGCGATTGTGTTTACCGCCGGATCAGGAGGAAGCACCGGATACGATAAGACGCTTCTGATTGATCTTGACGGAGCGGCGAAAGCGATAGAAGCGGCAAAGAAAGCCGGCATCAAGCGGTTCATTATGGTAAGCGCCCTTCAGGCTCATAACCGCGACAATTGGAATGAAGCGCTGAAGCCGTATTATGCCGCAAAGCATTATGCGGATAAAATTCTTGAAGCGAGCGGTCTGACGTATACGATTATCCGGCCGGGCGCGTTATTAAATGATCCCGGCACGGGAAATATCAAAGCCGCGGCCGATTTAGAAAGAGGCTCCATTTCAAGAGACGATGTCGCCAAGACCGTTATCGCATCCCTTGATGAACCGAATACGTATGAAAAAGCGTTCGATCTGACAGCGGGCGGCACGCCGGTCAGTGAAGCGCTGAAACAATTATAGTTTCCGGTTTTACGGCACTCGGGGCTTTTTGCCCTTGAGTGTTTTTCTATATTTTTCTATAATAAAAGTGAACGTTTATTCCGGATAAATGAATGACTATTCATTCATTATATTTTTAAAGGGGTGGGAAAATGAATCTGGTTTCCAAATTGGAAGAAACGGCATCGCAGAAACCGGAAAAACCAGCTTGTCTGTTTCAAGATCAGTACATGACGTATGAGGAGCTGGCAGGTAAAATCAAAGCATTTGCAAACGGCTTGGAGGACAGGGGACTGAAAAAAGGGGATCATCTCGCGCTGCTGCTCGGAAATACGCCTGACTTTGTTATTGCGTTTTTCGGCGCGTTAAAAGCGGGAATTGTCGTCATACCTGTTAATCCGGCATACACACCTTCAGAAATCGCATACATGCTGAAAAACGGCGATGTCAAAGCGATCGCCGGCATCGACCTATTAATTCCCGTATTTGAAAGCCTGCACGGCTCGCTGCCGCTGCTGGAGCATATCATTATCAGCCAGACAGCAGAGAACGCTCCATCGACAGAAGACCCTCAATTGCGCTTAAAAATGACAACGTTTACAAAAATGCTCCGTCCGGCGGAGCGCAGCAGAACTTATCCGACATTGTCCAAAGACGATACTGCCGTCATTTTATACACCTCAGGGACGACCGGAAAACCGAAAGGCGCCATGCTCACCCATCAGAATCTTTTCTCCAATGCAAATGATGTCGCCGGATACTTAGGAATGAATGAGAAAGACAAAATTGTGGCGGCATTGCCGATGTTTCACGTTTTTTGTTTAACCGTTTGTATGAATGCGCCTCTGATGAGCGGAGCGTGTGTCTTAATCGAGCCGCAATTCAGTCCGGCTTCTGTGTTTAAACTGATTAAAAGCCGACAGGCAACCATTTTTGCCGGCGTTCCGACGATGTATAACTATCTGTATCAATACGAGCACGGCAAGGCGGAGGATTTTGCGTCCGTCAGACTGTGCATTTCAGGCGGGGCCTCCATGCCGGTCGCTCTGTTGCAGACGTTTGAACAAACCTTTGACGTCACCATTCTGGAGGGGTACGGACTTTCTGAAGCGTCTCCGGTTACTTGTTTTAATCCGTTTGATCGGGGGAGAAAGCCCGGCTCGATCGGGACGAATATTTTACATGTCGAAAATAAAGTCGTCGATACGCTCGGACGCGAATTGCCCGACCATCAAGTGGGAGAATTGATCGTGAAAGGGCCGAATGTGATGAAAGGCTATTACAAGATGCCCGAGGAGACGGAGCACGCGCTGAAAGACGGCTGGCTGTACACGGGTGATTTGGCGAAGCGCGACGAAGACGGTTATTTTTATATCGTCGACAGAAAAAAAGATATGATTCTCGTCGGCGGATACAACGTCTATCCGCGCGAAGTAGAAGAAGTGCTCTACAGCCATGAGGGCATTAAAGAAGCCGTGGTCATCGGCGTTCCTGACGCCAAAACGGGGGAAGCGGTGCATGCTTATATAGTGCCTGGGGACGGTGAGCTGACAGAGCAGGCTGTTTTTGATTACTGTGAAACACATTTGGCAAAATATAAGCGGCCGGCGGAAGTGGTTTTTCTTGATGAGATTCCGAAGAACGCGACCGGGAAGCTGCTGAGAAGGGCGGTCCGGGACATGCTTCCGAAATGACGGACGAAAAGCGAAGCCGGGGGCTTCGCTTTTACATGCTGATCCGGTCAGCTTTGCGATTCTTCCTTAATGATGCTTTGCACAAGCTTCGTATCATGCCGGGTCAGTTTGTAATACGTGTTTTTATGCTTGTACATCATATAATTGCCGCTTTCGAGCCACATACTGAATGAATCAAAACGGTCTTCATGGTATTTGACCGTTCCGTCGTAATCGGGAGACACGCTTTTGGTCAGTTTGACTTGTTTTCCTTGGTTCAAGATATCGAGCATATCTTTTACATTCTGCCTGTCTTTAATTTTGATTTCTTTTTTTCCGTGCTCTGACAGAATAATCAGATCTGCGTTGCTTGATGGAAACACATCGCCGGTCCGGCTGTATACATAGAAGAAAGCAATAACCAAAAGGGCGATTACTACAATAAACGCGATTATTTTTTTCATATTCATCACTCCGTCTTTTAGTCTTTCCCGCTTCCTGTTGTTCCATTCTTTTCTGTTGTGAAAAGATTAACATCCGTTTCGGAGGCTTGGTTCTATTTATTTGCATTTATGCTTACAATAGGAGTAAGTCATAAGGCTAAGGAGGGAGACTTCCATGCGCAAATGGATAGCGGCAGCGGGACTTGCCTATGTGCTGTATGGCCTTTTTTTCTATTGGTATTTCTTTATGACAGGAGACTCCGCCGTCCCGGAGGCCGTAAAGGGAACGAAAGCCGATCCGTCCTCGTTTATGGAGCCGGGCCGCCTGGCAGCCGCTGAAAACTTTTCAAATGTAAAGGATTTTTTATTTTTCATCGGAGCGCCGTTAGATTGGTTTTTATTTTTTCTGCTGCTCATTACGGGGCTTGCCAAAAAAATAAAGCATTGGCTGGAAGCAGCGGTGCGCTTTCGGGTGCTGCAAATCGTAAGCTTCGTATTTGTGATTTCACTCATCGTTACGGCGGCTTCGCTTCCGCTTGAGTGGATCGGATATCGGGTTTCGCTTGCGTATCATATTTCGACGCAGACAGCATCAAGCTGGATAAGAGACCATGTCATTGATTTCTGGATCAGTTTTCCGCTGTTTGCCGTGTGTGTGCTTGTGTTTTACTGGCTGATCACAAAGCATACAAAAAAATGGTGGTTTTACGCTTGGTGTCTTACTGTGCCGTTTACCCTGTTTTTGTTTTTCCTGCAGCCGGTCGTGATTGATCCTTTATACAATGATTTCTATCCGCTGAAAGACAAGGAGCTGGAAAGCAAAATTTTGTCGCTTGCCGACAAGGCCGACATTCCGGCCAGCCATGTGTATGAAGTAAATATGTCGGAGAAAACGAATGCGCTGAATGCGTATGTGACGGGCATCGGTTCGAATAAGCGGATCGTTTTGTGGGATACGACGCTTAACAAACTGAAGGATCGGGAAATTTTGTTCATTATGGGGCATGAGATGGGGCACTATGTGATGAAGCACGTGTACATCGGACTGGCCGGGTATCTGCTGCTGTCATTAGCCGGGTTGTATATCATTGACAAGCTTTATAAGCGGCTGTCCAAATTCTTCGGCCGAATGCTTCATATAAAGGGGCCTGAAGATCTGGCCGCCCTTCCGCTGTTATTGCTGCTCATATCCGTTCTCAGTTTTGCTTCTGATCCGATTACGAACGCCGTCTCCCGGTATCAGGAAAACGCCGCCGACCGTTACGGCATCGAGCTGACCGGAAACCGGGAAGCGGCGATTGAGACGTTTCAGGACTTGGCCGATACGGGACTGAGCCGGGTCAACCCGCCGTTTCTCGTCAAAATTTTCAGAGGGAGCCACCCATCGATCATGGAGCGGATTGAACATGCGGAAGAAGAAAAATAATAAAAAAACCGGCGGGGCCATGCCCGACGCCGGTTTTTTATGTTTTACTGAGCTGCCGCCTGTACGTTGATCAGCCCTTTTCCGTAGTAGAAAGCATCACCAAGTTTTGTAGTAGTGTTTTCTAAACTGCTGCGGACTTGAGTGTTTGTCCAGTTCGGGTGCTTAGAAAGAATCAAAGCAGCCGCTCCGGCAACGTGCGGAGATGCCATTGACGTACCATTGTACGCGCCGTATTTGTTTCCAGGAAGCGTGCTTTGGATAGAGACGCCTGGTGCCATGACATCAAGCTCAGAACCTACGCTTGAGAAAGATGCTCTTTGGTTGCTGCTGTTAACAGCGCCTACCGCAATGACAGAAGGGTATTTACCAGGGTAGCCCACTGTGCTAGAGCCGCCGGAAGTGCCTTCGTTACCGGCTGCCGCAACCACTACGACTCCGGAAGCAACGGCTTTGTCAACTGCCGCTTTTAACGCTGCAGAACCAGAAGGTCCGCCGAGGCTCATGTTAATAACGTCCATATTGTTTGCGATCGCCCACTCAATTCCGTTAATGATCCAGCTGTACTGGCCGGAACCGTCAGCGCCGAGAACTTTTACAGCGTAAAGAGATGCGCTTGGCGCAACGCCTAATACACCGACTGAGTTATTAAGAGCCGCAACTGTACCGGCAACATGAGTTCCGTGAGAGTTGTTGTCTTGGAAAGGATTTGTTTCAGAAGGAACCATGCTGGCTCCGCCTGCTACCTTTAAATCAGGATGAGAAGAATCGATACCGCTGTCGATAACCGCTACTTTAACATTTGATCCGGTGAAGCCTTGAGAGTGCAGAGCAGGGGCTTTAATCTGTGATACGCCGTAAGGCACGGACTGCGCGTACGCTTGTGCAACGTGATCTTCTTCAACGTAAGCGACGCTAGGGTCTTTTTTCAGCTCTTTTACAGCTTTTTCATTTAATGTAGCTGAAGCTGCGTCTACATATTTGAATTGCTTTTGCACTTTCCCGCCTTTTTCAGAAATGACATCTTTTTTCTTGGCGGCGCTCATCGTGCTCATTGTCTGCTTAAATCCGACAATATATTTCTTTTCCCCGTTTGATTTCCCTGCAGCCTGGGCAGAAGTCGTGCTGCCGAACGCCATCGTAAAGATTAACGCTAAAGCAAACAGCAAACTGATCCATACCTTTTTGCCTCTCACTCTTTATCCACTCCTTTTTTCATTTGCAGAATAACCAATAGACAGATTATTCTGTGGATTAATTGTATAGTATGGAATAATATTTTAGTAGACCCAATTTTTTTCAGTTTGTTTTATTTCTATTTAGGTATATCATCTCTCTTTCGTTTAATAGGAACCCGAAATATTTAAATTTTAATGGAAAAAACCGATGGAAGGACATGAGTATTTGTACACAGCCGCAATCGCTCTCTTGTTTACTGGGTCGAACGGTTTGATTCCATTTTTGGAAGCTGCGGCAAAAACAGGATAAATGTCACCTTTTGTTGAATGCAGAAGTCTGATGGAAACGAAAGCGGAATGAAATAAAGCGGCCGGCATGAATCAGTCTTTGGCTTTCTTGACGGAGAAAGCTGTGAAACCATTTTATGAAAATAATGATATTGAATATCATTGATACTTATATTGTCAATGATATAATTGCGGAAAAACGAAAGAGGGGGAACAGATGAAACCAATTTTCAGTATGCTGATGATCTTATCCGTTCTCTTCATAACGGCATGCTCAGAACAGGAACATGAAACCGCCGTCAGGCACGATCTGGGGACGGCGCATGTGGCTGCGCACCCGCAGCGCATCGCCGTATTGAATGAGGGCTTTATTGACACCCTCCATGATCTCGGCATAAAGCCGGCGGCCGCGGCGGATAACCGGAAAGAGCGAAACGACGGCAGTCCGTCCGTCGGGCCCCCGTCACATCCCGATTTGAAAAAGATCACTTCGTTAAAACCCGATCTCATCATTGCAGACTCAAGCCTGCACAGGGGGATATACCATGAGCTGACAAAGATCGCTCCGACAATCGCTTTGAAAAATGAAGCTGCGGATTATCAGGATGCGGTTGATGCTGCCCTTACCATTGAAAAGGCGGTCGGTAAAGAGGGCATCATAGAGAAACAATTGTCGGCTCAGGAAGAAAAGCTGAATGACATCAAAAGAAAGCTGGATGCAGAAGGCGGCACGATTTTATTAATTGACGCTGCAAATGGCAGCATTTCCGTAAAGGATGACCGGTTTTTCACATCCCGGCTTATGACGCTCGCAGGGTTTACATATGCGGTCCAGACAGATTCCGGCGGGAAATCAGGCGCTATCAAAATGACGCCCGGGCAGCTTTTGCATATCGATCCTGATTACATCGTACTATTGGACGGTGAGAAAGAACTCGAAAAAAATCACCTCTGGAAACAGCTGACTGCCGTAAAAAACGGCCGCGTTTACCGCGCGGACAGGGCGGTATGGACGGAGCGCCGGAGCATTGACGGTGCGGACGCCGTATTACATGATCTGCAGAAAAAAATGCTCGCCAAAAAGGCCCAAAACTAATTCGGGCCTTTTTGTTATGATTCTGATAGGTGGCTGCTTACATTGTAATCTTTGACGCGCCACTTATTTTCAATTCGTTCGATATTGCTCAGGCACGCATTGACAAGCTTTGCGTTTTGTATGTCGGTATCACCGTCAGAAATGGCGGACAAGAGGGCGTGAATGGCTGCGCCGTGAGCGACGATCAGTACTTTTTGCTCAGGAAACCGCTCCTGAACTTTCACTAAACCGGCAAGCATTCTGTCTGTCAGCTCTTCTGCGGTCTCCATGTTCGGGTAGTTTTTATCCGGGTAGCGCTTCGACCGTTCCGGTAAAGACATTCCTTCCGCATCACCGTAGCTCCGTTCTCTGAAATCTTCCATGACGACAATGGGAAGATTCAAAAAACCGTTAATAATGTCAGCCGTTTTTCTGGCCCGTTTCATCGGGCTTGAGACGATGACATCCCATTCGGACCCCTTTAAGTACTCTCCTGTTTCTTTCGCCTGACGCTCTCCCGTCGCATTTAACGGAATATCCGATTTGCCTTGAAGCTTCTTTTGGGCATTCCAATCAGTCTCTCCATGTCTTACTAAACAAACGGCAGTCATAAAGTCTCCACTCCGATCATTTTTTATCGATATCATCTATTATACTGCCGTTACGTTAACACTTCAAAGAGAAGCGCCAGTCCGACTCCGCCTCCGCTGCCGATCGCTGCTGCTGCATAGCGGGCATCAGGGCGTCTTTTTGCTTCATAAAAAAGCCGGGTGACAAGCGCCGCCCCGGAAGCCCCGTACGGATGCCCGACGGCCAGAGCGCCGCCCCGGACATTTATTTTAGAATACGGCACTTGAAGCTGCTGTGAAAAAACGCATATTTTGACGGCAAACGCCTCGTTGATTTCGTATATATCAATATCATCCGGTGACAGGTCCCGTTCCTTCAAAAGCTTTTTGACGGCATAAACCGGAGCTGCTGACGGATAATGCGGATGGACGCCGCTTACCGCGCTTCCGATAAAACGCAATCCCGGCTTTAAACCGAGAGACCGCGCTTTTTGTTCTTCCATCACACAAACTGCCGCCGCCCCGTCAGAAATTCCGCAGCTGTTGGCGGCGGTGACAGAGCCTCCGGACTGAAAGACGGGTTTGGCGCGGGCGATGAGAGGCGCCATGTTCCGCTTTTTCAGCATGTTTTCGTCAGCGGCGAATCCGTGGCAGGGGAGAATTTCCCGGCGGTACAAGCCGTCTTCGTGCGCTTTGACGCTCCGTTCATAGCTGAGAAGGGCATATTCGTCCTGCATCTTTCTCGTTACGCCGTAAGCCTGTGCCGTATACTCGGCCGCTATGCCCATATCAGGATCGCCGATGTGTTCAGGAGAAAAGCGCGCCCGGGATGAGAAAGGGGAAAGGCTGCTGCTCTCCGCTCCTCCCGCGATGTATGTGCTCCCCGCGCCGGCTTTAACAAAGTGGCACGCGATTCTCACGGCATCCAATCCGGAACCGCACTGCCTGTCGATGGCCGTACCGGACACGCTCAAAGGAAGCCCGGCGGCCAAGGCTGACAGCCGGGCGAGGTTCCCGCCGCGGCCCGTCGCGTTTCCGAGCAGGACTTCATCAATGTCTTCGGGCATGTTCCGGCTCAAATGTCGGATCAGCAGAGCTGCCAAATCTTCAGGGAGACAGTCTTTTAACAGGCCGTTTTCCCGGGCGAAAATCGTCCGCTTCGCATCCGTAATTACAGCTTCCATTCCATCATGTCCTTTGCCTGCTTTTGTACGGCGGCACGGGCGATCTTTCCGCCGGCTGTTTCCGGTATTTCTGAAAACAGCCATTTTTTCGGGATTTTATATGCCGCCAGCTGCTCGCGGCACTGTTTCTTCAGTTCCTTTACATTTGCATGTCCGTCGATCACCGCAACGGCGATGCTGCCCCAATAATCATCAGGAATGCCGATGACGGCCGCTTTTCTGACGCCCGGACAGCGGTTGAGCACACGTTCTATCTCTTCCGGGAATACATTCAGGCCGCCTGATACGATCATCCCGTTTTCACGTCCTTCGATATAAAGATAGCCTTCATGATCGATATATCCCATGTCATCAACCGTCATCCAGCCGGAATCATCAGGCTTTGCGCCGTTGATGTATCCGGAAAATTTCATCGGGCTGTTCACAAAAATCTTCCCCGTTTCGCCCGGCATGCAGCGTTCCCCGCCGGGCCGGCGGATTTCGATTGTAACATTTTCAAACGGACGGCCCGCCGCGTCAGGCTTTCGGGCGCTGTCTTCAGGCGATAAGAACGCCACGAAACTCAGCTCAGACGTTCCGTAAAAATCATACAGCCGCAAATGGGGATAGCGCTCTGACAGCGCTTGTTTAGACGAAGCGGGCCAGTCTGCACCGGAAGAAATCACCTTGAGCGGTGTATCCGGAAACGCCTCTAGTGAGAGCAGGGCGTCCGTCATTGTCGGAACGGTATATAGAACGTCAGCTTGTCTGAGCCGGTCTTTCATTCCGGCCGGATTGAATTTTCTTTGAAGGAGGACGGTTCCGCCGATAAACAAAGTGCTGACAGCGCCGTATAAAAAGTGTGATGAGCGCAGCGTGCCCGGCACCAGCACTTTGTCATCAGGGGAAATGCCGAATTCACGTTTCGTACAAGAAAAGCTCTCCAGCCACGAACGGTGAGAGCGGGTGAAGGCTTTCGGCTTACCGGTCGATCCCGAGGTGAATCCGGTATAAAAGGGCAGGCAGGCGTTTTTGATAAAAGCGCCTTCCGCTTTTTCCGCCTCGATCAAAGGCCTGCATTCATCCCACAGGATGACAGGCGTTTTGATGCCGTCCAGTCTGCCGCTCAGCCGGCGGTCACAGATGACGAGATCGGTTTTGCTGATGTGCAGCTGGTCCGCGAGTTCCGCCGCCGCCGAGCGGGGATCTAACGGAACCGCCGTGCAGCCGGCATGCGCCGCCCCTGCGAAAAGTTGTAAAAATGGGATGCCGTTCGGCAGTAATATTGCAATGTTTTCCGGCTTACCTGAAAGGCTGCCAAGCCAGTTTGCGGTTTGGTTTACTAGCCTGTTCCAAGTTTGATAGTTGATCTGTTCTGTTTCTGTCTGAATCGCGATCTGTTCCGGCGCTTGTCCGGCTGTATCTGAATATGATGATGTAATCATGATGACTAAAATCAGCTTCCTTTCGTCGGCAAAAGCCGGCTAGCTTGAAGAGTTTTTCTGATTCTTACGGCTGCGAATGAGGCTGCGGCCGCTTTAAGCAGATCTCCGGGCACATAGATGAGGCTGAGCTTTACGGCAGTCAAGATATCAATGTGCATCATAAAAGCCTGAACGGGAATGCCGATGACATACAAAAACAGCACGCCGAACAAGAACTGTCTGATAAACAAATGGGGGACAGCAGCTGAGCGAAGGCCTTGGATGCTGAGGCTCAGCAGTAATGCCGCCAGCGGATATGCGATGAGATATCCGGCGCTCGGCCCGAAAAAAACCCCGAAGCCGCCTCTTCCGCCTGAAAGGAGAGGCGCTCCGCATGCCACAATCAGCAAAAAAAGCAATTGGCTTAAAAACGCCGCTTTCGGTTTCAGGATGCTTCCCGATAAGAGCACACCGATCGTCTGGAGCGTAATCGGAACCGGCGTAAAGGATAAGAAAAGCGGCGGGAGCAGCCCCAAAAGTCCCATAATGGCGGTAAACACGGCAATATGCATCATTTCTGTCAATTTCATTATGTATTCCTCCAGCTTATCAAAATATGTTTATACAATAAAGCGAGTCTTTACATATGTCAACTCTATTATATTTTAAGTTAACAATAAAAAGACCGGCCCTTTATGAAAAAGGCCGGTCGGTTTATCTTTATTCTTCTGTAAGGATAACAAGTGAATCAACGGATGATGCAACGTGGGAAACGGCGCGGCTGACTTCTTGAAGGCCGCCGAGAAAGGCCTGCAAATCAACGTCGATTTTGCCTGTCTGGTCTTTGCTCGTTTTCATGCTTTGGACGATGTCATCAAACAGACGGTTGATCTGCGTCATTTTTTCTTTCGTTTCGCTTACAAGTCCGTTTACATCTTTAATATGTTTGGACACGATGTTGATTTGTGTATTGGTATTGTTCACAAGCTCTGATACGGTGGAAACGGTTTTTTTCGTATCCTCTGAAAGCTTCCTTACCTCCGTCGCCACAACGGCGAACCCTTTGCCGTGCTCCCCGGCTCTCGCGGATTCTATTGAAGCGTTGAGTGACAGGAGATTCGTTTGCTCGGCGATCCCCGTCACGATGCCGAAGATTTTTTCGATCTGTTGGGCGATGTCATTCAGCTTGTCCATTTCTTCTTCAATCTGCAGAAGGCTGGCGTCGATTTTATTCATCTGCTGCTGCTGGCTTTCAAGCTCTTTTTTCCCGCCGATTGATTTTTCTTCGACATGTACGGAAGTGACGGTGCCGGCTTTTGACGCCTCGGAAATGCCCTCGGATTTATCGACCAGTTCCTGCACGGCTCTGCTCGTTTCTGAAAACAAATCAGCGAGTGATCCGGATGTTTCCTGGATTTTCTGATGAAGGCGGGCTTTCTTTTCCTCTTGTTCGTCACGCTGGCAGTTATATTCAGTCTGGAATGCTTCAAGGACGAGCTGCTGTTCAAGATTCAATATTTTCGTCGTCGCTTTGATCGCTTTTAAAAGCTCATGCAAATCCGGAATGGTTGCTTCATATATGTTCATCATCGACAGAAGCAGATCCTGAAACGCTCCCATATACCATTTCGGTTCAAGGCCGATCCGCAAGTGGATGGAAGCGATGCGCTGTCTTTTTTCAATGAATTCATCATCAATCGTGCCGGCGAACATCTCATGGATATGACGCCGTAATGTTTTTTTCAGTCGCTCAACCGTGCTGTGGTCGTTAATGATCGTCATTAATGATTTTTCGTGATCCAGATTTCGGTAAAAGGAATCGACGATTGTTGAGATATGTTCTTTAATTAACGGCTGCAGCTCTTCAAGCACATGAAGTTCTTCGTTTCCGAGCCTGACCATTTTCAGCTGTTTTTGGACATCTGCATATTGATTTGAAAGCGCGATGCGTTTTTTTCCATCGGCTTCTGAAAAATATGCTGTTTCTTTTTTGCGGTCTTTTTTAAATAACAATATAAGTTCCCCCAGATATTCTCTTTTTCTTTTTATCGGTTTGGAAGGAACTTGAATGAAGGAATCTGATAAAAATATTTTAATGCGGAAAAAAATAAAACCATTCGTACAGAATGGTTTAGTCAATCTTGGGTGAGACGTTTCAGCGGCTTGATGGCGGGACCTTCGGCAACCCCGCCGTCGGGTGTGAACCGGGACCCGTGACATGGACAGTCCCACGTCCGTTCGCCGTCATTCCATTCAACCTCACAGCCTAAATGGGTGCATGTCGTATCGACAAGATGCAGACAGCCTTTTTCATCTTTATAGGCGCCGGCCCGTTTGCCGTTTACCGTTACGATTTTTCCCTCCCCGGGCCCAAGACTCTCAGGTGAAGCGTCCGGCCTCTCAAGTTTGCCCGAGATAAGGTGTTTGGCCACGTCGGCATTATAGGAAATCAGTTTTTTCAGTCCGGGATCTGCGTGGAAGCGTGACGGAATAAACAGGCCGGAAAACGGGTTCTTTTTGTTTTGAATATGATCAGCCAAAAGCTTCGCGGCGAGCGCTGAGCTTGTCATCCCCCATTTTTTAAAACCGGTCGCCGCCAAAATATGTTCTTCATCGCCTGAGATGGGACCGATGAACGGAATTTTGTCAATGGTGACAAGGTCTTGTGCAGACCAATGATATGGGATGCTTTCAACTCCGATTGTGTCTTCCGCAAATTGTTTCAGCGCTTCGTAATGCCCGGACATTTCTTTTCCTTGGCCTGTTTTGTGGCTTTCACCGCCGACAAGCACCAGTTTTTCACCGTTCAAATCGGTGTATCGCAGTGATCTGGACGGCTTGTCTATGCTGAGATACATCCCGTCCGGATACGCTTGTTTCGGTTTTACCGCGAGTACGTAGGATCTGCTGGCATACATTCTGGCGGCATAAAGCCCGCCTCCGTCATAAAAAGGAAAGTGGGAAGCGCAGACAATGTAGCTGCACTTGATGCCGTGTCTGTTTTTCGTGACCACTTCCGGCTGCGGTTCTTTTTTTATGTCGATCGCAGCCGTCTGTTCAAAAATCCGCGCCCCGTTTTTAACGATCTCTTTCACGAGCGCCGCACCATATAAAAGCGGATGGAATTGCGCCTGATTCTTCATGGCAAGGCCGAGCCTGCAATCAACGGGGACGGGAAGTTCTTTCACAAGCTCATGTTCAATACCGAGCTTGGTATAAGCTTCCTGCTCACTGCGGATTTTTTTGACGCCTGATTCTGTATTCGTGTAAAGATATGCGTCTTGTTCAATCAGTCTGCAGTCAATCGAAAGGTCCTTGATGATCTGCTTCATGTCTTCCATGGCGCGGAGATGGGCTTCGAAATACAGCCTTGCGCTGGTCAGGCCGATCTGCTGAATAAGATCGGCATAGATGAAATCATGCTGGGCGGTGATTTTTGCGGTCGTGCCCGCGGTCGTCCCGTTTAAAATCCGGTCTGCTTCAATGACAGCGACACGGAAACCTTTTTTCGTCAGTTCGTATGCCGTTGTCAGACCCGTAATTCCTCCGCCGATAACCGCAACGTCGCATTCCGTATCTTCAGTGAGGGCGGGAAAGGAAGGAATGTCAGCTGTTGCTTGCCAATAGGAAGCCGGTTCCTCGTTTGAAAAAGTAGTCAATTCAGATTTACCTCCTCTGTTGTATATTCTTAATTTTTCCAATAAGACTCTGTTCATACATGAAATTCGTATAAGATGCTCAAATTACTCATAATATAGTAATTAATGTAAAGGAGTGATCAAAATGGCGAATCAGAAGAAGAAAACCTTGCCGCCGCAGCATCAAAACCGGCAGCCGGGCTTTGAATATGTAATGGACCCGCGCCCCGTTTTTGACAAACCGAAAGCGGCGAAAAAACTTGAAGGGAAAACGGCGATCATCACGGGCGGAGACAGCGGGATCGGCCGCGCCGTATCCGTTTTATTCGCGAAGGAAGGCGCTAATGTGGTCATCGTTTACTTTGATGAGCATCAGGATGCCGAAGAGACGAAGCAATATGTAGAAAAAGAGGGGGCGAAGTGTCTGCTGATCGCAGGGGATGTCGGCGACGAAGCCTTTTGCAATGATGTCATCCGCCAGGCGGGCCAAGCCTTTCCTTCCATTGACATCCTGGTCAACAACGCGGGTGAGCAGCACGTGCAGCCGGGGATTGAGAAAATCACGAGCCACCAGCTCATCAGAACGTTTCAGACGAATATTTTTTCAATGTTTTACTTAACGAAAGCCGCGCTCCCTCACCTGAAAAAAGGAAGTTCAATCATTAATACGGCCTCCATTACCGCCTATAAAGGCCACAAAACATTGATTGACTATTCAGCGACAAAAGGGGCGATCGTCACGTTTACAAGATCTCTTTCCCAATCTCTTGTCACTCAGGGCATCAGGGTAAACGCAGTGGCGCCGGGGCCGATCTGGACGCCGCTGATCCCGGCGAGCTTCTCGGCGAAGGAAGTGGAAGTCTTCGGCTCAGACGTGCCGATGCAGCGCCCGGGAGAGCCTGTTGAAGTGGCGCCGAGCTATTTGTACTTAGCAAGCGATGATTCTTCCTATGTCACGGGACAGACGATTCATGTGAACGGCGGCACCATCGTAAACGGATAATGTAAAAAAAGCCAATCCATATGGATTGGCTTATTCACTCTGTTTGAGAGCGGCATATTCTTTTGAAAGCGTGAGGAACGCTTCTTTATTTTTATCATCAAGCGCCTTATTAATCTGCATTGTCAGCATGGCGATCCGGCGTTTATACAAGGATTCATCAAGCACCATTTGAATGTAAATATCGGCCATTGTCACATCGAATTCGTTTGCTTTTTCCGTGTTGCGGGACTTCATGAGCTCAGTGTACGACTTTTTCTCTTTCATAAAGAATCCCCCCAATGCCTTTTTTATAGTATATGGATAACGGCCGGAAAAATCAATTAATTTTTATAATCTTTAGACAACTAATACTTGGAAATATATCGACATATCCTGCAAATTGACGAAAAAACGAAAATGATCGTTGTATAAATGAGGTGAAATGAAAAAGAAAAATAATATTTAAATAGTAATTTAAGACTAAATTACAGCTTTAAAAGGTGATTTTTAGCTATATTCAAAAAAAACCTGTCGTTTTCCAATGACAGATGATAGATTATTAGTATAAATTTTCAAGAAAAGGATTGGAGGCTGCACATCATGTGCCAGAAAACACACGCACCCTTAGAAAGCTACGAAGTAAATCGTTCAACCATCGCTGTTTTGCCTGAGGAAATAGACGGTAAAATGGGGTCGAAGGTCATTGAAAAAGACTGCATTCTGTATGTCAGCATGAAGCCGATTCACATCATCGACAGAAGCTGCCGCTACTTTGGCTCCAGCTATGCCGGGAGAAAAGCAGGAACATATGAAGCGATTAAAATTTCTCACAAGCCGCCGATTATGGTGGACCCTTCAAATCACATCTTTTTATTCCCTACACTTTCTTCTGCAAGGCCTCAATGCGGCTGGATATCTCATGTGCACGTTAAAGATTTTCAACCGACGGCATTTGATGACACAGCGGTCACGTTCTCAAACGGCAAAACGATGGAACTGGAAGTATCCTATCATTCTTTTGAAAATCAGGTTTACAGAACCGCCTATCTCAGAACCACTTTTCAGGACAGGATGGGCAGTCATATCCCGAAGCGGCAGGAATTCATGCTGTATCCGAAAGAAGAGCGGACAAGAATGATCTACGACTTTATTTTGCGGGAGCTGGGGGAGAGATATTAGAGAAAGCTGTGATGTGAAGGGACGGGCCCTTTCCTTTTAGGAAGGGCTTTTTTCGATTTACATGCCCGGATAGAGTTGTATCGTGTCCGTCTGTTGGCTATGATGATGTAAAGAGTAATGATATTTCATTTTAGGAGAGATGGGCATGGATGTGTTTGCAAAATATGTATCAGAAATCGATAATCCGGATCACCGTCTCAAAGCAGAGGAAATTTTGTCGTGGACGGCTGACCAATTTCCGAACTTAGAAGCGCAGATCAAGTGGAACAAACCGACATTTACCGATCACGGCACCTATATCATTATGTTTGCCGCGGCAAAAAATCATTTGAGCATTTTGCCTGAAAAAGAGACGATGGAGCATTTTGCCGATGACATCGCCCAAGCCGGGTACAGCGCTTCTTCACGCCTGTTCAGAATTCGGTGGACTGATCCGGTGCACTATGATCTGCTTAAGAAGATCATCGAATTTAACATCAAGGAAAAAGCTGAAAATCCGGGGTTTTGGCGCTAGCGGACGTGATGTAGAAGGAGGAAGACATGGACGTTTTCAAAGACTATTTATCAAGTATCGACAGCCCTGATCATCGTCTGCGAATGGAGGAAATCCTGTCGTGGACGGCTGAGCAATTCCCGGGTTTAACACCGCAGATCAAGTGGAACACGCCGATGTTTACCGATCACGGCACGTTTATTATCGGCTTTGCGGCAGCAAAGCATCATGTAAGTGTTTCCCCCGAAGAAGCTGGAATTGCGCATTTTGCCGACGACATTGCCCGTGCCGGCTACAGCGCTACTTCCCGTTTGTTCAGAATTCAATGGACTGAACCGGTGCATTATGAGCTGCTTGAAAGCATGATTCAATTCAATATCCAGGATAAGGCGGACTGCTCAGCGTTTTGGCGGAAATAATGAAAGAAATGTTAAAAAACAACCCTGAGGAGGGCTGTTTTTTTATTAAACGTAATCCGAAAAATAAGGGATTTGCGTATCCGGCAGACCCTCACAAACGCACGATGACAGAAATCGTGCGTTCAAAATTCTTTATTTGACGACAGACATGCTGACGCTGCTTCCTGACACTGTCAATTTGGCAAAATCCTGTGTATCAATCACAGGTGTGACTGCTTTATTGTCGATCGTGATGTTCGTAAAGGCTGTTGAGAAGTTTGATTTGATGTAAGGGCGCTGATCCTCTGATGTGACCGCGACGGTGGCGAGCGCTTTCCATTTTGAGACAGAGCCTACATTTGTTTGGGCGAGTTCTGAGATGATGCGGCCGGTGTATCCGTCATTATTCGTGCCCCAATATGTGGCGCGGGTATTGCCGTTCAGATTTTTGTAAATGGTCAGCTGTACGGTGCTGCCGGGCCGGAAGCCTTTCGTATAAGTGAATTGGCTTTCTCCTTCCAGATACCGGACCTGGCCTTGTCCCTTTGAACCGACTTTCATGATCGGTTTCCATACATGATAGGTGTCACTGTACTGAAGCCCGATATCAGCCTCTGTGCCTCCGGTAAATCCTGAGTAAATATAGGCTGTCCCATTTGACACCTGAATCGAGCTTGGAAGCTGAATTTTCGTGACGAGAACTGAGCCCGTGCTGTTCAGATAGGCCCTTCCGCCGATTCCTTTACTGAGCTGGGACGCCGCTTCCGCCGTATTTGGACTGATCACCCCCGGAATATCCGCCGTACATGCGCCGAATAGAACGGCTGTAGTGAGAACACCCGCAACAAGCCCTTTTTTCATCATCATTTCTCCTCCTATCATCATAGTCAGATAGCGCTATCAATTCATATTATAAAAGGTTTTGGGAAAAATTCCATAAAAGATATACGGGCGGACATAAATTAAAACTATTTTCCTATTTATCTTGTAAATGGAGATTATTTGAACTATGATATGTTCAGCCATACAACATGATTCAGGAAAGGGGATAGGATAGAAATGAAAAAGACGGCAGCTGTGCTTTTGTCTTTCGGCCTGGTGTTCGGTTGTTCATACGGAGCGGGGCAGACGGCAGAAGCGAAAACAAAGGTAAAAACGTATCAAAACTGCAAGGCGCTGAATAAGGTGTATAAAGGCGGCGTGGCCAAATCGTCGAAAGTGAAAAACAAGGGCGGCAGAACAAAGTACAACCCGTATGTATCAAAAGCGCTTTACAATGCAAATAAAAGACTTGACCGGGATAAAGACTATATCGCATGTGAGAAATAAAAAAACAAGCCTCTTTAAAGAGGCTTGTTTTTTTAAATGGATTCGGCGGTGACGGCGGTTCCGTATCCGATTAATTCGGATGTGTTCTGTCCTGCGGTCAGTTCGAACCGCAGGCCGACGATGGCGTTCGCTCCGAGCTGCTCCGCCTCTCTGATCAGCCGCTCTTTCACCGCTTTTTTGGAGTCATCCAGCATTTCGGTATAGCTTTTCAATTCGCCGCCGACGACAGATTTTAAGCCTTCAAGCAAATCTTTTCCGATGTGACGGGACTGGACGATACTGCTTGTCACTAAGCCTTTTACTTCCGTAATCTGTTTTCCGGCGACGGTTTCGGTCGTTGTCATGATCATGCGGCTTTCCCCCTTCATGTGTCTTACCGCTATTTTATCATTAAGCCGCCTTTTCGGCTGCGCTGATTTGTTTTTTTCTGACTGCGGCGCTGACTGCAAACATGACGGCAATGTTCAGAACCAGCGCGATGATGCCTGTATTCATATCCTTAACGATCTGCGGAAGAAACGGAAAGAGGGTTCCGACGGTTGATTCGGTCAGCGTAATGAAGGCCACCGTTCCGACCCCGGCCGTTATGCCGGCAAAAGCGCCGTGGCTTGTGATGAAACGCCGCTTCGGCAGGCTGAATAAGAGGGCGGGGAAAAGCTGGGTGACAAGGCTGTAGCCCATTAAAAGCAAGGTGACGATGGTATTTCCGCCTTTCAGCGTAAAATATACGGATATCAGCGCGATGACGGGTACGGCGTATTTTGCGAGCCGTGAGACTTTTTCGTCAGTCGTGCCGGGCCGAATGGCTTTGTACACGTTTTTGGCGAACAGCGTGCTTGAGGCCATTAATATCATTGAACCGGGCACAAGCGCCGTCAGAATGCCCGCCGATCCGATCAGTCCGACAAACCAGGGATCAAAGGTTTTCACAGACAGCTTTAATAAGGCGAGATCCGTGTCCGCCCCTTTTAAACCGGGCACCTGCAGAATCGCCGCAAATCCGGTAAAGATGACAAACAGCAGGACGAGCTGATAAAGAGGCATGATGATCGCGTTTTTCCGAAACACCCGCGGATGCTCCGCCGAATAGGAAGCGGCAAAGGTATGAGGCCACATATAAAAGCCGAGGGCGGTCAGCAAAACCGTTGAGCTGAACCAGGAAACGCTCTGTCCGGTTTCCGGCAGCGTGAGAAAACCGGGTTTTGCGGCGTCAATTTGTTTGAACATCTCCGTAAACCCGCCATAGTAATGAATGGGCAGATAAATGCCTAAATACAGGACGATGCCTAAAATCATGATATCTTTGACGACGGATATCCACGCTGAACCATGGATTCCTGAAATCATCACATAAATCGTGATGGAGACAGCGCCGATCCAGACAGCGGCGGAGGGCGGAATCTGTCCGTATGATGTTGCTGAAACAATTAATCCGAGCCCTTTCAGCTGCAGAACGAGATAGGGGATGAGGGATGCGATGCCGACGAGCGATACGAGAATGCCGAGGAGCGGGCTGTTGTATTTTGAAATAAAAAAATCTGATTGCGACATCAGTTTGTGTTGTTTGGCGTAAGTCCACACGGCTGGCAGAAGCCAATATGACAAAATGTAGGCAAGGCAGCCGTACGCGATAATATAAAAGGCCGGGCCTCCTTTTCCGTAAGCCCATCCGCTTCCGCCGAGGAATGTAAAGGTCGTGTATATTTCTCCCGCCATTAATAAAAAGACAAACATCGTGCCGAAGCCGCGTCCGCCCACCGTCCATTGTTCAAGGTCCATATGTTTTCCTTTTCGGGCCCGGATTCCGAGATATACACAAAACAGGAGCACGGCGGCCATTACGGGAAATGCTGCGTTCATTCCGTCTCACCCGCCTTGTTTTCTTTGTCCAATTTGTAAACGGCGGCCATCAGAACGGAAGTCAGCACCGCCCAGATGACGACATATGCGAGAATGAAAGGCATTCCGAAAACATAAGGCGTCACCCGGTTGGCAAATGGAATGCCGGCGAGAATTCCGAAAAAGGGCAGGGCGGCGAGAACATGAATCAGTTTCATAACATTCCTCCTTTTCATTGAAAACAGCGTGTCCCGATTATAAAGAAAATCATGTCGAATGTATAGTGTGAATAGTCTGAAATTTATCAACTGAAAAGGAAAAGCAGTCCCGGCTGCTTTTTAAATGGTCGCAAGAGACAGGTAATATTCCAATAAGGCGGTTACCTGTTCCCGTATTCTCGGGTTGAAATAACGGTGTTTTTCTTCATAGCCGTTAATGGTGCATATATAAAGCGTAAATGCTTCGTCTCTTTCCGCTTCGTATATTTTAATTTTACGCTTTCTTAACTCTTTTCGAACATCACTCAAATCCTTTTGTGCTAATTTTAAAGAGCAGCTGATAAGCTGTTTATAGGGTTGTTTTAATTTGAACGGGCACGAATCAAGCGCTTCGAGGTCCCGGTTCAGGATGGCAGCCGCCATGGGCAGAAACAGCCCTTTTTCGATGAGATCGCGGGTGCCGCTCCGAATGTCAGGCATAAATACTCCTTCTTTCTTAAAAAGAGAACGTTTGTTCTTATTTTATGCTCGCTTACACGATATTTCAAGTCGGAAAATCTCGTAAACATTTTCGTTTTTTGGAGATAATGTGTAGAATAAGGATAGACAAACTCGTTAAGGAGTATAAACGTTGGAGCAATTTTTATCATATTTGACTGAGGAACAGCTGACGGAATGGTTCCAAAGCTATAGAGCTTTCGGCCCGGCTGCTGCGGCTGTACTGCCTTTTATTGAAGCGTTTCTTCCGTTTTTGCCGCTCGTTGTATTTGTGGTGGCGAATACGAATGCATTTGGTTTGTGGGAAGGTTTTTTTCTGTCATGGCTCGGGTCTGCGTCAGGATCGATGCTGATGTTTTATGCCGTCCGCCGTTTCGGACAGAAAAGAGCTTTCGGTTTCATCCGCAGGCATCAGACCATAAGGCGGATGATGCTCTGGGTTGAGCGGCACGGTTTCGGTCCGCTGTTTATTTTACTTTGCTTCCCCTTTACGCCGTCCGCTGCGGTTCATATCGTTGCCGGTCTGTCACGGGTGGGGGCGCTGCAGTTTATATCAGCAGCCGCTATGGGGAAAATGGTTATGATCTTTATGATCAGCTTTATCGGGTATGATCTTCACGCACTCATGACACAGCCTTTCAGGATGGCGGGCGCCATAATGGTGATCGCGGTGCTGTGGTATGCCGGAAAGCATATCGAACGGCGTTTACAGACGAGAATCAGTCAGCATGAGAAAGACGGAGGGAGACAGGAATCTTGAAAAAACGATTTTGGTTTATAGCCGGCGTGCTTATCGTTGTTTTGGCCATACAATTAAAGAATGCCATTTTTATTGATTATAAAGTCGAAGGAATCAGTATGAATCCGACCTTTAAACAAGGAAATGAGCTGATGGTCAACAAGTTTTCCCATCGTTACAAAACGATCCGCCGTTTCGATATTGTTCTGTTTAAAGGCCCGCACCGCAAAGTGCTGATCAAACGTGTCATCGGGCTCCCCGGCGAGTCAATCGCATACAGGGAGGATCAGCTGTATGTGAATGGAAAACGGGTGGCGGAACCGTTTTTAAAACCGTTAAAGTCATCATTGTCCGCCGGGAGCCATGTGACCGGTGATTATACGCTGAAGGAAACGACCGGGCGCAAAAGCATACCGAAGGGACAATACTTTGTTATTGGCGACAACCGCATATACAGCCTCGACAGCCGTCATTTCGGTCCGATTAAGGATAAAGACATTGTCGGAGTCATCAGTGAATCAGACGCCAAGTGAACGGCGTCTTTTTTTCGGAAATGATTGTCAAAAAGCGGAGGAAAGACTATAATGAAAATTGTTACGCACGAAACAAAAAAGGAGGCGTTTATTTTTTAGTGGTTTTGTTACGTGTGTAACAAAAAAGGAAAGAGGGCTGATGAGATGAAAACACAGGTTGCCATTATCGGGGGAGGTCCGGTCGGGCTTATGCTTGCATCAGAACTGGCGCTGGCCGGAGTGAAAACGACTGTCATTGAACGATTGAAGAAGACGGTGCCATATTCCAAAGCGCTTATCATGCATCCGCGCACACTTGAGCTTTTTGCCATGAGAGGCATATTGGAACGCTTTGCGGATCAAGGGACGAAGGTGTCTTCCGGCCATTTTTCCATGCTGGATACACGGCTGGATTTTTCTCGGCTGGATACGAAGCAGAATTATTCGTTAATGCTGCCACAGGCAGAAACGGAGCGGATGTTGGAGGAGTATGCATCAAGTCTCGGCGCAGACATCATCCGCGGGGCGGAAGCGGTGGCTGTCACCCAGACGGATGACGGAGTGGAGACGGTGTTCCGGGACGAAAGCGGAATCCGCACTCTTCACAGCTTATATGCCGCGGGTACAGACGGGGCGGGGAGCATTGTCCGGAAACAGGCGGGCATCGCTTTTTCGGGCACAGATGCCGACTTAACAGGAACCCTTTGTGATGCCGCTTTGAAACATCCGCCCGAATCTTCCTTTTTTTCAACGTGCCGCCTGGAGGGATCGGTTGTGATTATCCCTCTTACGGACGGACTTTTCCGCGTCCTCATCGTTTCTCCGCACGTCCTGCAAAAGCGGAAGGAAGAGCCGGTCACCGAAAATGAGCTGAAAGAAGACCTGCGGCGGATATGCGGCACTGATTTCGGATTGAGTGATCCGGTATGGATGTCGCGGTTCGGCAATGCCGAGCGTCAGGCTGAGCAGTACCGCTCCGGCCGGGTTTTTGTGGCCGGGGATGCGGCGCACATTCATTTTCCCGCAGGCGGCCAAGGCCTGAATACGGGGCTTCAGGATGCCGTCAATCTCGGCTGGAAGCTGGCGGCGCAAATGAAAGGAAAAGCGGCGCCTCATCTTCTGGACAGCTATCATCAGGAAAGGCACAGCACAGGAAAAGAAGTGCTGCACAATATCAAAACGCAGATCAAGCTCATGGATTTTACCGAGTCGGGGATGGCATTAAGAGAAACGATGACCGCTTTGCTGGATTTTCAGGAGTCCAACCGTTTATTGGCGGGAAAAGTATCCGCGCTTGATCTGCATTATGAACCGGATGCGGAGCTGCCGCCGCATACGCTGAACGGAAAACGCCTGCCGGATATCGAACTGACCCTTCATGACGGGCGGCCGGCCCAGCTCTATGATTTTCTCCGCGAGGGCGGCTTTGTGCTTCTGTCATTAAGAGGGAGCATTCCCGCCGGTATTGATACGGAAAGCGTGGCAGCAGTCAGGGCGGAGCTTGCTGAAACACGTGCCGATTGGAACGACGTCCACACCGTTTTAATCCGGCCGGACGGCCATGCGGCATGGGCAGCCGGCGGCTCGGGACGTGAAGCGGAAGAAGCCGTTCTGGCCGGTTTGGAGAGATGGGGATTATTCATCTGATAACCTTTTTATGCGTCTGTGTGATTGTTTCTTGTGTAACAAAACGTTATAGTAAAAGAAACAATCAATACGGAGGGGTGACTCAGCAGTTGGACAGAAGACAGCCAGACCATGCAAAACACATGATTCTTGAAGGGCTGACAGATATTTTTCACGAGCAGGAGAGGTGCCAGGAGGATATCAGGGCGTCGTTGGCCGGACGGATGGATGAACTCCGTGAAGAAAATGGGAAAAAGTTACAATTGACCTTGACGGAAATTCACATTTTGTCGTGTATCGGAGATCATGAACCGATCAATGTCACGTCAATAGCGGAAAAAATGAAGACGACAAAGCCGACCGTGTCGAGAAGCTGCGCGAAGTTTTTGGAAGCCGGCTTCCTGCGCAGAACCCGGCTGAGTGACAATAAAAAAGAAGTCTATTTCCGGCTGACTCCTGCCGGGAAAGAGCTGCATTCCCTTCATCATGAATATCATGAATTGATAAAAAAGCGGCTCTTGGCGTTTTTAGACCGCTATACAGATGAAGAACTGTTATTTGCTGAACGGCTGTTCCGTGATCTTTCAGCAAACTGGCGGTCTGTAAATGGCGGCGGAGAGCTGTTCAAATAAAAAACACGCATATGGATGCGTGTTTTTTTATTCGGATCATGTTCCTCTTTCTGCCCGGCCTCTTTCGCCGTGTGCCCGTTTCAGCTGAGAAAGGTGGTGCAGCAGCCGATAGAAGGGCGGAAGCATGGCGATGACGAGAACGATCCGGATGACCTGAACCGCGACGACGAAAGTCGAGTCTTCGTGCAGGGTAATCGAAGTCGCCGCCATCTCGGCGATCCCGCCGGGAGAAAAGGCGAGAACAGATGTAATCATGGAGATGCCCGTTAATTTAGAAACCGCAACCGCGCTCAGAATCATGGCGGCGATTAATCCGACGGAAGAAATAAACCCGACGGTCAGCACTCTCGTCACGCCGGTGAACATGCTTTTGTACATTTTTGATCCGATTGTGGCGCCGAGAAAAATTTGTGACAGCTGGTTCGCTTCCGGCGGCCACCAGGCCAGCATGTCTTTGCCCGCCAAGGCGGACACGCCGATTTCCGCAGCAGCAACGCCGATCATGCTGCCGAGCAGCCAAGGGGCGGGAAATTTCAGCCGTTTTGCGCCTTTACTTGCAAGCCAGGCAGCCAAAATAAATCCGGCCGTTAACAAGACGGGAGTAAGGCCCGGATGTGAAGCTCCTGCCGAAACGGCTCCGGCTGATGTCTGAGCCGCACCGTTTTGTTTGGTAAATAAGAAAATGACGAGAAACGGTATTGTCATGACGACCAAAAGGACGCGCGTCAGCTGAATAAGGCTTACAATCGCGGTGTTTGCGCCGACTTCCTGGGCGATACCGGGCATGGCGGATAAACCACCCGGCGCCGTGCCTACAAAGCTTGTCATCATGTCCGTCCGGCTGAACCGAAAGAGCACATATCCGGAAACAAGCGCCATCACGATAGAGAAAATCAGCATGAAGCCTACCGGAAGCCAATGCTCCCGTAAAACCGACAGAACGGACAGGTTCAGTTTCTGGCCGAGTTCGATGCCGAGGATCATTTGTCCCGCCGCAAGCCATCTGCGGTGAATCCCTCTTCTGTCAGGCGCCATGAACAGCCAGCGGGGCCTCGTCATGGAGAGGATGCAGCCGGCGGCAAGCGTTCCGAGCATCCAGGCGATCGACATCCCTGTGAGCGAAAGAAGAAACCCCCCTGCCGCACTGATGAGAATAAACCAGATATCCGTAAGGAGATGTTTGTCTTTCTTCAATGAAAACCCTTCTTCCTGAAACATTCATATTAAATTGTTAAGCTCGTTAACCTTACTATTACTATAGTATAGATTTTGAGATAAATAAATAATGAATTATTTCTCATAATCCATTCATTTTTCTTATCGAAAACACAAAAAAAGCTCCGGAGATGGGTGAGTGCACCCTACTCCGAAACCTCGCCCGCTTTTCCTTTCCACACAAGCGTCAATCCCAGACCGAGAAATAAAACCACACCTGCGAACAGAAACGGGAAGTGAATATTCATATCAAATAAAATACCGCCCAGAGCCGGGCCGAAAATGGTGCCCAAACTCGTGTATGTTGAGTTCATACCGGCAACAAACCCCTGCTGATTTCCTGCGATCTTCGATAGATAAGTAGTCAGTGCCGGGCGCAGTAAATCAAACGCAAGGAAAATGATGCAGGTGACAGCGAGCACGGGCAAAAACCCTGACATCAGCGTAGAAACGAAAGCCAGCACAGCGCCGATGATCAGACAAAGCTGAATGACTTTTTTCTCCCCGAGGAAGTTGACAAGTCTGCCGAACGCGAGCACTTGAATGAGGACTGCCACAATGGAGCTGAACGTAATAATAATGGCGATATCCTTTGGCGTGAAGCCGAATTTATGGTTTGTAAATAAGCTGAATACCGTTTCGTACGCCGACAGCCCGAATGCCAAAACAAAGACGATGATAAAGGCGATCAAGTAGCTTGGGTGAATCGACTTTTTCAAATCTTTTAAGAAGGTTGATTCTTTGGCGCTTTCCATCTGCTTTGCACGTTCTTCTTTAGTTAACGGCTCTTTCAGCATAAAGACAGAGGAAATCACTGCGATAAATGCAATTCCCGCCGCAAAGAAAAACGGCATACGAACGCCGTGATCGGCAATAAATCCTCCTATGCCGGGCCCGATGATAAACCCTGTGCTGATGGCGGCAGATACATAGCCCATCGCCTTCGATCTTTCCTGCACCGTCGTAATATCTGCGACATACGCTGTAACAGCGGGCATGATAAAAGCGGCACTGATGCCCCCCAGCACCCTTGCGAAATATAAAATGGAGACATGTGTGCCCAATCCGAAGGTCAGTTCGGATAATGCGAATAAAAACAGTCCGGCGAGAATCATGATTTTTCTGCCGAAGCGGTCAACCCATCTCCCCGCAATGGGGGATGCAATTAATTGCGCGACGGCGAAGGCAGCGACAAGGTATCCCATTGTGCTGCCCGTCAAGTGCATCACATTCATAAACAGCGGCATAACGGGAATGATCAATCCGATGCCTAAAAACGCAATAAATATGTTGCTTAATAAGATGATGAGTACAGCCTTTTGTTCTCTGATCGGTTTTTGCATGTTGTTTCTCCTTTGTCAGCTGTCATTCTGTTTATCAGCGTTGATCGACCCGTGAATAAACACGGAGATGGCTTCTTTTTGCAATTCGATTCTTTGCTGAATGGTATCGTTTTTATATAACACATCTAAACCGTAGAAGACGGATAGCAGGATTTTTACTTTTGATTCGACATGAGGAATGGACCAGCTGCCGTCTTGATTTCCCTCTTCTAAGATCTCTCTCATCACATCGTCATATTCAATATCAATTTTGTTGAGCCGCTTTACGACCTCCTCTGACGTAAACGCACTCGCATAAAACTCTTCACTTGCTCTCATAAGCGGGTAATTGATGCTCATCCGGCTCAGCAGCTCCGCAAAGCCCGTCAGCTTTTCGGCAGCATCTTTCAGATCGGATTCCATTTCCCTCCACGTCTCGATCATCACGCGGTGATCCTCTTCCATGATATGAAGAAACAGAAACTCTTTTCCTTTAAAATGGTGATATAGATTGCCTTTACTGATCTCGGCCGCCTCTAAAATATCCCGAATCGATGTTTCTGAATATCCTTTTTTTGCAAATAAGTCACGCGAAGCGGATACGAGCCTGTTCTTCGTCTTTTCGCTCTTTCCTGCACCGCCTTTTGTATTTGTCACTTCACACAGATCCTTTCCGCCTCATTCATATCGTTGTCCCGGCAAAGCGGGTTCGGGTCGTTTAAAACCGACCAGTTGGTTTATTTTATTATAAAGGGTTTTTGCTGACTATACAATGAAGAAGTTATCCATTGTTTAGTGGAAGTATAAAAACGGCTCGAAAAATAAACCCCATTCTCTCCTGTTGAAAGAACGGGGTTTGTCAGCCGTCTGAAGACTCCCGGCGGGGGAGCGTGATCTGCCTGAATCGTTATTTTCCGGTATTTACCTCGGTGTAGCTTGTGTTCGGCGCGTTTGATACCGTTCCCCCTGTATGGTGGAAAGGAGAGTGGGCAGAGTGGGCCATATCGTATAAAAACCAGACGGCATGACGCTGCTCGTCAAATGCCGTGCGGGCAAATAACCGTTTCGCTTCCGGATGCACCGCTCTATCGGATGCCTGCAAATAAAAATCATTCGTTTTCTGCTCATCATAAAACGCCGCCCTCAGTCCTTCTCTGTATGTGTGCGGACAATGCTCCGTCTGTTTCGGCGTCAACTGTTTTCCGGTAATTGACGTATACAGTGAAGAGAAAGCGTGCATGTGGCGCACTTCTTCCTCTCTGATATGTTCGATTCGTCTTCTGATTTCTGCGGTCGGCGCTTTTTCGGCTAATATTGAGTAGCAAATCACAGCGCTGTATTCACCGTTTATGGATTTTACCAGATCCTTTATAAGCACAGAATCGTCACTGCAGATGGCTGTATAATGAAAAAAATTCTCGTGCATTGGACTCACCCCCGGATGTTTATAGGGTATTATACGGCGGCAGCCCGTGACATGTGCGGATGTCATTTTTATTCTTGATCCAGCGGCGATGTAATATGGTCGTCGTATGTGTCGACAAAAAGCCGGCCGTTGCTTCCGCGCACAGCGTATACAACGTCTTCCGGTTTGAGGTTTCTCTTGTCCAATTCTTCTCTCAGCCATTTTTCCGATACGTGGTTTTCTTCCAGATTTTTCATCACCAGCCGGCCGTCCATAATCAGCTCAACGGCAAAGTTCTTTTCATGTCCGGCAAAGATGCCGAGATCCTGTCTTGTAACGGGCGCAAATTCCGGTTTGACCTCCACTGACATGCTGCCGTTTGTTTCAATGATGGCAGTCTGAACCTGAGAAATGTCAAATACATCATTTTCACGAAGCTGCTGGTTCAAGTAGTCGAGGGTATAACGCATCGTTTTCATATTATGCTCAAGTATTTTTCCGTTTTGAATGATAATGGTCGGTTTGCCCGCAAAGAAACCCCTGGCGGTTCTGTTTTTCATAGAAAGATATGCGACGAGATAAATAATGACCACGAAAATCGTGTAAGCACTGACAGTAAAATGAATCGGCAGTTTTGTATTAAACGACAGATTGGCTGTGATGGCGCCGAGGGAGATGGCCGCAATGAAATCAAAAAGCGTCATCTGTGAAATGGTTTGTTTTCCGAGTATCCGGGCGCCGATAAACAAAATGCTGAACGACAGAATCGTTCGCACAATCACTTCGGGATATTCTGTCATCATATTTAATCCTTTTTTTCTTTAATTTGGTCAAAAACGATATGTTTTAAAACAGTCATCCCGTTTTTACCAGCAGATGAGATTGGTCATTTTCGTCAACTTTCGATAAAATGTAGAAAGATAAAAAGAGAGGGGTCTTCTAATTTGGGTGTTGAGTTTTTAGTAGGCAGATCGGGGAGTGGGAAAACGAGGCTGATTATCGACAGCATTCAAGATGAACTGCGCCGGGAGCCGTTCGGGAAACCGATCATTTTTCTAGTCCCGGATCAAATGACGTTTTTAATGGAATATGAGCTTGCTAAAACGCCGGATATCGGCGGCATGATACGCGCTCAAGTGTTCAGTTTTTCGCGTTTGGCGTGGCGCGTGCTTCAGCATACCGGGGGCATGAACCGTCCTTTTGTGACGACGACGGGTGTGCAGATGCTTTTAAGGAAACTGATTGAAGAACATAAGCACGAGTTTAAAGTGTATCAAAAAGCGAGTGACAAAGCCGGATTCACTGAGCAGGTGGAACGGATGCTGACAGAGTTTAAGCGATACTGTATTGAGCCTGAAGACGTCCGCCGCATGGCGGAAAGCGGAACGGCGTCAGAATATCGCGGAGAGCGGATGCTGTCTGAAAAACTTCATGATTTAGGGATTTTATATCAGCAGATGGAAAGAAGCCTCGCCGGACACTATTTGCATTCAGAGGACTATTTGACGCTGCTCGCTCAGCAGATTCCTTTGGCGGACGTTGTAAAAGGCGCCCGTGTTTACGTCGACGGATTCTATCAATTTACGCCGCAGGAATTAAGGGTGCTGGAGCAGCTGATCATGCATGCTGAACATGTCACATTCTCGCTGACGGCGGACAGCCCTTCGGCGGAACAGGCACCGGATGAGCTCGATCTGTTCAGAATGACGGGAAGCACATACTATAAGCTTTATCAGACGGCAAAGGAATTGAATGCCGATATTTCCTGCAAGGAACTGCATGGCACGAAGCGGCATCGGCATGTGCCGGAGCTTGCCTGTATAGAGTCGCAGTACGATGTGCGTCCCGCCGCGGCGTATACCGGCGGACAGGAAGCTTTTACCGTCATGCAGGCGCAAAACAGAAGAGCTGAGCTCGAAGGTATTGCCCGGGAAATTCAATCGCTTGTCCGGGACGGAGGATACCGGTACAAAGATATGGCGATTCTCATCCGTCAGCCGGAAGATTATAAAGATTTGCTGAAGGAAGTGTTTGCCGATTACGGGCTTCCTTATTTTATTGACGGAAAAGCTTCTATGCAGCATCACCCGCTTATTGAATTCATCCGTTCAAGCCTGGATGTCGTGAAGGGGAACTGGAGATATGAAGCGGTGTTCCGCTGTGCGAAAACCGAACTGTTATTCCCGCTTGATCAGCCGGAGCAGAAAATAAGAGAGCAGGTTGATCAGCTTGAAAATTACTGTATCGCCTACGGCATTAAAGGGGAGCGCTGGACGAACGGCGAGCGGTTTGTATACAGGCGCTTCGTATCGCTCGATGAGGATTTCGCGCAGACGGATCAGGAAATCGAGATGGAACACATGCTGAATGAGACGAGAGAGTGGATAGCTGCACCCCTTGTCCGGCTGCAGAACCGGATGAAAAAAGCGAAAACGGTTCAAAGTATGGCGGAGGCTCTTTATCTCTTTTTGGAAGATACCGATGTTCCCCTGAAGCTGGACCGGAAAAGGCAGCGGGCCGAAGAGGCCGGAAACATGATCGAAGCGCAGCAGCACGGCCAGGCGTGGGATGCCGTTATCCAGCTTCTCGAGGAGTTTGCCGGCATGATGGGTGAAGATGAAATATCTTTAGCGCTGTTCCAGCAAATGCTTGAAACGGGAACGGAATCGCTTCATTTTTCTTTAATTCCTCCTGCGCTTGACCAAGTATTTGTAGGGAATATGGATCTCTCAAGAATATACGGCACGTCCTGCACATTCGTCATCGGGGCCAATGACGGCGTTCTTCCGGCGCGCCCGGATGAAAACGGCGTGCTGTCTGATGATGACCGGGAGTGGCTGAAAGCAGTCGGAGTGGAGCTGTCTTCCGCGGGGCGTGAGCGGCTGCTTGATGAGCATTTTCTCATCTATATGGCGCTGTCGAGTCCGTCTGACCGTCTCTATGTGTCATACCCGATTGCCGATGCGGAAGGAAAAACGCTCCTGCCGTCAATCGTTGTAAACAGGCTTGGCGAGCTGTTTCCCGATCATCAGGAAAAGCTGTCAGCGGCTGATCCCGAGCAGGTAAGCGAAGAAGAGCAGCTTCAGTATCTCGTCAATAAACAGGTGGCTCAGACGTATACGGCAAGTCAGCTCAGGCTGTGGACAAGAGAGTACGAGATCAGTGACGTATGGTGGAGCGCATACAATGTGCTGATGAAAGAGTCTGATCACCGGCGTGCGAAAAAGCTGTTTTCAAGCCTGTTTTTCCGCAATGAGGCGAAGCGTCTTGAACGGCCTGTTTCGCGCCAGCTTTACGGCGAGCATATTAAAGGAAGCGTCTCCCGGATGGAGGCGTTTAATGCCTGCCAGTTTTCCCATTTTGCCTCTCACGGGCTGCAATTAAAAGAGCGGCAGTTTTTCAAGCTGGAAGCGCCGGATATCGGCCAGCTGTTTCACTCCAGTCTGAAGCTGATTTCAGACCGGCTTCGTGAGCAGAAGCTGGAATGGCGCGATCTGACGAAAGATCAGTGCCGGAATTTCTCCTATGAAGCGGTGGAACGGCTTGCGCCAAAGCTGCAAAAAGAGATTCTGCTCAGCTCAAACAGACACTTCTATGTGAAGGAAAAACTGCAGAAGATCGTCACGCGTGTTTCTGGCATATTAAGCGAGCATGCAAAGGCGAGCGGTTTCGTCCCGGTCGGTCTTGAACTCGGCTTTGGCGGAAGCGGACCGCTGCCTCCGCTCACTTTCACGCTGAAAAACGGCTGTACGATGGAACTCGTCGGACGGATCGACCGCGTGGATAAAGCGGAAAGTTCAAAAGGCCTGCTGCTGAGAATCGTTGATTATAAATCAAGCGACAGGGGGCTTGATCTGGCTGAGGTGTATTACGGGCTCGCTCTGCAAATGCTCACATATCTTGACTTATCGATTACACATTCCGCGGATTGGCTCGGCATGAAAGCGACCCCGGCAGGCGTTTTGTATTTCCATATCCATGATCCGATGATTCAGGCCAGTCTGCCGATGGGGCTTGATGAAATCGAGCAGGAAATTTTTAAGAAATTTAAAATGAAAGGCCTTCTCCTCGGTGACCGGGAGGCGATCAGCCTGATGGACACGACTTTGGAGGAAGGGCGTTCAAATATCGTCAATGCCGGTTTGAAAAAGGACGGGTCTTTAAGATCCGACTCAGCGGCGGTCAGCGAACAGGACTTTCATCTGCTGACAGACCATGTGCGGCGGACATTTGAACAGGCGGGCGAAGCGATAACGGACGGACTTGTGTCCATTACCCCGTATAAGCTGAAAGATAAGACGCCTTGTACGTACTGTGCGTTTAAATCGGTGTGCCAGTTTGATGAGTCGCTTAAGGAAAATGAATACCGCAGCCTGAAAGCGGAAAAAGACGGCACCATACTGGATTGGCTGAAAAAGGAGGCGGATGATGATGCAAATTCCTAAACCGAAAGACAGCATATGGACGGATGACCAATGGAGCGCCATCGTTTCTTCGGGCCGCGATATTCTTGTCGCTGCCGCAGCCGGATCAGGTAAAACGGCCGTGCTCGTGGAACGGATGATCAGAAAGATAACCGCGGAGGAAGATCCGGTTGATGTTGACAGGCTCCTTGTGGTGACCTTTACAAACGCCTCAGCAGCGGAGATGAAGCATCGGATCGCTGAAGCATTAGAAAAAGAGCTCGCCAAAAATCCGGGATCTCTGCATATCAGACGGCAGCTCTCTCTATTAAACCGGGCGAGCATTTCGACGCTTCACTCTTTCTGTCTGCAAGTGCTTAAAAAATATTATTATATGATTGATCTTGACCCAGGTTTTCGCATGGCTGACCAGACGGAAGGCGAATTGCTCGGAGACGAAGTGCTTGATGAGCTGTTTGAAGATGAATACGCAAAAGGGAATCAGGCGTTTTTTGAGCTTGCGGACAGATATACGACAGACAGGCATGATCTGGATCTTCAAGACCTTGTCAAACGGGTGTACGAGTATTCCCGATCGCATCCTGACCCGGAAGCGTGGCTGCAGAGCTTTGTCCGCTTGTATGACGTGACGGAAGAAAGCAAAATGGAAGAGCT
Organism: Bacillus sp. NEAU-242-2; assembly: GCF_027853835.1. Taxonomy (NCBI): domain Bacteria; kingdom Bacillati; phylum Bacillota; class Bacilli; order Caryophanales; family Bacillaceae; genus Bacillus; species Bacillus sp. NEAU-242-2. The sequence goes on along the minus strand of NZ_JAPNNY010000001.1, from coordinate 912,857 downwards.
TCCGTTTTACCAGTATGTGAGAGAAGATGCGGAAATGGCGCTCTTCGGGGCAAAACAAAAGCTTGAGAAGGCGCTTGAACTGACAAAAGCGCCCGGCGGGCCGGCCCCGCGCGCTGGTGATTTTCTGGATGACCTTCAGCAGATAGAAGAGCTGATCAGCTGCCGGCATGACTTCGATGCGCTGTATGAACGGGTCCCCGCAGTCTCATTTAAGCGGGCGAAGCCGGTAAAGGGTGATGAATTTGACAAAGCGCTTTTGGACGAAGCGACCGATTTGCGAAACGGCGCGAAGAAACTGATCGAAAAGTTAAAGACCGATTACTTTACAAGAAGTCCGCAAGATCACTTGAAGAGTTTAACAGATATGAAGCCTGTCATCGAAACGCTCGTTCAGCTCGTGATATCGTACGGAAAACGATTTGAAGCGGCGAAACAAGAAAAATCAATTATTGATTTCTCAGATTTGGAACATTACTGCCTGGCGATTCTAACTGCGGTTGATGAAGAAGGCCGGCGGGTGCCGAGCGAAGCGGCCGTTTATTATCAAGACCAGTTTCATGAAGTTCTGGTTGATGAATATCAAGATACCAATCTTGTGCAGGAGTCTATCCTGCAGCTTGTGAAAAGCGGGGATGAACAGGCGGGAAATCTGTTTATGGTAGGCGACGTCAAACAATCGATCTACCGTTTCAGACTTGCTGAGCCGCTGCTGTTTCTCGGGAAATATAAAAGGTTCACAGAAAGCGGGGAAGGCGCGGGGCAGAAAATTGACCTGAACCAAAATTTCCGCAGCCGTTCCGATATTTTGGACAGTACGAATTTCTTGTTTAAGCAGCTGATGGGCGGAAAAATCGGCGAAGTGGACTACGATGAACAGGCGGCATTGAAGCTCGGCGCATCGTATCCGCCGAATGACGCGGCAAAAACGGAACTGCTGCTGATTGACAGCGCTGATGACGCAAGCAGCTCCGAGGATGCCGAAGACTTTGAAACCGTGCATTGGGAAGCGAAAGCGATAGCCGGGGAGATCCGAAAGCTTGTCTCATCTCCGTTTAAGGTCTATGACGGGAAAACAAAAACACACCGGAATATCCAGTACCGGGATATCGTGATTTTGCTGCGCTCCATGCCGTGGGCGCCGCAATTAATGGAAGAGCTGAAAAACCAGGGCATTCCGGTGTACGCCAATTTGACGTCGGGTTACTTTGAAGCCGTGGAGGTGGCTGCGGCGCTTTCAGTCTTGAAGGTGATTGATAATCCGTATCAGGATATTCCGCTTGCTTCCGTGCTGCGCTCGCCCATCGTCGGCTGTGACGAAAATGAACTTGCGCTGATACGCCTTGAAAAGAAAAAAGCGCCGTTTTATGAAGCGCTGAAAGCATATATAGCGAACGGTGACAGGCATGATGAACTGTATCAAAAACTGAGAACCTTTTATGACAGTCTGCAAAAGTGGCGGTCATTTTCGACGAATCATTCGGTGTCTGAGCTGATTTGGGAAGTATACCGCGATACCGGATATTTTGACTATGCAGGCGGCATGCCCGGCGGAAAGCAGCGCCAGGCCAATCTGCGCGTCTTGTATGACCGGGCGCGCTCGTACGAAGCGACGGCGTTCCGCGGGTTATTCCGCTTTTTGCGGTTTATTGAACGGATGCAGGAGCGCGGCGATGATCTGGGGACCGCCCGTGCGCTCAGCGAGCAGGAGGATGTCGTGCGGCTGATGACGATCCACAGCAGCAAAGGACTTGAATTTCCCGTCGTTTTCACCGCCGGACTCGGCAGAAGTTTTAATATGATGGATCTCAACAAATCATACCTGCTTGATAAAGAGCTCGGTTTCGGCACGAAGTATATTCATCCGGAACTCAGAATCAGCTATCCGACTCTTCCGCTTGTGGCGATGAAGAAAAAGATGCGCAGAGAGCTCTTATCCGAAGAATTGCGCGTATTGTATGTGGCGCTGACCAGAGCGAAGGAAAAGCTGTTTCTCGTCGGTTCCTGCAAAAACCGGGAAAAACAGCTGGCCAAATGGCAGGCCCAAGCAGACCGGGCTGATTGGCTTCTTTCTGAATTCGACCGCTATCAGGCGTCATCTTATTTGGACTTTATCGGGCCGGCGCTCATCCGCCACCGTGACATGGAGGCGCACAGGACGCCGGGACTTTCTTCGACTGAGGATATCTTGCGCGACCCGTCGCGTTTTCACATCCGGATGCTTCAGCAAAGTGAATTGCTGGAAGAGAATCCAAAAGAACGTGCTGAAGAAAAGAGCAAACGTCTCGAGGCGATACAGCAGGGCGAGCCGATTCCTGGTTCGTTTTCATTTGATGATCAGGCGCGCCGTCTGCTTGAATGGGAATATCCGTACCGAGAGCTGACGGCTATCAGAACGAAGCAGTCAGTTTCTGAGCTGAAGAGAAAGCAAGAGTACGAGGATGAATACAGCGGCCGCTCTCTCATCAAACCGTCAGGAGACACGCTTTTATACAGGCGTCCCGGTTTTATGATGAAAAAAGGGCTGACAGCCGCCGAAAAAGGGACGGCGATGCATACGGTGATGCAGCACATACCGCTGACGCACGTTCCGACTGCCGAAGAAGCAGAGCGGACGGTCCGGATGCTTTACGAAAAAGAGCTGCTGACAGAAGAGCAGCAGGAAGCCATTGATATAGAAGAAATTGTCCGGTTTTTCGGAACTGAAATCGGTAAAGACCTTCTCGGAGCGCTGCGGATTGACCGGGAAGTGCCGTTCAGTATGGCGCTTCCGGCCGGCGAGGTGTACAAGGATGCCGAAACGGCCGGTGAACCGCTGCTCGTGCAAGGGATTATTGACTGCCTCTACGAAACTGCGGACGGTCTCTATTTGCTGGACTATAAAACAGATCGGATAGAGGGGAAATTCCGGAACGGATTTGAAGGCGCGGCTCCGATTCTGCAAAAAAGATATGAAACACAAATCGAATTGTATACAAAAGCGGTTGAACAAATTACAAAAACGAAAGTGAAAGGGCGTGCGCTCTATTTCTTCGATGGAGGTCACGTTCTTACACTGTAACGAGATCCGAAGCTCCTTTTTGGAGCGGATCTTTTTTTCTATCAAAAAGTGAGGTGAATGCGGTATGCGCATTTTACATACAGCTGACTGGCACCTCGGCAAAACGCTGGAAGGCAGAAGCCGGCTGAGCGAGCAGGCCGAAGTACTGGAAGAGCTGAATACCATTGTCAAGGAAGAAAACATTGATGCGGTCATTATGGCAGGAGATGTATTCGATACGGTCAACCCGCCTGCGCTCGCTGAACAATTGTATTACGAAAGTCTTTCCGCGCTTTCTGACGGCGGAAAACGCCCGGTTGTCGTCATTGCCGGAAACCATGACAATCCCGACAGGCTGGCGGCGGCTTCTCCGTTAACAAATGAGCGCGGCATTCATTTAATCGGCTATCCGCGGACAGAACCCGTCCATATTGAGGTGCCGTCGGCGGACGAGCTGTTAGCCGTAGCCGCGCTGGCATATCCGTCAGAGGCGAGATTAAACGAAGTGCTTTCTGATACGTTTGAGGAAAAGCTTCTTCGCGATCATTACGATGTGAAAATCAGAGAGGCGTTTGCTCACATGTGCGGGCTGTGCCGGAACGATGCCGTGAAAATCGCGGCGAGCCACATTTATGTCGCGGGGGGAAATCAGACCGATTCAGAGCGCCCGATTGAAGTCGGGGGCGCTTACACGGTCGCCGCTGACAGCCTGCCGGCTGATGCGGCTTACGTGGCTCTCGGCCATCTCCACCGTCCGCAAACGATCAAGCGCGCCAAGACGGCTGCCCGTTATTCAGGCTCTCCGCTCGCATACAGCTTTTCGGAAGCCGGTTATGCCAAATCGGTGACAGTGGTAGAAGCGAAGCCCGGCGGAGAAGCGAAGTGGGAAGAGATTTTCCTGTCTTCCGGTAAACCGCTCGTCAAATGGAAAGCGCAGGGGCTGAGCGAGGTTCACGGCTGGCTTGATGAAGGGCGTGACCGGAATGCCTGGATCGATCTTGATATCCATTTGACGGATCAGCTTTCTCTCGAGGAAATTCATCGGCTGAGAAAGGCGCATCCCGGCTTTATCCATATCAGGCCGGTTTTTGAAGAAAAAGAGACCGAAAATGACCGGATTGAAGTGAAACACACATCAATTGAGGATCGATTTAAGAAGTTTTATGAAAAACAAACGGGCGGCGGCGTGCCGGATGAGGAGATGGTCAAGCTGTTTTTAGAGCTTGCGTCAGCAGATGATGAGGAGGATGCGACATGAAGCCGATTCTGTTAACGATAAAAGGGCTCCACAGCTTCAGGGAGGAACAGACCATTGATTTTGCCGGACTGTCAGGAGCCGGGGTGTTCGGGATTTTCGGGCCGACCGGAAGCGGAAAATCGTCGATCCTTGATGCCATGACACTCGCTTTATACGGAAAAGTGGAGCGCGCCGCAAATAATACGCACGGCATTCTGAATCATGCCGAAGATCAGCTTGCCGTCTCATTTACATTCGCGCTTCAATCCGGCCACCGGGTTTCCTACAAGGTCGAGCGCGTTTTTAAGAGAACGGATGAAACGAAAGTAAAAACCGCCCTCTGCCGGCTGATTGAAATCAAAGACGAACAAACGGTGCTGGCCGATAAAGCGAATGAAGTGAACAAAAAGGTAGAGGAGCTTCTTGGCCTGACCATTGACGACTTTACAAGAGCCGTCGTTCTGCCGCAAGGAAAGTTTGCCGAGTTTCTGTCGCTTAAAGGCGCGGAAAGAAGACATATGCTCCAGCGCCTGTTTAATCTGGAACAGTACGGGGACAGGCTTGTCAAAAAATTGCGGCGGCGGGCGCAGGAAGCGGCAGCGAAAAAAAATGAAATGCTGGCCGAACAATCCGGCCTCGGAGACGCAGGAGAAGATGCGCTGAAGCAGGCTGAACAGCAGTTTCACGAAGCGAACGAACGGCTTGAAGCAGCTGAGAAGAAACGGGTCCGGGCAAAAGAGCGTTTTGAAAATCACCAGGAAATTTGGAACTTGCAGACAGAAAGAGATGAATATGAGCGCCGGGAGAAAAAGCTCGAGGAAAGACGCCCGTACATCACGGATTTGACTGAGCGTCTTAAAGAGGCGGAAACAGCTCTCGCCCTTGAGCCGTACGCAGACCGCTGCACCGAAGCCGTCCGCCGGAAGCAGCGCGCCGAACAGGAACACGAACTGGCCAAACGGAAATCAGAGGCGGAAACCGTTTCATTTACCCGGCAAAATGAAGCCTATGAAGCATGGCGCGCCCATAAGGCCGAACAGGAGCCGAAACTTGTCAAGGAAGAAGAGCTGTATCAAAGACTTTCAGCCATTGAACAAAAACTGCTTGAAGCGAAAAAAGAAGCGGAAAAAACAAATGCGGAGCACAGCAAAAAAGAGGAAGAATACGAAGCCGCCTCGAAACAGCTGGCCGCAGTGAAAGACCGCCTGACCCGCGGCCAAAACAGGCAGAATGAGCTGAAAGAAGAGCTGAAAGCAGTTCAAGTGACCGCCGATGAACGGAAAAAATGCCAGACCGCAGCACAGCTGGCGGCGGGCTTTCAGCAGACACAGGAACAAATCACGAAAGAGCGGGCCAATCTGACAACGCAGCTGAAAAACGTGGAGAAGCTCAACGGAGAAAGCGAGTCGCTCACAGCGAAAGCGAAAACGGAAGAGGAAGACATTACGCGCGCTTATCAAACGCTGCAAACCGTTTACCATATGGTCTGTGAAACGGAACGTTCACTGAAAGCCGCAGCCGAACGGGCTGAAAAAACGCAAGCCGATCTCCGCAGGCGCTCAGAGGAAGCGAGAACGGCTGCATTAACAAAAGAATTATCGGAAAAACTGATCGTAGGAAAGCCTTGTCCTGTATGCGGCTCGACGCAGCATGACCGCCCGCGTTCCGCTCATGAAACATTCTCGCCTGATACCGCTGTGCAGGAACATTTGCAGCAGGTGGAAGCACTGCTTTCTGAGGCGGCGGCTCTTTCTCAGGAAGTGCTGACAGCCAAGGTTGCATTAGAAGAACAGTCGGGGCGTTTTACCGAAGAATGTCCGTTTCTGCAAAGCGCCCGGGTTCCGGAGCTGGAAGCCGCTTCTTCCATCAGCGGACGCCCGCTTGATGAAGCGTTCAGCGCCGTCCGCTTGGAATGGAAACAAATGAAACAGGATATGCTGTCGGTAAAAGAGAAGGTCACAAGACTGATCAGCGCGCATCAGCAGACGGTAAAACAAGCTGAGCAGCTTGCCGAACGAATCCGCTACGAGGAAAAAGAAGCCGGCCGTCTCAGACATTCATTAGAAGAGCTTGAATCGCTGTCAGAAAGCCGATTGAATCAGTACAACGAAGTCTGCGGTGATATTCCGCCAAACCGGATTGACGCCTGGCAGGCTTCGATAGATGAGAAGGACAGGCAGGCAGAAGAATGTGAGAAGCGCATTGAAACAAGCATCGCATTCCTCAAGGAACATGAAGAGGAGAAAGAACGCCTGCAGGAGATGAAGCATCGGCTTGAACGGGAACGGCTCGAGCTTCACTATGCGTCTGAGCGCCTGCAGCAGGTGATTGACGGATATGAACAAGAGCTCGGAACAGCAGCTGAAGAAACATCAATTTCCGCAAAGCTTGAAGCGGTGCGGCAGGAATTACAGCTGTTAAAATCAAAAGAACAGTCCCTATTCGATGCGCTGAAGCAGGCGCAGCAATCGCTGAATGACGCAAAAGGCCGGGAATCAGGGAGTCTCATGTCACTCAGGGATGCTGAGGCCTCTCTTGAGAAAGCGCAAAACGACTGGCGCGTGAGGTCAAAAGACACCGGGTTTACCGAACCGGACCAAGTTAAAAAAAGTCTGCTTCCGCAAGGGCGTGCAGAGGAAATGAAAAAAGAAATTGATGAGTTTCTGGACACCTCCAAACAGCTATCGGCAAATATCAGCCGTGTTACTGATAAATTAGCCGAGCGCCGGATATCGGAGGAAGAATGGACAGCATCGGTTTCTCTGCTGAAGCATGCAGAGGCTGAGTCAGGCGCCGCCATGGAGGAAAAAGGAGCACAGGCAAAAGCCTACGCGGTTATGCAAAAACAGCATAAGCGCTTTAAAGAAATTGAAGCCGAGCTGAAAAGCTGGCAGACACAGATTGACAGGCTTGATAAGCTCCAGTCTGTATGTAAAGGCAATACATTCGTCGAATTTTTAGCGGAAGAACAGCTGGAAAGCGTGGCTCGGGACGCCTCTGCCCGTCTCGGAGCGCTGACAAGGCAGCGGTATGCCATATTAGTCGATTCAGAAGGCGGTTTCGTCATGCGTGATGACGCGAACGGAGGCGTCAAACGGCCCGTATCAAGCCTTTCCGGCGGGGAGACGTTTCTGACATCGCTGTCGCTTGCGCTTGCCTTGTCCGCCCAGATTCAGCTGCGGGGGCAATACCCGCTGCAATTCTTTTTCTTAGATGAAGGATTCGGGACTCTTGACCAAGGGCTCTTAGACACCGTTGTCACAGCGCTCGAAAAGCTGCAATCGGACAACTTATCCGTCGGAGTGATCAGCCATGTGCAGGAGCTGAGAGCGCGTCTGCCGAAAAAATTAATCGTTCATCCGTCCGAACCGGGCGGGAAAGGCACCCGGGTCACATTGGAGATCATGTAGAAAGGAGAAGGAATTATGGCCGATTCTGCCGAGGGCACATGTGAATTATGCGGCCGCCATCATGTGCGGCTGACGGAGCACCACTTAACGCCTAAGGAAGAAGGCGGGACATTCCTTCCGACCGCAATGCTCTGCATCCCTTGTCATAAACAGATTCACGCGCTCTATACGAATCAGGAGCTTGCGGCAAGGCTCGCGGGAATAGAAGAGCTGCGGCGTGACCCGAAACTCGCGCGGTTTGTGAAATGGATCAGAAAACAGCCGCCGGAAAAGCTTGTAAAAACAAAAAAAGCAAATGAACGAAAATAACGCTGAACCAAAAGCAGCCCTCTTCTGAAAGAGCGGCTGCTTTTTAGGCGTTTCCGACCACATTTTGATCGCTGACATCGGGGTCTATATAGTTTGTCGCATTGACAACGTTGTTTAATAACAGGAAATCTCCGGTATTGCCTGCTCCCGAACCGAGCGCAGATTTAGAAGAGCTTTTTGGAGAAAGGTAAAAGGAATCACCAAAGTTTACGACTCCGCCCGATATGGAATTGATAGCTATAGGTCCGGTAATTGCTGGCATAAACGACACCCTTTATAGAAGTCTCACCGTCATTATATGTCAGGGCTGCTGTGATTGTGAGCTTGGCGTGAAGATCTGCCTAATATGTTTCAGCCGCGAATCTCCCAGAACGATCGACGTCGATCCGATTTGAACCACGGACGCTGACGATACCCCTTGAATTTTCACATTCCTTACCCGAATTGAAGGGTTTTCATGGCAGAATGCGCTTTGGACTCCCGTTTCCGGTAACGGCATGACGGCCGGCTGCCGAAAGATCTGGTATTCTTTTTTGTTAAATGAGCCTTCATCATCTCTGTATACAGCAAGACTACGCTGATCGGCCAATACTTTGATCCGCATATTGATTTCATTCGTATCGCCTGCTTGAAAGACACTCGCAATCCCGACTGAATTGATTTTGGCGTTCCGGAGGCGTGAAATGCGCTTTAACATTATTCCGGCGCCAGCGGCACATAAGGCCCGATAATAAGAGATTCCGGAGGCGTGTCAAAGATGGAAGACAGATAGACGGAATCGGTGTCGCCGATTAATAATAAGGAAGAACTGGATACACCGGTAGACCGGATGTCGCCGACTTCAATGTTCCGGTTAATCACTGTAAAAATCATGACGGATCATCACCTTTCATTTCACCAGGTATGTGTTTAATAAAGTGCTCGACGGCCCTGACAATATCACGCTTCACATGTTCGGCAATCTGCTCGGCATATTGCGCGGGCGCCGTATTTTCTTCTTTCGGGACATGGGACAGATAATACTGAATCCGGCTGTCCATCTGCTTTCTGATATCTTCAATAATATGATATTTGTTCGCTTCGTCCAGCCTGCTCTCATACTGAGTTTCGAGCTGCTCTAAAAGCGCGGGGATTTCTTCATTCAGGTACATATCGACGTTTTGACGGATTTGCTGCATTTGCTGGCCCGCCTGTTCCTGCTGCATCATTCCGACCTGCGGAGATGTCTGGCCGACTTCGAAGTTTTGCACGGCATTCGGATCAGTCGGATTCAATCCGATATTCAGCGTTCCTTCCAGCCGTTCAATTTTCAGCTGATCAAATTTATACTCGAGCCGATCAATTCTTGTAGAAGGCTGCTGCTTCAGCGTTGAAATTTCATTTTGGAATTCTTTCAGCTGCCGTTCGAGCTCCTGAATCTGCTGCGCCTGCTGCTGGACGAAAGAATTTAAATTCTGCAGGTAGGATGAAACGGATTGATCATACATGACATTCACCTCGCGTCTCGTTTCCTTCATTAAAACTACCGGCTTGGCGGCTGGAGCGGTACAAATGATGAGGTGCCGGGACCTCCCCCTGTTGTTACAGCCTGCTGCCCCGCGGTGACAGGCGGCGCCGGCTCAACATAACTCCCTGTGTTGTACAGATTGGAAAGAGATTTAATTGAACCGGCGCTTCCGATTTGCAGTATGGAGGAATTGCTGACAGATTCTACACGCATGTAATTGATATGGATCGACTGATTGACGTAAAAATTCATACGGCGCCTCCTTTATGCGTTTCCTGCCATCGGCTGATCGATTACATCATTATCGTACACATTCGTTGAATTCCTGTAATTCGTCAGTGTGAGATTGTCTCCGGTATTGAAGCTGCCCGCTCCGGCAAATGTCTTAACCTCTGCTTTTGGAGAAATGGTGATGCAGTCGCCAATATGAACGACTCCGCTCGTACCGACGGCATTAATTTTAAACGCTCCGACAATTGCGGGCATACGAGCACATCCTTTTCGTGAAGATTTTCATGACTGCACTCCAGGAGCTTATCTGGGCTGCCTGCCTAAAATAGCTTATGACAAATGCACATTTTTGTGAGCGGAAAAAACTTTAGACGTAAAAAACACCGGCGCTTTACACATGCCGGGTCTTATACATAAATGATACAGATTTATATACATATCACGTTTATGAGAAAGCCTCTTTTCTTTCGCGGCCGTGCTGAATCTGTGCGGCCGGGTTCGTCCCGCTGTCTTTCGTTTGTTGGATGAGCCCGCCCCGGCACCCGTTTAAAAGGCTGTCCAGCTCCTGGCTGCACCTGATGGTCTCCGTCGCATTGATTCCGAATTTTTGCGCTGTCTCGAATAAAGTTAATCTTTTTTCTTCAATTTTGTTCATCGTGTGATCTCCAATTCTCGATTATTTTGGAAAACATAGGATGATAATAGTATAACCCATTTTGGCCAAGAAGGTTTTATTTCGTCAATATGACTAAAAAAGTGACAATTTTTGATACTCTTTTACACTTATTTTCAGCCTGTTTAAAAGAGGGATTTCCCGTTCGGAGGAAGAATACATAAAGGAATGCCATTTAAAAATGATGGGGGATTAACATGAAATTTGCGACAGGGGAACTGAACAGCCGAAAATTTGTCGGTCTGATTATTGATGATGACAAAATCTTAGATCTGCAAAAGGCTGAAAAAAAATTGTTTGAACTTGAGACGATTCCGGGTTCGCTGATCGAGTGCATTCAAAAAGGAGATAAGTTTGTCGCGCATGCCGGACAGCTTGCGGAATGGGCGAAAAAACCGAATGACGAGTCGGGTTCATTTATGTATGCGCTGTCTGACGTAACGCTTTGCGCGCCTATTCCGAGACCTTCAAAGAACGTGATCTGCATCGGGAAAAATTATCGTGATCATGCCGTTGAAATGGGGAGTGAGGCGGATATACCGGAGCATCCCATGGTTTTCACGAAAGCCCCGGCTGCCGTTACAGGACACGGAGAAACAGTGAAGAGCCACTTGGACGTAACGGAGCAGCTTGATTATGAAGGGGAGCTTGCGGTAATCATATCAAATAGCGGATCGCACATCTCCAAAGAACATGCGCTTGATCATATATTCGGCTATACAATTGTAAATGATATCACAGCGCGCGATCTGCAGAAAAAACATAAACAGTTTTTTATCGGCAAAAGCCTCGATACGACATGCCCGATGGGCCCGGTCATTGTACATAAGTCGGCCGTCAGCGATCCGCAAAGCCTGAAAGTTGAAACGCGGGTGAACGGTGAACTGCGCCAATCAGGATCAACGGGTGACATGATATTTCCGATAGCTGAATTAATCGAGACGCTGTCAAAAGGAATGACGCTTGAAGCCGGTGACATTATAGCGACGGGGACGCCGTCCGGTGTCGGAAAAGGATTTAAGCCGCCGAAATTTTTAAAGCCGGGGGACCGTATTGACATTACAATTGAACCGATCGGCACGCTGTCGAACCAAATCGGATAATTGTGTGTCTTTCGCACGCTTGATAATGCTCCGAGAGGCTTGTTGTGGTACCATAAGTGAGGCAGATTGATCTGATAGGGGGAATTGAACATAATGACACATTGGCATATTACTTCATGGGTCGTTGCGCTTATCCTGGTGTTTGTCAGCTACGGGCTGTACGGTGCCGGAAAAGCGAAGGGCGCAAAAATTACGCATATGATTCTGCGCTTATTCTACATTATTATTATTCTGACCGGAGCTGAGCTTTTTGTCCGTTTTGCGAATTGGAACGGAGAGTACGCCGGAAAAATGCTGCTCGGCATCATTACCATCGGACTGATGGAAATGCTCGTCATCCGTAAGAAAAAAGGCAAATCAACCGGCGGACTGTGGATCGGTTTTATTATCGTGCTCGTCCTGACGGTGCTGCTCGGCCTTCACTTGCCGATCGGCTTTCACGTATTTTAATCAATCGCTTGAAAAACCCGGATGCATCCGGGTTTTTTTAGTTGCGCAACTGTGCCGCTGAATGAGAAATGCCGTGACAGGGGGATGGTGATGAGGCGAAGGAGATGTGCAGGATGCCAAAAGCATCAATCACTCTTGTTGCCGTAAAAGCTACGGCTGTGAAGGGTAAAAGCAAACGCCGGCCGTCAATCAGCGTGAAAAACAAAGCTGAATACATCAGGCGGCACCTATTTAAAAGGTGCCGCCTGTTTGTTACGCGGTGCCGTCTTGTTTTGCCGCAGAATACATAATGGAGCGCCGCCCGTCAGATGCCGTCCATTCAAATCTGTCGTGTTTACCCGAGCTGCCGCGGTGATGCTGCAGGGCGCATTGTGCGTCATCCGCCGAGAAGTGATAAAACGAAACGCCTTCACCGGAAAACAGCGCCTGATTGTAGGAAAATACGCAATCATATACAGACAGGCCGAACCCGTGCAGATGGCTGAGAAACAGCAGAAACGTTTCATCGTCCAGCGAATCGAGCAAGGTTAACAGCGGCCGTTTGACCGCTTTTTCATAACGGATTTCTTCCCCGCCGAGCAGGGGGATGGTGTCTGCGCCGATTTCGGCCGAACCGCCGCAAATCCGTGCCGGCTGCCATCGGCCGCCGTGTTTCATCAATACGGCTGCGTTTCCTAGACTGTCTGCAAGCAGGATATCGCCTTCATCGTTTTCGACGAGGCAGATGCCGTCCTCTATCATCAGGGTGCCGCGCCCCCATTTGTTTTTTTCTGAGAAAAGCTGTTTTCGTTTCATAACCGTGCCGGTCTCCTTTGTTTGTTTCTTCTCTTCCGTTCTTTCCAAATCGGGCTTGTCTCATACAAGTCTTAGTGGGACAAATCAACTATCTGAGTTTCTTTGCATAAACTGGGTAAAGTGCTGATAGAAACGAATTTGAAACCGACAGAAACGGGATTGGAGCTGATATCACATGTGTGGAATTGCGGGTTGGGTCGATTTTCAAAAGCAGCTCGTCCAAGAGAAACATATTATGAACAATATGATAGACACTCTTTCAAAACGAGGGCCTGATGATTCAAACGTCTGGGGAGAGCCCCATGTTTTATTCGGACATAAAAGACTTTCGGTCGTTGACATTGAAGGCGGCCGCCAGCCGATGGCCTGCACGCATCAAGAGGAAACGTACACCATCATTTATAATGGCGAGCTGTATAACACGGAGGAATTGCGGAAGGAGCTTCAGGCGAGGGGCCACCGTTTTGAGAGGACCTCTGATACAGAAGTGCTGCTGCACAGCTATATTGAGTGGCGGGAGGAGTGCGTGGACCGCTTGAACGGTATTTTCGCTTTTGCCATCTGGGATGAAAAGCGCAAGCGGCTGTTCGGGGCAAGAGACCGGCTCGGCGTCAAACCGTTTTTTTATAAAGAACACGGCTCTTCCTTTCTGTTTGGGTCGGAATTGAAAGCCATCCTTGCTCATCCTGATGTGAAAGCCCGCACAGACAGCGGCGGACTTGCGGAAGTATTCGGACTCGGGCCGTCCAGAACTCCGGGCTGCGGGGTGTTTAAAGGAATTCACGAGGTGCGTCCCGCCCATGCGTTCACTTTCTCAAAGGACGGTTTGTCCATATGGCGTTATTGGAATGTAAAGAGCGAAAAGCATACAGACAGCTTCGATGAAACCGCCGCTCACATTCGGTACTTATTTCAGGATGCAGTGACACGCCAGCTCGTATCTGACGTGCCGGTTTGCACGTTTTTATCAGGGGGGCTTGACTCGAGCGCGATAACCGCGATAGCCGCCGCTCATTTTGAGAAACAAGGAAGAGATCCCCTTCATACTTATTCAATTGATTATGAGGAGAACAGCAAATTTTTTAAAGCGAGCGCCTTTCAGCCGAATGATGACGGCCCGTGGATCGATAAAATGACAAATGCATTCGGCACACAGCATCATAAATGCGTGATTACGCAGGATCAGCTGGTTGAACATCTGGAGGAATCCGTTCTCGTCAGAGACCTGCCGGGCATGGCTGATGTTGATTCATCGCTATTATGGTTCTGCCGGGAAATTAAAAAAGATTTTGTCGTGAGTCTTTCCGGAGAATGCGCGGACGAAATTTTCGGCGGATATCCGTGGTTTCACACCGCGGCAGAAGAAGACGGATTTCCTTGGATGAGGTCGACTGAGGAGAGGGTCACGCTCTTGGATGAAAAGTGGCAAAAACGGCTGAATCTTAGAGAATACGTGAATGCGAGATATGAAGAAACCATTGCGGAAACGCCGCTGTTAGACGGTGAGACGGGAACAGATAAAGCGAGACGGCAGCTGTTCTACTTAAATATGCTTTGGTTTATGACAAATCTGCTCGACCGCAAAGACCGCATGAGCATGGGCGCAAGTCTTGAAGTACGGGTGCCGTTCGCCGACCACAGACTTGTGGAATACGTTTGGAATATTCCTTGGGAAATGAAAATGCATGGCAGCCGGGAAAAAGGCATTTTGCGGAAAGCGCTTGAAGGACTGCTTCCTGAAGATATTTTGTACCGCAAAAAAAGCCCTTATCCGAAAACGCATCACCCGAAATACACGCAGGGGGTTACAGAATGGCTGAAAACGATTTTGCAACAGAAAGATTCCGTGCTTCACACCCTGCTTGACAGAAAGAAGCTGGAAATGCTGCTGGAGACAGAAGGTTCATCTTTTCAGGTGCCGTGGTTCGGCCAGCTGATGAAAGGCCCGCAGCTGATCGCCCATCTTGCCCAGATCCATACATGGTTTGAGGCGTACCGTATCGATATAGAAGAATAACAGTGCCGCGACCGGTTTCCGCTGAAGGATATCGGTCTTTTTATTGTGAAACATATGGTACACTAAAAAACAGAGGAGTGATACCATGACCGAATATGAAACATGCGCCCAGCTTGCCGAGGCGCACTTTCCTTTATATAAACGGACTTTCTCATCCCTGCCGCCAAAAAACAGGCGGGCCGCATGGGCGGTGCTTGCTTTGTTTCACGAAGCTGATCGGCTTGATGTGCAGGAACTTGGAGGATTTGAACAGGCGGCACAAGACTTTCTGAACGGGGCACTCGCCGACGGCTTTTTGTGGGAGGCGCTCACTGATGTGCGGCAGCAATTTGCGCTTGAAGAAGAGCCGTTGCGTGAGTTTATCGCCGGCCACATCTCTGACAGAGAAAAAGTAACGTATCAAGAGTTTGATGACCTGCTGATGTACGCGGGCCGAACAGGCGGAGCCATCGGCCTGCTTCTGCTGCCGGTTTGCGCGCGCCGGAACCAAGAGAAACTCCGCCATGCAGCCGTTTCATTAGGAGCAGCCATTCAGCTGACCCGGGTGCTTCTGGGGGTCCATACGGATGAGCGGTCGAAAAAGCGTCTCCCGCGCCAGGTGATGATGCAATTCGGCTATACGGAAGAAGAGCTGGAGAGCCGTACTGTCAACAAAGCTTTTATGAATGTATGGGAGTACATCGCATTCGAGGCTGAGGCGTATTTCGAGGAGGCGTCTGAAGAGCTGGAGCTGTTTCCGTTATACTCAAGGCCCGCCGTTACCAGTTTGCTGGCACATTACCGGTCAGAGCTCGGTGACATGAGAAAACGGCTTTCGCAAGCATAAAAAAACGCCCGGCTTCTTAACGAAGCTCCGGGCGTTTATGCAATCCCTTTTTGAATCCAAATCCGCGACCGCCATCTTCTGTACATAAGAATGCCTCTGACCCATTCATCCGCGATAAATGAAATCCAGATGCCCATAAGCCCCAATCCGAAATGGATGCCGAACAGATAAGCGAGAGGCAGTCCGATACCCCACATGGAAATCATCGCCATGTAGACGGGGAATTTTGCATCTCCGGCAGCCCGCAGCGAGTTGATGATAATGACATTAAATGAACGGCCGGGCTCAAGAATGATCGTCATGGCGATCAGCATGCTCGCCGTCGCAATAATGTCAGGACTGCTTGTGAAAATTCCGATCAGCTGTTTTGAAAACAAGGTCATGATCACGGATGTCAAAGCGGCAATGCCAAGCGCCCAGTACAGACTTTTCATGCAGCGGTCATAAGCGTCGTCAAACCGTTTGGCGCCGATATATCTGCCGATCAAAATCTGTGTGCCCTGGCTGATCGCCGTTCCGAACAGCAGGATAAACATGGTGATGTTTTGTGTATAAACCTTTGTTGTAAGCGCCTGAGCGCCCATAATGGCGATAAAATAAGTGACAACCATTTGTGAAATGTTGTAAGACAGCTGTTCGCCGGCAGACGGAATCCCGATTTTCAGGAGTTTCCGCAAGTGCTCTTTATGGACGTGAAAAATCTTTTGCCATGTCAGACCGAGTCCGATGCGTTTTTTGACGATCACAATCATCGCGATCAGCCCGATGATCCGCGCAAAGGACGTTGACATCGCAACACCGGCGACGCCTAACACCGGAAGGCCGAGCGGCCCGAAAATGACAAGAAAGTTTCCGGCAATATTTAAAATATTCATCCCGATCGTAACGAACATCGTATCCTTCGTATGACCGTAGCTTTTTAAAATGGCGCTGAACGTCATAATCAAAGCCTGAATGAAGGACAGCCCGCCGACCACCTGCAAAAAGACTTTGGCATCCGGCATCAATTCATTGGAAAGACCCATCACATGAAGCAGCGGAACGGCCGCAAAAAATATGGCGGCGCTGATGGCGAGACTGATGACAAAGTTCGCTCCTATTGATACATAAGCCACTTCCTGCGCCTCTTTTTTCTGTTTAGATCCTAAAAACTGTGAAATCACAATTGTCGTACCCGTTGCGATAAAGCTGAACATCACGATAATTAAATTTAAAATCTGATTGCTGACACCCACGGCCGCCACACTGTTGTCAGAGTATTGGCTAAGCATAAGAGTGTCGGCGTTTCCCATAAACATATATAATGAAACCTCAATAAATATCGGCCAAGTCAGCGCGTATAATGAGAGTTTGTGATCAGAGGATTGTTTGAATGCAGCCCGTTTTAAAATCGCTTGTTTCATTTCTTTTAACCCCTTTCCTGAAAAAATCAACGTTTAAAAGTGTACCTCCATTTTCTTATAATAAAAAGGGAGAGAAACGAAACTTCTTGCAAAAATCCGACTTAAAAAGGAGGGCCGGAAACATGTCCTTTCTCGAGTTCACAGTCCCTCCGTTCCCGGTCTTTATCGCTGCGGGAGAAGGAGTGTTCAAAAAAGGCGAAACCCATGTGAGACGGGTCTTCCCGGTGTTTGATCTGCTGTATGTGAAAGAAGGCGTCCTCTACATTACAGAAGACGAAAACGCCTTTTCCGTTGAAGCGGGAGAATACATTCTGCTTTCTCCCGGTCTTGAACATTACGGAACAAAAGGCAGTGAAGAAACGACATCTTATTCGTGGCTTCATTTTGAAGGAGCGGATTATGAGGTGACGGAAACCACCGGGAACAACTGGTCGGAGCTGAGGCGAAAAAAAGGGAGCTTTGAAGAGCCGTCCCGCTACCGGCTGTCCCTGCCGCAAAAAGGGAAGGTGAGACGCCCGCAGTTTATGGCCGGGCAATTCAGTGTGCTGACAGATGACAGCGCCGAGAACTCCGACCTGCCGCTCAGAAAGCAGATTCTGTTTGAAGAGCTGCTGCTCCATCTTCAGAAAGAAGCGTTCCAAATCCCGTCCGCAAAGGAAAGAGTCGCATGGGAGGCCGCCCGGTACCTGCAGGAGCACTATCAGGAGAAAACAACCATCAAAGCGCTCTCTTCGGCTCTTCATTACAACCAAGACTACGTGACCCGCTGCATGCAGCAGGTGCTCGGCGTCACGCCCGGCCAGTATACGAACAAAGTCAGAATGACGGAGGCGAAACGTCTTTTGTCCGCAACCAATGACAAAATGGGGGCGATCGCGGACGCCATCGGCATGGAGGACCCAACCTATTTTTCCAAACTGTTTAAACAGATTGAAGGCATTTCGCCGCTTGAATACCGCAAATTCGTAAGCCGGAAAACGGACTGACCTAATACCAGAGAACAGAAGAGGGATCGGTAAGCATGAAAATGACAATTTACGACGTGGCCGAAAAAGCGGGCGTCTCCATCTCGACCGTCTCGCGGGTCATCAACAATACGGGGAGGATCAGTGACAAAACCCGCCGGATGATGCTCCGTGTCATGGAGGAGATGGACTATCATCCGAATGTTCACGCATCCGCTTTGACGGGCAAAAAGACGAATATGATCGGCCTGATCACCCCGGACATTTCAAACCCGTTTTTCGGGGAACTGGCGAAAAGCATTGAAGACAGCGCCGGTGTACTTGGGTTTCATATCATTATCTGCAGCACCGATTATCAGCCTGAAAAAGAAACGAAGTATTTTTCGATGCTGCGTCAGAAGCAGGCGGACGGCATTATATTCGCGACGGGACTTGATCATGATGACAGCGTCACGGCGCTTGATGATATTGTGAAATCGGGCATCCCGCTTGCGATGATTACGCAGGATAAACCGCTCGCGCCGATGGACGTCGTCATTATCGATGACTTTCTCGGCGGCTATACGGCGGCTGAGCATCTCATATCTTTAGGCCATGAAAGAATCGCCTGTATCGTCGGAAACGGCTCGACCACGGGTGAAAGAGACAGAATCAAAGGTTTTCAAAAAGCGATGCGGGAAGCGGGGATGACACTAGATGAATCGCTGATCATACCGACGGAATATTCGCTGGAAAGCGGAAAACAGGCAGCGGGCGAGCTGTTTGACAGAGACCTTCCGACCGCCGTTTTCGCCTTTAATGATGTCTTGTCATGCGCGGCGATACAGGCGGCGCGCTCCCGGGGCATTCGGGTGCCGGAAGACTTGTCCGTCATCGGCTTTGACAATACCATTCTCGCTGAAATGACGGCACCGCCGCTCACGACGATTTCTCAGCCCATCCGCGAAATGGGGCGGCGTGTCGTTGAACTTCTCATTGATGAGATTCAAGGGAAGAAAAAAACAAAAAGCAAAATCATTTTATCTCCGGAACTCGTCATCAGGCATTCTACGGCACCGGTAAAAACGCGCCCTCAGCGATAAGGGCGTTTTTTCTGTGAAAAACATTGTCAAACGAGCGAAAAGCATTGTAAAATTAAAACAGCTTTTGGGAAAGCGCTTGCGCAAATACTACGGATTGCAAGCAAAGAAAGCCAACAGCTTGAGTTATAAATAAAACGCTTTCAAAATAATAATTTCTGTTTAATAAGGGAAACCGCTTGCTCAATTACGGCATGCGGCCTCAAGAAAAAAGGAGCGGTGATAGATGACAGATCAAGTCAGATGTGCGGTGCTGGGATTAGGACGATTAGGGTATTTTCATGCGAAGCATTTAGCCGGCGAAGTGCGGGGAGCCGAACTTGCGGCCGTCTGTGACCCGATGAAGGGGAAGGCGGAAGCGTGTGCGAAAGAATTAGGAATCGCCAAATGGACGGAGAGCCCGTATGAACTGCTGGAAGATCACACGATTGACGCCGTCATCATTGTCACGCCGACAAGCACACATGCGGAAATGATCATGAAGGCTGCTGAAAACGGCAAGCACATCTTTGTTGAAAAGCCGCTCACCCTGAGTCTTGAGGAATCGATTAAAGTCATGAAAAAAATCGAAGAAACGGACGTCATCTGCCAGGTCGGTTTTATGAGGCGGTTTGATCCGGCATACGCTGACGCGAAAAGAAGAATCGACGCCGGGGAAATCGGCAGACCCATTTATTATAAAGGATTTACAAGAGATCAAGGCGCACCGCCCGCGGAATTTATCAAACATAGCGGAGGGCTTTTCATTGACTGCTCGATTCATGATTACGACATCGCAAGATATCTCATGAATGCTGAGGTTACGTCCGTGAGCGGGCACGGGAGGGTTTTAAAGCACCCATTCATGGAGGAGTGCGGCGATGTCGATCAGGCAATAACGTATCTTGAGTTTGATTCAGGCGCGGCCGGCGATGTGGAGGCAAGCCGAAATTCTCCGTACGGCCATGACATCCGCGCCGAAATAATCGGGACGGCGGGAAGCATTTTAGTCGGCACGCTGCGGAACAGCCATGTCACCATTTTAACGGAGTCAGGCAGCAGCTACGAAATTATTCCGGATTTTCAAGCCCGCTTTAAAGACGCTTACCGTCTGGAGCTTGAGCACTTTGCCGAATGTGTGAAAAAAGGGGAAACGCCGATTGTGACAGACATCGATGCCGCGATTAACTTAGAAATCGGGATCGCCGCGACGGAATCTTTTAAAACCGGAAGGCCTGTAAAGCTTACCCCGGGCGCCCCCAACTATGCCGGATTATGATAGATTCGAAGTGAAAAAGCAAAGGCACAGGAGGCCTTTGCTTTTTTATGATTCGTATGAGAATAAAATGTAGTCAGTCGGCACGCCTTTATAGCCCATTTGGTGAAGCATCGCGCTTATATTGCCGCGATGGTATGTGCCGTGATTCACAATATGCCGGATCACATCGGCATATGTCGTCCGGAGCGTTCCCATGCGCGGATGAGAAATGGAGATCGGACCTTCCGTGTTCTCCAAGTCTCTTAAAAATTCGCTGTATTCTTTGTCCAGTTCAGTCATTCTATGTTCAACCGCCTCAAAATCTCCGTCAAGCTTTTCAAATTGATCAAATTGCGAGACGATTTGTTCGTAAGTTTCTCCGTAAAGCACGTGAAGCCAAATGTAATCCGCCCGGTATATATGCACAAGCACGGCGTTCACAGTCGGAAAAACACTATCCAGTTTCTGCTGTAAGCTTGCCGCGGGCAGGGTCTTCAGATGCTGAATAACTTGCTCATTTGCCCATCTGTGGTAGTGATACAGCTTTAAAATGTCTGACATTCCAATTCCCCCTCTTCCTTCCGGTACATTCAACATGACCTGGCCGAATTCCTTTTATCGAAACAAAAGCGCCGCAAAATAAAAAGCAGCACCCCACATCACCAATGCCGAGCATTGATTCAGGATGCCGAGGAGCCGGCCGCCTGTATCCGCCGTTTGGACGAGCCGTCCCGCGAATGCCAGTCCGGCGAACCATACCCAGGAAACCATGATACAAGCACCGGCAAACAGCCATTTATCAATTCCCGGATAGGCGGCGGAGCTTGTGCCGATGACACTGACAGTATCCAAAATCGCATGCGGGTTCAAAAGGGATACCATGGCGGCCGTGACCGCCTGTTTTTTTGCCGTGAAAACTGTTTTTTTCGCCTGTTCGGCCTGCGGTTTGCTTCTCCAAGTCTGCCAGCCTAAAAAACTGAGAAACAAAAAGCCGCCTATAAGCATGACGGTCTGAAAAACGGGAATCTCTGCAATAATCATTGACACGCCTGCGACGGCCGCGCTGATGAGAATCGTATCGCATACCGCCGCGGCAATCACTGCGGGAAACGCCTGCCACACATGTTTTTGCCAGGCTCCCTGCTGAAAAATAAACACGTTTTGCGCGCCCAATGGCAAAATAAGGCCGAAAGCGAGCATCACTCCGTGAAGAATGGCATTCATATCGTAAAACCCCCCAATCGTCAACTACATCTCATTGCAGCCGCACTGTGTGCTGATGTCTCCGGCCATTTGGCTGGTACTTAAACCAGCCAAATGTATAATAAATAAAGAAGGAGGGATGACGTATGAACAGCTGGCGTCCGGATCGGGAGTCGCACATACCGCTTTATCTCCAGATCGAACAGCATATAAAAGAAAAAATACTTCATGGCGAATGGACCATTGGCACGAAAATTCCCTCACAAAGAAAGCTCGCCGAGGAGCTTCAGGTCAACCGAAGCACAGTGACGGCAGCAGTTGATGAGTTAATCGCCCAAGGTCTTCTGGAAGGAAAAAGAGGGGGAGGCACAAAGGTCGTCAACAATACGTGGAGCATCATGGCAGCGGCTAAGCCCCTTGATTGGAGCACGTACGTTACATCGGGGAGTCATCAGCCGAATTCATCCTTGATTCAGGCCATTAATCAAAACGAGCCGCGTCCGGATCTGATCAGGCTGGGGACGGGTGAGCTGAGTCAAGAGCTGCTGCCTGAGCAGGAGATGGGCGAACTGTTCCGTGAAGCGGGAACTAACATTTTTGCGCTCGGCTATGAAGAACCGAAGGGCAGCCTGCAGCTTCGGCAAAGCGTCGCGGAACATTTGAAAACAAAGGGGATTCACGCGTCCCCGGCATCCATCGTAATCGTCTCAGGCGCGCTGCAGGCGCTTCAGCTCATTTCAATCGGGCTGCTAAAACCAAACTCCGTCATGCTGACTGAAAACCCGTCGTATCTCCATTCCCTGCGTGTGTTTCAATCAGCGGGCGTCAAGCTTAAGGGAGTGCCGATGGATGGGAGCGGAATCAAAACGGATCATCTTCCCGCTTACCGTCGGCAATACGAAGCGGGGCTGCTGTACACCATTCCGTCATTCCATAATCCGACCGGAACGGTAATGTCACTCAAGCGGCGGAAGGAACTCATCGCGCTCGCAAGAAATCACCGTCTGCCTGTCATTGAAGATGACGCATACGGTGATATATGGATCGATAAAGAACCGCCGCCTCCGTTAAAATCCATGGACGGTGAGGGGAATGTACTGTATATCGGTACGCTGTCAAAAACCGTAAGCCCGGGTCTGCGCATCGGATGGGTCGTCGCCCCTGAGCCGGTTGCAGACAGGCTCGCCGATATTAAAATGCAGACGGATTACGGCTCCAGCGCTTTATCTCAATGGGCGGCATGTCAATGGCTGTCAAGCGGCCGCTATGAAGAGCGTCTTTTGCGTCTCAGAAAGGAACTCAAAATCAGGAGAGATGCGGCATTGCGTTTTCTTGAAAGATACGCGGGAGATATTGCGGAGTGGCGTGTGCCGGAGGGGGGCTTTTATATTTGGGTCACCTTCCATAAAGCATTCACCGTTCAGACGCTTTTCATCCGTGCCTTGGAGGCCGGCGTGCTGATCAATCCGGGAGCTCTCTATCTTCCCGAAGACCGGCAAAGCCTGCGTCTTTCCTATTCGTACGCATCTTTACCGGGCTTGGAAAAAGGCATTCAAACGATAGCGGACATTGCCCGCCGTTTCGTTTAATAAAAGATCACGTCACAATGGCGCCGAGCGCTTCTGCGAATGTAACGGCATGCGCCGGAGAGATGCGGCATCCTTTCAGCTTATCAAGCGAGACATGCAGATGATCAAATGTGCACGTGCTGATATCCATATTAAAAAGAGACGTGCCGATGAAGTTTGCGCCGTTCAAATCACAGACGTCAAGATCTGTGTATTCAAGAACGGCATCATTCCACTCACTTTCTGAAAGGCCGCACGAGTCAAAACGGACATGCTTCATATTGGAATAGCTGAAGGAGCTGTAATTTGCGAGGCAGTCTTCAAACCGTACATGACGCATGGCGGAATCCGCCAGATTCAAGCCGAGAAGTTTTGAATGCTGAAACGCCGTTCTATGGATGATGCTTCCGCTGAAATCAGCGTTTGAGACATCGCATTTGTCAAACAGGACATCCGTACATTCCATATGTCTGAAAGAGATATCCGTAAAAACGATGTTTCTGAAAATGACTTTTTCGGCACGCAGGCCGTCCAGTTTGCCGTTTACGATGCCGTTTTCAATGATGACTTCTTTGAGCTCCTCATCCTGAAGCGCTTCAGTGAAAGAAAGCACCGGCAATTCTTTCGGGATTTTCGGTTTTTGGATCGTATTCATCTCATACTCCCTTTTCTAAACATAATAGCTGAAATCGGCAATTGGCAGATATCGCTTTCTGCCTGCCAACCTTGCTGTTGCGTAATGTACAAAGGGTATTAAAAAAGCGGGAGGGCGTCAATAGTGTCGCATATAAAAGCAGACGTGACATTCAAGGTAATGCCCTTAGAGACATGTCCCCAAGGGCTTTTGTCTGTTTCAGGCGAGTTCTTTATACATGATCACATGCGGGCCGATGCCGGGTATGTCAAAGGGGCTGCCCGTGCTTTTCCAGCCGAGCTTCTCGTAATATCCCTTCACGTGACATCTGGCGTTGCACCAGACAAGCGCCGCCCCCATATCTGCCAGTTTTCGTTCCGCATAGGCGATTAACGTGCTTCCCGCTTTTTGCGTCCGGTATTCTTCAAGCGTCGCCATGCCGCGCAGCTGGTAGGCGGGCGCCGCCTGTAAAGCCTGCTGGTTCTGCGGGTAGAAAGAAGCGATGCTGATCAATGTCCCGTCGTAAAAACCTCCGAGATGAAATGCTCCTTTGACGCTGTCCTGATCATATTTACAATCCTCAATCGTCTGATGGGGGCGCAGCACGCTGTGTCTGATCGCGTATGTGTCTTCTGCGGTGATGGGTTTTACTTCAACCATAAAAAAATCCTCCTTTGCTTGATTCTTTTTCTGTATCGTACCATGAAAAAGCCGCCTGTCATATCAGGCGGCCTCTTCCGCGTCAATGCAAATATACATCAGCCCGCTTTTCATCCTTTTGCTTAATATAAGCTGCAAGCTCTGATGTCAAATCAGAACGGAGAAACGGGGTGATTAAATAAATTCCGTTAAACAGTTCGCACGCCGTGTCGAGAAGCGACTTGGCGATGGCGAGGCCTTCGGTTTTCTGCTTTTGCTTGTCTTCGCCGGCGAGCGCCATTTTTTCCCGGATGCTGTCTGACAGCTTAATGCCCGGGATTTCATGATGAATGAACTCTGCATTGCGGCTGCTCGTTAACGGCATAATTCCGATATACACCGGTGTTTTGAGGTGTTTCGTTTCATGATGAATGTCAATGAGCTGCTGCTCCGAGTAGACAGGCTGGGACACGAAGTAGTCAGCTCCGCACTCGATTTTTTTCTCCAGCCGTTTTACTGCTTTATCAAGATGGCGGACATTCGGATTAAATGCTCCGGCTACGGAAAAGTTCGTTTTCTTGCCGAGCGGTTTCCCTGATAAAGAAATGCCCTCGTTGAATTGCTTAATCAGCCTGATCAAGTCAAAGGACGTTAAATCATAGACGGAGGTAGCTCCCGGAAAGTCGCCGATTTTTGAAGGATCACCCGTGATGGCTAAAATGTCGGTGAGCCCGAGCGTATCCAGCCCCATTAAATGTGACTGAAGGCCGATGATGTTGCGGTCTCTGCATGTAATGTGAACGAGAGAACGGATATCAAGGCGTTCTTTCAGCAATGAACCGCAGGCGGCATTGCTGATCCGCGGTGTCGCCAATGAATTGTCGGCGAGCGTCAGCGCTTCTATGCCGGTTTCTTTTAATTCAGCCGCCGCTTGCAGAAATTTGTCAAAATTCAATTTTTTCGGCGGGTCAAGCTCTACGATAATTGACCGTTTTTGAGCGGCGATTTCGTTTAAACCAGGCTCGGTCCGTTCATTCCGGACGGAGATGATTTCTTCTTCCCGTCTGATTTTCACTTCTTTATCAGTGACGGGAGAAAGTCCGCGGACCGCTTCAGCCATGGCTCTGATATGGTTTGGCGTCGTACCGCAGCAGCCGCCGATAATGCGCGCGCCCTGAGTGCGGAACTGTACGGCGCTCTCCCGGAAATAGGCATCGTCCGTATCATAAACAAGCCTGCCTTCTTCTAAAGACGGAAGGCTGCTGTTCGGATAGACCGATAAATAAGCGTCACGGAAAATCGGCACTTCGGTGAGCGCTTCAATCATGTGGTACGGGCCGAGCCGGCAATTGATTCCCGTTATGTCAGCGCCGAGATCGGCAATTGACCTGAGGGCTTCCCGAAGCGGTGTTCCGTCCTGCAGCACGCCCTGTTCGTGCATGGATACGTTCAGCATAATCGGAAGTTCCGTTTCTTTTCTCGCTATCTTCAGCACTTCGCGCGCCTCTTCTAAATCATAGTATGTTTCCAAGAGCAGACCGTCCGGCTCTTCGTGAAGCAATAAATAAAGCTGCTCCCGAAAGCTGCGTTTAATCTCCTCCAGGCTGTAGGCGTTTTTGTTAAAGGTGCGGATGCCGCCCATCGTTCCCAATACATAAGCGCCGTCTGAGGAAGCGCGCGCGATTCTGACCGCCTCCTGATTGATTTTTTTTGTTTCATCCTCAAGTCCGTATCTTGAGAGCTTAATAAAATTTGCGCCGTACGTATTTGTCTGGATGATGTCTGCCCCGGCTTCGACGTAAGCCTTATGTATCCGCTTGATTTCCTCGGGCTTTGATACGTTCAGTTCCTCAAAACATCTGTCAATGCCGTAGGAATAGAGGAGAGTGCCCATCGCGCCGTCTCCGATTAAAATCCGTTCTTTTAAGTCTTGTAATAGTCCCATTGTTTGCCTCCTTCGTCACATTCAGCAAGGAAAAAAGAGAAATAAAAAAAGTCTTCTTAAGAAGAAGACTTTGTAATCATTTGTCTCTCTTCTTATCTTCCAAGCTGTTTTTAGCTTGCTGGATTTAGCACCTTGGTCATGGTTTGGGTTAAACCATTACACCGGTTGCTGAAGCGTCGTCGGGCCAGTCCCTCGGCTTCTCTTGATAAGAACGTTCATATAATTGTCATGGGTTTCCAAAACTTAACTGTGAAAATCCCTTTCTCCAAATTTACCGAAAATAGAGACAATAATCAATAGGAATCACATAATTTATCTAAAATTAATAAATTGAACGTCAATCGGCAGGTCTGCCCCGCGGACGGCTGCAATAATCTGCTGCAGATCATCTTTATTTTTTCCGGTGACGCGCACTTGGTCGTCCTGAATCTGAGACTTGACCTTCAAGCCGGAGTTTTTAATCACCGCGTTGATTTTTTTGGCGCTGTCTTTATCAATGCCCTGTACAAGCTTCGCGCGCTGGCGCACCGTGCCCCCTGAGGCATTTTCGATTTTGCCGTATTCAATGTTTTTCGTCGGCACGTCCCGTTTGATCAGCTTGCCGCTCAGCACATCTTTGAGCTGATTCAGTTTAAACTCGTCATCAGAAATCAGGACAAGTTCTTCCTTTTCTAAAGTTACATCGCTTTTCGATCCTTTAAAGTCATAGCGCGTGCCGATTTCTTTCAGCGTCATCTGAATCGCATTCTGCACTTCGGGAAATTCAACTTTGGATACAATATCAAAAGAACTTTCTTTTGCCATGAGAAAACCTCCTATAACATTTCACTTATGAGTTGATTATAGTAGAATAAAGAGAAATGTCCAACTGCATAAAGCATGAATTTATGCATATTGGAAAAAATGAGAAAAACATCAGCCCCATACGGGCGAATCAGGAAGGACGATAACATGAGACCAGGGCAGCAGCTCACGCTTAGTATAGATCACCAAACCGATTTCGGTTATTTTTTAACTGACGGCGAGGATACGGTTCTTTTACATAACAGTGAAATTACAGAGGATATTGAAGACAGAGATGAAGTGGACGTATTTATTTACGTCGATCATCAGGAAAGACTCGCGGCGACGATGAAAAAGCCGCTTATCAGCTTTTATGACTACGGATGGGTGGAAGTGACGGACGCTGTGGAGGATATGGGCGTATTCGTCGACGTCGGTCTGTCAAAAGACGCGCTCGTCGCAACGGAGCACCTGCCTCCGTACAAATCCGTCTGGCCGCAAAAAGGCGACAGACTGTATTGCATGCTGAAGGTGACAAGCCGCGGACGCATGTTTGCCAAGCCGGCGCCTGAGGATATCATCAGTGAATTATTTACGGATGCAGAGGAAGACGTCATGAATAAAGACCTGACAGGCACGGTGTACAGACTGATCGCATCAGGCTCTTTTCTGATTACCGATGAAGGCATCCGCGCGTTTATTCACCCTTCAGAAAGAAAAGAAGAGCCGAGACTCGGCAGCCGCGTGACGGGGCGTGTTATCGAGGTGAAGGAAGACGGCTCCGTCAACATGTCCCTGCTGCCGAGAAAGCAGGATGCGCTTTCGGTTGACGCGGAGGAGATTCTGACCTATCTGAGATCAAGAAACGGCGCGATGCCTTACGGAGACAAAAGCGATCCTGACGATATCCGCGAACGGTTTCATTTAAGCAAAGCCGCCTTTAAGCGGGCGCTCGGGCACCTGATGAAAAACGGCAAAGTGTATCAGAAAGACGGCTGGACATACGAAAAACAATAAATTTTCTGCAAAAACATCGGTGAACCAAAACCGGTGTTTTTTATTTTCTCAAAAGCTCCTATATCCCTCATTTGTTTATCAACCTGCCGAACATACATATTTTATTGAAATAAAATATTCTGACATCCGAACCGATATATAACTATAGAAAAAAACAAAAGGAGAGTTTCAATGAGAAAAATGGCGATATTTGCGGCTGTACTGCTGCTTGCGCTCAGCACGGCGGGATGTGCCGGCAAATCCGAGGAGACGGCGGCCGAAAAAACGAAAACAATCGGCATCATGCTGACAGACAACGGCCTCGGCGACCAATCATTTAATGATTCAGGCTTTCAAGGTTTGATGAAAGCAAGAGACGAGCTCGGCATCACATTTGATTACAGAGAAATAAAAGACACCGGTACGTACGAAAAAGGACTGACCCAGCTTGTCCGGGAAGGCAATGATCTTGTTGTGGGGCTCGGTTACAGCATGCAGGCGGATTTAGAAAAGGTCGCCAAAAAATATCCGAAGCAGCGGTTTGTGCTGATTGATTCTGTATCAGGACTGGATAATGTCACCTCCGTCACGTTTAAAGAGGATGAAGGAAGCTTCTTAGCCGGAGCGCTGGCGGCTATGACGAGCAAAACCGGCACGATCGGATTTATCGGCGGTTCAGATGCCGACGTCATTAAACGGTTTAAGAAAGGCTATCTGAAAGGCGCGGAATCAGTCAAACCGAACATCCGCGTGCTGTCGGAAATCAGCGGTACGTTTGATGATGATAAGCTCGGGAAGCGCATCGCCCAAAACATGATCCGAAAAAAAGCCGATGTCCTGTTTACGGCGGCCGGCTTCACGGGTGTCGGCGCACTGAAAGAAGCGGAGGCGCGAAAAGTATACGCCATCGGTGTTGACAGCGATCAATATTACACCGCCGAGCACGCCGTTATCTCTTCTTTAGTGAAAAACGTCGACCATGTCATCTATGAATTGGCGAAAGATTTAAAAGACAACAAGGAGATCAAAAGCGGTGAGATCGTTTACGGACTGAAGGAAAACGGCATGGACTTAGCCAAGATCAGAGTTGTCAAAAACGCAGGCGGGCTGACGAAAAAGATCACGGATATGAAAAACAGTCTGATTGAAAAAGGAGGCGATCTGAAGTGACATTACGGACAAGGCTGCTCGTTAACGCAGCCGTTACGATGATTTGCTTCGCCGCCGTCATCGGCTTTACCATCGTAAACATGATGAAGATTCAGGCTTCAAATGAAGATGAAGTGGACACGCTGTTAAACGTCCAGGAAGCAAAAGCTGACCTTAATACGTTAAAAGAAAGTATCACCGGCTATTCCTATACGCTCGCAGACGCCCAGAAAGAAGATGTACGAAGCTATATGAAAAGCAGCTCAGACAAACTGGCGGCGCTCAAAAAAACGATGAGGGACGATGCGGACAAAGCCGCTTTTGACAAACTCGCCAAAAAATACGAATCATGGCAGGCGGAGGCGGACGCTGCCCTTGATTCGAAAAGCCCGGCTGAAGCGACAAGGACGGCGGCCCGCATCAACGGTCTCCTGAATGATATTTATATGCTGAATCTGAAAAGCCGGGATCACTATGAAGACATGCAGAAGCAGACGGCTGACCAGATTCAGTTTATCGTTTACAGCGCAGCCGTGCTGACCATCGTGATACTTGCCGTCACCGTCATATCTTCCATCAGGCTGACGAAGAGAATTGCAGGGCCGATCCGCCGCATGGCTGAAAATGCCCGTCGTATTGCAGGAGGAAACCTTGCTGTTGAAATGCTTGATTATAAAGGGAAGGACGAACTGAAAGAGCTGAATGACTCATTCGGAATGATGGCTGAACAGCTCCGCACCTTAATTCAGGCGATCGGAGAGGTCGGCCGTGAAGTCGAGACTTTTGCGGAAGGTTTGACGAAGGAAAACCAGACGCTGAAGGACATGACCGAGCAGGTGTCCGTATCGACGGAAGAAATGGCGCAAGGCTCCCAAACCATTTCAGAAGATCTGCAGCATGCGGTGCAATTCATTGAACAAATGGATGAACATTCAAAGGCGAACGCCGAACGTTCAAAACAAACGACGAGAAGCAGCGAAGAGACGATTGCTGCGGTGGCTGCGGGGCGAGGTGCTTTAGCCGAGACCAAGCAAGCCATTGATAAAAGCAATGAGACATCAAAAGAGATTTCCGAAGCCGCCGATCTCTTCATAGAGCATGCGGCAGGCATCAGTATGATGGCGCAGACCGTTTCCGACATTGCGGGCCAGACCAATCTGCTGTCATTAAACGCCGCAATCGAGGCGGCCAGAGCAGGCGAGGCCGGAAAAGGATTTGCCGTCGTTGCCGAGGAGATACGGAAGCTCGCAGACGGATCAGCCAAAGCGACCGCGCAGATTTTCGATATGGTAAAGCAAATTGAAGACGGCATCACATCTATTACCGGAGCTGTCACGACCGGCGTCGCTTTAGCGGACAGACAGCAGGAGCTGATGGAGAAAACGTCAGAATCATTCGCCCATATTGAACAAAAAGCCGCCCATATTAAGGCGGAGCTTACTCAATTGGACGGACGGATCATCGAATCGAAACAGCTTGGTGAGCAAGTGCTGCATCATGCAGAAAGCATCAGCGCCGTCGTTCAGGAAACGGCTGCAGGAAGCGAAGAGATTTCTGCCTCCGCGCTTGAGCAGCTGTCTTCTTTTCATAAAATGGCGGAAAGCGTCAATAATCTGGTGAGCCTGACAGAGCGGTTAAATGATCAGGTCCGCCGGTTTACTTTGTAACAGACATCCGTGCGCAAAAAACAGCCCTCTTTCTTCTAAGACAAGAGGGCTGTTTTGCTTTTACAGATGGTCCGGTTTTTTGGAATTCTGGTTTTTTCCCGCCTGCCGGTTTTTTTCGGCAAGCCGGTTCTTTTTCTGATTTACGGCGTTATTGTCCAACGGTTTTTTGTCATCATCTTTCATGCGGCAAAGCCTCCCTTCTGTCCGTTAGGATGCCCGCCCGCATTGAAATTATGGCTTCAGGAAAAAAATCGCGAGCGTGCCCGGCCCGGAGTGGGCGCCGATCGCAGAGCCGATTGAATGAAGAATGATCTCTTTCGGATGGAACGCTTCTTCAATCATTTCCTTCATCCCAATCGCCGTCTCTTCATTATCTGCATAGCTGATTCCCACGGTTTGATCCGCCCAATCGCCGCCTTCTTCCTTCATCATTTCTATAATCCGTTTAAACAGTTTCTTCTGTCCGCGCAATTTTTCGAGCGGCACGAGCCTGCCGTCATCCACATGCAGAATCGGTTTGATGTTCAAAAGCCCCCCGACAAAAGCGGACGTTTTTGAAATTCTGCCGCCCCGCGCGAGATAAGCGACGTCATCGACCGTAAATATATGTTTCATCCGTGCGCAAAAGTTCTTTACAGACGTTTCGATTTCTTGTATTGTATTCCCGTTAACACAGAGTGTTTGCGCGTGCATCACCGCGAGGCCGCAGCCCAGTGAAGCGCATTTGGAATCTACAATCCGTAAATCAAAATCGGGAAATTCCTCTTTTACTTCATTGGCGATCATTACGGCCGTCTGATAGGTGCCGGAAAGACCTGAGGAAAAGGCGATGTATATCGCCGGTTCTCCCAGTTCCGCGTATTGTAAAAATACTTTTTTTATCGTATCCGGTGATGCCTGGGATGTTTTCGGAACTTTC
This sequence comes from Bacillus sp. NEAU-242-2, assembly GCF_027853835.1. Lineage (NCBI taxonomy): Bacteria > Bacillati > Bacillota > Bacilli > Caryophanales > Bacillaceae > Bacillus > Bacillus sp. NEAU-242-2. The sequence goes on along the minus strand of NZ_JAPNNY010000001.1, from coordinate 881,075 downwards.
CCGTCCCGCATCGCTTGAAAGATATGATCCGCCTGAATGGTGACTGCGTCCTCATATTCGTTTCCGTCAAGTGTTACGTGCAGCGGAATGAACCCGATCCGGTTTTCTTCAATATAAGATTTCGGCAGGTCAGAGGCGCTGTCAGCAATAAGGTGAACTGTCATCATAATTCCCTTCTTTCCGGTTGGTGAGAGTATGCCAACTATATCATATAAATTTGGCAAAATAGTGTTCAAAACTTTATTTTAAGGGAAAAGCTAATAATGAAAATGAGCGGAGGAGCAAGCCATGGTACTAGAACAAGTAAAAAAATTAGCAATCGTCGTCATCGGCGCGTTTCTGTATGCGGCGGGACTGAATTTATTCCTGATACCGGCGAATGTATATGCCAGCGGTTTTACCGGTGTCGCCCAGCTGCTGTCAAGCGTCGTTGATCAATACGCCCCCTTTTATATTTCGACAGGAGTTCTCATGTTCCTCTTAAACATTCCCATCGGTGTGTTAGGATGGCTGAAAGTCGGCAGATCATTCACCGTGTACAGCATATTAAGCGTAGCGCTGACGTCCGTCTTTATGGGGATTCTCCCGGAAATGAGACTGTCACACGATATTCTTCTGAATACCGTATTCGGAGGAGTCATCTCAGCTATCGGCATCGGTTTAACGCTGAAATTCGGCGCTTCGACAGGCGGTCTTGATATCGTGTCGATGGTGCTGGCCAAATGGAAGGATAAACCGGTCGGCACATATTTCTTCATTTTGAACGGGATTATCATTTTGACGGCAGGATTATTGCAAGGATGGGAGAAAGCATTATATACCCTTGTCGCTCTGTATGTCACAACAAGGGTGATTGACGCCATTCACACGCGCCACATGAAACTGACCGCCATGATCGTTACAAAAAAAGCTGATGAAATCAAAGAAGCGATTTACGGGAAAATGGTCCGAGGCATTACGACGGTGCCGGCAAAAGGCGCTTACACAAACGAACAGAAAGAAATGATGATCATCGTCATCACGCGGTACGAATTGTATGACCTTGAGAAAATCGTGAAAGAAGTCGACCCGAAAGCCTTCACAAACATCGTGCAAACGACGGGGATCTTTGGTTTCTTCAGAAAAGACTGATAGGAGCGGATAGAATGAAGTGGCTGTTTGGCCTGTTATTACCGGTCATTTTATTGATCGGATGCAGCAGTCAATCCGGGCAGAAGGAGCCCGCTGAGGAGGTATCCGGAGAGATGAATGAACAGCAAGCGGAATTAGCCGTAAATCCTGTGCAGACAGATCAGCAGATCGAATTTCAAATGTCTTTAAAAAACAAAAGCGAAAGCCCGATCGATTTCACATTCAGCTCAGGGCAGAAATTCGAACTGACCGTACATGACCAACATCACAAAGAACTGTACCGCTATTCAAAAGACAAAATGTTTACCCAGGCGTTTCAGACCGTGACCTTAATGCCGAATGAAACGTATGACTTTTCAGATGTGTGGAAGAACGTGCCCGGTCCGGGAACATACACGGTGACGGTGACGTTTTTAGGGAAGTCCGATCAGATCGGAAAAAGACTGAAAACGGTAAAAACATTTGAAGTAAAATAAAAAAGTGGCGCCCTCATCTCAAACGGGGCGCCTTTTTTTATTGCAATTTCTCCAGCTGATCCTGAAATTGGTGCAGCTGCTGACGTTCTGCATCCGTCGAATTGGCGTACGCGGAAGACACGGCATTTTTGGCGCGTGAGACAGCTTTTTCCTGGTCGCCGTCCTCGAAACCGTTAGCAATCATGACGGCCTGCTGGACAAATGACTTGGCTTGAGAAAACAGTTCGTTTCTCATTAAAAGTCAACCTGCCTTTCAGCCGAATCTTTTGCTGCATCATGCTGTGCTTCCTCTAATGTAGACCGATATGGAAATCTTGCGTCATGAAGACTGACAGAGTCCTTGCCTTGCTGAATAAACCGTTTTGATTTGTTTCGTTTACCCATTGCAATGTCCCCCTTCCATATTTAGACGAGATGAGTCGTCTGTTTTAGTATGGGCGGAAGGCTTTGTGTTATGAGCGGGAAAACCTCACAGGGAGAAATAGGATTTTAAAAATTCGGCGATTCCGTCCGCTTCATTTGAACCCGTGACGCGATCGGCGGCCTGTTTGACTTCATCCGTGCCGTTTCCCATCGCTACGCCGCACCCGGCAAATCGGAGCATTTCAAGATCGTTGTCTTCGTCGCCGAACGCGATGATCCGTTCTCTCGGCACTTGGTAATAGTCGCTGATTTTCTTCAGGCCGACCGCTTTATTCATCCCGTGTTTAATAATTTCAATCACATGCCAAGGAGCCGCCCATCTTCTGTGGTCAATGACCTCGGCGTGCACATCAGATAAATGCGCGCGTATGTCCGCGACGTCCTCTTCCTTCGCGTGAATCAATACGGACGTCACATCCTCTTGGACCGTTTCGCGCAGATCGCCGAATGTGACATTCGCCGTATTCATATGAAACGCCTCAATTAAATGCTCATCATGATAGTGGAAGTACACATCATCAATGATCTCAGCGAGCACATTATGTATTTGATAGGTCTCTGTAAGTTCGGCAAGCTGTCTGACCACATCGACAGATAGAGACGTGTGGTAGCGTCCCCATGACTCGTCTTTCGGGTGGTGGACAAACGCTCCGTTAAAATTGACAATCGGCGTTGTCAGCCCAAGCTCGTCATAATACATCGAACTGGAACGGAAAGGGCGGCCGGTTGAGATGCAGACATGATGGCCCGCTTCTTTCAGCGTCTGAATCGTCCGTGCCGTTTCAGGGGAAATGGTTTTATCATCTTTTAATAAGGTTCCATCCAGATCTAAGGCGATGAGGTAAGGTTTTGTCTCCATAAATAACTCCTTTTGTCATATAATTTGCTGTTTTTCTCTTATGTACAGTGTAGCTTTTTACCATCTTTATTGTCTACATGTTACACTTATGATTATGGTTATCCTAAGGAGGGAGTCAACGTGATTCTTATTGATCATCAAACTGTATCAGGCATTCCGTTTTTACATATTGTAAAAGAAGAAAATCGGGACCATCCCGCTCCCCTTGTTTTCTTTATTCACGGTTTTACAAGCGCGAAGGAGCATAATCTTCATTTCGCTTACCTGCTTGCTGAAAAGGGTTTCAGAGCCGTGCTGCCGGAAGCTCTTTACCACGGTGAACGCGCTGAACAGCTGTCAGCAGAAGAGCTCGCCGTCCATTTTTGGGACATTGTCTTAAATGAAATCGAGGAGCTTGACGTGCTGAAAAAGGATTTTGAAGCGCGCGGTCTGATTGAAGACGGGCGGATCGGTCTTGCGGGGACGTCAATGGGCGGAATTACGACATTCGGCGCGATGGCCGCGTATGATTGGGTCAAAGCCGGCGTCAGTCTGATGGGAAGCCCGAACTATACGGCATTTTTTCAGCAGCAGATTGACCACATTCAAAAGCAGGACATCGACATTGACGTCACAAAAGAACAGGTCGACGAACTGTTTGCGCGGCTCAAACCGTTCGATCTCAGTCTGGAACCGGAAAAACTCCGCAGCCGCCCGCTGCTGTTCTGGCACGGCGTTCAAGACAAAGTCGTTCCGTATGCACCGACCCGCGGCTTTTATGAAACGATTAAACCTCATTACAGCAGCCGGCCTGACCATCTTCAGTTTCTGAAAGACGAACGGGCTGATCATAAAGTCCCGAGATACGCCGTTTTAGAAACCGTCGCCTGGTTCGATAAGCATTTATAAAGCACAAAGGTGTTAACAATACCCGCTTTTACGTTATACTGAGGAAAAAGGAGTGATGGAACGTGGAAGAAGCATTAAAAGAAAACATCATGGGCGCCTTGGAGCAGGTTGTTGACCCTGAGCTCGGCGTCGATATCGTCAATCTCGGTCTTGTATACGACGTTGATATGGATGACAACGGCCTGACGCACGTTACGATGACACTGACATCAATGGGGTGCCCGCTCGCTCCGATCATCGTCGACGAGGTGAAAAAAGCGCTCGCCGACATTCCGGATGTAAAAGAGACGGAAGTCCACATCGTCTGGAATCCGCCGTGGACAAGAGACAAAATGTCACGCTACGCAAAAATCGCATTAGGGATTCAGTAATAAGAAAATGCACCTCGGATTTTAGGTACATCCTAAAGTTTGGAGGTGCTTTTCTTTTGTCTGCATATAAGCGACGGTGAGGGCTTGTTTTGGATCGCAAACAAAATCCTCATATATAAAATTTCATATGAGGTTTATCTTTTTTGTAATAGGACAGTCTGTCCTGGAGTGTACCTGTGTGGAATTCAAATTTATGTCCATCGGGATCAGTAAAATAAATTGACTTTTGATCTTGCTTATCCCTAGGACGCCCATTTAATATATTTACATTTAGATTTTTTAACCTTTGATGTATTGCATCAAAATCTTTTGGGTCAATTGTAAAGGCTGTATGCGTATAGGATTTATGTATTTCATTTCTTGGTATATCCGCCTCTAAGTTAAGTGCAAGCCAAAGCCCGTTCAGATCAAAATATGCTGTCTTTTGTCCTTTAACCAGAAGTTGTGCATGAAATACTTTCTCATAAAATTCTATTGATTTTTCCAAATCTGAAACAGAAAAAAGAAGATGATTGATCCCTTTTATGTTCATTTTCCCCACCTCATTTAACATCTTTGTTTTAAACAATCCCTTTGGTAATACATCTGCATATATATCGATTATATACTGACTAAAAATCATTTTTAGGGATTTCTGTGTATTTTTTATGCCCGGTGTTTTCCGGATGACCGTTTTGAACTGTACTAAACATGATTCTGCCGGGGCCCGTTTTGTCTGCTTTGTCGCTGCAGACCGGCGTGCGGAAAGAAGGGCAAGTCACTAAAAAAACCAAGTTTCCCGCCATTCGGGGGTTTTTGCGGTATCGGGTTAAAAAGGAAAAAAACGGACGGAGGCATGATATAATAGACCGGCTGCATGCGAGGGAGGAACCCATGAAGAAAAAATTACTTCTCATTATCCTTAGCATTCTTGTTTATACGGCGCTGTTCGCTGTTTCCGCCTTTCACAAAGAGCCGGAGCGGCAGGCAGGGACAATGACGGATGTCAGCCGTCTCATGCCCGTGAAAATTAAGCAGACGGTCAAAGGAAAAGAGAAAGAAACATTGGTCGAAACGATTAAGGAAGCAAAGAGAAAGCATCTGAAGATCTCAATCGCAGGCGCCCAGCACTCAATGGGCGGCCAGACGTATTATGAAGACGGTATCGTTCTCGACATGACGGGCTACAACAAAATACTCGGTCTCGACCGAAAGAAAAAAATCATCAGAGTGCAGGCGGGAGCGACGTGGAATGATATTCAGCGCTATGTCAATCCGTACGGGCTCGCGGTAAAAGTCATGCAATCGCAAAACATTTTTACGATCGGGGGCTCACTGAGCGCCAACGCCCACGGCCGGGATATCCGGTACGGTTCGCTGATTGATACGGTCAAATCGTTTCATCTTTTAAAGGCGGACGGCAAAGTCATCACCGTTACTCCGAAAGATGACCTGTTTTCAGCCGTCATCGGCGGCTACGGCCTGTTCGGGGTCATCCTTGACGCGGATATTGAGCTGACGGATGATGAGCTTTATGAAATGAAAACGAAACGCATGAACGCTGATACATACAGTCAATATTTTACGCAGCATGTTCAGCGCAACCCCGCCGTGCGCATGCATCTCGCGCGGATCGCAACAGGGGATAAAGGCTTTTTACACGATATGTATGTGACTGATTACACACTCTCAGACAACCAGAAAGAATTAAAGCGGCACAATGAACTGAAAGAAGATGAGCATCTGGCGCTGACGAAATTCGCGCTCGGCCTCTCCCGCCGGTATGACTGGGGAAGAAATTGGTTCTGGTCCACCCAGCAGTCTTATTTTCTCAGCCAAAACGGTGTGAAAGTCTCCAGGAACAATGTCATGCGGTCAGAATCGAAGTTTTTGGAATATGAAAACACGGACAACACCGACGTGCTTCAAGAATACTTCGTGCCCGTCGGCGAATTTGCGCCGTACATTCATGATTTACGCAAGACGCTGTCACATGAAGAGCTCAATCTCGTAAATATTACGATCCGCTACGTGCAAAAAAATGAAAAAGCCGATCTGTCATACGCAAAGGAAGACATGTTTTCACTCGTTCTTTTAATCAATGAAGGGTTTTCAAAAGACAGCCAGGCGAGTACAGCGCGGATTGTCAGAAAAATGACGGATACGGCATTGTGCCACCGCGGCAGTTATTATCTGCCGTATATGCTGTATCAAACGAAAGAGCAGATGCGCGAGGCATATCCGAAAAGCGATACGTTCTTTCGGAAAAAACACAAATATGATCCCGATGACTTGTTTATGAATTATTTTTATCAGAGGTACAAATCATGAAACACAACCATTTAAAATGGCTGATCCTGTCTCAGAGCAGTGTCTTTTTTGCCGGCAGCCTGATCTTTCCGTTTTATATTTTATTTATTAAAAACATCGGTTCCAGCTACACGCAATTCGGTCTCTCATACGGCTTGTTCGGCCTGAGCGGCGCATTGATTCATCCGCTGCTCGGCCGGCTGTCGGCAAGACTGGATCCCCGCTGGTTCCTGATGGCGAATTCGTGGGGGATGGCGGTGCTTCTTCTGACGCTCCCGCATATTACCGGCGTGCACCAGGTTTATGTTGTGCAGGTGCTTTTGGGCCTCTTCGGCGCCATGCAAAAACACGGCGAGAAAATCATGATCGCCGATTACACCGACGGCGGGGAGCGGGGGAAAAAAGTCGGCAGCTATCATTTCTGGACGGCCGTATTTTCCGCTGCCGCCATTATTCTCGGCGGGTTTCTCGCTGATTTCTTTACGGTTTATATTATTTTTTACGCCAGCTCCGTGCAGTTTTTTATAAGCGGGCTGATGATGCTGAAAAAAACAGACTGATCCGATCAGCCTGTTTTTCTTATGAAACCCCCTCGATCGAGAGGGGGTTTTTTGTCAGCGAAAACCGATGGAAAATGAATGAAAAAATATTAAATATACAATTGAATTAATTTTTATTCATGTTATAATGTTAAATAATTTCACAAAAACCAAGAAGGTGAACCCGTTGAAAATAGGTATTATAGGCGCGACTGGTTATGGAGGCGCCGAACTTGTCAGGATTCTTAACCATCACCCTTATACAGAAGATTGTATATTATATTCATCGAGCGACGAAGGGAAAGAATATGCCGCTTCATATCCGCATTTGAGGAATATAGCGTCACAATCACTTCAGCCGCTTCATATAGAAACGATTCGAAACGAAATTGATGTCATGTTTATAGCCGCGCCGCCCGGCGTTTCCGGAGAGTGGTCGCCCAAGCTGGCGGAGGCGGGCATCCCGGTCATTGATCTATCCGGTGATCTGCGGATTCAAAACCCGGCCGTGTATGAAAAGTGGTATAAGCGGAAGGCCGCGCCGAAAGGAACGCTTCAAAGCGCGGTTTACGGTTTAGCCGAACTGCAAAAAGAAGAGATTCAGACTGCTAAGCTGATTGCCAATCCGGGATGTTTTCCGACGGCTGTGCTGCTCGGGCTCGCCCCGCTGGCGAAAAATAAGTTTTTACAAGATTCATTTCTGATTGTTGATGCGAAAACAGGCGTATCCGGTGCCGGCCGAAAAGCATCCATGGGCACTCATTATTCTGAGCTGAATGATAATTTCAAAATTTATAAGGTTAATGAGCATCAGCATACTCCGGAAATTGAACAGCAATTGGCGGCATGGCAGCCCGGCACAGGCCCGATCACGTTTTCCGCTCATTTGGCGCCGATGACAAGGGGCATTATGGCGACGATGTATACCGACGCCCCTCCGGGTATGTCTGCTGCACAGGTAAGAGAATTGTATTCCGAATTCTACAAAGATTCATATTTTGTCAGAATCAGGCCGGAAGGTGAATTTCCGGCGACGAAAGAGGTATACGGCAGCAATTTTTGTGATATCAGTGTCACCGTGGATGAGAGAACAAACCGTGCCACCATCGTTTCTGTCATAGATAATCTGATGAAAGGCGCCGCAGGGCAGGCGGTTCAAAATTTAAATATCATGAATGGCTGGCAGGAAGAAACGGGACTTACGATGACGCCAGTCTATCCATAGAACGAAAGAGGGATTCGAAAATATGATTCAGCTGAGTGAGGAAATCACGAAAATAAAAGGCGGCGTATCCTCGCCGAAAGGGTTTGAGGCAAAGGGCGTGCACTGCGGCCTGCGCTATTCAAAAAAAGATCTCGGAGCGATTATCAGCGAAGCGCCTGCAGTCAGTGCGGCGGTATATACGCAGAGCCATTTTCAGGCAGCGCCCTTGAAAGTGACGCAAGAGAGCTTAAAAAAAGAGGCCGTGCTTCAGGCGGTTATTGTCAACAGCGCGATTGCCAACGCCTGTACGGGAGACCAAGGATTAAAGGACGCCTATGAAATGCGGGACGGCTTCGCGAGCCAGCTCGGCATTGAGCCGGAGCTTGTTGCGGTTTCGTCAACCGGGGTGATCGGCGAGCTTTTAGATATGAAAAAAATTCAGGCGGGCATTGAACAGCTCGGTCAAGCGCCGTCAGTGTCCGGAGCATTTGAAGAAGCCATTTTGACGACGGATACAGTGACGAAACAGACGTGTTATGAACTGGTGATCGGCGGAGACATCATCACGATCGGCGGAGCGGCGAAAGGCTCCGGCATGATCCACCCCAACATGGCGACAATGCTCGGCTTTGTCACAACGGACGCGGCCGTGGAAGAACAGGCGCTCAAAAACGCGCTCAGAGAGATTACGGATGTTTCATTTAACCAAATCACCGTTGACGGTGAAACATCGACGAATGACATGGTGCTTGTGATGGCGAACGGCTGCGCGGGGAATGATTGCCTGGCGGAGGATCACCCTGACTGGCCGGCTTTTAAAAAGGGATTAAAGCTTGTATGCGAAGACCTTGCCAAAGATATTGCCAGAGACGGTGAAGGAGCGACGAAATTAATTGAAGCCAGAGTCGAAGGCGCGAAAAATAACCTTGAGGCGAATATTATCGCCAAAAAAATCGTCGGCTCAAGCCTTGTGAAGACCGCCGTTTACGGCACAGACGCCAATTGGGGGCGCATCATCGGCGCAATCGGGCACAGTGCGGCAAGCGTAACGGCCGAACAAGTGGAAGTTTTCCTCGGCGGTCAGTGTCTGTTTAAAAACAACGAACCTCAGCCATTTTCGGAAACTGATGCCAAGGAGTACTTATCAGGTGATGAAATTACGATTGCAGTCCGCCTGCAGGAAGGCTCCGGCAGCGGCCGGGCATGGGGCTGTGACTTAACCTATGATTATATCAAAATCAATGCGAGCTATCGCACATAACAAAGGGGAGCGGCATGAAGAAAACCATCGTTTTTAAGTGCGGCGGAAGCGTAATCCGCGAGTTATCCGCCGATTTTTTTCAAAATGTAAAAGAGCTTATGCAATCGAGCTGGAACATTGCCGTCGTGCATGGAGGCGGCCCGGACATTTCAAGAATGCTGAAAACATTGCAGATTGAAACGGAATTTGTCGATGGACAGCGGAAAACGACCAAACCGGTGCTGGAAACAGCGGAAATGGTCTTGTCAGGGACGATCAATAAATTTTTCGTAACCGAACTCGCGAAAAACGGGCTGAAAGCCGCGGGAATATCAGGAAAGGACGGCGGTCTCCTTCAAGCATCTTACCTTAATCAAGACAAATACGGAGAAGTCGGCGAAATACAAAAAACCGATCCGTCAATCATTCACGCATTAATGAAAGAAGGCATCATTCCCGTTATCGCTCCGCTTTCCATGACAAGTGATTTCGAAACGCTGAACGTCAATGCAGACGCCGCGGCATCGGCCGTCGCTTCAGCCTTACACGCCGATAAACTTTTATTTGTCACGGATGTCGAAGGAATTATGGACGGAGAGAGCAGGCTGGATACTTTGACGCCGCAAGAAATTCAGGCCCTTATCGATGACGGCGTAATTTCAGGGGGGATGATTCCGAAGGTAAACTCGGCATTATCGGCACTGAGTGAAGATGTCGCGGAAGTGATGATCGTAAACGGAAAAGGAGCGTTTTTCACCAATCAAGCCTTCCGAGGAACAAAAATCGTCAAAGAAAAGGAGAGCGTGTCATGAGCAGCCTATTTCAAACCTACAGCCGCTGGCCTATCGATATTAAAAAAGCGAAAGGGACAATCGCAGAGGATGAAAACGGAAAAACGTATCTCGATTTTATTCAGGGCATCGCCGTTTCCAATCTCGGCCATTGTCATGATGCGGTGACAGAAGCGGTGAAAGAACAGCTTGACAGCGTATGGCACGTTTCCAATCTGTTTGAAAATGATCTTCAGGAAAAAGCCGCGGCAAAGCTTGCCGGACATAGCGAGGGGGATCTCGTTTTCTTCTGCAACAGCGGAGCCGAAGCGAATGAAGGCGCCATTAAACTTGCCCGTAAAGCAACGGGAAAGACAAAAATCGTAACATTCCATCAATCCTTTCACGGACGGACCTATGCGGGGATGGCCGCCACCGGACAAGACAAAATCAAGACCGGTTTCGGACCGATGCTTCAAGGCTTTCACTATCTTCCGTTCAATGATCCGTCGGCATTCAGCACGCTTTCAAAAGAGGATGATATCGCCGCCGTCATGCTTGAGACGGTGCAGGGAGAAGGGGGAGTCAATCCCGCCGATCCGGAATTCATCGAAGCCTTACAGACATTTTGCAAAGACAAACAGGCGCTGCTTATCGCAGACGAGATTCAAACTGGAATCGGCCGGACGGGCAAGGCATTCGGCTATGAGCACTTCGGCATCTCTCCGGACATTATCACTGCTGCGAAAGGGCTTGGAAACGGTTTTCCCGTCGGAGCCGTGATCGGCAAAAAGAAGCTTGGCGACGCCTTTACGCCGGGTACGCATGGTACGACTTTCGGCGGCAATAAGCTCGCCATGGCAGCTGTGAAAGCAACTTTGGACATTGTGTTTCAGCCGGACTTTCTCCAGGCGGCGGCAGACAAAGGCTCTTTTTTAAAAGCGCAGCTGAACCGTGAACTGACAGGGCCTTTTGTAAAAGAAATCCGCGGAAAAGGGTTATTAATCGGCATTGAATGCGCAGGTCCCGTGTCCGGCATCATCGGAGATCTGCAGGAACGCGGGCTTCTCGTGCTTCCGGCCGGACCGAATGTCATCAGGCTGCTCCCGCCGCTTACGGTTTCTGAAGAAGAAATGCTGTCGGCCGTCAGTATGCTGAAAGCAGCGATCGAAGCGCATTCGGCAGTGAAACGGTAATTTTTTTCAATATAAAAGTATAAAAATTCATTTTTTTAATTAATTATTCATCAAGAGGTGGGCTTTAGATGAAAGGCTATTTAGTATTGGAAGACGGAACATCATTCGGCGGTGAACTTGAAAAAGAGGCCCGCTGTGTTGGAGAAGCTGTTTTTTTCACCGGAATGACGGGCTATCAGGAAGTGCTTACAGACCCGTCATATAAGGGGCAGATTATCGTCTTTACGTATCCGCTGATCGGAAACTACGGAATTAATGAAAAAGACCTTGAAAGTAAAATTCCTCAAGTCAAGGCTGTTGCCGTCTATGAAGCGTGTGAACATTTTTCTCACCATGAAGCAGTCTCAAGCTTGAGAGAGTATTTAAATAAATGGAACGTCCCGCTCTTAACCGAAGTGGATACACGGGCCGTCGTCAAAACCATCCGCTCCGGCGGCACGATGAACGCTGCCGTGTCAACAACAGGAGAAATTCCCGCAGCATCCGGAACACAAAACCCGGCGGAGCTGGCGCAGTCTGAAGACATCACTTCAATGGGGAACGGAGACCGGCATATTGCGCTGATTGATTTCGGTTATAAAAAATCAATCGCCTCGTCACTTGTAAAGCGCGGCTGTAAAGTAACGGTCATTCCGTATCAGCAGATGGATGCCGTTTATGACATTCAGCCTGACGGAATCGTGCTCTCAAACGGCCCGGGCGACCCGAAAGCGATTGCGCCGTACATGAACCGGATTACATCTTTACTCAGTGATTTCCCCGCACTCGGCATTTGCCTCGGGCATCAGCTGATTGCCCTGGCTTTCGGAGGAAATACGTATAAGCTGCCGTTCGGCCACAGGGGTGCCAACCATCCCGTCATTGACCGGAAAACGAAACGGGTGTTTATGACAAGCCAGAACCACAGCTATGTCGTCGATGAAGCGTCAATTGACGAAAACGAACTATCGATCAGATTTCATCATGTCAATGATACATCAGTGGAAGGGCTCATTCATAAGCGCCTTCCCGTATTAAGCGTCCAGTTCCACCCTGAAGCTCACCCCGGACCGGCTGAGAGCGAGTGGATATTTGATGAATTTCTAGAGAAAGTGATACCAGCAAGGAGAGAAATCGCTCATGCCTAAAGATACAACCATTTCCAGCATATTAGTCATCGGCTCCGGCCCCATCATCATCGGCCAGGCGGCAGAATTTGATTATTCAGGAACGCAGGGCTGCATGGCTCTGAAAGAAGAAGGATACCGCGTTATTCTAGTCAATAACAACCCGGCAACGATTATGACGGATGAGGCGTTTGCCGATGAAATATATTTTGAACCGCTCACAACCGACAGCATCGAGGCCATTATTGAAAAAGAAAAACCCGACGGTCTGCTTGCCAATTTGGGCGGCCAGACGGCATTGAATTTAGCCGTTAAGCTTGAAGAAGCAGGCGTGCTGAAGAAGCATCACGTCAAGCTCTTAGGAACATCGGTGGAAACCATTCAAAAAGGCGAAGACCGGGAGCAGTTCCGCGCTCTGATGAAAGAGCTCGACCAGCCCGTTCCGGAAAGCGAAATCGTCGATAACGAAGAAGACGCCCTCCGCTTCGCTGAGTCTATCGGATTTCCGGTTATTCTGAGACCGGCGTACACGTTAGGCGGAAAGGGAGGCGGAATCGCGAAAACGAAAGAAGCGTTTCAGACGCTTATTAAACAGGCGCTGTTAGCAAGCCCGATCAGCCAATGCCTCGTCGAAAAAAGCATTGCCGGATTTAAAGAAATCGAATATGAGGTCATGCGCGACAGCAATCATACATGCATCACCGTCTGCAATATGGAAAACATCGATCCCGTCGGCGTGCATACAGGAGACTCTATCGTCGTCGCACCGTCCCAGACGTTAACGGATGAAGAATATCAGATGCTGCGTTCCGCAAGCCTGGCGATAATTTCGGCGCTGGATGTGGTCGGCGGCTGCAACATTCAATTTGCGCTGGATCCGTTCAGCAAACAGTACTATGTCATTGAAGTGAACCCGCGTGTCAGCCGTTCATCGGCCCTCGCGTCAAAAGCAACCGGCTACCCGATTGCCAAAATGGCGGCGAAACTTGCCGTCGGCTATACGCTCGACGAACTGAAAAATCCGCTGACGGGCTCTACTTATGCAAGCTTTGAACCGGCGCTTGATTATGTCATCGTCAAATTCCCGCGCTGGCCGTTTGATAAATTTAAACATGCCGACCGCACGCTCGGAACGAAGATGAAAGCGACGGGAGAGGTCATGGCGATCGAAAGAAATATGGAAGCGGCCATTCAAAAAGCGGCGGCCTCCCTTGAACTGAAAACGATCGGCACCCGCCTGCCTGAACTCGGCGGCTGTACGATCAATCAGCTGTGGGAATTAGCGGTAACGCCGGATGACCGGAGATTTTTCGTCGTCATGGAACTGTTAAGCCGCGGTGAAACGATAGAAGATATCCATGCCAAAACGAAAATTGACCCGTTTTTTCTCCATGTATTCCGAAATATCATCACATTGGAAAACAAGCTGATGGAAGAAGGGGATCATCTGTCTGTCCCGCTTTTAAAGCAGGCGAAGGTAAAAGGCTTCACGGATGTCATGATCGCATCTCTCACGGGAAAAACGGAAGAAGACATCCGTGCTCTCAGAAAGAAATCAGGCATCGTCCCGTCGTTTAAAATCGTAGATACATGCGCCGCTGAATTTGATGCCAAGACGAATTATTTCTACTCCACCTACCTTGGGGAAAGCGACGGAGATGTCAGCCGAAAAGAGAAAAAACGCGCTCTCATCATCGGCTCAGGCCCGATCCGCATCGGTCAGGGAGTGGAATTTGATTACAGCGCCGTCCACGGCGTCCTGACCCTGCAAAAGCTGGGATATGAAACGATTATGATCAATAACAATCCGGAAACAGTAAGCACGGATTATGAAATCGCCGACCGGCTTTACTTTGAACCGCTGACGACAGAACATATTTTAAACGTGGCGGAACATGAAAACATTGATTTTGCCATCGTCCAGTTTGGGGGACAGACCGCGATCAATGCCGCTGAACCGCTGGAAAAAGCGGGCATTCCGCTGCTCGGAACATCCTTTGAAACCCTTGATGCGCTGGAGGATCGGGATCTGTTTTATCAGCTGCTTGATGATCTTGACCTCAAACATGCCAAAGGCGAAACGGCTTATTCAAAAGAAGAAGCAACGGAAAAAGCAAGCCGAATCGGCTACCCCGTGCTGATCCGTCCGTCTTATGTCATCGGGGGCATGGGCATGATCATCGTTCATTCAGAAGCGCAAATGTCAGAGCTCCTGGAAAAAGAAGCGGGCATGCCGTACCCGATTTTGATCGATCAGTACATTACAGGAAAAGAATTGGAGATCGATCTGATTTCCGACGGACATGAAGTATTCGTGCCGACTTACACAGAGCACATTGAACGGGCCGGCGTCCATTCGGGCGACAGTTTTGCGATTCTTCCGGGTCCGTCTGTCACACCTGATATGCAGCGGAATATAAAAGAGGCCGCCGAAAAAATCGCGGTAAAACTGGCTTTTAAAGGCATTATGAACATTCAGTTTGTCATTGATGACAAAGGGGATATTCTCGTTCTTGAAGTGAATCCGCGGGCAAGCCGCACGGTTCCTGTCGTGTCTAAGGTGATGGGGGTGCCGATGATCCCGCTTGCCGCCAGATTGCTGGCCGGCGCTTCCCTTAAAGACATCAAGCCCGAGGTTCAAAATCAGCACGGAACTGCAGTGAAATTCCCGGTTTTTTCTTCTCACGCCATTCAGGATGTGGACGTAAAGCCCGGGCCGGAAATGAAGTCGACCGGAGAAGGCATGTGTGTCGCGTTTGACGCAGAAAGCGCACTGAAAAAAATCTACGCGCACGTCTGGGAGAAAAAAGGCAGCATCTATCTGGAAGGCTGTGATGCGGAATTGGAACGTCAGGCTCAAGAGGCGGGATTTACCGTATGCAAAGATGCGTTCCCGGCATGGGCAGAGCGAAAGGATAAAGCGGTCCATATTAATTTCAATCACTCTGAAGAAGCGCGTAAACAACGGATCGAAGCCATGACGCACGGTGTGACGGTCTTTACTGAACCGGAAACCGTAAAGGCATTTTTAGCAAGCGGCTCCGGCAAACCTCAGCCTGTATCGCTCAAAGATCTTTATCAAAAGGAAGTGGCATCATGCACACAATAAAAGCGGAACACACATTAACCCATTTGTACGGCAAAGATTTTCTTTCATTAAAAGATGTCAGCCCGTCAGACATCAATGCGCTTCTGACAGAAGCTTCATTATTAAAACAACATCCGATACAGCCGATTTTCCAAGGGAAAACATTGGCGATGATTTTTGAAAAATCTTCAACCCGCACACGTGTGTCTTTTGAAGCGGGAATGGCCCAGCTCGGAGGAACAGGACTATTTCTTTCAAGCAGCGACCTGCAGCTTGGGCGGGGGGAGACGGTCGCGGATACGGCGAAGGTACTGTCCGGCTTCGTTGATGCCATTATGATCCGCACCTTTGAGCATGAAAAAGTCGAAGAGCTTGCCGAGCATGCAGACATTCCCGTCATAAACGGGCTGACCGACCGGTATCACCCGTGTCAGGCACTCGCGGATCTGTTAACGATACAAGAAATAAAAGGAAAATTAAAAGGAGTAAAAGTCGCCTATATCGGTGACGGAAATAATGTCGCGCATTCACTTATGATCGGCTGCGCAAAAATGGGCTGTGACATTGCGGTTGCTTCGCCGAAAGGCTATGAAGCAGAGGAAGAGGCAGTGAATGCCGCGAGAGAAGCGGCGGCTGTTTCCGGAGCGAAAATCACCCTTACCGAAAATCCGCAGGAAGCGGTGCGGGATGCAGACGTGATTTACTCCGACGTCTTCACGAGCATGGGGCAGGAGGAAGAGACGCAGCAGCGGCTGAATGTGTTTGCACCGTATCAAGTCAACGCCTCACTCGTCAGTCTCGCCAAACCCGACTATACATTTTTGCATTGCCTGCCGGCGCATCGGGAAGAAGAGGTCACGTCCGAGATTATAGACGGTCCGAACTCGGCGGTATTCCAGCAGGCGGAAAACCGGCTTCACGCGCAAAAAGCGCTCCTGAAAGCTCTTCTTTACAAACAGGATGAACAAAAAAACCGCTGAATCTCATTCAGCGGTTTTTGATATTTCTCCGCATACAAGCGCATACTACATAAAAAAGAAAAAGGAGGAAATGACGTGGGACAGCAGCATCAATTCCGACCGGGACAAAAAGCGCCGAATAACGGTGTGTACGTTGAAATCGGCGAAACGGGAAGCATGGTCAAAAACCCGCAAAAAATCAAGCTTACGGTGGGAGAAATGTTCCCTGAAACTTCAAACCACAACAGATTGTGGACGTACCAACGAAAACCGTGAACACAAAAAAACCTGCTGAATAGCAGGTTTTTTTATTTAATGCTGGTTTGCATCCTGTTTGACAGGCATGATCTCCGCAAGAACAAAGACTAGCACCGCAATAACCACGGCAATAACGGATGATTGCTTGAAATTGTACGCCGCGCTGTTCATGGAGGCGATCAAATAACAGGCCATATGTGTTAAAAGGAACGTCCAAATAAAACCGATAACTAACCGCACGTTTCCACCTCGTCCTTCATTTTATTCTACGTTGTATCATACCATACATAAAGCGCGGGCGGAAGGTCATTTTCTCATCAAAAAGCGCGCCTGAAACTGACATATGCCCGCCTGTCCGGCCGTCTGACGGAAAATTCGGTTCCTGTGCTTGGGATAATAGCCAAAACATAGCAGCAAATAGGAGTTTATCCGATCCGTTTTCATTCTTCTTACATATGATAGCCAATAGAGAGATTAGGAGTAAAAGGAGGCGGGCAGGCATGGGGATAACGGAAAGATTTTTCCAATTCGGATCTGAGCTGAACGTCATCCATCTGCCGTATCGGCCGAACGGCTTCTGTATCTTTATTCTGGGGGACAGAACCCACTTTGTCAGCCGGGACTCGAGCTTTTGGCTCGAACATGAAGGGAGAAACCGGCTGTTAAATACGCTGCTTGACAGAGGGTACACCATTTTCAACAGCAATTTATACGGACGGCATTGGGGTTCGGAAAAAGCCGCCCTTTACGCCAGACAGCTGATTCATTATGTGCTGAAACAAGAAACCCTCAATCCGAAAATACATTTGCTCGCAGAAGGCATGGGCGCCCTCATCGCCGATCAATTGCTGCAGTCTTCACCGGAGCATATCCGTTCAGCCGCAATGTTAGATCCTTGTCTTGATCTTCAAGCCCATTTTGAATCAGAGAAAGAAAATAAGTTTTTTTATAAGCAGTTTCTGAGGGAAACGGCACAAAGCTTCGGTGTTTCTGAAAAAGAGGCAAGCTCACTGAGCTATCAGACCATTACCGGCTGCCGCACCCGCGCGCCGGTACATATATGGCAAAGAACGACCGGAGCGCCGTACCCGTACACCCTGCATGCGAACGCGTATAAAGAAGCCCGGGAAAAGACCGGAAGCAAGACTGATATCACGTATCACCTGCTTGAGAACCCTGCTCGTATTTACAGAGCCATCTGCCGGTTTTTCCGCAGTCATGAAAAAGACCTGTAATGAATAGAATACAACAGCCATCTCTTTTCAGAGGGCTGTTTGGCTTGTGTGTGAATGAAAAACCGGAAAGGCGGCAGATGTGATGAAAACAGCGCTGATCATTGGAGCAGATGAATTTCTCGGCCTTTCATTGTGCGAACGGTTGATGGATGAGGGTGTGCACGTTGATGTCATTTTGGCAGAACCGGAGGACAAAACGAGGCAGCTGTATTTAGAAGAACGTTTAATGTGGCTCGCGAGGAACGGGCTTTTTCAAATAATAGGTGAAATCAGTGAAAAGGAATACGATCGTATCTGCGTTCAATACGGGAGCGGGTGTCTGCCCGAAGAAAGGGCTGAGCCTTTATATTGGATTGTTTACAGTGAGGATCAAGGAGACTGGGAAAAAAACGGTCAGCGGGATACGGCAAAAGCGATTATCCTTCCTCCCCTTTACGGTCCGTGGACGGAAGAAAAAGAAGATGGCGAAAGCAGGATCTTTTTAGAAGACGCGGTCTGCGGGCTGATGAATAAGCTGGAGGCTGACGGCACAGAAGACGAAAATCAGATTATTACCCTGGAAATAAAAGAAAAAACGCAAAAAACAGAAGCGGAAGAAAAAATTAAAGAATGGAAAAGACAATTTTCATCAATATTCGACATTTTTTAAGAAATACCTTCCATGTTATGTGCATTACCGCTACAATAAACGTATATCAATTATATATGTTATGAGTTTGAAAAGGGGTTGAACATGGCTTGATCACCAGGCTTGTCATGATCTTTTCTGTCCTCCTTTTATTGAGCGGATGCGCACAAACTCCGTTTAAAGGAAAAATTGAGAAGGTCGGAATGCTTTTTCCCGATACCATCAGTGACTTGGTATGGGGCACAAAAGGTTACAAAGGTTTATTAGCGATACAATCTGAATTTAACGTTGACGTTTATTATAAAGAAAATATCAGATCCGATGAAGATATTTTAAAAGCGATAGATGATTTTCATAAAAAAGGAGTCAATCTTTTATACGGGCACGGAAATGAATACGAGGAAATCTTCAATATGATCAGCAAGGATTATCCCGACATGGAATTCGTCGTCGCAAACGGAACGGCGAAAAGCGATAATGTCACAAGCGTTCACCTTATGGGAGAAGCAATGGGCTTTTTCGGGGGAATGACGGCCGCCCATATGTCAAAAACCAATGAGGTAGGTGTCATCGCCTCCTTTCTGTGGCAGCCTGAAGTAGACGGCTTTATCAAAGGGGCGAAATATGAAAAGCCTGATATCACCGTCAATACGGAATTTACGGACCACTGGGATAACGGCAATGAAGCGCTGCATCTTTACGAGAAGTTAAAAGCGGAAGGCACGGATGTTGTATATCCGGCCGGAGACGGGTATAATGTTCCTGTCATTCAGCAAATCAAAAAAGACGGGCTTTACGCCATCGGCTATGTCGCCGAGCAATCGAATCTCGGCAAAAACACGGTGCTGACAAGCACGGTGCAAAACGTAGATAAAGCCTATACATTAATTGCCGAGCAATATAATAAAGGTACGCTCAAGAGCGGAGATCACGACTTTGATTTCAGGGAAGGAGTCGTTGAAATGGGGACGTTCAGCCCGCTGGTGGACAAAGCGTTTCAAGACAAAATCTCAGACCTTGTAAAAACGTATAACCAAACAAATGAACTGCCGTCAAATGAATAGAGGTGGATACACATGCAGCATGAAAAGTCTCTTGAATTTATGCAGATCGCGATGAAATACCTGCCGGAAGCAAAGGCGGAGCTTGAGAAATCCGGCATAGATCTGTCTATGGAAATGATTCAGCCGTTTATGGACCTGTTTACATCGGTCATGGCGGAAGCGTATGAGCTTGGCAGATCTGATGCCGGGGAGCTGAATAAATAAAGAGAGCCACTTTTTCATGAAGTGGCTTTTCACATGATTTTTTTCTTTATGGCGGACACCATCGGCGCAAAGTCTTTAAATACGGGCTTTAATTGATCCAGGGAGTTCATGATGGACCCCAGCTGATTCAACACGTGGTTGTAATCGATCTCTTCTTCGTTTTCAGCCTGAGGCTGCTCCGGGTTTTCTTCCGGCTCTTTATCCCGGTCTCTGGAATCGCCGAACATCATTTTGGAGAAAATATCCATAGTGAAGCCTCCTTTCGTCTTCCTTTTATTCTATGAGGAGCAGCGTCCGATAGTTTAGACGAATATATTGCCAACAGAAAAAAAATAGGGTAGAATTAGTACCTGATACTAATAATTGATCATAACTAATTAGTTTTAAATTCATTATAAAAAAGGAGTCTTTTCCAATGAAAGCTGGAATTCTTGGCGTCGGCCGTTACATCCCGGAAAAAGTGCTGACAAATCATGATCTTGAACAAATGGTAGATACATCGGACGAGTGGATTCGTACGAGAACAGGTATAGAAGAAAGAAGAATCGCCGCGGAAGATATGTATTCATCCGGCATGGCCGCCGAGGCTGCTCAAAAAGCGCTTGATCAGGCCGGCATTTCCGCAGAAGAGCTTGATATGATCCTCGTGGCGACGGTTACTCCTGACCAGTCTTTCCCGACCGTTTCCTGTATGATACAAGAGAAGCTCGGGGCCAAAAAAGCGTGCGCGATGGATATCAGCGCCGCATGTGCGGGTTTTATGTACGGTATCGTAACCGCCAAACAATTCATTGAATCGCAAACATACAAACATGTCCTCGTGGTCGGCGTGGAAAAGCTCTCAAGCATTACCGACTGGGACGACCGTAATACGGCTGTGCTGTTCGGAGACGGAGCCGGAGCGGCGGTCATCGGACCGGTCAGCGACGACAGAGGCATACTGTCATTTGAGCTCGGAGCAGACGGTACAGGCGGTCAGCACTTGTACTTAGATGAAAAAGGGCATACAATCATGCATGGAAGAGAAGTATTCAAATTCGCCGTCCGGCAAATGGGTGAATCGAGTGTAAATGTTATTGAAAAAGCCGGCCTCTCCAAAGAGGACGTAGACTTTTTGATTCCGCATCAGGCAAACATCCGCATCATGGAAGCGGCACGGGAACGTTTGGAGCTTCCGGTTGAAAAGATGTCTAAAACAGTCCATAAATATGGAAACACATCCGCAGCATCCATTCCGATTTCATTAGTAGAGGAACTGGAAGCAGGCAAAATTAAAGACGGCGATGTCATCGTCATGGTCGGTTTCGGCGGAGGATTGACATGGGGCGCCATAGCAATACGCTGGGGACGATAAAAAAAGGTGAGGTGCACACAAGATGAGTAAAAAAAGAGTAGTCGTTACAGGGCTTGGAGCCTTGTCTCCGCTTGGAAACGACGCCGAAACAAGCTGGAAAAATGCAATCGGCGGCGTATCCGGAATCGGACCGATCACACGTGTGGAATCGGACGAGTATCCGGCGAAAGTAGCTGCTGAACTGAAAGATTTCAATATTGAAAATCACATGGATAAAAAAGAAGCGCGAAAAATGGACCGCTTCACGCAATATGCAGTCGTAGCCGCGAAAATGGCCGTTCAAGATGCCGGTCTGAACATCACAGACGAGATCGCGCCGAGAGTCGGCGTTTGGGTCGGATCCGGAATCGGCGGTCTTGAAACGCTTGAATCCCAATTCGAAATCTTCCTGACAAAAGGGCCGAGAAGGGTCAGCCCGTTCTTTGTTCCGATGATGATTCCGGATATGGCGACAGGCCAAATCTCAATCGCTCTCGGAGCAAAAGGAGTCAACTCCTGTACGGTGACGGCATGTGCGACGGGAACGAACTCTATCGGTGACGCGTTTAAAGTCATTCAGCGCGGCGATGCCGATGCGATGATTACGGGCGGAACGGAAGCGCCGCTGACAAGAATGTCATTTGCGGGCTTCAGCGCAAACAAAGCCCTTTCTACAAATCCTGATCCGAAAACGGCAAGCCGCCCGTTTGATAAAAACCGTGACGGCTTTGTCATGGGAGAAGGCGCGGGGATCGTCGTGCTTGAAGAGCTTGAGCATGCCCTTGCCCGCGGTGCGAAAATTTACGGGGAAATTGTCGGCTACGGCTCAACGGGTGACGCCTACCACATTACCGCGCCTGCCCAAGACGGGGAAGGCGGTGCAAGAGCGATGCAGGAAGCAATCAAAGATGCGGGCATCAAGCCTGAAGAAATTGATTACATCAACGCTCACGGCACAAGCACGTACTACAATGATAAATACGAGACAAAAGCCATTAAGACCGTTTTCGGTGATCATGCGTACAAGCTTGCCGTCAGTTCGACAAAATCAATGACGGGTCATTTGTTAGGCGCTGCCGGAGGAATTGAAGCAATCTTCTCCGTCATGGCAATTAAAGACGGCATTATCCCGCCGACGATTAACATCGAAACACCTGATGAAGAGTGTGATTTAGATTATGTACCGGACAAAGCGCGCGAGCAGGATGTCAACATCGTTCTCAGCAACTCGCTCGGCTTCGGCGGACATAATGCCACTTTGATCTTTAAAAAATATCAATAATACAGTTTTTGACCGGCTGCCTGAAAAAGGTGGCCGGTTTTTTTGTGCGTGCATATGATAACAACAAGAGGAGGCGAACAGGTATGAGCGTCAAGCAGACATATCAATGGATGGAAAAGGCGGCATCCGTAAATGACCTGGCCCCGCATCTTTTGCCGCTTTTTTCAGGGGCCGATAAGAAAGAGTGGAAGCCGATACTCGGGATGCTGCAAAACCACGGCATGTTCCGCCATCTGAAGGACGGCGTTAGGACCAGTAAACGGCTGAAAGAAAAAGGATGCTACAGCCATATACAAAAGGAGGAAGCCTATTTAAAGGAGAAGTGGAACGGGCCGGACGTGCCGATCGTAGTTTTGCCCGTTGATGAACGAAACCGGAAAATCCGTCAGGAATTCGGATCAAAATCCGGTCTGGCCTTTCGGGACAAAATGTTCCTCTTTCTATCGTCGGATAGTTCCAATTCAGCTGTATCCGCCCTTATGACACATGAATATAATCACGTCTGCCGGTTAGAACATGTGACAAAGGACGAAAAAGATGAGACATTTCTTGATACAATCATGATGGAGGGGCTGGCAGAATATGCTGTATATGAGCGGTTCGGCTCAAGTCTTACGGCGGAATGGACGTCCTACTATACGCCTGAGCAGCTTGACTTTTTGTTTGAAAAAAGAGTCAAGCCGAACCTCCGCTTAACGAGAGACAGCAGAATGTTTTCCCAGCTGTTATACGGAAAAGGATACTTCCCCTCAATGCTTGGCTATGCCGTCGGATTCAATATAGTAAAAAAATATTTAACCGACCATCAAAAAACAGTAAAAGAAGCATTGGCCATCCCTTCAAAAACCTTTCTGGAAGCAACGCTTTAATAGATTAAAAGAATGGAAATTATTTAAGGATATTACATTTATCCTAAAAAATTCTTGCTTTTGTAATAATGATGTAATAATATACAACTATAAAATTTTTCGACTATTCTATATTTTGTGATAGCGAAACGTATGTTTCCCTCTGCTTCAGCGGAATGAGAAAGGGGCGTATCATGAGCACACTATTAGAAGTGAATAATTTAAAGACCTATTTTTTCAGAAAGAAACAGCCGATACCCGCAGTCGACGGGGTTGATTTTCACATTAACAAAGGCGAAACCGTCGCTCTTGTAGGAGAATCTGGCTCGGGCAAAAGCATCACCTCGCTTTCTATTATGGGACTTGTCCAAGGCTCGGGCGGAAAAATTATGGACGGCTCGATTAAGCTAGAAGGCAGGGACCTGGCCTCCTTCACCGAAAACGAATATTGCAAAATCCGCGGAAATGACGTCTCTATGATCTTTCAGGAGCCCATGACTTCCCTGAATCCGGTGCTGACCATCGGCGAACAAATTACCGAAGTGCTCGAATACCATAAAAAAATGAATAAAAGAGAAGCGGCTAAAAAAGCCGTCGAGCTTCTGGAACTCGTTGGATTCTCCAGAGCGGAACAAGTAATGAAAGAATATCCGCACCGTCTTTCCGGAGGGATGAGACAGAGGGTGATGATCGCCATTGCGCTCAGCTGCAATCCGAAGCTTCTGATCGCTGATGAGCCGACGACGGCGCTTGATGTGACGATACAAGCCCAAGTATTGGAGCTGATGAAAGACCTCTGCAAAAAATTCGATACTTCCATTCTGCTGATCACTCATGATTTAGGTGTGGTTTCCGAAGCCGCCGACAGGGTGATCGTTATGTATTGCGGACAAGTCGTAGAGAGTGCGAGTGTGGAGGACTTATTTTTAAACCCTCTTCATCCGTATACCGAAGGGCTGTTAAACTCCATACCGGTGATAGATGGAGAGATTGATACATTAAAAGCGATCAAAGGCAGTGTCCCGACACCGGATAATCTTCCGGAAGGCTGCCGATTTGCCCCGAGGTGTTCAAAAGCGATGGACAAATGCAAAACAGGGCAGCCGGAGCTGATAACGCATGAAAGCGGCCGTTCTGTAAGATGTTTTTTATATGAGGAAGAGGGTGCCCAATCAAAATGACAGCTGCAGACCAAGAAACGATTTTAGAGCTGAAAGACGTAAAAAAATATTTCCCGATCCGCTCCGGTTTTTTTCAAAGGAAAGTCGGTGATATAAAGGCTGTTGACGGCGTTTCTTTTTCACTGAAGCGCGGGGAGACGCTCGGCATCGTCGGTGAATCAGGATGCGGCAAATCAACGGCGGGAAGGACGATGATCCGTTTATACAAGCCGACAGACGGCCGGATTCTTTTTAAGGGTCAGGATATCTCCGGCTTATCTGAAGAAAAGCTGAGAAAAAGCGTCCGCAAAAACATCCAGATGGTCTTCCAAGATCCCTTCGCATCCCTTAACCCGAGGAAAACGCTGCGTTCCATTATTAAAGAGCCGTTCCAGACTCACCATATGTACAGCATGAGCGAGCGGAACGAGCGAGTGGAGGAGCTGCTGGCGAAAGTCGGCCTTCACCCGAGCTTTGCAAACCGCTATCCGCACGAATTTTCCGGAGGCCAGCGCCAGCGGATCGGGATTGCGCGGGCTCTGACGTTGAATCCCGAGCTGATTATTGCGGATGAACCCGTTTCCGCACTCGATGTCTCCATTCAGGCCCAAGTCATCAATTTGATGGAAGAACTGCAGGATGAATTCAACCTGACCTATTTGTTTATTTCTCATGATTTGAGTGTTGTCCGCCATATCAGCGACAGAGTCGGCGTCATGTATCTGGGAAAAATGATGGAGCTGACCGATAAACACGAGCTGTACGGCAATCCGCTTCACCCTTATACGCAAGCGCTTTTGTCTTCAGTGCCCGTCACGAGAAAAAAAGACGCCGTCAAGCGGGAACGAATCATCCTGAAAGGAGAACTGCCAAGCCCGGCAAACCCGCCGAAAGGCTGCGTGTTCCACACGCGGTGCCCGATGGCCAAACCGATCTGCAAGGAACAAATCCCGGCATTTGAAGAAGCCGCTCCCGGCCATTATGTCGCCTGCCATTTATATGCCTGAAATGACAAGCATCGAGAGGGGGTATGCCGGATTACATAACCAGTTTGCTGCATATATATCACAAAGGGGGAATTGATATGAAATTACGTAAAAGCGCACTGATGATGCTAAGTGTTTTTATGGCGCTCGCCATCTTCCTGTCAGCCTGCTCCGGCTCAAAATCCACAAGCACCGAATCCAAACCGGCAGGAAAACCGCAAAAAGGCGGAGATTTGGTTGTCGGGTCAACCGGGGAACCCACACTTTTTAATCCACTTTATTCTACCGATGTTGCAAGTTCTGATATTGAAGGCATGCTTTACAGCACATTATTGGAAACGGATGAGAAATTAAACGTCAAGCCGTCGCTGGCTGAAAAAGTAACAGAAGCTGACGGGGGATTAACGTATGATGTAAAACTGAAAAAAGGCGTTAAATTCCATGATGGAAAAGAGCTGACGGCCGATGATGTTGTTTTCACCTACAGCATCCCTCTTAACAAGGATTACAACGGTGAGCGTGGCTCGGGTTTTGAGTCCCTTAAATCCGTGACGAAAAAAGGAAAATATGAAATTCAGTTTAAAATGAAGAAAAAAGATGCCTATTTCTATAATGTCGTTCTCGACAGTTACGGCATTTTGCCAAAACATATATTGGGTAAGGTGCCGGTTGCAGATCTGGGAGAGAATGAATTTAACCGTAAAAATCCAATCGGCTCCGGTCCGTTTAAGTTTGTTGAGTGGAAAAAAGGTGAGTATGTCAAACTGGAAGCAAATGATGATTACTTTGGCGGCAGACCTTACCTTGATACAGTGACAGTCAAAACAATTCCTGATTCTAACGCGGCCGTGGCCCAGTTAAAAGCGGGAGATATTGATTTCTTCGTTGTGCCGGGCACAGATTTTGATACGGTTAAAACGTTTGGAAACGTGAAGGTCAAATCTGATCTTGGCTTAAACTACAGCTATATCGGCTGGAATGAGAAAAAAGAGCTTTTTAAGGACAAAAAAGTGCGTCAGGCATTGACTTACGCTCTTGACAGGCAGGCAATGGTGGATCAAGTGCTGAACGGAGACGGTAAGGTAGCGGATGTTCCTGAGAGTCCGCTGTCATGGAATTATCCGAAGTCTAAAGTGCCGACATTTGATTATAATCCGAAAAAAGCAAAGCAGCTGCTAAAAGAAGCCGGATGGGAAGACCATGACGGTGACGGCTACCTTGATAAAGACGGAAAAAAATTCTCATTTGAAATTAAAACGAATCAAGGCAATAAAATTCGTGAAGATTTAGCTGTTGTCGTTCAGCAGCAATTAAAAGAAGTGGGAATCGAGGCTAAACCGCGAATTGTTGAATTCAGTGCGTTAATCGAACAGACAAGTGCCCCTAATTGGGATTATGACGCTCTTCTTCTCGGATGGAGTCTTGCAACGTTCCCGGATCAATTCTCTATCTTCCATTCAAGCCAATCGAAAAACGGGCTGAATAATATCTGGTATAAAAACCCGAAAGTCGATAAGCTGCTTGAAGAAGCGAAGACAATTACAGACAGAAAAGAATACCAAAAGAAGTATGAAGAGATATACAAATTGATAGCTGAAGATCAGCCGTACAGCTTCTTATTCTATTACAATTACCACAGAGCGATGCCGAATAATTTACAAGGCTATGTATTCCACCCTAAAAATGACTTGTACAATATTGAAAAATGGTGGCTGGATCAAAAATAGCAAAAGCCCTGGAGAGGGAAGGAGGTTCCTTTCCTCTCTTATCCTATTTAAAAAGGGGACAAGAATATGGTTACATATATTTTACGGCGAACATTAATGTCCTTGCCGATTCTCTTAGGCATTACAATTTTGTCGTTTGCCATCATGAAAGCAGCGCCGGGAGACCCGATGTCACTTATGATGGACCCTACAATCAGTCAGGCGGACAGGGCGAAATTCATTGAAAAATACGGGTTGAATGATCCGGAACCTGTTCAATATGTGAAATGGCTGGGGAATATGCTGCAAGGGGATTTTGGGACTTCTATCGTCAAGAAAGGCACTCCGGTTTCTGAACTTATCTTATCCCGCTTACCGAATACGATTGTGCTTATGCTTTTCTCAACCCTTGTCGCTCTTCTTATTTCTATTCCATTTGGTGTTCTGTCAGCAAAACGTCCTTATTCAAAATTGGATTACGGGATAACTGTTACTTCATTTTTAGGGCTTGCCATTCCGAATTTTTGGTTCGGTTTGATTTTAATCATGGTTTTATCTGTAAATCTGGGGTGGTTTCCCACTGGCGGAGTAAGCACTTTGAATGCTGACTTTAACATATTTGACCGATTGCATCACTTGATTTTGCCTGCTTTTGTGCTCGCCACGGCAGACATGGCAGGGATAACGAGATACACAAGATCCAGTATGCTTGATGTGTTAAAACAGGATTATATACGAACGGCGCGTGCGAAAGGATTCCGAGATAATAAAGTGATTTTTAAACACGGTTTGAGAAACGGACTTCTTCCTGTCATCACTATTTTTGGTTTGATGATACCGTCATTTATCGGGGGAGCGGTAGTGGTAGAACAGATTTTTACTTGGCCGGGTCTCGGCAAATTGTTTATTGATTCAGCCTTTTCGCGGGATTATCCGGTTATCATGGCCATGACGGTCATTTCAGCTGTTTTGGTTGTAGTGGGGAATTTAATTGCGGACATCTTATATGCGCTGGTTGATCCCCGCATTGAATATTAACAAGGAGAGGTGAGAGGTCAAATGTTACAGCCAAATACCGGCACACCCCCCAGCGATGTGAAATTAAAGGAAAATATTCAATCCAAACCGGAAACAATGACGAAGATTTTTTTCGAAAAGTTCTTTCAAAATAAACTAGCTGTAATCGGAGCCGTTATATTAACCATCATTATCTTGTCAGCTTTATTCGCTTCGGTAATCGCTCCTTACTCTCCGGAGAGTCAATCTCTCATCAATCGTTTGAAGCCGCCGAGCTTAAAACATCTAATGGGAACTGATAAATTCGGAAGAGACATCTTTACGAGGGTTCTGTACGGGGCGCGCGTTTCCTTGCTTGTCGGATTCGCTTCTGTGATCGGCGCGATTACAATCGGGACAGTTGTCGGAGCCGTTGCCGGATATTTTAAAGGGATTGTCGATGCCGTTCTCATGAGAACCGTTGATATCGTATTATCCATACCTGATATATTTTTGCTTATTACACTTGTTACGATTTTTCAGCCCGGAATGGATAAATTAATTTTAATTTTCTCCCTTACAGGCTGGACAACAACGGCACGCCTTGTCCGAGGGGAGTTTTTATCGCTTCGTTCCAGAGAGTTTGTATTAGCTGCAAAGACGATCGGTACAAAAAATCATCACATCATCTTTTCTCATATACTGCCGAATGCGCTCGGACCGATTATTGTCTCAGCCACATTAAAGGTGGGAACGGTTATTTTGGCGGAATCTACATTAAGTTATCTCGGTTTCGGGATTCAGCCGCCGATCGCAAGCTGGGGCAATATGCTTCAGGATGCACAGAACTTTACGCTTATGATTCAGGCTTGGTGGTACCCGTTATTCCCGGGTTTGTTGATCCTTCTTACCGTATTGTGCTTTAACTTTGTCGGAGACGGGCTGCGTGATGCGCTTGATCCGAAAAATGTGAAATGATCTCCCGGACGGAACGGGAGATTTTTTTGTTGCAATGCAGTCGGAAATCCAGCTCCGTAATACGGAAATCTCATATTGAAATGGAATAATTTATCTATCCCTTGCCTATACTGTGGACAACAGTTTTTATAAAGTGAGGGGTCGAATATGTTATTTCTTCATGATGTATGGGTCAATTGGTTTGAAGGGGAAGAAAACGGCTACAATGTATGCCATTTTCACGAATGGCGGAAGGAAGACACGGTTGAGCTTTTGGATCAGACGCCGCTGCTCAGAGTGCCGTCGGTATTATTTCATTACATAGAAAACGACTTATCAGAGCTTCCGAAAGAGCTGCTTGACCAAGTCCACCAGAAGTCATACGTGCGAAAAAATCATGAGCGGACAAAACTGGAGTACTGTTTTGTCGTGACAGACGGGATCGGCATCATTGCCGTAGATACGATCGGGTATACCATTCCGGTCAGAAAGAGCCGCCTGATTCCGAGACAGGAGCAGCTTGTTTATGAAATGGTAAAGGATGTAGAACCGGAATCGTTTCAATTTGACCCGTCGCAATTGGAGTCTTCAAAGGAATATCACATTTTGTCATTGGCGCCGGAGCATGTCA
This sequence comes from Bacillus sp. NEAU-242-2, assembly GCF_027853835.1. Classification (NCBI taxonomy): domain Bacteria; kingdom Bacillati; phylum Bacillota; class Bacilli; order Caryophanales; family Bacillaceae; genus Bacillus; species Bacillus sp. NEAU-242-2. Next base: position 851,248 of record NZ_JAPNNY010000001.1, on the reverse strand, counting down.
GAGGTCTGACGAGAAAAGAGCGGCAGATCAAGCAGCTGATGTTTATGGCGCTCGACCAGCTGAAAGGGCTGAAAAACCGTGCGGAAATTGTGTATTGGTACACGGAATGGAATCCGCATATGTATGAGCAGATCAAACGGATGAGTTTTGAAGAGATCTGGGACATGCTTTACAATGAAACAATTGAAGGCTGGTCGGATAAACATCTTGCGTTCTGTGAAAATTTGATTAAAGGGCAGCCGTTTTTCGAAAAGCTTTGGGAAATGGAACAGGAATCAAAAGTGAACTAAAAAAAGAGGCGGAGATTCTCCCGCCTCTTTTCTTTATCTTCTTTTCCGTCCGAGACCCATGGCGTTTTCCATTTTCTTCACCATTTTGCCGGCCGTTTTGTTTGCGCGCGCCGCCCCTTCGTCGAGAATGCGGTCAAGCTCGTCGCTCTCAATTAATTCACGGTAGCGCTCTTGGATCGGTGTCAATGCGCCGATAACGACTTCGGCTAAATCGCTTTTGAATTCACCGTACCCTTTGCCTTCATATTTAGCTTCTAATTCTTCAATTGATGTGTTTCCTAAAATAGAATAGATCGTCAAAAGATTAGAAACGCCCGGTTTGTTTTCTTTATCATACTTTACAATGCCTTCAGAATCAGTCACGGCGCTCTTGATTTTCTTCTCGAGCTGCTTCGGCTCATCAAGCAGCGTGATGAATGCCTTTTGGTTCGGATCTGATTTGCTCATTTTTTTGAGCGGATCAGCCAGTGACATGATGCGCGCGCCTGATTCAGGAATTTTCACCTCAGGAATCGTGAAGATGTCATTGTATTTTTTATTAAAGCGTTCCGCCAGGTTGCGGGTCAGTTCAAGATGCTGTTTTTGGTCTTCTCCGACCGGAACAAGATCCGTTCCGTACAGTAAAATATCGCCGGCCATCAGCGGCGGATAGGTTAACAGTCCGGACACGACGGCTTCTTTGCCCTTTGACTTATCCTTAAATTGCGTCATCCGCTCAAGCTCGCCGATATATGCGACGCATTGGAGCATCCACCCCGCCTGGGCATGAGCGGGAACCTCCGACTGGATAAAGAGGGTCGCTTTCTCGGGATCAAGTCCGACGGCCAGGTAAAGAGCCGCGAGATTGCGGATGTTCTTCCGCAGTTCAAGCCGATCCTGCGGAACCGTAATCGCATGCTGATCGACAATACAGAAGTAGCCGTTGTAGTCATGCTGCAAATCAACAAATTGCTTCATTGCGCCGATGTAGTTGCCGAGGGTAACGGAACCGCTCGGCTGAATGCCTGAAAAAATCGTTTTCTTCATAGTTCTTACCTCATTTCTTAAAACATAATAAAAAAAGCCCATTCTTCCCGTAGAAAAAAGGGACGAATGAACCGTGGTGCCACCCTGATTATTCCATTACAATGGAATCGCTCGAGACGTTGGTAACGGAGGCTGCTCCGGCTGGGCCTACTAACGTTCGGTCAGCTGCTCAGAAGTCCATTCCACATCGCCCGTTACCTGCTCCCAGCACCGCAGACTCTCTTCAAACGGATGAAAATGTGTACTACTCTTCATCATCGCAATCACAACAAATGTATTTGATTGATCTATTATAAATCAATTATAGCCAAATGTCATCAGAGGAATACAAGCTTATTTCCAGTTTGCTTTAGGGGTGGAAATCCTCAAAAAGAACTGAAAATGCTTAAATGATAACGTATATCAACATTTCGTATAACGAATATTATATGTAAAAAGCAATATGAACTGGAAATTACATTTAAAAAATTTAGTTAGGTCATGCTTTAAACTATAGAAGTGCATCACCTTTTTGACAGAAAAACTGACCAAATTTAAATATTTTAAATTGAGAAAATAGTATTGCAATAAATTATTCATTTCATTATAATGAACTTGTTCACTCTATTGTTACAGCTTCTTTACATAAAATAATCAGAAAAGACGGAACACAATTAAAGTTTAGAAAAATATTAAGTTATTTTGTCTGATATTTCTGAGTATTTAGTAGTAAAGGCTGAAAAATTTGATTAGGGGGTTAGTGCATGAAAAAGCGTTGGTCTATTGTAGGTTTGATGCTTATCTTCTCGCTTGTATTAAGTGCGTGCGGCGGATTCAGCGGCGGATCAGGCGGCGGTAAAAAAGACACCAAAGGACAGACTTCACTTAATATCAATATTAAAACCGAGCCGTTCTCACTGCATCCGGGTTTAGCGAATGATTCCGTGTCAGGAGGCGTAATCCGACAGACTTTTGAAGGATTGACACGCGTAAACTCCAAAGGTGAGCCTGAAGAAGGAATGGCATCTAAAATTGAAACAAGCAAAGACGGAAAGACCTATACATTTACGATTCGTGACGGTGCGAAATGGTCTAACGGCGACCCTGTGACGGCGCAGGATTTTGAATATGCATGGAAATGGGCGCTTGACCCGAACAACGAATCACAATACGCTTATCAGCTCTACTACATCAAAGGCGCTGAAGCTGCCAATACAGGAAAAGGCAAGATTGATGATGTAGGCGTAAAAGCCGTAAATGACAAAACATTAAAGGTTGAACTGAATAACCCGACACCTTATTTCACGCAATTAACTTCATTCTATACGTATATGCCGATCAACAAGAAAATCGCGGAAAAACATAAAAACTGGAATACAAATGCGGGCGAAAATTATGTGTCAAACGGCCCGTTCAAAATGACGGCCTGGAAACACAGCGGTTCCATCACGCTCGAAAAGAACGATCAATATTGGGATAAAGACGCTGTGAAATTGAAGAAAATCAATATGGTGATGATTAACAATAACAACACCGAACTGAAAAAATTCCAGGCCGGTGAGCTTGACTGGGCAGGAATGCCGCTCGGCCAGCTTCCGACTGAATCTCTGCCGACATTGAAAAAAGACGGATCTCTTCACGTTGAACCGATCGCAGGCGTGTATTGGTACAAATTCAACACAGAAGAGAAACCGCTGAACAATGTCAACATCCGTAAAGCCCTTGCTTATGCGATCGACCGCTCGTCCATCGTGAAAAATGTAACGCAGGGCGAACAAATCCCGGCCATGGCTGCGGTGCCGCCGTCAATGAAGGGATTCAAGGATAACACAAAAGGTTATTTCAAAGACAATGACGTCAAATCAGCTAAAGAATTCTTAAATAAAGGACTGAAGGAATTAGGCGTCAAGAATGCCTCTGACCTTCCGGCGATCAAACTGTCCTACAATACGGATGACGCGCATGCGAAAATCGCGCAGGCCGTACAGGAAATGTGGAAAAAGAACTTGGGCGTCAAAGTTGAGCTTGATAACTCCGAATGGAATGTTTACATCGACAAGCTGCACAGCCAGAACTACCAAATCGCGCGTATGGGCTGGCTCGGCGATTTCAACGATCCGATCAACTTCCTTGAATTGTTCCGTGATAAAGAAGGCGGAAACAATGATACCGGGTGGGAAGATCCTGAGTTTAAAAAGCTGCTGAACCAATCTCAGCTTGAAACGGATCCGGATAAACGTATCGAAGAGCTGAAAAAAGCAGAAAAGATCTTTATTGACGCAATGCCGGTCGCGCCAGTTTATTTCTATACGGATCCTTGGGTGCAGGATAAAAACCTCAAAAATGTGATCTTGACAGGAACAGGCGAAGTTTACTTCAGAAACGCTTCTTTTGAATAAAAGCCGGTTCTGAAAACAAAAGACCCAAGGTATATGGGGAGGATGTCCCCATATACCTTTCTTACTGATTACGTATAAAATTGTAAAAAACATGGAGGTGTTCACCTTGCTGAAATATATCGGTAAACGATTCATTTACATGATCATCACATTGTTTGTGATTGTGACCGCCACGTTCTTCTTAATGCAGGCAGCGCCGGGCGGACCATTTTCCGGCGAAAGAAAGCTGCCGCCTGAAATTGAGGCAAACTTAAACGAACACTATGGTTTGGACAAGCCTCTTTTCGTTCAATATGTCAGCTACCTAAAATCTGTGGCGATGTGGGACTTCGGGCCTTCTTTTAAATATAAAGGCCAAAGTGTTAATGATTTAATCAATTCAGGCTTCCCCGTCTCATTCACTCTCGGTGCAGAAGCTATTCTCCTCGCTTTAGCGTTCGGTATGCTTTTCGGGGTGCTTGCTGCCCTGTACCATAATAAATGGCAGGATTATACCATTGCGATTTTAACGATCTTTGGGATCTCAGTTCCGAGCTTTATATTGGCGACGATTTTGCAATATATTTTCTCAATTAAATTAGAACTGTTCCCGGTCGCAGGGTGGGAATCCTGGGCATACACCTTTCTGCCCTCCATTGCGCTCGCTTCCATGCCGATGGCGTTCATTGCCAGACTCTCCCGTTCAAGCATGATTGAAGTGTTAAACAGCGATTACATACGGACTGCAAAAGCTAAAGGACTTTCCCGTCCGTCAGTCACCGTGCGCCATGCGCTGCGAAATGCGCTTTTGCCGGTCGTGACATATATGGGGCCGATGGCGGCATCCATTTTAACGGGAAGTTTCATCATTGAATCCATTTTCGGAATTCCCGGTTTAGGCGCGCATTTTGTAAACAGCATTACAAACCGTGATTATACGGTCATTATGGGAGTTACCGTGTTCTTCAGCGTGCTCCTGCTTCTATGCGTATTAATTGTAGACGTGCTGTACGGATTAATCGATCCGAGAATCAAGCTTTCCAAAGCAAAGAAAGGAGCCTAGACCATGCAGAACATTCCTAAAAATATGTTTGAACCAGCTTCAGCTAATGCCGGCGATGCCGAAAAAATAAATAAAAAAAGCCTTTCCCTCTGGAAAGACGCCATGCTCCGCTTCCGCAGCAATAAGCTTGCGATGGTCGGGTTCGTACTGATCGTTCTTATTATTCTGATGGCGATTTTTGCGCCTATCTTTTCAAGGTATGATTATGCCACTACCAATCTATTAAATGCGGATAAAGCGCCGTCGAAAGATCATTGGTTCGGCACGGATGACCTTGGAAGGGATATATTCGTCCGGACATGGGTGGGCGCGCGGATTTCCATCTTTATCGGTGTCGCAGCTGCCGTGCTTGATTTATTGATCGGCGTAATCTGGGGCAGCATTTCCGGATTCCGCGGCGGACGCACAGATGAAGTGATGATGCGCATCGCCGACATTCTGTGGGCTGTTCCTTCATTATTAATGGTTATTTTGCTGATGGTTGTCCTGCCGAAAGGATTGCTCACCATTATCGTCGCCATGACGATCACGGGCTGGATCAATATGGCGAGGATCGTCCGCGGACAGGTGCTGCAATTAAAGAATCAGGAGTATGTGCTTGCTTCACAGACACTCGGTGCCAAAACCGGCCGGCTTTTGTTTAAGCATATCGTCCCGAACGCGATGGGCTCTATCCTCGTAACGATGACACTGACGGTTCCGACCGCGATTTTTACAGAAGCGTTTTTAAGTTATTTGGGCCTCGGCGTACCTGCGCCGCTTGCGAGCTGGGGAACGATGGCCTCAGACGGATTGCCTGCATTAACCTATTACCCTTGGCGTCTGTTCTTCCCTGCCGGCTTTATCTGCCTGGCGATGTTCGGCTTTAACGTTGTCGGCGACGGGTTAAGAGACGCGCTGGATCCTAAGTTACGCAAATAAGGAGTGATATGAGTGACACGTTTGCTAGAAGTAAAAGACTTAGCCATTTCATTTAAAACATACGGCGGAGAGGTACAGGCAATCCGCGGCGTCAATTTCCATTTGAATAAAGGAGAGACGCTGGCGATCGTGGGGGAGTCGGGTTCCGGAAAAAGTGTGACCTCCCAAGCGATTATGAAGCTGATTCCGATGCCGCCGGGCTACTTTAAAAGAGGACAGATTCTTTTTGACGGACGTGATATCGTGCCGATGTCCGAAAAAGAAATGCAGACTATAAGAGGAAAGGACATCGGAATGATTTTCCAAGATCCGATGACCTCTCTGAACCCGACGATGAGAGTCGGCAAACAAATTACGGAAGTGCTTTTCAAACATGAAAAAATCTCAAGTGAAGCGGCGAAAAAGCGCGCCATAGAGCTGCTTGATCTCGTCGGAATTCCGATGCCCGAAAAACGGATCGGCCAATTCCCCCATGAATTTTCAGGCGGGATGAGACAGCGTGTCGTCATCGCGATGGCGCTTGCGGCAAATCCGAAACTGTTAATTGCCGATGAACCGACCACAGCGCTTGATGTGACGATTCAGGCACAGATCCTTGAGCTGATGAAAGATCTGCAAAAGAAAATTGATACGTCTATCATTTTTATCACGCATGATCTCGGCGTTGTCGCCAATGTCGCCGACCGGGTCGCCGTCATGTACGCGGGTCAGGTCGTCGAATCGGGCACGGTGGATGAAATCTTTTATGATCCGCGCCATCCGTATACGTGGGGGCTGCTTGCCTCAATGCCGAGTCTGGACAGCACCGATCAGGAAAAACTGACGGCCATCCCGGGCACGCCGCCTGATCTGACGAATCCTCCGAAAGGGGATGCATTTGCGCTCCGCAGCTCATATGCGATGAAAATTGACTTTGAACAGGAACCGCCGATGTATAAAGTGTCTGATACGCATTTTGTGAAATCGTGGCTTCTGCATCCTGATGCGCCTAAGGTCGAGCCGCCTGAAGCGGTGAAGGCTAAAATCCGTCAGCTTCCGAATACGTATCAGCATCCTGTTTTAATGAAGGAAGGTGAAAAAAATGACTGAGAAACTTCTCGAAATCAAACACTTAAAACAGCATTTTTTCACGCAGAAAGGAACGGTAAAAGCCGTAGATGATTTGTCATTTGATATTTATAAAGGTGAAACGCTCGGCCTTGTCGGAGAATCGGGCTGCGGTAAATCAACGACGGGCCGCAGTATTATCCGGCTGTATGAGGCAACCGGCGGGGAAGTTCTCTTTAACGGGGAAAATGTCCATGGGAAAAAATCCCGCAAGAAGCTGCTGGAGTTTAACCGGAAAATGCAGATGATTTTCCAGGATCCGTACGCATCTTTAAATCCGAGAATGACAGTCGCCGACATTATTGCCGAGGGAATAGATATTCACCGCCTGGCAAAAACGAAAAAAGAGCGGATGCAGCGGGTTCACGAACTGCTGGAAACGGTCGGTTTAAATAAAGAGCACGCCAACCGCTACCCGCATGAATTTTCGGGCGGACAGCGCCAGCGTATCGGAATCGCCAGAGCGCTGGCGGTTGATCCGGAGTTTATCATCGCGGACGAACCGATTTCGGCGCTTGACGTCTCCATTCAGGCGCAAGTCGTCAATTTAATGAAAGAATTGCAGAAAGAAAAAGGGCTCACTTACCTGTTTATCGCCCATGATTTATCAATGGTCAAATACATCAGCGACCGCATCGGCGTCATGTATTTCGGAAAATTGGTGGAGCTTGCGCCGGCGGATGAGCTTTACGAAAACCCGCTTCACCCATATACGAAATCATTGCTGTCCGCTATCCCGCTCCCTGATCCGGACTATGAAAGAAATCGCATGCGAAAGAAATACGATCCGGCAGTTCATCAGCTCCAAGAAGGAGAAAAAATGGAATTCAGAGAAGTGAAACCGGGACATTTTGTCATGTGCACAGAAGCTGAATTTAAAACCTATCTATAAAAGTATCATCCTCCAAGACTCAGTCTTGGAGGATTTTTTTGCGCACATTCAAGTTTATTAAGCCTGCTCCCGTTTTTCTATAATGGAAAAAAAGGGGGAGATCAGTATGAAAACCATTTTGTGCGCCATTTGTGCGGGACTGTTTATCAGTGCAGCCGCTTATCCGGCCCGCGCCGCTGTGAAAGAGGAGCAGCCGCTTGTAAAAATAGCGCTGGCTGAAAAAGAACTGCCGAAATCAAATGCACGGTTCGCTTATCCGTCAGGGCTGCATTTTACACATCCTGATAAGGTGCGGGGCATTTACGTCACAGGACATTCAGCGGGAGGAAGCAAATTCGGGGAGCTGACAGACTTTGTGGACAAAACGGAGCTCAATACAATGGTGATTGATGTCAAGGACGACAACGGAAACCTCACCTTTAAGCCGGACAGCCATTCTGAGTATGCCAAAATCGCCAAGCCGTACATCAAAGACCCAAAAAAGATGATGAAAAAGCTGGAGGAAAAAAAGATTTATCCGATCGCGCGTATTGTCGTATTTAAAGACAGCGAACTCGCGAACAAAAAGCCCGAGTGGTCCTTTAAAGAAAAAAACGGAAGTGTCTGGAAAAACGGCCGCGGAGAATCGTTCGTCAATCCGTTTATGAAAGAAGTATGGGATTACAATGTAAAGATTGCAAAACAAGCCGTAAAGATGGGGTTTCAAGAAATTCAGTTTGATTATGTCCGTTTTCCTGAAGGGTTTGAAAAACGTGATGACGAACTGACATACGGTCACGGCGATTACGGAAAAACAGCAGACAGCAATGTGCAAAAACGCGTTCACGCCGTCACCGATTTTGTCGGTTATGCGAAGAAAAAACTCAAGCCGTACGGCGCGGATGTGTCGGTTGATATTTTCGGCTATTCAGCCACGCTGCCGGAAGCGCCTGGTATCGGCCAGAATTTCAGCAAAATTTCAGACCAGGTCGATGTCATTTCATCCATGATTTATCCGAGCCATTGGACAAGCTATTTCGGCATTGATAAACCGGATCTTGAGCCTTACAATGTCGTCAAAGAATATGCGAAGGTGGAAAATAAAAAGCTGTCTAAGCTGAAACACCCGCCTGTATCGCGTCCGTGGCTTCAGGATTTCACGGCATCATATCTCGGCAGCGGAAATTATCAAAAGTACGGGAAACGCCAGGTGGAAGACCAGGTTAAAGCGCTGCATGATGAAGGAATTGACGAATTTTTATTGTGGGACGCGGCAAACCGTTATACCAAAAACGTCGATTACACACCATTTTAAAAAAATTGAAACCATGTTAAGGGATCACACGTCTTAATAGATGTAAGATTGTTTAAACAATCGGAAATGGGGTATATCTAAAAGTGTGAAGACAACGAACCCATAAGGAGCAAATGAATGAACTGGTACGAAAAGCTGAGTGAATATTTTCCGATTGAAGAAATGAAATCAAAAGCGCATATGGAAGCTCTGTTAAAGGAGCAAAGCGATGTTTATCATAAAGAAGAGGGGCAGTACCACGTGCTGATGTATGCGGAATTTGACTCTTTCATCTTTATTGATTACCTGTTTGTGTCAAAGAAATCCAGAGGACAAGGCCTCGGAAGCAAGCTGATCGGCAGACTGAAAAAGAAGAACAAGCCGATTCTGCTTGAGGTGGAGCCTGTTGACGAGGATGACACGGATACACAGAAACGCTTGCGTTTTTATCAAAGAGAGCATTTCAAGCACGCGCAGTCAATCGGGTATCGGCGCCGGTCATTGGCTACGAATGAAGTGAACAAAATGGAGATTCTGTACTGGTCACCTAAGACGGAATCAGAAGAAGAAATATTTGAAGCGATGAAACAGACATATGAAAACATTCACACTTATAAAGATGAAAAATGGTACGGAGAATCATACGAAAAAACGGATGAAGTTCTCAAAGTCATTGATGAGAAAAAACAAAAAAACATTTTCGATCAGCTGAGCTAATTGAGAATGGGGAAAAATCCGCCAGCCGTAAATTTGCCGGATTGACACATTTTTTTCTCAGGAGACTGTTCACACTTACTTTTTTATAGTATAATACCTATAAAGATTCCTTTTTTAAAGTCATTTCAATTTGAGAATACAAACATGTTCATCCTACTAATTAGAGGAGTGAAGATTAATGGTTACATTATACACATCACCTAGCTGTACGTCATGCAGAAAAGCAAGAGCTTGGCTTGAAGAGCACGAGATTCCGTTTGTAGAAAGAAACATTTTCTCCGAGCCGTTATCAATTGATGAGATCAAGCAGATTCTGCGTATGACTGAAGACGGTACGGATGAAATTATCTCTACCCGTTCTAAAGTATTCCAGAAACTGAACGTAAATGTTGAATCTATGCCGCTTCAAGACTTATATACTTTGATCAATGAGCATCCGGGACTGCTCCGCCGTCCGATCATCATTGATGAAAAACGTCTGCAAGTCGGCTATAACGAAGATGAAATCAGACGATTCCTGCCAAGAAAAGTGCGTTCTTTCCAATTAAGAGAAGCACAGCGTCTTGCTAACTGATATAAGCTTACGATAAGCATGGAAAAAGCCCAAAACCATCGCGGTTTGGGCTTTTTGTTATTTTTCAGTCTGCTGGTAAATCATACTGGCGAGGATAACAAAAACGACGGTCAAAATCGGCAGCATCATCTGTAGCATGCCGTGTTCTGCCATGAAAAATGACAGCTTGCTGTCTCCGGCAATCATTTCACCGCCGGTAAATGCGAGAAGGCCGCTCCCGGCATACATCAATAAAGGCATTTTTTCCATGGCGGCATGAACGAGCTTGCTGCCCCAAATAATAATCGGCACCGAGATGAAGAGACCGATCACTACTAGTGTCAGCTCACCGTGAGAAGCGCCGGCTACTGCGATGACATTGTCAAGCGACATAAAGATATCAGCCAGAACGATTGTGCGGATGGCTTTCCAAAGAGAAGAACTGCTTTTTACATGCTGTGCATCTTTCTTCTCAATCAGAAGCTGATAGCCGAGATACAATAAAAATACCCCGCCTGCGCATTGTAAAAAAGGAACATTCAATAAATAGACCGCAGCGCTCGTCAGAACGATTCTCAAGACGACTGCAATAAATGTTCCGAAGATGATCGCTTGCTGTCTTTGTTTATGGGCCAGATTCCGGCTGGCCATCGCGATGACGACGGCATTGTCACCGCCGAGAATAAGGTCAATCCCGATAATAAGCAGAAGGGACAGCAGGTAATCGTGCGGCATGGTAACACCTCGCTTATAGATCGATTGCTTGTACAGCTAATATATGAAGCAGTGCGCTATTTATGATGGGAACCGGGAGAAAGCCTGTTTTTCAGTGTGAAAATGCTTTTTTATTTCTTTTATAACTGTTTTATCATAAAATAGAAATATAAAGAATTTGCGCTGTCTTCTATAAGGTTAAGATGTGGACGGAATGGGTAAAGTGTAGTAAAGTACTATTCATCGGGAGCTTAGATGTCCCTTCAACATCTTATAAAGAAGGGAAGGTTGGCAAAATGGAAATAGAAAGAATTAATGAGCATACTGTAAAATTTTATATGTCTTATGGTGATATTGAAGATCGCGGTTTTGACAGAGAAGAAATCTGGTACAATCGCGAGCGCAGTGAAGAACTGTTCTGGGAAGTCATGGATGAAGTGCATGATGAAGAGGAATTCGCTGTCGAGGGTCCTCTTTGGATTCAGGTTCAGGCATTGGACAAAGGACTGGAAATAATCGTAACAAAAGCCCAGCTTTCCAAGGACGGACAAAAACTCGAACTGCCGATCCCGGAAGATAAAAAACAAGAGCCGGCAGATGAAAATCTCGATGCTTTACTTGATGATTTCCAGAAAGAAGAGCAGGCCGAGAGCCGGGAAGATAAGGAGCAAAAGCTTCAGTTCACTTTGCGGTTCGATGATTTTGAGGATCTCATCTCGCTATCAAAATTGAATCTTAACGGAATCAAAACGACCTTGTATTCGTTTGAAGACCGATATTATTTATATGCAGATTTTTATGAGCAAACTGATGAAGAGGTTGAAAATCAGCTAAGCATCCTGTTGGAGTACGCGCACGAATCATCAGTCAGCATTCACCGTCTTGAAGAATACGGCAAATTGGTGATCGCTGATCATGCGTTATATACAATAAAAAAACACTTTGCATCATAACAAACCGATTTCTCTCAGCAGAAATCGGTTTTTTTTGTTCTGAATGACAGGATGAACGGCTGAAAACCGTATAACGGCTCTCATCCGCAAACAGGATTATGCCTTCTTCCTGCTGAATACAACAAGATTCAGGAAAGGAGAAGATGCAACATGTTCAGTGCTGTGACTGCCGACGGACGGCTCATTCAGCTGGCCGGAAGCTATTCAAAGGAAAAAGCGGCGGAGCTGAGAAAGAAACGCTGGTTCTGCCCCGTCTGCAAAAGTGAGCTTGATATCAAACTGGGACGGGAGAAACTGCCGCACTTCGCTCATAAAAAAAGCAGGCTGTGTCCCGGGGAATCCGAACCTGAAAGCGAATACCATCTGGAAGGAAAAAGACAGCTTTTTCTCTGGCTGAAGACACAAGGGTGCAGTGTCAGCCTGGAACCGTATCTGACTTCCGCTGGACAGCGGCCTGACTTGACGGCAGAAAGCGGAGAAGAGAGGCTGGCTTTTGAATTTCAATGTGCGAACCTTTCGGCGGACTCTTTAAAGAGCCGGACGGCAGGCCTGAAAAGTGCCGGGTACCGGCCGGTCTGGATCATCGGGGCAAAACGGTTAAAACGGATGGCTGCGCAATTTTTCCGGCTTTCTGCTTTTCACTGGCAGTTCTTTGAAGTCAATTCATTTTCCTCCTTAATGTTTTACTGCCCCGACGTCCGCTCCTTTTACAGGCTGCATTCCATCACTCCGTTTTACACCGGCTATTCTTATGCCGGCTTAACCACAATCCCTCTTCACAAAGCAAACCTGAAAGACATTTGTCATCCGGAAGGGCGGCACAGCGTCAGACTTCCCTCGTGGGGGCGTGCCGTTGCCGGCTTCCGCAGCAAAAGCGGGCGGTTTTTATCTGAAGATGCCGGTCTTATCCGGCGTCTTTTTTACGAAAGACATCAGGTTGCATTTCCATTTCTCCCCTCTGAAGTGTTTATTCCCGTTTCAGCAGGCTTTGTGTTTGCAAGTCCCGTTTTTGTGTGGCAGGGCCATTTATACATGCGGCTTGCGGAACTTTCTAAAAAAGGCGCTCCGATCCGATTATCCGGCATGGTTCATGATTTACGGCAAAAAATCAGGCATAAGGAGATCCGGATGCGGTATGGTTCACAAGACAGCCTTATCGGAATGGCGGTAAAACAATATGCTGATTTCTTATGCTTGCAGGATTTTTTAAGGGAAATTGAGAATGAAGTATATATGCCCTCATCTCAGCAGAAGCGCCCTCAAACGGCAGAAGAGCTGCGCCGGCGGGACCTGCTCTTTTTTGGGGAATGAGAATGCTTCATTTCGTTCACCCTAACGTCAAGGTGGTGGCGAATGTGAGGGGCGTACAAGCATTTTGTTTTCGTTTTTTCACTGTATTATTGGTATGCTCGGTCTTATATGCCGCATATGATTTGACAAAAGGCAGTGAAAAGCCGGAAGATAATCACAACACAAGTTTTTGGAGAAACAATCGTTTTTTCAATTGGCTTGAAGTAAAGAAAACGAGGGGGATCACCATGACTGAGGAAAATAAAGCAGCACAGCTGCCTGACAGAAGTGAAGTAAAGGCAGAGCATACATGGAGACTAGAGGATATTTTTCCTAGTGATGAGGCCTGGAATAAAGAATTTCAAGCAGTTAAAGAATTAATTCCGAATTTATCTTCTTTTAAAGGCACGCTTGCTCATTCGGCTGATAATTTATACGCGGCGCTTACGGCACAGGATGAAGTGACGAACCGCCTTGGGAAACTTTATGCATACGCACATATGCGCTCAGACCAGGATACGGGAAATTCTTTCTACCAAGGGCTGAACGACAAAGCCGCAAGCCTGTATTCTCAGGCTGCCAGCGCGACTGCTTACATTGAACCGGAAATTCTGGCGATTCAGGAGGACAAGCTGCACCAGTTTATTCTGGAAAAAGAGGAGCTTAAGCTTTACTCCCATGCAATTGAAGAAATTACAAAACAGCGTCCGCACGTGCTGAGCGAACAAGAAGAGGCCCTGCTTGCGGAAGCCTCAGAAGCGCTATCGTCACCTTCCAATACATTCAGCGTTTTAAATAACGCCGATATTACGTTTCCGTCGATTAAGGATGAAAACGGCAAGGAAACTCAAATCACACACGGCAACTTTATTAATTTCCTGGAAAGCAGCAATCGTGAAGTCCGCAAAAACGCATTTGAAGCCGTATATAAAACATACGGACAGTATAAAAACACGATGGCGACTACACTCAGCGGCACTGTAAAAAAAGATAATTTTTACGCCCGTGTGAAAAAGTATAAATCAGCACGGGAAGCGGCTTTATCCAATAACAGCATTCCTGAAGAAGTTTACGATAACCTTATCAAAACGATCAATAAACATCTTCCGTTATTACACCGTTACATTGACCTGCGGAAAAAGGTGCTCGGCCTTGATGAAGTCCATATTTATGACCTGTACACACCGCTTGTAAAAGATTCGGGAATGAAGGTCACATATGAGGAAGCGAAAGATTATATGCTCAAAGGACTTGCTCCGCTGGGCGAGGAATACGCGTCTATTTTAAAAGAAGGACTTGAAAACCGCTGGGTCGATGTATACGAAAACAAAGGAAAACGCAGCGGTGCTTATTCGTCCGGTACATACGGCACGAATCCGTACATCTTAATGAACTGGCATGATAATGTCAATAATCTGTTTACGCTCGTTCACGAGTTCGGCCATTCCGTGCACAGCTACTATACGAGAAAATATCAGCCGTATCCGTACGGTAACTACAGCATTTTTGTCGCTGAAGTCGCTTCAACGACTAATGAAGCGCTGCTCGGTGAATATATGCTGAACAGCTTAAAGGATGAAAAACAGCGTCTGTACCTGCTCAACCACATGCTTGAAGGGTTCAGAGGCACAGTGTTCAGACAGACGATGTTCGCTGAATTTGAGCATCTGATTCATACGAAAGCGCAGGAAGGCGAGCCGCTAACGCCTGAACTGCTGAACGAACTTTATTATGATCTGAATAAAAAGTATTTCGGTGACAACATGGTGATTGATAAAGAAATCAGTCTGGAATGGTCAAGAATTCCGCATTTCTATTACAATTATTATGTGTATCAATATGCGACAGGCTACAGTGCGGCCCAAGCGCTGAGCAGCCAGATCTTAAAAGAAGGCAAGCCTGCGGTGGAGCGCTATACCGAATTCTTAAAAGCGGGAAGCTCGGAATATCCGATCGACATACTGAAAAAAGCGGGAGTCGATATGACATCGCCTGAACCGATCGAGGCGGCCTGCAAAATGTTTGAAGAGAAACTGAACGAAATGGAAGAGCTTCTTTCGAAAGTGAACCCTTCGTAATTCAAAAAAGCCTGTGCATTAGATGCGCAGGCTTTTTCTAAAACCCCTTAAACGTTTTTCGGTGATTCAGCCGGTACAAGGCAAACAATATGGACAGAAACAGCAGGGGAGATGTAATGTAAATCGGCAGCATGTGCATCATGGCCAGCAGGTTTAAAAAGAAGAAAAACATAATCATTCCGATGATCAATACGGTGCGGAGCATTGATTTCCCTCCTTGTTTATGATTGATATATTCTATGAAAACAAGCAGTCAGTTATGTTTTGTGACAAAAATATGAACATTAATCTTATGGCTTGTCAAAACTCGACAAGATTTGATATGATAAGGATGTGAAATTGATCACAAACAAACATTACCCCTTTGTTTGACCGTGAAAAATTTCTCCCATCCCCTTTGTTGTCGTTAAGACATATGAAACCGCGCTTATCCCGGCGCGGTTTCTTTATTTGCACAAAAAAAGCCGGCTCCGTAAGGAATCAGCTTTTTTTAATGGTCACAACAGGTGACATCCTCCTGGGTGCCGGCCAGAGATTTCCAAAACAGACCGTGCTTTGCTTCCACTCTGGCGACCTTTTTGGCGAATGCCAGTTTTTTCATTTCTTTTTCAACTTCTTCTAGACTCAAATCATAAACGAGTGCGATTTCTTTCGATGCGACAAACCGGAAATATTCAATGAAACATTCCAAAGGCGGCGTTTCAGAAGGCTTCGGTTCATCCCCGAGCATTTCGAATAGGATCTCTTCGTATACGTCATAAGAATAGTTGCCGGGAACCTTCAGCCCTTCATCATCATGCAGACTGTTAAAGAACGTCAATGTCGGGTTGACGGTGACGTCCATTTCCGCCGCGATTTTCATATCGCACTGAAGCGCTTTTACCGCGCTTTGCGAATGGAGGTCGCGCTTGAATTCTTCAACATCCAATTTCGTCTTTTCGGCAATTTCTAAAAGAACGTCTTCATCCGTAATATTCTGCTTGGAGACAAACAGGCTTTCCTGCATGCTGCGGAGAAACAGAATGCCCGCTTTTCTTCCCTGCAGTTCGGCCGCTTTTAAAGCGAGTGCGGCAAGGTAGGGCGATGAAAGAGGCTGATCCTGCTCAAGCCAAAGGCTTCCGTCACAGGGCATCCCGGAACGGTTCGCAATTTTTTCCCAAGCTTCGGCAAGAAGGTGTTTTTTCCGCTTTTGCTTATTCAGCGATGTAATGCTCGCGGAAACAATGATCCGCAGGGTGAAAAAACGTCCGTATTTGATTTTTAATTTTTTTATGGCGGGCTCCAGCGACCAGCATTCAGGACATAAAGGGTCGACAAACATGTAAATTTCGAGCGGTTTTTTTGGATGTCCGTGGCAATGGGCGAAGTATTGCTCATGCTGATAATTCGTCAATATGATCGATCCTCCGCTTCTGACTGGTTTACCATATGCCTGGCCGTCAGTTCCAGACGCCCGTACAGAAATTCACGAATATCGCCCTCCAGCCCGACCTGATCCATCGCTTTGCTCATACAGCTTAGCCACGCATCAGCCCTCTCGTCCGTAATCGGAAAGGGGAGATGCCTTGCCCTGAGCATGGGATGTCCGTGCTCTTCAGTATAAAGAGGAGGTCCGCCCAAATACTGGGTTAAAAATTGCTTTTGTTTTCTGGCCGTTTCAGTCAAATCACTTGGAAATATCGGCTTCAGCAAGGGATGAGACGAGACACGCTCATAAAAAGTATCAACAAGTTGCGATAGAAGTTCCTCTCCAATCGCTTCATATGGTGCGTTAAACGATTGTCCCATGTTGACTACTCCTTTATATGGCTAATAGGAATCATAATTCCCATTGCGAATTTATCTTTCAGTTTTACTATCTTCAGTTACTGTATATTTTAGCAATAACATTTTATTTCTACAAACAAAGTGCCTTTCTGTCAGGCGCTTGTATTTCATATCATATCACATCGCCTTCATTCATGTGTAAGATTTCACTCCGCAAAAAAACCAGAGGGCGAAGGAAGCCTCTCTGGTTTACGCGTAATACTGCCGGGTTATGTTTTTGACATATTGCTGTGTTTCCTTAAACGGCGGAATGCCTCCGTACCGATCTACGTTGCCGGGGCCTGCGTTGTAGGCGGCTAACGCGAGAGATACATTTCCGTCGTATTTCGTGAGCATCTGCTTTAAGTACTTTGTGCCGCCCTCAGCGTTCTGGACGGGATCGAGCGGGTTTGACACCCCGAGTGATTCTGCCGTGGAAGGCATGAGCTGCATCAGTCCCATTGCCCCCGCACCGCTGACAGCTTTCGGATTAAAGCCTGATTCCTGTTTAATAACCGCGCGGATCAGTTTTTCGTCCACTCCGTATTTTTCGGCTGCTTTCTGAATGGCGCTGTCTATTGAAAAGTTTCCGGTGCTGATGTCAGAAGCCGCATCCGGAGACTTTATGCCCGCGGAAGCTGCCGCGGAACCGGATGAAACGGGAATTCTCGGTGAATATGAAGCGTGAGCGGTCCGCACACCGTTTAAAATTCCCGATTCCGGCTGCTGCCGGACGGCTGTGTCCGTATACTGGCTGAGCAGCGCGCTGAAATTGGCAAGCGGGCTTTCTGAAGATTGTCCGCCTGAAGCCGTGTTTGTATGAGAGATTGATTGCAGCGCCATTGACTGCAGCTGGAGAAGGGCCGCCCAATTCGTTATATTCACTGTGTCATTCCACCTTTTTTTGTTTCTGTTCATAAAAACGCTGGATTTTATTTTTCGTGATCCGCTCTGGGATGCCGAATTGCTTGAGCAATTGTTCAAACGCCCGTTTTCCTTCATCCCAGTCAGCAGCCTCGAATTCCAATTCAAAGTCTTCTTTCTCTAAATATCGGCTGTGATCTAAAATGATTAAGCCTTTTTCTGATTCTTTTTCCGCGCGTGCGGTCGACAGCGTTCCGAAGCAGCAAATGTGTTCTGAACGGATTCCTAGACCGTCCAGCTGCCGTTTGACGGGGCCATCCGGAATCTTGAAGACGTCAAGATCCGGTGCCGCCGCAAGCTGTTGGTGCGTTTCCAGCAGACCGACCGCGGCAGGTTCTTTTAAAGTCAGAACGAACGAGCCGTCTTTTTCTCGGATGCGGAGTGCTGATTTTTTTTGTTTCAGGGAAAAATCTTTCGTGTCGAAATAATGATTGACCTGCTGTTTAAAATCATGTTCTTTCATGCAGAGTGCTTCACCCAGCTTCAGAAATTCTGATTTTGTCAGCAGGTTTTTGAATTCAATTTCTATTTCTTGGGTCATGACAGTCTTCCTTTCAGGACGAAAAAAATTGTATAATTCCCATTATCTCTTTAGAGGTTACGTTTATCAATATCGACCTTGATATGATAAAATAAATGCTGTACTTTGTTAAAAAAGGAGAACATTATGCAAAAGAGAATTGAAATCCAGAATGCATCATTAACAGAAGACGCGCTCCGCTTGAAGTGCGGAGAAGACTTAAGCGGAGCGGAACGCAAAGCCTCAGGTCAAATGCTTGTTGATTCCGATCACTTTGCTTTTGTATACATACTTGAATCAGCTGACTCTTTTGAATATGTCATTATAAAAGAACATGTCTGGCCGGATCTGAAAGAAGCCTTAGACCAAGGAAAACCGGCGGTCCTTGAGGCCGGCGGAAAAACGGTTGAACTTTCAGGGCTGCATGAAGAACTCGATTATCTTCTTGAAAATATTAAAGATAATGCAAACTACGGAGATATGGAAGAAAAAGTGAAAAACGTATTTCTTTAGAACAGGTTCGGAATTGGGGGATGTACGATGGATGACAAACAATGGGAGCAATTTCTAGCGCCATACCGCCAGGCTGTTGAAGAATTAAAGGTGAAGCTGAAAGGCGTCAGAACCCTTTATGAGTATGAAGATGACCACTCACCGATTGAGTTTGTGACAGGCCGCGTGAAGCCGGTGGCGAGCATACTTGAAAAAGCGAGACGAAAAAGCATACCGCTTCATCAGATTGAAACGATGCAGGATATCGCGGGGCTGCGTATTATGTGCCAATTTGTCGATGATATCCAGATCGTCAAAAATATGCTGTTTGCCAGAAAAGATTTTACCGTTGTCGATAAGCGGGATTACATAGCAGAGCATAAGGAAAGCGGATATCGGTCTTACCACCTTGTCGTTTTATATCCTTTACAAACAACGTCCGGTGAAAAGCACGTTCTTGTGGAGATACAGATTCGGACGCTTGCCATGAACTTTTGGGCAACCATTGAGCATTCACTGAATTACAAATACAGCGGGAACATTCCCGAAAAAGTGAAGCTGAGGCTGCAGCGGGCCTCAGAAGCCGCATCCCGGCTCGATGAAGAAATGTCAGAAATCCGCGGAGAAATCCAGGAAGCCCAAGCCGCGTTCTCGCGAAAGAAAAAAGCGGGAGACCGCCAGTAGGAAAGGAGGGGAATGGCATGAAATTTGCCGTTTCTTCAAAAGGAGACGAGGTTTCAGATACACTGAAAAGCAAAATACAGGCGTATTTACTCGATTTTGATATGACCTTGGATGAAAAAGAGCCGGAAATCGTTATTTCCGTCGGCGGTGACGGAACGCTTCTTTACGCATTTCACAGGTACAGCGACCGTCTTGATAAAACGGCGTTTGTCGGAGTTCACACGGGGCATTTGGGTTTTTATGCCGATTGGGTTCCGCAGGAGATAGAAAAGCTCGTTCTGGCCATTGCCAAAACGCCGTATCATACCGTGGAGTATCCCCTTCTTGAGGTGATTGTCACTTATCATGATGAAGAGCGTGAGGAGCGGTATCTGGCTTTGAACGAATGTACAATCAAAAGCATAGAAGGCAGTCTCGTCGCTGACGTGGAAATTAAAGGCCAGCTGTTTGAAACGTTCAGGGGAGACGGTTTATGTCTGTCCACGCCTTCCGGAAGCACGGCTTATAATAAGGCGTTAGGCGGCGCGATCATCCACCCTTCCATCAGGGCGATTCAGCTTGCGGAAATGGCATCCATCAACAACAGAGTGTTCAGGACTGTCGGCTCGCCGCTTTTGCTTCCCGATCATCATAACTGTGTCATCAAACCGAGAAACGACGTCGACTTTCAAGTCACAATTGATCATTTAACCTTGCTGCATAAGGATGTCAAGTCCATTCTATGCCGTGTGGCAAATGAAAAAGTCAGATTTGCAAGATTCCGCCCTTTTCCGTTTTGGAAAAGGGTGCAGGATTCCTTTATCGGAAAAGGCGAATAGAAAGAGGAAACGGATTGGACAACTTTTTTATCCAAAAGAACATGACTGCCCGGGAAGCCGGCATGACGGTAAAAGAATATACGGCGCAGCTCGGCATTTCAAAGCGGCTTCTCGCTGACATTAAATTCGGCGGGGGAGACCTGCTTGTGAACGGAGAGCATGTAACCGTCCGCACCGTGTTAGCGGAGGGAGACGTGCTTAAGATTGAATTTCCGAAGGAGCATGTGAGTGAAACGCTTTTGCCTGAGCCGGTTCCGCTTGATATTCTTTATGAAGATGACCATGTGCTTGTGGTCAATAAACAGCCGTATGTCTCCTCAATTCCATCAAGAGAACACCCGTCGGAAAGCATCGCTAACGGAGTGATCAGCCACTACCGAAAAAGCGGCGTGCCATCAACGGTTCATCTTGTCACCCGCCTTGACAGGGATACATCGGGGGCGATGCTCATCGCCAAACATCGGCTTTCCCATTCTCTTTTGTCGGCAGCGCAGAAAAAGGGGCTTGTCAGCAGGCGATATCTCGCTGTCGTACACGGGATCATGATGCAGAAGGAAGGAACGGTGGACGCGCCCATCGGAAGAAAACATGACAGTATTATTGAGCGGATGGTAACGCCGGATGGACAACGAGCGGTGACGCATTTTCAAACGGAAAAAGCGGGACATGCGTTTACGCTTGCAGCCCTGCGGCTGGAAACGGGGCGGACGCATCAAATCCGGGTGCACATGAGCTACCTCGGCCATCCGTTAGTCGGTGATACACTGTACGGCGGAAAAAATGAGGGAATTGCCCGGCAGGCTCTTCACAGTGAGCGGCTTTCATTCGTACACCCCATGACCGGAGAAACGCTCGTTTTTCACGCCCCGGTGCCTGACGATATGAAAACATTAATTGAACACATGTAAAGCCCGAACCGTTTATCGGTTTCGGGCTTTTTTCATGCCTGCCTGCCGTGATCCTCGCGAAATCGTGAAGCATCATAGGGCATTGAGCTTTCCACAGAGACGGTTTCATGCTCCGGAAATCGAAAGCCTGTCAGCTGATTGCCGAAGACGCAGCCTGTATCAATGTTGATCGTACGGTTGACGATCCGGGGGCGTTTTACCGGGGTATGGCCGTACACAACCCACGCTTTACCTTCATAGTCGGCAGCCCAGTCTCTTCTGACGGGTCTGCCGTCGGGATGCGTTTCACCCGTAATATCGCCGTACAGAACAAATTCTTTTACCTTACGCGAGTATTTACCGATATCGTCAGCTTTTATGCCGGCGTGGGCGACAACGAGATCGCCATTATGTAAAATGTCATAAAGCGGCGCTGACTCATATAATCGGATAAATTGTCCGGAGACTTCCGTTCTGTCGGCGGGAGACAGCTCTTTCAGTTCGGCTGCCGTCGTTTCCAGTCCGTGCATCACTTTTACGGGGTTTCCTTTTAAGTAACGATATAGTTTGTTGCAATGATTTCCCGGGACATAACGGACGGCTCCTTTTTCATATGCTTTTGCCACAAAACGCATCACTTCTACGGATTTTGGGCCTCTGTCCGTTAAATCCCCCGCAAAGACAAGCGTTCTGCCTTCAGAATGGACGGGCGTTCCGTCTTTCACTTCATATCCGAGCTTTTGCATTAAGGCGATCATTTCGTCATAACATCCGTGTATATCGCTGATGATGTCGTAAGCCATTCGTGTCAGCCTCCTTATTAACGGTTTTTTATTTATTATGGGGCTAATTCCTATACCTAATTACGCTGTTTTTGCACAAATTAAAAAAGAATTAAAGAAATAAAGCCTTATCACTTTTTTTTCGCGTTCAGCCTTGTTAGAATATGCGTTATGTTTTTAAAAAAAAGTAAGGTTTCGCCCGCTTAAAGCGGGCTTTTATAACCCTTGTTTTAAGGAGGTATTTACAAATGGAACACACATCAGTCGCATCTTTAGTCGTCGTTTTGATCGTCGCTTTTTTGACGCCGCTCCTTTTACATCGGTTTAAGCTCAGCATCCCCGTCGTCGTCGCGGAGATCATCATGGGGCTTATTATCGGAAAAAGCGGCCTGAATCTTGTCGTTCAGGGAGACACGTGGCTGGAGACGCTGTCTGTTCTCGGCTTTATCTTTTTAATGTTTTTAAGCGGCTTGGAAATTGATTTTTCTTCATTTGAGAAAGGGAAGAAAAAACAATTCCTTTCGAACGGCAAGGAAGCGCCCAACACGTTTTCTGCCGCACTGATTATCTTTTTCGGCATCTTTATTTTATCATTGCTGCTGTCCTATGCCTTTGTATTAGCCGGTTTTATACAAAACGCATTTTTAATGACGCTTATTATTTCGACGATATCACTCGGTGTGGTGGTCCCGACTTTAAAAGAAGAACGGATCATGAACTCCAATATCGGCCAGATTATCCTGCTTGTCGCCGTTATCGCGGACTTGGCTACAATGATTCTGCTCGCTTTCTTCTCTTCTCTTTACGGAGAAGACAGCGGAAATATGTGGCTTCTGTTGATTCTCTTTGCCGCGGGGGTCGTGCTGTATTTCTTCGGCAGGATCTTTAAACACCGTTCATTTGTGCAGTCGATGTCTAAAGGCACTGTGCAGATCGGCACGAGAGCCATTTTCACACTGATTATCGTGCTTGTCGCTTTATCGGAATCTCTCGGGGCGGAAAATATTCTCGGCGCGTTTTTGGCAGGCGTTCTGGTATCGCTTCTGTCTCCGAATAAAGAAATGGTGGAACAGCTGGATTCCTTCGGCTACGGGTTTTTAATTCCGATCTTTTTCGTCATGGTCGGGGTGAAATTGGACATTTGGACGCTTTTCCAAGATCCGAAAACATTAACGATGATTCCGCTTCTTCTGCTTGCGCTGTTTATCAGCAAAATGTTCCCGGTGTTTTATTTAACGAAATGGTACGACAAAAGAACCGTGTTTGCTTCGGGCTTTTTGCTGACGTCCACGCTGTCGCTTGTTATCGCGGCGGCTACGATCGGAGAAAGGCTCCACATTATCAGCGCCAATATGTCCGGCGCGCTGACTTTAGTTGCGGTTATTGCCAGCATCATCACGCCGATCGGCTTTAAGAAATTATTCAAACGGCAAAGCGCGCCGCAGGAAAAAAAGCGCATTACATTTATCGGCGCCAATCAAATGACGCTCCCGGTTACGCTGGAATTGCCAGAGGAGGAATATGAAGTACGGGTCGTCCATGTGTATCAGGAAAATGCCGGGGAAACGCTTGCGGAATCCGTTTTTTCAGTTGACACGATTTCTGATTACGAGCCCGGCACGCTTGAGTCGCACGGTATTTTTAAAACGGATATTCTTGTCGTGGCGACGGGAAATGAAGATGTGAACGCTGAAATCGCCTTACTAGCGAAAGAGAAAGGGACTGAGCGTATCATCGCAAGCGTCGGCTCGGTTGAGCATGAAACAAAACTGAAAGAAGAGGGCATCAGTATTTTTTCTATCCTTATGTCTACAAAAACGCTGCTGCGCGCGTTAATTGAGGCGCCGGGCGTGATGAGCCTCCTGACGAATGAGGAGTCTTCGTTATATCAGATCAATCTGGAAAACCCGGCGTATAACGGCATCATTCTGCGGGAATTTCCGCTGATGGGCGATGTGATTTTCGTCCGGATTTTCAGAGGTGTGGACAGCATCGTTCCGCACGGAGACACGCGGCTGAAAACAGGAGACCGTCTCATCGTCACGGGCTCGCGCAACTACGTGTCGGAACTGAGAAAAATCCTTGAAGCTTGACCAAATTGCAATTCGTGATAATATAGAAGGCATAACAAATAAATCATTAATCGTATGACCACTAGGGGTGTCCTTCATAAGGGCTGAGATAAAAGTGAGACTTTTAGACCCTCATAACTTGAACAGGTTCAGACCTGCGTAGGGAAGTGGAGCGGTATTTTTTTGGGGTTCCTTTTATCCATTTAAATTCCAAACCACTTTTCCGATGCGGGAAAGTGGTTTTTTTATTTTATCAGGGGGGAAGACATGATGACATTTTCTGAAGAATGCAGACAGGCGGCTGCCGAATGGTGGGACGGAAGTTTTGTTCATCCGTTTGTAACGGGAATCGGTGACGGAAGCCTGCCGATTGACCGTTTCAGCTATTACGTGCTGCAAGATTCCTACTATTTGACGCATTTTGCAAAAGTTCAGGCGTTCGGCGCCGCATATGCCGAAGACTTGTTTACGACGGGCAGGATGGCGGGCCACGCTCAAGGGACATATGAAGCGGAAATGGCGCTGCACCGCGAGTTTACGGAGCTTTTAGGAATTACGGAAGAAGAGCGTGCGGCATTTAAACCGGCACCGACCGCCTATTCTTATACGTCTCATATGTACAGATCGGTGATGAGCGGCAATTTTGGAGAAATATTAGCTGCGCTTCTGCCCTGTTATTGGCTTTATTATGAAGTCGGCGAACACTTAAAAGAGTGCAAACCGGAGCATCCGATTTATGAAAAATGGATCGGTACATACGGCGGAGACTGGTTCAGACAGCAGGTCGAAGAACAGATCAGCCGTTTTGATGAGATTGCTGAAAACAGCACAGAGGAAATCCGCGCAAAAATGAAAGAGAATTTTGTGATTTCAAGCTATTATGAATATCAATTTTGGGGAATGGCTTATCAAAAAGAAGGCTGGTCCGAGAAGGACGGAAAAGAGGTGGAATCCTTTGGAGCTGCACGCGGTAACTGATAATCGCAAACCCGTTGCCGAGCTGGCCGAGGATATTCTATCGATTCAGCGCGAAGTGAGCTTTATCCATATCCGTGAGCGGGATAAAACAGCGGGAGAGATCATGCAGCTTTTGTCCCTTTTGAAAAAGGGCGGTGCGGATAAGGACAAATTGATCATCAATGACAGGGCGGATATCGCGCTTTTTGCCAACATACACCGTGTTCAGCTTCCGTCCCGCAGCTTTTCCGTAAAACAGGTGCGAAGCAGATTTCCCCATCTTCATATCGGACGTTCGGTTCATTCGCTGGAAGAAGCCATCCAAGCTGAAAAGGAAGATGCGGATTATGTGGTGTTCGGCCATATATTTGAAACCGAATGTAAACAAGGACTTGAAGCAAGAGGCATCAGCCTGCTTTCAGAGATCAAACGCACGCTTTCCATCCCCGTTATCGCAATCGGCGGAATGACACTGCAGACGATCGGACACACAAAGCAGGCGAAGCCGGACGGAATTGCCGTCATGTCAGGCATTTTCTCAGCTGAAAATCCTGAGGAGGCGGCAAAACGGTATGCACGCGCGGTAAGGGAGGCCGATTATGAAGAAACACTATGATACGGCGGTGATCGGCGGCGGAATTATCGGGTGCGCCATTTCTTATGAGCTGGCGAAGACGCAGCAGAACGTTGTCTTGTTTGAAGGCGGAGAAGTCGGCCGAAAAACGACAAGCGCTGCCGCGGGAATGCTGGGCGCTCATGCGGAATGTGAAAAACGGGATGCGTTTTTTGATTTTGCCATGCACAGTCAAAGGCTGTATGAAGCGGCGGGGCAAGAGCTTGAGGAAGCTTGCGGCATTGACATCAGGCGCCATAACGGCGGAATGCTTAAACTGGCGTGTACCGAAGAAGATATCGCCCGTTTACGGAAGATGGATGATCTGCCTTCCGTCACTTGGCTTTCAGCGGAAGATGCCCTTGAAAAAGAGCCTTACGCTTCAAAAGACATTCTCGGTGCCAGTTTTATAAAAGACGATGTCCATGTCGAACCGTACTATGTTTGCAAAGCGTATGCAAAAGGGGCGCGGCGCTATGGCGCTCACATATATGAGCATACACAAGTCACCTCCGTAAAACGGGTGAACGGAGAATATTGCATCACAACGTCCGGCGGGGATGTTTATGCTGACAAAGTCGCAGTTGCAAGCGGTGTATGGAGCGGCCGGTTTTTCAGCCAGCTCGGCTTGGGACAGCCTTTTTTTCCTGTGAAAGGAGAATGCCTTTCCGTGTGGAATGACGATACCCCGCTGACCAAAACCCTTTACCATGATCATTGTTATGTCGTCCCGAGAAAAAGCGGCCGGCTTGTCATCGGCGCCACGATGAAACAGGGTGACTGGAGCGATACGCCTGACATCGGAGGAATTGAGGCCGTCATTGCAAAAGCGAAAACCATGCTTCCCGCCATCGAACATATGAAAATAGATCGGTTTTGGGCGGGGCTCAGGCCGGGAACAAAAGACGGCAAGCCGTTTATCGGGCGGCATCCTGAAGACAGCGGCATCATCTTCGCCGCCGGCCATTTTCGGAACGGCATCCTGTTGGCGCCGGCAACGGCTGTAATGGTGCGGGATATGATCTTGGGGCAACAAGTCAAACGGGAATGGGAAGAAGCGTTTCGAATCGATCGCAAGGAGGCTGTTCATATATGATCCTTCAGCTGAACGGAAAACAAATTGATTGGAATCGAAAAGAGGGGACGGTTCAGGATTTGCTTGAATCGTACCAGCTTGATCAAAGAATCGTAGTTGTGGAGAGAAATAAAGAAATCATTGAAAAAAAGAATTATGAAAATACAAGTTTGTGTGACCGCGATGTCATAGAAATTGTCCATTTTGTAGGAGGCGGATGAGGATGTTAACAATAGGCGGAAAACAGTTTCGGTCAAGATTGCTGTTAGGAACGGGAAAATATCCGAGTTTTGAGATTCAGAAAGAGGCGGTGGCCTTCTCGGAATCAGATATTTTAACCTTTGCGGTGCGGCGGATGAACATCTTTGAAGAGTCTCAGCCTAACTTTCTCGAACAGCTTGACTTGTCTAAATACACGCTTCTGCCGAATACGGCCGGCGCCGCAACGGCTGAAGAGGCGGTCCGAATCGCAAGGCTTGCCAAAGCTTCAGGGCTTTGTGACATGATAAAAGTAGAAGTCATCGGATGCAGCCGGTCACTTTTGCCTGATCCGGTTGAAACGCTGAAAGCATCAGAACAGCTGCTCGAAGAGGGATTTATCGTGCTTCCGTATACGTCAGACGATGTCGTGCTCGCAAGACGTCTTGAGGAGCTCGGAGTGCATGCCATTATGCCGGGCGCTTCGCCGATCGGTTCCGGTCAGGGAATTTTAAATCCGCTGAATCTTTCTTTTATCATTGAACAGGCGAAGGTGCCGGTCATTGTCGATGCCGGCGTCGGATCTTCAAAAGACGCCGCCTACGCGATGGAGCTCGGGGCTGACGGCGTGCTGTTAAATACCGCTGTATCAGGCGCTGATGATCCGGTCAAAATGGCCCGGGCGATGAAGCTTGCCGTAGAAGCGGGCCGTCTTTCTTATGAAGCCGGGAGAATTCCGGTGAAAGATTACGGAACTGCAAGCAGTCCGCGAGACGGTCTTCCGGTATGACGGACAGATATTCCAGACAGGAGCTGTTTCAGCCGATCGGTCCCTCCGGCCAAGAGAAGCTCCGGTCATCTCATGCCGTGATTATCGGCGCGGGTGCGCTTGGGACGGCAAGTGCGGAGATGCTTGTCAGAGCAGGGGTCGGGAAGGTAACGATCGCTGACAGAGATTATGTGGAGTGGAGTAATCTCCAGCGCCAGCAACTTTATACCGAAGACGATGTCAGACAGGAAATGCCGAAAGCCGCGGCGGCTGAAAAACGGCTTCGATCTATAAATAGCGATGTAGAGGTCGAGGGATTTGTCATGGATGTCACTGCGGAAAACGCACCCGGATTGATTCGTGATGCCTCCCTCATCGTGGATGCCGCCGACAACTTTGAAACGAGACTGATTGTGAATGATGCGGCTGTGCAGAAAGGAATTCCCTTTCTGTACGGCGCCTGTGTCGGCAGCTACGGGCTCTCTTTTACCGTCATTCCCGGTGTCACGCCGTGCCTTCACTGTCTGCTTGAGACATTGCCCTTAGGCGGTATGACATGCGATACGGCGGGAATCATCAGCCCGGCTGTATTGCAGACGGCCGTTTTTCAGGCAGCAGATGCGCTGAAGCTGTTAACGGGCGGATCTATCGAGCATGTTCTCCGTTCCTTTGATTTATGGAAAAATGAACGGTCAGAAATAAACGTCGCCCGTCTTAAGTCGGCTGATTGTCCAAGCTGCGGCACAAACGATTTTCCGTTTTTATCCTATGAAAATCAGACAAAAGCGGCGGTTCTGTGCGGACGGAACACGGTGCAGATCAGAACGGGGATTTCCGAACAGTTTGATCTGCAAAACCTTGCGGGACAGCTCAGACGGGCAGGGCTTGATGTTTCAGCCAACCCGTATTTAATTTCGTTTTGCACAGACAATTTCAAGATGGTACTGTTTCGTGACGGCAGAGCATTAATACACGGCACAAGTGATATCAGCAGAGCGAAATCCTTTTATCATAAATGGATCGGATAATGCGAAAGGAGCGAAAAACATCATGAGCATATGCAAAGCATTGACGATTGCCGGATCAGATTCAGGAGGCGGCGCCGGTATACAGGCGGATCTCAAAACCTTTCAGGAGCTCGGCGTTTTCGGGATGTCAGCCATTACAGCGGTAACCGCCCAGAACACGTTGGGCGTTCACGGCATTTATCCGCTCACCCGGGAGGCGCTGGGCAGCCAGATTGACGCGGTGGCGGAAGATTTGCGGCCTGACGCTGTAAAAACGGGAATGCTGTGGAGCGCGGAAATGATTGCGGAAATTGCGGAAAAAACGGATCAGTACGGGCTTGATCATCTCATCACCGATCCCGTCATGATTGCCAAAGGAGGCGCTTCCCTGCTGCGTGAGGAATCTCAGGCCGCGTTAAAAGAGCTGTTAATTCCGCGCAGCTATGCGGTGACGCCGAATGTTCCGGAAGCTGAGGTATTGACGGGGATGGAAATCCGCACGTTTGAGGACCGGAAAAAAGCGGCAGAACGCCTTTGCAAGCTTGGGGCAAAGCATGTCATCATAAAAGGCGGACATCAGCCTGAACAGGGGAGAATCGTTGATTTATTATTTGACGGTTCGTCTTTTACCCAAATCAGCCACGCTTATATTGACACGAAACACACCCACGGAACAGGCTGCACGTTCGCAGCCGCGCTGACGGCGGAAACGGCAAAGGGGAAAAACATTCAGACCGCGTTTGAGACAGCCGTCAATTTTGTGCGGGAAGCCGTGGAACATACGCTCGGCATCGGAGCGGGACACGGCCCGACCAATCATTTTGCCTTTAAAAGGAACAGTCTGCAGACGAGATAAAAAAGAGGCCGCGTCAACATCCGCGGTCTTTTTCCCATGCTTTCAATCTGGACAAGGTTATGATATGATAAAAATTAAGATCAGGTACTAAAACTATGTCTTTAAGACGATTACAGGAGGCTTTATACATATGAATTTCTCACTTGAAGGCCGCAACATCGTTGTGATGGGCGTTGCCAATAAACGCAGTATCGCATGGGGAATCGCCCGTTCGCTGCATGAAGCCGGAGCGCGCCTCATTTTCACTTACGCGGGAGAGCGCTTGGAAAAATCAGTTCATGACCTTGCGGCTACATTAGAAAGAAATGATTCCATCATCCTTCCGTGTGATGTGACAAATGACGCTGAGATCGAAACTTGCTTTGCAAGCATTAAAGAGCAGGTCGGCGTGATTCACGGCATCGCGCACTGCATCGCGTTCGCAAACAAAGAAGAGCTTGTCGGCGAATATTTAAATACGAACCGCGAAGGATTCCTGCTTGCGCATAACATCAGTTCTTACTCTCTGACAGCGGTCGCAAAAGCGGCGCGTCCGATTATGACTGAAGGCGGAAGCATCGTTACACTCACTTACCTCGGCGGAGAGCGCGTCGTTTCAAACTATAACGTAATGGGTGTGGCAAAAGCGTCTCTTGATGCGAGCGTGAGATATTTAGCCGCTGACTTAGGAAAAGAAAACATCCGCGTCAACAGCATTTCAGCAGGGCCGATCCGTACGCTGTCTGCAAAAGGAATCAGTGATTTCAACTCTATCCTGAAAGAAATTGAAGAGCGCGCGCCGCTGCGCCGCACGACAACACCTGAAGAAGTGGGCGACACGGCTGCATTCTTGTTCAGTGACCTGTCAAGAGGCATCACGGGCGAAAATCTTCACGTGGATTCAGGATTCCATATTACCGCACGTTAAATAACAAGCAGTCCCTTTCAGGGATTGCTTTTTTCTTTCTTCTGATTTTAATCATTCCGTCATATAAATAAAACATGACAGAATCGGAGGGATGAAGATGTCAAAACAAAACAGAAACGCGGAAAAAAAACCGCTCATGTATATTGTTCAGGCGGATTATTCAGACACGCAATCATCAATGCAGGACATATTAATCAAAAAAAGGAAAGCGCCGCAGCCGCCGGAAGAAGAGCCGATGCATGGAAAGCGGGAGGAAGAATGTAAAACTCAGCCTGAAGGAGCAGTGGCTGTCGAACCAGAAAAGCAAGTACCTGAACAGCACAGCCGCTCAGAAGAAGCCGTTCAAGAAGTTCCGGCGCAAGCGGAGCAGGACACTGCCAAGCCTGACGCCGCTAAAAAAGAGCCTGATGCCGCTGAAAAAGAGCCTGAAGCGGTTCACAATGCCGCCCCAGAGGAAAAGGTTCCGCCAAAACGCGTGAAAAAGCCGATGAGCAGAATGTCCATTCTTGAAAAAATTGATTTCTTAACGAAGCTGCCGCATAATATGCCGCGGACCCTTTGTCTGATAGAAGCCAACGGAAAAACCTACAGAGGCGTAATCGTCGGCAGAAAAAATAATGCGATCTTCCTGCGGACGACAAGCAACGGAGCGCCGGCAGAACTCGCAATAGACGATATCACCTCGCTGCATCCGCTTGGATTTTAACCATACAAAAAGCTGCCTGAATTCTTTAATCCGGCAGCTTATTTTTATGCTTTTTGATTTAAGAATGTGTGCGGTTGATCAGTCTCGGGTTCAGGCAATTGATGGCGCAGAAGCTATTAAGATCGACTTCAACGCAATAGTTCGTTTTTTCTAAACGGAATACATCGCAGAGAGAGTCTTTATCTGTAAAATCAAGAATGTGTTTATGCTCATCAAAAGCAATAAGCAGGCTTAATGTGGCACAGCCGTCACAGACCCTTTCAACTCTGAAAAAAACGGTATTAAAACACGGACCGTTATCCAGCTCGCCGACGTTTCCGAATGCGGTGAACGGTTTCGATTTTGAGGTGAAGATGGCGAACGGCACTGTATTGCCTAATGTATAAGCCGGAGATAAAAGGTTAGAATAACAGCCTGTCGGGCAATCTTCTTCGACCGCATTTTGCAGGTCTTCAATATTTTCTACCGCTTCACGCACACAGTATGTTGTTTTCTGGTTCATAATATCCCTCCTGCCTTAACGTTTTAAATGGGACCGGATTAAACGATATCGGAGAGTCAGCCGCCCGGAAGTCCGGGCGGGCTGATGATTGCATCTGTAATAGAAGATTGGAAGGGGATTCTCTTTAGAAAAGATGCGAATCAATGACTATCCGTGATGCTTTTTCTCTTTGTGCGGCTCAGGCCGGTTAACAAGCTCCGGTGAAAGGCACTGAATGGCGCTGAAGCAGCTCAGATCAACTTCAATGCAAAATTCTGTTTTTTCTAAACCGAAGAAATCAGGATCACAAGGATGGCAGACGCTGAGGGTGTCGCCGTGCACATCTACGGGGCGCAATACTGACAGCGTCGCGCAGCAATCGCATAGTCTTTCTACACGAAAGAAAATGGACTCAAAGCACTGGCTGTCATCCGCAAATCCTCCGACGTTCCCGAATGTGGAGAACAATCCGCCTTTTTTATCAAATACGAGAAACGGAATGGTGTCTTTACCTGCAATCGTCGGGCTCAAAAGATTCGTATAGCATCCAGTCGGGCATTGTTCTTCAACAGCCTCTTGTTCTGCTAAAATCTTCTCGACTGCATCGCATACACAACTTTCATCTCGGCCATGGTGTTTTCCGCAGCTCATGGATTTCAGCTCCTTCTTTTAGGGTATTTGACTTTTGTCTTTAACAACATATGTACGCGAGCCTCACTTGGTGTGGGTGAACGTCTATATATTCATCATATGCGGAGAAAATAAGAAAAAGCAGAGCATTTTTAGCTCTGCTTTTTCTTTTTAGAGGACGAGGGTGATGACTAAGACAGCAATCAGTAAATTTGTGGCTGTTGAGATCAACACTGCGATATCGGCATCTACTGTTGTCACGTTTACGCCGCGGGAGTTTTCGATGAGCAGTTTTTGACGGTTGATTTGTTTGTTAGCTGTTAGCTGCAATAAGTCTTGTGCGACCAATTCGGCGATGACTCCGTCAGCAATTGAAGTGAGAGTGGCCGTTACGACTGCTGCATTAATCGCTGTCATGACTGAAGCGACTGCTTGAACGTCTGTTGACGTCACGTTAATATCACAAGAGTCTCTGATAATAATCGCTTCTTCAGAAACTTGTTTGTTGAGATTCGCCTGAGCCAGGTCTTGGTCAAGGAAGGCATTATCTTCGCCAAATCCATGTCCGTTACAGCAAACATTACATCTTCTTCCTTCTTTTTCTTCTTTTTCTTCTCGCGGATGTTCGCATTCAGGATCAAGTGCAACCCAAGAGTATGGTCTGCTTTCCATATCTATTCCTCCTTTTCTTTTACTATTATTAAATGAGCCGGCCTCTTATTTTGACTCAGGCATCTATCCTGATAAAAATCACTATTTTTTAGTTATTGACCGGGATTTTGGCGTCTTTGCCGGAGCTGTTCGATTAATTGTTCTCTGCGGGTTTGCGGATTTGTCTGCTGTTCTTGCGCTTTTTCCTGCTCTTTTTTCTGTTTCTGGCTTTCAAGAAAAGCTTCTGTTTTTGCCTGCATGTCTTTGACTAATGCGATCAGCATTTCTTTTTCTTCATCAGGTATTTCCCGCATTTTATCCTTTGTCACGCCGTGTTTTTTGAAGACATTGCTGACAAGCACCTTTAAAAGCGGATCCACTTCTGGTAGATTTTCGAGTTCTTTTTTTAATTTTTCGTTATCTGCCATTTGTTCTCACCTCTATTTAAATATTTGAAAAGAAAGGTTAAAGGATGTCTAGTTCAGCAAAAAGTATATTTAATAATTGAAACAAAATTTGTACAAAGGCCATGATATCGTCTGCTGTCAGTGTGATTTTAATATTGCGGCTGTTCAGGACTTGAATGACGGTCCTCTTTTTTATTTGGCAATCATCCAGGATCAGCAGTTCGGTTGCGATTTGGTCGGCTGTGTCTTCATCTGCGATCGCGAGCTGTGTCGCGAGGATAATCGCCGTAGTAACTGAGGCTTGTATAGAAAGAGCGGCCGTTATATGTGTTGTATCTATTGTGACATTTTCGCAATCAATCACTTCGATCGTCTGCTCGAATTCGTTGGATAATTGTTCGTATATTTGCGGTTGCAGTGTTTCGACTTTTTCTTCAAACGACATAACCTTCACTCCTTTCTCATTCATACTCTATATAATGCAAATGAAACGCCGAGCGGAATAAGAAAAACAACTAAACCGCACCTATTTTTTTGCCGGACAAGGTGCGATTCATGAAGATCAGGGTTTTCGCATATGTATAAAGAGGTCATGTTTTGAAAAGGAGTGAACAGGTGGTTATCAATTGGCTTTCATTTATTCTGTTATCGTTTGCCGTTTTCCGGCTGGCCAGGCTTTTCGTATTTGACACCATTATGGCGCCGCTTCGGAGCCTTTTTCACGAGGAAAAAACAGAAACCGCACCCGACGGCACGACAGAAACCTACATTGTCATAAAAGGAAAAGGCATCAGGGCATTTATCGGTGAACTTCTCAGCTGCTATTGGTGTACGGGCGTATGGTGCGCCGCCTTTTTAATTGCGGCGCAGATTGTGATCCCCGAGGCCGCGCAATGGCTGATTTTGCTGTTAGCCATAGCCGGCGCGGCCGGGATCATTGAAGCTGCGGTTTCTCGTCTTCTGCAGGAATAAGGCGGTTCCACCAGCAACTTACCGTCACTTTCGGCATAAACTGGCATATATGACATAAGGAAAGGAAGGATCACCATGAATCAATCAAGCAAACCTTCCCAACACTCTCCATACAAATCAACTGTGCATCAGCCTTACGAAAAAAAAATTAAGAAAAAAGGCTGCGGCTGCGGCCAAAAGAAAAAACCGAAATAGCCGTTTTTAAAAAACCGGAGCTTCCGGTTTTTTTGTTTTTTGCCGAACGCCGGCCTCTGTCCGGCATAGATCATAGGAGGAGGGGATGTTATGAATATATTTGAATCATTCATAAACGGTAAATACCGCCGGCACAATCAAAATCAGCAGGAGCATGACAACTATATCTTATCTATTGAAAAACAGCTGTCTGAGTTTGATGAAGCGGGATCGCGCTTTGAGGAATGGATAGATGTGTTTGCCGCCGAAACAGAATCGAAACTGAAGAAAAATGAGCATTCTCAATAAAATGAATGAAATCCGCACCGGCCCTATGCATTTATCCAAGCCAAACAAGTCGGCTCACATAGAGTATAGAGAGTAAAGGAGGTGCTTAGATATGGGATTCGGATATGGCGGATTCGGCGGCGGCTACGGTTACGGCGGCTGCGGCGGATACGGAGGCGGCTATGTCGGAGGCGGCTACGGCTCAACATTTGTTCTTGTTGTCGTATTGTTCATCCTTCTGATCATTGTCGGTGCATCCTTTTTTGGCTAAACCTTAGCAAGACTTTGGATAAGCGCGGGACCGTTCAGTCCCGTGCTTCCCTGATGTATGAAGGAGTATAGAGACGGGGCACTCTGAATTTTTTCCTTGTCTTACGGGCACATGTTCCGCTCTTTATTCATACAATATCGTATTACTCCACAAAAGGAGGCACACCATGGATAATCAATTTTTCAAAAATATTGAGAAGAAAACAGGCGTCAGCATGAAGGATGTCATGAACCTTGCAGGATCATTGCAAAATGCCAATTTCAAAGATGAAAACACGGTGAGAGGCGTCATTCAGAAGGTGTCCCAGCTGGCTAACAAGCGTGTTCCGAAAGAATTGGAAGACAAAATCGTTCAATCGATTACAAGCGGTAAAGAGAAACTTGATTTTGGCACCATTTCTAAAATGTTGAACAATAAATAGGCGTCAGCCGGCCTTGCTAAAAAGGCCTTTTTATGTGAGAAAAACCCGGCAGATCACTGCCGGGTTCTTTATATCCTGAGTGCGCTCCGTCTGTCCGTCCGGAGAAGGGGCTCGAGAAATCTTGAGCTGCGCGCTGTTTTTCCCCGCCTGTACGCGGGACAAGATACATATAAATGCTGCATGGCCCTTGTCATTGCGACATACAGGAGCCGTCTTTCTTCTTCGAGCGGAGCGGGATCGCCCTGTCTCGCCGTCTCAAGCGCGAAGTCATGGGGGATCGAGCCGTCAGCCGCGCCTAAAATATAGACCGTATTGAATTCAAGACCTTTAGAGCGGTGAATGGTCAGCAGTTCGACGCCGTTTTCATCGGTTTTCTGATTCTCAGCGGCGCGCATATGATCGACATGCGCAAGAAAATCGGGAATGGTTTTGAATTTTTTGGCGGCCACTTTGACATCCCTGAGATCATCAGAGCCTTTTTCCAGTTTGTTTCCCTCATTGCCCCGTTTTTTTAAATACTCGGAAAAACCCATTTTGCTTTCTGCAAAGGTGATGGCTTCAACCGGCTTCATTGTCCGGATGCTTGCGAAAAACGGAACGATCTGCTTGATCTTCCCTATTTGAAAAGGCTTCAGGTCAGGCAGTTTCGTCAGTGCCTTAATCATCGTGCAATCTTCCGTGATTGACAGCGCCTTTAACGTTTGCAGGGCGGATTGCTTTAAAAATAAGGCGGGCAGCAGGTCTTTCACCGCATCCGTATCATCTTCATTCTGACTCGCATATAAGTAGGCGAGGATCTGGCGTACGATTCTGCGGCTGTAGAACGTCTGCACGCCACGGTCGGCATGATAAGGAATCGATGATTGGTGAAGTCTTTCATAAATGGCCCGTCCGGCGCTGTTTGTCCGGTAAAGCACGGCAAAATCGTCAGGACTCGCCCCGTTTTGAATTTTCTCTTTCATATCCGAAACGATCATGGTCGCCTCTTCTTCTTCATCGTAAGGATAAAATATCACGGGATTGTGAACGCCGTCTTTGACGGCAGAAAGTATTTTTTCATACCGTTTTTTATTTTTCTTTACGACGGCATGAGCGCTTGAGACGATCGGATGCGGCGAGCGGTAATTTGCCGTTAAGTAAATGGTCTTTGCTGCCGGATAATCCTTTTGAAAATCAAGAATGAAAGACGGGCTGCTGCCGCGGAACGCATAAATGGATTGGTCGTCATCACCCACGCAGCACAGGTTATTCTCCGGGCTTGCGATCATTTGCATAATGTTGTACTGGACAGGATTAATATCTTGAAACTCATCAATCAAAATATGAGAAAATCTGTTTTGGTACTGCGCGAGAATATCAGGCCGGCTTTGAAACAGTTCATAACAGCCTTGGGCCATGTCATCAAAATCAAATTGCCGTTTTTCCCGCTTCTGCCGTTCGTAACGTTCGTAGAGCCGGTACACTTTTTTCTCCCAGTCGTCCGCAAGCGGAATGGTCTCATGGGGGAGATACGTGTTTTTCCAGCAGCCGATAAGCTGTAGCGCCTGGTCGACGGGAAACTCTTTTTCATCCAAATTTTCTTCATAAAGCGCCTTTTTCACATATTGCTCTTTTTGCCACTCCATTTTTAAAAGCTGGCTGCCGTTCCATTTTGAAGAATCATAATGATAGAGTATTTTATAGAAAAAACTGTGGAATGTTCCGGTCACGAGACGGGAGACTTTTCCGGCTGCCAGCCCGTACTCATTCGCCATCCGCTCTTTCATTTCGGCGACGGCTTTTGTCGTAAAGGTCACAAGCAGCATATTCTCAGGTGAAATGCCGAGGTGTTCAATCATATGGGCGGCGCGGGCTGTCAGCACCCTTGTTTTTCCGCTTCCCGCTCCGGCAAGCACTAATAAAGGCCCGTCCGTTTCAGTAACTGCCTTCATCTGTTCGCGGTTCAGGCCGATGCCGGGGAACAAAGATGTATCAGCCGCCTCGGATGTTGGTGAAAACGGTTCGGCCGCAGGCACTTTTTTCGGGCTTTTCCATTCTGAGACGATCGGTTTCGGATTCTCTGAAATCGCTTTTCCTTTCGGCAGGCGGAACATGCCTGCCTCCTTATACTCTTCTTTTTCTTTCTCCGCTTGTGGTTCCTCGGCCGCACATGCTTTTTCACAGGCGGTGAAGTCTCCCTTTTGCCGATGATAAAATGCCGGCTGCTCTAAAATCGAAAGCCGCATCAAGACGGGCTGGTCACAATGTGCGCAAAAAATATTTCCTTTCTGAGCTTCTTCAAAAAGGAATTGGTAATGTTCTCTAGAATATGTATGTAAATGTATCGTTCGGTTATTCAGTCGGGCGCATTTCAAAAAGGGGTCCTCCCATTAAAAGGTGTTCATCCATTTGATAGACAAAGAATATCATAACAAAAGAACCGCGTTTCAAAAAGTAAGATTAAGGGAAATAAAAAGCGAAGGGGAGGGGTACATATGATTTATGCAGGACGGATTCAAAACCAGCAGTATTCTCAATACGCAAACCGGGCAGCGGGTTATAAGCCTGATTACGCCGGTATTACGAAAGCGGCCGCCCTCGCCAATGACAGGGTGTACAGAGAGGTGGAGCGCCGCCAGGAAAACACCGCAGCCGCAGCAAAGAAAGTGCATGAAGAAAAACGTAAGCGCTCTCTTTCCCGTCTGCCGCAAATTATGGGAAAAGGCCGGTTGATAAATCAATACGTGTGAAAAAGCCCGGAAATCTCCGGGTTTTTTTGAGCCGTATAGATGAAAGATGCGGAAAGGAATGATTCAATTTGAGAAAGCTTTCATTATTAATTGCGGGGTTATTTCTATTCGGCCTCTTTACTGCCGGAATGAAACCGGCACACGCGGCGGAGAGCTCCGCAGCAAAAGATGTCACTCTTACACAGCTGGCGCCGCATGTCTGGATGCATACAAGCATCGGTACGGCAGACGGAAGTCCCGTCCCTGCGAACGGATTGCTTCTTGAAACTTCCAAAGGAATCGTACTGATTGATACTCCGTGGAATGACAGTCTCACAGAGCAATTAATGACAGAAATAAAACAGCGGTTTCCCGGCAAAAGGATGACCGATGCCATTGTGACACACGCCCATGACGATCGCATCGGCGGGCTGAACACACTGTACAAATACGGTGTAAAGGTGCACAGCACGAAGCTGACCGCCGACTTCGCCCGGCAGCAGGGATATCACCGGCCGCTCGGAGATTTGAAAAACGTGACAAAGCTGCAGTTTGGCGATATGAAAATTGAAACGTTTTATCCGGGAAAAGGGCATACGGAAGACAATATTACCGTCTGGCTGCCTGAGGATAAGCTCTTATTCGGCGGTTGTTTAATCAAGGCTTTAGAAACAAAGGAAATCGTGCCAACTCCGGGCTTTTATCCGGATCAGTGGCCGCGCGCCGTCCGCAAAGTCATGAAAAGATATCAGGACATCAGCATTGTCGTTCCGGGCCATGGCAGTCCGGGGGATGACCGTCTGCTGCCGCATACGATAAGCCTTCTGAAAGAAACGTAAAAAAGAAAACCGGCGCTCCCATTACGGAGTGCCGGCTTTTTTTATCTCTTCCTGATTTTCATAAAACTGAGGAAAGCAAGTGCAAGCGCCAAAACGGTATATCCCGCTATCGGCCAAATATGCTGATGAAAGGAAGAATAATCTCCGGATATGACTTCCTGGGCCAGCTCGATCGAGTGAACAAACGGTAAGGCATAAGCGATATGTTTGAATGTGTCACCGAGCAGGCTCACCTCCATCCAAGCTCCGCCCAGAAATTGCACGAGTGTAATATAAATCGTTCCGATACCTGAAATTTGTTTGTCCGTAAACACAGCCCCTAAACATAAACCGAAGAAAACGGACATCATCGCAATCGGCAGCAAGACAGCGATACCTGCGAGAAGATTCATCCACTCGGCGGATAAACCGGCAGCAGCAGCTGCGATAAAACAAATGATGATTTGTAAAATGGCTAACGGCAGCATCGGCATTGCGTAACCGATAACATAATCGGCTGTT
This sequence comes from Bacillus sp. NEAU-242-2, assembly GCF_027853835.1. Taxonomy (NCBI): domain Bacteria; kingdom Bacillati; phylum Bacillota; class Bacilli; order Caryophanales; family Bacillaceae; genus Bacillus; species Bacillus sp. NEAU-242-2. The sequence goes on along the minus strand of NZ_JAPNNY010000001.1, from coordinate 811,598 downwards.
TTTAAAGGGGAAGCAAACAAACGGGTCAAAAGGGCGGTCTGTTTGTCTTTTGCGATCAGCAATGCAGAGAACATCGTAAGGAAAGCGAAACCGAAAACAATGAGTCCGGGTGCTAAGTGCTGAATTTTAAAGGTATCAAGTGGCGCATTTTTTTCAATTGCCGTAAACAGAAACAATAGAATAACAGGCAGTGCGATTCCAAGGATAATAGACAGGGGGTCACGAAAAATCTCTTTGCGGTTGCGAATGGCGAAATCAAGCATAAAGACCCGCCTCTCCGTCACAAATCGCTAAAAAGGCATCTTCAAATGTGGCTGAATGAGTTTGTTTTTTCAGATCCTCCGCCGTGCCCAGTGCTTTTAGAGTCCCATTTTCTAAAATGCAAATACGGTCTGCCAGGGCTTCAGCCTCTTCTAAATAGTGTGTTGTTAAAATAATCGTCATGTCTCCCTTTAATGTCTCAAGATTTTTCCACAACTCGCGGCGTGAACGGACGTCCAGCCCTAATGTCGGCTCATCTAAGAAATAAATATCCGGTTTTGTAATCATGCCCATTGCGATGCTGAGGCGGCGCTGCATTCCTCCTGATAAGGTTTTGGTTTTTGCTCTTTCTTTCTCTTTTAATTGAAACAATTCGAGCATCTCATCTGTTCTTTTTTTTGCTTCTTTTTTCGGAATTCCGTAGACTCCGGCTATAAACTCTAAGTTTTCCCGTACGGTTAGATGAGGAGCGATGGCTGTTTCCTGCGGGGACATGTTCAATTTCGGTTTTATTTTATCCAAATCAGTCAAAATACTGTGTTCAAGCACTGATGCATCACCCTCATCCGGAGAGAGGAGTCCGCAAAGCATACTGATTAATGTCGTTTTTCCGGCTCCGTTCTCACCGAGTAAAGCGAAAAATTCCCCTTTCTCAACTGAGAACTCAAGACGGTCAACGGCGGCGGTTTCTTTATAATGTTTCGTTAATTGCTTCAGCTCAATCGCGTGCATTTACTCGTTCTCGCTATCTGCGTCGATTTGCTTAGCGTTTAAAATATCTTTTGCAAACTCGAAAAAGAGTTCTTGTTTAACAAGTGCGATACCTTGCTGGTCATCCCCAAGCATAAGCAGTGAATCCCCCGGATTTATATCGAAAACATCTCTTGCTTCTTTAGGAATGACAATCTGTCCTTTTGTGCCCACTTTAACAGTCCCGAATATGTGTTTTCCTTTTGGTGCCGTCATGTTTATCCCTCCGAAATATGAATTATATTTTTTGTATGAATTGTAATACTTCGTATACTAAACATACATTAACCTTCCATAAAATGCAATAAATTTCATGAAATAGTATGATTTTCATAAAAAAAGCACTCCTGCCATATCAACAGGAGTGCTTTTGATTTTATTGTTTGTATTCCTTTATCATTTCCAGATGGGGGATGCCCGCATCGAGAAATTCTTCGCCGGAAGTGACGCGGTATCCTTGTTTTTCGTAAAACGGAACCGCCTGCGTCTGCGCATGTAAGATAAAGCTGCCGGCGCCCTTGGCTGCCGCCGCTTTTTCAAGCGCCTGCATTATGATGGCTCCGACGCCTAAAGAACGATGGCTTTTCATTACGCAGATGCGCTCTAATTTTCCATGCCCGTCTTTCAAGCGCCATCTGCCGGCTCCGACCGGCTGGCCGCCGTCATATATGACTATATGCTCTGACGTGTCTTCGAATTGATCAATTTCCTCTTCTTCCGGAACATGCTGTTCTTTCACAAAGACCTCTTTTCTGACGAAAAAAGCGTCGTTCAGCTGTTTTTCAGTTTTTGCGATGATGGATTCCAAGCAGTTATTCTCCTCCGCCTAATAAAAATGTTTCGTACACAGTCCATGAGCCGTTATCCAGCTGATAGAGCAGGTGAAAACGGTCGATGACTTCTTCGTGGGAAATGTCCTGCATTTTCAGCTGTCCGAGTACGTCGGAATGTTCATCTGACGACAGCTTCTGGCCGACCGTGACATGCGGAACGAAGCTGTATTCCGGCTCGCCGGATAATGCTCCTGAGTAGCATTTCTCACTCAGAGATTTTAATTCCTCCGTCGGCTCTGCTTTCATATATATCACATTATTCACAGGAGAAAACGAGCTGTATTTTGTGATTTTCAGAACGAGCGGATGCGACTCTTTCGCCGTCTGTCTCAGCTGTGATACGACCTGCTCGATTTCCTGTTCTGTCGCTTCAAACGGATCTCTTACCGTCAGATGCGGCGGAATGAGCGCGTAGCTCGGGTCGTAGCGTTTCCGGTACGAATTTGCGAGATCCTGTAATTTTTTTGATGGAAATAAAACAATACCGTATTTCATGAAAGTTCCCTCCTTAAATGAATGGTTACAGCATTTTTTTCAGCGCCGGCGTGATGAGCGGCTGCCAGTATGTCCATTTATGATCCCCGTCAAAGGTTTCATACGTGTATTCAGACTGTTTGCTTTCCAGCAGCTGTTTGAGCTCTTCGTTCGGCGCGGTGAAATCAAGCACCTGGCCGTCCGTCGTGTGGACGGCGGTTTCTTTTTCTCCGATTTGATGATAAACGGAAATCTGTTTGAGATCCTCCGACTGCCGGACGGCATCCAGCACGTGCCCGTCAACATACGGAGACTGCATGATGACGTTTCCAAACATATTCGGATAGTCAATCGCCGTCATGAGCGAAACGGTTCCGCCGAGGGAATCCCCGATCATGGTGCGGCCGTATCCGACTTGATAAGTCGGGTATTCTTTGTCGATAAATGGAACGAGCTCATTGGCGATAAACCGCTTATATGAGGCGAACTTAGAGCCTTCTGGATGGTATGTGTTTCTTCGCTCCCGCACATTTTTATAAGGGACGCCGATAATGATGCAGCGGTCAATTTCCCCTTTTGACATAAGCTCTTCCGCCTGACGCCCGATTCTCCCTAATCTGAAATAATCATGGCCGTCCTGAGCGATGACCGTATGATATTTATACAGGGGGGAGAAGGTGGCGGGCAGGTAGACCAAAACGGTCATTTCCTCTTCAAGCTCATGGGAGAAAAGTGTTTTCTCATGAATGATTCCGTTTTTTGATGCCACTTCGCATTCCTCCAGGCCGCTTCTTGTCTTGATGGTTTTTTCCTATTGTACCATGAATTATTAGAAATTTCTTTCTTCAGATGCACTTCTTGCGAGAGTTCAGATAAATAAAAAGTTGTTGAAATCCATTTTATAGTGCGTTAATATAGAACAATCAGAAAATACAAAACAATATTCTTATCACGAGAGGTGGAGGGACTGGCCCTTTGAAACCTCAGCAACCGGTTTGCTTTGCCGCGGGAAGGCAAAGTGCCAAGGTGCTAAATCCAGCAAGCGATTCACATGCTTGGAAGATAAGAGGAAGAGAAAAGCTCCTTCTTCTTATGAAGAGGGGGCTTTTTTATTTTTGAAAAAGGATGGTGCTTACTGATGACGCAGCATGTTGAAACAAAATTAGCCCAAATTGGAAATAGAAGCGAAGAAGCAACGGGAACGGTCAGTCCGCCGATTTATCTGTCCACCGCTTACCGCCATAGAGGAATAGGAGAATCTACAGGTTTTGATTACGTGCGCACGAAAAACCCGACACGCCAGCTCGTCGAAGACGCCATCGCCGTGTTGGAAAACGGTGCGAGAGGATTTGCTTTCAGCTCGGGAATGGCAGCCATTCAAACCATTATGGCTTTATTTAAAAGCGGGGATGAATTGATTGTATCCTCCGATTTATACGGAGGCACGTACCGTTTGTTTGAAAACGAATGGAGAAAATACGGCTTAAGCTTTATTTATGATGATTTCAGCGATGAAGACTGTTTACGCTCCAAAATAACGGAAAACACGAAAGCGGTATTTGTTGAAACGCCGACAAACCCGTTAATGCAGGAGGCGGACATTGAAAAAATCGCCCGGATTACGAAAGAAGCCGGCCTGCTTTTAATTGTGGATAATACGTTTTATACTCCGGTGCTCCAGCGCCCGCTTGAACTGGGAGCGGACATCGTCATTCACAGCGCCACAAAATATTTAGCGGGGCACAATGACCTCCTTGCCGGTCTGGCTGTCGTTAAGGATGAAGAGCTCGGCGACATCATGTTTAATCACCAAAATGCGATCGGCGCCGTTCTCCCGCCGTTTGATTCGTGGCTTTTAATGAGAGGGATGAAAACACTCGGACTCAGAATGCGCCGTCATGAAGAAAACGCCCGTGAACTTGCAGAATTTTTAGAACAGGAAGAGGAAATCGCCGACGTGTTATATCCCGGAAAAGGCGGGATGCTGTCTTTCCGGCTGCAAAAAGAGGAATGGGTCAATCCGTTTTTAAAGGCGCTGAAAACGATCTGTTTCGCAGAAAGTCTCGGCGGGGTGGAAAGCTTTATTACATACCCCGCGACACAGACGCACATGGACATTCCGGAAGATATCCGTATCGCAAACGGCGTCTGCAACCGCCTGCTGCGTTTTTCAGTGGGCATTGAACATGCAGAAGATTTGAAGCGGGATGTAAAGCAGGCATTACAGCAAGTAAAAGAGGGGGCCGTGTCATATGAGTAATCACAATTGGACGCTGGAAACCCAGCTCGTGCACAATCCATTTAAAACAGACGGAGCCACCGGAGCCGTCAGCGTGCCGATCCAGCATGCTTCCACATTCCATCAGTCTTCATTTGAAGAATTCGGGACATATGATTACAGCCGCTCAGGCACACCGACAAGAACAGCGCTTGAAGAAACGATTGCAGGTCTTGAAGGCGGAACGAGAGGTTTTGCTTTCAGCTCCGGTATGGCGGCGATTTCGACGGCATTTCTGCTCTTATCCCAAGGCGACCATGTTCTCGTCACGGAGGATGTGTACGGCGGAACATTCCGCATGGTGACTGAGGTTCTGTCCCGTTTCGGAATCGAACATACCTTTGTCGATATGACGGACACAGAAGCGGTCGCCCGCGCCATCCGTCCGAACACGAAAGCCATTTATATGGAAACACCGTCAAACCCGACGCTCGGCATCACGGATATTAAGGGCGTCGTCAAACTGGCAAAGGATCACGGCTGTCTGACATACCTTGACAATACATTCATGACGCCTGCTCTGCAGCGTCCGCTTGATCTCGGTGTAGATATCGTGCTTCACAGTGCGACGAAATTTTTAAGCGGCCACAGTGACGTGCTGTCAGGCCTTGCTGCCGTAAAAGATGAAGAGCTCGGCAATCAGCTGTATAAGCTGCAAAACTCGTTTGGAGCGGTGCTCGGCGTTCAGGATTGCTGGCTCGTATTGAGAGGCTTAAAAACATTGCAGGTCAGACTGGAAAAAGCGAGCCGGACGGCTGAGCGGCTGGCTGCCTATTTTAACGGGCATCCCGCCGTCAAAAACGTTTACTATCCCGGCCTTGCCGGACACCCGGGAGCCGATACCCATAAACGTCAAGCGAGCGGAGCGGGCGCCGTCCTGTCCTTTGAATTGGAAAGCAAAGAAGCCGTCAAAAAGCTGGTCGAAAACGTATCGCTTCCGGTATTTGCCGTCAGCCTCGGCGCCGTTGAATCCATTCTCTCATACCCTGCAGCCATGTCGCATGCCGCCATGCCGAAAGCAGAGAGGGAGAAACGCGGCATCACAGACGGCCTTCTGCGCCTGAGCGTCGGAGTCGAAAACGCCGAAGATTTAGAACGGGACTTCGAACAGGCATTGAAAAAAATAACCCCCGCCCAAGTGAGATCATAAACGAAAAGGGCGCCGTCAATTTTGCGACGCGCCCTTTTTTTATTTTAGATAAAAAAAGTGTTGACGAATGAGAAATCAGGATATATAATTATAAATGTCAGAGAGACAACAACATACCCAGCAACACATACATATCATGATTCCGTAGCTCAGCTGGGAGAGCGCTACCTTGACAGGGTAGAGGTCGCTGGTTCGAGCCCAGTCGGAATCATAGCCAAAACCCTTGCGCAGCAAGGGTTTTTTACTTTCTTTTAATATAGCCGGTTTATCAAATTCGTAAGTTGTTCGCAAACTGTTGGCGAACTTGATTTTTTGGCTCGAAATTTATTGGCCGTATTTCTTTTTAGGATCAAAATAGTTGAAAAGTTCAGCTGGTGATGCCGTCAAGTAGATCCAAACCGCACTGTGTGGTATTGCATTTCTATCCGGATAAAAAAGCCAAAAAATCGGTATCAATATAAAAAGGCCCTCTCATAAAATGGGGGCCTTCAGTGTTTCTTTTAAATAGCTTCTTTTAGTTGTTCTATTACACTTTTCAACCATTCTATAGGTGGTAAGCCAATTGTCGGGAAATATATTTCTGCATTACACTTTATAATGTCTTCCTTTTCTTCTTTAGTTAGATCGCTATTTAGAAACTCTTCGCAATACTTTACTGTAAATACCAAACCTTCTTTACTAATTTCCTCAATAAATTCGTCTAAGGCGTGTTCAGGGGATTGGATATCTTGATGAAATGTTGCACCTAAAAAATTTTCTAATTCATCTAAGAAATCATACCTTTCATCCATGATACTTCCTCTCTTTCTATTTGGTTGGATATCCTGTAAGGATAAAGTTACCGTTATTATCTTTTTTGAGTATAATTTTTGCGTTTGTAACGTTTTCTACTAGTTCTGAATTTCTTGATACACTTCTGCCTATTATTTCTCCATCGCCCTTGTATCTTAACATTAATTTAGGTTTTTTAGGATCATCAATCCAATTTTCGATTTTCTTTATATTTTTTGGATCGTTTAAAACTGAATTAGCAATTCTTTCAGCGGTAGCCCTATCTTTAAAAGTAGATGAAGCTGTAATATGTGGGTTAGGATCAGTTTTCAGTCTTTCTATTAATTCTTTATCTGTTTTCCCAACATGCCTTTCTATAAGGTGTCCGCCTTTTGCCTCGTGGGCAGCTAATCCGCCGCCCGGTGCGAGAGGACTGCTGTCTCCTTGTTTAACACTATGTATGCCGTTATTGTCAGAAGTCACAGATTTACTGAGAACACTTTCTTTCTGATCTTCAATAATACTTTTCAATAAAGGCGTATTCTTCACATTGTGAGTATTTTCAATATCCTGGCCTATTCCGGCAAGTGCAGGTTCATACTTATTTTTAGAAACGGAATTGATATAATTTTTTCCTTTTTCAATCCCGGTTTTTACATGTTTTGCAGCCGCTTTTTCACCGGCTTCCAAGACGTTATCCACTTTGGCGGCACCTGTTTTAGCGAGCTTGCTTGATACTTTTACAGCTGAGCCGGAACCTTTGAGCCCGACAATGCTTATTTATTGATTTTGTCATCATTCATCGAGGGGCGAATTGGGGACGGAACTGCTTTTTTGGGCCGATTTTGAAGTACATTCGCTGTATACTTCAAGGGAGGTGAACATCGCCTTTAAGGCGGCGGTCTTTGCCGAAACCTGTTCATTACAGAGAAATACAGAAATTCCGTATCACTGAACGGCTAAAGTGATAACGATCAGCAGCTGGTTAATCCTGCTGTTTTTTTGTATTTGAAAAACGGAATATTTAGTTTTGTATGAAAAATACAGCGAAATTCTGGAAATCATTCATAGAACAGGAAATGACGCATGCAGCCGCTAATGAAATCAGTTATATGACCGGTAGCAGCGAATCGACTAGATATCATTTTGCCGTCGATGATAAAGAAGTGATACAGGGGGCCCTCCATCCTAAGGCAAGAAATCATCCTTCCCCTTGCTTTCCGGTTTTTTAAAGTCAAAAGCCCATTGAGCGTAAAACAGATTCGAACGGCGCTGTCGACCCTTTATTAAAGCGGAAGAACTTTGGGGTTGATGGAGCATATGGAGCGAAGACAGCGAATGCAGTAATTGATTTCAATTGGTGAATGGATTAAAAGCTGATGGAATTTATGCGCTTGAACCAAAGCAAAACTTGAAGTGTTGTTAAAATAAGCGGAGACTCTTTCCTTTTTTACAGACTCTCTCCCACACTGAACAAGAAGGGGTTGTGTTAAAGCAAAATCTAAGAAATTAAATCCAAAAAGATTGCAATGACAAGCTTCTAAAGAGATGAAAAATATCGGGATATCAACTAAGGCGCAAAATGCAATAAAACAGGAGCTTGAAAAAAGAAAAGAAAGAGAAAAAATAAAGGAACAAGAATATTTAATCAGAAAACAAAAAGCAAAAGAAAAGCATAGGGGCAAATAGTTGGAGAACCCGCTGAAGCACTTCGATTGAAAAGTTGAGCGGCATCAGTTTTTTGCTTCGGACTGATTTAGAGAAAAAGAAGTATAAGTCAGAGCCCTTCTCAAGATGAGGAGGGTTTTTTTGCAATTTATTTAAATTCACTTACATCAGTAAATGCGGCTGAACGATTCAGTACGATTCAGCTCATGTATGGTTTGAAGCCAGACGGAATTTGCGGACCAAAAACGAAAGCGAAATTTAATTAATAAAAGAAGCCCTTCTTAAAAGAGGGCTCTTTTTCTAACTATGTTGTTTAAGATGCTTTTTAATTTGTTCAGTGACTTGCTTAAGCCATTCTAATGGAGTTATATCATCTTCAGGAAAGTATATACCATCCGCTGCTTCCTCTATAAATTCATTCTTGTCTTCTTCTGAATGATCACTATTTACAAACTCAGTTAGTGCTATTAAATCTCTTTCTTTTAGTTTTTGTGATGCTTCATTTAAATATTCATCAAGTGCATTTTCCGGAGACTCTATATCTTGGTGAAAATGTCCACCGAGAAATCTAAATACAGGATCAGAAACTTTAATTTCAATCATTATATATCACCTCGTTGGGTAGCCTGTTAGTATAAAGCTACCATCTTTATTTTTCTTTAATACTATTCTAGCATAAGTCATATCTTTAACTTCATTTGAACCTTTACGAACTCCTCTACCTATAACTTCGGTTCCTCTATAAGGTAACGGTAATGGATCGTTAACATCACTTTTTAACCACTCTTCAATTTCCTTTTTATGTTTAGTTAATGTTTCATTAGCGACTCTTTCTGCAGTTGGCCTATCAGTGAAACTAGAAGAGGCACGTATCTTCTTGTTTATCTGTAGCCTCTGTAATAACTCTTCATCAGTCTTACCAACATGCCTTTCTATAAGGTGTCCGCCTTTTGCTTCGTGAGCAGCTAAACCCCCGCCCGGTGCGAGAGGACTGCTGTCTCCTTGTTTAACACTATGTATGCCGTTATTGTCAGAAGTCACAGATTTACTGAGAACACTTTCTTTCTGATCTTCAATAATACTTTTCAATAAAGGCGTATTCTTCACATTGTGAGTATTTTCAATATCCTGGCCTATTCCGGCAAGTGCAGGTTCATACTTATTTTTAGAAACGGAATTGATATAATTTTTTCCTTTTTCAATCCTGGTTTTTACATGTTTTGCAGCCGCTTTTTCCCCGGCTTCCAAGACGTTATCCACTTTGGCGGCACCTGTTTTGGCGAGCTTGCTTGATACTTTTACAGCTGAGCCGGAACCTTTTAGTCCGACGATGCTCCCGATGGCGTAAGTGATGTAATGGGATCTTGAATACGCATCCCCGTTAACCATTTTATCATTCCATGAATCCGCCAGGTTTGTCCATATGATTTTTGCGTAGGAGGGCGTGTTCAATACAGCAGATATGGTTTTAGCGACTTTTTGTTCATCAGAGAGATGGTAAAAATCCCATGCGCCGACAGCGAGATCTTTGACGCCTATTATGGTGTCTTTTCCCACATCATAAAGGCCGACGCCTATTCCTTTGACGATATCCCAAGCTGTTTCTCCGACTTCTTCGAGCTGTTTTGCTTGTTCGAGCTGCATCACATATTGCACCTGAGCGGGTTCAAGGTTTTCATAGCCGATCTTCTTCGCGATTTCCAAATACTCATCCGGATCGGTTACACCATCAGCCAGCTTTTTCTTCAGATCCTTGATTTCACGCTCTTTCGCCTCTTCCTTTTTAATCGTCAAATAAGCATCCGAATGTCTTGCGATGTCGCCTTTTTTCTTATGGATATCGCTTTCTCGGTATGCTTTGGCATTGTAGTGAAGCGGCGTGGCGCCTTTTCCTTTGCCTGTGGCGTTTTGGAGCTGCTGAAAGTCGGCTTGGATGAACTGTTCGTTTGCTTCGGTTTCTGCGTATTCTTTCGTTAGATCGTGATCAAGTTTGCCGAGCTTATGTATTGTTTCGTTTCTTTTTTTGTCAGCTGAAGAGAGCTTCTGATCCGTGTTTTCGGTTGAAAACAGATCAAGCGAGATGATGTCATCGATCTCTCCGAGGATGGAGCGCATGTCCTTTTTCTGCTCTTCCATAATCGCCTTTGATTTACTGAGGGCGTGGGTGAGCTCGTGTTCCAGAAATGATTCTTCTACATGTGAATTGGAAAGTCCGGCATCTTCGACCTTGCCGGGAAGGCTTGTGAGAAATGCGATTTTCATATCGATCAGATCAAGCCAACTGTCTATGACGCCGGCGTGGTCCTTGAAAAAAGCTTTAATGTTGTCTGCGCCCCGGCCGGAGAAATCATTGTCACCAAGATCAGCCATGCCTTGAAAGGCTTTTTTCAGGTTGACCATCTGACCGCGCAGTTTTTTGTATTCACCCGCGCGCTGTTTGGCAGCGGCCAGGAGGGTGTTTGCTTCAAAAACTTTCATGACCATATCCTTTCATGCGAAATACTTCAACAAGATATTACCATGGAAGAATGAAGGAAAAGCCAAATAAGTATTTTGAAAGTGCAAAATGATTAATTTGTTCTGGGTAAATTTACTTATTTTAAGATCGGGAATTGGAGTAGAGTTAGCTTTGGGTTGAATCGGTTGTTAGAACATCATGTGACGCACCTCCTTTGAAAAGCATACACACATATTAGAGGGCTGAAATTCACCCGAATGAATTAGGATACGACGGTCAAACCGCTTTTCGCATGGAACTAACATGGGCAACTGGTCAACAGCTTTAAAAACTTCATCATAACAGGGAAATGCGGCGGGCATTGGGAATATAAAGGAATATAGGCTTACAGCTATGAAAAATGTATGAAAATCCGTCAGACGGCGAAGGAAAGGCAATCTCCATGTGTTGTGACAGTTCGAATGCGGGTGTATGGAACTTCCCATTCATCCGAGTTATGTCAGAGGGACGAAAAGACTTTTTTTGAGGAGGAAGCGGAATGATTGAATTTACACGGCCATTGCCTATGAAGAAAACATGCACGATGCACCCGGGAAAGGAATCTGTCAGATCGGTTTCGTTTACTGATTTTAACGGCAATTCTGTAACAGTAACCCTTTGTCAAATGTGTCTGGCTGAATTAAAAATGAAAGCCGCGACTGAATACAGGAGCATGACAGAGGAGCGGGCCAAACTGAATCGTTTCAAGATTGGTGATCATGTGTATTTAGAGCATTTGGGAGTCGTCAGCGAGATAAAAAACATGGAAGGCGTTCAAGTGGCAAACAGGACAGACACAGACGGAGTCCGAAAGGCTACCCCTAAGGAAATCGCAGAATACAAAAAACAGGGGAAGCAATGACGGTGAAAAAACGATTCAGTCAATTATTTATCAATTGTGTTACTTATGAGAGCGGCGGCCGTTGCGCCGCCTGCCTCCGCCGCATGGTCCAGCTGGCAAAATGAATTCGGGTGGAGCGGCGGGGCGGCTCCGGCAAGAAATCAAACGCTGTATCACATGGGTTCTTCTCGAAATATCTGCCGGAAATTAAAATTTCAGCTGCTTTCCTAACTGTCACGGAAAACATCTCACAGGAAATATATTGACTTTCATCCTGTTTGTAATGTTAATTAGAAGATGTATACAAAAACATTATAATGAGGAGGCCTGAGTGTGAAAAATAAAGCGAGAATACAAGTTGGACTATGCATTGGACTTTTATGTTTAAGCTTTACCGGTTTCAGCCCTTTATTCGGCTCTACGCACGCTGAAGCAAAATCCATAGAAGACACAAAAATGACAAGCTGTACAACGAACAAAAAATTTGTTCAGCTTGAGAAAAAATTTGATGTCAGGCTTGGGGTTTATGCGATTGATACAGGTTCAAACAAGACAATCGCCTATCGGCCGAATGAACGGTTTGCTTACGCATCAACCTATAAAGTTTTGGCTGCAGCTGCTGTTCTGAAGAAAAGCTCAAATGAAAAACTTAATGCCATCATCCGCTACAGTAAAGACGATTTAGTTACATATTCTCCAATCACAGAAAAACACCTGGATACAGGCATGAGCCTGAAAGAAATCTCCGAAGCCGCTGTCCGTTACAGCGATAATACTGCCGGGAACCTATTGCTGCAGCAGCTTGGCGGCCCTAAAGGTTTCGAAAAATCACTGAAACAGATCGGGGATCATGTAACGAAAGCGGATCGATTCGAGACGGATCTAAACTCTGCGATTCCCGGGGATCGTCGTGACACAAGCACAGCAAAGGCACTGGCAACTGATCTTAAAGCGTTCACTTTAGGTAACACTCTCACGACTGACAAGCGCACGATCTTAACGGATTGGATGCGGGGCAACGCTACCGGCGACGAACTGATTCGGGCAGGCGCTCCTGCAGGATGGGAAGTCGGCGATAAATCCGGAGCCGGAAGTTACGGGACGCGAAACGACATTGCGATTGTGTGGCCGCCTGACAGAGCTCCAATCGTTTTGGCAATCCTGTCAAACCGATTTACGGAAGATGCCGATTATCATAATGCTCTTATCGCTGAGGCTGCAAAAGTCGCTCTTAATGATCTTAAATAAACATTGCCGTTCATTTTTTATGGACGGTTTTTTATATGTTGAGAATGCGGTATGCCGGTTTCGATGTTATAATGTAAAGCCATAAAATGATGGGAAGAGGGGGAGTTTCGATGCATTACATAACGGCATGCTTAAAAATCATCAGTGATAAAGACCTTAATGAAATAATGAAGGAATTCAAAAAACTTGAGGAAGAAACGAACAAAGAAGAAGGCTGTATTCAGTTCCATGCTCATCCGCTTGAACCATCAGAACGCAAAATTATGCTTTGGGAGATTTGGGAAAACGAAGAAGCTGTTAAAGTCCATTTTACGAAAAAACACACAAAAGACGTTCAAAAACAAGAATTAACGGAAGTAGAATGGTTAATGAAAAGCAATGTGAGTGAGTAAAAGGCTTTGTCTGTTGTTGGCCGACTCTGCCGGTAACAATCATCAGTTTCATTCATTAAAACCCTTGCTGCGCAAGGGTTTTTTACTTTGAAAAGTTCTTTATATCGCAGTCTTTTTATGGGTAAGGAACAGACTTGGAATGAAGATGGCCGCAAGGATGATGACGGATACTAAGAATCCGGCATGGTAGCCTTTTAAACTGTTCGGAATCGTTGGCTGCAATCCTTGTATGACAGTTGCGGTAACGGTTGCGATCACAGCTGACCCAAAGCTGGAACCGAGGTTTTCAATCATATGAATACCGACACCTGCTTCCGGAAGCCGTTTGCTGTCAAGACCTGTATAAGCTTCACTCATTAATGGGAGCATAATTCCTCCAAAACTGGTGCCGCGGATAAATAATACGACGGAAATCCAAATCATACTTGTGTTATCGGTGATAAAAATAAGCGGGATAGATCCGATCAGCGAAAGAACAAGACTGACCGTAACCACGTATTTCGCACCGATCTTATCAATCATTTTTCCGATCAGCGGACGAGTCACGAGCATTCCGACTCCTTGAGGGATTAAAGCGAGTGCTGCTCCGACTGCCGTGAACTGACGAATGTTTTGAAAAAACAGCGGAAGGATTAACATCGGCCCCATGATGGCAATATTCGCTAAGAACAACCCAATTGAAGAAGCTAAGAAGCTCTTGTTTGCAAACAAATTCATAGGCAGCACGGTTTGGTTTTTCTTGATCAGATTATATACAAGATAAATGACTGCTGAAACAAGACCGATGCCCGCCCATAAAATGGTGTCGCTATTGTTAAATGATGCATGATCCGCCGCTTTCGTAATACCGTACATCAATGCCGCGCTCATTAATGACAAATTGATAATCCCGAAAATATCGAGTTTACGATCTTTGTTGAATGGTTCAAAGTCTGGAATGGTTTTCATCATAAGCGGTGCGGCAATCAAAGTGATGAACACGTTGATGTAAAAAATCCAATGCCATGAAGCGCCTTGGACGATGAAGCCTCCGATGACAGGTCCTAAGATCGGGCCGAAGATCATAGGGGTGCTGACAATTGCCATCACTTTTCCCAGGTTTTCCGGACCTGCCGTTTTAACCAAGAGTGATGACATAAGCGGAGTGATAATGCCGGCGCTGAATCCTTGAAGCAAACGGAAGAAGATGAAGCTGGAAACGTCACGGCTCATTCCCGCAAAAACAGAAATGACACCAAAGGCGATGACTGAGCCGATGAAGATTTTCTTACCGTTATATTTATTCATAAGCCAGCCGGATACGGGTACTGCAATCGCAAGTGCTAACATATAGCCTGTAACGGACCACTGAATGGTATCCAATGTTGTGTTGAAGTCTTTGGTCAGTTTGGCGATGGCGATGTTTACCATCGTAGAGTCAAGCATTGGAGCAATTGCTCCCAGTGCAATAGCCCAGGCGGCTGTGAGAACTTCTTTTGGCAGCCGAAGTTCCTTTCTTTTATGTGTTGACATATTATTCTCCTCTCAAAATTGCTGTATTTGTTTCCTTGTCAACAAAATAATAGAGTGATTTTGTTTCTTTGTCAACAATAAGAGGGATATAAAAAGGCAGCCCGTTTTCATGGAGCGGGGCTGCCTATGGTTTTATTCATATTTATTCCGATTTCATGTCTGCACCAAGTTTCTTTATTTCTGAATCCAAATGCCTGCTGTATGTTTCCACGAAGCTCAGCATTGTGTCAAATTGTTCATCGGTTACTTGTTCAAACACGATTTTGTCCCGTTCTTGAAACTCTTTATGCAATTCCTCGTGAATTTTATAAATGACTTTTCCTTGCTCGGTAAGCCTGAAATAGATTTCTTTCTTGTTAAGCGGCTTCTGATAGCTTTCGATAAGGCCTTTATTGATAAGCTTCTTCGTTAATTTACTTATAGCGCCTCTTGTCATATAAAGGGACTCCGCAAGTTTTGTCACATTGGCGTCTTCAATTTTTTCGATGAATTCGATGCAATGCACTTCAGAAGGTTTATGCCCCTTAAGGCTTTCTTCCATCTTCAGCCTATTCAGCCACACCATCTTGTTAAAAAAGTCCCTGAAATCCGTGAGGAGCTGTTCTTTTTTGTCCATGGCCCGTCCTCCTGCTCGGTGGTGCTTACACAATATTATAAAATGTTTGTTTCTTTTTCAACAATCGTAAAGTTATTATTTAGGAACTGAGAGATAGTGCGCAGAAATAAGAAGGAGGGGGAACAGAAGAAGTATCCTATTTTTAACCGAAATGTGGTTTTTCGAGTATGTTTCTTTCCGTATTCGTTACTAGCTCTTCATAACAGGCTAACTCTGCAGCCTTACAAAAAAGCAGGCTGCGAAAAGAGCCTGCTTTAGAATTGCATCAATCATTTTCCTGTTGCGGCATCATAAAAAGCGTCAATTGCGGTTGTGTATTTCAAGACGTTTTTAGACACTTTGGCGGTTGCGCCTAATGGATACGCGTCTGACAGAACGCTGGAGTGAGCTTCGGGTTCCCAGTAAAATACGCCAGTTCCTTTGCCGTTCGGAACGGCTTTCACCAGTTTTATGGTGTCTTTTATGGTCCAGTAGGAATCTTTCGGATTATTTTCATCTCCGCCCAGTTCAACCACCATGACTTCCTTGTTGTAGCGTGAGGCGATATCATTCAAATTAGATGATAAATGGCCGGTGAGCTCCCAGTACGGCTTACCTTCCCAATAGGGATAGAACGAAACGCCGATGATGTCGGTTTTTCCTCCGTTTTTAAAGAATTGATCAAACCACCATCTGAATAGGCTGTTGTCCGTGCCGTGTGCCAAATGGCTGATGACCTTGGTGGCCGGGCTGACGGATTTCACGGCGTCATAGCCTTTGTTCAGTAAGCCGGTCAATTTGCTGAAATCGCTCGTGCTGCCGTCGGGCAGTAAAATTCCTGAATTCATTTCATTTCCTACTTGCACCCAATCAGGGGAGATGCCGTGATTTTTAAGTTCTTTCATGACATCGTACGTATGGTTATACACGGCTGCCTGCAGCTGGCTGTTTGAATAGCCGGTCCATTGGTTCGGCTTGATCTGGTGGCCGGGATCAGCGAACACGTCACTGTAATGGAAGTCAACCATTACTTTCATTCCTAACGCTTTTGCCCTTTTGGCCGCCGCAAGTACGCCCGCTTTGTCACTATAGCCGAGCATGGTCCATGTTGTGCCGTCTTTCAGCCAATAATAGCTGCTTGGCGGATTCACAAACACTCTCAGTCTCACGGCATTTATTCCGTGATCTTTAAGAATCTGCAAGGCATCTTTCTGTTTCCCGCCGTCATCCAGCCAGCGCACACCTTCATCCTCCATTTGTTTCAGCCATCCTATATCAGCGCCATAGGCAAACGGGGCATCCGCTTTTGCTTTAGGAGACTTCTCAAGAAATGTAAAAGCGGTGAAAATGAGAGAAAGACAGATTGCGTTTACAAATACACGTTTCAATCGGTTTTTGAACATCACAATACCTCCTGATAAAAAAGATTGTTGATTGATTTCACTCTGAATGTTTCAGCTGTCATTCTCCAATAACGTCGTGAAACGCTGAAACGCCTGAATTCCTTCGGGTGTCATTTTAAAAACGCCTGCATCGGTCAGCGCGCGTAAAAATACATTCGCGGTTTCTTTTTGTAAAACAGCGGCTGCATTTTCCGGTGTCACGTCTTTATCCGCTTTGATGTTTTCAGCCCACGGAAGATGAATGTCTTTGATGTCATGAGGTTCATTCAGTAAATACTTTTTCACTTCTGCCAGCTCATCTTTCAGGCGGGGAGGTAAAACGGCGAGCCCCATCACTTCAATCAGACCGATATTTTCTTTTTTGATGTGATGGACATCCTGATGCGGGTGAAAAATGCCATCCGGATAATCTTCGGAGGTGCGGTTGTTTCTGAGAGCGAGATCGATTTCAAAATCCGTTCCCCTGCGTCTGGCAATCGGGGTGACGGTATTATGGGGTTCATTTGTCTTCGCGATGATGCTGACGGTTTCGTCTGAATATTCCCGCCACTTTTCAAAAACATACGCAGCGGCATCTGTCAGCAAATCCGGATCTTTTGCGCGAAGGCGGATCACTGATACCGGCCACTTTACGGCTTCGGCCTGAACGTCTGGAAAATGACGCATATGAAAAGGGTAGAGGGAACCCGCTTTTGCCATCGGAAACTCATGGGCGCCGCCTTGATAATGATCGTGAGAAAGAATGGAACCTCCTACGATCGGCAAGTCTGCGTTTGATCCCGCGAAATAATGCGGGAAGATTTCCGTAATGGCCAGAAGCCTTCTGAAGCTGTCGCGGCTGATGTTCATCGGCTTGTGCACGCTTGAAAGAAAAATGGCATGCTCGCTGTAATACGCATAAGGAGAGTATTGAAACCCCCACTGTTCTCCCGCTAAGTCAAGCCTGATGATGCGGTGGTTTGAACGGGCGGGGTGATGCGGTGTTCCGGCATACCCCTCGTTTTCCATACAGAGCAGGCATGTCGGATACCGGTTTTCCGGACTGTTTTTTACCGCGGCGATGTCTTTAGGGTCTTTTTCCGGTTTTGATAGATTAATGGTGATGTCCAATTCTCCAAAAGGTGTTGGTGAGCGGTACACGATATTTTTTCGAATGGCCCGCGTCTTAATATAGTCGTTGTTTTGGCTCAGTCGGTAAAAATAATCTGTTGCTTTTTTCGGGCAATCTGATAACAATTCGCTGAAGGCGGCATTGATCAGAGAAGGGGCCGGTGTGATCACGTCCATGATCCTGCTTCCCAGCATGTCTCTTTCAGCCGGCGTATCGTTTATGATTGACCGTTTTACCGCGTCTTTCACCATTTCGTCCACATAGTGAAGCCTGTTTTGTTTCTTGATATGTTTCGGTTCTGCATAATCCGTCAGTCCGAGCAGATCGAGAAGTCTGTTTCTTGTGTAAATCACATCTGTTTCATTTATGTCGCCTAAGACAGTGCTTTCTTTCAGAAACCCTGCCACTGATTCAAAAACGTCAATGACCGCCGCCTCCATTTCATTTGTCCTTGTATCCGTTAGGATGATGCCGATGCCAATTCCATGCTGACGCAATGATTTCCGATATGTCCGTTTGTTTCGGATTCCAGCCGAGAATGTTCCGCGCTTTATCGCTGGAAGCGATGAGGGCGCTTGGATCACCGGGTCTTCTTGCGGCCGCTCTTACTTTTATGTCTCTTTCGGTCACTTGCCGGGCCGCTTCCGCCATTTCTGATACGGAAAACCCGCTGCTTGATCCTAAATTGAAAATGCCGCTGTCTCCGCCGTTTTGCAAATATTCCAGAGCGAGAATATGGGCATCGATTAAATCGGAAACATGAACATAATCGCGAATGCACGTGCCGTCTTTTGTATCATAGTCAGTGCCGAATATCAAAACCTCCTCGCGCTGACCGAGCGCGGTTTGTAAAAGGATAGGGATAAGGTGGGTTTCCGGATGATGATCTTCTCCGATGGAACCGTCCGTTTTCGCGCCGGCAACGTTAAAATACCGAAGCGAGACATATTTTATGCCGCAGGCGGTTTCACACCACTTCAGCATTTTTTCTGCCATGAGTTTTGATTCCCCGTATGCGCTTTCCGGCTTTTCCGGCATGTCTTCTGTGATGGGCGCTTTTTCAGGTTCGCCGTAAACAGCGGCGGATGAAGAAAACACAATGTGTTTCACCCCGAATTCCTGCATGACCTCCAGCGTAATTTGCGTACCGTACACATTATTATTGAAATATGAAAGAGGGTCTTTCATTGATTCGCCGACAAGGGATTGAGCGGCAAAATGAAGAACGCCTGTTACGTTCTCCTTCGCAAACACAGAGCGAAGAAACGGTTTGTCACGGATATCTCCATGGTAAAAAACGGCTTTTTCATGAACGGCTTTCCGGTGGCCTGTCTGGAGATTATCCACAGCTATCGTTTCAAATCCTTTGTTTACTAATTGATCAACCGCATGAGAACCGATATAGCCGGCTCCGCCGAGAACGAGAATCGCCATGATTTATTTTTCCCTCCATTCAGCCGCGCCATCGCTTATATCCGCGATGTAGAAAGAAGCTTCAAGACCTGTCCTGCTGCGGTAGTGAGATGAAACGGCCTGGATAAAGCCGGCGGTTTCTTCACTTTCCACAATGGCTATGGCGCAGCCGCCGAACCCCGCGCCCGTCATCCGCGCTCCGAGTGCTCCTTCTTTCCAGGCTGCTTCAGCCAGCGCGTCTAATTCGTCACCGGTCACTTCATAATCATCGCGTAACGAACGGTGGGACGCATTCATCAGCTCCCCGAACGTTTTCAAATCATTCGATTTGAGAGCTTCCGCGGCTGAGAGGGTCCGCTCGTTTTCATTGACCGCGTGCCGGGCTCTTTTACGCAAAGTTTCACGGGAGAGAAGGGGTTCGAGTTTGTTGAATTCTTCTCCCGTCAATTCCGCAAGTGATGCGATATTCCGATATTGCCGCAGTTCCGTGAGAGCCGCGTCGCATTCGCTGCGGCGTTCATTATACTTTGAAGCCGCCAGCTCCCGGCGCTTGTTCGTATTCATAATGACGATTTTATATCCGTTAAAAGCAGCCGGAATCATTTCGTGCTCAAGCTTATCGCAGTTTAATAGAATGGCCATGTTCTTTTTGCCTTTTTGCACTGCGAATTGATCCATAATCCCTGAATTCACGCCGATAAATTCATTTTCGACTCTTTTTCCGATAAGCGCCAGTTCAGTATCGGAAACATCCAGGCTGAATAACTTTCTTAAAATGGAACCGGTCAACATTTCAATGGAAGCAGAGGAGCTTAAACCGGCTCCGTTTGGAATCGTACCGTGAAAAAGAATATCCATTCCGCTGTCTATTTGGCCGCCGGCTTCAAGAAGATAATGGATCATCCCCTTCGGATAATTGGCCCAGCCGTCTTCTTTTTTGTATGCTGTGGCGGAAAGATCAAGGCAGACAATGCCGCTGTCAGGAAAGTTTTCTGAGTATAACCGGATCTGGTGATCTTCGCGTTTTGCGCATACGGCATATGTTCCGATCGTGATCGCGCAGGGAAGAACGTGACCGCCTATATAATCCGTATGTTCCCCGATCAGGTTGATCCGGCCGGGTGCGAAAAACAGTTCTCCGTTACTTCTCTTGAAAATGTCTTCGAATCTCGATTTCAAAAGTTTGGCATCCATGATAAACCTCCGATTCTATTTTGGGGTATGCTCCAGTATGAACTGAATGGCTTTTTGTGAATTTCTGGTGAGGCTGATATATTCCGCTCCTTTCGTTGCGATGAGTTTCACATGCAGGCGGTCCGCATCTTCTTTAATGTCATCATAATAAGAGCCGACTTGCGGAGCCAAAATGATCATATCGAAGTCTTTCATGATGTCGTAATGGGATCCGTAGGCGCCTGCTGAGGCGGTGATCGGCACGTTGTATTCTTCGGCTCCTTCTGTCAGTGCGTTCGCAAGCATGGCGCTCGTTCCCGCTCCGGCGCACAGCACTAACACATTGGTGCCGTGTTCCAAGGCGGATGAGGATTCCTGAAGATTTGTGCTGATGACGGAAGCCGCGTCTTCTGAGGCGCCGGCCATGGCGGGCTGTAATGTTTGCAGCGCGGTTTCAGGCTCGGTGTGTTGGGCTTCTTCCGCCGCTAATACTTTGTCATAAGCTTTACAGAATGGCAGGTATATCAGGAAATCGACAATGATTAATACAGCCGTCAGAACAAAAGCCGAGAGCCCCATGCCGGTTCCGAGAATCAAGCCGGCGGGCGCCGGGGTGGCCCACGGAAGAACATACATAAAACTGTTCATTCCGATGACATCCACGAAAAATTTAAACAGACAGACATTCACCATCGGCGTTACAACAAACGGAATGAAAAAATAAGGATTTAAAATGATCGGCGCAGCAAAGAGAAGAGGTTCGTTTACTGCGAAAGACACCGGAACTGCGGATGCTTTTCCGACTGCTTTCAATTGCTTGGATTTCGCGAAAAGAAGAAAGATAAACGGAACAACAAGGGTTGCGCCGGTCCCTCCCATTGTGCCCACGAAGTTCCCGAGTCCGACGGTCAGCACGTTGGACGCCTGCTCACCGGCATTATGAAGCTGAAGGTTCGCCTCCACATTTGCGTAAATAATAGCTGCGATGGCCGGCTCTACAATAGAAGGCCCGTGAACGCCGACAAACCAGAACAGCGCCATCATTCCCCAAATGACACAAATCCCGAGATAACCGTCTGCGGCGGTAAAAAACGGCGATAAGAGAGAGGAGAGAGCCTCCGCAAACGATACATTAAGCGTATTCCTGATCAATAAATCAACGCTCACCATGGCCAAAACGGAAAAAGCGAACGGAAAAACATCTTTAAATGTTTGTGAAATGGTACCCGGCACTTCTTTAGGCATTTTAATCGTAATATTTTTCAGCACGCAGAATCTGTAAACGTTCACCGTTATGAAAGCGGATACAAAAGCGGCTAAAAGACCTTTTGTGCCGAGATATTCCGTGGAGAATCCGCCGTCGATTTGAGTGACGCTTAAAATGAGAAACCCGACGACTGAAGCAAGCATCGCTGAAACGGGGTTGATCCCTTTGTTTTTCGGCATTTTTCGGTTTATTGATTCACTCAGGCACTTCGCACTTGTTGCCGCAACGATCAGGCCGAGGGTGCCCATTGAATAGTTATAAACTTTCCAAAGCCATTCAGAAACACTTTTAGGCCAAGTGAAACCCAACACTTCCGGCACAGCGGCGGTGAGGATGAAAATGCTGGCGAATAAAATAACCGGCATGGCAGTTAAGAAGCCGTCGCGGATCGCACCTAAATAAATGTTTCTTGAGATTTTTTCAAAAAACGGTTTTCCCTTTTCGAATTGCTTGATGATACCGTTCATTTTTCCACTCCTTATCGGCGGCTTCGGTAGAGTTCTATAAAATCCTGAATAAGATCACGGAGCAAAAGGGTTGTCATCAAGTGGTCCTGACCGTGAACGAAAATAAACCCTAAATCCATGTCCTTGCCGTCAGCTTCTTCAGCTAACATTTTCGTTTGCGCATTGTGGGCGAGGGTTAAATTTTCATCGGCGCTTTTCAATGCTGCTTCCGTGTTTTCGAAGTTTCCGCCACGGACTTCTTTCAGGACTTTCAATAAAGTGCTTCTGGCGTCGCCGGCATAGGCGACGATTTCAAAACCGAGCATCTGCAATTCTTCCTTTGTCATGAAAAAACCTCCTAAAGACGGCACACATGATGAAAAGAGACTCTTTTCACCATGTATGATCGTTAAATGATTGTTTTTGTTTCACTTACAAGTTTGTACCAGTAGGCCGATTCTTTCGGATACCGTTTTTGGGTGTCGAAGTCGACGTAAAAAAGACCGTAACGTTTGTTGTAGCCGTTGGTCCATGAAAATAAATCCATTAAGGACCATAAGAAGTACCCCTTTACATTGACTCCGTCGGTAATCGCTTTACTGACGGCTTCTAAATATACTTTTAAGTAGTCGATCCTTGCCTTATCCATAATGATGCCGTCTTCAAACTCATCTTTATAGCCCATGCCGTTTTCGGTAATGTAAATTTTGTTATATTGCGGATAGTCCCGTTTGATGCGCATCAGCATGTCATACATGCCTTCAGGGTAAATGAGCCAGTCCCAATCGGTCCGCTTCAGGCCTTCTTTGTAAATTCGTTCGCCGATTCCTTTTACTTTATAGACCGAAGTGCCCTTATCGCCCGTTCCGTTATGGTGAATAACGGTTTCTCCGTCGTACGCTTTGACGAAATGGCATTGATAATGATTGATGCCGAGATAATCATTGCGCGTCGAGGCTTTTTTCATCACGTCAAAGTCACTGTCTGAAAACTCGTATGAAGCGCCGTTTGCCTCACAGATTTCATCCAGAGCACGCATGGTTTCCTCAGAATAATAGCCGAGGTAGGTGGCATCGAGGAGGAATCTCACTGATAACGCGTCATCCAGAAAACAGGCGTGGCGGTCTTCTTCTGTGCCGCTGGCGGGATATTTTGTTTCCAATGAATGGACGACCCCGATTTCTCCCGGATAACCGCCGTCTTTAAAAAGATTGACGGTCATCGCATGCGCTACCATCATGTGATGGAGGCATTGAATGACTTTTGTGATATCACTTTTAATAGATGGCGGGAAAACCCCGAGTAAATACTGGTTGGTGGCTGTGGGATAAATTTCGTTAAACGTGCTCCAATATCTGATTTCGCTGAATTCTTTAAAGCAAAACTCCGCATAGCTGACGAACGCTTCTATTGCAGCGCGGTTGAGGAAATCTCCCTGATCAAATAATCCTTTCGGTGTATCGAAATGATGCAGCGTGACAAAAGGGGTGACGTTGCGTTTATGGCACTCTGAGAAAATACGATGATAGTAGTCAACACCTTCCTGATTGATTTTGCCCGTGCCGTCAGGGAAAATTCTCGTCCAGGCTATAGAAAGGCGGATGCCGTTTATTCCGAATTTTTCACATAGTTTAATATCTTCCGGAAACTGGCGGTAAAAATCACTTGCCGGATCAGGGCTGAATCTTCCCTGTTTTTCAAGAAATTCATCCCAGGCCACAGGCCCTTTGCCGCCTTCTTTTGTGGCGCCTTCCGCTTGATATGCCGCAGTCGCTCCGCCGAAAATAAAGTCATGAGGTAATTTGAGCATTACTGAATCCTCCTTCGCCAATGTGTGAATTGTAGTTTATTAATGTTTGTAATTGTTATCTTTTGTTTAATAGTAAACGCATACATTTTTGTTGTCAATAGCTTCATAAAGAAATAACATCTGTATTTATAGGGGTTATGTAAGTTTGTCGTTGTTTTTTATGTTGATTGTGTTGTTTATTAGTGTTTGTTTTTGTTGACCGGATTGCCGCAGTATGTTAGATTGTGTGTAAAGTTGAGGGGATGATTGAACATGTTAAAAAAAGAGCGGCTTTTAAAAATCATCGATATTGTAAACTCGCGGGGGTTTATTACGGTGAGTGATATTATCGATGAACTGGAAGTTTCTGATATGACAGTGAGAAGAGATCTGGACGAGCTGGATAAGGCCGGAAAAATCGTACGTATTCACGGAGGCGCACAGAGCATATCTTATTCCATTGATCACGAATTATCGCATAATGAAAAACTGGGTGTTCAAATGGAGGAGAAGGGGAAGATCGCGGAACTCGCAGCTTCCTATGTAAATGACGGCGATACCGTTTTTTTAGGGCCCGGCACGACGATTGAACTTTTAGCGAAACACCTGCTGCATAAGCGAATCAGGATTATCACAAACAACTATCCCGTATTTGATATTTTGAAACATGGCGACACTGCGGATACCATCCTGATTGGCGGCGACTTCCGAAAAAATACCGGTGCCTTCGTCGGCCCCATCGTGAACGGCAATCTGCAGAAATTCAATTTTACGAAGGCTTTCATCAGCGCCAACGGCATACATAATGATGAGATTTCTTCTTACAGCATTGAAGAAGGGGAAGCTCACCAAATCGCGCTGAATAATTCGCGGACGAAATTTTTGCTGGCGGATAATAAAAAATTCAACCGGGAAGATTTTTACGTGTTCTATAACTTGCACGATATGGACTATCTGATTACGGATGATAAAGTCATGAAAGATGTTCAAATTCATTACGAGCAATATGTAGATGTCAAAATCGCAAAAAAATAAAAAAGGCGGGCGGTTCGATGAAAGGGGTTATTTTTGATTTCAACGGCACGATGTTTCAAGATTCGCATCTGCACGAAAAAGCATGGTTTTTCATGGTGAAAAAATACGCACCGAAAACCATTTCTGATGAAGACATTTTCGTTAACATTCACGGGAGAACAAACAGTGAAATCCTGACGTATTTTATTTCCGGCGATTTAACAAATGAAGAAATCAAGAAGCTGTCTTTTGAAAAAGAAGCCTACTACAGAGAATTATGCCTTGAAAACAAAGACGAGTTAAAGCTGACGAAGGGACTGACCGGCGTATTGAACCATCTGAAAAAATCGGAAACACCGATGACCATCGCCACGGCTACGGTAAAGGAAAATGTCGAGTTTTACTTTGACGTCTTTCATTTGGATCAGTGGTTTGATTTTGACAAAGTCACGTTTGATGACGGGAGCTTCCCCGGAAAACCGGCGCCGGATATTTTTCTCATCGCATCGGAAAAATTAGGCCTCAAACCTGAAGAATGCTTAGTCATTGAAGATGCCTTTTCAGGGCTCACAGCGGCAAAAAAAGCAGGTGCGGGCAAGATTATGGCCATTGACCCGCTCGGAAAAAACCGCGCGCTATTTGAAGAAAAACAGCTGGCGGGTGACGGGATACTGACAGATTTCACCTCGTTTTTTGAGGTGATTGCCGGACATTCTGTTTGAGAGATCAGCCGGTTTTCATGCGGGTATGGCTGTACAGGCTGCAGACTCCGTTCGCAACACGGGATGTTTTTGTGTTTGGCGCTTCTCGTGAAGAAAGGAGTTTCGCTTTTTATTCGGAGTCACTTTTAAGACAGGGATATCCCTGTCTTTTTAATTCCTCGTATTTCTTCCAAAGAAGCGCCAAGGTGCCTATTGCTGACTGTTTATATGTTTCACGATAAAATCCTGAGCATACAAGAAAACCAGCCATCCTGTAAGTCCAAGCCCTGATGCGGCAATGAAAGACAGTGAATGGCGAAGGGCGATGCCGATAATGACCAGCATAATGACTGTAGAGGGGATGCCGGAAGCCACGCTGAATGCAAAATGACTTAATGTCTCCTTCGTTTCGCCTTGGATGTACAGCCAAATCATGCTCAGCATACTGACAATTGGTAAAGCCGCTATAATACCTCCATAACTCGGGCTTCTTCTTGATATTTCAGTGATAACCCCAATAATAGCAGCGGAGACAATGATTTTAACGATCGTAAACATCTTCAGCACGCTCCTTCATCAAACAGAATGCTTTTAAGACAAGTGTTCGTTCTTCATTATTCATGTTGTCAAAAAGAAGCTGTTTAAGCTTTTCTTCATCAAGACCGGAATGCCGGTAAAGGACATCCGCCCCCAAACTGGTAAGTTTTAAAATGACTTTCCTCTCATCTTCAACACTTCTGGTTTTATAAACATACTTTTTCTTCAGTAACCGCTTTATATGTTCCGAAGCGGTATTATGCGATACTTGAATCGCTCCGGCAATGTCTTTTATTCCGACTGCCTTCTCTTTTTGAATGACTTGCAGAATCCGTACACCTTGGTGAGTGATTTTTTCATGGTGCTGATAACGGAGCCGATAGTAAATATCTGTCCAGAGGTCATTTAATCGTATAATTTCGTTAGACATCATAAGCCACCTTTTATCGTTTATTAAGATTATATCTTATATTACGATATATTTTCGCGGATTGAAAGCAATTTTTGAGCATGAGGGAGCGGCATTCGTTCTGTTTTTAGAAGATTGGAAGAGACAAGCGGCCGCAGCTTCAACGAATAAACTTATTTAATATACTCTCAATAAGTCATTTTCCTTATTTTAAGAAACGGCAGCTTAATACCTTCCGCATATAAATAAGAGCACTGACAATATGATAAAGAACCAAAGTATATATTCAAATGCAGTTTTTTTCAGCAGGGCAGTCCTGTGCTGATTGAAAAAGATACGGGGGATAAAAAGCGGGTAAGAAGATAAGGAAAGGAGAGAGACGGATGGAACTTGATTTTGTGATTCGTCTGGCGGTTGCGGGTCTGCTTGGGGCTCTTATTGGATTGGAGAGAGAATTCAGGGCGAAGGAAGCCGGTTTGAGGACGCATTTTTTAGTGGCCGTCGGCAGCGCCTTGATGATGATCGTTTCCAAATACGGCTTTTTTGATTTGTTATCCAACAGCCATACGTCCTTTGATCCGAGCCGGGTGGCGGCGCAGGTCGTCAGCGGTGTCGGATTTTTAGGAGCCGGCACGATTATTTTGCAGCGGCATGTCGTGCGGGGGCTTACGACGGCAGCGGGGATTTGGGCTACGTCGGGGATCGGGCTAACGATCGGGGCAGGTATGTATGTCATCGGCATCAGCGGCACGATTTTGGCGTTAATCGGGCTTGAACTGTTAAATTTTCTGTTTAAACCGGCGGCGCATTCTTTGTCTGTCAGTTTCAGGATTGAAGAGAAAGCCGTCATGCATGATATTTTAACTTCTCTTGAGGAAAAAGGAATTCTGATTACGTCCTATGAATTGAATAAGGCGGTGCTTGAAGTGAAGGGAAGGGTGAAAAGCAAAAGCGGGAAAGCAGCGGTAATGGAGAAAGTTCAAGCCCTCCCGTATATCCTGTCGGTCAAAGTTGAATAGCAGACAGGGGAAGCCTCCTGTCTGCAGTCATTTCTTTTCAAACATTAATACCAAGGATAGAACGGGATATACGGCCGCGGATAGTATGGGTATGGTCTGGGGTAATAATAAGGCGGCCGCGGATAGTATGGATATGGTCTGGGGTAATAATAAGGCGGCCGCGGATAATGATATGGCACCCGTTCGTGGCTCTCGGCTGTGTATTCATGATCGAAAGGATCGTACAAGAGGAAAACCTCCTTTTCAAATGTTGGTTCCGTTTACCTTATTCCTGTATGCCCGGTACGGTGTATGTACAATGGGCAAAAAAAAGACGCCGGTTATCATCCGGCATCTTTTTTTACACTTTCACATCAATTGAATGGCCGGCAGTCGGGTGCTGGGACGGCAGCATTTTCACTGTTTCTTCCGCCGCAGCCTGTGCATGCTGCATGACCGTTTTTGTTAAAGCGATATTTACATTCTGCGCCAGAGATGCCTGATGCATTGCGATTGATAACGCAGGGATATCCATAGCTTCCACCTCCTTATCCCTTCATATCGGCGGCGTGCTCCGATTATGAAGAGGGCTGGCGGTTTCTTTTTACGGCCCATTCTAAAAGTGCGGCAGCGCAAACCCCGAGGGTATAGGCGAAAATGTCACTCCAGACAAATTGCCAGCCGAGGATCAGCCCGCCGAGCGTGCTGCTTCTGATCGCGTCAATCCACGGCGCGTGATACAGCTGGCTGCATTCAATCAGAAAGCAAAACGAGAGGCTCAAAATTGCGGCTGTTTCCGTCCGGATGTGCCGAAACAAAAGCCCGAATCCTGTAAAAATCATGGCCGCCCACAGGGCATCTCCTAAATAAGCGTTTATAATGCCGGGCAATAGGGCGGTGATGTATGCGGTTCTGGACAGCAAACCGAGGGCGATGATAAAAACGGTACATATTCCGTATGTCAATGGATGTCTATTCACTTCACACTGTTCCCCTTTTTTTGTACTCCCATGTATTGTAAGGAACAACGGAGAAGCTGTCTATGAAAAAAAACGGCCCGGGAGGCCGCTTTTTTTGCGTTATCTGGCTTTTAGGTTGACATGATCTGCTTTTTGATCACTGCCGATGACGAAGCGGAGCTCATACTGCCCCGTATGGTAGACGTAATCTGTTTCACCCGTTTTTGGCACTGTCAGGATTTTGTCAGCGCTGCCGATTTGTTTGCTTAAGACGTCAGGTGTGACGCTGCCGAGGTTTAAGCGCCGCTCGACCCCCGTTCCAAAATAGCGTATTTCCGAGATTTTTCCGTTTTTATGATAGGAAAATCCATAACCGGGGTTTCCCATGTTCCAGCTGTATAAATCAAATGGATTGCGGCTGTCTGCTTTTTGTTCCGGCTCGCCGATTTTATTGTAAACGTCCTGTCTTGTGCTTTGGTTGATTTCCAGGCCTTTCACATTTTGCGGCATTTCCCCTTTAAATGCCGATTGGTAAAGGCTGTTCACCAGTTCTTGTGCACGCTGGTTTTCCGTTTTTGAAGCGGCTGCGGCATGGACGGGCTGTGTATCCGAAAATGCTTCTGCTCCGAAAGCGCATCCCGTGAGCATCACTGCCGATAATCCCGTGACGAGTGTTTTTTTCTTCAACATGTGAACGCCTCCTTTTTACCGCTCATACCCGTATGTTTCCTGAGATAAACCAGATGTTTTAGTGAAAGGCCGGTTGGGAATCATAGAGGATGTATAGAGGGGTACAGAAAGGGGAAAAGAAAATGGCTGATACAAAGAAAGTTACAATCAATGGGGTTGAAATGGAAGCGCCGGACGGTCAAACCGTTTTGCAGCTTTTGAACAATAGTTCAATTGACGTGCCGCACGTGTGTTATCACCCGAGTCTCGGGCCGATTGAAACGTGCGATACCTGTATCGTCAATGTTAACGGGGAACTGGTGCGTTCGTGTTCCGCGCAAATAAAGGACGGAGATGTCATCGATACGCTTTCGTCCGATGTAAAAAAAGCGCAGGTTATCAGCATGGACAACATTTTGCACAACCATGAATTGTACTGTACGGTCTGTGATTACAACAATGGGAGCTGCGAAGTACATAATACCGTAAAGGAAATGAAAATCAATCATCAAAGCATTCCGTTCGATCAAAAACCGTATCCTAAAGATGAATCAAATCCGTTTTACCGATATGATCCCGATCAGTGCATTTTGTGCGGACGCTGCGTCGAAGCCTGTCAGGACGTACAGGTAACCGAAACGTTAAGCATTGATTGGGAGCGGAAACGCCCGCGGGTCATTTGGGATCAGGATGTGCCGATCAATGAATCATCATGTGTTTCCTGCGGACATTGTTCGACGGTATGTCCGTGCAATGCCATGATGGAAAAAGGCATGGAAGGCGAAGCTGGGTATTTAACAGGCATTAACCAAGAGACGCTTCGGCCGATGATTGACATCACAAAAGGCGTCGAAACCGGATACGGATCAATTTTAGCCATATCGGATATGGAATCGGCCATGCGGGATGAAAGAATCAAGAAAACGAAAACCGTATGCACATACTGCGGTGTCGGCTGCAGTTTTGATATATGGACGAAAGGAAGAGACATTTTAAAGGTCGAGCCTCAGGCTGAGGCGCCCGCAAATGGAATTTCGACGTGTGTGAAAGGGAAATTCGGCTGGGATTTCGTCAATAGTGAAAAGCGCCTTACCAAACCGCTTATCCGGGAAGGAGACTCGTTTCGGGAGGCGGAATGGGATGAAGCGCTGCAGCTGATCGCTGATAAATTTACCGATATAAAAGAACATTTCGGCCCGGACGCGCTTGCTTTTATCACATCTTCCAAGTGCACGAATGAAGAATCATACGTGATGCAGAAGCTTGCAAGAGCCGTTATCGGAACAAATAATGTCGACAACTGCTCACGCTACTGCCAGTCTCCCGCCACGGCCGGATTGTTCAGAACGGTCGGATACGGCGGCGATTCAGGATCAATTACAGATATAGAAAAAGCTGAGCTTGTGCTGATTATCGGTTCAAATACATCTGAGTCTCACCCCGTCCTGTCCACACGCATTAAACGTTCTCATAAGCTGCACGGGCAGAAGCTCGTCGTTGCTGACTTGCGAAAACATGAAATGGCCGAGCGCTCCGACGTGTTTTTCCAGCCGCGTGCCGGATCAGATATTGTCTGGCTGAATGCCGTATCGAAATATCTGCTTGATCACGATTTGGCGGATACTGCATTTCTGAAGGAGAGAGTGAACGGATTAGATGAATTCGTGAAAAGCCTTGAACCTTATACGATGGAATATGCGGAAAAACATACCGGTGTGGACAAGGATACCTTAATTAAAGTGGCCCGGATGATTCATGAAGCCAAAAGTGTATGCGCACTGTGGGCGATGGGGGTCACCCAGCATATCGGAGGAAGTGATACGAGCACGGCCATTTCCAACATGCTTCTTGTGACCGGAAATTACGGAAAGCCCGGCGCAGGCTCATATCCGCTTCGGGGCCATAATAACGTGCAGGGAGCCAGTGATTTCGGCAGTATGCCTGACAGCTTCCCCGGCTATGAAAAAGTAACGGATGAAAAAGCCCGCAAAAAGTATGAACAGGGCTGGGGAACAGACCTGCCGAAAGAAATCGGAATGACAAATCATGAAATGATCGAGGGCATCCACTCGGGAAAACTGAAGTGTATGTATGTAAAAGGGGAAGAAATGGGGCTTGTCGACTCCAATATCAACCATGTTCATGCCGCCTTTGAAAAGCTTGATTTCTTCGTTGTGCAGGATATTTTTCTCTCGCGGACGGCCGAGTTCGCCGATGTGGTGCTCCCGGCAAGCCCGAGCCTTGAAAAAGAAGGAACGTTTACGAATACGGAACGGAGGGTGCAGCGCCTTTACGAAGTGTTTGAACCGCTGGGCGATTCAAAGCCTGATTGGCAGATCATTACGGACATCGCCAACCGGCTGGGCGCTGATTGGCGCTATGAACATCCGGCAGACATTATGGAAGAAGCGGCAATGCTTTCGCCGCTCTACGCAGGCGTCACTTACGAACGTCTCGAAGGCTACAATTCACTGCAATGGCCGGTTGCAGCGGACGGAACCGATTCACCGCTTTTATTTACGGACAAGTTCCCGTTTTCAGACGGCAAAGCGATTCTATATCCCGTTCAGTGGACCGAGCCGAAAGAATTTGGTGAAGAATATGATATCCATGTGAATAACGGGCGGCTGCTCGAGCATTTTCACGAAGGGAATCTGACTTACCGATCAAAAGGAATATCCGAAAAAACACCGAGTGTGTTCCTTGAGGTCTCTCCCGAACTCGCCGAAGAAAGAGGGCTGGAAGACGGAACGCTTGTCCGTCTGACATCACCGTACGGAAATGTGAAAGTCAAATGCGTCATCACAGACAGGGTAAAAGGCAAACAAGTCTATCTCCCGATGAACGATTCAAAAGACGCCGCCATTAACCTTTTGACAAGCAGCTATGCGGATAAGGATACCGATACACCGGCTTATAAAGAAACATCAGCGAAGATGGAGATTTTGAAAAAAGAAGGCGTTAATCCGCTTCCGAAAATCAATTTCCGTTACGGAAACCCGCAGCCGCAGATCGGTGTCCGGGTTGATCGGAAATGGGCGCGTCAAGATTATGTATTTCCGGGAGACGCCGTAAAAAGGGGGAAACAGCAAAATGGCTAAAGCAATCAGCGGCATCCGAAAACAGATCGTCACAGAAGAAGACAAACGAAAAAAGGACTTAGAAGAGATCGAGACGGCTCTTTTACGAAATAAAGACGCGATTTTGGAATCTTTGCACATTCTTCAGCACATGAACGAGCGCGGCGTTTTGGCGCTTCTGCGCGGGCTCTTCGGCCAAGGAGACAAAGTGATGGATATTCTGGTGAAGAAGGCGAATACGCCGGAAACGGCCAATATGCTGAAAAATCTCCTGCTGTTAAGCGGCGTTCTCGGCATGCTCGATGTAAAACAGCTTGAGCCGTTTATCGTTAAAATCAATGCGGGCGTCACAAAGGCCGTCGAAGAAAAAGACAGCGGCAGGAAGACGGGGTATTTTGATATCGTCCGCGCTTTAAAAGACCCGGAAATCAACAAGGCCGTCACTCTGCTGTTTTCTTTTCTGAAAGGCATGGGCGCTGATACGGACGATATGGAAAGAAATACGCAGCCTCCTGAAGACCAAAAGCAGCACCAGAAACCGCAGACGAATGAGTGAGCATTTCTCCCGAGCCTGGCCGAAGGCTCGGGTTTTTTGTGCACTTCTGCTGTTTTCTTGGGAGAAATTTCACCTCCGGATTCATGACTTTTGTTGTGTTATGTTAATAGTTAAGGTTATGAATAGAAAAAAATTGAAAATATGTGCTAGGATAAAATTCAAGGTACGTCAACTATTCAAATATGAAACAATCAGGAGTGATGTAACATGAGTAAGCTGAGGAGCACGAGACAAGCCATCCAAAGAACCCTGATGAAAGGAAAAAACGGCCTGGACGTATACAACCCTTTTCCTTGGTATGAAAAAATGAGACGGGAAAGCCCTATATACTTTGATGAAGAGACGAAGGTTTGGAGTGTGTTTTTATACGATGATGTCAAAAAAGTCATCAGTGATAAAGAGACGTTCTCAAGCCGCATGACTGATGTGAAAAGCTCGATTGCAAAGTCCATGCTGAATATGGACCCGCCGAAACATACCCAAATCAGATCTGCCGTCAATCGCGCTTTCACTCCCCGCGTCTTGAAGGAATGGGGGCCGAGAATTAAAGACATTACCGATCATCTCCTGAAACAGGCAAAGAACAAAGGGCGGATTGATATCGTTAAAGATCTCTCTTACCCTTTGCCGGTCATGGTGATTTCAGAATTATTAGGCGTTCCGTCCGAACGTATGGATCAGTTTAAAAAATGGTCGGATATTCTCGTCAGCATGCCGAAAGATGCGAGTCCTGAAGCGGCGGAGAAAAATCAGCAGGAACGTGACCAATGTGAGGCGGAGCTGGCGGCGTTTTTTGCGGGAATAATAGAAAGCAAACGAAAACAGCCCGGCCAAGATATTATTTCTATTTTGATAAAAGAGGAAGAAGAGGGAGAGAAGCTCACGCCAGAAGATCTGATCCCGTTTTGCAATCTGCTTTTAGTGGCGGGAAATGAAACAACGACTAATCTCATTTCAAATGCGGTTTACAGCATATTAGAGACGCCCGGCCTTTATGAAGAGCTGAGACAGGACCCTTCTCTCATCGCGCAAACGGTGGAAGAAACGCTGCGTTTTCGCGCTCCCGCTCCGTTTGTCAGAAGGACGGTCCGGCACGACACTGAGCTGCGCGGACGCCGCTTGAAAAGCGGAGAGATCGTTCTCTGCTATGTTGCATCTGCCAACCGTGATGAAAACAAATTTGAGAAGGCGGGCGTATTTGATATTCATCGCCAATCGAATCCGCACCTTTCCTTCGGATTCGGCGTACACTTCTGCTTAGGCGCTCCGCTTGCCAGACTTGAAGCGGAAGCCGCGCTGAAAGGAATTGTAAAAACCTTTTCACACCTTGAGCCCGTCCGGATTGAGCCGATCCGAAACAGTGTCATGTACGGGCTGGAGTCTTTAGAAGCGGAGATAAACGAAAATGAAGGAGAAGAAAAAAGATGAGAAAAACACACATCGCCATTATTAATGTGGCCGCTCACGGTCATGTCAATCCCACGCTGCCTGTGGCCGAGGAACTTGTCAATCGCGGGTATAAAGTGACATTCGCTACGACTGAGGAATTTGAAGCTTCCGTTGCCAAAACGGGTGCTATTCCCGTTTTATACCGCACAAGCATAAAGGCGGACCCGAAGACGATAAAAGAACGGGTAAATAAAAGTGACGCGTTTGTAATGTTTCTGGAAGAAGCGGTTGAAGTGCTTCCGCAGCTGGAAGAGCTGTACAAAGACGACCTTCCTGACATCGTCCTGTTTGATTTTTTAGCGCTTGCCGGAAAATTGTTTGCGGATAATGGCGGCATCCCGGCCGTAAAGTTCTGCCCAAGCTATGCAATGAATGAGTATTTTCAATTAGGAAGAGACGAAGAAACGATGGAAGCGGCCAAACAGGCGATAGAAGAATATCAGGAGAAAATTGAAAATGAACAAGTGAAACGGATGACAATGGAAGAATTTTTCATGCCTGAAAAATTGAATATCGTCTTTATGCCAAGGGCCTTTCAGCCGAAACAGGAAACCTTTGATGAACGATTCTGTTTTGCGGGTCCGTCTCTTGGAGAACGCACAAATACGGGAAGTCTGGAAATTGATGCAGCCGATGACCGTCCGCTTATGCTCATCTCACTGGGAACGGCGTTTAACGCCTGGCCTGAATTTTACCGGATGTGTATTGACGCGTTTCGGGACTCGGACTGGCGGGTTATTATGTCAGTCGGCACAACAATTGATCCGGAAAGTTTTTCGGATGTGCCCGATCACTTTATCATCCGCCAGCACGTTCCGCAGCTTGATGTGCTGGAGAAAGCAAAGCTGTTCGTATCTCACGGCGGGATGAACAGTACAATGGAGGCGATGAATGCGGGTGTTCCGCTCGTTGTCGTTCCGCAAATGCACGAACAAGAGGTTACCGCAAAGCGTGTGGATGAATTGGGGCTTGGCGTGCATCTGCCGCCGAAAGAAGTCACTGTGGCCCGTCTGCAAAAAGACGTTCAGAACGTATACAGCGATAAAAACATCCTCAGCCGCGTGAAAAGCATGCAGCAGAAAATAAAAGAAACCGGCGGCCCCAAACAGGCTGTTTGCGCCATTGAAGAATTTTTGGAAAAGGCGTCCGTCGAAAATTGATTAGGAAAACAGGCAGCACCGGACGGCTGCCTGTTTTGTTATATATTTTTCTTCATGCCGCATCTCCGGCATTCCCTCAAAAATTTTCCACCCTTCACTGAACTTTTAAACAGCGTGTAATCGCAATTGTCACATCGGCCGCTGTGAACATCAGGATATTCATTGAACTCATAAATGACCGAAGTATCGTATCCTTTTGTCTCGAACTCTTTTTTTGTTTCCATGATTGAAAGTCCCTCCGCGAATCAAATCGTTCTGCCCGGTTAATGATACAGCAACTGCACGGGGGATTCAACGGGAGCATAGCTTGATTTTCCCGGCTGATTGCGTAACAATAATAGAAATAAATGACGGCCTGCCATAGGGCGCCCGGCATCTGAAGGGAAGAAGAAAACAGCGATGGGAAAAGGATTGAACGGGAAACGGATTGCCATCGGCGGTTCGCGGAAAACAGAAGAGATCACAAAATTAATAGAAAAGCAGGGCGGAACGGCAGTCATCCGTTCCCTCCAAGGAACCGTATACCTGGCGGAGGATCAAATGGAACCCGACGTAAGAACATTTGCCGAGCAAAAAGCTGACTGGGTGATATTCACCACAGGCATCGGTACGGAAACGTTATTGTCGGTATCGGAAAAAATCGGTCTGAAAGAAGAATTTTTAGCGGCCGTTCATGAAGCGAAAATCGGCTGCAGAGGCTATAAAACATATGCGGCCTTAAAAAAGCTCGGCATCACGCCGCATGCCTCAGATGAAGACGGTACAACAAGAGGGCTGATCCGCTCCTTGGAACGATTTGACTTTAAAGATAAAAAAGTCATGATACAGCTTCATGGCGAGAAAGCGCCGGTTTTAACGGAGTTCCTTGAGAAAAACGGAGCGAAGGTATTCCCTGTTCTGCCGTATCAGCATATTCCGCCTGAAAGGGAGACGGTCGATAAACTGCTGGGAGAGCTGTTAAACGGAGAGGTCGATGCCGTATGTTTTACGACAGCCATTCAAGTGCGCTCTCTCTTTGATTATGCAAAAGAAAAAGGATCCGCAAAAGAATTGCAGCAGGCATTCGAAAAACACGTGCTTGCCGCCGCAGTCGGTAAAGTGACGGCTGAAGCGATCCGGGATGAAGGGGTAAAGAGGGTCCTTGCTCCGGACATTGAGCGGATGGGAGCGATGATTATTGAATTATCCCGTTACTATGAATCTCTGACCTTGTCATGAACCACCATTCAGCAGGGAAAAAGCTTACGCTTCCCTGCTGAATTTTTTTAATTGCCAGTGTTCCGTGAAAAGGGAAGGATATGTCAAGGCGCTGAGTATGATACATGTAAGAAGAGCGGAGGCCATCGTTGTAAAAACGATCAGCAGCTGAAAGCGCACCGCCTGTATCGGATCAGCCCCCGCTAAAATCTGCCCCGTCATCATGCCGGGAAGCTGAACGAGACCCAATGTTTTCTGGCTTTCAAGCGTCGGGATCATACTGAGCTTCATACTGGACGTCAATATCTGCCGGACGGCCTGCTTAGGCGTTCCTCCGAGAGAGAGAATCAGCTGGATTTCTTCTTTCCGCAGGTCTGCTTCCGAACTGAGCCGGCTTAAAAACAGGCTTGAGAGCACCATGGAGTTTCCGATGACCATGCCGCTTATCGGAATGACATATCTTGAAGTGAACGGAATGATGTGAAGGGTCAGTAAAAGTCCCTGCGTCACGGTTTCCGCGATTGCCAGTGTCAGAAAAACGCGCCAAAATGAGCCGATCCGCATTTTTTTCCGTTTGGCGACATTGTGCGAAGCGGCCGTGAGCATGAGAAGCACCATTAATATGATAAATATCGGGTGATCACCGCGAAAAATCAGCGACAGCACATAGCCGATGATGAGAAGCTGAATGACGGCCCTGACGGTTGCGACGATCATATCCTTTTCGACGCCGGCTTTAAAAGATTTAGACAGGAATAAAGCGATAATGACAAATATACTTGTTAGTAACAGTGAAAGATCATTCATATCAGCACCCGCTCCCTTGTAAAAGCGCCCGGGCCTTTTCGTGTTTCGGTTCCTTAAAGAACGTTTTCGTTTCCGCGGTCTCTAAAAGCCGTCCCTCAGCCATAAACCATACCGTATCGGATAATCGTTCCGCTTGTTCAAGGTTATGGGTGATCCACAGGATTGTCAGCTGTTTTTGCCGATGGAGTTTCGTAATCAGTTTCTCAATGGTGAGAACGGATGAGGGGTCGAGCGCCGAGGTGATTTCATCCAGCAGCAGGATGGAAGGCAGTCCGGCGAGAGTTCGCGCTAATGAGAGCTTCTGCCGCTGACCTCCGGATAATTCTTTTGCATTCCGATCCAGAAGCCCGCGCGGAAGGTCTGTAAAATCTGCGAGCTCTTCAGGGGTATAGTGCTGCGCCCCGTGGAGTTTTTCTGCGAGCAGAAGGTTGTCCCGCACCGTGCCCTCCGTGACGGGAGCTGATTGAAATGCAAGGCCCGCGGTTTTTCTGAGCTCCCTGATATCCCAGCGCCTTATTTCTTTTCCGAATACAAGCACTTCCCCTTCATCAGGTGTATTCATCAGATTGCAAAGTGACAGCAATGTGCTTTTTCCCGCGCCGGAAGGCCCTATCAAGGCCGTGATAGAACCTTTTTGAATATGTCCGGTTACACGGCTCAGGACATCAAAGGACGTATTGTTTTGTTCAAGGCGTTTGCCGGCTGACAGAAAAGATATTGCCGGAATTTCTTCTTTCATTTGGGATGACACCTTTCGTAAAAAATCAGGAACCAGTGAGATTGGCTGACGTTTGCTCCGCCGTTTTCTGGTCTGTCTGCCGGGAAGCGAATGTATGCATGACCATTCCCCCAATAATAATGAACAGTCCGGCAAATGAAAGAAGTGACGGAAACGCTGCGGATAAAAAGACGATTTCGCCGATCAGTGCAAAAAGAACCTCTCCGGACTGTGTCGCTTCAACAGCAGCGAGCTTCTGCGGCTCATTCCTCACCATATCGGTGGCGCGGAAAAATAATACTGTTGCGATAACGCCCGAGCTGAGTGCGACGATAAAGGATTGGAATGTCTGTCCCATTGAGGGAAGCCCGTCTCTATGCCAGCCGAAAGCGGCGATCAAAAGCCAAAACGGAAGGCTTGCGAGCGTCATGCCGAGCACCCGCTGAAACGTATCGAGTTTTCCGCCGTATTGTTCCAGCATTTTGCGGTTGCCGAGCGGATAGGCAAACGCCGCGATGACGACCGGCGCCACGCTGAATAGTATCGTGCGGCCCGACAGAGAACCCGCATGCTGAAGCTGAATCAGCCCGGCTCCGATCAGGATGATGACGGAAGTAACCAGCGAAATCAGCGGGATCTTTTGTCTGACGGAAACCGGGCCCGCCGGTGAATTTTTTGTTTCATAGAAAAACGGCGACAGAAGCACACCCGCGACAATTGTAATCTGCCACGTGCCGGCGATCAGCCAGCCAGGCCCATATGCCGCCGCAAACGTAATCGGGGCATAAAAAAGCACGAACCCGGTAAAACTCCACTTCAGCCAAAAAAACGGTTTTTTCCGGATTTCATGCCAGAGCGGCGCCCATTTTCCTTTCGCATAAACGATCAAAAATAAAAACGGAATCATAAAAAGAAAACGCAGGGAAGAGCTCCACATCCAGCTTCCGCCGGAAAGCTCCATCGCCCTGTTTAAAATAAATGTGACTGCAAAAAACAGAGATGCCAATATTCCGATCACGATGGCTTTCATTAAATCCCTCATTTTGACACATATTTTTTTATACTATACTATTCACCGGCAGGCTTCGCAATGGAATATGAGAAAATAGCGTTTTAATAAATGATGAATGGGAAACAGACATATACGGAGGTGAACACAATGCAGAAAGAGGATATTCAAGTGCTTTATTTCGAAGATGACGGCCGCATTCCGAATAACCCGAATCTTCCGCTTGTTATTTATAAAGCGGTATTTAATGAAGAAACGGTACAGAAAGCAGAGTCCGTCCTCCGCCGGCACGATTGGTCTAACAGCTGGACGGGCGGAGTATTTCCGTATCATCATTTTCACAGCACCACGCACGAAGTTCTTGTCGCGGTAAAAGGAACCGCGGTTTTGAGGTTCGGCGGGGAACAAGGGGCGGACGCCGTTCTTCAAACGGGAGACGCAGCGGTCATTCCGGCCGGCACCGGACATAAAAAACTGTCGGGCAGTTCTGATTTTACCGTGATCGGAGCTTATCCGGGCGGCCGGCAGTACGATACAAAAACGGAGAAAAATGATAGAACTTCAGAAGAAATCAGCCGTGTCCCGCTCCCGGAATGTGACCCCTTTACGGGAAAATCGGGCCCGCTTTTAAAATTGTGGGAAAAATGACAGGGGAAAAGCGGACGGTCTGTAAAAAAATAGCCTAAAAGAAACGTTATTACACCCCCGCCATATAAATAATTTCATAAACGAAACAATTCACGTTCAAATTTTGTTCAAAAAGTGTTATTATATAAGAGTAAATCAAATTGGGGTTTTTTATGTTTGCTATTTTCAGAGAGGAAAAAGAAATTTTGACTTATTCAATTGTTTTTGTTGATATAAAAATAATACTGGATATGGCAAAGTGAAAAACTGGGTAGTAAACATTTATTTTTGTAAATGATTGTGCATGAATTCACAATCTTGCTTTTTCATGCTTTTCTGCATGAAGGGGGAAAGGCTACCCTTTCCAAAAAAATCAGCATACTGCTTATAGTAAAGGAGAATCGGATATGCCAGAAACAATCGATCAAACAAATGCATCTGTCAGCCAAGGCCAACGCGATCTTATTGATCAGCTGCTAAAACCTGAAGTTCAAGAATCACTGACTGTTTTAGTGGATCAGCTTCCAAAACTGACTGAGTTAGTAAATATTTTAACGAAGTCTTATGATTTTGCACAGTCTGTAGCGACAGACGAAGTATTGAAGAGCGATACAGTGGGTGCGCTTACAGAAATTCTTGAGCCGGTGAAAGAAACAGCGAAAGAAGTTGCGGCTACTGCGATCGAAGCAAAAGACCGCGCGGATGCAAGCAATGAAACGATCGGACTTTTCGGCCTGCTGCGCATGCTGAAAGATCCTCAAGCTCAAAAGCTGTTCCGTTTTGCTAACAGCTATCTTGAAATCATGAACGAAAAACAAAAATAATCTCAGATTCAAATTGATATAAAGGACGGAGGATATACGATGTCAAAACATATTGTCATTTTAGGCGCTGGTTACGGCGGAGTTCTTTCTGCTTTAACCGTTCGCAAACATTACAGTAAAGATGAAGCACGCGTAACCGTTGTGAACAAATACCCGACTCACCAAATCATTACGGAACTGCACCGCCTTGCAGCCGGCAACGTGTCTGAACAGGCTGTTGCTATGCCGCTTGAAAAACTTCTGAAAGGAAAAGACGTCGACATTAAAATCGCAGAAGTCAATTCTTTCTCAGTTGATAAGAAAGAAGTTGCCCTTTCTGACGGTTCTAAGCTGACTTATGACGCGCTTGTTGTCGGACTTGGTTCTGTTACGGCTTATTTCGGCATTCCTGGACTTGAAGAAAACAGCATGGTGCTGAAATCTGCTGCTGATGCCAACAAAGTATACAAACACGTGGAAGACCGTGTGCGTGAATACTCTAAAACGAAAAACGAAGCTGATGCAACAATCCTTATCGGCGGCGGCGGCTTAACAGGCGTCGAGCTTGTCGGTGAGCTTGCTGACATCATGCCGAACCTTACGAAAAAATACGGCGTAGATCCGAAAGAAATCAAACTGAAATTAGTAGAAGCAGGTCCGAAAATTCTTCCTGTTCTTCCTGATGACCTTATCGAACGCGCGACAAAAAGCCTTGAAAAACGCGGCGTTGAGTTCTTAACAGGTCTTCCTGTTACAAATGTTGAAGGAAACGTTATTGATCTGAAAGACGGTTCAAAAGTCGTTGCCAACACATTTGTATGGACAGGCGGCGTACAAGGCAACCCGTTAGTCGGCGAATCCGGCCTTGAAGTGAACCGCGGCCGTGCGACGGTTAACGATTTCTTACAATCTACTTCTCACGAAGATGTATTCGTTGTCGGAGACAGCGCTGTATACTTTGCGCCGGACGGCCGTCCGTACCCGCCGACAGCGCAAATCGCTTGGCAGATGGGTGAACTTGTCGGTTACAACCTGTTCGCTTACTTAGAAGGAAAAACGCTTGAAACATTCAAGCCTGTAAACTCTGGTACGCTTGCAAGCCTTGGACGTAAAGACGCGGTTGCCATCATCGGAGCGAACTCTACTCCGCTGAAAGGCCTTCCGGCATCTTTAATGAAAGAAGCAAGTAACGTACGTTATTTAACACATATCAAAGGATTATTCAGCCTCGCTTACTAATCCTTAAGATCACACAGAAGACATTGCCGGACTTTTCTCGGCAATGTCTTTTTTACATGAAAATGTTAACGGATACAATTTTCTGAAAAATAAAATAAAAATGATTGATATGTGAGAAAGAGGAAGCTAAAATAAAAAAGAACCATTTTGTTAACGTTAACATTTTTTAAGAGGGAGGATGAGAGTGTGAAAGCTTTTATGGGTGATGACTTTTTACTGGATAGTAAAACGGCCGTAAAGCTGTACCGGGAATACGCAGAAAACATGCCGATCATTGATTATCACTGTCACTTAAGCCCAAAGGAAATCTATGAAAATAAAACCTTCGCAACCATTACGGAGGCATGGCTTTACGGTGACCACTACAAGTGGCGGATCATGAGGGCCAACGGCATTGAAGAGCGCTGCATTACCGGAAACGCTTCAGATGAAGAGAAGTTTTTCGCCTGGGCAAAAACGGTGCCGATGGCGATAGGCAATCCGCTGTACAGCTGGACGCATTTAGAGCTGCAGCGCTGGTTCGGCATTTATGACGTATTGAATGAAAAAACGGCCGCGGCAATTTGGAAAAAAACGAATGAGCTCCTGCAGGGAGACGGGTTTGGCGCAAGGGATCTCATTCTGAAATCAAATGTCAAAGTCATTTGCACAACGGACGATCCTGCCGATGCGCTGACATACCATGAACTGTTAAAAGAAAGTGATTTTCCGGTTCAAGTGCTGCCCGGATTTCGGCCTGACAAAGGACTGGACATCAGCAGCCCGGGTTTTGCCGATTGGGTCCGGTCGCTGGAGAGCGCTTCCGGAATGGCTGTCACCACCTACCAATCGTATTTGGATGCATTGGAATCCCGCATCCGCTTCTTTCACAGTGCCGGGGGAAGAGTGTCGGATCACGCATTAGATCAAATGGTTTATGCCGAGACGACCGAAGAGGAAGCGGCCCGGATTTTTGCCGCCGGATTAAGTGGAGAGCATGTGTCTTTTGAAGATGAAAAGAAATTCAAAACACGGACGCTGCAATATCTTTGCGGTCTTTACGCCGAACTGGACTGGGCGATGCAGTTCCATATTAACGCGTTAAGAAATACCAATACAAATAAGTTCAGCAGCCTCGGTCCTGATACGGGATATGACTCGATTAATGATGAACGTATCGCAAAACCGCTTGCCCGGCTGTTAGATTCCGCCGAAAAAAAGCGGCAATTGCCTAAAACGATTTTGTATTCTCTGAATCCGAATGACAACTATATTATCGCCAGCATGATCAACAGCTTTCAGGATGGGAAAACACCGGGGAAAATTCAATTCGGCACAGCCTGGTGGTTCAATGACACGAAAGATGGAATGCTTCAACAAATGAAAGCGTTATCAAACACAGGTCTGTTCAGCCGTTTTATCGGGATGCTGACGGATTCAAGAAGTTTCCTGTCATATCCCCGCCATGAATACTTCAGGCGGCTTGTCTGCACGCTGATCGGCGGCTGGGCGGAACAAGGCGAAGCGCCCTGCGATATGGAGCTTTTAGGGAGGATTGTCGAGGGAATTTGTTACCGGAATGCTGAGGAATATTTCCGCTTTTAAAAAATGGAATGAAAGAGGTGGCCTATGAGTAATGTGCCTGTCGTGACAGCACCTGCCGCAAAAGTGAAGGAGCATAAGCTGAGTCTGAAAGAAAAAGTATCCTATGGTTTCGGAGATTTTGGGAACGGATTTATGTTTGATCTCGGGCAGATCTATTTGCTGAAGTTTTTCACAGATGTCGCAGGCATTCCGGCAGCGTTCGCCGGCAGTATTTTTTTGGTCAGCAAGCTGTTTGCGGCTTTGACTGATCCGATTGTCGGCTCGGCCATTGACTACAGAAAAAAGATCGGACCCCGGGGGAAATTCAGGCCGTACTTATTATTCGGAAGTATTATTCTTGCGGTCATGACCGTATTGATTTTTGTGTCACCGGACGTGAGTGTCAC
Organism: Bacillus sp. NEAU-242-2; assembly: GCF_027853835.1. Taxonomy (NCBI): domain Bacteria; kingdom Bacillati; phylum Bacillota; class Bacilli; order Caryophanales; family Bacillaceae; genus Bacillus; species Bacillus sp. NEAU-242-2. Next base: position 767,824 of record NZ_JAPNNY010000001.1, on the reverse strand, counting down.
CTGGAAGCTTGTGTACGCCTATGCTTCTTACATGCTGTGGGGGGTCGCTTATTCTTTCGTCAATATTCCGTACGGCTCCCTCGGTGCAGCCATTACACAGGATGCGGAGGACAGAACGGCGCTTTCCGCATTCCGCCAGATCGGCTCTCTCGGCGCGCTGCTCATTACAAGTGTCATCGTCATCCCGATTCTCGTTCATTTTGATAACGTTCACATCGGCTACCCGGCAGTTATGGGAATGATGGCCGTAATCGGAATCGCGGGATTTATGATCTGCTACCGAAACTGCAAAGAAAGAATTATCGTCCGTGAAGCGCCGAAAGAAAAGCTGTCCGTCATGTCGGTTTTCAAATGCTTTATCGGCAACAAACCGCTTCTGACTGTCGTTTTCATGACGATTTTCTCAATATCGGCATATAACATTAAATCCGCTATGCTTGTTTACTTCGCCCAATACAATCTCAACAATGCGGAGCTGATGTCCTACATGAGTTTTATCATCATCGGTTCTTCATTTTTAGGTGTGTTGTTTATGCCGAAACTCGTCAAACGCTTCGGAAAAAAGCAAACAGTGATGATCGGTTTTGCCGTCAGCGCCGCGGCTGATGCGCTGAATTTCTGTCTCCCGTCAAATGTATATATCTTTACGGCGTTAGCGAGCATTGCTTTTATCGGGATCAGCATACCAAACGGCATTACGTGGGCGCTTGTGTCGGACATTATTGATTACGGAGAGTGGAAGACGGGTGAACGGAAGGAGGCGACGACATATTCGCTTTTTAACTTCTCCAGAAAACTCGCCCAATCTTTATCAGGTTTTCTTTCAGGCATCGGGCTGAGCGTTATCGGCTATATCCCGAATGCATCTCAGACAAAAGGCACGTTAATCGGGATTAAAGGGCTTCTGCTGCTGTACCCGGCTTTCGCTTTAGCGTGCGCCATGCTGATTATCGGTTTAATGTATAAACTGACGGACCGGCAGCATGCCGAGCTCGTTCAGGACTTACATCATGCAAAACCTCAACTTTAGTGATTTTATGGACTGTCCGTTAATGGTACAATAGAAATAAATGACAGCATACAGAAAGAAAGGAAAAACGATGGTAACCATAAAAGATATCGCAAAACTCGCCAACGTATCCCACACAACCGTATCCCGGGCACTTAACGGCAGCCCCTACATTAAAGAGCATACAAAACAGAAAATATTAGAGCTCGCTTCACAGCTGAATTACACACCGAATGTAAATGCAAAAAGCCTTGCCATGCAAAAGTCCCATACGATCGGACTGTTTTTTACAAGCATCACCAACGGAACCTCACACAGCTTTTTTTCCGATACCATCAAAGGTGTAAACCGCACAATCAGTGAGGAATACAATTTGTTCGTCCGCGCGATTGACGATCTGAAAAGCTTTGAAACCATTACGCCCATGAGATATGACGGAATCATTTTAATGAGCCAAAGCGACAGTGATAATTCATTTATTTATCATATCCGCGAGAAAAACATCCCGCTCGTCGTGCTGAACCGGGACATTGATGACCGGAGCATCACGAATATCCTGTCAAACGATAAAGAAGGCTCCAGACAGGCGGTCGACTGCCTGATCGCAAACGGACACAGAGATATCGCGATCATTGAGGGAAAGGAAGGATTCAGGTCAACTTCTCAGCGGAAAGAAGGCTATTTGACATCTTTAATTGATCATTCTATCCCGATTAAGCATGAATACAGTGTAAAAGGCCGCTATGATATGGAAAGCGGCAGTCAGGCGATGGAAAAACTTTTGGCGCTTCAATCACCGCCTACGGCTGTTTTTTGTTCAAACGATGATATGGCGATCGGGGCGATGAATACCATTTTCGCCAAAGGCCTGAACGTTCCGGAAGATATATCCGTTATCGGGTTTGATGACATCGGCATTTCTCAATACATGACACCGAGGCTTTCGACCGTAAAACGCCCGGTTGAAAAAATCAGCATACTCGGCGCAGAGAAGATTTTGGCGCTTATCACCGACCCGGATACGGCGGCGGAAAAAATATACGAAAACACCGAGGTGATGATAAGAGACTCAATTAAAAAACTCACATAACAGCCCGTCTGAATATCCGGGTTTTCGTACGGGAAAATGTTAACGTGTGCATAAATGCAGAAGGAGGCGGACAGCTTGCGGCAGCTGAATAAAAAGATGTTGGTTGAATACATTCAATATCCTGAAAAAGTCCTTCAGTTCGGCGAAGGCAACTTTTTGCGGGCCTTCGCTGATTGGCAGATCGATCAATTGAATCAATTGACGGATTTTAACGGAAGCGTGGTCGCCGTACAGCCGAGAGGCTCTGAGAAAATAAAACGTTTAAACGAACAGGACGGTTTGTTTACGCTTTTTTTGCAGGGGATAAAGGACGGAAAACCGGCTGAAGAACACACGATCGTCAAATCCATCAGCCGCGGCATTGATCTTTTTTCTGACTATGATTCCTTTAAACGGCTGGCAGCACAAGAGGATCTTCGTTTTATCATCTCCAATACGACAGAAGCGGGAATTACGTTTGAGAAAGGCGACCGGCTTGAGGATAGACCTCAAAAAACATTCCCTGGGAAATTAGCGGCGTTCCTTTATTTCCGCTATAAGGCATTTGCGGGTGACGCCGAGAAAGGGTGCATTGTGCTTCCATGTGAACTGGTCGAAGAAAACGGACGGAAACTGAAGGCGGCCGTGCTTCAATATGCCGGGCTGTGGGAGCTGGAGCCTGATTTTACTCAATGGATTCATGATGCGAACATTTTCTGCAATACCCTCGTGGATCGGATTGTTCCGGGATTTCCTGTTGATACCGCTGAAGAACTTACCGATTTTCTCGGATACGAAGACCGTCTGCTTGTGGTCGGTGAGCATTATTATTTGTGGGTGATAGAAGGGCCGGAACAGCTTCAGAATGAGCTTCCTTTTGCTGATGCCGGGCTGAACGCACTGATCACGTCTGACCTTACGCCTTACAGGACAAAAAAGGTGAGAATCTTAAACGGCGCTCATACGGCATTGGCGCCAGTGGCTTTATTATACGGACTGCAAACCGTCCGGGAAGCGGCTGAGCACGAGGTGACGGGCAGATTCATCGAAGAGCTGATCAATGAAGAAATCCTTCCCGTGCTGCAAATGGAGGGTGTCACCCAGTATGCGGCAGATGTGTTACACCGGTTTAAAAACCCTTATATCCAACATTATCTGCAAAGCATCACCCTTAACGCCGCCGCAAAATTCAAAACAAGAAACCTGCCGACGCTGAAGGCTTATATCGAACAGGAGGGCCGGCTTCCTGAGAGGCTGGTATTTTCATTCAGCGCCATGATCTATTCATACTGGAACGGGCCGAACAAACCGGCAGACGGCGAGGAGGTTCTGAACCGTTTTCAAATGGCTCGGTCCCGTTGCAAAGATGATATGTTTCAAGCGGCATTTACTATATTAGGAGAAGAGCGACTGTGGGGAAAGAATCTGAACCATCTTCCGGGACTGACTGAACGAACGGCTTTTTTTCTCTCTGTCATTCATAAGCGGGGGATGAAGCATGCGTTACATGAATGCTGCGGCAATAAATAAGGGGGAAGTGAAATGAAAGAGGTCATAAAAATCCATAAAAACGATAACGTGCTTCTCGCTATGCGCCATTTTAACAAAGGGGAGCGGCTGCATACAGACGGACTGACGATTGAAGTGAAGGACCCTGTAAAGCGGGGGCATAAAATCGCGCTGCAAACCATTGAAGAAAACGGCAGCATCATTAAATACGGTTTTTCGATCGGGCGTGCGACAAGGCGGATTTCGGCCGGCGAGCATATTCATACCCATAATCTGCAAACAAATTTATCCGATGTGCAAGAATACACGTATTCACCGCGCTTCGAGGACAATCCTTTTACAAATGAGAACCGGACATTTCAAGGCTACAAAAGAGAAAATGGTACATCCGGCGTTCGGAATGAACTGTGGATCGTGCCTACAGTCGGCTGCGTAAACGGCGTCGCTGAGAAAATCCTGCAGCGCTTCGTAAAAGAGGCGAAAGACATTGCCCCCTTTGACAATGTGCTGGTTTTAAAACACCAATACGGCTGCTCCCAGCTTGGCGATGATCATGAGAATACGAAACAAATGCTGATAAACGCCATCCGTCATCCAAATGCGGGCGGTGTGCTGGTTTTAGGGCTGGGCTGTGAAAATAATGAGCTGGCGGCAATTAAGGAAACGCTTTCTGAAGTGAACGGAGATCGGGTGAAATTTCTCGAATCACAGGCTGTCACAGATGAAATTGAAGCGGGAACAGCGCTTCTTAAAGAGATACACCTTGCGGCAAAGGGAGATAAACGTGAGGAGATTCCGCTGTCAGAATTGAGCATCGGATTGAAATGCGGCGGATCGGACGGTTTTTCCGGCATCACCGCAAACCCTTTATTAGGGAGATTTTCAGATTACTTGATTGCACAGGGAGGGAGCACGGTCTTAACGGAGGTGCCTGAGATGTTCGGCGCTGAGACGATTCTCATGCAGCGTGCGGCGAGTGAAGAAGTGTTTCATAAAACAGTCCGATTGATCAATGATTTCAAGCAATATTTTATGAAGCACGAGCAGCCGATTTATGAAAACCCGTCACCAGGGAATAAGGAAGGCGGCATTTCAACGCTCGAAGACAAGTCGCTCGGCTGCACCCAAAAAGCCGGTCTTGCACCGGTTTCTGATGTGCTGACATACGGTGAAACACTGAAAACAAAGGGATTGACACTGCTCAGTGCGCCCGGCAATGATTTAATCGCTTCTTCGGCGCTCGCTGCGGCGGGCTGTCACCTCGTGTTGTTTACAACCGGAAGAGGCACGCCGTTCGGCACATTTGTCCCGACTGTGAAAGTATCAACAAATACCGATTTATTTCAATCAAAACCTCATTGGATTGATTACAACGCGGGGAGATTGGCGGAAGACGAAACAACAGAAGATCACATTGTAAGAGATTTTATTCAATACATTATTAACGTTGCAAGCGGACAATTCGTCAATAACGAAAAAAACGATTTTCGGGAGCTTGCAATCTTTAAGTCCGGTGTGACGTTATAAGAGAAAAGGCGATCTGACAACAGACCGCCTTTTTTAGATTAATTTTATCCCGCTGATTAAAATAATCGCCGCCATCACAAACTGCAGCGGGCGCGGTGAGAATTTCGGCGAAAAGAAGCTGCCGAGAAGCACACCCGGCACAGAGCCGATCAACAGATTCAATACAAGCAGGTAATCGACGCTTCCGAAGCTTGCGTTTAACAGACCGGCAACAGTTACGAGCAGAAAGGCATGTGCGATATCCGTTCCCACCACTTCTGCCGTTTTCATTCTGAACAGGTATAACATGGCGATCGCAAATAATGAGCCGGACCCAATAGATGTCAGGCCGACGATGAAGCCGAAAATGACGCCGATCAGTATCATGAGTGTCCGCTTTTCTTCAAGTGTTTTTTGCTGCCAGCGGTTCGGCCGCAGTTTTTTATCGAAAAAAAGGCGGGCGATAATGGAAATAGCGACAAGGGTCAGCACGTAGCCGAGCGCCTGTTTGATAATCTGCTCCTGATGCTGGTGAAAAGCGGGAAACAAGTGAAGAATACCGATGGCGGCTGTTGCGCTGGGAATGCTCCCGAGCGCCAAGTAGCCGACAAGTTTAAATTGAACGGTGCGCTGCTTCCAATGAGAAACGACACCGAACAGTTTGGTGATGGAATTATATAAAAGGTCAGTGCCGACGGCGATTGAGGGGTTGATCCCTAAAACGATCAGTAAAGGAGTCAAAAGCGCCGCTCCTCCCACACCCGTCAATCCGACCAGCGTTCCGACAAAGAAACCCATAAACACAATGCTTACAGTCATCTGTGTGCCTCCTGAATAATCCTACTATTTTTATCAGATTATATATGATTAAGAGGCGGTAATCAATTAAATTTTCGGAAAATTTTATACAGAACAAAAAAATCCGCCTGCCTGCTGTTATTTCGCAGATCGGCGGATGATGGCCGGATTATGATTTTTGCTGATAAAACGGAAGTTCCGTGTGGCCCATTTCTCTGACATACACGAAAAGATTGCCTTTATGATGAATTTCATGCTCCATGGCAAGCTGAAGGAGAGCCGCGCCGGTTATTTTTCTGCCGAAAGAGGCAGTCAGGTCAATTTCGCGGTTCAGCTGCTCTTCAGTCAGCTGTGACAGGATGTTTGTCGTTTTTTCAGTACATGCTTCAGCCAGTTTGACGAGGTCTGTTTCCGCTTCTTCTTTCGGTTTGTTCTGGATAGCTGATCCGTTTCCGTCGTTAATGACGTTTGCAAACATAAGAAAAGAATAAACGATGTGTTTTACAAGTTCCTGAGCGGACATTGATGTCTCTGCCGGCTTGTAGTCGTAATGCTCGCGGCTGATTTTTTCCGCCAGCTCAATCGTCACGTTTCGATGTGACAGAAAGTGGCTGACCAATTGATTTTGTGCTGTCATGTGAAAACCCCCATTTAATACAGAATAAAAGCTGCAAGGATATGCTATATCAACGGCACGGAAGAAACAAGCAATAAGCTTGTGATGGAGATAAATCGTTGCGGATATCCGAAATTCGACAATTGCGGTCTTTTTGCGTTCTTCTTTTTCTAGCAATTATGATAAAATATGACATATCTCGGTCATTCCAAAAGGGGGGATTTATTGAGGATGAAGCAGACTATTCCGTCCTCTTTTGTCGGGCTCAAAATTAATGAATGGTATACCCATATCCGGCAGTTTCACGTCCTTGAGGCGGAGCGCGTCAAACGTGAAGTAGAGAGAGAGATTGAGGATATGGAAGAAGATCAGGATCTGCTGCTGTATTATTCATTAATGGAATTCAGACACCGCGTCATGCTGGATTACATCAAGCCCTTAAAGGAGGACCCTTCTCAGCCTGAGTTTTCAGAATTATTGGAAGACATTGAAGGCAACCAGTATAAACTGACAGGACTGCTTGATTACTACTTTAATTTTTTTCGAGGAATGTACGAATTTAAACAGAAAATGTTCCTAAACGCCATGATGTATTACAAACGGGCTGAAAAAAACCTTGCACTCGTTTCTGATGACATCGAGAAAGCTGAGTTTGCTTTTAAAATGGCCGAGATTTTTTACAACCTGAAACAAACCTACGTCTCCATGAGTTATGCCGTTCAAGCCCTTGAAACGTACCAATCGTATGAGACGTACAACGTCCGCAGAATCCAATGTGAATTCGTTATTGCAGGGAATTATGATGACATGCAGTATCCAGAAAGAGCATTGCCCCACTTAGAACTTGCTTTAGATCTTGCAAAACAAGAAGGCAATCCCCGTCTTATCAGTTCAGCCTTATATAATCTCGGAAACTGTTACGAAAAAATGGGAGACCTCTCTAAAGCAGCCGAATATTTTGAGACATCCGTTTCCATTTGCAGGTCAGAAAAGTTCGATAATCTTCCGCATTCTATTTACTCATTAACACAGGTTCTTTATAAACAGAACACTACAGCCGAAGCAGAGAAGCAATATCGCCTCGGGCTCAGTATCGCCCGCGAATACAATGATGAATTGTTTGTCAATCTGTTCCAATTTTTGCATGCGTTATACGGCAAGGAAATGGATAACGCATCCGTCAGGCACACGTTTGATTTTCTGGAAGAACACATGCTGTATCCGTATGTGGAAGAATTGGCGCATGACGCTGCCAAATTTTACATGAAACACGGACAGCCTGAAAAAGCGCTCACGTTTTATGAAAAAATGGTGCACGCCCAAAAACAAATCCAGAGAGGAGATTGTCTATATGAAATCTAAACTATTGTCAGGATTGCTGCTTGTTGCTGTCGGGTTCAGCTTTACACAGGTGATCGGCCATGAAAGCCATTTGGAAAACCAAGCGGACGGCACATTCCATATTGCCGCGCGCAACCAAACATAACATAAAGACCCTTCTTTGGAAGGGCCTTATTTTTTGCATGCGTATCCATTCCATTTTTATCCGAATGCAGGGTCTATATACTCAGTTATCTGTCCTACGAATGCCACCTATTGATGAAAAAGGCATAAGGAGAGATGAAGAGTGGGGATTGAAGTGAAAAAACGGCTCGTATCGGCTGATAAATATGCGTTAAAATGTCCGAATCCGATGACGCCGGAGTATATTACCATTCATAACACGGCAAACGACGCATCCGCCGCTAATGAAATCAGCTATATGACGGGAAACAGCGAATCAACGAGCTATCATTTTGCGGTTGATGACAAAGAAGTGATCCAGGGAATTCCGTTGGACCGGAATGCCTGGCATTCGGGAGACGGCACGAACGGTACCGGAAACCGAAAGTCGATTGCTATAGAAATCTGTTACAGCAAGTCAGGCGGCGAACGGTACAGAGCCGCAGAAGAACTGGCGATTGCGTTTGCGGCGCAGCTTTTGAAAGAACGGGGCTGGGGGATTGACAGAATCAGAAAGCATCAGGACTGGAACGGAAAGTACTGCCCGCACCGCATTTTGTCTGAAGGCCGCTGGGATGAAGTGAAGGCGAAGATTGAAAAGAAATTAAGCGGAAGTATGACGGCGAAAAAAGCCTCTATTTCTTCTTCCGCGTCTGAGTACCATGTGAAAAAAGGCGACACCTTATCGGAAATCGCCGCATCGCACGGTGTCAGCGTAAAATCGCTGCAAAGCATCAACCATATCACCGATCAGAATCACATTACAGTCGGACAAGTGATCAAGCTCGCTCAGACGGGTTCTTCTTCAAAAAGTCAGGCTGTGTCTTCCTATCCGCTTCCATCCGGTGTGATCAAAGTGACGAAACCGCTGACGAAAGGGACAAACGTAAAACAAGTGCAAAACGCTTTATCCGCTCTTTATTTTTATCCCGATAAAGGAGCAAAAAATCATGGGGCGGACGGCGTTTACGGCCCGAAAACGGCAAATGCCGTAAAACGTTTTCAATCCGTCAGCGGATTAACGGCAGACGGAATTTACGGCCCGAAAACGAAGGCGAAAATTGAAGAAAAACTGTAATCAAGAAAACGGAAGCTCCCCGGGCTTCCGTTTTCTTCTTACATACAAACTGCGGCAAGGGCCTTTTGAATATCATAAATGCTTTCATCTTTTTTAAACTGCTTTGAGACAGCGGGAAGTTCCGCGCCTGAAATCCAAATTTTCAGCTCTGAATCAAGGTCGAAGCGGCCGGCGGTTTCTACGCTGAATCTGGAAATGCTCTTGTACGGAATGGATTGAATCTCCGTTTTCTTCCCCGTGAGTCCCTGTTTATCAACAAGAATAAGACGCTTATCCGTAAAGACAATGATATCTCGGACAAGCTTAAATGCGGCGTTGACATTCTCACCTTCCAGCAAAATACGGGCCAGTTCTGCTTTTGCTTCAGCCGTCGATATTGTCGACGCATTGCCCAGCAATCCGTTGATGAACCCCATAATATCTCCCCCCTGATACGTATTCTATCAATCATACTATAAAAAGGTTTCCATTCCCAGATGAGTAGAGTAAACTGGTGCTGACTGGAAAAGGAGAGCATGTTACACATGAAAGATAGATATGACAATTTCGCAGCCCTTTCCGCTGCTGAATCGGAATACAGAATTATTTATGAAGAAAAAGAGGGAAGTAAATGTATCGTCCTCGCTCCCCACGGCGGCAGGATTGAGCCGGGTGTCAGTGAGCTGGTGCAGGCATTTTCTGACCAAAGCTCAATTTATTTATTTGAAGGGACGAAGCGGTGCGATAACCGTTCTCTCCACTTGACAAGCACACGCTTTGACGAGCCTCTGGCTTTAGAAAAAGTGGCCGCCCATCATTACGCATTGGCTTTTCACGGGTATCATGATCTGAAAAAGGCAAATACACTCGTCGGGGGCGCGGATCTGGAAAAAGCAAGACTGATTTGTGATCTGCTGCGTGAAGCGGGATTTGATGCCGAGCTGACAGAGAAGAATGATCGGCTGGCAGGTGTAAATCCCGGCAACATTGTCAATCGGACAAAAAGGAAAATGGGGCTGCAATTGGAAGTGAGCACGGCGCAGAGACACGCGCTGTTCAGCAATTTTGGCTGCCGGGTAGAAAAATACACGCCAACCGATCTGTTTTTTCGGTATGTAGAAACCGTGAAGGCCGGTTTTTATGATAAATGAACAGGGGGCCCGTTCTTACATTCACTGGAGCTATGCGGTGCATGAAGTGCTTGGCGGGCAGCACGGTGATTACAGCGTCATGATGCAAAAACCTTTTCTCCGATGTCAAAATGATGACATTCTGCCGGCTGTGTTCTAAGCCGGCGGAGAATCGCTAATTTTCAATAAAATACGGCGTTTTTTCTTCAGCGGCATGCAAGTGTGTCTGTCCGCTTCCATAATACACATTCGGCCGCTTGTCGGATAACAGACAAGCGAGCCGCTTCTGAAATTGAATACCTGCTTTACGCCGTTCAAACAGCTCGAGCCTTTTTTCCGCAAATGATGCCGTCACCCGGAAAGCGGCTGCGATTAAAATAACGGCGTGGCTCCTCCGCTGGGGCAGCTCCATGTTTAACAGCATAAAGGTCGGCACACAGAAGTGGTACATAAAATGGTTGGCCTGAAATTCCTGCAGTTCCCTGAACAGCTTGTTCATATGAAAATGGTTCCCGGTATGCTTCAGCACATGGCACAGTTCGTGCGCAAAATCCTGCCATTGCTCTTCGGGTGACTTTTTTTGATTCAGGACGATGCTGTACATGCCGTCCCGCTTCAGCATCATACTGTGCGTATCTTCAAAATGAATCCAAATGTCAAGCTCCTTGGCAATCATCTGCATATCAATATGGAGAGGGGCGGTCATTCCCATGCGGCAATATAAGTTTTTGACGTATTCCTCAAGATGTGTTAAAAAATCGCCCAATTGAATACACCCTTTCGAACATATGTTCTTTTTTAAGCGAGAAAGAAAAGCCCTGATCGGACTTTGAATCAATTCCCTTTTCTTTTAAAAATAAACATTCAGCTTTTATATCGGCTGAACGTTAAGCAGTTTAAAGGAAAAGAGCGGATTATTTATGTTTCGGCCTGCGGTTTTTCTCTTTTTCTTTTAAATAATTAATGAATTCAATGGCCTGCTGCTTGCTTTCCGGGGAAAAGTCCTGCATGTCCCGATATGCGATCTGCAGGTCGGGATCGGCAAACATGTCTTCATCTGAAGGTTCTTTTCCGGTTAACAAATAATCAGTCGACACTTTGAAATAATCCGCAAGCTTTTGCAGCGTGTCGTAATCGGGTTCAGATCGGCCGTTTTCATAATGAGAATATCTGGCGCGCGAGACACCGATATGATTTGCGACTTCTTCTTGCGTTTTCTTACCTCTGAGACTCTTTAATCTTCCGCCTATCATCCGAAATGACCTCTCTTTTTTCAACACCCTAAGTTACTTATGATTATAGATACAAAATGTATCAAAAGAAAGAGATGATAAAAAAAGTATCAAAAAGGTCTTGATGATACGAAATGTATCGTATATAATCAACATCATAGAGATACAAAATGTATCAAAATGCGATAAGAAATTGATCAGGAGGGTGAGAGATGCAGCCGATAATCATCCGTTTCAGCAGCAATCCGGCTGACCAGAGATGTTTAGGAAAAGCAGGCGGTTCGATATCTTTTACCGCTTGCGGACTACCGGTATTCCGATTTGATAACCGATTGCAGTATGAGCGCTATATACGTCTGAAGAAAAATGGAGACGTCCCTTATGAATCGTAAAAGCTACCCGTTTTTCATCTATTCCGGATTATTGAATTCTGAACATTATGACAAAATAGGGTCCGCCATTTGGCTGTTTTTATGGTTCATCAGCTCAACGACAAAGGAACATGTAAAAGACGGCGTAAAGTGGGGGATCGTCCTCGGACATAAGCCCGTAAAAGCAAGAGAAATGGCCGATGTATTCGCGGTCAGCGAAAAAACCGTCAGGCGGTGGCTCGAGAGCTTGGAACAGCATGAGTATATCAAAACCGTCCGCGCCCCTTACGGACTCATCGTCTCCGTAAAGCACTCGAAAAGATTCACGCCGAAAAAGACATTAACCCGCCCGGAAGCAACTGACCGGACAATATCGGCGGATCACCGGGACAAAAATGTCCGGAGAGAAATAGATATAACAAAAAATCATACTGCTGAAGAAGCGATTAACGACATTGCCGCCCATTTTATCAGATTAAGGTCTGCACAGGAGGGGCGGAGCGTATATCCGTCGCCCCGGGATTATCAGGCCATCGCCCGTATTGTTTCCCTCGGTGCGTCAGCACAAGAAGCAATCAAATGGCTCGGCGAATGCTTTACCGCTTTTGAACAGCGGCGCACCTCTTCAGCTGAAACGATCAAGGCTTTCAGCTATTGCGCCAAGTTTATGGAAGACCGCTTGAATGCACGAATTGCGGGAAGGACAATCACAACAAAAAAAGAGAGGAATACGATACATGACAAAACGAACGATCGAGCAGATTCTTGCCGACCTGAAAAACGGAAAACGTCCATTACTGGCGGACAGACCGGAAGAATCAGACAAAAGCCGCTTTGACTGCCCGCTCTGTAAAGATCAGGGCGGTTATCTCAAAAACCAGCTGGGAATGGAAGTATGGGTTAAGTGCCGCTGCGCCGCCGAACGGAAAGTAGAACGCATTCTCGGCGCAAGTGAGATTACAGATGCCTTTCGGAAGCTGGATTTCAAAGGATTTATCACGCGGGGCAAGCCTCAGGCAGTCGTCGACGCATATGAGTGCGCCCTTGAATATGTTGAGAACTTCGACAAGATGAAAAACTGCCGGAAAAACAGCATTGCCCTTTTAGGGCGTCCGGGATCGGGAAAAACCCATCTTTTGACCGCTCTCAGCAATTATGTCATGAGACAGAAGCAGACACCGGTGCTGTATTTTCCTTTTGTGGAGGGCTTTACGGATTTAAAAAATGATTTTGATCTGCTCGATGCAAAGCTTGGCCGTATGAAACAGGCGGATGTGCTTTTTATTGACGATCTGTTCAAACCGCTGAACGGAAAACCCCGGGCGACCGATTGGCAGATTGAACAAATGTACGCCGTCGTGAATTACCGCTATTTAAATCATAAGCCGGTTCTTATCTCGAGCGAGCTGGCATGTGACGGATTGGTGCAGGTTGATGAAGCCTTGGGCACAAGAATTTATGAGATGTGCAGCGATTATTTAGTCATCATTAATGGCAATTCATTTGACGTAAACCACAGATTAGAGGGGGCGAGATAATGTGTAAGCTGTGCGGGCCGAAGAAGGTCATTGTGATGGAAACGGGTTTCGGCGCTGTCTTTCACCCTTGCCCGAACTGTAAAACAGGCACTGATTTAACGCCGGTCATTAAACGGCTTGAACGAATGGTTCAAGACGCAAAAGCGAGGCTTGATGCACGTGTGTAAATATATCAAATGGCTTTTTTGCCTGCTGTTCAGGGCAAAACGGATAGAAAAGCAAATTGAAGCATGGCATGAGGCTGATGGAAAGTGAGGATCACCATTGCAAGAAAAACACAGCCCCGCTCCATGGCGGGCCGTACACAGCGGAGAAGAAAAACCCATTTACATTTATTCCGCTTACAGCGAAGCGGATAAAGAGAAGTTCCCTTATTCAAACGGAAGGCTCATCGCGGCCGTTTTCAACTTAAGTTCATACTCACAGCAGATCAACGCGGCATTGATGGCGAAAGCCCCGGAACTCTTTGAGGCGGCCGAAACGGCTCTCCGCCTGCTCCGGGGAGAAAGTTCTGAAGAAAAAGAAGCGTTCATAAATAAGCTCGGAAGCCTCATACATGAAGTGAACATTTTGAAAAAGACGGAGGACGTAAAACATGAATCCTAAAAAACTGACTGACATTGAACATACAACATTAAAAAGCCAGCTGGAAGAAGGCAAGGTTCGGGTGATTATAGTAGACGGACTGAAGAAGGAAGCATGGCTCGCCGAAGCGCCGGAGCACGGCAAAACGCTTGTCGAAACACGAAAAGGGGATCTGGCCCGGGTCGAATATGAAATCGGCTTTAAATTGAATTAATCGAAAAAAACAGAATACGTCCAAGACGGAAAGCCTGCGGACACTGATCAATCGCGCACATGCTGCGCATTGGTTGGTGTCCTTTTTTTGTTCCGAAAAAGAGGAGGATCTACATGGAAGACTTACTATTTGAATATAAACGCACGCTGAAAGAGACGAAAAAGTGGTACAAGCAGCTGGAGGCAGCCGATGAAACGGTGCTTACTTCAGAAGAACTGAAAGATAAAAAAATCATCAGAACGATTATTACAGATTTGGAGTATGTCATCGAATGGCTTGAAAAAGGCCGGCAGCCCGGCATAAGAAGAGCGATAGACCGCAGAGACGCTTATCAGAGAATGCTCATTAAAGATCCGAGAATCATAGAAACCTATTCGCAGGCGCTGATGTTTGAACCGTCCGCAAATGTGACTGAAGAAGACAGAATCAGACTGCGGGACGCATTAGCCGTTTTAACGGATAGAGAAAAAGAAATGCTGCTGCTCCACAAAGCGGAATGCTTTTCGTATGAACGGATCGCCGCCTTGCTGAATGTAAAGAAATCAACCGTACAAACGACGGTCAAACGGGCGCTTCTGAAAATTCAAAAACAGCAGGAACAAAGAAATCAATCGCCTGCTTCATAAGTTGTCATACGTTTGCCACCTAGAAGTGAATAGTAGATCACAAAAAGCGGCCCGATTAGAAGCCGCTTTTTATTATAGACAATCATGTCGGAGGTGGCGGTGATGCCGTAGCATGAAAAACGCAAAAAGAGAACAGGCATTTACAATCTATCAGTCTCATAAAGGCCGCATCACAAATCGCGCCCTTGCCGGCAAATCAGGCGTATCCGCAAGAACGATCGGCAGATGGAAAAAAGAAGGGCGCTGGGACGAGGCGCTTAATAAGAACGCGGAAAGCGGCGGAAAAAACACCCCGGGCGAAGGTGATGAGTTAAACGAACGCCAGCGGCTGTTTTGTCTTTATTATGTGAAAAGCTTTAACGCCACCCAATCTGCGATAAAAGCCGGGTATTCACCGGAAAGCGCGCATGTGACGGGAAGCAGGCTGTTAAAAAACGAAAAAGTCGCTAAAGAAATCAGCCGCATGAAAAAGGAAATGGTCAATAAAGTGTTTGTCGAAGCGATGGACGTTCTTCAAGTCTATGTGAAAATCGCTTTCGCCGACATTACCGATTATGTAACCTTCGGAAAAAAAGAGGTTCAGGCCTTCGGAAAATCAGGGCCGCTCTTTGACGAAAATGATAATCCGATTATGCAGGAGATCAGCTACGTTGACGTTAAAGATTCGCACCTTCTGGACGGAACCATCGTCACGGAAGCAAAACTCGGGAAAGAAGGCATTGCAATAAAGCTTGCCGACAAGATGAAGGCTCTTGAAAAGCTGTCCTTGTACTTTGACCTTTTCCCCGATCAATTTAAACAAAAAATCGAAAATGAAAAATTAAAGCTGGCTCAGCAGAAGATGGAAAAAACAGAAGACAGCCAAAAGCCGATTGACATTGTCATTACGCGGAAAGAGGAACGGTCATGATTGAAAAAGCGGTCAACCCGCGCTTTGAAGATTATTTGTTCAATTGGAATGAAACGTACCAATTTCTCGTTGGAGGCTACGGCTCGTCAAAAAGCTATCATACCGCGCTGAAAATCATCCTGAAGCTGCTTCGTGAAAAGCGGACGGCCCTTGTCGTGCGGGAAGTATTCGATACGCACAGGGATTCTACGTTTGCCTTGTTTGAAGACATTATCGGGGAGCTTGAGCTGGGACATGCCGTAAAGGCCGTTTCTTCGCCGATGCAGCTGAGATTTTCAAACGGAAGCCGGATTATGTTTAAAGGGATGGACAACCCGGCCAAATTGAAATCCATTCATCATATTTCACTGATTTGGATTGAAGAATGCTCTGAAGTGAAGTATGAAGGCTTTAAGGAGCTGATCGGCCGTCTGCGTCATCCCGAGCTTTCGCTGCATATGATATGCACCACAAATCCCGTCGGCACCTCCAATTGGACGTACCGGCATTTTTTTCGTGATGACCAAAAAAAACGGTTCGTATTGGATGATCAGACGCTGTATGAAAAAGGCACCGTCGTTAAGGGAGATACGTATTACCACCATTCCACAGCGTGCGATAATCTGTTTTTGCCGAAAAGCTATATTAAGCAGCTGGACAGCTTACGGCATTACGATCCTGATTTGTACCGGATCGCCCGCAAAGGACAGTTCGGCGTCAACGGCATCCGCGTGTTTCCGCAGTTTCAGGTCATGGAGCACAACGAAGTAACGGAGCGGATTGCTTCCATCAGGCGCCCCCTGTTTCGGACGGGCATGGATTTCGGTTTTGAAGAGTCATACAATGCGGTCATTCGGCTTGCCGTCGATCCGGATCAAAAAGATCTTTATATTTTCTGGGAGTATTACAAAAACAAAATGACCGATGATCAGACAGCTGAGGAGCTTCAGGAATTGGCGGATCAAAAAGAGCTGATCAAAGCGGATTCGGCTGAGCCGAAAAGCATCCAATATTTCCGCAGGCAGGGATTTTGCATGGTCGCGGCCAAAAAGTTTCCGGGCTCAAGACTTCAGTATACAAAAAAGCTGAAACGGTTCAGACACATCTATTGCTCAGACAGCTGTGAAAATACGATCCGCGAATTGCAGAACTTAACGTACGCAAAAAACAAAAACGGCGCTCTGTCGGAAGATGAGTTTTCGATTGATCCCCACACACTTTCAGCCATTTGGTATGCGCTGGATGACTATGACGCGGCGGATCTGAAAGATGCATCACAAAAACGGAGACGTCCGAATCGGGAAAGGAGGAGATAGGCGTTGCCGAACTATCAAAACGTTAGAGCCACCGTCTTTAAATCAAAAATGGCCGCGCCGCAGGCAAGGCAGATGAACGAAGATCAATTTGCCGATCTGTACGGCGAAGACATCATTTCACCGCCCTATAATCTCATTGAACTGAAAACAATCGCCGAATACTCGACGATTCTTCAGCAGTGCATTGACGCGTATCGGGTCAATATTACGGGTTTTGGGTTCGATGTGGAATATACCTTTGATGTAAATAGCCCAGATTGCTCCCCGTCAAAAAAGGCCCGGGCCGAAAAAAACTGGATGAAGCTGGAGAGCTTTTACAAATGTCTTCATTTTGATGAATCGGCCGAGACGGTCCTCGGATATGCGATAGAAGACCGCGAAAAAACGGGCAACGGTTTCCTCGAAGTGCTTCGGGACGGCGCGGGAAAACCGGCGGGGATTGAATATCTGGATGTAAAACATATGCGCGTCTGCGGTGTGACTGATCCCGTTGAAGTTACATTTTCATATGAAGAAAACGGCGCATCCAAAACGATTAAAAGGCAAAAACGGTTCCGTAAATATGTTCAGATGCTGAACGGTCGGAAAGTGTTTTTTAAGGAATACGGCGATCCCCGCATGATGGACATGAGAACCGGCGAATACGTAAAGACCCTGTCTGAAGAATACCGGGCAAATGAAGCCATTCACTTAAAAATCGGCAGCGGCACTTACGGCATTCCGCGCTGGGTCGGCAATATCGTCAATCTGTACGGCGCCCGGAAAGCGGAAGAACTGAATTTTATGTATTTCAAGCAGGGCCGTCATGTGCCGGCCGCCATTACGGTTGAAAACGGCATGCTGTCAGAAACCTCGTACAAAGAGCTTCAGGATTATATGAATGACCTGGAAGGGGTGGAAAACGCCCACAAATTTCTGCTGATTGAGGCGGAAGGCATTGCGAAGGAAAAAGACCTTCACGGAGGCGAAGACATTACGCCCGTGTCTGTTGAAATTAAATCACTTGCGGAAATTCTGCAGGATGATGCGCTGTTTCTTGAATATGACGACAAAAGCAGAAATAAACTCCGTTCCGCTTTCCGTCTCCCGCCGCTTTATACGGGAGAGGCGCAGGAATACAACAAAGCCACAGCCGATACGGCACGGAAAATCACGGAGGAGCAGGTGTTTCAGCCGGAGCGGAAAACGCTGATTAATAAGCTCAACACGTTATTTTTGCCTGAACTGGGTCTCCACGATGTACAGCTCACATTAAAAGGGCCTGATTTTCGCGATCCGCTTGAAATTGCGAAGGTGCTTACGCCATTTATTTCCGCCGGCGCGGTCTCTCCTAATGACCTCCGTGATCTGGCGGGAAGAGTGCTCGGCAAGACGCTTGAGGAATGGCCTGAAGAGTACTACAGCCGGCCGGTGCTGAAAGGGAAATAGGAGCAATCCTGAAAGGGGGTGAAAACATCTCGTGCCGAGAGAATTGAGAAATGCCGTCATCAGTTTTGTGAGCTATGTCGATAAGGCGGCGAACCAAACGGAATTCTTTTTTACAAAATCAGCCGGAGGCCTTCCGTCATTTGAAAAAAAGGTGCAGGTGTTTACAAAAAACGAATCGGATGAGCAGAAGCTTGTTTACGGCATCGTTTACGAGCCGGATGTCCCCGATGCACATGGCGATTATATGACGGCTGAAGAGATTGAAAAGGCCGCTCACGGTTTTTTGGCGGACGCCCGCAACATCGATACAAATCATAACTTTGAAGGCGGGACCGGCGAGGTGGTGGAGTCGTACGTCGCCCCGGATGACTTTGAAATCGGGAATGCTGTGATCCGGAAAGGATCTTGGGTGCTTGTCACCAAAGCTTCCGATGAAGTATGGGATCAGATTAAAGCCGGTATCATTACGGGCTACAGCATGGCGGGAACCGCTGACGTTTACGAAGAGCCGGCAGAAAAGCAAGCCGGCTTATTCGGCGCGGTCAAGCAATTTCTCGACCGTGACCGCAAATCAAGAAACCGCAAGGGAGAGGACTTGAACAAGATGAGAAAAGAAGACGTAAGAGAATCGATTGAACACGCGCTGCACCCGCTTTTAAAGCGGCTTGACAGTTTGGACCAGAACACGGAAGACAAAGACGGGGCGGCTGCGCCGTCTGATGAAGAAAAGCTGAAAACGCTTGTTGAGGACATGCTGGCGCCGATTATTAAACGCATTGAAGCGCTTGAAAAAGTAAGAGGCGCATCAAAGCAGCCGGAAGAAGAGACGGGCGGCCAAGAGCCTGTTAAAAAATCCATTTGGAGCGGACTGCTTTAAGCCCAGTCAGAAGGAGGAACTGTAGAGTGAGAAATCAAGATATCATCAGAAAGGCGGAAATGTCACTTTCCGCTTTAAAAAGCGGCGGTTTAATGAACCCCGCACAAGCTTCAGCATTTATCCGCATGGTGCAGAACACGCCGACCATTTTCAGCGAATCGCGTGTGATTCAAATGGAAAATGACTCGCAGAAATTTGAAAAAATCGGTTTCGGCCAGCGTATTCTGCGTGCCGCTGAGGAAGGAAAAGCTTTAACTGACGATCAGCTGACCGTCCCGTCAACAAGTACGGTGCAGCTGAATACGAAAGAAGTCATTGCGGAAATTAATATCACCTATGACACGCTTGAAAACAATATTGAAAAAGACGGCCTGCAGCAGACGATCATGCAGATTTTGGCGGAGCGGGCGGCAGTCGATATTGAGGAGCTTGTCGTAAACGGCGATACATCTTCTTCTGATCCGTACTTGGCACAGCTTGACGGAATCCGAAAGCAGACTGTATCTCACGTCATTGACGGAAACGGGGAAGAGCTGTCCAGAGCCACATTTAAAAAAGGCTTAAAAGCCATTCCGGCAAAATATTTGCGACTGCCTCAGGAATTCAGATTTTACACATCTCAAGGCATGGAGATTGAATGGAAAGACCGTGTGGCTGACCGTCAGACCAATCTGGGAGATCTTGCGGTGCAGGGCGGTTTGTCTTCAGCATTCGGCGTTCCGGTCAAAGGAGTGTCCAATCTGCAGCCGTACTCAGTCGGAGAAGGTGATTCCCAGTACGATGCGTCTGACATCATTTTGACTCACCCGAAAAATATCATTCTCGGTTTTTCAAGAAATATCCGAATCGAAGTAGATAAAGATATTCGCAGCCGCAAATTTATTATCGTACTGACGGCTAAACTTGACAGCAAATTTGAAGAAGAAGATGCAAGCGCCAAAATCGTAAACGTTAAAGAATAAGACGGGGGTGGCAGTTATGTTAATTCAGCCGTCTGACGTTGTTTCATATTCAGTTTATGATCAAGTCAAAAACAGGCCGGAGGCGCTTCTTATACAGGACATTCTGGAGGCGGAGGCGGAAGCGGCCAGAATAGCGGGGCATTCGTTCACTGACCCTGTTTACTCACCGCTTCCCGAAAAGATTAAGCTTGCGTTATTAAAGCTTTCTCAATATTTTGCGCTGATCAACCAGAATGAAGCAGCCGCTTCCGCCTATCAATCTGAAAAGATAGGCGACTACTCGTATACGGTGGCAGGTGAAGGCGGAATCAGAAAACCGGCGGTGCACCATCTGCTCTGTGAATATATCGCGCCGGGTTATTCCCCGGTTTCTGCACACGCAAAGGTGAGGCCTTTATGAGCTACGAACGGCTGCTCACTGACAGATGCGATATTTATCATGAGACGGTGTCAGTTCCGAAGGCCGGACGCTTCGGGATTCCCGCCGAAAAGCTCCAGCCTGTCTTTTCTTATCCGGAAGTGCCCGATTATGAAGACGTGCCGTGTCTGTTTGTTGAAAAACAGCAGCAGCTTATTCAGCTTGAGCCTGATCATAAGGTATATCAGCGGTTTCTCGTTCATTTTCCGAAAGAGGCCGTTGTGCGTGTCAATGACAAAATCATTTGGGAAGGCCAGGCGTATATTCTGGAAATGCCGAAGAAAGCAAGACAGCACCATTGGGAGGTTATCGCTGTGAGAGATGACAGACTATGAACATAAAAAACCTTGAACAATGGAATCGGTCGCTGCAAAAGGCATCATCTGGAGAATTTGCCCGTCAGGCAGGCGAATGGCTGGAACAGTCAGGAGAGGATTTTCTCGACTTGGTACGGGAGGAGCTTATTCATTCGGGAGGGATTGATACAGAAAGCCTGCTGTCTTCTTTCCGAAAAGGAGCGCAGGATCATGTATGGATCATTGAAAACGGGGGACTGACCCTTGAAATCGGCACCAATGTAGAGTATGCCTCATTCATAAATGACGGACATTGGACCGTCTCAGATGAAAATGTCAGATGGGTGCCCGGGTATTTTCAAGGCTCCCGGTTCATCTATGATCCGTCAGCTTCAACGGGAATGGCGCTCAAAAAACAGTGGATCAGCGGAAATGGGTTTTGGGACAAAGCCCTTCTTTTGTATGAAACACTCTTCGCCGAATCGCTGGATAAGCGTTTCAATCAGTGGCTTAACACGTTGGGGGGAGATATCGGATGAATCGCGAAACCGGTTCAATCGCCGCTTTTTTGTATCAGCAATGCGGCGTGCCCGTATATGAAAATGAACTGCCTGAACAATTTCAGGTGCCGTCACTTTACATCCCGCCCCCGTACGCTTTTGACGAGAATGACACAGTCTCCACCTTTAAGAAGACATACAGTCTGAATGTGAAGCTGTTCCATGCCGACTCGGTGCAGGCGCTCTATGCAGCCGACCGGATCGCCGATGCGGTGAGAGAATCAAGACAGCTGATCCCGCTGCTTACGGAATCAGGGGAGGATACCGGTGATTTCGTCCGCATCAGCCGTATCGAAACAAGAGTCGGAGACAAAGGCGAGGCAGTGATCACCATCCGCTGGACGAGCCGCTACTACTATCAGAAACAAACATCTCCCGCACTGCGGGATGTGGACATTAACAGCGGGGTGAAACAAAAGTGAAACAATATAAAAAGAAAAACGCCGCAACTGCGGAACGAGCGGTTCTTTATGACACGGCGGATTTAACAAAGCACGCGAAGGAGCTTTTCGGCGTAAAACCCGAGATTCTCCAGGGGGCTTTATTCGGCGTGAAGCAAAAACAAATGACAAAAGCGCAAGCCAAGTCTTACATTGAAGCATTTTTAACCAAGGAGGTCATGCAATAATGAATGGCGGAACATTTACGCAAGGAAAAGAAAAAGAACGTGCCGGAATCTATTTTAACTTTAAAACAACCGCCCAGGAGCGGGTATCGATCGGTGAACGCGGGATTGTCGCCCTTCCCGTCGCATCCGGCTGGGGGGAAGCGAAAACATTCGTTTCCATTTCAAGCGTTGAAGATTTGAATAAAAAAGTGGGGCTCAGTATTGAAGATCCGTCACTGATTCTGCTTCGTGAGGCGAAAAAGAAAGCAAAAACCGTTTTGATGTACCGTCTGACAGAGGGAATCAGAGCGAGCGCAGATCTTTCGCAAGGTGTTAAAGCAACCGCTTTGTACGGGGGTTCAAAAGGAAATGACATCATCATCCGCATCAGTGAAAATGTCCTTGATCAGACCGCTTTCGATGTGACCACTTACATGGATGAAGCGGAAGTTGACAAACAAACGGTGAAAAAAGCCGAAGAATTAAAAGCAAACGGCTATGTCACATTTACGGGAACGGGCGAACTGTCGGCTTCCATCCCGCTGACAGGCACTGAGGAAGAATCCGGGGAAACGTTAAACCCGCAGGCAGGCATCCGTCTCGCGGGAGGAACTGATAAAGCACCGGTCAACTCAGACTATACGGATTTTTTAGCTGCGGCTGAAACGGAGAATTTCGATGTCATTGCTCTTCCTGTCGCGGAAAACGATCAGCTGAAAGCGACATTTGCCGCATTCATTAAACGCCTTCGCGATGCACAGGGACAGAAAGTGCAAGGGGTGACTGCCCATTACAGCGGAGATTATGAAGGCATTATCAATGTGACTGAAGGTGTGCTGCTGGAAGACGGAACTGAGATTAAAGCTGAAGATGCGACCGCCTGGGTGGCAGGCGCAAGTGCCAGCGCCGCATTTAATCAATCCTTAACATTCGTTGAATACGAAGGCGCCGTCGATGTGCTGCACCGCCTGACTCATGATGAAGTGATCGAACGTCTTTCCAAAGGTGAATTCCTTTTCTCTTATGATGCCCGTGATAAGTCAGTCAGCGTTGAAAAAGATATCAACTCATTGGTGACATTTACGGCAGAGAAAAACAAAAAGTTCGCGAAAAACAAAATCGTCCGTGTGCTTGATGCGGTGAATAACGATTTGACACGTGAACTGAAAGCCTTAATTAAATCGAAAAAAGGCACCGGAAGCGATCTTCCAGCGACAAATGACGGCCTTCAATTCGTCAAAACGATGATTATTCAATATTTGACAACGCTTCAGGATGCGGGCGGCATCGCTAACTTTGATTCAGACAAAGACATTACAATCGGCCTTAATGAAGACCGCGACGGCTTTTTAATCGATCTCGCCGTGCAGCCTGTGGATGCGGCAGAAAAATTCTACTTTAATGTGGAGGTAAACTAAGATGGCATTAAAAGCGCAAAACACAATTTCAGGAAAAGAAGGCCGTTTATTTCTCGACGGAGAAGAGATGGCGCATATTAAAACGTTTGAAGCAAACGTGGAAAAAAACAAATCAGAAGTAAACATCATGGGCCGCCGCATGACGGGACATAAAACAACAGGCGCCAACGGAACGGGCACGGCAACATTCTATAAGGTCACATCCAAATTCGCTGTGCTTATGATGGATTACGTGAAAAAAGGCAGCGACCCGTATTTTACGCTGCAAGCCGTTCTTGACGACAAATCATCAGGCCGCGGAACAGAACGCGTCACCCTGTATGACGTCAACTTTGATTCTGCAAAAATCGCCGGACTGGACGTAGACTCAGAAGCGCTCGAAGAAGAAGTGCCGTTTACCTTTGAAGATTTCGATGTGCCGGAAAAGCTTTCTGAAACGTTTTAATCAGGATCATTATGAGTGAAACAGGCCTTTAACAGGCCTGTTTTTTATAAAAAAAAGAGTAAGGGAGTTTTCATCATGAGCGAAAAAAACGAACAAGTATTTGATCTGTCATTCTTTATGCCGGGTAAAACAGTCGAGGCTGAGGAGATTCGGGTTCCGCTTTCAAAGCGTTTTGTCGATAAAAAAGGAAACATCGTGCCTTTTATTTTTAAAGCCATTACGACTGAGCGCATTGACGAACTGGAGAAGGAAAGCACGACATATAAAAATGTGAAGGGCAGAGGCCGCGTAAAAGACTTAGACAGCCAGCGCTTCTATGCGCGGATCGCGGTTGAATCTACGATTTACCCTGATTTCCGGTCTAAGGAGCTCCGCGACGCTTACAAAACGGCAGATCCGGTCGAGGTGGCAAAACGCGTTCTTTCAGTCGGCGGTGAGTATGCAAATTGGCTGAATAAAGCGATTGAGATCAACGGTTTTGAAGATGAATTAGAAGATCTGGAGCAAGAAGCAAAAAACTGATAAAAGATGGGAATAAGGAAGCCGTGTATCTCTATTACGCGATGCATGAGCTTCATTATTCTCCATCAGAACTGAAAGAGTTATATGAAGCACCGAGACATTTTAAGGCGCTGTTGTACGGTTTAATCGGTTACAAGCTGGACATTCTTGAAAAACAAGCGAAGAAAGGGGGAGCGACATCATGGCAAAGCTGACCGCTCGTTTTGAATTGGAAGATCGGGTTTCAAAGAAAATAAGGAAAATCCAAAATGGCTTCAGAGCGCTTGAGAAATACAGGAAAATGACAAAACGCCAAAGTGAAATTGATATACGCAAAGAGAGTAAATCTGTCTTAAGAACAATTGACCGCATCCAGCGCTCTATGAAAAGAAAGCTGGGCGCACAAACGATCTCTATTTCAGCTGAAGACGGAGCCAGTGCCGTCATTCAAAAGGTGCAAGCCCAATTAGCGGGTCTGCCTGCGTCTTTAACCGTTAAAATAGGAGCAAAAGACAGCGCGACAGCGGCATTTGAGAGATTGCGGGATCTGGCTGCCGGTTTTAAAGGATTTACCGTTTCACTGTATGCGTCAGACGAAGTGACTCCTGCCATGGAACGTATCAAACGCTACATGCAATCTGCGTTAAAGAACGGGTACTCTGTCACTATACGCGTCATAGATCACGTCATGAAAACAGTCGGCCGAATTTCAGCGGGGATTGATTCGCTGACGGGGAAAAACAATGTCATTCAATTATCGTTAAACGAAACGGTGACAGCACAGCTGGCTGCAATGCAAAAGAATATGCCGGACGTCGGAAAAGCTTCTGCATCTGCTGCTCCTGCTTCGCCGAAAAATGATTTTTCAATGCTTGACTCCATTGCAGACATCTTCATGAAAAAAGTCAATGACATCGCATCCAAATTTTATCCGGAAACAATCATAGCGGAACTGGATAAATTCGCTGCAAGCTTTATGAAGAAAGCGGACGAAATCGCAAGCAAATTCAGTCCGGCAACGATTTTAGCTGAACTGGATAAGTTCACGACCTCATTCATGGGGAAAGTGGACGAAATCGCAAGCAAATTCAGCCCGGAGACGATTTTAGCCGAACTGGACAAGTTCACGACCTCATTTATGGGAAAAGTAGATGAAATCGCAAGCAAATTCAGCCCGGCAACGATATTAGCAGAGCTGGACAAGTTCACGACCTCATTTATGGGAAAAGTAGATGAAATCGCAAGCAAATTCAGCCCGGAGACGATTTTAGCCGAACTGGACAAGTTCACAACCTCATTCATGGGAAAAGTAGATGAAATCGCAAGCAAATTCAGCCCGGCAACGATATTAGCCGAGCTGGACAAGTTCACGACCTCATTCATGGGGAAAGTGGATGAAATCGCAAGCAAATTCAGCCCGGCAACGATATTAGTCGAGCTGGACAAGTTCACGACCTCATTCATGGGGAAAGCGGACGAAATCGCAAGCAAGTTCAGCCCGGCAACGATATTAGCCGAACTGGACAAGTTCACGACCTCATTCATGGGGAAAGCGGACGAAATTGCAAGCAAATTCAGCCCGGCAACGATATTAGCCGAACTGGACAAGTTCACGACCTCATTCATGGGGAAAGTGGATGAAATCGCAAGCAAATTCAGCCCGGCAACGATATTAGCAGAGCTGGACAAATTCGCTGATTCGTTTATGAAAAAGGTAGACGGAGTCGTGAGTAAATTCAGTCCGGAAGCCATATTGAAAGAACTGGATAAATTCACTGATTCATTTATGAAAAAGGTTGATGACGTTGTCAGCAAATTCAGTCCGGAGACCATATTGAAAGAGCTGGATCATTTTACTGATTCGTTTATGAAGAAAGTCGACGACGTTATCGGTAAATTCAGTCCTGATAAGCTAATCGACCGTGCTGAACAATTTGTAAATGACACGATTGACCGAATTTCTGAGAAATTCGATTTTCTCAATCCGGATAAGATTTTGGAAAAAGTGGAGCAGTTTACTTCCTCACTGTTCGGAGGCATTGATAAAAAGTTCGGCAAATTCAGTCCTGATGCGATCATCGAAAAAGCTGAGGCATTTGTTGATAAAATTGTCAGCAAGATTGCCAAGAAATTTGAGAAATTCAGCCCGGACAAAATCATCGAAAAAGCCGGGGAATTAATAGAAAAAATATTTTCAGGAATCGCTGAAAAATTAGGCAAACTCAATGTCGGCGGATTATTAGGAGGCGGCACGAAAAAAGAAAAGAGTAAGGGGAGCCTTTCTGCCGGCGGCACCAACAGCCCGAAGCGTCCTGATCTGACAAAGGGTCCGCAGCGCACGGGACCATCACCGAAATCTTCAGGAAGGTCAGCCAAAAAAACAGGCGGGGCTTTGGGGGGCTGCTGCTGTACCGGAGTGACGAGGGGCAAAAGCAGTAAAGTCGAAGGGCGGAATAAATCTTCGAAAAGAGGTTCCTCCGTAAAGGAAAGCAAACAGGCATCCGTAAACACGCCGAAAACAAAAGGGGCAGGTAAAGGCATCGGCGGGCTTTTGAAAGGCTTAGGAGATTCAAAGGCGCTGAAAGGCGGTATGAAAGGGTTAAAAGGTGCCGCTAAAGGAATTCCCGGCATAGGTGAATTGTTATCACTTACTGATTTAGCCGGCATCAATAAAGATAATGCAGGAGAGAAGGTCGGCTCAGCAGGCGGCGGTCTTGCAGGAGCCGCGGCCGGAGCGGCAATCGGCAGCGTTGTTCCCGGAGTGGGCACATTAATCGGCGGCGCGGTAGGCGGCATCGCCGGCAGTTTAGGCGGTTCCAGCTTGGGAGAGGCCTTTGATTCAGGGGCTTTGAAAGACACATGGAATGATATTTCCGAAGCGGCGCAAAGTGCTTGGACAACAATACAAGATACTTGGGGAAGCGTTTCATCCTGGTTCATGGAAAATGTATGGACGCCGGTTTCATCAGCTGTCGCCGGAGTGGCGACAAGCATTTGGTCAAATATCGTGAATGCGTGGACGACGATTCAAGGGATTTTCAGCACGGTGTCATCCTGGTTCATGGAGAATGTATGGACGCCGGTTTCAACGGCTGTCGTCGGAGTGGCGACAAGCATCTGGTCAAATATCGTGAATGCATGGACGACGATTCAAGGTGTCTTCAGCACAGTATCCGGCTGGTTTATGAGCACTGTCTGGGAGCCCGTAAAATCGGCTGTCGTCGGAGTAGCGACGTCCATTTGGAGTAAAATCACAGGAGCTTGGGATAAAATTAAATCTGTTTTCAGTACGGTATCCGGCTGGTTCATGGATATTGTCTGGAACCCGGTGAAAAACATGGTGGAAAAAGTCGGAAAAGGAATATCAGACGCTTTCACGACTGCTTTAGATACGGTAAAGGATATATGGAAAGGGTTAAGCGGCTGGTTTGAGAAACATATAAAAGAACCTCTTGTCAAAGTGGGAACAGCCATATCAGATGCTTTTTCTGCAGCATTCGACTGGGTGAAAAAGATTTGGGATAAAACCGGCGGCAAATTGATTTCAGGCGTAATGGACTTCGTCACAGGCGGCGGAGATAAAAAGAAAAAACCGGACAAAAACGCCACGGGCGGCTACATTACAAAGCCGACCATTTCCTGGATCGGTGAAGCCGGTAAAGAATTTGTCATCCCCGTCGACAACAATCGCGGACGCGGAAAGATGCTGCTTTCACAAGCTGCGTCTAAGCTCGGCATGCGTGTTGTCGATGATATGGGTGCGGCTTCGGCTCAGTCTTCCGCTGTGCCGGCGGGAGCGGGCGGTGTTTCTTCTTCTGCATCTGTATCGGCCGCAGCGTCTGTAGAGGCATCCGGACTTGGCGGGACGGCTTCATCACTCGGCAAACAGTTTACTGAAGGCTTTGACAGCGGAATCAGCAATAAATCGGTGGATATGGACGGCTGGAAGGAGAAAAACATCGGAACGCCGTTCAATGCCCTCATTTCGTCTTCACCCGGTTACGGAAAGCAAGTCGTTGCGGGCTATGCCAAAGGTCAGAATACATCGCCGACGGGCACCGATTCATTTTTAAAAACAAAGGTGAAAGCACCTTATCAATCGGCGGTTAATCAATCGTCATCATGGGGCGCCGCCACAGTGAAAGGATATTCGGCCGGACAGAATGCAAAAGATACGGGAACGTCGCAATACGTAAGCACACATATCAATAAACCGTTTGTTCAATCAAGAGATTCCGCGAACGGCTGGGGATCAGGCCTGATCGGACACTTCGTA
This sequence comes from Bacillus sp. NEAU-242-2, assembly GCF_027853835.1. Classification (NCBI taxonomy): domain Bacteria; kingdom Bacillati; phylum Bacillota; class Bacilli; order Caryophanales; family Bacillaceae; genus Bacillus; species Bacillus sp. NEAU-242-2. Next base: position 739,068 of record NZ_JAPNNY010000001.1, on the reverse strand, counting down.
TCAGGAATGACTGCAAAAGGAAGCGAAGTCAAACAGGCGGCCAAAGATATGGCCAAAAAAGTCGAGGACGCATTCAGGGAAGAGCTTGATATTCACTCTCCTTCCCGTGTCATGATGAGTCTCGGACGCTTTGCTTCAGTCGGCGTCGTCAAAGGCCTCAGCTCAGTTGACGTGAAAAAATACGCCGAAAAACAGGCAGGCTCGCTTGCAGCAGCCTTTTCCGGCATGGGTGCAGCGGGAGGAAGCGTCAAAGAATGGCTTTTGGCCGCAATGAAAGCAACCAATACGCCGATCAGCTGGCTTCCGGGATTAATGACGATCGCACAGCATGAGTCAGGCGGCAACCCTAATTCCATTAATCTATGGGACAGCAACGCCAAAGCCGGACACCCGTCACAGGGGCTTATGCAGACGATTCCGAGCACCTTTGAAGATCACAAAGCGCCGGGCATGAATGATATCAGAAATCCAATCCACAACGCCGCTGCCGCTATCGGCTATATTAAAAGCCGATACGGCTCGATCAGCAATGTCCCCGGGATTAAAAGTATGGCTCATGGCGGCCCGTACGTCGGTTATGCCAATGGGGGTCTGATTACCAAGGAGCAGATCGCCCGTGTCGGCGAAGGGAACAAACGGGAGTGGATCATCCCTGAAGAGCGGGGCATCCGCGGCCGTTATCTGCTGCAAAAAGCGGCTCAGGCGCTCGGCATGGAAGTGTCCGATCCGTCCCAGACGGAACCGGCGGCGCTTTCAGCCGGCACGGTATCCGCAGCCGTTAAAGGCGGCGGACAAACCGTTCAAAAAACGGGAACAAAAGAAATTAAAATCGAATTCAGCGGCGATCAGCATTTCCATAACGGACAGGACGCCGACAGCCTCGCCGCCAAAATCAAACAGGCGCTGATTGATGAACTGCAAAAAGACATTTATACCGGAGCAAAGGGGGCCGTTGCTTTTGACTAAATCTGTTTACGAATTTTGGCTGTCTCAGGGGAAGGACAAGCTCCGGCTTCCCGTTCTCCCTGAAGCGATTGATATCGCAAACAGCGTGCAGAATGATTCCGTGAAAGTCACCGGACTTGGAGAGGTGACGTTTATCGAAGAACCGGGAGCGAAAGAAATTTCGTTCTCTTCTTTTTTTCCGAAACGGTACAGCCCGATTGTCGAATATCAAAGCATTCCTTCACCGGAAAAAGCCATTTCAGCCATTGAAGCATGGATGAAAGCGAAAAAACCCGTTCAGTTTTTGATTACAGGGACAAAAATCAATGTCACATGCAGTATTGAAAGCTTTAATTACAGCGAAGGTGACAATGCAATCGGCGACCGGAATTTTGATATCGTACTGAAAGAATATAAAACCGCTTCGCCAAGAAAAATCAAACAAAAGAAAAAAACGAAAGCGAAGCGCCCGTCCAAAGCTTCACCCAAAACATATACCGTCAAAAAAGGGGATACGCTTTGGGACATCGCCGGCAAGTTTTACGGAAAACACACGGAGTGGCGGAAAATCTGGAACGCGAATAAAACCGCCATGATTAAACGCAGCAAACGGAATATCCGGCAGCCGGGGCATTGGATCTTCCCGGGGCAGAAGCTGAAGATACCGCAATGAAACGGGTGAAAAGATGATTGAACTATTTGTCATAAAAGAAACGGAGTGGCTTGAGCTTGTCACAGAAAGCGTAACGCTGGAAGGACACAGATATCAGGCGCCCCGCTCCATCGAAGCGACGATTGTCGTAAAGCAGGGCAGCCAGACGTATTACGGCGTATCAGAAGGGGATACGGTTTTGTTCAAATGGAACGGAAAAGAGCTGTTCCGCGGTATTGTTTTTGCAAGAACGCCCGATGAGCATACCGTCGCCTTCACCGCATACGATATGCTCCAATACCTTGTGAAAAACCAGGACGTTTACGTGTTTTCCAACAAGCGCGCTGATCAAATATTAAAAAGGATCGCCAGCGATTTTCAAATTCCCGTCACATCCATTGCCAACACAGGCCATACCATTAAATCACTCGTTTTTAAAAATGATACAAGCCTTTACGATATGATGATAAAAGCGTTAAAGCAGACAAAAAGCCAGACGGGGCGCAATTATCAGCTCTATTCAGAAAAAGGCAGGCTCGGCTTGCGTGAATGGCCGGAGCCGTCTGACATATGGGTGCTGGAAACAGGAGTTAATATTACAGGGTATCAATACAGCACCTCTATTGATGACACCGCAACCCGTGTTGTCATGCGGCTGCAAAAAGACAATAAAACGATAAAGGCTTCCGCCTCAGACAGCGCCGGCATGAAAACATTCGGCGTTTTGCAGTATACCGAAACGGTTTCTGACGACATTAACGAAGCCCAGCTGAAACAGCGCGCAAAAGTGAAGCAGGCTGAGAAAAAAGGCATTAAGAAAGAGCTGAAAAATATACAGGCGATCGGTATTCCTGGGTTGGAAAGCGGATTGCCCGTCTATATTTCAATTCCGGAAATCGGGCTGAAGAAAACCTATTATGTAGATACGGACCGCCATGAATTCCAAGGAACAAAACATACCATGACGATTGATGTCACGGAGAAAAATTCACTTCCGGAGGGGACATCCTGATGAGATTAAGTGATGCCATTAAACATTTAGCCGTCGGAGCGGTTGACGCCGAAGCGCCGGTGGAGCTGATCCCGGCCGAAGTGACCTCCGTTTCGCCGCTCGAGCTGAAACTGAAAGATCACGACAAACTTTTGATTCCGTCTGATGCACTCATTGTGCCGAAGCGGCTGAGATCCGGGGGAGAGGATCAGCTCCAGGCGGGAGATCGGGTGATGACCGCCGCTTTAACAGGAGGACAGTCTTTCTTTGTACTGGACAAAATTTAACCGGCATCCGGACGGAGATATACGAGAATATCAGCCTATTAAAGCCGCTTTATCTGCCGAAGAGGGCTTTTTTACATGAACAAATCTAAAAGGAGCGGGTGCAATGGCCCTGACACCGGAAATCGAATTTGAAGATTTGGAGGATGCGAGTGAGGCCGTTGAGACTTCACAAACCTACCGAATTGATTTTGAAAACAACCGGATTACCAATGAACTGATAAACGGACTGGACGCAATCAGACAATTCGTCTATATCGCTCTTCACACAGAACGGTATTCATATTCGGTTTTCAGCCATGATATCGGAAACGAACTTCAGGAAGTGCTTTCAGATCAGAACACGACGGATGCTTATAAAAAAATGGAGATTCCAAGACTGATAGAAGAAGCCTTGCTGTATGATGACCGGATTTTGGCCGTTACCAATTTTGAGATTGAGAAAAAAGATGATGCCTTCATCGTCTCTTTTACCGTTGAAACTGATGAGGGCATGCTTGAGATAGAGGAGGTGCTGGGTGAGGATGTTTGAAGCTCAGACGTTTGACGACATTATGGACAGAATGCTGGCGCGCGTTACGGCGGACATTGATACGAGAGAAGGCAGCGTCATTTACAATGCGCTCGCGCCTGCGGCCGCTGAGCTCGCAAAGTCTTATATTTGGCTGGATACCGTGCTGGAGCTCGTGTTTTCCGATACGGCTCAGGGAGAATTTCTGGACAGGCGTGCTGCTGAAGCGGGAATTGAACGAACACCTGCCACAAAAGCGGTCAGAGCCGGAGAATTCACAGCGGGCATCACCATTCCGCCAGGCTCCCGTTTCTTCGTTGATAACCTGTATTTTCAATATACGGGGGATGGAACGCTTGAATGTGAAACAGCCGGTGAAGCGGGCAATGCCGGCATTTCAGGGCAAAACCTGCTGCCGCTTGATACGATACCCGGGCTTGAGAAAGCAGTCGTGCGCGATATATTGATTCCCGGCCGTGAGGAAGAAGACGACAACAGCTTAAGGGCGCGCTATTTTACCCGTGTCCGCCGGGAAGCAGTCAGCGCAAATAAACAGCATTATAAACAATGGGCCGAAGAGGTTGACGGCGTCGGCAGGGCGAAAATCTTCCCGCTTTGGAACGGAGACGGAACGGTGAAAGTTGTCATCACAAATGCGAATTTGGAACCGGCATCAGATATTCTGATCAAAAAAGTAAAGGATTATATTGATCCGGACGAAGGGCAGGGAGAAGGACAGGCGCCGATCGGAGCGGCAGTAACGGTGGAAAGCGCCGTATGGAAAGAAATCGAAATCTCCGCTTCCGTGCTGCCTGAGCTGAACAGCTCGATCGATGACGTAAAAGCGGAGATTGAAAAAGGCGTCCTGAATTTATTTAAGAAAATGGCCTTCGAAGAAAACACCGTCCGTTTATCACAAATTAACAACATCGTTTATAACTCGGCATCCGTCAGTGACTACGCCGATATCAAAATGAACGGTGCGGCGGAAAACCTCGTGCTCAGTGACGTGGAAATTCCGAAACTCAAAGAGGTGAGAATCCTTGAGCAGACTCGATGAGATGACGGCGTACCTCCCGCCGTTTTTAACCCGATTAAAAGAGATGGCACAACTGCTTGAGGCGGAAGCTCCTGAGTTTGAGCGGCAGAATAACGATATTTTCGATTTGACCGATCAGCTCTTTATCACGACGGCGACATGGGGGCTTGACCGCTGGGAAAAAATATTAAAAATACCGCGGGAATCAGGTGACACGGAGGATATGAGACGGCTCAGGCTGATTTCGAAGATGTCGAATATTCCGCCCATCACCCATCAAGCGATCGAGCAGGCGCTAAACCGTTTTTTAAAACATCCGTCAGCTTATGTTCGGATGTTCCCGGGGCAGTATCGTTTTTATGCCGATATCGGGCTTGATGACCTGCAGCACATGAACGAGCTGATTGAAACGCTTGAAAAAATCAAACCCGCTCATTTGGCGTATACACTGAGAGCCGCATTAAACGAAACACTGGAAATCAAAGACCGGGTCATTCTCAACAATCGGAGATACCGAAAAGTCAGTGAACTGAAGGTCGGTTATTCCGTCACACTCAACAATAACGAGGTGGTCTTACCATGATATCAGCCGCTTACAGACAGCGTGCCGCAGCCGATCTGAAAAACAGGATCACAAAAGTGCTGTTAAACGGCAAAGAAACTCCGATTGCGGACATTTCCGTAAAAGATGCCGCAGTCACCGTTCTCACACGCAGAGAAGAAGACGTCAAACACATTGAAACCGTGCAGATGCTTGACGAAACAGGAAGCGTCATTACAGAACGAAAAACAAATTTAGATCTCAGCAATAACAGAACGCTTGATTTAAGATTTACCTTTGAGGTGGTGTAACGATGGCTTACGAAGAAAAAACAGACTGGCTTCCGGACGATCCGATTAATGAAGATGATGTCAACCGCTGGGAAAAAGGCATAAAAGACGCCCACACGGATCTGGCGGCCCATAAAAACGACATGAACAACCCGCACAAAACGACAAAGGCGCAAATCGGCCTCGGAAACGTGGACAACGTCCAGCAGGCAGCAAAAAAAGATTTCGACCAGCACAATCAAGATCTGGACCGGCATGTGACGAAAGAAGAGCGCCAGAAGTGGAATAACGGGCAATTAACAAAGCTGACGGATGATTCAGGGAAATATTTAATAAGTATACAAGATGGCTTGGATTTTCATCAAATTGTAGACCAGCTTAATCAATCTTTTTTCTTTTACACAAATAACACGGGAGTTCATACTCCTCCGCTTTCCACCAGAGGCTTATATATCGGATTCAAGTCTTATGGTGAGGCTCTGGCAATGGATTATGAAGGAGGCACATGGAGAAAAACCCTTAAAGCTTCCGGCTGGACCGATTGGGTTCAGTTAGAAACTTCGGAAGGCGCCCAAAAAAAAGTCGATGCCCACACAAATCAGACTGATATCCATGTAACGAAAGCTGAGAAGGATACATGGAATGCAGGGCAGCTGTTTAAAATCACCGCTGATAACGGCACGCAAAAAATCAATTTAACTTCCGGCTCGTTTTATGACTCGTTAAAAGATGTTGGTTCTGTAACTTTTTACGGAACCAATGCAGTAACAGACAACCCGTCAAATACGAGTCTGCGCGGTATGCAGTTAGTGGGGCAGCCGGGAATAGGTAATGGTTATGCTGTAGACGTGAAGGGTAATGCATGGTGGTTTTATTATAACTCTAATCAAACAGCAATCAATTGGTATCCAATTGAATCCATAGCTGGAGCGCAGTCAAAGGTCGATGCACATGCGATAGATTCATCAATTCATATAAGCCCTATCGAAAGAGACAAATGGAACGGCGGCCAGTTGGCGAAGTTGACAAAGGATGATGGGAGACGGACACGATTAGAAAACGGATCAGACATACTGGCGCTGAGCTCGGGGTTTTATTGTGGAATGGGTGCTCAGCTTAAAAACAATCCGGTTGAAAATGATAATTCCTGGTTTAACTATGATGTGGTTGAGGGGGAGTCAGGGAGGAAGTCGATTTTAGCTTGGAGAAGTTACGATAACAATGTATGGATTGCAACTGTTCATACAGACGGTGTTTTTAAGGGGTGGAAACGTCTATTTACTGAAGAAGATTTTAATAAAATAACTTGGTATGATTTAACGCTAATTAATGGACATAAGGTTGGCGGAAGAAAACCTCAGTATGCAGTGTGGGGCAACCAAGTATTCACCCGTGGTGAAGTGGTTCCTCCAGACTTCGATAGTGTTTTTGCTGTACTCCCTGCTGAAGCTCATCCTTCAACACAGAAAGCAATGGCTGCCACTTTCTTTGGAACAACGGGGGTAACAAAATATTATGCCGAACCAACGGGTGAACTGAGATTTAGCGGAAAATTCGCTAAAATAGAGGAAAATATTACAGGGATTTCAATAGATAATAATTTCACTTTGTAATGAGGGATGAATATGCAAGTCTTTTTGTATGATGAGAGTTTTTATTTTCAAAGGCCTGAAATCTTAGACAGTATATCAAGTACAATGCCGCAAAACTCAACAACCATAAAACCTCCGGACGGCTTATGGAGACCGCAGTTTGATGAAGTAAATAAAATTTGGAACGAATCTGCTGATCAAGAATATAAGGAAAATCAAAAAAACAAGTATCAGGATGTGGTGGAGCCGGATCCCATTGTGGAACAGTTGAAAGAAATCGGACAGCAACTGGCAGATGAAAAACTAGCGAGAAAACAAGCAGAACAAGCTCAAAATGCTTTAGGTGTACAATTGTCTGCCGAAGTGGTAGCAAGGGAGAAAACAGAGATGTTGAATAAAGCTTTAGGTGAAAAATTAGCGTCTTTAAAACTGGAACTCTTACACGTAAAAGGAGAATGAAAAAATGAAAAAGCTTAACTTTTGGGTTTACGCCTTGTTTTATGAGTGGGCCTCAACAGAAATGGTAAAACAGGCTATGGGCTATGATGACTGCTCTGCCGAAGATCTGGCTGAAGGTGTGGCCGCGAAGTATGTCACACCTGAGGAATTTCAAGAAATAACGGGTGAAACATACGAAGACTATAAAAATGCTGTGTCATAAGCCAGACGGCTTTTTTTATTTGTCATTTTTAATAAATGAGAAAAGGAGGACGGCCGATGAAAAAGCATCCATTTGAATTTCCCGCCGATCAACTTGGCAGGCCCGGCGCTGTAAAAGCTTATCGCGGTAACAAAAACGATTATGTCACACCGGTTGCTGATTTGTCCGGAATGGCAGAGCTTCTTACCAATACGCCGCTAGAAGCGATTGAAGTTTACAGTCAATTCGGACAAGACCGTTTAGGAGCCGTCTTAATAAACAGAGCACAGGGGTGGGCTTATTCGGACCGCAGCGGAACTCTTTTTATCGAAGAGAGCGAGGATAACAATTCGTGGACAGCTTCACATTCTGTCGCAGTAAAAGGCGGAGTGCTGACCGCTTCGGGGTGGGTCTGCCTGACAAAAAGATATTACCGGTTCCGTTTTGAAAATGGAAATCAAAAACAGTCCGAATTTGTTTTATACCAATCTGTCGGTTCGGGCGGTGATATGGCGTTTTCATATACTGACGTGATTTTTCATGAAAATGCAGCAGAGGCGGGCGTGGGAAGCATCTTCTCAGCGGGCGCTTGGAAAAAACTTCTCGTCGAAATCACCGGCACGGCTGAGTCGGGCCATGTCGCGTTTTGGGGGAGATCCATCTCGGGAAAAAATGTGCCGATCAGAGGAATCAGGTCTGATGACGGGACATCAGCCGCCGGTACGTCAGGCACAGAAGAAGTGTGGTCGTTTGATATTGCCGGCTTTAAGGAAATCGTCATGGAAATCAAGAGCATTTCCGGCGGGAGCCTTTCTGTCAAAGGCACGGCATTTTCTTAAGAATGAAGCTTCCGAAGGGAGGTGAGAACAATGTAAGAGGGGGGAGCGGAAGTGCTTCTGGATGAACAAGCGGTGCAAAAAGAATTCGCAGGCATCAAAGGTGAACAAAAGGTGCTTGAACAGCGGGTAGCCGCATTAGAGCGGGTATCAGACCGGCAGGATCAGCAAATCATGACGCTGAATGAAAAACTGAACAAAATTGACGAAAACACAACATGGATTAAGCGGACCATTACAGGAGCGATCGTGACAGCAATCTGCACGGGCGTCATTGGCGGAGCCATCGCCATCATGTACAATCTGCTGCAAAAGTAAGGGGGAAACCGATATGAAATTCGCGGACAAAGGCACGGTCGTCAGGACGGTGCTTCTTTTGCTTGCTTTATTGAATCAAACTTTGCTGATGTTCGGCAAATCGCCGCTGAATATTCAGGAGGACCAGGTCAGCCAGCTTGCAGATACGCTGTATGCCGCCGGGTCGGCCGTTTTTACAATCATAACGACTGCCGCCGCCTGGTTTAAAAACAATTATGTTACAGCAAAAGGGAAAAAACAGCAGGCTTTATTAAAAATAAACAATTTATCGAAATAGGAGAGATGAGAATATGGTAAAAATCACACAGGATTTTATCCCGGCAGGAAACAATAACCGCCCAGGCTATGCAATGACACCGATTTACATTACGGTGCACAATACAGCCAATACCGCAGTCGGAGCTAACGCCAAAAGTCACGCAAGCTATGTGAAAAATCCCGATACACCGACAAGCTGGCATTTCACAGTCGATGATACGGAAATTTATCAGCATCTTCCGCTGAACGAAAACGGCTGGCATGCCGGTGACGGAAACGGGGACGGCAACCGTAAATCCATCGGTATTGAAATTTGTGAAAACGCAGACGGCAACTTTTCACAGGCCGTGGCAAACGCCCAATGGCTCATCCGCACATTAATGACGTCGCACGGCATCCCGCTTGCGAATGTCGTTGCGCACAAGCATTGGTCAGGAAAGCTTTGTCCGAGAAGACTGCTGGATACATGGGATGAGTTTAAAGCGGGAATCGGTTCTGAGGAAAGACAGACGTATACCGTCCAAAAAGGAGATACGCTGTCGGCGATCGCGCGGAAATTCGGCGTCAGCGTGGCCGATCTGCAGAAATGGAATAACATCGCTGACCCGAACCTGATTAAAGTCGGACAAGTGCTGATCGTCAGCCCGCCGGTTGAAGCACTGTATTCTCTTCCGGACGAGGTGATCAAGCTGACAGAGCCGTACACGTCCGGTGAAAAGGTATACCAGGTGCAAAACGCGCTCGCAGCGCTTTATTTCTATCCTGAAAAAGGAGCTGTCAATAACGGCATTGACGGTATCTACGGTCCGAAAACGGCAGATGCCGTGGCCCGCTTCCAATCTGTAAACGGACTGACGTCTGACGGCGTCTACGGTCCCGCTGTAAAAGCGAAAATTCTGATGCAGCTTTAACAAAAAAGGCTGAGTCCCGTTCACATTGCGGGATTCAGCCTTTTTTCTTTTTCAACCGGTTCAATAGCCCGAGATTCCTCGCCCGCATCCTCAGCGAATAAGCGGAAAGCCCGAAGCGTCCGTAATCCACAAACTTTACACGCCTGACAATTTTCTTCACATCATCACCTGTCGCATCTCTTTGTTGGTTTTATTATATGAAAGATAAGGAAAAAAGGAATAAGGACAAGAGCCGTGTCTCCTGTCCTTAGTGTAATCAAGCTTTTTTTTGTTTATACTTGTCAATCAGCCGCTCGTTTTCTTTGAAAATTCTGGCGGTATGAGGGCTGACCTGGTAACTTGCGATACTTGTCATTGAACGTTTTTTAAACATTTTGAACGGTTTCGCTCTTTGTTCCGGCTGCCCGTTTTGAAATGCCTGCTCCATTTAACCGTCACCTTCCTCTTCTATTGGCAGCATTAAATCATAAATGCTCGTTAGCGATGTGAAAAGCAAATAATCGAATTCCGTCAACAGGTTTTCCGACGTGAGTTTGATCACGTAATGGCGGTTCTGGACTGTAAACGGAATAAGCACAAGCCTGCCTTTTTGATCATAGTAGACGTCTTTACGGTTAAGACGGGACTGAACGTCCGCCGCATCAGGCATATGCTCCGTCAAGCGGTCCTTATCCGATTGTGCGGAATAGTCGCACAAGGAAGCCGTGACATTCATTTTTTCTCCATAAGCGGCCAGCAGTCTGCTGATGCCTTCCGCATAAGCTTCTGTACTTCCATAATATACATGGATCGGTTCATTTTTCAACAGATATTGATAGGTTTTCAGTTTTTCAAGATAGGAGTGAAGCATTTCGTTATTTTCTTCTAAAATTTCCCGCGTATCCGTCTCTAATTCATTGCCGGCGAGCTTTTTGATATACGCGCTCAAAAAGATAAACGCATCAATAAGGGCAAAGCAGACGGCAACAATCAAATATTGTCTCCATGCGGCAAAGAGCGATTCGGGATCATATGTCCAATAGACCATGGCGCCTACTACAAATAGTAAATACCACGTTTTACGGATGGCAAACATTTTTTCTTTTACCTTTGCCTCATACCGCCAGGATGCGTACACATATAAAATGAGTGCGGCCGCCATCGTCCACACCATGATCTGAAAAAACAAAAGCATGAGCATCCCTCACAATTCGAAAAATGGTCTGCTATGTTCATTCTATGTCATGACATCATTTTCCTGTCACAAAAAAAACCGCTTCTGTAAAGAAGCGGATGTCATCAGAAAAAGAGATCTAAGATGAAAAAGGCGATGGCGCCGAGTGTACCTGCAATCGGCAGGGTGATGACCCATGTAATAAGCATCCGTTTAGCCGTTCCCCAGTTTACGCCTTTTACGCGGTGGGAAGCGCCCACACCGAGAATGGAAGACGAAATGACGTGCGTCGTGCTGACAGGGAGATGAATAAACGTGGCCCCGAAAATAATGGCTGCGCCGGTTAAGTCGGCAGATACGCCGTTTACCGGACGGATTTTCATAATTTTTCCGCCGACGGTTTTAATGATTTTCCAGCCGCCGATGGATGTGCCGAGACCCATTGCCAGGGCACAAGAGAGCTGCACCCAAAAAGGAATGGCATCACTTTTATGTAAATTGGCCGTCATAAGCGCCATCGTAATGATACCCATCGCTTTTTGCGCGTCGTTTGTTCCGTGTGTATAGGACTGAATGGCAGCCGTCAAAATCTGCACTCTGCGGAAGCGTTTATTTGTTTTCGCCAGATTGCTGTCTTTAAAAATCAGCTTCACGATCGAATATACGATAAAGCCGAGAACAAAGGCGATAATCGGCGATAAAATAAGTGCTTCGATAATCTTAATGAACCCTTTATAATTAAGCGTCGCAAAACCTGACGCTGCAATGGCCGCTCCGGCGATCGCTCCGATAATCGCATGTGAAGAGCTGCTCGGAATGCCGAAATACCATGTGATCAAGTTCCAGGCGATTGCGGCGAGTAGAGCCGCCAGAATGACAACTGACCCGTTGTCTAATGTATAAGGATTCACAATGTCCTTCGTAATGGTTTTCGCCACACCGGTAAATGTCATCGCTCCGAGAAAGTTCATGATGGCGGCCATGACGATTGCGTGCCGCGGCTTCAGCGCTTTTGTCGAAACTGAGGTGGCGATTGCGTTTGCGGTATCGTGAAATCCGTTAATGAAGTCAAATACCAAAGCGCATATGACAATTAATATCGTTAAAAGTAATAGAGTATCCATTATAACCCCTCGTTACGCGTTTTTCATAATAATGGTTTCAAGGTTATTGGCAACGCTTTGGCAAGAGTCGGCAATTTCCTCAAGCGTTTCGTAAATCTCGCGGTACTGAATCACTTTAATCGGATCGGTTTCTGTGCCGAACAGATTTTTTAATGATTTACGGTGCAGGTTATCACAGCTGTGCTCGTATTCCTTAATTTTAATGGCGTGAGGGTGAATGTCCTTCAATCGGTTTTCTGCAAGCAGCTCAATCGTGATTAAAATTTCCTTCGCGCACTCTCTGATGTATCCGCTGAACTTATCGATATGCTCATCTGAAGAAGTGATCGAGAAAATCTCCATCATTGCTGAAAAATGTTCGATTCCGTCAAGCACGTCATCGAGGCTGTTTGTCAGCTCAAGGATGTCTTCACGTTCAATGGGAGTGATAAAAGCTTTGTTCAGCTCTTTAATCATGACATGAACATGATTATCTCCTTTTGTTTCAAACTCTTTTAACGTATCGGCAAATTCCTTTAAAGTCGTCTGGTTCGTCACTTTAAAGTTGACAAAGTATTCTGCGGTTTCGTCTATGTTTTTTGCGATTTCTGTTAAAAGGAGTGAGAACTTATCTTTTTTTCTTTTTATCATTAAAAACCCTCCATTGTTTGAATGAGACAATGCACACATCAAATTATTATATAGCCTTTTGTCGAAAAAAAACAGATAAAGTCGAAAAAAACGCCTCTTGATTTTTTCGTAAAAACGTGTCTCATCCTGTTTTTCTTATGTTACCCACTTCGCCAAAAAAACGTAACATACTTCGAATTCAGACATCTTGCTTAAAAAGTATAACAAAAGATGTGAATTTGCTGTCAACTTTTGCACGTGATTTTGCCAGAAAAAAAACGGCTCCCGTAAAAGGAACCGTTTTTGTCAGTTTTTTCTGCCGTTTTTCAGCCAAAAATAAAGCGGCAGCCCGGCGAGGCCGATCAAGAGGGACAGCGCGCAGCTCAGTGTATCTGTAATGATCGTGCTGATCAGCACAAACAGTGAACCCGCGATGGCCAAAACAGGAATGATCGGATACAAAGGCACGCTGTAGGCGCGCGGTTTTCCTCCGCTTTTTTTTCTGAGGATAAACACGGCGAAAAAAGCCATGACGTAAAAAATATAAATCATGAAAATAGAGATTTCAGACAGCTTATCGGGATTGCTGGCGATCATGAAAATAATGGCCAGCGCGATCTGAAATGACACGGCAATCCACGGGGTGCGGAATGTCGGATGCACCCGCGAAATCTGTCCGGCAAACGGCAGCTGTTTCCGTTCCGCCATCGCAAACGAGACACGCGGAAAAGCGAGAATCTTTCCGTTTAAACAGCCGAAGATGCTGACGATGATTCCGACGCTGATCAATTTTCCCCCGATGTCGCCAAACAGCATTCCGGCAGCTGTGCCGGTCGCATTTTCACCGAGTTTGACGATGTCGGTCGCAGGAAGAATGTGCAGCAGCGCAAGGTTAATGAAAAGATAAATGGCGGTGACGACCAAAAGTCCGCCCGTCATCGCTCTCGGGAGCAGCTTTTCCGGATTTTTCATTTCGCCGCCGAGTGCCGCAAGCAGAATCCATCCGTCATAAGCAAACAAGGTGGCCAGTATGGCAGCGCCGAAATTCATTTCCGACATGCTGCTTGTGACGGCTGTGAAAATATGCTGATCGCCTTTCCAAAGGCCGAACACGATCATGCAGATAATCGGAATCAATTTGCCGACAGTCGTAATTCCCTGTACGATGCCGCCATATTTCGTTCCGATAATGTTAATGATGCTTAAAAACAAAACGGCTGAAATCCCGATCAATTTAGACCAGCCGGAATCCCAGCTGAACAGATGGGCCATCAAGGAGCCGAAATACAAGCCGATTGCTCCGATAATGGCGGGGCCGTAAATGATAATTTGAACCCATCCGCACAAAAAGCCCCAAAATTCGCCGTACACTTCTTCGAGATATGTATAAAGTCCGCCCGTTTTCGGAATCTGAGTGCCGATTTCCGCAACGGTCAAGCCGCCGGCAAGCGTCAAAATGCCTCCTAACAGCCACGCGATAAGCGCGGTTTTCGCATCACCGGAGTAGGCAAGCACGGCGCCTGGTTTCATAAATACGCCGGAACCGATGATGGTGCCGATAACAAGTGAGAGGGCGATGGTAAGGCCGATCTCTTTTTTAAGTCCGTTCTCTTCAATCTGCATATCCTTTCCCTCCAGATGTAAAATCGTCATGCTGAAAAAACTATTTTCCATATTGTAAACCCTAATTGCTGAAACACGAATAAAATAAATTTTCTGATTTTGGTGTTTTGCCTAAAAGATAAAGGTTTATGCTTTTGAGAAGGAAAAAATACTGTTTTAAAAGCGAACGTTAATGGTTTTTTTAATATCAAAAGTTCGTTATTTTGAGAACGGCAGTCTGCAGACCGTCTGTGAAGCAGATGGGTTGACTTTACGATCCGGATAACATAAATTGTATATATAAAATATCTCGAAATCGAGATAATTGACTGGAGGATAACATAATGAAAGTTAATGGAATACACCATGTATCAGCATTGACGGCTGATGCGCAGAAAAATTTAGATTTTTATCGAAATATCCTGGGGCTGAAGCTTGTGAAAAAATCGGTAAACCAGGATGAACCGACGATGTATCACTTATTTTACGGTGATGAATCAGCCAATCCGGGATCGGAATTGACGTTTTTCGAGATTCCTCGGATCGCGCCGTTCCATGCGGGGACAAACAGTATTTCTTCAATCGGCCTGCGTGTTCCGGATGCACAAGCGCTTCAATATTGGAAAAAACGATTTGAAGAGCATCAGGTCTCTCACAGTGAGATCGTGAAAATAGCGGGCAGGGACACACTCGCTTTTCAGGATCATGAAGGACAGCGGCTTGTGCTGACAGCTGACGAAAAAGGAAAAGACATCGGTGAAGCGGTGAAGCAAAGCGGCATACCGGAAGAATATTCTTTCCGCGGTCTTGGTCCCGTTGAATTGACCGTCCCGTACCCAGAACCGACGCTGCGTGTGTTAACCGATGTGCTGGGCTTCACTGAAATCGGGAAAGAAACACATGAAGACCGGGGCATGGTTACGGTGCTCGAATCCGGAAACGGTGGCGCGCGTACAGAAGTCCATCTCATTGAAAGAAACGATCTTCCGCGCGAGCGTCCTGGAAAAGGCAGCGTGCACCATGTGGCCTTCCGTGTTCAGAATGAGGAGGAGCTTGCTTTATGGCACCGCATCATTACGAAAGAAGGTTTCAGCAACTCAGGCATTGTAGAGCGTTATTATTTCAAAGCGCTGTACTTCCGGGAACCGAACGGAATTCTGTTTGAATTGTCAACGGACGGTCCGGGATTTATGGTTGATGAAAAACCTGAGGAGCTAGGCAAAACGGTTGCGCTCCCGCCTTATCTCGAACACCGCCGTTCTGAAATAGAAGCGCGGCTGAAACCGATTCAGTAAATCAGAAATAATGAAAGATGCCTTCCGGCTTGACGGGGGCATCTTTTTTTTGCTTTTTTACCCGTTTTGTCATTCTTTTTACCTATTTGTAAACGGCAAAATAATTGTCTTTGTTTATTAATAAATTTTTCACATTTGGTTGTTACACTTGTTCAAAGTTAAACAAAAGGAGTGAAAACACAGGTGAAAATGAAAAAACGCGAGATAGACGCGGTCTTAATCCTCATTTTACTCGCTTCCGCATTCTTGAATATGTACAACATCTGGAATGACGATACGGTGAATCCTTATTACACCGCAGCGGTAACGAGTATGCTTCAAAGCTTTCATAATTTCTTTTACGCTTCATTTGACGCAGCCGGATTTATCACGGTAGATAAACCGCCTGTTACATACCAGATTCAAACGATCAGCGCGCTGATATTCGGTATGCACGGGTGGAGTGTCATCCTGCCTCAGGCATTGGCGGGGGTAGGTTCAGTTCTATTCATGTACTTATTAATAAAGCCGACGTTCGGAAAAACGGCGGCGCGCATCGCTTCGTTTGTCATGGCGTGTACGCCGATTGCTGTAGCCGTAGCGCGCACAAACAATGTCGATGCGTTACTGGTCTTTTTCCTCTTGTTCGCCACATGGCTTCTCTTTAAAGCGATTCGAAAAGGAAAACTGATCTGGCTTTTGGCGGCATTTTTTGTCGTCGGAGTAGGCTTTAACACAAAAATGCTTCAGGCTTATATGATCTTACCGGCCTTCTTGCTGTTCTATATGATGGCGGCAAATACCACGATTAAGAAAAAAATCATTTCACTGGTAAGCGCGCTGGCCGTATTAGCAGCCGTTTCATTGTCATGGCCGCTCATTGTTGACAATATTCCTACAGACAAAAGGCCATATGTCGGAAGCAGCCAGACAAACTCCGTATTGGAATTGGCTTTCGGATATAACGGGATTCAGCGGCTGACGGGGCAAAGTTCCGGCGGCCAGGGCGGGCCCGACGGAAACGCATCGAAAGAGATGTCTTCTTCCGGCGGTTCTTCACAAATGCAAAAACCGCCCGGCCAGTCAGCAAGCGGAGACAAATCACAAACCGGCAGTATGACGGCACCTCCATCTAACGGCCAAATGCCAAGCGGCGGTCAAGGAGGCCCTCCAAGCGGCGGAGATGGCGGCAATGGCGGTCCTGGCGGAGGAAAAAGCGGTACAGGCACCGGCTCGAAAATGCAGTCAGGTTCAGGAATGTTCGGTACGGGAACACCCGGTCCGCTGAGACTCTTCCAACAAGAATTATCAGATCAGATCAGCTGGCTCCTGCCGTTTGCGATTTTTGGATTGGCCGGTTTATTGATCGCCGGGGCGAGAGAAAGAAGAAGATTATCAGCAGAACAGAAGGAAACGATCTTTTGGGCAGCGTGGCTTGTGCCGATTGCCGGATTCTTCAGTGTGGCGGAATTTTTCCACCATTATTATCTCATTATGCTGGCGCCTCCGATTGCTGCTCTTACCGGTGCGGGATGGGTCGCCCTCGTTCATCTGTACCGCAAGCAGGCGGGATGGAAAACTTGGCTATTGCCGGCCGCTATTCTTGTGACAACCGGATTTGAACTGTTTATCCTCAGAAACTACAATGATCAAATCGGCGCAGGCTGGAGCATCGGAGCAGGCGTTCTCGGCGCAGTGGCAGCAATCGCCCTGTTCGTATTCAAACAGCGCCAAAAACCGCTCAGTTACTATGTTTCACTTGCAGCCCTTCTCGTCTTGATGGTGATGCCGATTTATTGGGCAAGCACACCGCTTCTGTACGGAGGCAACAGCTCATTGCCTGAAACAGGCCCTCAGCTTGCGTCAGCAAGCGGAAAAGGCATGGGAATGGATAACGCATCTGTCAATACAAAACTGATCAACTATTTAGAGAAACATAACGCCGGAGCAGACTATCTATTTGCTACAACCGATTCCAACACAGCGGCGCCTTACATTATAAAAACGAAAAAAGCGGTCATGGCGATCGGCGGATTCAGCGGGTCTGACCCGGCCATTACGCTGACTCAATTTAAAAAGCTCGTAAAAGAAGGGAAAGTAAAATACTTCTTAACATCCGGAATGGGCAAAGGCGGAAACAACGATATTGTTGAATGGGTTGAGAAAAACGGAAAGAAAGTATCTTCAGACAAATGGCAATCAAGCACAGATCAGAAAACGAAAAATCATGATGCAGCTGATACAAAAAGCAGCAAGGCCGCGGGTAAAAACAGCCGGATGAGCGGCGGGCCGGGCGGAATGAATCAGTCAGCTTCACTATACGAACTTCAATCTGATGAATAGGAGGAAAAAACATGAGCAGACATATTCAATATTCAATAGTCGTCCCGGTTTATAACGAAGAACTCGTCATTCAGACAACCTATCAGCGCCTGAAAGAAGTCATGGATCAAACAAAAGAGCATTATGAATTGATCTTTGTTAATGATGGAAGCAAAGACCGCAGTATTGAGATTTTAAGAGAGCAAAGTCTGATTGATCCGAGAGTGAAAATTATTGATTTTTCCAGAAACTTCGGACATCAGATCGCGATCACAGCGGGCATGGATTATGCAGAGGGGAATGCAATCGCCGTCATTGACGCCGATTTGCAGGATCCGCCTGAATTAATCCTTGATATGATTGAGCAGTGGAAAGAAGGCTACGATGTGGTGTACGCCGTCAGAACGAAACGAAAGGGAGAAACCTTTTTCAAGAAACAGACGGCCTCTCTGTTTTACCGGCTGCTGCGGAGCGTGACTGATATTGATATTCCGCTTGACACCGGAGATT
Organism: Bacillus sp. NEAU-242-2; assembly: GCF_027853835.1. Classification (NCBI taxonomy): domain Bacteria; kingdom Bacillati; phylum Bacillota; class Bacilli; order Caryophanales; family Bacillaceae; genus Bacillus; species Bacillus sp. NEAU-242-2. Next base: position 720,666 of record NZ_JAPNNY010000001.1, on the reverse strand, counting down.
TCCGCCTGCTGGACAGAAAAGTCTGTGATGAGATGAAAAGATTAAAAGAAAAAAACCCTTTTGTCAGAGGACTCGTCAGCTGGGTCGGCTTTAAGCAGACTGCTGTAGAATATGAACGAGATGAGCGGCTTGCGGGGGAAACGAAATACCCGCTTAAAAAAATGCTGAAGCTTTCCATGGACGGGATCACAACGTTCTCTCATAAACCGCTCAAGGCGGCAAGCTATGCGGGAATGCTCATGTCCGGAGCGGGTTTTCTCTATATGTTTATCGTTTTATACATGAAGCTTTTTACAGACAGCACCATTACGGGCTGGTCCTCTCTGATTGTGATACAGCTGTTATTCAGCGGCATCGTTCTATTAATGCTCGGAATGATCGGCGAATATATCGGAAGGATTTATGACGAAGCAAAAGACCGTCCGCTCTATATCGTGCAAAAAGCGTACGGTATGAAAAACGAAAAGATTTATCGGGACCAGCATATGTCTTAACAAACACCCTGTCCGGCCGGCGGACAGGGTGCTTTTATGTAAAATAAAAGCCGCGGGATGACAGAATGTCCCGCGGCTTTTTTCATTCATCTGCGGCCGGTCTGCGTGTGCAGAGAGCGCATGATCAGTCCGGTTCCCGAAAGGTTCAGTAAAATGCTTGCACCAAGCGTCATTCCCCAAGCAGCGTTTTGCTGAGGAAGCTGAATGCTCAGCTGCAGCAAGATCAGGCCGGTAACGACCAGCAAAAGTCCGGTTTGTTTCATGTGTATGTATCCTCCTTTGCACACTGAGTCATACGGCTGATCCAGGCCTAAAGTTTCAGCTGTATATAAAAAAATCCAAGGCGGCTGCCTTGGATTTTTGTTAAGAAGATGTTTCTTCTTTTTGAGTCAGTTTCATTTTTTTCGTCATTTCCTTGCCGTTTCTGATAATCTTCACGTCAACGGTGCTGCCGACTTTCGTATTCTTGTAGAGAATATTGCGAAGTTCGCTGCCCGTGTCAGTTTCTTTCCCTTTTAAGCTGATAATGATGTCTTCTGCTTTTAATCCGGCTTTGGCAGCAGGGGATCCCTGCGCCACTTCGCGAATGTAAACCCCTTTATTCAGCTGTTTGCCGAAGAGGCCGAGTGTGCCTTCCTGATAGTTTTGCGGCACTTGTTCCAAGTCGATCATGCTCACGCCGATATAAGGGCGCTCCACCTGTCCTTTCGTGAGAAGCTCTTCGGCGATCGGTTTTACATCGTTGCTCGGAATGGCAAAGCCGATGCCTTCTACATCATTTTCGCTGATTTTCATGCTGTTGATGCCGATGATTTTGCCGTCTGTATTCAAGAGCGGTCCGCCGCTGTTTCCGGGATTGATGGCGGCATCGGTTTGGATGACGTTGATGCTTGACTCACCGGCTGACGTGGAGATCGAGACGGTTCTGTTTAAGCCGCTCACGATGCCCTGTGTGACGGTGCGGGAAAGGTCTTTTCCGAGCGGATCACCGATGGCGATGACGGATTCACCCGTTCTGAGAGCGGATGAGCTGCCGAAGCTTGCCGTTTTTGTTACGTGTTTATCACTGATTTCTAAAACGGCCAAGTCTGTCAGAGAGTCGCTGCCGACGAGTTTAGCTGTTACATCGGTGCCGTCATATAATGACACTTTAAGGGAAGAGGCGCCTTCGACCACGTGGTTATTCGTAATGATATACGCTTTGCCGTTTGCTTTCTTAAAAATAACGCCTGAACCCGATCCCGTTTCCGCATCATCACCCGATGAATTAGAGTTTGAATCTGAGCTTGATCCGAATCCGAATAAATCGGAACTGCTTTGCTGCTTTTGCAGATTAGTGATTCCGACGATCGCCGGTGAAATGTCTTCCACCATATTCGAAATGCTGCTTGAATTTGCCGATGAGCTGTTTGCCGATTTGCCGCTGCCGGATTCAGAAGATGTCTGCTTAGCGGTTACCGATGACGTTTCCTGAGCGGGAGCCGGATTGGAAGTATCTTGAGTCTGATGGTCTCCAAGCGGCGTAAATGTATAGATGCCGAGGGCGAGCCCTCCGCCGATCACTCCGCCGAGAAGCGGTCTGAACCAGCCGAAGCTTCGTTTTTTCTTGTCCTCGTCCGGCGCGGAATATCCGGCCGGCTGCGGGTTTTCTTTTACTAAAAGGACTTCCTGTTCTTTTTGGTCTGTCCGATTTTCATCACGATAGTTATCCATCATGTTCACTCCGTTTCTCTATTTCATCATAGCATGATTTGCCTATTATTACTGACTCCATCTTAAACAAAAAGTGTGGGATAATAATGAAAAGATTGTGGGAAATTGTGAAAAAGACGAAATCGGACGGCGGCGCTTTATATTGACAATTTCCATCGGATTTGAAATAATAAATGAGATATTATGTTCAATCCTTCACATGAAAAGATATGAAAAATTCTGTTAAGCTAATGGGGGAAATCTGTTAGCTTTTTCACTTTGTCAAATAGTAAGAAAGGAGCTGTCAAATGAAAGAAAAACATCACTGGATCATTTCTCTGCTTGCTGTGCTGGCGGTCGGGCCGGGGCTGATGTCGAATACCGCTCTTTCGGCTGTCCAAAGCCTTGTCCGGCAGACGGTCGGCGGGGAAAACTTTGACTCTCTTCATCCGATTATTATCGGTAATATGGCATTTGCCTTATTCGTGCCGGCGGGGCCGTATTTAAGAAAAAGATTCGGCTCCCGGCCTGTCTATATGATTTCGATGGCCGCGGGTGTCATCGGAGCGCTGCTTGCTGCTGTGACAAATGATATTTATCCGCTCGCCGCGGGCCGTTTTTTACAGGGAGCTGCGGCGGGCACTATGCTGATGATTATGATTCCGATGCTGGTGCTTTCGTTTCCGATTGAACGCCGGAATTACGCATTATTTGTGTTAATCGGCGGATTTTACGGGTCCGTCATTATGGGGACCGTTTTAGGCACGGCGGCGGCAAGCGCCGGCCATTGGCATTGGCTGTTCGGCATTTTTGGCCTGCTGTCTTTTTTCGGCCTCATTTTCAGTTATATGTGGCTGAGGGATGACGTTCATAAAAATGCTGAAAAATCTCCATTTGACGGCATCGGTTTTCTGTTAGCGGGTGTATCAGCTGTGCTGACCGCCTATACATTTATTCATCTGCCGAAATGGGGCTTTTCATCATGGCAGACATTGGCGGGATTTGGAGGAAGCATCGTCATTCTTCTGATCTTGCTGATTATGCAGTACAGAAACGAACATGCGCTGATTTCGATTAAACTTATGCTGATTCCAAAGCCGATTTTGGGTGTTTTCATGATCGCTGCGGGCAGTATTTCCATAGCGGTCAGTCTTTCTGCATTTCACGGGGAGCTTCAGACCGCATATCACATGTCACAAACTCAACAGATATTCCTTTATGCGAGCCTTTTGGGAGGCGTGGCCATCGCCGCTGTTATCAGTGCATTAGCATATGATAAAGTCGGTCCGGGCATGCTCGGCATAACAGGCTCTGTTATACTGGTGTTCGTGAATTTCCAATGGATGACGGCGGATCATCATATACCCCTTATTCTATTTGCGGGGCTTTTCGTGATGCTGGCGGCCGGGACAGGGCTTATCGTGGCAGCCGGACTGATGGGAGCCGCGTTGGGCGGACCGCTTCCGGAACTGGTGAAACGCATGACGGCCGTTCAGTTTTTGAGGCTGTTCATTTATATGGGCGCACCTGTTTTAATAGGGTATTTTACGAAAAGAGATGCTTCCGGCATGCTTCGGGGCGCGCGCGGCACACAATCGCCGCATGACCTGCTGATGGGGACATACAGCGATTTGTTTCTTATTGCTTTCATCTTAAGCTTGCTTTTAGTGTGTTTATCATTTGTCATGAATGCGACCGGCATGGGACATAAGCTGGCGCATAAACCGCATGCCGTCCGTAAGCAGGCGGATGAAGAGCCTTCGCCGCAGGCTCCTGGACCGATCAGGCATCAGGTCATTCCCGATCGCGAATACAGAAGTGCGGTCAGACAGTTTCGGGGTCACCCTATCAACAAAAACGGTATGTAACTTTTTCTATCAGCAAACCCTTTTCCCGGTGAAAAGGGTTTGTTTTTTCCTATAATGGCAGAATGGTATATTGCATGTTTCATCCTTTTTTAATATAATTTGTTAGAATATTCATAATTTAATATCGAAATTTTAAGTAAAAAAGGAGGCATTACATGAAACTGTATCTATCTGTGGATATGGAAGGGATTTCCGGACTGCCTGATGAAACATTTGTCAATTCCCGCATGCACAATTATGAGCGCGGCAGGGTTCTGATGACCGAAGAAGCAAACTGGTGCATCGCAGAAGCGTTTAATAACGGATGCACGGAAGTGACCGTGAATGACAGCCACTCAAAGATGAATAATCTGCTCGCGGAAAAGCTTCACCCTGAGGCAGAGCTGATTACGGGGGATGTCAAGCCGTTTTCCATGATGCAGGGGCTTGATGAATCGTATTCAGGTGTGATGTTTATCGGCTATCATGCGAGAGCGTCGATGCCGGGCGTCATGTCGCACAGCATGATATTCGGCGTCCGCCACTTTTACATAAATGATAAGCCGGTCGGTGAACTGGGGTTAAATGCCTATCTCGCCGGATTTTACGATGTCCCGGTCATCATGGCTGCCGGAGATGATTGCGCCGCAAAAGAGGCGGAGGAGCTGATCCCGAATGTGACGACTGCCGCCGTCAAACAAACCATTTCAAGAACTGCGGTCAAATGCCTGTCCCCTCAAAAAGCCGGACGGCTCCTGACGGAAAAAACAGCCTATGCGCTCAAAAATAAAGATAAGGTCAAACCGCTGACTCCGCCTGAAAGACCTGTATTAGGCATTGAATTTGCCAATTACGGACAGGCTGAATGGGCCCATTTAATGCCGGGCACAGAAATCATCCCGGGAACGACAATCGTTCAATTTCAGGCAAAAGACATGCCGGAAGCCTATCAGGCCATGCTCGTCATGACAGAACTCGCCATGAGAACAACATTCTGTTAAAGGGGTGAACGGCATTGCTGCGGTATTTTATCAAACGTTTTATCGCCATGATGATGACCGTCCTCGTCATCACCACTCTGACATTTGTCATGATGAAAGTGATACCCGGCTCGCCTTTTAACGAAGAGCGGGGCACAAACGAAGCGGTCCAGCGAAATCTTGAATCCTACTACCATCTGAACGAACCTCTTATCACTCAATACGCCATCTATCTAAAATCCATTCTTACCTTTGATTTCGGTCCTTCAATCAAAAAACCGTCAGACAGTGTAAACGCCATGCTTGAACGCGGATTTCCGGTTTCCTTCGAGCTTGGGATAACGGCGATCATCATCGCTGTGATTTCCGGACTCGCGCTCGGCATAACGGCCGCTCTCAGGCGCGGCGGCTTTCTCGATTATGCGGCCATGAGCCTTGCGGTGCTCGGGATTTCCATTCCGAATTTTATAATGGCTACGCTGCTGATTCAGCAATTTGCGGTTCATCTGAAATGGTTTCCGGCAGCTACCTGGACGAGTCCAGTTCACATGGTTCTGCCGACTGTTGCGCTTGCCGTCGGTCCCATGGCCATTATCGCGCGGCTGACAAGATCAAGCATGGCCGAAGTGCTGACTCAGGATTACATCCGCACGGCAAAAGCAAAGGGGCTTTCTCCCGTCAAAATTGTGATCAAACACGCATTGAAAAATGCTCTTATGCCTGTTGTGACAGTGCTCGGGACGCTTGCCGCAAGTATTTTAACGGGCAGTTTCGTCATCGAGAAAATTTTTGCCATACCGGGAATGGGCAAATATTTCGTAGAAAGCATCAATCAGCGTGATTACCCGGTCATCATGGGAACGACCGTATTTTACAGTGTGATTCTGATCGTCCTGCTGTTTCTGGTTGATTTAGCATACGGCCTGTTAGACCCGCGCATAAAACTTCATAAGAAAGGGTGATCCTGATGAATCTCCCGCAAGAAACGGTAAAACACACAGAAGTGCCTGATGACTGGTTTCAGCCGGGCGCGGAAAGAAAGGGTGAAACCGAGTCGGTCAAGCGTCCGAGCCTGTCTTACAGTCAGGATGCGTGGCGGCGGCTTAAAAAGAACAAATTGGCGATGGCCGGACTTGTGATATTATGCTGCCTGTTTCTAGCGGCTGTGTTCGGCCCGCTGATATCACCGCACAGCGTGACAAGGCAGACGCTCGCCGAGCAGAATCTTCCGCCGTCTTTTTCACACTGGTTCGGAACCGATGAACTTGGCCGGGACGTGTTTACAAGAACGTGGTACGGAGCGAGAATCTCTTTATTTGTCGGTGTGATGGCGGCACTGATCGACTTTTTGATCGGCGTTATCTACGGAGGCGTCGCGGGCTACAAAGGGGGCCGGACAGACAGCGCCATGATGAGAATCATCGAGGTTCTCTACGGATTGCCGTATCTGCTCGTTGTCATTTTGTTAATGGTGCTGATGGGGCCGGGGCTCAGTTCCATTATCGTCGCTCTGACCGTGACGGGATGGGTCGGCATGGCGCGGATTGTGAGAGGGCAGGTGCTGAGGATGAAGCATGATGAACACGTATTGGCATCGAAAACGTTTGGAGCGAAAACATTTCGGATCATTAAGAAAAATCTGCTGCCGAATACGATGGGAGCCATTATTGTCCAAATGACGCTGACGGTGCCGGCGGCGATTTTTGCGGAATCATTTTTAAGTTTTCTCGGACTCGGCATTCAGGCGCCGTTTGCAAGCTGGGGAGTCATGGCAAATGACGGGCTGCCGGCGATTTTATCAGGCCATTGGTGGCGGCTGTTTTTTCCCGCTTTTTTCATTTCCTTAACGATGTACGCGTTTAACGTGCTTGGAGACGGCTTGCAGGACGCGTTAGACCCGAAACTGAGGAGGTAGGAAAAATGGCGCAGCAAGTTCTTTCCGTTCAAAATCTGCATGTTACTTTTTCAACATACGGAGGCACTGTAAAAGCCGTGAGAGGCGTCAGCTTCGATTTATATAAAGGTGAAACGTTTGCGATCGTCGGTGAATCGGGATGCGGAAAAAGCGTGACGTCACAAGCCGTGATGAGTCTACTTCCGAAACATTCGGCAAAGATTGAATCCGGAAGCATACAATTTAAACAGAAAGACCTTTGCCAAATGTCGGATCGGGAAATGCGGGGAATCCGGGGGCGCGAAATTTCTATGATCTTTCAGGACCCGATGACGGCGCTCAACCCGACTTTGACCATAGGGGATCAGCTATCAGAAGCGCTGTTGGAACACCGCGCCATGACAAGAAAACAAGCTGAATCCGAGGTTCTCGCCATGTTGGATCTGGTCGGTATCCCGGACTCGAAATCCCGCCTGAAGCAGTACCCCCACCAATTAAGCGGGGGCATGCGGCAGCGGATCGTGATCGCGATGGCTCTGATCTGCGAGCCGGAAATTATGATCGCCGATGAACCGACAACGGCTCTTGATGTGACAATTCAAGCACAAATCCTTGAATTATTTAAGAAGATTCAAAGAAAAACAGGCGTGTCTATTATTCTGATCACCCATGATCTCGGCGTCGTCGCTCAGACCGCCGACAGAGTTGCCGTCATGTATGCGGGGAAAATCGCCGAAATCGGCACGAGGCATGATATTTTTTACCGTCCGGCTCATCCATACACAAAGGGGCTGCTTCGTTCAGTGCCGCGGCTGGATATGGAGGATAGTGAGCTTTCGCCGATTGACGGGACGCCGCCTGATTTATTCGATCCGCCGCCGGGCTGCCCGTTTGCCGCCCGCTGCCCGGACAGGATGATCGTCTGTGAAAAGGTATACCCGGCAACAACCGTGAAATCCAAAAGCCATATCGTCAACTGCTGGCTTCAGGATCACCGTGCAGAGCGGCTGAAGCAGCAGCTGACGGCAGCAGAGGAAAAAGGGGGATTGAAATGAAAAAGAGATGGGCGATCGGTGTGATTGCTGTTGTTTCGTTTGCTCTGATGGGCTGTACAGCCAATGAACAGGCGGGGACAGAACCCGGCAAAGCAAAAGAACAGGGGGGTGAGACGGTGCTGCGGCTCAATAACGAAAATGAGCCGACCTCACTTGATCCGCCGATCGGATTTAATAATGTTTCCTGGCAGCCGCTGAATAACATCATGGAAGGATTGACGAGGCTCGGAAAAGATAATAAGCCCGAACCGGCCATGGCGGAAAGCTGGGAGGTGTCCGCTGATAAGCTGACATATACCTTCAATATCCGTGATAACGCCGAATGGACAAATGGCGATCCCGTCACGGCGGAAGACTTCGTGTACGCCTGGAAGCGGATGCTCGATCCGAAAACGGGCGCATCTTCCGCTTTTCTCGGCTACATGATCAAAGGCGGGGAAGAATTTAACAGCGGAAAAGGCAAACGAGAAGACGTGAAAGTCACGGCAAAGGATAAAAAAACGCTTGTCGTCACATTGGCGGCCCCGCAGGATTATTTTTTGAGCGTCGTGTCCAATCCGGCGTATTTCCCGATTAATGAGAAGGTCGCCAAGGCTGATCCGAAATGGTTCACTGAAGCAAAAACTTTTGTCGGCAACGGGCCGTTCAAACTGACGGAATGGAAGCATGACGACAGCATGACGATGGTCAAAAACGAGACGTATTGGGATAAAAAGACGGTGAAACTGGATAAAGTGACATGGGCGATGGTCAGTGACCGGAATACCGACTATCAGATGTTCCAGTCGGGGGATTTGGATACCGCCTTTGTGCCGGCAGAGCTGAGCGAGCAGCTGATGGGAGGAAAAAATGTCCGCACCTGGGATCAGGCCGGACTCTATTTCTATCGTTTTAACGTTAAAATGGAGCCGTTTCAAAATGAAAAGATCAGAAAAGCGTTCGCGGCAGCGATTGATCAGAAAGAAATCACGGATTATGTGACCAAAAACAGTGAAAAGCCGGCACATGCCTTTGTATCCCCGGGATTTACTCAGCCTGACGGGAAAGATTTCCGCGAAGCGGGCGGCAGTTTACTAACTCCGGATGAATCAGAAGCCAAAAAACTGCTGGAAAAAGGCATGGCGGAAGAGCATTATGACAAGCTGCCCGCCGTTACATTGACATACAGCACAAAACCGGAGCATAAGAAAATAGCGGAAGCGATTCAGCAGAAGCTCAAAAGTGTGCTCGGTATAGACGTTAAGCTCGCCAATATGGAATGGAACGTCTTTTTAGAAGAGCAGAAAGGACTGAAGTTCCAGTTCTCTCAAAGCTCATTTTTACCGGATTACGCAGATCCGATCAGTTTTCTTGAGGCTTTCCAAACGGATAATTCCATGAACCGCACCGGCTGGGGCAGCGCGGCATACGACGGCTGCATCAAGCAGGCAAAACAGGAAGCCGATGCCAAAAAACGTTTTGCGCTCATGCATAAAGCGGAAAAGCTGCTCATGAACGAGGTTCCGATCATTCCGATTTACTTTTACAATCAGGTGCATCTGCAGAACAGCGGCGTGAAGGGCATTGTCCGGCACCCCGTCGGGTACATTGATCTGAAATGGGCGGAAAAGTCCTGATCTTACAGCGGAAACATATGCCGCTCTTTTGCCGTTAAAGGAGCGGCGTGTTTCACTTTTCAATCCGGAAAGGAGATTGAAAAAGTCATGAACCATAAACCGAAAGCACTGCAAAAAGGCGACACGGTCGGTGTGATTGCGCCCGCAAGCCCGCCTGAGAGCGGGACGCTGCAAACCGCGCTGCTGTTTTTAGAGAATGAGCTTGGCCTTCAAGTGAAACTCGGCCGGGCGCTGAAGACCCGTCACGGCTATTTGGCGGGAGAAGACCGGGCGCGCCTCGATGATCTCCATGACATGTTTAGTGATCAGAATGTCAAAGCGGTGATATGCGCGTGCGGAGGATTCGGCACGGGCCGCATTGCCGCCGACATCGATTTCGGCTTAATCCGCCGCAATCCGAAAATTTTCTGGGGATACAGCGATATTACGTTTTTACATACCGCCATTCATCAAAATACGGGGCTCGTCACATTTCACGGCCCGATGCTGAGCACGGATGTCGGGCTTGAAGATGCTGATCCCCTGACAAAAGCGTCGTATCATCAGCTTTTTACAGAAACGGAATTCACCTATACGGAGGACATTTCTCCGCTGGAGGTGCTGACAGGCGGAAGGGCCGAGGGAGAGCTTTCGGGCGGCAATCTGTCGCTCATTACATCCACACTCGGCACGCCGTTTGAAATTGATACGAAAGACAAATTGCTGTTTATCGAGGATATTGATGAGGAGCCGTATCAAATCGACAGGATGCTGAATCAATTAAAGATGGCCGGAAAACTGTCAGACGCAGTCGGAATCCTGGTCTGTGATTTTCACCAATGCGAACCGAAGCATAAAGAAAAGTCTCTTACTTTAGAGCAAGTGCTGAACGATTACATTGTCAAATCAGGAAAGCCAGCGCTTAAAGGCTTTAAAATCGGCCATTGTTCACCGAGCTTCGCCGTTCCGATCGGGGCCCGCGCGGTTATGGATACGGCGGCCAAAGCGGTAACGATTGAATCGGGGGTTTCCGGAAGGGAGTGATCAGGTGTGAGGATTACAGATATTCAAACGGGACGGATGTCCGTGCCGCTGAAAAAGCCGTTTAAGACCGCTTTGCGCACGGTTTACAATGCTGAATCGGTCATTGTGAAGCTCACATTTGACAACGGTCTGACCGGCTGGGGCGAGGCGCCGCCGACGGTTGTCATTACAGGCGACAGCACGGACGGTATTGAAAGCGCAGTCCGCGATGTGCTGAAGCCTGCTCTCTTGGGGCGGAGCCTTTCCGGCATGGAAGCTGTTTTGTATGATATCAGCCGGCTGTTGGAAAGAAATCAAAGCGCAAAAGCTGCGGTGGATATGGCTGTATATGACGGATGGGCGCAAATGCACGGACAGCCGCTTTACCGGCTTCTCGGAGGCTATCGGAATACACTGGAAACAGATTTTACCGTCAGCGTCAATTCTCCTGAGGAGATGGCGGGGGATGCAGACCGCTATGTGAACAAGGGATTTCATATTTTAAAGATAAAAGTCGGCATAGGTGACATATCGGACGATGTTGCCCGGATTCAGGCGATCAGATCACGTGTCGGCGGTAACGTCAAACTGAGATTGGACGCCAACCAAGGCTGGACGCCGAAAGAAGCCGTGACTGCGATCCGAAAGATGGAAGACGCCGGCCTCGGCATTGAGCTGGTCGAGCAGCCTGTTCATAAAGACGATATCGCCGGGCTGAAGCAGGTCACCGATGCCGTAGACACGCCGATTATGGCGGATGAGAGCGTCTTTACCCCCCGTCAGGCCTTTTGCGTGCTGCAGACGAGAAGCGCCGATTTAATCAATATTAAGCTGATGAAAGCGGGCGGCATAAAGCAGGCGGAAACAATCAATGCCATGGCCGAAACATGCGGCGTGGAATGCATGGTCGGCAGCATGATTGAGACCAAGCTCGGCATCACCGCCGCGGCTCATTTTGCCGCGGGCAAACGGAATGTGACAAGGTTTGATTTTGATGCGCCGCTTATGCTGAAAGATGATTTGATTAAAGGCGGCATCACATACAGCGGCAGTCAGATTACGATTCCCGATGAACCGGGTCTCGGCATTATCGGTGTGTCGATACAAGAGGAGGCGAAAAGATGAGAGCAGCCGTTACAGCGGCGGCAGCCAACGTATGGACGCTGCCGTCATCTCCCCGTTCGTATGATGCGCCGATGCTTGAAAACCCGCCGCAGATCAGAAAATGGTTAGCGTCTATGGGATATGAAGAGCGGCTGCAATTATGTACAGACAACCTTGTCCAAACGCAAGCGCTTTTCGGGGAAGAGGTGATCATTCTCAAAGAGGAAGGGGAATGGGCTTTTGTTGCCGTTCCCGGCCAGCCTTCAAACAAGGATGCGCGCGGATATCCGGGCTGGATGAAAAAAAGCCAGCTTTCAAAAGACGGCTTTTATACATCTTCCCCCGCCGTATGGATTACCAAACCGACAGCTTTTTTATATCACACAAACGGCGAACCGGACTTGGAAGTAAGTTTCTTAACGCGTCTTCCGGCATCAGGACGTGAGAACGGCTTTTTTCGGGTTGTGACGCCTCTCGGAGAACGGTTCGTAAATGAAGCTGACGCAGACGAGTACCGGCATACGGAAGGACGGGTAGCCGATGTCATCGAAACGGGCATGATGTTTCTCGGGCTTCCGTATTTATGGGGAGGACTGAGCGGTTTCGGGTTTGACTGTTCCGGGTTTATGTATTCGATATTTAAAGCAAACGGCTATACCCTTCCCCGTGATGCAAAGGACCAAGCAAAAGCCGGGTGCGGCGCGGCGGTAAACGATATCCGGCCGGCTGACCTTTTGTTTTTCGCCTATGAAGAAGGAAAAGGCGCGATCCACCATGTCGGTTTGGCGCTGGGAGACGGCCGAATGCTGCACTCCCCGAAAACGGGAAAAACAATCGAAGTGCTGTCTTTGGAAGGAACGATCTATGAAAAAGAATTATGCACCGTACGCCGCTGTATAAGCGAAAAGGGGGAATAGAAAATGACGGCATCTCCGCTCCTTGAAGTCAGCGGGCTGAAAATGCATTTTGACGCAGGAAGAAAGAAAGCCGTAAAAGCAGTCGACGGTGTCAGTTTTCACATTAAAAGAGGGGAAACATTCGGACTTGTCGGAGAATCGGGATGCGGTAAATCGACGCTCGGAAGAGTTATTCTCCGTCTGTATGACCCGACGGCCGGTTCGGTATCATATGAAGGGACGGATATACACCGTGCCGCGGCAGAACAGCGGTCGGTCTTCTTCCGCAAGCTGCAGATGATTTTCCAAGACCCTTACGCCTCGTTAAATCCGCGCCTGACCGTAAGGGAAATTATTTTAGAGCCGATGGAAATCCACAATCTTTACAATACAAGAAAAGCCCGTCTGATGATGGCGGATGAACTGCTTGAAGCTGTCGGGCTCCACCCGGATTTCGGCAGCCGGTATCCCCACGAATTCAGCGGCGGACAGAGGCAGAGAATCGGAATTGCCAGAGCGCTCTCTCTGCATCCTGAATTTATCGTGGCGGATGAGCCGATTTCCGCGCTGGATGTGTCGGTACAGGCTCAGGTCGTCAACCTTTTAAAAAGGCTTCAGAAAGAGAAAGGGCTGACATTTTTATTTATCGCCCACGATTTATCAATGGTCAAGCATATCAGCGACCGGATCGGCGTGATGTATTTGGGCCGCATGATGGAAATTACAGAAAGCGCTGCGCTTTACCGGGAACCGCTTCACCCTTATACGAAGGCCCTTTTATCCTCAATCCCGATTCCTGATCCGCTTCTTGAGGACAAGCGTGAACGGATTATTCTGAAAGGGGAGCTGCCGAGCCCCCTTAACCCGCCGAGCGGCTGTGTATTCAGGACGCGGTGTCCTGAAGCGATGGAGCTCTGCGGTAAGATAACGCCTGAGCTTGAAGAAGTGAAGGCGGGGCGTTTTGTCGCCTGCCATTTATACAAAAAAGAAAGCTGACAATATAATGTCAGCTTTCTTTTTGATTAAACCTGATGCAGAAATGACACGCAGACCGGATACGGAACCGGAATGTCAGATTGAAGCAGAGTCAATTTGCCTGTTTCCGGATCGCGTTCAAACAAAACCAGATTTCCCGTTTCTTCGTTTGACGCGACAAGGAATGTCTCGGAAGGGTCAAACGCGAAATCACGCGGCCAGTTGCCTTCTGTCGGCACCCATTCAATAAGAGACAATTCACCGGAATATTGGTTGATCTTAAAGATGGCGATGCTGTCATGTCCGCGGTTGGCGGCATAAAGAAATCTGCCGTCTTTAGATATGCGGATTGCGCTGCCTTGCGATTTGTCCGTAAAGCCTTCAGGCAAAGCGGAAATGACCTGCAGCTCTCTGAATTCACCTAAGGTCGGGTTGTATTCAAGCGCGATGACTTCATTGCTGATTTCCGTCATGACATAGGCGTATTTTTCCGCCGGATGGAAAACGATGTGGCGCGGCCCTGAACCCGGTGCGAAAGAATGAGTTTTCACCTCTGTGAGCGAACCGTTTTTCATTTGGTACGTATACAGCGTATCCGTCCCTAAATCGACGGCTGCAATGTAGTTATGCTCAGGTGTATAGCCTGCGAAATGGGTATGCGGTTTCTCTTGTCTTTCATGAGGACCTGTTCCCGTATGAGCGGCTTCGGCAGCCGGCTCCTGCAGACTTCCGTCCTCATTGACGGGAAAGGCGTGCACTTTTCCGCTGTGGTAATTAGCGGTTAACACATATTCATGTTTATCATCAATGCTGACGTGGCATGGAGACGGGCCTTCAATCAGCTGGTGGTTTACAAACGTTAATTCCCCGCTGTTCTGATGAATCTGATAGGCTGCGACGCCGCCTTTTCCGTCTGCCTTTTCAATGGAATACAGCATGCTGTTATCAGAATTCGGAGTGACGTATGTCGGGTTGCCGAGCTTTGCTGCCAGCTTCGGCCGGCTGAGCCTCTTCGCTTCTGTATCAAGTTCAAAACAATAAATGCCTTCGCTTCCGCCTTTTGTATATGTTCCCGCGTATCCTATGTACTTAGCCATTCGGTTTCCCCCTTTAGAGTCTTGTCTTCTCTATATTAACGTATCTTGAAGGAAACTGCCTTGTAAATGTTTAAGATGTTCTGACAAGCGGCAAGGTGCAGCAGCGGAAGGAACCGCCTGACTTAATAATTTCGGAAAACTCGGTTTCAATGACTGTATAACCTCTTTTTCTGAGCTCGCGGTTCGTATGGCGGTGCTGCGGCAGGCTGATAATTGTCTGATTCCCGATGGACAGGATATTCGGGCCGAGCGTGAATTGCTCTTCTTCAGGAACTTCTATCATCTCAAAACGTTCGGCGAGAAGATCAATTTCTTTCTGCCGCAAGCCATTTTTGCAGTATAGCGCTTCCGTTTCCGAGATCATATTAAATACACAGTCCAAATGTAAGAAATCCTCCTTGAGAGGGATCGGCACAACAGTCATCTCCGGCAGCGCCTCCCGCAGCTCCCGGACAGCCGCTTTATCCGTGCGCTTGCTCAGCCCGGCGTAAACGGTGCCGTCTGCGATCAAGATGTCGCCGCCTTCAATGTTCGCTTTTTTCAGTTGCGTATAAGGGATTTTCTTATCGTCAAGCAGGTCTTGAAACACTTTTTCTTCTCCCTGCCGGACTGAAGCCGCCATGTTTGAAATAAACGCCGTCTCGCCTAAGACAAATCCGATATCCCGGGTGAATACCTGCTCAGGCAATGCGGGATCGGCAGGCAGCAGGACGACTTCAATCTGATGAGATCTTAAAATGTCAATAAACTCACTATGCTGTTTGAGGGCAACGGGTATGTTAATATTTTCTTGTTGGAAATGTTTCTGCGTTCCGTTAATAATATCCTTGATGGTCATGTGTTCCGGCCGGCATAAGATGACTGTCTGCAAAGCATCAAACTCACTGCGGCAAGCCGGTTTCCGCGTGGATTTGGGAATGGATACGTCCATGTGATATCCTCCTATCGGTATTCAATGTGCGTTTATTATTCCCGGATGTGATGAATAATGAAACATTTCTGATAGAATATCTAACCAACTTAATATTTAAAATTTTAGACAAAACGAGCAAAGTATTGTTTAATAGGGTACAGATGAAATGTCAAAACGACCAGACACCAAAGGGGAGTTTAAATAATATGAAGTTGCCAGAATCAAGATTTTGCAAAGAAACAAGGGTTGTCAAGACAAGCAGGGTTTTTCCGCTTGATACGAATAATCACAATACGCTGTTTGGCGGAAAGCTGATGAGCTATATTGATGATATCGCTTCAATTTCCGCGGCCCGCCACTGCCGGTGTGAAACAGTCACGGCCTCAATGGATTCTGTAGATTTTTTGCGCCCGATCGGCCAACAGGATTCCGTATGCCTTGAATCCTACGTCACATGGGTCGGCACATCCTCTATGGAGGTGTTTGTCAAAGTCATTAAAGAACACCTGATGACGGGTGAACGCGAGCTTGCGGCAACGTCGTTTCTGACATTCGTCGCGCTCGATTCAAATGGGAAATCGGTGCGCGTTCCGCGAATCGTGCCGGAAACCGAGGAAGAAATCATGCTTCACAATACGGCCGTACAGCGCGCCGGAGAACGAAAAAACCGCTTAAAACACAGCAAGGCCCTGGCCGAGGCGCTCGGAACAGATAAGCCTTGGTAATCGTCAAACCGCTTTTTTGAAAAGCGGTTTTTTTATGCTGAAAAAGGACTTTTCCTGCCGGATCCATAATCTATTACAGGGAAAGGAGACGTGGCGTGCATGATGAAACATAAGTCTTCCGGCACCATCCTGACAACCGGGCGTATCCGTCTGCGGACTATGCGGGATGACGATGAAGACAATTTGTACGGGCTGTTTACCGACAGAGAGGTCATGAAA
Source organism: Bacillus sp. NEAU-242-2 (assembly GCF_027853835.1). Lineage (NCBI taxonomy): Bacteria > Bacillati > Bacillota > Bacilli > Caryophanales > Bacillaceae > Bacillus > Bacillus sp. NEAU-242-2. The sequence goes on along the minus strand of NZ_JAPNNY010000001.1, from coordinate 704,157 downwards.
TATTATCCTTCTCTTAAAAGCAGACGGGAAACGAAGGAATGGATTGCCTGGAACAAACGATTGGCCGCAGGATACGGCGTCAGTCTTTGGATCGCAGAGGATAAAGAGACGGGCGCATTTCTCGGTCAATGCGGAATCGTTCCGCAGACGATAAGCGGAAACACTTTGATGGAAATCGGCTATATGTTTGCCCGCCGCCGCTGGGGCTGCGGCTATGCGACAGAGGCGGCGAACGCCTGTCTGGACTACGGTTTTCATACGCAGCAATACGGACGCATAGCGGCGCTGATTGATCCGGAAAACGCTGCCTCCGTCCGCGTCGCTGAAAAAATCGGCATGGTGCCCGGTGAGACCGTTACCAAATGGGGGAGGCGGCTGACGGTATTTGACATCACATCTGACGTTGAACGTTTCGACGAAATGTAGTATGATACGAACAGACATGTTTTCTAGGGTTCCGCATGTTCATACATGGCCTGGTCCGAGAGAAAACACATATGCGGACATATCCCGCATATGCACACGGAGGGAAAAAAGCCCGGGAGAGTCAATCTCATGTGAGACGACTATTCCGGGCTTTTTGTATTGTCCGGAAACAGAAAGGATGAAGAACATGAAATGGGGTTTAGTGGTTATAGCGGCCGTATTTGAAGTGGTATGGGTCACCGGCCTGAAACATGCTGATTCAGCACTGACGTGGAGCGGTACGATTACGGGAATCATCATCAGTTTTTATCTATTAATCAAGGCGACGGACAGCCTGCCCGTAGGAACGGTATATGCGGTCTTTACCGGACTCGGGACAGCGGGCACCGTGCTCAGTGAAATCCTGCTTTTCAAAGAACAGGCCGATCCGGTGAAAATCGTGCTGATCGGCGTTTTGCTGATCGGTGTCATCGGATTAAAGCTGGTCACACAGGATAAGCCTGAGACGAAGGAGGAGAAGGCGTAATGCATTGGATCAGCCTGATAGCCGCGGGTCTTTGTGAAATGCTCGGGGTCATTTTAATGAATCAATTTCAAAAAGAAAAGAAAGTCAAGTGGATTCTCTTCATAATCGTCGGATTTGCGGCTTCTTTTTCCCTGCTTTCTTATGCGATGGAGACGATTGCGATGGGCACGGCCTATGCGATCTGGACCGGTATCGGCACGGCGGGCGGCGCACTAGCCGGCATTCTTTTCTACGGCGAGCAGAAGGATGCGAAGCGCATCTTTTTCATTGCGCTTATTTTGTGCGCAGCCGTAGGGCTGAAAATTCTTTCGTAAATTGATTTTTATCAAATTTTCAGTATAATCTATAATAAGTTACGAATTATGAAGATACGAGGGATTAAAACAGATGAATTCATATATGACACAGCGGCTGAAAGAATACCGCCGCGGGAATGAGGAAAAAGGGCGCCTGCTTGTCAGCTGCCCCGATCAGCCGGGAATTGTATCGGCTGTGTCCGCGTTTTTGTTTGAACACGGCGCGAATATTATTGAATCAAATCAATATACGACTGACCCTGAAGGCGGACGTTTTTTTCTCAGGATCGAATTCGACTGCAAGGGCATTCGTGAGAAAAAAGAGGATTTAAAGCAGGCGTTCGCCTCAATCGCCCAGACATTCAACATGACATGGAGCCTCTCTCTGGCAAGTGAGCTGAAGCGAGTGGCGATCTTTGTATCCAAAGAGCTGCACTGCCTTCATGAACTCATTTGGGAATGGCAAAGCGGCAATATGATGGCCGAAATTGCGGTCGTCATCAGCAACCATGAAGAGGCGAAAGAAGTGGTCGAGCCGCTGAATATTCCGTTCCATTACATGAAAGCTAACAAAGACATCCGCGCCGAAGTTGAGCGGCGCCAGCTTGAACTGCTGGAGCAGTATAAGATTGATGTGATCGTTCTTGCCCGCTACATGCAGATTTTGACGTCTGATTTTGTATCTGCCCATCCGAATCGGATTATTAACATCCACCATTCATTCCTGCCGGCCTTTATCGGCGCTAATCCGTATAAACGGGCTTATGAGCGCGGAGTGAAATTAATCGGCGCGACCTCTCACTATGTGACGGACGATCTTGACGAAGGGCCGATTATTGAACAGGATATTGAACGCGTCGATCACAGAGATCACGCAGAGGATCTGAAGAATATCGGCAGAACGATTGAGCGGAGCGTGTTGGCAAGAGCCGTAAAATGGCATCTGGAAGACCGCGTCATCGTTCACGGAAACAAAACGATCGTATTTAATTAATGACGGTCCGCCGGGGAGGCGGGCTGTTTTTTATGGATGAAAATGTCTTGACAAGAACCTGTTTTCTTTGCATAATATAAAAAAATCATTGAGCGTTGAAGAGGATCAGTACGCAGAACTTTCTGTGACAGAGAGCAAAATGGCCCGCTGAAACATTTTGCCGCATGAAACCTGCCGAACCTGCCTTGGAGTCCTGAGGGGAAAACTCAGGCGCGATACCTGGCGTTACAGGAAAGCGGGACGCGTGAAAAACGCGTTCAAACAAGGTGGTACCACGGAAAGCCCATTTCGTCCTTATTTTTCAGGACGGAATGGGCTTTTTTTTATTGACGAGAGCCGGTTTGGATTTATTGCCACGGAGGAGAAACGATGAAAAAACAAAGAATTGTTGTGAAAATCGGGAGCAGCTCGCTCACCAACAGTAACGGAAGTATTGATGAAGCAAAAATCAAGGAACATACGGAAGCCATTTCTTTATTAAAAGAAAACGGGCATGAAGTGATCCTCATTACCTCAGGCGCGGTAGCAGCGGGTTTTTCCGCTCTCGGCTATCCGTCGCGACCCGTTACGATAAAAGGAAAACAGGCAGCTGCCGCAGTCGGCCAGACGCTTTTAATGCAGCAATATATGGACCATTTAAAAAGATACGGTCTGACGCCGGCACAAATTTTATTAACAAGAAATGATTTCTCAAAAAGAGAGCGGTACAGAAATGCCTATGCCACCGTAATGGAACTGTTGGAGCGCGGCGTCGTGCCGATTATTAATGAGAATGATTCCACATCAGTCGAAGAGCTGACGTTCGGTGATAACGACATGCTGTCGGCGCTTGTAAGCGGTTTGATTCATGCAGACCAATTAATGATTCTCACAGACATTAACGGGCTGTACGATGCCAACCCGAATGAAAACCCGGACGCAAAGCGGTTTGACTATCTGAATGACATCACACCTGAATTGCTCGGATATGCCGGGTCAGCAGGCTCAAAGGTCGGCACCGGAGGCATGAAGTCAAAACTTCTCGCCGCCCAGACCGCATTGTCGCTCGGGGTGAAGGTGTTTATCGGAACCGGCTCCGGACGTGAAAAACTGATGGTGATTTTAGACGGAAAAGGCGACGGCACTTATATCGGCGATAAAGACCTGTCCTCAGTGAATAATACACGGCAATGGATCATGTTTCATTCTCCGATATCAGGGGAAATTATCATTGATGGGGGAGCGGAGCAGGCGATGATCCATAACGGGTCAAGTCTACTCCCGGCCGGCGTCGCCGATGTCTGCGGCAGTTTTCCGAAAGGAGCCGTAGTGGAAGTCAGAGGGCCCGGCGGCATTATCGGCAAAGGGCAGACGCAGTACTCATCCGATGAAATTTTAGAAGCCAAAGGGAAGCGGAGCGACCAGCTTTCAGGAACGAAGCAGGTGGAAGTGATTCACAGAGATGATTGGGTGAATTTATTTGACGAGGGGGAACACAAATGAGTGAAGTATTGCAAAAAGCGGCTTTGGCAAAAGAAGCGGCTGCCGAAATGGTCATGAAAACGACGGCTGAAAAAAACGAAGCGCTCCAATGTATTGCAGACGGCCTCAGAAATGAACGGCAGCTGATTTTAACAGAGAATCAGAAAGATATTGAAGCAGGACGGAACAGAGGACTGACAGCTGACATTATTGACAGGCTGACGCTTGATGAAAAACGCCTGCTCGATATCGCGGACGCCGTGGAACTGCTAATCGGTCTTGAAGATCCCGTCGGTGAATCATTGGAGACCATTCAAAAAGAGAATGGATTATCTATTGAAAAAATCCGCGTGCCCCTCGGAGTAGTGGGCATGATCTATGAGGCCAGACCGAACGTTACCGTAGACGCGGCCACACTCTGTCTGAAAACCGGAAACGCGGTTGTGCTCAGAGGAAGTTCTTCCGCCATCCACAGCAACATAGCGCTTGTCAGTGTGATGAAGCGCGCACTGGGACTGTCAAAGCTTCCGATTGATGCCGTTCAGCTCATAGAAGATACAAGCAAAGAAACCGCCAAACAGCTCTTTACATTAAATGACGGGCTGGATGTATTGATCCCGCGCGGCGGTAAAAATTTAATTGATCTTGTGGTCAGGGAATCAACCGTACCCGTTTTAGAAACCGGAGCGGGCAATTGCCACGTGTACATAGATGAGTCAGCAGATCCTCAAATGGCAAGCGAGGTCGTCATCAATGCCAAAACACAGCGTCCTTCGGTCTGCAATGCAATTGAATCTCTTTTGATTCATGAAAAATGGGCCGAAGAACACGGGCGAAAGCTGCTGAATCAGCTGACAGAAAAAGGGGTGGAGCTCCGAGGAGACCAGGTGATTTGCGGACTGGAGCCTCAAGCGAAACAAGCAGAAGAAGCCGATTGGGGAGCGGAGTACTTGGCGCCGATTCTCAGTGTGAAAACGGTGCAGGACGTACAGGAGGCGGTCCGCCACATTCAGCAGTACGGCACAAACCATTCAGAAGCCATTCTGACGGAGAACGCCGAGCATGCGGCTTACTTCCAGACCGCCGTGGACGCCGCCGCCGTGTATCATAATGCTTCAACCCGGTTTACGGACGGTTTTGAATTCGGATACGGAGCCGAGATCGGCATCAGCACGCAAAAGCTTCACGCGAGAGGGCCGATGGGGCTTCCGGCGTTAACATCTACAAAAATCATCATCAAAGGAAACGGACAAATCCGGGTATAATCTTTTAAGCTTATCCTTCAAAAAGGGTGAGCTTTTTTTATGCGGAAAGATTGACGGCTTCTATTATATTTTGTAAAATTAAGTTGTGCACAATATAACAGAGGTGAATTTACATGACAAAACCATTATTTACTGCAACCGTTTCAGCCGCAGGCGGACGTGAAGGGAAAGTCACGTCTTCTGACGGGGTGCTGAATCTTGATGTTGCCATGCCGGGAACGCCAAGAGCAAAAAAGCTCGAACAAGCTACAAACCCTGAACAGCTGTTTGCCGCAGGATATTCAGCCTGCTTTGACAGCGCTCTTCAACTCGTAGCAAGAAAAGAGCGTCTGAGTATTGAAACAGAGGTCACTGCGCATGTCAGTCTGCTGAAAGATGAAAGCGACCAAGGATATAAACTCGGTGTTACGCTTGAGGTCAAAGCATCCGGCATTGAGAAACAGGAGCTTGAAGCCCTTATCCAAAAAGCGCACGGTGTCTGCCCGTATTCAAAAGCGACGGCGGGAAATATTGAAGTGAAGCTTCTGGCAGCAGAATAAAAATAAGGATGCCCATTCGGGGCATCCTTATTTTTTGCCGTGCAGCGTTTTCAAAACCTCATAAAGCGACTGTTTTACCTGCTTTAATTCCTCTTTTGACAGTCCCGTCTGTTCCAGCATGGCAATGGGGATATCCGCCGCTGTATTCTGCAAGACCCGTCCTTCATCTGTGAGCCTGATCGTCACGGATCGCTCGTCTTCAGCCGACCGCTTTCTCATGATGATTCCGTGCTGCTCCATCCGTTTCAGCATCGGTGTCAGCGTTCCGGAATCCAAGTGCAAAAGCTCACCCATCCGTTTCACATTCAGTTCTTCGTGCTCCCATAATAAAAGCAGCGTCAAATACTGGGGATAAGTTACGTTGAGCTTATCAAGCAGCGGTTTGTACCGTTTTGTCATTTCCCTTGAGCTTGCGTACAGCAAAAAACAAAGCTGATTCTCCAGTTTCATATGTTCAAAATCTTTTTCTGCCATTACTTCTTTCACCAACTCTTTTTTGTTAACGTTACCCCTATTGTAGCCGAAAAACGGCCCATTTCCTATTGCAATCATGTTTAAAAATATGAGCAGGGGCAATATATACAGTAAGTACAATGAGGAGGCTGATAATAATGGCATTATTTACTTCAAAAGCGACCGCAGTCGGCGGACGAGCAGGACATATTAAATCCGAAGACGGGGTGCTGGATTTTGACATCATCATGCCGAATGCAAAAAAAGACGGAGAAACCGGCACAAACCCTGAACAGCTCTTTGCGGCAGGATATGCCGCCTGCTTCGGGGGAGCGCTTGAGCTCGCCGCCCAAAAACAAAAAATCGACATGACCTCTGAAATTGAAGGACAGGTCAGCCTTTTAAAAGATGAGAGTGACGGAGGTTACAAAATCGGTGTAACGCTCGTCATTGATACAAAAGATCTTGATAAAGAAACGGCGGAGAAACTTGTGCACGCCGCTCACGAGTTCTGTCCGTATTCAAAAGCAACAAGAGGAAATGTAGACGTCAAACTTGAATTGAAATAAAGAAACGAACGAATATCCCGGATTTCATATCCGGGATATTTTATTAACGAAAACATCAGTAATGATCTCTTCTCTCCCGGAATAAGAATACGATATAGCACTTTTGCATAATGACACCAAGAGAAAAGAGGGAGAAATCGATGTCTCTTCCAAACATACCGAACATCACCCCCGACATTACACTCTCCAGATGTGAGACCCTGAACCTCCTTCTTTCATCCGTGGCTATGGAAGAAATCGGACTATCCCATATTCTGCAGGCGGAAGCGGAAAGGATTCAAATGTTTCTCAGCGCTTCCAGCGATCCCTCCTTAGGGGAATTATCATCAATCAATAGAAGCACTGAACGGCTCCTGCGCACCGTCATGAAATCACAACTCCTTTTGCAGACGAAGCTTGAAGACATTATCTACTTACAGGATGCTGAAGCCTGTATAGAACCGGACGATCCAAGTAATCCAAGTGATCCAGGCGATCCTGATGACCCGTGGAATCCGGATGATCCAAGTAATCCGAGTGGTCCGGGTGATCCTGATGACCCGTGGAATCCGGACGACCCAAGTAATCCGAGTGATCCGGGCGATCCTGATGACCCGTGGAATCCGGACGATCCCAGTGATCCGGAAGATCCGTGTGACGACCTGTTTTACGGCCGCATTGGCTGCTGTGAGTGCGGGGATTGTGAGGAATGCGATTGGAAGAAAAAAGGCGGGGAGCGTTCATAAAAAAAGACGGGTGAAGCATATGCCGTATCCAAGCATCTCAAAAGCGAAACAGACATCTTTTGAAGCCTTGCATTGTCTCACGATGGCGCTGTTAAATATATTATCTGTGACCGTGGATAAAAGAAGGGGTTCAAATTACAAAGAAGAAATCAGGCTGTTCTCCGCATTGTGCCGCTGGCAGATGGAAACAGGCGGCCGGCTGTTTTTAATGATCAGCTTGGAAGAAGAACAGAAGCAGATGTATGAGCGGCACTTTCATGAAATGAAGACAGTGACGGAACGAACGAAAAAATTCATTTTTGAAAGCCCGCGCGAATTTCGGGCGCATCCCATTACGAAGCGGGCTGTCAGGCAGCTTCAGGAATGGGATGCAGAATCAACTGCCGAACCTGCCGTCAGATGGGTGCGGCCTGTCATCATAACGATGAACGGCACTCCTGAACGGCCTTGGTTCAATCAACAACTCCAAAATCGGGAAAGGTGAGAAAATGAGCGGAAATGCTGAATGTAAACTGACTCTTTGCATGATTGTGAAAAACGAGGAGAGATACATCTCCCGTTGTTTATCAAGTGTACAAGACATCGCTGATGAGATCGTCATCGCAGACACCGGATCACAAGATAATACAAAAGATATATGCAAAAGCTTTCAGGCAAGAGTGTTTGATTTCGAATGGGAGAATGATTTCGCAAAGGCCAGAAATTACGCCCTGCAGCATGCCGAAGGGGATTGGATTTTAGTGCTTGACGCGGATGAAGAGCTCGATCAGGAGACGGGCCGTTTTTTAACTTCGCTGCTTCATGACGGATTACCGAGCCGGGGACTTTTGAAAATCATCAATTATACGGGGAAGCAGCTCGATGAAAACGAAGCGTTTGAAAGCATGCAGCCGAGGCTGTTCCGCAATCATAAAGGCCTTCTGTATCAAGGCAGAATTCACGAGAATATCTCGGCTCCCAATGAGGAAGAAAACAATGCTTTTTTCACGCTCCCATGTGTGATTCATCACTACGGCTACTTGGAGCAGGAAGAAAAAATCAAGCAAAAACATAAACGGAATATCAGCATATTAAATGAAGAACTTTCAGAGGAAAATCCTGATCCGTGGCTAGTCTATCATTTGGCAAGTGAATGTTACAGAATAAAAGACTATGAAAAAGCATTACATCTTGTCAACGGCTCGATATTTCAATTTTTAAGTGAGAAACGAATGCCTCCGTCTCTTCTGTATTTTCTAAAATATACAATATTGCTTGAGCTCAAGCGATATGAAGAAGCCGAACAAGGGATTGAAAAAGTGCTCAAGCTTTATCCTGATTACAGCAATCTTCATTATTATAAAGGCCTTGTATTATATCATTTGGAAAAGTACAGAGCGGCAATCAAAGCATTTGAAGCCGGAACTCAGGTTGAAGGAGAAAACGCTGATCACTTCATTTTAAAAGGTGCCGGCGATTTCAGAGCTTTTTATTATATGGCGAAATGCCATGCTGCATTAAACCATGATATGACGGCCATCGCTTACGCCAAAAAATCCGTGAAGTTCAATCCGCAATTTAAACCCGCGCAAGAACTTCTGTCTCAATTAAAAAAGGATCAGCGGACAAACGCCTGATCCTTTTTTTTGCATGTTCCATTAAGATAATCGAATAATGTTTAAAGCTGCGCCGGCACTTCCTCCAAGCAATGTGGCCGCACCCAATAATCCGAACAGCTGGAGCTGAATGGTGCTGCCTGCTGTCAAAGTCACAATAAAGGAGTTATTGAAGTTTGCCAAAGACGCGACCGGGGCAATAATCGAACTTGCAGCCGGAGTGCCGTTGATTAAGATGCGCGAACTTACTAGCAGGCCGGCCGTTAAATTAATATGGTAGGAAATATAGTACCGTCCTGCCGGAGCAACGGTGAATACAGTATTTGCGGCATTAGCGGTAATATCCGCTGAGAGGTTTTGTTCATTCGGTAAGGAAATGGCCGTGCCGCCGTTAATAACTGCGACAACACCGCCGCCCGTATTGCTCGCATAGCCGGAAGTGGCTGTCAGACTTGTTCCGGTGCTTCCCGGAGGCCCTGTAATGCCGGTAGCCCCGGTAACACCGGTCGGTCCTGTAACGCCAGTAATTCCAGTTGATCCAGTACCGCCAGTAACCCCGGTAACTCCGGTAGGTCCTGTGGAGCCAGTAGCGCCGGTGCTTCCCGCCGCAGCTAAAAGTGTATAGTCAGCTGAGGTTTCAGGGGTTCCCGACGGGCTGTTTACGTTTGCGACATAAGAGCTGCCGTTATACAAGACAACCTGTCCGGTCGTGTAAGTAGGGGCGGTCAGCGGATTAAAAGCAACAATCCCTTGAAGACCCGCACCGGTGACCCCTGTCGGCCCGATCGGTCCGGTTGGCCCCGTCGCTCCGGCCGGGCCGATTGCTCCCGTCGGCCCCGTGGCACCAGTCGGCCCCGCCAGTGTAGGGATATTTGAGATACTGTCCAATTTTGAACCGAGAAGAAGCTCCTGTTTCATTAAGCTGTCAAGCGTATCCCGGACGCTCTCATTCAGATTAAGAATATCCGCAAGACTTGACGGGGGTCCTGTTAATCCGGGAATCGTTCCGAGCGCGTACTGGATTTTTTCCCCTTCCGCATTCAGAATATGTGCCATTCCCAGCTCTTCCATAGCAATTGACGAAAGAAGAAGGTTAATGGTATCGTCTCTGGAAAGTGTAACGACAGGGGTGATATTGGGCAAATTAGGCTGTGACACAATGTCCCTCCTTATGAGTTGGCTGAAAATCATTTTATTACGAACAAAGTTCCCCCAAATGAGCGTAAGCAGTACTGTATCATTATATTCACTGATTCTGTCCAAGTTTCTGAACGAATTCTCTTCATTACTTTCATCATATATGAAGGAAATACTTTAAATATAGAGAAAATACATCGCACAGCATTCGCAAATCGGTCAAAATGACAGCGGGACATGTGATCGTCTATAAAGCGATGGCTATATATCTTGTGCGTTTCCTGCAAAAACGCTCTTTTTCATTTCAAGTTTTCTGTATAAAAGGGCGAGAAGCATGGACGGTATCGTACAAACAATCATTCCGATAAAGGCATACCGGGGTTCAATTTCATATAAAAAACCTCCGAAAATAGTAAATACCGCAGTGCTCCAGCTGAGAGCAAGCGCTGAATATATGCCTTGGGCTTTCGGGATTTGCGCGGGTGAAATATTTTTAATTAAGTATTTCATAAATGCATAGTGTCCCATCGCGAATGAACAGGCATGCAGCGTCTGCGCAATACAGAAAATGATGACATGCGGAAAGGCAAATACGAGTATCCAGCGTACGGTAGCACCAAGCGCCGCCAGGGCGAGCAAAGAGCCTGCCGTAAATTGATGAAAGTATCGGTCAGCGATTGCAAAGAAGATAATCTCCGCGATAACGGCGATGTTGATGATGATTCCGATGGCATATGCGGGCGCATCGATTTCCTGCAAAAAGAGATAACCGTAATTGTAGTAAGATGCATGTGCCGCCTGCAGTAAGATAACGATTGCGAGCACCAGACCGAAATATTTAATGCGGAATAAGGCAAACATGCCCTCTTTTCTTGCACGGTCTGTTTCCGGCCGTTTTGAAAGAACAGCTGGCGCATGCATAAAGCTTAGGGATGCGAATATCAGGGTGCCCAAAAGCAGTGCCCAAAAGCAGTGCCCATAAAATCGCTTGATCTCCGAATATACCTGTAAAGACGGACAGGATGACGCCGGCTGAAACAAAACCCGCGGATCCCCACTGTCGGCTAGTCCCATAAGCCTTTAATTCGTTATGCTGTACAAGGACGCCGCAAGCGCTGTCTAAAGCAGGCATTAAAGCCGGGTAAAACACATGCAGCACTAATGTGACAAGAAGCAGGCTTTGAAAAGAATCAGCCGGAATATAACATAAAAGTGCGAGAAGCGTCCCGATTCTGGCGCCGTTTAATAAGGCTTTGCTGCTGAATTTTCCTGATAAATAAGGGAAGAAAAATAATGTGGAAATCCCTCTTGCCGCCAGGCCCAGACTCATAATGAAACTGGCTTCGGATACGGAAACCCCTTTTATATGCACCATCCATCCCGTCCAATAGGGCAGAAAAACACCCCATGTCATAAAAAAACTAAAAAAATGCAGACTCATCCAGCGATATGCTTTCATTCCCGTTCCTCCTTTAATTGGCATGTTATCATGTAAGGACATAAAGACAATATGAGATATCTCATATTTTTGGGGTGGACGATGGAAATTTATAAAGGCGAGAAAAAGCGGCATCAGTTAAAAAAACACTCAATCGCGCATTTATTCTCTTTCCCCGCTGAAGAGTTTATGGAAGTGCGCGAATATGAGCGGGACGAATGGATTATTCAAGAGGGCAGGAGACCTGACTTCCTGTTTTACGTGATTGAAGGAAAAGCGAAAATATATGTAACCCACCAAAACGGGAAAGTCTCTTTAATTAATTTTATCAACAAAAATGATTACATCGGAGAGATGGAACTATTACATGAAGGGTATTACACAAAAGGAATTCAAGCCTCAGCGAAGACTGTTTGTTTTGCTCTGCCTATTTACCGCTGCCGCGCGCAATTGCTGCAGGATGCGAAATTCCTGCGTGAGCTGGCTAAGTTTTTAAGTGCTAAGGCAACGCTTATGGCTTCGAAATATTCACAAAGTCTGGCGTTCCCGCTTGAAAACCGGCTTGCTGATTTTATTTTGCAGACGGCTTATAAAGGGGTTTATAAAGAGAAGCACGTAACGGTCTGTGATTATTTGGGTGTATCTTACCGTCATCTCTTGCATGTGCTGACGCAATTCTGCCAAAAAGGGTATTTGCAAAAAGAAGGGCGGGGCTATCAAATGAAGCAGTATGATTCATTGTACGAACTTGCAGAAGCGCTGCATAATAAGTAGCACGCCAGAAAAACAGCCATCCGCAAATTACGGATGGCTGTTTTCATTATACAAGCTGAGCTTGTTTTTTTCGTGCCTGTTTCGCGGCGTCGACCATATTTTTTAATGCCGCAACGGTTTCTTCCTGCTGTCTTGTTTTCAGTCCGCAGTCCGGGTTTACCCAGAAGCGGTCAGTCGGACACACTTCAAGCGCGTCATCAATAATTTGATAGATTTCTTCAGTTGCCGGCACACGCGGGCTGTGAATGTCGTATACACCGAGTCCGAGGCCTTTCACGTAAGGATGTTCTTTCAGGTACTCTAAAAATCCTCCGTGGCTTCTGCTGTGTTCGATTGTAATGACATCCGCGTCAAGATCATTGATCGTATCTACGATATCTTCAAAGTTGCTGTAACACATATGCGTATGAATCTGTGTCTCGTTTCGCACAGAAGATGTCGTTAACCGGAATGCTTCTGCGGCCCAAGTTAAATATTCATCCCAATCCTGCGTTTTTAACGGCAGTCCTTCGCGGAGCGCGGGTTCATCCACTTGGATAATCTGAATACCGGCATCTTCAAGCGCTTTTACTTCTTTTCTGAGGGCAAGCCCGATCTGGAAGGCGATTTCTTTTCTTGAAATATCCACACGCGGGAATGACCAGTTTAAGATGGTGACAGGTCCCGTCAGCATGCCTTTCATGTGTTTTTCAGTCAGCGATTGGGCGTAGACCGTATCTTTTACCGTCATCGGTTCGATAAATTCGACATCTCCGAAAATGACAGGCGGACGTACGCAGCGTGAACCGTAAGACTGCACCCATGCATATTTCGTAAAGGCGAATCCGGCCAGTTTTTCACCGAAGTATTCGACCATGTCCGTCCGCTCAAATTCTCCGTGAACGAGCACGTCTAAGCCGATTTCTTCCTGAATGTCAACCCAGCGCTTCGTTTCCGCATTAATAAAGGCTTGGTACTGTTCATCCGTCCAATCTTTTTTGCGCCATTTTTGCCGTGCGCTCCGCACCTCGGCAGATTGAGGGAAGCTTCCGATTGTCGTCGTCGGCAGAAGAGGAAGACCGAGTGATTCATTTTGCAGCGCCAATCGTTCTTCAAAGCTTGCCGGACGGGAGAAATCTTTTTCCGTCAGCTGATTCAGCTCTTCTTTTTGAGCTGAGTTCGCTCCTGTTGCGAATGCTTTTAAAGCCTTAAGTGCCGCTTTTGATTCTTCGATCTGCTCACTGACGGCCGCTTTTCCGGACAGAAGCCCTTCTTTTAAGACGCCGAGTTCCGCCAGTTTTTCTTTAGCGTATGACAGGCCGTTCAGCAAATCCTTTTCAAGATGCTCGTCAGGGTGTTTCGCCACCGGCACGTGCAGAAGACTGCTTGAAGGCTGAATCCATAACTCCTCAACATCAGCGTGGCTGAGGATATCCAAAGCTGCATCAAGGCGTTCTTCAACATCGATTTTCCAAATGTTCCGGCCGTCGACCACACCGGCTGCCAGCACTTTATCTTTCGGGAAGCCGTGCTTTTTCAATTGCTCAAGGTTTCTGCCTTTATCATGCACGAAATCAAGTCCGATTCCCTGTACGGGATAAGAAACGAGTTCTTCATATGCATCAACTGAATCAAAGTATGTCTGCAGGAGGACATTCAGTCCTGAAAGCTCTTTTGTAATAGATTCATAGAGGTCTTTTGCGGCGCGGACATCTTCAGAAGAAGCTGTCACAAGGGCAGGCTCATCAATCTGAACCCATTTGACGCCTTCTGCTTCAAGCTCTTTCAGCAGCTGCACATAAAGAGGAACAAGGCGTTTTTGAATCGCTTTCGCTTCTGATTCTTCGTATCCTTTCGCAAGCGTGACGAATGTATACGGACCGACGATGACAGGTTTCGTTTCCGCTCCGAATTCTTCTTTGATCCGGCGGTAGTCGTCAAGCTGTTTGTTTCTCGTCAGACGGAATTCAATGCTTTCATCATATTCAGGAACGATGTAATGGTAGTTGGTATTGAACCATTTCGTCATTTCACTGGAAACGGCGTCTTTTACACCGCGGGCAATCGCAAAGTATGTATCAACGGGATCCGTGATGCTGCGGAATCTTTCCGGAATCCAGTTAAAGCTGACGGCGGTATCAAGCACATGATCATAATGAGTGAAATCAGAGACCGGCACGATATCGATATGTTGGTCAAGCTGTGTTTTGACAGCTGATAAGAATAAACCGTCAAGCTTTTTAAGAAACGTTTCTTTATCAGTGTTTCCTTTCCAATAAGCCTCAAGTGCTTTTTTCCATTCTCTGTTCAAGCCGATTCTCGGAAAACCGAGGTTCGAAGTTTTGATTGTTGTCATTAAGTCTCCTCCTTTAAGTGAGATGTAACAAAAAAGCCTCTTTCTCATGAGAGAAAGAGGCTTTAACTTCAAAATGCAAGCCTCTCTTATCTCTCAGATCACGTCTGATGGAATTAGCACCGTGCCTTATGAGACAATCGTCTCGGCGCAAAAATCACGCGCCCCATTTCACAATGGAATTACGGTCGGTTGCTGTTGGGGTCAAAAGGCCAATCCCTCGCCCAACTCTCGATAAGAGAAAGTATTTCAATTTTTTTGAAAAGTTACATCATTTGTTGGTTATCTTATCAGCTTATTCAGATCACTGTCAATAGAAAATCTCACAATTTAAAAATTGGTGATGTGACAAACTGATCAATCATTATACGAGAAAAATATCAGAAAGACAGCAGCTGTGCCTGTTCGGCTCTTTCCATCAGTACTTCAGGCGCGTCTAAATACAGAAATCCGTTCCCGGCCAATGTTTTGGCGATGTCCAAAGGAAGGGTCCGCCGCACGAGCTGGGCGTAGACTTCAGCCTCAGAAAGCGTCCGCTGAAACGCGTCCTGTTCAAGCCCTTTTATTAAGGCAAGCGCTCCGCTCACATGCGGGGCGGCCATTGAAGTGCCCGTCAGCTTCCCGTATTTATGGTTGGGAAGGGTGGAGAGAATATTTTCTCCCGGAGCCACCAGGTCAATCTCTTTATTAGCGTTTGAAAATTCAGACGATTTACGGGCGATTGAGACTGATCCGACTGCGATCACTTCGTTGTAAGCGGCCGGATACGACAGTTCCTCTGTACGCTCGTCTCCGTCGCCTTCGTTTCCTGCCGCGCAAACGACCAGAACACCGCTTTTTACCGCATTTGTGACCGCTTCTTTCAGTTCAGGCACATCGCTTGGCCCGCCGAGTGACATGGAAATAATGTCCGCCTTTTGTTCAACGGCGTAGTTGATGCCGTTAATAATCCATTCGTATTTGCCGCTGCCGTTTTTCCCGCCGAGAACTTTAACGATTAAAAGGCTTGCTTCCGGCGCGACACCCGAAATTCCGCCGTTTGAATCATTGGCTGCAATCGTTCCGGAAACGTGTGTCCCGTGTCCGTTGTAATCGGAAATCACGTCTTCTTTGCCTCCGTCATCATCGGTGAAGTTTTTCCCGCCGACAATCCGGTCTTTCAAATCAGGATGATTGATGTCGCAGCCTGTGTCAAGCACCGCGATTTTAATATCCTTGCCTTTAAACCCTTTTGCCCACAACTCTGGCGCCTTAATCACTTTAATCCCCTCAGGAAGCTCGTTCACATCCATGATCTGTTCATCCGTGACATAAGGAATCAAATGCATTTCACCATTCATAAAAAAGCCCTCCTTTTTTATGCTTGCGAGTGGATACAAGGGTGTTGCTACTATTTTATGGCAGAGCATGCCGGCCGGAAAGAGTCATTTGAAGCATTTTCATAAAAAAGGCGTAATCTATCGGACTAAAAAATTTCAAATAAATGGATAGTTTGACAGCTTTCATTTTCATTCATGACCCGCTGACGCTATAATTGGAAATGGGAAAGGAGAAGAGAGATGAAGATAAATGAAGCGTTATACAGCTATTTTTCAGAACAAGTGGATCAAATTGCGAAAGAGTGGATCGAAACGATGGAAGATTCGGATCCGAATTCGATTTATTCTTTGACAAATCCCGTCATCACAGAAGAACTGACGGAGCAGGATAAAGAATTTTACCGGCATATTAATAAAATGTATATCATGCCGGAAAAAGAATTTTTAGAAGAGTTCGAGCGGTGGGTGATTGAGCTTGCGAAAGACCAGAAGCATCTGGATACTCCCGTCCAGTATGTGGTCCGTGAATTCATGAGAAACCGGAGACTATACATCAGTTATTATGATGCGTTTGCCGATAAACATGAATCTTCGTTTGCTCAGGGAGAAAGGAAGAAATGGGAGAATTTAATTACGCAAGTATTTGATTTTACGATTTACACGTTTGTCGATCATGCTGAGCATAACTCAAAAATGCAGCTGAATGCGCAAAGAGAAATGATTTTGGAGTTAAGCTCGCCGGTTATCACGCTGAGCAAACGGACGGCGCTGCTGCCGCTTGTCGGCGATATTGACACGGAGCGCGCCAAATTCATTCTTGAAAATACGCTGAGCACATGTGCAAAACGGCTGATTGAACATCTGTTAATTGACCTGTCGGGTGTAGTGGTTGTCGATACGATGGTGGCGCATCAGATTTTTAAATTAATTGAGGCGCTGAAATTGATCGGCGTCACGTCCACTTTATCCGGAATCAGGCCGGAAATCGCTCAAACCGCCGTACAGCTCGGCATTAATTTCTCAGATATTACGGTCAAGTCCAATCTCGCTCAGGCTCTCAATTATCATCAATAACATACATAACAAAACAGGCTGCCGAATCACTCCGGCGGCCTGTTTTTATATAAACAACAATGAAATGAGCCAGCTTGCCCCGAATAACAGAAGCACGAGCAGGAAAAAGCACCAGTCGGCGCGGCGCACAGTAACAGTTCTGTAAAACGTGCGGTTTCGGCTCCCCGTAAAGCCTTTAGATTCCATCGCGATCGCCGTGCGTTCCGCCTTTCTGATTGCGCCTGCCAATAGCGGAATGGTGAAGCGCCTGAAGGCGGAGAGCTTCCCTTTCAGCCCGGAATCAGACGCCGCACCCCTGATTCTGTGCGCCTGCCGGATGATCAGGATTTCATCTTTCAGAAGAGGGAGAAACCGGAATCCCGCGATAACGCCGTATGCAAGCTTGGGCGGCAGCTTACACTGCTGAATCAGACTGAGCATGAACAGAATCGGATCGGTTGTAAAAAGAAACATCATCGACAAAGCGGAAAAACATAGAATACGAAACGCGATAGAAATCCCGAGCGCCGCGTTATCACTGTTGACGGCAATCGGCCCGAGCTTAAACAGCAGATTGCTTCCGGTTGTCGGGACGTTTCCGAATACGGCGGCTGTCCATAAAGAACCGAAGGCCAGAATGACAAACGGAATCGTGAACAGCAGCCATTTTTTCAGCGGCACACGCCCCGCCGAGAGGACGCCTCCCGCAATGATGATATAAAACAAAGCAGGGGTGTACGGATTATAAATAAATGACAGCATAATGACGCATAACAATACAGCCGCCGCCTTTATTGACGGGTTAACAGCCTCCAGCCGCAAGTTCATTTCTCCGCCTCCTGTCGTGTTTCATCCATTCATACCGCAGCGGCAAAGCCAAATGTGCCTGCTCGGCGATCCCGATGTTATCAGAAAACAAAGCGTCGGGAGTTCCCCGGAATACCAGTTTCGTGCCGCAGAGCACAAGGATCGTGTCGGCATAATCCGAGACGAGTTCCATATCGTGTGTCACCATCAAAACAGCCGTTCCTTCCTTTTGAATCTCACGGAGCATTTGCATACACTCCCGCGCCGTTTTGGCATCCTGTCCGAAAGTCGGTTCATCAAGCATCAAAACGTTCACATTGTGCATAAGCATCGTCGCGACGCTGAGCCGGCGTTTTTGTCCTTGGCTTAAAGAAAACGGATGCTGTGAGGCATGGCGTCTCAGGCCGAATCGGGTTAACAGCTGAAGAGCTTTCTCCTTTGCGGCTCTGTTGCTTTCAAAACTGAACATCAGCTCTTGAATGACGGAATCTGTGACAAACTGGTGTTCAGGATTCTGGAAAACATATCCGATCTGCCGCCGCAGCTCTTTTTCAGAATAGGAATCAATCGGTCTGCCGTCTATTTTGATGTCTCCGCCCAGCGGACGGATGAGCTTGGCCGCAGCAGAAAGGAGCGTGGATTTTCCTGTTCCGTTAGGGCCGGCAATCGCGGTGATTGATCCTTTTTTTACGGAAAAGCTCACATCCTGAAAAATGACGTCTGCTCCTCTTGAGAATGACAGCCCGTGAACGCTCAGCGCGTCTTCTGCCGAAAGCGCAACGGGCCTGGGTTCAGGCAGAGATGGTACAGGTTCGTGAAACAGATTTTCTTTACACAATGTAAAAGGAATGCTGACGTGCTCCTGCAATGAGATCACACGCGGAATCGGAATGCCGAGCTGCATCAGCTCTTCAATCTTGGTTTCAAAGATAACATCCGTCTCTCCGTCCATCACCTTCTGACCCGTTTCGTCAAGCACAATCGTCCTGTCCATCCACGGCGCCCAGTGATCAAGCTGATGTTCGATAACGAGAAGGCCGAAGCCTTTTTTTGCTTGAAGATCTTTGATCAGCCGCACTAATTCACGTGCGGAATATGGATCAAGCTGTGCCGTCGGTTCGTCCAAAATAATGAGTTCCGGTTCCATTGCAATGATACAGGCAAGCGCCACTTTTTGTTTTGAACCGCCTGACAGCGAAGCGATCGTTCGCGTTTTCAGATGAGTGATCTCTAATTTTTCTAAAACGTCATCGATGATTGCGTCCATATCTTCTTTTGTATATTGCAAATTTTCCAGGCCGAAGGCGATTTCATCTTCAACCGTCAGCATGCAAAACTGCTGGTCCGGATCTTGAAACACGACGCCGATGGATCTGGCGGCGGGTTCTGTCAGATGTGAAAGAGGTGTTCCGTATAAAGAAACGGTTCCCGATTGAACCCCATCGCATGCTTCCGGGTACAGACCGTTTAAACAGAGAGCGAGCGAGCTTTTGCCGCATCCGCTCGGCCCGAGCAACAAAGCCCGCTCTCCTTTGCGGAGCTGAAAGGACACGTTTTGAAAAATCGGCTTTTCATCCTGATCATAAGAAAAGGTAAGACAGCTGGCCGATAGAAGGGGTTCAGATGCCTGCATCTTGGTTCACCTGTTTCTTTTTCTTCTTGAATTGTTTTCCGAGCGCCATGCCGTTCAGCACTCCTGTGTAAGCCAGCGCATCACTGATTGCTTTGCCGAGAAGGCCGGCAAGAAGCGCACCTGAGACCAGACGGATGAGAAGCATGACGGCTAATAAACCCGGATTCAAAACAGAGTATCCGGAAACGAACAAGTCATAAATGAAGCTTGTCACAGAAGACCCCATACCGGATAAAAGAAGCACGGGCAGGGTATACACCCGCCAGCGTGTCGCTAAAAAGACCGCTTCCGCACCGATTCCCTGTGCGATCCCGATCAGAATCACCATCGGTCCTGACGGATTTCCGAGTAAGCACTCCACAAACGCGGCGATGATTTCAGAAACGAGAGCCGCTCCCGGTTTTTGAATAATGTACGCGGCAATCACCGAGACGATAAACCAGATACCGTAAATCGGTTCATAACTCATCCGGCCGAAAAATCCTGCCGCTATATTGCTTGCATGAGTTGATACTAAATAAATGACAGCAAATACAACACTGATGACGGACATGACGACAATTTCTCTCATTTTCCAATTTTTCATTGTGATCTCCTGCTTTCTTATCGGATAGTTGTTTGTATGAAAGAGTTGATTTTACGAAAGACGATTGATCGTAAGTTTCATATTGCGGTGTCCTCCCCCGTTTTTTAATGAAAAATAAAAAACTGCATATCCGAGGGAATATGCAGCAGCAGAACGAAAACGCATGGGGAAAAACCCTGCGCTCCGGTCAATCTGCACTTCCCCACGCTGGTATTATCCAGATCGGGTTATAAGGGATCAAAACACGCTTGCCGCATGTTTTATCTCAGCCGATAACAGCACCCCTAGTGCGTTTCCTATACAGTTTTTTATGATGACATCATCATAGTTGATCATGTCTGATTTGTAAACAGCCTTTCTCCGAACAGAGTTTGGAATCGGACCGGAGGATCATTCATAAAGATAAGAAGACCCCTTTTGATCAAAAGGAAACGGAGGACATCTATGTTTGTTCATACAGTGCAGTCTGGCGACTCGTTATTTTCCATCAGCAGAAAGTACGGATATCCTGTTGACAGCATCAGAAGCGTCAACGGGCTTGAGGAAACGAATATCGTGCCGGGACAGGCGCTTTTAATCCCCCTTAATGAATATACGGTTCAGCCGAATGATACGTATGCCGTTATCGCAGGTAAGGCTTATGTGCCGCAGATGCAGCTGATGCAGGCAAACCCGGATATTCCGCCGAACCGGCTGCGGACGGGTATGAAAGTGAAGATCCCTGATATCTCTAACTATCTTGCGGGAACCCTGCAATTTTATGTCATTCGGACGCCTGAAGCGGATAGAGAGCTCATTAATGATTTTGCACCCTATTCATCGGCGATTTCTTTGTTTGAATATCATTTCGGCCCGAACGGAGATATCATGAATGATTTAAACGACAGAACCGCAATAGAAACCACATGGCAGAACAGAGTGCGCCCGCTTGCCGTCATTACGAATCTGACAGAAGGGGGATTCAGTCCGGAATTAGCCCATCAAGTGCTGCAAAATCCGGCGGCAAGAACGAATCTCGTCAACAATATCGTCTCCTTAACCGTAAGAAAGGGGTACGGCGGTGTAAATATCGATTTTGAACGGGTCAGAGAAGCTGACAGGGATCTCTTCACAGGATTTCTCCGGCAGTTAAAAACCCGGCTTTCAGAGCATCAGCTCGCGTTAACGATATCGGTTCCGGCGAAAACAAGTGATGCAGTGCCGTGGCTGAGGGGATATGATTACGGCGGAATCGGAGCCGTCGTCGATTACATGTTCATTATGGCGTACGACTGGCACCACGCCGGCAGTGAGCCGGGACCCGTGGCACCTTTAACAGAGGTCAGGCAAACGATCAATTTTGCCATCAGCAGGGTGCCGAGAAGAAAAGTGATTCTCGGTGTTCCGCTGTACGGGTATGATTGGGTGATTCCGTACCGTCCGGGAACGATCGGATCCGCCATCTCCAATCAGCGCGCCATGGAAACGGCGATGAAGCATCAATCAATGATCCGTTATTCCCAGCAGGAGCGTTCCCCTTACTTCCGGTATACTGATGAAAATGGAAGAACGCATGAAGTGTGGTTTGAGGATGTACGGAGCATGAGTGAAAAAATGGTTCTCGTTCGGGAGTTCGGACTGCAGGCGATCGGCGCGTGGCAATTAACGCTCGGTTTCAAACCGGGCCCGTGGCTGCTTAGGAACTTTTTCACGATCCGAAAAATATAGCTGCATGTCCTTCTCCGCAAGTGATTTTTTCTTTCCTATGATAACGGAGCTTCTTTTGGACAATCTAAAATTGAAAAGGAGGTCTGTCATATGAAGAAAAGGGAAGAGCAGTATATCAACGAGGCTGAGTATGTACCGCACCCGACGAAAGAAGGGGAATACGCGCTCATGCTGCATGAATCCTATCATTTCCTTTCAGAAGAGGATGAAAGCGATTTGCCGGAATAAGGGTTTTATGCCTTTATTCCGTTTATTTTATAGGCATGTGCTGAAATCACAAATTTAAGGTTGACACATTCCTTTTTTTTCTGTAATCTCAGTGTGTCAATTCAAATAAGAACTTCGTTAGGTGAGGCTCCTGTATGGAGATACGCTGCTGCCCAAAAATGTCCAAAGACGCCAATGGGTCAACAGGAATCATCGACATAAGGTGATTCTTAACGCAGCTGGATGGCTGTCCTATGCCATACAGTGCTAAAGCTCTACGATTGGAGGCCCCGCACGTTTATTTGCCGTGCTTGTTTTCGCCTTCATATCGGAAGGTTTTTTTTATGCCTCAAAACGTACACGACTGAGCATGATAAGGAGGTGCGGAGTATGGATTCTCCCCATTCGAGTATGTCAGAAGAAGTACCCATATACAGCCAGATAACCAGTGACGACATGATGAGGAGACAAACCGCCGCACTTCCCTTGACGGACGGCGCGTCTCCGTAAAGGAGGTACGAGTCCCGATGGTCCAAAACATGACCTATGACGAACTCATATTACGCATTATCATTTTATTGCGGGACGGAAAAATAAAAGAATTCCGAAACATGATAGATGAGCTTCAGCCCTATGACATGGCATTTTTATTTAAAGAAATGCCGGAAAAGCACCGGGCCCGCTATCTGTCATATATGACGGTTGATGACATCACCGACATGATCGGAGAGCTGGAGCGGGAATTTCAGCTTGCCGTTTTGCATAAAGTCGGTAAAACGAAAGCCACTCTCGCAATGAATAAAATGGATAACGACGATCTCGCCGCTTTGCTGGAAGAGATGGATGAAGAACTGAAAGAACAGCTTTTATCCAGCATGGAGGCTGAGGAATCAAAGGCCGTACAGCTTTTGATGAACTATCCGCAAGAATCGGCGGGCCGGATGATGACGAACCGCTTCGTCTGGATTCCGCAGCATTATACAGTAAAAGATGCGGTCGTGAAGCTGAAAAGCTTTGCGGAAATCGCAGAATCAATTAACTACTTGTACGTGATTAATGACAGCAAGCAGCTTGTCGGGGTGCTCTCTTACAGAGATTTAATTCTCGGCGAGCCTGACGATAAAGTGCAGGATCTCATGTTTACGCGTGTCATCTCGGCCGGGGTGCTCCAAGACCAGGAAGAAGTCGCCCGGCTGATCCAGCGGTATGACTTTTTAGCCATTCCCATCGTGGAAGAAAATAATGTGCTTGTCGGTATTGTCACTGTCGATGATATTATCGACGTCGTGATCAAAGAAGCCGATGAAGATTACGAAAAATTCGCAGCCTCCGGTAAGGCGATTACATTTGATACGAAAGCATACGTGGCGGCGTACAGACGTTTGCCGTGGCTCATTCTGCTTTTGTTTATCGGATTGATTTCCGGAAGCATTCTGAATTATTTTGAAGATACATTGCAAAAAGTAGTCGCCCTCGCGTTTTTCATGCCGATGATCGCGGGAACGACGGGTAATACAGGCACACAGTCACTCGCCGTCGTCATCAGAGGACTGGCTAAAGAAGAAATGAATAAAAAAACCATCTTTAAACTGATTTTCCGTGAATTAAGAACCGGTATCTACATCGGCATCGTCTGTGCGATCGCGATAACGATTGTCGCAACCGTCTGGCAGAAAGACTTAACGCTCGGTTTTGTCGTCGGTTCATCGCTGCTTGCAACGTTGATTATCGGTACGATGGCCGGAACGATCGTCCCTATTATTCTTCATAAACTGAACATTGACCCGGCGATTGCGTCAGGCCCGCTGATTACGACACTGAACGATATTTTGTCCTTATTAATTTATTTCGGCATTGCAACTGCATTTCTTCATGCTTTATAAAAAAAGTCCGTCTCACAGGAGGCGGACTTTTTTGATCAGCGGTTTTTATACTTAAAATGAGCATTAAGCTGTCCTTCCAGCATTTTTTTGCGGAGCTGTGGGTCGTTTTTGAGAGCCTGTTCTTTTTTTCGCATGTCTTTTAAAATCTCGGCCGTCTGCACGCCGTCTTCCCGTTTGTTGGCAATATCCATCAGCCGCTCAACGTCCGCGAAGGAATACTTTCTCGTTCCCCGTGATGATCGCTGCGGGTAGATTAATTTCCGTTCTTCATAGTATCTGATCTGTCTGACTGACAATCCGGTTAATTCGCTTACAATGCCGATCGAGATTACTTTTTTATCTTTGTAAGATTGTTCGTCTGTCGTCATTTTTCCACCCCTGGATGTCTTTTACTCATATTATATAAGAAAAAAAGAGAAAAAACCTGACGCTTGTCAGGTTTTCTGACGCGGAATAGAAAATTTTAGAAAAAAAGCGGCAGAAAAATTGACAAGGTTAATGCATGGTCCTGTGCCCCGTTTTATTCTGTATTATACAGACACAATGAGGAGGAAGGATAGGAATGGAGAAAGAAAAAGCGGTTTCACTGGCAAAAGAAATCATTGAATTAGATATGAAACGCGATGAAATGCTGGAGGCGTTCATGCAGCTTGCCGGGGAACACGCTTTTCCGCTGCTCAGAGCCGTCCAGAACGGTCTTTACCGAAAAACATCATAATCTACAGAAGTTTTACAATGGCTTTATACATCCTTGATATAAAAGCGTTATTCTGATCATAGAATAACGGAAAACAAAGGAGGCCGTCATGAGTCGTTTGCTTCAAAATGCATTGGATAAAGAGAGAAACCATTATTCCAAAAAGCTTCTGCAGATCGGAGTCTATACGAAAGAAATACTTAATTCCATGACAATTACGGAGCTGAGAAAGGAATACGCGTATTTTTTTCGGAACATTCCCTATAAAGAACGGAACCCTTATACAAATTAAATGATGTATAAGGGTATTTTTTTATATAAAAAAGAAGGAATTCTGAAAAACGGCACGAATAGAATATAAAACAAAGAACGACTCTTATGAATTGTAAGGGTTTACATTATTTTTTTATAAAAATCTTAAATACGGGGTAGATATGATGAGATTATCATTTAACGAAGAAGAAGTGATGCGTTCGATGAATTTGTACAAAGTTTTTGCAAGGGCTTTCAAGAGTGTGTCTGAACACAGCATCCGCGACAGTAAAGAACACGGTTTTAATCCGACTGAATTTGCCGTTTTGGAGCTGCTCTATACGAGAGGACCGCAAAAGCTTCAGCAAATCGGGTCGCGTCTTTTGCTTGTCAGCGGGAATGTCACCTATGTCATCGACAAGCTTGAAAGAAACGGGTTTTTGGTCAGAGAACAAGACCCGAAGGACAAACGGTCTGTTTACGCCCATTTAACTGATAAAGGAAACGAGTATTTGGATAAAATTTATCCGATTCATTCATTGAGAATTGCGAGAGCGTTTTCAGGACTTATGCCTGAGGAACAGGAACAGCTGATAGCCTTACTGAAAAAAGCGGGAATTCACAGCCAGCATTTGCTTTTCCGTTAAAAGAAAGCGGATACAGACACTCTTCTTCATGAAGAGTGTTTTTTTCTGTTTCGGACAGTAGAGCCTGACGCGGTTTTTGCATAAGCTGATACAGGGCGGCATCATTATTTACCAATCATAATGTGACATGCCCCATGCCAAAATATGAGGGTGCTTTGAATATAAAGAAGGTGAACATGTGAGAAGCTGTCTGCTGTCTATATGGTACTTACTTGATCCGCTTTATTTCTTCTTTACCCGGCTGACGCTGATTGATAAACGGCAATCGAATGTATTCCGCGTCCGTTTGACTAGATATAAAGGAAAAGAAGTCATCCTGAGCGACGGAACCAGAATTAAAAAAAACGACGTGTTAGTTAAGATTCATCTTCATAATGTCAAACTCCTGAAAGAGCTGCAGCCTATTGAAAGCGCGGTCAGAAGGGGGATTATGCTATATCAGAAGGTATATCAATCCATGCCTCATTTAGCGGATTATATTAACCGGCATAAACGGAAAGACGAGATTAAGGGAGTCGTCGGCATTACAATGCTTCATAAAGGAGCGGCGAGACTCGGTTTTGATGTGATAAAACCGTCCAGCGGCTGCTACAGGCTGTTTAAGAAAGCGGCCCATCTTCCGATTTTATACTTTACTGCAAAACAGCTCACCCTCAAAAACATTCCTTACTCCTGCTATTTATTTATTTCCAAAGAAAAATTGATGTGCACGTATCAGACTGAAAAGAGCTGACAAAAAGCGTCAGCTCTTTCTCTTGATTTGCTCAAGCACGATTGAAAGCGGGCCGTCCTGCGGATTCCGGTAAAAATCATAAAACGGATCTCCCTCTGTCCTGACGCGGTTCACTACTGTATCGATCGTATAATCATCAGGTGTTAAAGAGGAGTTGACTTCGCTCCAATAAAGGGGAGCCGCAACCGTTCCCAATTCGTTGCCCCGGGTCGAATAGGGGGCGATAATGGTTTTCCCTTCGGCATGCTGCAAATAATCTAGGTAGAGCCTGCCGTTTCGGTTTTTGATAAACCGCTCTGTCGTAAAAAGATCCGGGCGCGTCCTGACGCAATAATCGGCGATGAGCATTGTGAAGGCACGGGTTTCTTCATAGGTGAATGCTTCCGGTGAAAGCGGGATGTAGAGCTGAATGCCTTTATTTCCGGAGAGCTTCGGGAATGACGTCATGCTGAATGAGTCAAACAGCTGTTTCAGCACATGCGCAGCCTCTACTGCCATGGGAAAATCATTCCTTGACGGAGGATCAAGATCAATGACGATTTCTGCGGGCCTTTCAGAATGAACTTTCTGAAACGGAACGTGAAATTCAAGCGCCAGCTGATTAGCCAGCCATAGAAGTGACGGTATGCTGCTGCATACGATGTGCTCGTGGCTCCCGTCAAACACGCTTGAGACAAAGTCCGGCGTGTAGTCCGGTTTGTTTTTTTGAAAAAAAGATTCGCCAGGCGCGCCGTGCGGATAACGGATCACCGTGACGGCCCGATCTTTAAGAAAGGGCATCAGAAAATCGCTCATTTTTACCATATAACTAAGGAAATCTGCTTTCGTTTTTTCACGTTTTTTAAAAACGATCTTATCCAGGCTTGTGAACTGCAGCTTCGGCGGCAGCGTTTTAGAGCGGAGGATAAGCTGCTGATACGTGCATTCCGTCCAATCCATTTCAAACTGAAAGGACACAAAAGATACTTCACGCAGCGTGTCCTGCAATATGGTTAAATACTGCACGGTCATGCAGATAGAAGGCTCAAGTGTATACTCGCCGCTTTTTTGTTTTTTTCCGTGGGTCTCCATAATGGTTCTGACGGCGTTTTTTTCTTCCGCCTGCATGCCGTGGGAAACGGAAGCGATCGGGACGACGATGCCGTCTTTCAAAACAGAGGCCGTCACATACCCGTTCTTCGGATTGAATCCGGTTAATAGCACGTGAGCCGTTTTCATATGTTTATACTTCTGCCAGTCGGGAGACCGTTTATTTTCCGACCAGCCGCTGGAAGCCCTTTTGGCTACGATACCTTCTCCGTCATGGCGGACGACCTTGTCCCAAAGCGCATTAAAGTCAGTGTGCTCCGGAATGTATTGAATCGCTTCTTCCGCTAAGTGATGAGGGCAGGCGGGAAGATTTGCTTCTTTAAGCAGCTTGGAAAGGGCGCGCTTCCGTTTCACATACGGTAATGAGACGGTGCCGGCGCCTTCCAGAACGAGGAGATCAAATGCCAGAAAGCGGCACGGCCGTCTATCAGCGGTGCTTTCAATTGCTTCCGTCCGTTTTAAACGTCCGCGGATTTGAAGATGCTCAAAGTCCGCTCTGTACGGATTGATTAAATAGACAAGCTCTCCGTCAAGCGTAATGGGGAACCTGTCTTTCATGTGCTGAAAACACCGGGCCGCAAAAGCCGTGATTTCCGGAAATTGATTCGTCAGCGTCTGTCCGTTTCTGCTGGTTAATGTAACACCGCTTTCGTCTATGCGGAGAAGACAGCGGAATCCGTCATACTTTACCTCATAGCGCCACTCGCTGCCTTCAGGCGGTACAGAGGTCAAAATCGGCTGCATCGTCAGCACCATGATTAAGACGTTCCGGCTTTTTGTCTGGTCGTCTTCTGCTTTTTGCCTCCGCCGCCTGCTGACGCTGTGTCTTTTGTCCGTGCCGGTGCAGCCTGTTCGCGATTCGGCCGCTTCGTCCGGTCGATGCTTGCCTGAAGCGCGCTGACAAGATCAATGACATCTTCGCGAGGGCCGGCAGGAGCAGGTGTCACGCCCGCTTCTTCATGTTCGAGCTTATCGTTAATTTTGGCGAGAAGGGCTTTCCGGTATGTGTCTTCATATTGTTCTGGGTCAAACTCGGTTGTCAGCTCATTAATTAACGTGATCGCCGTCTGCAGCTCTTTTTCATTAACGGCTGTCTGCTCAGGAACGCCCGGCACATGTCCGGCATTTCTGACTTCATCCGGATAATGAATGGATTCCATCACGATGCAGTTGTCATACACGCGAAGAATCGCAAGCTGCTGTTTAGAGCGGATCGTAATGGAAGCAATCCCGATTTTACCCGTCGTCCTCAGCGCTTCCCGCAGAAGTGTATAGGCTTTTGTACCGTTGTCTCCCGGCCCGACATAATATGACCGGTTAAAATAAATCGGATCGATTTCCTGCAGCTGGACAAAGTCAACAATCTCAACCGCTTTTTCTTCATGTTCCTGTTTTACGTCTTTCAAGTCTTCGTCAGTCATAATGACGTATTTCCCTTTTACATACTCATAGCCTTTCACGATTTCATCAGGCTCCAGACTCTTTTCACATCCGGTGCAGATTTTTTCGTATTTAATCGGCGCATGGTCTTCTTTATGAAGACTGCGGAATTTTATATCTTTATCTTCAGTGGCCGCAAAGAGCTTGACCGGGATATTGACGAGGCCGAAACTGATCGAACCCTTCCACATCGTGTGCATGAATAAAAACTCCTTTTTGTCTTTATTGTGGATAAACGGGTCCGTTCCATGTGTAGCAACTTATGGGTGATGCGGCGCTTCATGGAGCTGCTGTTCCATTTCCTCATGCGGTAATGGCCGGCTGAAAAGGAAATCGCATTCTTATTCATCTATTTACAATCAGTGAATCGGTAAGTTCTTTAAAGCGCTGAAGTCCCCGAAAATCATCAATGGTTGATCAAAAAGATTATACAGAATCATTCCCCGGGAAATGCCCACACATTTCCATGTAGTGACTGAGAGTTTCCCGCTCCCATAAAACAGATTCGGTGGCAAAGATCCCGGCAAAAACGCATTGCCCATATGAACTGAATTCGCGGTCAGCCGCCGCTTACCGCGAAGGGTAACTTTTCCGGAGATCTTAAGTGATGTAACCGCCGCCAGACGAGCAATCAGGAGACAGGCGGGACGTTGTATTGCGCATGTCATTCCCTCCCGCTATACCGATCTGAAACGACTCACATTTATAACGGGCATGTCTAAAAGATATTTCAGCCTCAAGGTTTTGTGTTAAAATCATTCTTAAATTTCAGAATATAGGTGTAAGCCGGGAGTGATAGATCATCGAAGATTTCATCATATCAATAATTGAAGCGTTTAAAAGCTTATCTTACGCCGGAATTTTTTTGGCGCTCAGTATAGAATTCATCCCGGCGGAAATTGTTCTTCCGCTTGCGGGCTATTGGGTCTCAAAAGGGGATATGACGCTTGCCGGTGCCGTGTTTGCCGGTTCACTCGGCGGTGTTTCAGGTCCGCTTGTCTTATATGGGATCGGCAGGCTGGGCGGTCGGCCGTTTTTGCTGAAATATGGAAAGTATATATGGATAAAACCCGAATCCCTGGAGAAAACAGATGATTTCTTTCAGAAGCACGGAGGTTTGGTAGCGTTCATCGGCCGTTTTATACCGGGGGTCAGGACGCTGATTTCTTTGCCGTGCGGCATTGCAAAGATGAATATCTGGGTGTTCTCTCTCTATACATATGCAGCGATGCTGCCGATTACATTTGCTTACGTATACCTCGGAATGAAACTCGGGGAAAATTGGAAAAGCGTCGGTTCCATTCTCGATCAATATATGCTGCCGCTAGGTATATTCATTGTGTTGCTTCTCGTTCTTTGGATGTTATGGAAGAGAAGAAAACAGCGGATCAAAACAGAAAAAATTTCTCAATTTGTTAAAAAAGTTAAGCGTTGACAAATGATGAAACAGGCTTTATTATGAGCGTATAAACAAATATTTCTTGAAATCCCAAAGGGGAGTAGCGTCCGGATATTCCGGAAACAAAGTCGTCAATTCATGGATCATATCCATCGGCTTTGTTGGCATGCCAATCATTCATGTCTAGCAAGACCTTTGCCTTATATCGGCAAAGGTCTTTTTTGCGTAAAAAAACCGCCGGTATAAGCTCGGATGATAGAAAAAAGAAACGGAGGGAATGGATTGGACTTTGCATTATTATTGGAGTATGGATGGGTTTTTCTCGTTTTAATCGGGCTGGAAGGGATTTTGGCGGCGGATAACGCGCTGGTGATGGCTGTGATGGTGAAGCATCTTCCTGAAAAACAAAGGAAGAAGGCTTTATTTTACGGATTGGCGGGCGCATTTATTTTGCGTTTCGGGTCGCTGTTCGCTATTTCTTTTCTGGTGAATGTTTGGCAGGTCCAGGCCATCGGCGCTTTATATCTGTTTTACATTGCGGTCAGCCATTTGCTGAAGCGGTATGTATTTAAAGATAACGCCGGTCAGAAAAAGCAGAAAGAAAGCGGGTTTTGGCAGACTGTCTTGAAAGTGGAGCTCGCGGACATCGCTTTTGCCGTTGACTCCATTTTAGCGGCGGTCGCGCTTGCCGTAACGCTTCCGGGAACACGGCTTCCTGCCATCGGCGGTTTGGACGGCGGTCAGTTTCTCGTTATTTTAGCCGGCGGCGTAATCGGTTTAATCATTATGCGTTTTGCGGCATCAATGTTCGTATCCTTACTGAAAACCAGGCCGGGCCTTGAAACGGCGGCATTTGTGATTGTCGGATGGGTAGGCGTGAAGCTCGCTCTTTATACGTTGGCCCATGAGGAACTCGGTATAATTCCGGCAGATGTCATCCATTCGGCGGCCTGGAAAATCATTTTCTGGGCGGTTCTGGCTGCCATTGCGGTTTGCGGATGGTTTATGTCAGGAGCAAAACAAACAGAGTCCGGCGCGGCATCGGAAAAAAGAGAACACGCGTAAAATGATCAAAAAGGGAGTCTGGCTTTTTAAAAAGCAGGTTCCCTTTTTTGTTTGAAACGCTTACATTTAAGACATATGATAACAATTTTATAACAGCATTGTTACAAAAAACACAGAGAAAACCCCCTTAATTCTGCATGGGGGCACGAAATCATGTATAGTACGTCTTATTGGCTTGTCATAATTGAGACAAATGAAATCGATTTCTCTTTTTCTTCCTTTGCGAATCCCTACTAAATTAGCTATGATTATGAGTAGTTATAGGGAGGAACTGAGGTGAAACCAGTGCTTAGCCTTTTGTTTAAATTGGGAAAAAAGAAGCAAACGCTTGAAACATCTGTTGAAAAAATACAAAAAGGCGACAAAGATCTGCAGAACGATTTAATACAGCAATATAAGCCTTTTATCGCGAAGACGGTTTCATCCGTTTGTAAACGATATATAGATGAAAAAGACGACGAATTCAGCATCGGGCTGATCGCGTTTAACGAAGCCATTGAAAAGTATTCGGCTGAAAAAGGTAATTCGCTGCTTGCATTTGCAGAGCTGATTATAAAAAGAAAAGTGATAGACTATATCAGAAAAGAAGCAAGAACCGCTCAGCATATCAATATGGATGTGCAGGAAGGCGACGACCAGGAATCTTCGCAGAGCCTTATCGAAGCGGAGCTTTCCATTGATGAATACCGCAAACAGATAGAGCAGGAACAGCGCCGGGAAGAAATTCTTTTTTTTCAGAAGCAGCTGAAAGAATACGGCCTGTCTTTTAAAGAGCTGCTGGAACAATCGCCGAAGCATACAGATGCGAGGCAGAATGCGATTAAGGTAGCCTACACGCTTGTTGAAAATGAAGAGCTGGCGTCCATTTTGCACCAGAAAAAACAGCTTCCTGTCAAACAGCTGGAGCAGCTCGTCTCGGTCAGCAGAAAAACGATCGAACGGAACCGAAAATATATCATCGCCATGAGTATTATTATTACAGGTGATTATATTTATTTAAAAGATTATCTTAAAGGGGTGTTGCACTCATGAGAAGAGGGATCATAGTAGAGAAAAATAAAAAATTCGTCACGTTGCTAACCCCTGACGGACAATTTTTAAAAACAAAAAATGATCACCGCACTTGTGAAATCGGAGAGGAAATTACGTTCGAAGGCGAAACGCGTATGGGAAGAAGGGCCAGCTTTTTTGATTTTCTGAAACTGCGCCCTTTTAAATTGGGAGTGTTTACGATGACTGCTATTATTTTGTTTATTTTAATTTTACTCCCGGTTTTTTCTGATAACAAAGCTTACGCGTATATGACGCTTGACATTAATCCCAGCATTGAAATGGCTTTAAACAGCAAATATGAAGTCATTGAACTGACACCGCTGAACCATGACGCCAAACAGGTCATCAGTGACATCGGAGATTGGAAAAGCAGCGATTTTAAGGAAGTCATCAGTAATATTATTACCGATTGCAGCAAGCATGGATATGTAAAGGAATCAAAAGAGATTTTAATTTCCACGGTTTATGAAAATACAGATGACAATACATATAAAAAAGGCGTTAAAAAACAGCTGGCTGACATGACTGAAAAATATAAGGGCACCTACCAGGTCCAATCGCTTGAATCTGATATGGAAACAAGAGAAAAAGCAAAACAGGAAGGGATGTCAACAGGCAGCTACATAAGAAGAAACGAAAAGAAAACAGAAGAAAAACAGTCTGAAAAGCAAACCGACGGCAATGAAACAGATCAGAAAGATACCGAAACAGACGCTGATCAAAGCAAGCAGCCGGACACAGAAAAGCCGGCGGCTGATGAAAAGACAGCTCCTGATGAAGAAAAGGCAGCAGAGAAGCCGGAAAACAATGAAACAGCGCCCGGCACGGAAGAAGCGAAGCCGGACAGTCAGGACGGCAGTCAGCAAACCGACAAAAATGCAGCTTCCGGATCAGAAGAAAACACACAGAAGGAACAAGATGGGGAAACAGAGCAGCCCCCAACACAAAATCCTCAGGAAAACGGAAATGACAAAGAGCCTAAGCAAAAGTATTACAATCATTACTGGAATCAGCGGAATCATGATCGCAATGAACATTGGGACTCCTATCGGCATCATGAAGATTCGTCAGACCGCAGGAATCCGAACGGCTACCGGCACGGAAAGGAGAATGCCGATAAATATCAAAATTCGCCGAGAAGTCCCGGCGAATAAGCTGCATTATTGATTTTTCCCGTTTAATTGTGATTGAGCCTGCTGTACAAGACGTTTTGTCATTTCCCCGCCTACAGAGCCGTTTGCGCGTGCTGCTGTATCAGAGCTAAGGTTCACGCCGAATTCTTGAGCCACTTCGTATTTAAATTGGTCAAGTGCCTGCTCAGCCCCTGGAACTAAGAGTTTATTTCTGCTCGCCATCTTTTTCATCTCCTTTTCTCTGGCAAGATGTGTTTACGCATTTTAGTTTCAAACGGAACGGTATTGATTATGCTGGCAATTGTTGTACAGCAAAAAAACCCCGGCGCAGACACCGGGGCGAAGAAGCGTTATGAATTATAATAAATGGCTGGTCATTTTGTAGGCTGAGGCTTGAATATGGAAAGTCAAAACGGAGAGCACCGTGACCGCGATGATGGATCTGATATCGTTCCATTGTCCGCTTCCGAGTTCTTTAAAGCAGCCTTTGAGCTTGTCCGTCTGCTCTTCAACGAGCTCCTGCAGGCTCGTTTCCTTCATCGGCGGGTTTGCCTTATGATGAAGATAATCAATCACTTGGGCGCAGCTTTCATAGTAGCTGATCGGGCTGATGACGTCGTCTGATCTGTCTGTGATCGTGTTAAAAGCGATTTTTAATATGCCGCGTATATGTTCGAAGTCATAAATTGATTTTAAATCACGTACAATGAGAAGGATGACAGCTTGTTCAATTGTATATTTTTTGCCGAGTAAGGGGTGGCCGATTAAATCTTTAATATCGCGCTTCACCCAGTTTTGGACGGCGGTTGATTTTAAAGACGTCAGCTCGCACAGATTTCCCAGCTCGACAATCTCGTTAGTTGAAAGCCCGTATTCCTTTTTCTCTTTTTTTCGTTCGAATCTCGTCAGAAATTCAGGGATATGCAGACGGCTTTCCGCTTCATCCAATGTCATATCCGCTGATTGCAATAAGATTTGGAGAGGAGTTGCGTCTCCTTGGCCTTTTAACGCGTAAAGAAGCCGGACCATATCAGTTCGGGTCAGTTTAAACGTGTTCATGGTTCACCTCTGATTGATTACGTGTTCACTTTCTAATATTACTGAGAATTACATTAACATCATACGTCGAAATTGTTGCATTTTCAAACAGATCATTTATAATTTAATTAAATAAGTTCTTTTGATCTTAAAAAAGACGGAGGTAATTATGGCGAAAAGAATATTTCTGTTTATTTTAACGAACCTTTTGGTCATTACGACAATCGGAATTGTGCTTACGATTATTACAAGCGTTACCGGTGTCGGCTCGTATATACAAAATGGCCGCATTGATCTGATGGCATTGCTCGTGTTCAGTCTTGTCGTCGGTTTTGTCGGTTCTTTTATTTCTCTCGGAATGTCAAGATGGATGGCCAAAACGATGATGGGCGTCCGGGTACTAAATCCGAAGAAACAGTCACTCAGCTATGAAGAACAGCAATTGGTTGACCGTGTGCACAGATTGTCCCGTGCCGCAGGGATGACGAAAATGCCTGAAGTCGGCATTTATCATTCCCCGGAAGTCAATGCTTTTGCGACCGGACCTTCTAAGCGCCGTTCGCTTGTCGCGGTTTCTTCAGGTTTATTGCAGCAGATGGATGATGCTGCGGTGGAAGGGGTTCTTGCCCATGAAGTCGCACACATCACAAACGGTGATATGGTCACGATGACGCTGCTGCAGGGAATCGTCAATACGTTCGTCGTATTCCTTTCCCGAATCGCGGCATGGGTTGCAAGCCGCTTTGTCAAAGAAGACCTCGCACCGGTCGTGCATTTTATCGCGATGATCGTGTTTCAGATTATCTTTTCCATTCTCGGCAGTCTTGTCGTCTTCGCCTACTCGCGCCACAGAGAGTTTCACGCTGACCGCGGCGGTGCAGACCTTGCCGGCAAGGATAAAATGATTCACGCCCTGCGTACGCTGAAGTCTTATACAGGACATGTGAATGAAGAAGACCAGACGGCAGTGCAGACGTTAAAAATTAACGGCAAAAAGCATTCGTCACTGTTCTCCACACACCCTGATCTCGATGAGCGTATCCGCAGGCTGGAAGCAAAATAATAAACAAAACCTCTGACAATCGTTTCAGAGGTTTTTTTGTTTAAAGATCGGCAAATTACATAAGGTAATGAAAAATCTTTCTAAAAAGACCTTTAAAAATTCTCCCAATATCATTAGAATAATTACGTACTACATTTGAGAGGCAGAAGGAACTATCTTATGAAATTAAAACTGAAAAAATTCATACAGATCTTGTCGCCTGCACAGCTGATTGCATTATATTATTTTCTTGCTGTGACGGTGGCATTTATTTTGCTAAGTCTGCCGGCCGCCCACAAACAAGGGGCCAGCTGGTCGTTTATAGACGCGCTGTTTACGGCTGTCAGCTCAGTCAGTGTCACCGGTTTAACGGTCGTCAACACGGCTGATACATTCAGCACGGCCGGGATTGTCATTTTGGCTTTCGTGCTTCAATTCGGCGGAATCGGCATTATGACGCTCGGAACATTCGTCTGGCTCATTATGGGCAAACGGATCGGTCTGCGGGAACGGAAGCTCATTATGGTGGATCAGAATCAATCGCAGTTTTCCGGTATCGTCAACCTGATGAAACAAGTGCTGTTTTTGATTTTATTAATCGAGTTTTTAGGCGGCATCATCTTAGGAACATATTTTTTAACGTATTATGATTCGTTTGAACAGGCGTACTTGCACGGATTCTTTGCGAGCGTCAGCGCCACGACAAACGGCGGTTTTGATATTACGGGAAATTCACTCGTCCCGTTCAGACATGACTATTTCGTGCAGTTTATTACGATGCTTCTGATTATTTTCGGTGCGATCGGTTTTCCGGTGCTCGTAGAAGTAAAAGACTTTTTGTTTTCAAAACAGCGCAGATACTCATTCACGCTGTTTACGAAAATTACGACCGTTACGTTCGGAATGCTCGTTTTGTTCGGAGCCGTGGGCATTTACGCGCTTGAAGGAAGCCATGTTATGAAGGGGAAAAGCTGGCATGATGTTTTATTTTTATGTCTCTTTCAATCAACCGCTACACGAAGCGGCGGGCTTGCAACAATTGATATCAGCCAGCTGTCGGCGCCGACATTATTTTTCATCTGTGCCCTCATGTTTATCGGCGCATCACCGAGCTCGGTCGGCGGCGGAATCCGTACGACGACGTTTGCGCTTAACCTTCTTGCTCTGTTTCATTTTGCCAGAGGGAATAAAGCGGTCAAGGTCTTTAAACGCGAGCTTCATCAGGCTGATGTCATGAAGTCGCTGGTCGTTACGATGATGGCGATTCTGCTCGTGTTCGGGTCGACGCTGATTCTTTCCGTGACGGAGACAAATCAGACGCTGCTCGGGCTGCTTTTTGAAGTGTGTTCCGCTTTCGGAACGACCGGCCTGTCGCTCGGGATTACTCCGCATTTAAGCGACATCGGAAAATGTGTGATCATGATTGTGATGTTTATCGGCCGGATCGGCATTTTGACGTTCCTTTATTTGATCGGACGAAAAGAAATCGAAGCAAATTATCATTATCCGAAGGAAAGAATAATTATCGGCTGACACCGCTTTTCAGAAAGCGGTGTTTTTTTATTGCCGTAAAATGGATGAGTGGAAACAGTTTCTTTGGAGATTCTACTTGTAAAGAGGTGACGTCATTGTTTGCCGTATTTTGGAAGTCGGTAGTTATGATAGCGGTCGGTACCTTTTTATTGCGGATCGCCGGACGGAAATCAATCAGCCAGCTGTCGGTGACCCAAACAGTCATCATGATTTCGATCGGCTCGATTATTATTCAGCCGTTTATTGAACATAATTTATGGGAAACCATTTTCGCGGCGGCGATTTTTATTGCGGTACTGATCCTGATGGAATATTTAGAAATCAAATCAAGCTTTTTTGAGTTTTTATTTTCAGGAAAAACCGTCGCCGTTGTCAGAAACGGAAAAATCATCCCGGAAAACTTAAAAAAAATGCGTTTTACCGAAGACCAGCTGTCAATGAGGATCAGGCAGGAAGGCCTCGGAGACATTCAAGATTTTAAATATGTGCTGCTTGAGCCGAACGGACAGATCGGCTATGAACTCATTGATGAGGCCAAACACGTGACAGTGCGCGACTTTAAAAAAATGCTTAATGAATTCAAAACAGATTTGCTGACAGAAGGAGGAAATCAAATGAAACGCAAAGCAGCAAAGAATGAAGCTTTGACCAACAACAACACACCGACTGAGAGCATGGACAAAGATGCATACAAAACACAATACGACGGTGATCCCGGACTGAGAGGCGCAAACCGCAAATCAAAACACGGCAAACAAGGAGGCGAGTAACATGACGAAAAAAAACCGCCACAGCAAAGACATGCAAAACCATAAAAAGCCGATGGACCCTAAATTGCTTGAAGAAGAGTTTTCAAGCGAGCTCGGTGATTATAACGCCGGAAAATGGATTGAAACGCTTGAACAGACGAAGCCGAAGAAAAAAGAAGACGGCAAAAAATAAAAAATACCTCTTAAGCGATAACGCTTAAGAGGTATTTTATTATTTCGAATAAGCACCGTTTCTTGTTCCTTTCACCGCTTCAAGCAAGCCTGTTATCCGCAGCTCAATAAACGGCTGTGCAGCCGTTTTCACCGCATTGCTGGAGAGAATGGACGTAAGAGCGGCCGTTAACATTAAGAGTATGACTAAATTCTGATAATCAGACAAGTGATCTTCAAGCCCGATCTGCCGCAGCATTTTTATAATGAATCCATGCAGCAGATACACGTAAAACGTTCTCGTACCCCATTTCGTAAAGAAATAACGCTTTTGCGGAACGAGCGCCAAAAAGCTGAAAGTGGCGGCAAAGGCCAAAACATACCAGCCGATCCGTGACAGACCGCTCAACAGCGACACTGTGCCGAATGTAGAATAAGGCTCCGATCCGAACAGCCACGAGTAATCAAAATCAATGCACCAGCATAAGAGGAAAACAATCCCCAGTACGCCCGCGGCAATCTGCCTGCCCCTTTTAGCCCGAAGTAAATCAAAGTGCTGTTTTTTCAAATAAAACCCGACGAGGAACATCGGAAGAAAGACAAACGTCCGTGAAAGACTCAGCGTGCTGCTGATAAAATCAAGATACCCAATCATGACGGCAAGCCCGCAGCTCACACCAAGCGCCCACATTTTCGGCAGCTTCGTAAAGGGATAAAGCAGCAGATTCCAAAAGAATAAGCTGACTAAAAACCAGAGAGACCATTGCGGATCAATCGGATTGACGCTTGTCATGCTTTCATCCTGAATCAAGTAGTAAAAAACCGAGTAAATGCCCTGAAAAATCAGGTACGGAATAATCAGCTTCACAGCCAGCTTCTTCACATAACCTTTCCGCTTAAAGTTTTTTGCGAAATAGCCGGAAACCAGGATAAAGGCCGGCATATGAAAAGTATAAATGAATTTGTAGAGATGGAGCATAAACTCATTTCCGTTAATAAATGACCGGAGGATATGGCCGAACACTACCAGAAAAATCAAGATAAACTTGGCGTTGTCAAAGTAACTGTCTCGCGATTTTGTCATAGCATCACCTTCTCTTCAAAAATCATCCACTGCATGATTATTTCCTGTTGGTGTTCATTTTAAAATAAAAAACAAAAAATTGAAGGAGGAAAAAAGGGATTGTTAGGATGATGTAACGGGGAGGTAAGGATCGTAGAAAAAGACTTTAACTTGTCATATCATTGAAATTTTCTGAAATGTATAGGGCGATTGAAGGAAGATGAGGTATTTTGTAGAAATATTGAAGGATAGGTTTTTGAAGAAGGAGTGTACTGAATGGCTGAAACTCTGGATTTGCAAACAAACGAGTCGCTGAAAGAGCAGCTGAAGCGGATGAAAGAGGAAAATGACCGCCTGAAGAGTGAATTGAACCGGTATCATGTGATTATGAATAACACGCTTGATGCCATTTTTATATGCCGTAAGGAAATGAAAATCGTCCAGGCGAACGAGGCTGCGGCCCGGATGATGCAGATTGAGGCAGAGAGCCTTATTAACCGCTCCGTCCTGGACTTTTTATATTCCGTGCCTCAGGAAGAACTGAATAAGGCCGTGAAAAGGTTTTTAAAAAAAGGCCATCTGTGGAAAGAGGTGCCGATTAAGCTTGACAGCGGCGCGACGAAATACATTGAATTCCTCGCCAGAGACGGAATTGGGGAGGATTATTTTTTTGTGGTGATGAGGGACATCTCCTCTAAAAAAATATTAGAGCGCGAATTCTCCATGAACGAGCAGCTGTTTAAAGATTTGTTTGACAGGGCTGTCGACGGCATCGTGCTGTTTGATAAGGACGGCGGGTTTATTGATGCGAACCTCTCTTTTTGCAAAAGCTTTGAGATCGGCCAGAATGAATTGTCCCATCTGTCGCTCCGCCATTTTACCGACGGAGAAAACAAAAAGCATCTGAAAGAAATCTGGGAAACCCTCCGCAGAAAAGGAAACGCCAAAGGAGAACTGCCCGTCAAGCTTCGGTCCGGCGAAGAGAAGCTGTTTGAATTTACGATTACGTCCAACTTAATCAGCGGGTTCTACATGTCCATTATGAGAGACATAACAGAGAAACGGTTGATGGAATTGAAACTCTTTAAAAGCGAAGAGCGATTCCGCGAAATTTTTGAAAACGCCATGGACGCGATTGTCATTTGGTCTGATGACGGAAAGATTGCCAAAGCAAACGAATCGGCGTGCCGCATTTTCGAACTGCCGATGGATAAGCTGGTGGAGACGAATTTATGTACGTTTATCGTTGATCCGCAGAAAAAATACAAGCAGATTAAGAAGAAATATGAAAAATACGGGGAAATCCGTGAAGAGATGCTGTTTCAGATGGCAAACGGCCAATTTAAAGAGCTTGAGTTCACATCAAAACGAACCATACTTGAAGGTCAGCATTTAACCATTTTAAGAAATGTCAGCGATCGTAAGCGGATGGAAAAAGAATTGCGGGAAAGCGAGCTGAAATTCAGAAAAGTATTCAACGGCTCAATGGACGGCAAGGTCTTATTTGACAACCAATTCCGTATTATTGACGCGAATCCTCTCGCAAGCCGTATACTCGGCATGCCGGATGAGGAGCTGAGAGCGTACACCGTTCCGGATATTCTTTCTTTATTTGATATTGAAAACGCGGGTGTTCCCGCCAGAAAGATTGATTTAGAAGGAATGGATAATGAAATCCCCTTCCTGTTAAGCAGCAGTGACAGCCGCAAACTGGAATTCTCCTTCAAAAGAAATATCATTCAAAATATGAATCTGGCCATCTTTAAAGATGTCACAGAGGCCAAAGAGCTTGAAGAGAGGCTGCGGAAATCCGACACTCTTCATGTTGTAGGGGAGCTGGCGGCGGGCATCGCCCACGAAATCAGAAACCCGATGACGGCGCTGAAAGGGTTCATTCAGCTTCTTCAAGGAAGCATTGAAGGCGAATATTCTCTGTACTTTAACGTCATTACCTCAGAATTAAAACGCATCGAGTCTATCATCACTGAATTTTTAATTTTAGCGAAACCTCAGGCGATATTATATGAAGAAAAAGACGTGACGCAGATTATGAAAGACACGGCTGATCTTTTGAATGCCCAGGCCAATCTTGTCAATGTGCAGATTCATCTGAACCTGACCGGAAACATCCCGCCGATTTACTGTGAACCGAATCAATTAAAACAGGTGTTTATCAATATTTTAAAAAACGCCATTGAAGTCATGCCGGGCGGCGGCAATATCTATGTGACCATCCAGCCTTCTGATCAAGACCACATTTTGATTTCTTTTCAAGATGAAGGAACAGGTATTTCCGAAGACAAATTAAAACGTCTGGGCGAGCCATTTTACACGACAAAAGACAGGGGAACGGGCCTCGGTCTGATGGTCAGCTATAAAATCATCGAAGAACATCAGGGACGCATTCATGTGGAAAGTGAAGAAGGGAAGGGCACGGTTTTTCATTTGACGCTTCCGATCCGGCAGAATACCGAAGAAAGAAGGAGCGGGGAATGATCTGTTTTACAAGTGTAAAAGCGCCGTTTGGAACCGTTATCGTAACAGAGGAAGAGGGCTTTATTACCGGCCTGTTTCTCACCGGGGAAGATTTTCAGGAATGGCAAAAAGACGCGCCCGGCGTAAAGCCGTGCGAAACCGCTTTGCTGTCGGAGGCGAAACAGCAGCTGGCATCATATTTTTCAGGAGAAAGAAAGCAATTCTCTCTGCCTCTGAGACAAAAAGGCACACCCTTTCAGGAAAGGGTATGGAACGCGCTGACGATGATTCCTTACGGAGAATCCCGAAGCTACGGCGATATGGCTGAAGCGATCGGAAAACCGAAAGCGGTGCGCGCCATCGGACAAGCCAATAAACGAAACCGGCTGCCGATTTTTGTCCCGTGCCATCGGGTAATCGGCAAAAACAGCGCCTTAACGGGATACGCGGGCACGAAGACGGATGTAAAAGCGGTGCTGCTGAACATCGAACAAATATCCTATAAAGAAAAATAAAACATATGGCACGTTCCGTATTTTCGCGTCCGACATATCATTTTATTAAGTGAAAAAAGTTGGTCTGATGAAAAAGGAGGACGAAGCCTGATGAAAATGAGCCG
This sequence comes from Bacillus sp. NEAU-242-2, assembly GCF_027853835.1. Lineage (NCBI taxonomy): Bacteria > Bacillati > Bacillota > Bacilli > Caryophanales > Bacillaceae > Bacillus > Bacillus sp. NEAU-242-2. The sequence continues at coordinate 662,234 of NZ_JAPNNY010000001.1, read as the reverse complement.
TCCGCAAAAGATAGCCGGTTATGCAGAGCTGTTTTTTAAAATGCATCTGATTTCAGCTGCCCAAAAAGATGAAGTGATTACATTATGCAGACAAAAAAACCGCTGACATTGCCTGAGGCAACATCATCAGCGGTTTTTCAGCTCAGCTGGCAGTCAGCGAATAATTGTTCAATTTCTTCCGTGTAAGAACCGGTCACAATTCCTTTCTCGGTGATAATGCCTGAAATCAGGCTGCCCGGTGTGATGTCAAAGGCCGGATTGAAGACCGGCACATCTTCGGGAGCGGTGCGTATGCCTGAGATCTGTCTGACTTCATCCGGATCTCTTTCTTCAATCGGAATCTGATCGCCGTTTTCAATCTGCAAGTCAAAGGTCGAAAGCGGTGCGGCCACAAAAAACGGAATCTGAAAGGCGTTTGCCAAAATAGCGAGGCCGTACGTTCCGATTTTGTTGGCCGTATCTCCGTTTTTAGCAATTCTGTCAGCGCCGACAATGACTGCTGAAATATGTTTTTCCTTCATTGTATGGGCGGCCATGCTGTCCGTAATGAGTGTGACATCAATTCCGCCCTGCATCAGCTCCCACGCCGTCAGCCGTGATCCTTGGAGAACGGGTCTTGTTTCACATGCGTAGATATGAAGGCCGAGGTCTTTTTGTTTCGCTAAGTAAAAGGGAGCAAGCGCCGTACCGTACCGGCTTGTAGCAATCGAGCCCGCATTGCAGATGGTCATGATCTGGTCGCCTTTTTTAAAAAGGTGCAGCGCATTTTGGCCGATCATTCGGCAGGTTTCTTCATCCTCAATCTGAATTTGAATGGCTTCATGAACGAGCGTTGTCTTCGCTTCATTGATTGAGATTGCATCCCTGATGGAATCCGTCAGTCTGTCAAGCGCCCACGCGAGGTTGACGGCAGTGGGCCTCGAACTGTTTAAATACGCTTTGACATCCGCGAACTGACGTCGGAAATCTGAAAGGTCGCGGGCTTCAAACGACTTGGCGGAGAGCGCGAGTCCGAATGCCGCGGTTATACCGATGGCCGGGGCGCCCCTTACTTTCAGCGTGACAATCGCGTCGAATACATCTTCCTTTGTTTCAAGTTCCACATATTCAGTGACGTCGGGAAGCTTTTGCTGATTTAAAATGCGGATGTAGGTTTCTTTCCATTCCACAGAACGGGGGATGGCAAATTCATTGGTCATGCTGCATCATTCCTTTACACGGAGCTTAAATTGGGCCAGAACTTCGGTGATATGCTTCAGTTCTTTTCTGTTTTCGATATAATAGGCGCCGATCTCAAGCGCCAGCTTCTTCCGTTCGATTCGTTTGTCAAACGGAGTGATTTCATCTAAGTCAGCCACATGGGCGAGTCCGATCGTGCGCCGGATCAATTCGCATCCCGCAAAACCGACCGCTTCTTCAAACGCGTTTTTCAGTGTGTCTTCCAGCAGGTGTCTGCGGGAAGGCAGGCAGTCTTTCTCCCATGCTTCACTGAATGTTTTCACAAATGTATCCCATACGGCGGCAGTATGGTCATATAACGGCTGTCTGTCGTCACCGTCGCGGCTGAGGGCGTTTAACAGCAGATTGGCGATAAATTGGCCGATGTCAAACCCGATCGGTCCGAAGAAAGCAAACTCGGGATCAATCACCTTTGTTTCATGTTCATCGGCGAAGATGCTTCCCGTGTGCAGATCGCCGTGAACCAATGTTTCCGCGGAATTCAGAAAGATGGCTTTCAATTCGTCAGCGCCTTCTTTCAGCCGGGAATTGTTCCAAACTTTTTCTGCGTATGGGCGCAGCTCCTCTTCAAAATCGTTTGTCTCATGGTCGAGAAACGGTTCTGTAAACACAAGCCTTTCTGTAATATTGCAAAGCTCAGGATTTGTAAACTGCTTTGCGAGCTGCTGCTTTACTTTCGCATCGAGCGCATAATCGGATGAGTAAAAAAGCGTTTTCCCTAAAAATTCACCGATATGAACCGATAAGTTCGGATAATGCTGCCCTTCCAGCAGCCCTTTTCTTGAAATCTGCAAATGTGAGAGGTCTTCCATTACCGTGACGGCCATTTCAGTATCGGAATAGTAAACGGCCGGAACGAGGTGCGGCACGTGTTCGCCCTGGCGGATGAGGGCGCTGCTTTCGATTCTCGCCCGATCAATTGTAAGCGGCCAGCTTTCACCGACGACTTTCGCGTAAGGAATCGCCTGTTTGATAATCAGTCCTTTTTGGTTTTCTTTATCGTAAACATGGAAGACGTAATTTAAATTGCCGTCGCCGATTTCACGGCATGTCAGAGTGCTTTTGCTTTGGAATAAGCCGAGCTTGACAGCTAACGCGGCGGCGGAGCTTTCTGTTAATTGTTCATAAAGACTTGTTTTAGTTGCTGACATGGATTTACCCTCCAATTATGTAGTGGTAGTAAGAGATCGTGACGGAGAATACGCCCGAAAAAAAAGCCTCCTTCTCTGAAAGAGAAGGAGGCTGAAACAGTGCAGTCCGCCTCTTATCTCTCAGATAACATCTGATGGAATTAGCACCGTGCCTTATGAGACAATCGTCTCGGCGCAAAATGTACGCGCCCCATTTCACAATGGAATTACGGTCGGTTGCTGTTGGGGTCAAAAGGCCAATTCCCTCGCCCAACTCTCGATAAGAGAAAATATATTGATTTGTATCACAATTCGGATTAATCAGTTGATGAAAATATTAGCAGGTGCCGGATATTCTTGTCAACGTTTTTTTGAAAATTAATATAAATCACGCCGCAAGTCTTGGAAAACCGGAATGGTTCCGCGGACGGCCGCGCTTTCTGACACATCAATTTCCGCCCGGACTGAGCCTTCCGTCCGGTCTCCTTCGGCTAAAATCCGGCCCCACGGGTCAATAATCAGGCTGTGGCCGGCAAATTCATTATCGGGATTGGACCCCGTGCAGTTAGAGGCTGCGACAAAACATTGGTTTTCAATTGCTCTGGCGATAAGCAGGCTTCGCCAATGATCAAGGCGGGGCAGAGGCCATTCCGCAGAGATAAACAGGACATTCGCGCCCTGGGACGTATGCTTTCTGATCCATTCGGGGAAACGGATATCATAGCAGATCAGCCCGGCGCACTTGACACCGTCAAGCTCAAAGGAACCGTCGCTGTTTCCTGCTGACAAGTAAAGGTGTTCATCCATCAGCTGAAACAGATGGGCTTTCTGATACCGCTTCACGATCTGTCCGCTGTTATCGGCGATGTACATGGTGTTATAGACATCTTCGCCTTCTTTGACCGCAAAAGATCCGGCAACGAGGTGTACGTTGTATGTTTTTGCCGTTTCTTTAAGCCACTGTTTCGAAACTTTGCCGTTTTCATCCGCCAGCTGGTCTAGCCGTGTGAGATCATAGCCGGTCGTCCACAACTCAGGAAGCACGATTACATCCGCATGGCGGCTTTCTTGCTCAATCAAAGATTCTGCTTTTTTAAAATTTTCTGAAGGATTTCCGTATGAAATATCAAATTGCAAACAGGAAACGGTCCATTTCATTTTTTAACACCTCAAGTTTCTCTTTACTTTTTTTATTTAACCATATATGATGATGGACTATCATTTCAAGACATTTTTAGAAGGTGAAAAATATGAACTTTGAAATCTCAGATGTACTCAAACAGCTGCCGGAACAATTTTTCGCATCATTGGTGCAAAAAGTGAATCAAAAGCTGAAAGAAGGCAGAGACGTCATCAATTTAGGGCAGGGAAACCCTGATCAGCCGACGCCTCAGCATATCGTTGAAGAAATGAAGCGTGCCGTCGAAAGGCCGGAAAATCATAAATACTCCTCATTCCGGGGCGCTTACAGCTTCAAAAAAGCAGCCGCTGCATTTTATGAAAGGGAGTACGGGGTCACGCTTGATCCGGAAACGGAAGTCGCCGTGCTGTTCGGAGGCAAGGCGGGACTTGTTGAGCTTCCGCAATGTCTTTTAAACCCGGGAGATACCATTCTGGTGCCTGATCCCGGATATCCTGATTACTGGTCGGGCGTCGCCCTTGCGAAAGCGAAAATGGAAATGATGCCGCTGACGGAAGAAAGAGGGTTTCTCCCTGATTACAGCGTAATTCCTGAAAAGGTGCGGAGCGAGGCGAAGATGCTGTATCTCAATTATCCGAATAATCCGACCGGCGCTGTGGCGACAGAGGCGTTTTTTGAGGAGACGGTCGGTTTTGCGGAACAAAACGGCATTTGTGTCGTTCATGATTTCGCTTACGGAGCCGTCGGTTTTGACGGGCATAAACCGCTGAGCTTTTTGCAGACGGAAGGCGCAAAAGAGACCGGAATCGAAATCTATACCTTGTCCAAAACGTATAATATGGCGGGCTGGCGGGTCGGATTTGCCGTCGGAAACGCTTCTGTTATCGAAGCGATCAACCTTTATCAGGATCATATGTTTGTCAGCCTGTTTCCCGCGGCGCAGCAGGCGGCGGCAGCCGCTCTTTTAGCGGATCAGGCATGCGTCGCAGCGCAAAATGACAGATATGAATCGAGACGCAATGCATGGATTGAAGCCTGCCGCGGTATCGGCTGGGATGTGACGGCTCCGGCGGGCTCCTTTTTTGCATGGCTCCCTGTGCCCGACGGTTATACGTCACAGTCGTTTTCAGATCTGCTGCTCGAGAAAGCGGATGTCGCCGTCGCTGCCGGAAACGGGTTCGGAAAATGGGGGGAAGGCTATATAAGAGTCGGTCTTCTGACAAGTGAAGAAAGACTTAAAGAAGCTGCGGAACGGATCGGGAAACTGAATCTTTTCACCTGAAAAAGCATTGACATATCAGGATAACAATGCGATAATTCAAAATACTTTATAAAATCATTATTCTTATCAAGAGCAGGCAGAGGGACGAGCCCGATGAAGCCCGGCAACCGACTGATAAAGCACGGTGCTAATTCTTGCAGCAGGAGCTGAGAGATAAGATTCGGACATAACACGAAGCCTCTTTCTGCTCATACGGAAGAGGTTTTTTTATGTTTTGTGAAAGAAAGAGAGGCGTTCACGCATGAGCGAAGTATTGGCAACATATCTTCTGACAGACACAACGGACAGTGAAAAGCGGGCGGAACAGATTGCGGCGGGACTGACGGTAGGCTCCTGGACTGACCTGCCCCTGGTGAAGCAGGAACAGCTCAGAAAACATAAAGGCCGGGTCGTAAAAGTTGAGGAGAAAGAAGGAACCTCAGAAAACGAAACACAATCCGTCATCACCATCGCCTATCCTGAGGCGAACTTTTCAAGAGATATTCCGGCCGTCCTGACGACGGTATTCGGAAAGCTGTCACTGGACGGAAAAATAAAATTGACTGATCTTGAATTTTCCGAAGGGTTTAAACGCTCCCTTCCCGGGCCGAAATTCGGTATATACGGCATCCGCAAACTGCTGGGCGAATTTGAAAGACCGCTTCTGATGAGCATATTTAAAGGCGTGATCGGACGGGATCTCGCCGACATTAAAGAGCAGCTCAGACAGCAGGCGCTCGGCGGCGTGGATCTGATTAAAGATGACGAAATTTTCTTTGAAAATGAACTGGCTCCGTTTGAAACCCGCATTATCGCAGGAAAACAAGTCCTGAAGGAAACCCGGGAGGAGACGGGGCATAAAACGCTGTATGCCGTAAACCTTACGGGAAGGACCGCTGAACTGCGGGATAAAGCGAGGCGCGCGGCAGAACTCGGGGCGGACGCGCTTTTATTGAATGTGTTCGCTTACGGTTTAGATGTGATGCAGAGCCTTGCCGAAGACAGGGAAATCCCGCTTCCGATCATGGCGCATCCGGCAGTCAGCGGCGCGTTCACATCATCTCCCGTTTACGGCTTGTCGCATGCGCTTTTGCTCGGCAAGCTGAACCGCTATTGCGGCGCTGATTTCAGCTTATTTCCGTCACCTTACGGATCCGTTGCTCTTCCGAAGGAGTCCGCGCTTGCAATCCATGATGAATGTGTAAAAGACGATGTCTTTCATCCGTCGTTTGCCGTCCCGTCAGCAGGCATTCACCCCGGTATGGTGCCATTGTTGATGCGCGATTTCGGTATCGATCACATCATCAATGCCGGCGGTGGCATTCACGGCCATCCGAAAGGAGCCGAGGGCGGCGGAAAAGCGTTCCGCGCCATCATTGATGCGGTGCTTGAAGCGCAGCCGATTGAAGAAAAAGCCGCGTCGTGCAAAGATCTTCAGCTCGCATTAGACAAATGGGGAAGGGTGGAAGCCGTATGACCCGCACACCGCTGATTATTTGTGATTTCGACGGCACGGTCACCATGAACGACAACATTGTCAGCATGATGAAAGAATTCGCGCCTCCTGAGTGGCTTGAATTAAAAGACGGTGTTCTGTCTAAAAGCATATCAATCCAAGAAGGGGTCGGCCGGATGTTCGGACTGCTGCCGAGCAGCTTAAAAGAAGAACTGACCGGCTTTATTCTGAAGGATGCGAAAATACGGGACGGCTTTTTGGATTTTGTCTCGTTTGTCCGGTCAAACGGCCTCCCGTTTTATATCGTAAGCGGAGGAATGGACTTTTTTGTGCATCCGCTTTTGGAAGGGATCGTAGAAAAGGAGCTGATTTTCTGCAATCATGCATCCTTTGACAATGAATATATTCATATAGACTGGCCGCACGCCTGTGACGGAGGCTGCACCAATCAATGCGGCTGCTGCAAACCGTCAGTCATCCGGAAGCTGTCCGATCAGCAGAAATTTCTCATTATGATCGGTGATTCGGTCACGGATGTCGAGGCTGCAAAGTTATCCGATATGTGTTTTGCGAGAGATTATCTTTTGACTGAATGCAAAGAACTCGGCCTCCGGCATTTGCCTTTTCAAGATTTTCATGAGGTGAGAACAGGCATTGAAAACATCGGGGAGGTGCAGGCATGGCTGCAAAAGAAGAACGCTGGCGAGAACTTGCCGAGGTAAAGCGCGAGCTGGCCGAAAGAGACTGGTTCCCGGCAACGAGCGGGAATCTTTCCATCAAAGTATCCGACGCGCCGCTGACTTTCCTCGTTACGGCGAGCGGAAAAGACAAACGAAAAGAAACAGACGAAGATTTTCTCTTAATCGATGAGAACGGGAAGCCCGCTGAGACCGGCCATTCTTTAAAACCTTCAGCGGAAACGCTTCTCCATACTTACTTATACCAAAAGACAGACGCGGGCTGCTGTCTGCATGTCCATACCGTCAATAATAATGTCATCTCAGAGCTTTACGGGGATGAAAAACAAATCACTTTTCAGGGGCAGGAGATGATTAAGGCGCTCGGATTATGGGAGGAAAACGCGTCCGTGACCGTTCCGATCATTGACAACCCGGCGCACATCCCGGCATTGGCCGAAAGCTTCGCGCACCATGCGGACGCCGGCTCAGGCGCGGTGTTAATCCGCAATCACGGCATTACGGCATGGGGGCGGACCGCATTTGAAGCGAAAAGGGTGCTGGAAGCCTATGAATTTTTATTCAGCTGCCACCTCAAGCTTCTGTCACTGCGGCCGCAGCTTGTAAAATAAAAGGAGGAATAGAAAATGGCGACCATCAGAATTCATGACGAAAAGAATACGCTCATTGAAAAACAGGAAGAAGTAGCGCGCTTCTTAGACGAACAAGAGGTGATCTATGAGCAGTGGAACATTGAAAAACTTCCGTCTGAGCTTTCGGAGAAATACAATCTGACAGAAGATGAAAAAGAAAGGATTCTCGCAGTGTTTGACAAGGAGATTCAGGATATTTCAGCCCGGCGCGGATATCAGTCTCAGGATGTCATTTCTTTATCAGATACCACGCCGAATCTTGATGAATTATTAAAAAATTTCCAAAGAGAACATCACCACACAGATGATGAAGTCCGCTTTATCGTCAGCGGACACGGCATCTTCGTCATTCAAGGCAAAGACGGCACATTTTTCGACGTCCGTTTAAATCCGGGAGATTTGATTTCAGTTCCGGAGAACATCCGCCACTACTTTACGCTTCAGGAAGACCGCCGGGTCGTCGCAATCCGAATTTTCGTGACGACTGAGGGCTGGGTGCCGATTTACGAAAATGAAAGTGTGCAAAACTGATAGACGCCCGAACCTCTCATGCCCCCGCCGGCATGAGAGGTTTTTTATTGTAATATAAAGTCAGCTGTGGCTGTTTTTTAAATCTTGAATATGCCGCATTCTGTTTATATCATTACCTGAATGGGTATTATTCTCGTATTCATGCTAAAGATTCCAATATGAAATGAAAAAATAAGTTATTTAGTAAAAAAATGTTTACAAATAAAGTATAATCTGTAATAATGCTCAATAACCCAATCAAACTTGTTTCCTATTCTTTTAGCGGTGAGGGGTGAAGTGAATGGGCAGTTATTCTGAACAAGAAAAATTGCTTGTATCTATTGATAAAAAAAGAAAAATGATGATAGATGCGGCTAACAGACAAGGGTTTACCGGATATGACACGATCAGGCACAGCCAGGAACTGGACTGTCTGATGAACGCGTATCAGCAGCTGGTAAACCGTGATCGCACACATCACCAAGGAATACAGGGCCTTGTGAAGAAAATAGGCTTGTTCTCCCGCGGTGACGTCATGCCTGCATATGAAGCAAACAAATGATTGATGATAAAACAGATAACGAAGACTGAATGCGCTTCCTGATCAAGCGCCGCATCCGAAAGATGACCGCGTACAGTCAGCAGATTTTTCCGCTGGCACGGCTCACGAAGCGCCTCGTACTATCTGCCGGCTATGATGCCGTTCCTCTGGTATATCCTCTTACACATATTCTTCTTTAAATAAAAAACACCCCGATCCAGGGTGTTTTTTTCATCGTGAAGCGGCAGGGAGGGTAATGGTGACCTCTGTCCCCTTATCGACTTCGCTTTGAATGTCAATCGAACCGCCGTACATCAGCATGATTCGTTTACATACGACAAGGCCGAGGCCGGTGCCTTTTTCCTTTGACGTGACAAACGGAAGAAAAATGTGTTCAAGCATATCTTCAGAAATGCCCATTCCGTTGTCGGCCACCTTAATGACTGCTTTATGGTCGCGGGCTTCTAAATAGATGGACAGCCGGCCGCCTTCCTGCATGGATTCCAGTGCGTTTTTTGCGACATTTAAAATCACCTGTTTAATATGGTCTTTCGTACAGTTGACCTTGAGCGGCCGATTGACGAGAATCTCCACATTCACTTCCACATTATACAGATTCCCTTCAGAATAAATAATCGGCATAATCTCATCAAGAATATCCTGCAGCGAGTTCACTTCCAACCGTTCAGCAGTCGGTTTTCCAAGCACTAAAAACTCACTGACAATCTGATTGATCCGCTTAATCTCCTGCTCAATAATTGAGAAATACAGCTGATCTTCCTCCGATTTGTATTTTTTCTGCAAAAGCTGAATGAAGCCGCTGATCCCTGTAAGCGGGTTGCGGATTTCATGGGCGGTGCTGGCGGCAAGCGTTCCGATCAGCTCCAATTTCTGCGCTTCATTTTGAGCGCGCTCCAGCTGGGTCTTGCGCTTAAGCAGATAATATTGAACGAGGATGAACAGAATATTCAGCAGCACGGCAATACTGGACATCGGCAGCAGCACGCTTTTGGTCAGCTCGTTCAGCTCAACCGGTTTCGGATAAACATTGATATTCCAATTAATATCATCCAGATAGCCGCTGACCGGTTGCACCCCTTCTGATTGATCAGCCCGTCCGCTGGCAAATATCACTTTATTCTGATTGGTTGCCTTGACATAAACGTCAGGGCTCAGCATATTGATCATATTTCTCAAATAATCGACTTGGATGGCGGCTACTAAATAATCCGTGACTTCCCGTTTTGCGTCTAACACCGGCACGCAGATCGTGAAGATGCGCTGGCCTGTAATTCTGCTGGAGTAGTCATTTGTGATAACCGTTTTTTTCGTCTTTTTCGCCTTCGTAAAATACGGTCTGTCGGCCAAATTCACCTTTGATTTCAGATCAGTCGTGCTTGCGATGACATCACCTTTGGAATTCAGCATATACAGACCGCTGAATCTGGGTTCATCCTCAAAAGCCTGATCGAGAATATCAATGATCTTTTCTTCATTGACAGGCTTATCGACAGCGATCGCAAGTGTTGTCATCCGGGCTTTTGTTTCACCGATTAAATAATTGAGCTTATTGCGGTGAAGGTTGAGCATCATACTGGCTTCCTGTATGTGTTTATCGGCTATTTTCTGCTTTTCTTTTTCATAAATGAAAAAGCTGATAATAAGTGCCGGGATGATCACCAATATGAGATAAAGTTTGATCTTTCCCCGGGCACCTTTAAATGTATTCACTCTGCATCGCTCCAACATCACACTTGAATAGAGGTATTATATCATTTTTATACTTCTTTAATAAGAAAAAATAACCAAAATGATAGAAAAACAAATTATTTTATTAAGGCCAGACAAAAAGAAGAGAAATTTTGGAAACATTTTTGTTGACATTTTTCATTTTGTTTATTAATGTTTCTCTGTAACGGTTTCTTTTGTAAAAGGATGATTGAATGTATGACGGATAAAACAGAAAACTCATTGAAATTATTTATTGTACTGTCACGTGCGTACCGATCTATTAACGACCATATGAATAAACATATTCATAAGCACGGTCTGAACCCGACGGAATTTGCGGTGCTTGAGCTGCTGTACCACAAAGGCAACCAGCCGCTTCAGCAGATCGGCGACAAAATTTTATTAGCGAGCGGAAGTATTACATACGTTGTTGACAAATTAGAGAAAAAAGAACTTCTCATCAGAAAAGCCTCGCCGACTGACAGAAGAGTGACTTTCGCACAAATTTCCGAAAAGGGAATCCGTCTTTTGGACGATATTTTCCCCGATCATGCTGAAGAAATTAAAGAAATGATCAGTGTGCTGAGTGATGAAGAGATAGAAATGTGTACGGAAATGCTGAAAAGAGTGGGGTTAAACGCTAAACATTTTCATCAGAAATAAAAAAGGAAGCCGTTTGAAAGGCTTCCTTTTTTATATTACTGATTTTGGTCAGTCGCGGCGTTTCTAGGCTGTATCAATACCTCGACGCGCCTGTTTTTGCTGCGCCCTTCAGCGGTTTTATTCGACACGGCCGGTTTATACTCTCCGAAACCTTTGGCGCTGAATACTTTTGCGTCAAGTTTCGGGTTTTCCGTGAGAATAGCCATGAAGTTGACGGCCCGCATGACGCTTAAATGCCAGTTAGATTGATATTGTGAGTTTTTAATCGGCACATTGTCCGTATGTCCGCTGATGATAATGTTCCTCGGCGGATTCAGCACAAGGAGATTCGAGATTTCCTTCGCAAGCGGAATATCTTCCTGACGGATATCCGCCCGTCCGGAATCAAAAAAGATACTGTCTTTAATGGTAATTAAGAGTCCTTCTTTAGTCAGCTTTGTTTCCAGCTGAGTTTCAAGCTTTTTGTTTTTTATAAATTGATTGACTTGCTTTTGCACGCCTTCAAGTTCTTCGCGGTCGGCTGCTTCTCTTTCTTTCTTTTTCTGTTCTTTATCTTTTTCCTTTTCCTTGTCTTTTTTTAACTGATCAATGCCGTCTTTTTCGTTTTCAGGAGGGGTGACGCTTGAATATTCAAGAACACCCGTGCCTCCGGTAAACACGGCGTTAAATGATTTAGACAGCATTTGGAATTTCGCCGCATCGACCGAGCTCATGGCGAACAATACAATGAACAGAGCCAAAAGAAGGGTGAGCAAATCCGCGTACGGGATCAGCCAAGACTCATCCACATGCTCGTCATCATGCTTCTTCTTCTTTTTTCTCGCCATTGTTTGCCTCTCCTTCTTGTTCAGCGACTTTTGCGCGTTCATTCGCAGGAAGATACATGAGAAGTTTTTGTTCGATCACTTTCGGGGCCTGTCCTTCAAGCACTGACAGAACGCCTTCGATCATGATTTCACGCAGTTTGACTTCCTGCTTTGATTTGCGTTTCAGTTTGTTGGCGAAGGGATGCCAAAGTACATACCCTGTGAAAATCCCGAGAAGGGTGGCGACAAACGCCGCACTGATGGCATGTCCGAGCGCCTCGGTATTGTTCATGTTGGAAAGAGCGGCGATAAGGCCGATGACCGCACCCAAAACGCCGAGTGTCGGCGCATATGTGCCGGCTTGTGTAAAGATGGCTGCGCCGGCCTGGTGTCTGTCTTCCATCGCTTCAACTTCCTCAGTCATAATATCTCTGATAAATTCTGCGCTTTGTCCGTCAACCGCCATGCTCAGGCCGTTTTTCAAAAATGCGTCATCCACGTCTTCAATGCTTGCTTCTAATGCGAGCAGACCTTCACGTCTGGCGATTTGCGCCCATTGAGAGAACATAGGAATTAATTGCGCAATTGTCAGCTGTTTGTTTTCTTTAAACAGCACTTTAAAAAGGGCAGGCACTTTTTTGATTTCTTTTCCGGGGAATGCGATGATCACCGCAGAAATCGTACCGAACAAAATAATCAGAATAGCTGCCGGGTTAGCGAGTGCGCTTAAGCTGACCCCTTTCAGCACCATGCCCACGCTTAAAGCAATCACGGCGAGGATGATACCGATAATCGATGTTTTATCCATAGTTTTCACCAAATCCTTTATACTAGCTTTCTATGGTTAATATCGGTGGCAGTGCATGGAACTTTAGGGTGATTGAGAAATTGTTCCCGAATTCTTCACAGTTTCTCCCTTCCGGCATGGAGAAATAACAAAAAAGCGGCTCCCCGCGAGGAGGGAACCGCTTTTTTGTTATTGTGCCCGGACTTTGATGCCGTCCTCTTCCATTACGACATGGAAGGCTTTGATTTCGTTGTCATCCAATAGAAGATCTGTCATTTCGTCCTCGATCAATTCTTGGATGGTTCTTCTGAGCGGGCGTGCTCCGAAAGCGGGGTGGTAGCCGATTTCAGCGATTTTTTCTTTCGCATCATCGGTGACGCTCAGGCTGATGCCGCGCTCTTTTAATGTGTCTTCAAGCTCTGTGAGAAGCAGGCTGACGATTTTCACGAGATGTTCTTTTTTTAGGGATTGGAATTCAATAATGCTGTCAAACCGGTTTAAAAACTCCGGTTTGAAGAACGCGCTCAGTGAATCAATCAGCGTTTGTTCTTCCATGACGCTCTCTTCAGATTGGAATCCGACTTTCACCTGTTTTTCGCCGGTTCCAGCGTTGCTAGTCATAATCAAAACGGTATCTTTGAAGCTGACCGTTCTGCCCTGGCTGTCTGTCAGACGGCCGTCCTCCATAATCTGCAGAAACATATGCTGGACATCAGGGTGGGCTTTTTCAATCTCATCGAGCAGCACGATGCTGTACGGATTGCGGCGCACTTTTTCCGTTAATTGACCGGCTTCATCGTGTCCGACATATCCCGGCGGTGAACCGATAATTTTTGATACGGCGTGTTTTTCCATGTATTCACTCATATCGAGACGGATAATGGAATCTTTTGTACCGAACAGTTCATCTGCGAGTGTCTTTGATAACTCAGTTTTTCCGACTCCGGTCGGTCCGACAAAGAGGAAGGAGCCGACAGGTCTGTTTTTGGATTTTAAGCCGGCGCGGCTTCGTCTGACCGCTTTCGCCACTTTTTTCACGGCTTTTTCCTGACCGATGACACGCTGATGAAGATGCTCTTCAAGTTCCTTCATTTTGACTTGTTCATCAGCCTGGAGTTTTCCGACCGGAATGCCTGTTTTCTGTTCAATGATGGCTTGAATATGCTCCGCACCGATTTCAGGTGAAGAGGCCGGTGTTTCATGCGCCAGCTGCTTTTCCAAAGCCGCTTCTTCATCACGCAGTTTCGCGGCAAGCTCATAATTTTCTTCATGAAGCGCTTTTGTTTTCTCCGCGTCAATTGCTTTGAGTCTCTCAGCCGCATCTTCTTCATTTACGGTATCAAGCTCCAGGTTCGCCTTAGAGCCGGCTTCATCTAATAAGTCGATCGCTTTATCCGGCAGGTGGCGGTCCTGAATGTAACGGGATGAAAGCGTAACACAGGCGTTTATTGCTTCATTGCTGAATGTGACGCCGTGGTATTTCTCGTATTTATCTTTAATGCCTTCCAGAATGCTGATGGCTTGTTCTATTGTAGGCTCGTGAACCATGACAGGCTGGAAGCGTCTTTCAAGCGCCGCATCTTTTTCAATCTGGCGGTACTCTTTCAGCGTTGTCGCCCCGATGACCTGCAGCTCGCCTCTGGCAAGCGCCGGTTTCAGGATGTTCCCGGCATCCATTGATCCCTCGGCAGAGCCGGCGCCTACGAGAAGGTGAATCTCATCAATGAACAAGATGACGTTTTTCCGTTCTTTTAATTCGTTCATTAATTGTTTCATTCTTTCTTCAAACTGGCCTCTGATCCCTGTATTGGCGACGAGAGAAGCGACGTCAAGCAGGTAAAGCTCTTTGTTTTTCAATTTGTTCGGCACATCGCCCTCAGCGATTTTAAGCGCGAGGCCTTCTGCAATAGCCGTTTTACCGACGCCCGGCTCACCGATCAGCACCGGATTGTTTTTATTCCGGCGGTTCAAAATTTCAATTACGCGCGCCACTTCATTATCGCGGCCGATCACAGGGTCAATCAGACCTGCTTTTGCGCCGTTTGTGACGTTTTGAGCGAGCTCGTCGAGCAGGCCTTTTTCAGGGCCGGACTGCTGTTTATTTTGATTGGGAGCGAAACCTTGCTCAAACGGGAATCCGAATGATTGCGGCCCCATGCTCATAGACGGTTTTCGGGTTAATTCTGTATAACATGTTTCACATAAAACGAATTGTTTTTGAATGGAATTGACTTGCATGTTCAGGCGAATCGTCGCCTCGTTTTTCTGACAATGTTGACAACGCATTTGCCAAAACCTCCTCGAAAAATGTTTGATCATCTTTGACCAAATGGATTAGAAAATAAGGCCGAAACTTTGACCTTCTTTGATTATTAGTATACTCTGACCTTCTTTGACTTTCAAGTATTTTGTTTCAAACCCCGAAAAATAAATGTTTACAGCATGATAAGTGATATTCGTGAGGTTTGATTATTTTTGACCAATATAGTCGGAAAGGAAATGGAATGATTTGACCTTTCTTGATGAAGAGTATACGCCGGCCCTTTTTTTCTTTCAATATTTTTGCTTAGAGGAGAGAGCTGAATCTGTTTTTTCCGGGGAAGGACGATTTGTTCGTCTTTTCGGGAGACTTGTCTCATAAGCATATATAAAGGCCTGGACAAATCTGCGTTTAGCCGGAGGGTGAAATGGGACAAACAAAAGGTTCTGCAAGTCAGCTTGCATTTGTATACGTAGGCACGGTTGTAGGAGCCGGTTTTGCCACGGGACGGGAAATCGTTGAGTTTTTTCTGAAGTTCGGCTGGATCGGTCTGTTCGGTATCGTGGTAAGCGGTCTGATGTTTACATATTTAGGCGCCAAAATCATGATCATTTCCAAACGGATTCATGCAGCATCTTATCAGGAATTGAACACATATTTATTCGGCCAGTCCATCGGCCGCGCCGTGAACATGTTTATGATGTTTATATTGCTGGGAGTGACCTCTGTCATGCTGTCCGGAGCTGGAGCGCTGTTTCATGAACAGCTTGGATGGCCCGCACAAGCGGGGATCCTTCTGACGATCGTACTGAGCTTTGCCGTCATGACAAGCGGTGTTAAAGGTGTGGTCGGCGTCAATATATTGGTTGTGCCGCTTTTAATTTCTTTCTCTTTTATCGTGACAGCTGATTCATTTGTATTTACAAGCACGAGAAACGCGGACGAATGGGTATGGCCTGATAAGTGGAACTGGCTTTTGTCCGCCGTCTCTTACGGCGCGTTAAATTTATCGCTCGCCCAAGCCGTCCTTGTGCCGCTTGCGAACGAAATGTCTTCAGAGAAGGTGATCAGAAGGGGAGCTTATTTAGGTGGCGTTCTGTTGACACTGGTGCTTGCCGCGAGCTTCTTATCATTATCGGTGCTGCCGGATGTGCTGGAGTTTGACATTCCGATGGCTCAAGTCGTCTATTCGTATTCGCGTTCGCTTCATATCATTTATTTGTTTATTATTTTCGGGGAAGTGTTTACGTCGGTTATCGGCAATTTATACGGATTGGAAAAACAATTAAACAGTTTTCTTCATATAAAAAGTACATATATTTACGGCGGCATTTTGGCGTTTGCTTTCATTATCAGCCAAATCGGTTACGGGCAGCTGATTTCCACCGTTTATCCGGTGTTTGGGTATGTGAGTCTCGCTTTCATCGGCGCATTGATTTGCAAAAAAATCCCGAAAGAAAAATAAGGATATAAGGAAAATGTCTGTATTTTTTGGGAATTCCCCTTCTTTTTTACTGCCATTTCTGTATAATGAATTGGGAAATGATGGGGAGGAGTAAGAGATGAAGGATCGACGTGTATTATTGGGATTTATTTTTATTTGTATCGGCATTGCGTTTTTTTTACAGAAGGCGGGAGTTATACATATATCCGCAGGTTCGGCGTGGCCGTTTCTTTTCATTATAATGTCCGCAGGGTTTCACGCCGGATTTATTTTTGCGAAAAAAACGCCTGAACAGGCGGGACTGCTCGTTCCCGGCGGTATGTTTCTTGTGCTGGGCTGCCTGTTTTGTTTTGAGACCGCAACGGGATGGACGTATTCAGGCGTGACGTGGCCTGTTTATATATGGGCGCCTGCTCTCGGTCTGTTTGAGCTGTGGTATTTCGGCGGGAGAAAGATCGGCGTATTGATTCCTGCTTTCATCCTGACAGCCGCGGGAGCACTATGCTTTGCCGGAATGCTGATGACGGGGCTGTGGCCGCTTTTGATCATCGCAGCCGGGCTTTTGTTTCACGCCGCTGCCTTTATGCAGCCGAAAAAAAGATCGGGCCTTCTTATTCCGGGCGGCATTTTGCTTGTGACGGGCGGCTTGTTATGGTTTGAAACGCTGACGGATTGGACATACGCAAATGTGACATCGCCTGTCTACCTCTTTGCCGTTGCGTTCGGCCTGTTTGAAGCCTGGCTGTTCGGCAGAAGGCAAAGAGGGCTTTTGACTGCTGCGGCGGTTCTGTGCGCCGCGGGCATTTTCGGCATATTCACCAATGCAAATGAAGTCATCAGCGAACGCGGCTGGCCCGTTCTCATTCTTTTGCTGGGCGCCGCTTTTCACATTCCGATTTTCGGCCCGAAACCTGTCAAAAACGCGGGGCTTCTCGTACCGGGCGGCATCTTATTGATTACGGGGTTCTTGTTTGTCTTTGAAACGGCAACCAATTGGTCTTACTCCGATGTGACATGGCCTGTTTACCTGTTGGCAACGGCATTCGGTTTATTTGAGCTGTGGCTGTTCGGCGGGAAACAGAAGGCGCTGCTCATCCCGGTTGCGGTGCTGACCTTGACAGCACTTTGCTTTATGATGACGTATCAGCCGATCATTCCGGTTTCTGTTTTCTGGCCTGCTCTATTTGTTCTGATCGGGATTGCGCTGATGGTATTTCCGGGGAAGAAACGCGGGGCTTAAACCCGCTTTTGCAGCCTGACACAGGTTTCAGGCTGTTTTTTTATTGTCACGGGAAACAATATTATGGTATGATAGCAAAAGTGAAAAAAGAAGAAAATCCGTATTGATGCGGGAGAGGTTCTAGCTACACCCTCTATAAAAAACTAAGGACGAGCTGTATCCTTGGATACGGTTTTTTTATGTTTTTTAGGGCGCCTTCTCCGAAAAAGGCGCTTTTTTTATGGAATGATAGATAAGGGAGAGAAAGACATGAAAAAAGAAAAAGCAGTTGTGGTGTTCAGCGGAGGCCAAGACAGCACGACTTGTTTATTATGGGCTTTGCAAAACTTTGAAGAAGTGGAAACTGTTACATTCCATTATAATCAGCGTCACCAAGAAGAAATCGATGTGGCAAAATCGATTGCCGAAAAGCTCGGTGTCAAAAACCACTTGCTTGATATGTCTCTTTTAAATCAGCTTGCGCCGAATGCGCTGACAAGAGATGATATCGAAATTGAAGCGAAGGACGGGGAATTGCCGACAACCTTTGTGCCGGGACGCAACCTTGTATTTTTATCCTTTGCATCGATTCTTGCATATCAAATCGGTGCGCGCCACATTATTACCGGTGTTTGCGAGACTGATTTCAGCGGCTACCCGGACTGCCGTGACGAGTTTGTCAAATCCTGCAATGTCACCGTCAACTTGGCGATGGAAAAGCCGTTCGTCATTCATACGCCGCTTATGTGGCTGAACAAAGCAGAAACGTGGAAACTTGCGGATGAGCTCGGCGCGCTTGATTTTGTAAAGAATAACACACTGACTTGCTATAACGGCATCATTGCGGACGGATGCGGCGAATGCCCGGCATGCCTGCTCCGCAATAAAGGATATGATGAATATATGAAAATGAAAGGAGAGCGGAACTAATTGCTTTCTCAAATTTACCCGCAGGTTCAGCATCCTTATTCGTTTGAGTTGAATAAGGACATGCACATTTCAGCCGCGCACTTTATTCCCCGCGAAAGCGCCGGAGCGTGCAGCAGAGTCCACGGGCACACGTATACAGTAAATATTACAGTTGCGGGGGATGAACTGGACGATTCAGGCTTTCTCGTGAATTTCAGCGTGCTGAAGAAATTGGTGCACGGCGCTTATGACCATACATTGCTGAATGACCATGAGGAATTTTCTGAAGATGACAGATATTCACTGCCGACGACCGAGGTCGTGGCCAAAACGATTTATGATAAGGTGCAGTCCTACCTCGAAACACTGGAGAATCAGCCGGTCTGCGTGCAGGTTTTTGTCAGGGAAACCCCGACAAGCTATTGCGTATACCGCCCGAAAAAAGGTGATAGGAATGGCTAAAGGAATTCCGGTATTAGAAATTTTCGGACCGACGATACAAGGGGAGGGCATGGTTATCGGCCAGAAAACCATGTTCGTCCGCACGGCGGGCTGCGACTACTCCTGCAGCTGGTGCGACTCCGCTTTTACATGGGACGGCTCAGCCAAAAAAGATATCCGCTGGATGACAGCGGAAGACATTTACCGCGAGCTGAGAGAAATCGGCGGAGACGCCTTTTCTCATGTCACCATCTCAGGAGGAAACCCGGCGCTGTTAAAGCAGCTTGACGCGCTGATTCTGCTGCTGAAAGAGCACGGGGTGCGCGCCGCTTTAGAAACGCAGGGAACGGTCTATCAGGATTGGTTCACAATGATTAACGACCTGACGATTTCACCGAAGCCGCCAAGTTCGGGGATGACAACCGATTTTGCAAAGCTCGATCACATTGTGTCTTCGCTTGATGCGGCAGAAAGGCTTAACGCGGTCAGCTTAAAGGTCGTCATTTTTAATGATGAAGATCTCCAATTCGCGAAAACCGTGCACAAGCGATATCCGAATATTCCGTTTTATCTTCAGGTCGGAAACGATAACGTCCATACGACGGACGACCGGGCATTGATCGCACATCTGCTCGGAAAATACGAAACACTCGTTGATAAGGTTTCTGCCGATTCGGATCTGAATCTCGTCAGAGTCCTGCCTCAGCTGCATACATTGCTTTGGGGCAATAAACGGGGAGTTTAATAGAAAGGGAGATTTATATGACAAGAAAAGAATCAGAATTAGAAGGAGTTACGCTCCTGGGTAATCAAGGGACAAACTATTTATTTGAATATGCGCCGGAGGTTTTGGAATCATTTCCGAATAAACACGTGAACCGTGATTATTTCGTTAAATTCAACTGCCCGGAATTTACGTCGCTTTGCCCGAAAACGGGACAGCCGGATTTTGCAACCATCTACATCAGCTATATTCCGGACGAAAAAATGGTGGAAAGCAAATCGCTGAAGCTGTATCTTTTCAGCTTCCGCAACCACGGAGATTTCCACGAGGACTGCATGAACATCATCATGAATGATTTGATCGAATTAATGGACCCCCGCTACATTGAAGTATGGGGCAAATTCACGCCAAGAGGCGGAATCTCCATTGACCCGTATACAAACTACGGCAGACCGGGAACAAAATATGAAAAAATGGCCGAACATCGGATGATGAATCATGATATGTATCCGGAGACGATTGACAACCGTTAATTTCAGACGGAGTACGGACTCGGAATATAACCTAAATACCCCCGGTTGCGGTCCGAAGTGTGAAACGGAGTGAGGTCACGGTAAAACCCGAACATTTAGCGTCAGTTTTAGACGGAAATGTGAGCGAGTCACAGCGAAGTGTGACCCGACTGTGACCCGAAGAAGCCATAGTGTGACCACGATCCCTGTCTTTCTAGGCGGGGATTTTTCAATACGTTCTATTTATTCAGCGTCCTCAATTTCGAATAGCTCATCGACTTCTACGTCGAGCGCTTTCGCAATCGAAAAAACGTGCCAGTCTTAGTGGCGACTATTCTTATCGAAGCGCGATATCGAACCTTGTGGCACACCAGATGCTTCCGAAAGTCTTACCTGCGTCCACCCTTTCGCCTTCATAACGGCGTTTAGGCGCGGCGCTGCATTTAGTTTCATTTTGACCACCTCTGCGACCATTATAAGTCTTTTTAAAAGAGCAAGTATAGTCTATTCAGTTTATTTCTAAGGTTGCTTACGCTCAGGTATAAAAATATATAAAATGCTCCACCTAAATGTTGAAAACGAAAGCAATTGCAATAAGAGCAGTTGCTTTTTTTAGCCGGGCAGCATTCCTGTAATAAATAAAAATTTAATTTTGGAAGAAACATGGCAGTTAGCACAACAGAAAATTATAAAAAAGATATAATAGTTCTAAATAACATTAACTTGGAGGGAAAAAATGAATTTAGAAATACGATTAGCAAGTGCAGAAGAATATCAGATTGTGCATAAAATTATGTTAGAGGCATTTGAAGAATATAGATTTCTTGAAGTTCCCTCTAGTGCATTAAATGAACCGTTAGATCATCTATTAAATGCAATGAAACAAGGATTAGAAAAAGCATTGTTGTGCTTTGTAGATGGGGAACCAGTTGCTTCTTCTAGAATCACATTAAAAGATACCTCGATATATTTTTCAAGATTATCCGTTACATCACACGCAAGAGGAAAAGGGATAGCGAAAGCAATATTATTATGGATTGAGAATTATGCTATTGAAAATAAAAAAAAGAAAATAGAATGCCGTGTTCGTGCATCATTACCAAAAAATATAAGCTTGTACGAAAGAATGGGTTACATAGTTTATAAAGAAGAAACGGTTACCAACCCTAATGGTTATGAAGTTAAAACAGTAGTAATGGAAAAACCTATACTTTAGAAACTAGGTGAACTTCTTGTAACAAATGAACTGCAAATTGGATAATTTGTGAAGTAATACACTTAACAATCGGGTGCATTTGCATATTATATATGTCTAATATGTATGACCCCTTATTTTAAATGTAGTCTTGATTACAGCAGGACGATGTGATAACTGCGACTATATGCTATTCAAAAGTTCGGTGAAGAATGGGAAGTTTCCTCGGGAGTGCCGGCGGTCTCGGAATATAACCTAAATACCCCCGGCTTTTAAGCGGGGGTATTTTTCGTCTCTGCCACGCAGCCAAAAAGGTGCATGATATTCGCACAGAACTTCTATAAGGGAAAGAGAGATCATTTGGAGAAAAGAAAAAGACGAGTAAACCCGGGGGGAGTGTACTCGCCGCTTCAATACGTGACGGGTGCTGGATGGCAGCTCGTCTGTTTCATTATAAAATAGGGAACGTATGTTTGTAAAGACCTGCGCTGTTTTTTCTTATTCGGAGCGGATCAATTGTAAAGGAATGGCCAGCATGGTAGCATGTCCTGTAAAAAGAAGGAGTGTTCGTTATGGAGCCGTTAGAGTTAAACGGTGTAAGGCTGAAAATGTATGATTGTAAAGAAAGTGCGGGTAAAGACGGCCGTATGATTTCATTCGTATTGAAGGTGACCTCTGAAACGTATCATGATATTGCCGTCCTTTTGTACGAAAAAACATTTGACATCAAGGCGCCCGAGCGTGGGCTTGAATTCCGCGGTAAAATAACCAACTACTATACATCCGTCACAAATCTTTACAATAAAGATGAGACCGGTGATTTTTTTGTGGAAATGACCGAGATCTGAATTCATTTGAAAAAGCTGCCGGGCGGCAGCTTTTGTGCGGGATATGTAAATGGTTCGGATTGTTCGGGGGGTTTAATAGGAGTCTCTGATGATTTTATAATTCTTATGGTTGACGACAGTGAGGGAATCTAATTCAAGGTCACGATAATTATCCATGATGGTTACATCAACGATGACGGAGTTTTCATTTACTTTTTCAACAATACCGGTTAATCCGTTTTTAAATTCAATGACGTTTCCAACCTTAGCAATTTTCACGAGCTTCCTCTCCTTTATCATAAATCCTGTTTGAAAATATTTTGCAGTATTTTCTTTAAGAAGTAAAGCGATATGGGTATCAGCCCGCTCAATCATTGTCCCGGCGGGGGAAAGATGGTATATTGTTTTTCGGGAAAAAGCCGAGAAAAGGAGGCTGTATTCGTTGCTGCCTGAGGAAATTTCAGAACGTATCAACCAAATGCGCACCGGTGAAATCAAAGAATTCAGGGTGCAGAAAGAACATTTTCTTGCATTTCGAGCAGTTTTATCGAAGCAGGAAGATTTTAAGCATTTCCGCGGTATTGCCCAGCAGGGCGGAGATGTTATCTTCCAGTATTTAGAACATCCAAGAAGCTGACGGCTCCTCGCCCTTGAGGAGTCTTTTTTTGGTTTCAGTTTCTCATTTCATCTGGCTGTAACAGATGTAAACAAAATGTAAAATCCCTCCGATGGATACTTTTACTGCTATTTGGTTAATGTTGTGAAAATGACGGCTGTTTTCCTGCCAATAACAAGGCTGTTAACAAACTTCTTCCATTATAAAAGCTGATTGGGAGCACTGGAAAATCTTTAAACGTGAATTTGCGCACAGCTCTTGTTAAGGTAGTGAAGTATTTAAGGAGGAAATCGTATGACGACAAAATTTGCTGCCTTGGCTGTCTTTTTTCTATGTTTTATGCCTGCATCAAAAATTGAACATACAGAAGCTCTGTTTACTTTTGCGAAGAAGCCAAAGCAAGAACCCAGCACCCTGGTTGCTGATTTAAATAAAAAAAGCCCGGTTCCGAAGCTTTCAAAAACGGATCATAAGCATTCTATCCAACCGATAAAGCTTTCATCTCACCAAGAGAAGAAAGCAAAACCGGAAGAGACGGCTTATCAGCCGCCGAAAAAAACGTATTCCCGCGCTGACAGACAACTCCTGTCACGTCTCGTTCACGCAGAAGCGAAAGGTGAATCTTATAAAGGGAAGGTTGCGGTAGCCAGCGTAGTGCTGAACCGCACTGAAAAAAACGGTTTCCCGGATACCATTCGGGGCGTGATCTATCAAAGGAATGCATTTGAACCGGTAGCAAACGGAAGCATTAATCAAAAGCCGGATAAGGATTCCATCGCCGCCGCAAATGAGGCGCTTGACCATCCGGGCAGAGAAACGAACGCGTTGTTTTTCTACAATCCGAAAACGGCATCTGACCACTGGATCCGTTCCCGAAAAATTATCGAACGGATCGGCAGACACGTATTTGCGATGTAAGCATAGCGGGATCAAAAATATCCCCGCTATGCTTTTTTCAATTTTGAGAAATCGAAAATATTTTCAGAACTTGTCTCATATGATGATGGAAGAACGTGAGACAAGGAGAGACACCATGAATCGATTTGTGAAAGGGATCATTCTTTTATCCATCGCCGCCTTTTTCGCGGAATGTCTGGAATTTGTCGTGAATATGATACTGGCGCGGGAGCTTGGCGAGCATGGGATGGGGCTTTACATGAGCATTCTGCCCACCATCTTTTTAATTATCGTAATCGCCAGTCTGGAGCTTCCGATCTCTATTTCAAAATTCATCGCGGAATCCAATCAGAAGCTGCATGAAAGCATGCTCCGGCATGCCTTCAGAATGACCGCCGTTTTTACCGCGTTTTCAACCGCGGCCGCAAGCATCGCGCTGCCGTTCATTCCTGTATTCGATACGTATCACCCCTTTATTAAAGGGATTGTCATCGGGCTGATTCCAGTTGTCGCTTTTACATCCATCGCCAGAGGTTATTTTATGGGTGTGCAGCAAATGGGAAAAATCGCGGTTGCGAATGTCTTGAAAAAAATCATTCAAGTGCTTTGTCTGTTTATCTTTTTTCAATGGTACTCTTTTGAAATTGATATGGCCGTGCTTATTTCGTTATTTGTGCTGGTCGCAAGCGATGTTGTGGTGTTCGTTTATTTGTATACGCAGTTTATTTTGGCGCGGAGGGCGCTTTCCGGCCATCAGCACATTCATCTTCGCGGGAAAGACGTGCGGAAACGCCTCCTGGCCGTATCCATCCCGACAACGGGACTTCGTATATTTCATGCGGTGACAAACGCAGTTGAACCCTTCTTGGTTAAAGGAGCGCTGCTGGCGTCCGGGGTTGCCGGGACAGCTGCGATTGATCAATACGGCATGCTTGCCGGTGTAGCGATGACAATCGGTTCGTTTCCCGCATTTATCGCCCATTCGCTGATGGTCGTCATGATTCCCAGCATTTCAGAAGCATATGCGCTGTCCCAATATGATATTGTGCTGAAACGGCTGAGACAAGCGATTTTTATTACATTCGGCTACGGCATTCCGGCAGTCTGGGTCATGTTTCAGTTCGCAGGCCCGCTGACCCATTTGTTTTTTCAGTCTCCGGAAGCGCAGTATTATTTGCAGCTTTTGTGGCCGTTTTTTCTTTTTCATCTGTTTGTGATGCCGCTTCAAGCCTGTCTGATCGGCATCGGCCACGTGAAAACGGCGTTTTATCATAACGTATGGAGCAGCATTGTAGGGCTTTCGATGATGTATGTGCTCGGTTCTATGCCGGAATTGCAAATGCTCGGCATTATACTCGGTATGAATACCGGCATGATCCTTCTGACAAGTTTACATTACGCGACGATCTGCAAAGACCTCGGTGTCTCCGTGTTTTTGACGGGCGGCGGAAGAACAGCGCCCCGGATCGAAAGCTGAAAAGGCTGATACATTTCAATAAGGAAGGGCAAGCTATCCGAAACGCGTGAAAGGAAGATCATATGCATAAAACCCGCCTAATTGTATGTGCAGTCCTTTTGATAGCTGCCGCCGTCTGGATGCCTGAAGCAAAAGCCTCATCAGAAAAACAGGCAGTTCCCGCCGTGTTTCTGATGAAGACGATTGAAGGAGACGAAATATCGATTCCGAATAAAGGGCAGAAAACGATTTTACATTTTTGGACATCGTGGTGTCCGCCGTGCAAAAAAGAACTTCCGCAATTCCAAACGTATTTTGAACAGCATCAGTCCGATGATGTAAGCCTTGTAACGGTAAATTTGATGAATGCCGAGCGAAATAAAAATACCGTTCAAAACTTTGTCACTCAGCACCATCTCACATTCCCGATTGTTCTTGACACGAAAGGCGAGCTTATGAAGGAATACGATGTCATGACGATTCCCACGTCATTTCTGCTGAATGAAAAAGGAGAAATCGAAAAAAAGATCGTCGGTCCGATGACCGCCTCACAATTAAAAGAATGGTCAGAGAATTAAAAAGGTGCGGGAGGAATTCCTCCCGCACCTTTTTTTGCATATAATGAACAGCTGAAGAAACGCTAATGATAATTATTATCAAAAAGAAATTAAAACAATTATAATTGAAATCTTCCGCCGGCATGCTATAATAAAGAAAACACTGCGATAACACTGTGAAAATGCTGCCTGTCAGGCGGCTGTTTTACTTTTATCGGGGAATTGAAGATGATTTGCGTTCTCAATTAGAGAGGAGAATTCATAATGAATGAACAAGTGATGACACAAACCCATTCACAACAGCAGATACAAGAAGAGCGGGCCGGAAAAAAATGGCTCCAGCATGCAGAACTCATTGCGGCGCTCGTATCCGGCGTCCTTATTCTTGCGGCCTGGTTTTTTAGCGAAACAAAAGGCCTGTCCGTCACTTTGTATATCCTTGCCTTCCTGATCGGGGGATTTGCAAAAGCGAAAGAGGGAATTGAGGATACCATTGAGACGAAGGCGTTAAATGTAGAACTGCTGATGATTTTTGCGGCTGTCGGCTCCGCCCTGATCGGTTATTGGGCGGAAGGCGCTGTTCTTATCTTTATTTTTTCGTTAAGCGGCGCGCTCGAAACATATACGATGAATAAAAGCAGCCGTGATTTAACATCTTTGATGAAACTGGAACCGGAGGAAGCGACCCTGCTTGCGGACGGACGGGAAAAGCGGGTGCCGGCTGCTGAACTTAAGATCGGTGACATGATCGTCATTAAGCCGGGCGAACGCGTAGCGGCAGACGGGATTATTGAGTCTGGCGTGACGAGCCTCGATGAATCGGCGCTGACGGGTGAGGCGATGCCGGCGGAAAAAACAGCAGGAGATTCTGTGTTTACAGGAACGGTAAACGGAAACGGCTCCTTAACGGTCCGTGTGACGAAAACAAATGAACAGTCTTTATTCAGAAAAATCATCCGGCTGGTGGAATCAGCCCAAAACAGCGTGTCACCGGCTCAGGCATTTATTGAGCGATTCGAAAGTGTCTATGTCAAAGGCGTGCTGTTAGCCGTGGCTGTGCTTTTATTCGTTCCTCATTTCGCTTTAGGCTGGAGCTGGAGTGAAACCTTTTACCGGGCGATGGTGTTTATGGTGGTCGCCTCCCCGTGCGCGCTTGTCGCTTCTATTATGCCCGCTGCGCTTTCCCTTATCTCAAATGGGGCCCGCAACGGATTATTGGTTAAAGGAAGTGTGTTTTTAGAGCAGCTGGGAAGCGTACGGATGATCGCATTTGACAAAACCGGCACGGTCACAAAGGGACAGCCGGCAGTCGCGGCATTTCAAGCAGCGGAACATGTGAGTGAAGATGAGATCATGCAGGCGGTGTATGCGATAGAAAAGCAATCAAGCCACCCGCTTGCAAAAGCGATAGCTGAATTTGCCGAAAGCCGGGGCGCCGCGCCCGCAGGCCATCTATCGATTGACGAGACGTCGGGATTCGGCGTTCAGGCTGAAATAGAAGGCGTCAAATGGATGGTCGGAAAAGCGGGATTTGCAGGTGAACATGCGGCAGATGCTTTTTTGCAGACATCGGGAAAAGAATTAAAGGATAAAGGCTTTACACTGGTCTTTGTTAAAAAAGATGACCGGATTGCAGGCTGCTTCGCCTTAAAGGATCAAATCCGCCCTGAAGCCAAAGCCGTGATGGCTGAGCTTGAATCACTGGGCATTCAAACAGCCATGCTCACTGGCGATCAGTCTGAAACTGCGGCTGCCATCGCGAAAGAGGCGGGCATGACGACGGTTGTTGCCGATTGTCTGCCGGACCAAAAGGCAAAAGAAGTGAAGAAGCTGAAAGAAACGTACGGCACAATCGCCATGGTCGGAGACGGCATTAATGACGCGCCCGCTCTGAAAACCGCTGACGTCGGTATTGCGATGGGCGGGGGAACGGACGTGGCTCTAGAAACGGCTGACTTAGTCCTTATGAAAAATGATCTTCACAAGCTTGTGAAAATGTGCAGACTCTCAAGGAAAATGAACCGGATTATTAAGCAGAATATTGTTTTCTCGCTCTCGGTCATCTGCCTTTTGATCTGCGCCAACTTTCTGCAGGTGATGGAACTGCCGTTTGGCGTAATCGGGCATGAGGGGAGCACGATTCTGGTCATACTGAACGGACTGAGATTATTAAAATAAACATGACAGCCGCACACGGGCGGCTGTTTTTTTAATGTTCGTTCACAGCATAAACGCCGGAAAACTGATAGAATGAATAAAGAGTCACTTTGGTAAGGAGGAAAAGCAAAAAATGAACAGATTAGAACGTGTTTCATCTTGGCTGAAAAAAGAAGGACATGATGCGGCGTTTATACATACAAAGGAAAACGTATTTTATTTAACTGATTTTTACACAGATCCGCATGAGCGGTTAATGGGATTGTTCCTGTTTCAGGAACAGGAGCCGTTTTTCGTTTGTCCGGGAATGGAAGCCGGACAAGCCCGAAGCGCCGGATGGGAGCATGGTATTATCGGCTACGGCGATCACGAAGATCCGTGGGAGCTGATCAAAGCCGAGCTCACAAAACGAAATGTGCCGCTTGATTCCATCGCGGTTGAAAAGGATTCGATCTCTCTTTCCCGCTCAGAACAGCTCAAACAAGCTTCAGGGGGCGCAGCATTTGTTTCGGCAGAAGAAACGCTCAACCAATTCCGCCTCGTAAAAGATGAGAAGGAAATCAGCATTCTCAGGGAAGCGGCAAAACTCGCGGATTACGGAGTTGAAGTCGGTGTCGCGGCGCTTAAAGAGGGTGTGAGTGAAACCGAAGTACTCGCACAGATTGAGTTTGAGCTGAAGAAAAAAGGTGTGCAGGGCATGTCATTTTCAACGATGGTGCTGTTCGGGGAAAAATCAGGCCAGCCCCATGGGAATCCGGGTGCAGACAGGTTGAAAAAAGGCGATTTTGTCCTGTTTGATCTGGGCGTTATTCTTGACGGCTACTGTTCAGACATTACGAGAACATTCGCATACCAATCAATCAGCCCGAAACAGGAAGAGATTTACGAAACGGTGCTTAAAGCTGAACAGGCGGCGCTTCAATTAAGCAAACCCGGCGTCAGAATCGGCGATCTTGATTTAAAAGCCCGCGGCATTATTGAAAAAGCCGGATACGGAGACTATTTCCCGCACCGCCTCGGCCACGGACTCGGGATTTCGGTTCACGAATATCCATCAATGAGCAGCGCGAACGACACACTCCTCAAAGAAGGCATGGTGTACACGATAGAACCGGGGATTTACGTGCCGGATGTCGGCGGCGTGCGCATAGAAGACGATGTGTTTGTCACAAAAGACGGCGCCGAAGCATTAACGCAGTATCCGAAAGAATTAACGATTCTGAAATAGAAAGCTTTGTGATAAAAAAGGACGGTTCTGGAACGCAGCGTCCTTTTTTATCACCTTTTAAATGAAAAAATCATCAAAATGCTGAAATGGTTTGATATCATGCTTTTCATTCAGGGGCCGCAGGGCAAGGTAACTGCCGCCGAGTATGGCCAGACACAAACCGATTAAGCAAAGAATCCCCATCGCTGTTCTTCTCCTTTCAAACGAATAGGATGTATCTGTTTCTAGCTTACTGTATGAAACGCATTCCAGATCAAGGGAAAAAAAGAAAGGGGGGACGCCATGGCTACGATCAGAGACATTGCCGGCGCTGCCGGGGTTTCCGTTACAACGGTATCAAGAGTTTTAAACGATCATCCTTATGTAAGTAAGGACAAAAGAGAAAGAGTGAAAAAAGCGATGCAATCGCTCGGATACACGCGCAACATTCATGCTGTGCATTTATCCAAAGGTTTTTCCGATATGATCGGCGTTGTGCTTCCGTCGGTGAATCTTCCGTATTTTGCAGACCTTGTTGCAGGTATTGCCGAGGCTGCCGAAGCGTCAGGCGTGCATCTTTCTTTATACCAGACAGATTATCAGCAGAAAAAAGAACGTTTTGCCTTATCGCAATTACAGGAGCGCCAAGTGGACGGCCTGATTATCTGCTCCAAAGCAATTCCTGATGGGCATCTGCTTACCGTGAAAGAACCGCTCATCCTCTGCCAGTACACTGATGCGGCAGGGCTTTCCTCCATCAGTAATCCGCATCGGGAAGCATTTCGGCACGGTCTGGATTATCTGATAGAAAAGGGACACCGGAAAATAGCGATCAGCCTGGCCAGAAAAAAGGGAAAAAACAGTCAAGTCCGCATCGCCGCATATAAAGAGGCACTGAAGAAGATCGGGCAGCCTTACAGGGAAGAGCTGGTTGTGGAAAAGGTGCTGACGCTGCTTGACGGGAAAGCCCTTTTTCATAGATGGAAGAGCTGGGATGACAAACCGACTGCGCTGTTTGCGGCGAATGATCAAGTATCCGCAGGTCTTTACCTTGAAGCCAAGGCAAACGGGACGCGCATCCCGGAAGAGCTTGCGATTTTGAGCATCGACAATCATGATATCAGCAAGATGTTAGGTATTTCCACAATAGATATACAAACGAAAGAAATGGGAAAGCAGGCTTTTCACATGCTTGAGAACCGGATCAGCGGCGGGCCTCCGGGAAGGAAAGTTCTTGATTACCGCCTTATTGAACGATCAACCGTCTAAAAAAAGAATTGACGCGCTTTCCGTTCGTTTTGTACGATATGAGGTATTGAATGACAAAGGAGCTGAGGATCATGAAGGGGTCCTTTACAGTTGAAAAGGTATTAAATAACAATGTGCTCATCGCAACACATGATAGATACAGTGAGGTCGTCTTAATCGGAAAAGGGATCGGCTTTGGAAAAAAACAAGCGGATGTCATTGAAGATAAAGGGTATGACAAGATGTTCATCTTAAAGGATGAAAAAGAACAAAAACAATTTAAAAAGCTCCTCGGTTATGTGGACGAGACACTTGTCGACATCTCCAATGACGTCATTTATCATATCAAGAAGCGGACAAGCCAACCGTTAAATGAGCATATCCATATTGCGCTGACTGACCATATCGCCTTTGCGGTAAAGCGGCTGCAGCAGGGGTTTGACATTAAAAACCCGTTTCTCATGGAAACCGAAACGCTTTATCCGGAAGAATTCCAAATTGCCCGTGAAGTCGTCGGCATGATTAATGAAAAGACGGGAATCTGCCTTCCTGAAGGAGAGATCGGCTTTATCGCTCTGCATATCCATTCCGCCCTGACGAATCGGCCCCTTTCAGAGGTCAATCAGCATTCACAGCTGATGTCCCGCCTCGTTCAGGTGATTGAGGAATCTTTCCAGATGAAAGTGAATAAAGAAAGCGTCCACTATTTGCGGCTGATCCGGCATATCAGATTTACCATAGACAGGATTAATCGGGAAGAGCAGACAAAAGAACCAGAAAAGTTAATGTTATTATTGAAAAATGAATACCCGCTATGCTACAATACTGCTTGGAAACTGATAAAAATCTTGCAGCAAATACTGAAAAAACCAGTTCATGAGGCGGAAGCGGTTTATCTCACGCTTCATTTGTACCGATTAACCAATAAAATTTCATAATTTCAGTTGAAACCTTAAAAACGTGTCACTGATTCGATCAGGCATGAGTGATTGAGGGTAAAAAACGGGAAGAACGATCCCGTTATTTTGCACACCCTTTTTACTCATGCCTTTTTTGTTGTGTAAAAGGGCAAATGTAAACGGTTAAACTGAAGACTTGCGCCAGTGAATTCGTTGTCATGAATTTTCGCTGTAAGGTCACACTAGCTAACAGAGGAGGTACATCTTTTATGTTTAAAGCATTATTCGGCGTTCTCCAGAAAATCGGCCGTGCTCTTATGCTTCCGGTTGCGATTTTACCGGCTGCGGGGATCTTGCTTGCGTTAGGGAATGCCATGCAGAACAAAGATATGATTCAAGTCATGCATTTCTTAAGCAATGATAACGTTCAGCTTGTGGCGAACGTCATGGAAAGCGCCGGCCAAATCGTATTTGACAACCTGCCGCTTCTTTTTGCAGTAGGGGTTGCGATCGGTCTTGCCAACGGAGACGGTGTTGCCGGAATCGCGGCCATTATCGGATACCTGGTCATGAACGTATCCATGAGCGCCGTGCTTATGGCGAACGGCAGTATTCCGTCTGACAAAATTGAACGGGCAAAGTTTTTTGCGGAAAACCATCCGGCCTATATTAACATGCTGGGGATACCCACTTTGGCGACGGGCGTGTTCGGCGGTATTATCGTCGGGGTTCTGGCCGCGTTATTGTTCAACAAGTTTTATAAAATTGAACTTCCGCAGTACCTCGGATTCTTTGCGGGTAAGCGGTTCGTCCCGATTATCACATCAATTTCCGCATTAATTCTCGGACTTATTATGTTAGTGATCTGGCCTCCGATCCAGCACGGTCTGAATTCCTTCTCCACGGGTCTTGTGGAAGCGAATCCAACCTTGGCGGCCTTTATTTTCGGGATGATTGAGCGGTCGTTGATTCCGTTCGGTCTTCATCACATTTTCTACTCGCCGTTCTGGTATGAATTTTTCAGCTATAAAGATGCGGCCGGAGACATCATCCGCGGAGATCAGCGGATTTTCATGGCTCAGATCAAAGACGGCGTACAGCTGACGGCGGGAACATTTATGACGGGGAAATATCCGTTTATGATGTTCGGTCTTCCGGCGGCAGCGCTTGCAATCTATCATGAAGCGAAGCCTGAAAAGAAAAAACTTGTAGCCGGAATCATGGGTTCTGCCGCTCTGACAAGTTGCTTAACGGGAATTACCGAGCCGCTTGAATTCTCATTCTTATTTGTGGCTCCTATCCTGTTTGCGATTCATTGCGTATTCGCGGGACTTTCCTTTATGGTTATGCAGCTGCTGCATGTAAAAATCGGTATGACGTTCTCAGGCGGTCTGATTGACTACTTCCTGTTCGGAATTCTGCCTAACCGGACGGCTTGGTGGCTTGTCATTCCGGTCGGCTTAGGACTAGCACTCATTTACTACTTCGGTTTCCGGTTTGCGATCAGAAAGTTCAATCTGAAAACGCCGGGCCGTGAAGAAGAGGCTGCGGATGAAGGTGCGGGCGCCTCAGGCGAAGCCGGCGACCTTCCTTATGAAATCCTGCAGGCAATGGGTGACCAGGAAAACATTAAGCACCTTGACGCTTGTATCACGAGACTCCGCGTTACGGTCAACGACCAGAAGAAAGTGGATAAGACTCGTTTGAAACAGCTTGGCGCCTCAGGCGTTCTTGAAGTCGGAAACAACATTCAGGCCATTTTCGGCCCGCGTTCTGACGGTTTAAAAACACAGATGCAGGATATTATCGCCGGACGCACGCCGCGACCTGAACCGAAAGTATCCGCGCAAGAAGAAGTCAGCCAGCAGGTTGAAGAGGTTATCGCAGATCCGCTCCGAAACGAGCAGGGTGAAGAAGTGTTCGCTTCTCCGATCACCGGCGAAATCCATCCGATTACCGATGTGCCTGACCAGGTGTTCTCAGGAAAAATGATGGGTGACGGTTTTGCGATTCTTCCTGAAGAAGGAATCGTCGTATCGCCTGTCCGCGGAAAAGTGCTGAATGTTTTCCCGACAAAACATGCGATCGGTCTTCAGTCTGACGGCGGAAGAGAGATCCTGATTCATTTCGGAATCGACACAGTCAGTCTGAAAGGCGAAGGATTCACTTCTTTTGTTTCTGAGGGTGACCGGGTTGAACCGGGGCAAAAGCTGCTTGAAGTTGATCTTGAAGCGGTTAAACCTCATGTTCCTTCATTAATGACACCGATTGTCTTTACAAATCTTGCCGAGGGTGAAGCGATTTCCCTTTCGGCCGAAGGTACCGTAAAACGGGAACAAAAAGATATTGTGAAAATCGGAAAATAAGCATATAAATACGCCGTGCTTGTCAGATGACAAGTACGGCTGTATGATATAATATTGTGTAGTAAAATAGCTTTAATTTAAAGGAGAATGATAATCATGGCACAAAAAACATTTAAAGTAACAGCAGATTCCGGAATCCACGCTCGTCCTGCGACAGTTCTTGTACAGACTGCAAGCAAATACGATGCTGACGTAAACTTAGAATATAACGGCAAAACAGTAAACCTTAAGTCAATCATGGGCGTTATGTCTCTAGGTATCGCTAAAGGCGCTGAAATCACAATTTCCGCTTCAGGCGCTGACGAAAACGATGCTCTTAACGCTTTAGAAGAAACAATGAAAAGCGAAGGACTCGGCGAGTAATGCAAGAATTAAAAGGAATAGGCGCTTCAGCCGGAATTGCGATTGCGAAAGCATACCGGCTTGAAGAGCCGGACTTAACGGTTGAAAAGAAAAACATTGCTGATGCTGCGGCTGAAGTAAGCCGTTTTGATGAAGCGATTGTACGTTCTAAAGAAGAGCTTGAAAAAATTAAAGAGCATGCTTTAAAAGAACTGGGACAAGACAAAGCTGACATTTTCTCCGCGCACCTTTTAGTTCTGAGTGATCCTGAGCTGTTGAACCCGGTAAAGGAGAAAATCAGCACAGATTCAGTCAATGCTGAATTCGCTTTGAAAGAAACAGCTTCCATGTTCGTTACTATGTTTGAATCAATGGATAACGAATACATGAAAGAGCGTGCGGCGGATATCCGTGACGTAACAAAACGTGTGACGGGGCACCTGCTGGGCGTGGAAATTCCGAACCCGAGCATGATCTCAGAAGAGGTTGTTATCGTGGCTGAAGATTTGACACCGTCTGATACGGCGCAATTAAACCGCCAGTTTGTAAAAGGTTTTACAACTGATATCGGCGGACGCACTTCACACTCCGCGATCATGGCCCGTTCGCTTGAAATTCCGGCTGTTGTCGGCACAAAAGCGGCTACAGGGACAATTGAAAACGGTGTTACGGTGATCGTAGACGGCATCGATGGTGATGTGATCATCGATCCTTCCAGTGAAACGTTAAAGAAATATGAAGAAAAGCACAGTGCTTACCTGGCGCAAAAAGCTGAGTGGGCGAAGCTCGTCAATGAACCGACTGTTTCAAAAGACGGCCATCATGTAGAGCTTGCCGCAAACATCGGCACACCTGACGATGTAAAAGGCGTTCTTGAAAACGGAGGAGAAGCTGTAGGGCTTTACCGTACGGAATTCCTTTACATGGGACGCGACCAGCTTCCGACAGAAGACGAGCAGTTTGACGCTTATAAAACGGTTCTTGAGCGTATGGAAGGAAAATCAGTTGTCGTGCGGACATTGGATATCGGCGGCGACAAAGAGCTTCCTTACCTGCAGCTCCCTAAAGAAATGAACCCGTTCTTAGGCTACAGAGCCATCCGCCTTTGCCTTGAAGAGCAAGAAATCTTCAGAACTCAGCTTCGTGCGCTGCTTCGTGCAAGTACATACGGAAACTTAAAAATCATGTTCCCGATGATTGCGACAGTAAACGAGTTTAAACAGGCGAAAGCGATTCTTCTCGAAGAAAAAGAAAAACTCGTCGAAGCCGGCGTAGCGGTTTCTGACGATATTGAAGTCGGTATGATGGTAGAGATTCCGTCTACAGCCGTTATCGCAGATCAGTTTGCTACAGAAGTTGACTTCTTCAGTATCGGAACAAATGACTTGATCCAATACACGATGGCTGCTGACCGCATGAACGAGCGCGTAGCTTATCTGTATCAGCCATACAATCCGGCGATTCTCCGTCTGATCACCCTTGTTATTGAAGCCGCTCACAAAGAGGGCAAATGGGTCGGCATGTGCGGAGAAATGGCGGGAGACGAAATTGCGATTCCGATTCTTCTCGGTTTAGGCTTAGATGAGTTCTCAATGAGCGCTACATCCATCCTTCCGGCAAGAACGCAGATCAGCAAGCTTTCTAAAAAAGAAGCTGAATCATTCAAAGAAACAATCTTGTCTATGAGCACGACAGAAGAGGTTGTCGCATTCGTTAAAGAAACATTCAATAAGTAATACAACAGCCAGACGGTATAAGCCGTCTGGTTTTTTTCATATTCGGAAAAAAGGGGGGAACAATAACGTTCAACAGGAGGGATTATCATGACAAAATCATTTGCAGCGGGGGATACGGTCTATGTGATTTACCGCAATCCGCATGCCGCCAATGTTGCCCATATTAAAGAGGCGGAGATCGTCCATCACCCGTACCATGAGGGAGAACTGTCTCTGTTTTTATACGAAACCTATCATCCGCTGGCCGAAGATGACGCGGTCTTTTCGACATATGAGGAAGCGGAAGCGCTTTACAGCGAGCTTTTTGAAGAAGACCGGTACCATTGATCAAAGGAAATGTTTACAACGCATATTCACTCTCTTTTAAACGGAAAGTAACAACATGAGAAAATGTAAAAAGGGAGTGTCAGTTCATGCTGAAGCCGTTTGTGCCCCAGCTTGTTTATATAGAACCGAGAGCGCTCGAATACCCGTTAGGACAAGAGCTGAAGAATAAGTTTGAAAACATGGGGCTTGAGATCAGAGAAACAACATCGCATAATCAAGTCCGGAATATTCCGGGGAAAAATCACTTGCAGCAATACCGGAACGCGAAATCAACATTGGTAATCGGCGTCCGGAAAACACTGAAATTCGATTCTTCAAAGCCGTCCGCCGAATATGCCATTCCATTTGCGACGGGCTGTATGGGGCATTGCCACTATTGCTACCTGCAGACGACGATGGGATCAAAGCCTTACATCCGGACATATGTCAATGTGGAAGAGATTCTGGATCAGGCTGATGAGTATATGAAAGAACGGGCGCCGGAATTTACAAGATTTGAAGCCTCTTGTACGTCTGATATCGTAGGAATCGATCATCTGACACATACATTAAAAAGAGCCATTGAACATTTCGGACAAAGCGAATTGGGACAGCTCAGATTCGTGACTAAATTTCACCACGTCGATCATTTGCTTGATGCAAAACATAACGGAAAGACTAGGTTCAGATTCAGCATCAATGCCGATTATGTCATTAAGAACTTTGAACCGGGAACTTCTCCGCTCGACAAACGGATCGAAGCCGCCGTCAAAGTCGCTAAAGCGGGCTATCCGCTCGGTTTCATCGTGGCGCCGATTTATATTCACGATGGCTGGGAGGAAGGCTATAAGGAGCTGTTTGAGAAATTGGATGCGGCGCTTGATGAAGACGTTCGGCATGACATCACATTTGAACTGATCCAGCATCGTTTTACAAAACCGGCCAAACGGGTGATTGAGAAGAACTATCCGAAAACAAAGCTTGAGCTTGATGAAGAAAAGCGCAGGTACAAATGGGGACGCTACGGAATCGGCAAATATATATACCAAAAAGACGAAGAACATGCCTTAAGGGAAACACTCGAATCTTATATCGAAACCTATTTTCCGAAAGCGAAAATCGAATATTTTACGTAAGGCAGAGCTGTCGGCATGACGGCTCTTTTTTTTGCTGCGCCAAATGACGGAAATGTTTGATATTTATTTCAAGATTTATTCATTTTCTTGGCCGAAAGACCGATATAACTCTCAGGAGGGGATGGTTATGTTTAAAAAAATGCATATCAAAATTGCTGTGTTTGTCTCGGCAATGCTTATTGTAACGGTTGTTTTTTTAACGGTTTCTTCATATTTGACATTAAAGCCGATGATGACGGAGGAAGCAAAACGTACGACAGAGAATGTCACCAATTCACTCGGTCAGAACATTGAGCTTCAGCTGAAAAATGATGAGACCGTATTAATGAGATTAGCAGACGGTGAATTGTCCCGGTCTTTTCTATCAGATGGGAAGAAAGAAACCGCGCGGCTTTTTAACGATGAGTTAAAACAGATCGGACAGAATGACAAATATGTCGCGCTTGCGTACGTCGGAACCGCAAACAAACAAATGTTTACATATCCAAAGGCCGATTTTGCCAAAGACTATGATCCGACAAATCGAACGTGGTATAAGATGGCGGCTGAAAAACCCGATAAGGTTGTCTGGACTGACCCTTATAAAGATGCAGTGACGGGAGACATGATCGTGACGGCGTCAAAAGCCATTCAAAACAGCGGAACCGTCGTCGGAGTGGCGAGCTTAGATTTGAAGCTGTCCTCTATTCAGAGCATGGTCAACGAGCAAAAGGTTCCGTATAAAGGATTTGCCTTTTTAGCGGATGAAAACGGCTCTCTTCTGGCCCATCCGGCAAAACAGGGAAAAAATATTTCGGAAGATCAGACGTTAAAAGACATCACTGCGGACAAAGAAGGCATCAAAGAGCTGCAGGGGAACATGGTCGTCTACCAAACGGTAAAAGAAACAGGGTGGAAAGTCGGAACGCAGTTTGAAAAAGATCAGCTGATGGGAGTAGCCGACAAAATGAACACGGTGAGCATTTTTATGTCACTGATCGCCCTTGTGATTACGATCGGACTCAGCTATTTCCTCGCAAAAACGATAACCGGGCCGATTCAGCAGCTGATCGCAAAAACAAATTCAGTCTCAGCGGGAGATTTAACCGTCCGCGCTCAGACGAAATCAAAAGATGAAGTAGGCGAGTTAACAAAAGACTTTAACCAAATGGTTGAAAATATGAAAGAGATGGTCGAACAGGTCAAGGCCTCCTCAGAAAATGTGTCTGATACATCTGACCAGCTAACCGTCATTTCACAAGAAACAAATGAAACGAGCGGACAAATCGCAAAAGCGATAGAGGAAGTCGCCGCCGGAGCGACAGAGCAAGCGTCAGAGGTTGAGACGATCAACGAAAAATCGGAAAATCTCTCAGTCAAAATAAAAGGAATCGCAGATCGCGCAGGCAGCATAAAACAACTCTCAAAGTCTTCAGAGGATGCCAGCTACAAAGGACTGGACGCGCTCGGGCAGCTGCTGATGAAGTCAAACGAAGCCAATTCAGAAACGAAAAAAGTAGAGGCAATGCTGAATGACCTGGAAGAACAAACGAAAAACATAGAAGAAGTCGTGACGGCAATATCTGCTATTTCAGACCAGACGAATCTCTTGGCGCTGAATGCGAGCATAGAAGCCGCAAGAGCGGGAGAAAGCGGACGGGGCTTTGCCGTCGTCGCGGAAGAAGTCCGCAAGCTTGCTGAACAATCAGCTCTTTCTTCCGGCCATATCAGTGAGACGGTCCGTCTGATTCAATCTGAGACAAAAGAAGCGTCACACGCGATGATTGAGGCAAGCAGAATGAATGATGAACAAAACAGCGCCATTCATGAAACGGGTGAGGTTCTCAATCTGATCACGACGGAAATGCAGTCTCTCGTTCAAGGTATAGATCATATTTACAATGACATTCAAAAAATGAGTGAAGAACAAGCCGCGATTCAAGAAGCGATTCAAAGCATCTCCGCCATTTCTCAAGAATCAGCGGCAGCCGCGGAAGAAGTGAATGCTTCCACTGATGAACAGCTCGTTACGCTTGAAAAAGTGAAGCAATCGACTGATATGTTAAAGAGCGCAAGCGAAGATCTGATCAGCGCCATTTCTAAATTCACCTTGTAACGCGGACTCTATCAGCCTATAATATGGTAATATAGACATGAAAGAGTGATATATGAATCGCATCAGGGGAGGAAAGCGCAGTGAACAAAACGGTCGGATTTATCGGTTTGGGCGTCATGGGAAACAGTATGGCATCGCACATTTTAGAAGCGGGCTATCCTGTTTTAGTCTACACGCGGACGAAACAAAAAGCGGAAGAGATTCTGAATAAGGGAGCGGTCTGGCAGGAGACGGTCAAAGACCTTTCAGAGAAAGCTGACATCATTATTACCATGGTCGGCTATCCGAGTGATGTCGAGGAAATCTATCTCGGCGAAAACGGCATTCTCCGGCAAGCAAAAGAAGGGGCGTTTGTCATTGATATGACGACATCAAAACCATCTCTGGCGAAGAAAATAGCGGAGAAAGCCAAAGAAAAGTCCATTCACGCCCTGGATGCACCCGTTTCCGGCGGAGACATCGGCGCGAGGAACGGAACGCTTGCCATTATGGCCGGAGGAGAAAAAGAAGCGTTTGAAGCATGCCTGCCGCTTTTCTCTGTTATGGGGGAAAACATTCAGTATCAAGGGCCGGCCGGCAGCGGCCAGCATACGAAAATGTGTAATCAGATCGCGATTGCAGCAGGAATGGTCGGAGTGGCTGAAGCGATGGCTTACGCGGAAAAATCCGGTCTGAACCCGGAACAAGTGCTGAAAAGCATTACAACCGGAGCGGCTGGCAGCTGGTCATTGTCAAACCTCGCTCCCCGTATGCTGAAAGGCGATTTTGCGCCCGGATTTTACGTGAAACACTTTATTAAAGACATGGGCATTGCCCTTGAAGAAGCGGAGCTGATGGGAGAAGAAATGCCCGGATTGGCGCTTGCCAAATCATTGTACGACAAGCTTTCCGCGCAAGGTGAAGAAAACAGCGGAACTCAAAGTATTTATAAGCTTTGGGTGAAATAAAAAAAAGATTGCCCGCAGGGGCAATCTTTTTTATTATTTATTTTCCGATAAATTGCTGTGTCCAGATGTTTCCTGATTCTACATAACCGACACCGATTTGAGTGAACTCAGGATTCATGATGTTCTTTCTGTGGCCTTCACTGTTCATCCAAGCTTTAACGACGGCTTCAGGAGTCGTCTGCCCTTTGGCGATATTTTCACCGGCAGTTTTATAAGTGATTCCGAAAGACTTCATCATATCGAAAGGTGAGCCGTAAGTCGGACTTTGGTGATCGAAATAGTTTTTGTCTTTCATATCTTGTGATTTTGCGTGAGCTGATTTGCTTAATTTTTCATCAATCTGCAGAGGTTTTAAGCCTTGCTTTTGTCTCTCTGCATTTGTCAATTCAACGACTTTCTTTTCGTACGCACTGACTGATGAAGGAGTTTTCTCGCTGCTGTTGTTTGTGTTATCTGTCTGCTTTGCATTGTCAGCCGTCTGGTTTTGATCGGCTTTCGGTTTTTCGGCAGCTGTCGGGGCCGTTTTTGCCGGTGTTTCTTTTTGAACGTCTTTAACTGTCATATCAGAATGCTTTGCGTGTTTTTGCAGCAGCTGAGTCAGTTCTTTCTCATTTTTAACGTTCAGCTTTTTCACGCTCGTTTTCATATGTAGTTTTTCAACAGCCTCTTGAAGAGTCAGATGCTGTACAGTGTTTCCTTTTTTCACGGTAACGACGTGCTGGCATGACAGCTCTTTGGCAGATGCCTGCTGAATGCCTCCGAATGTAATCAAACTGACTGCCGCGGCGGCAGATAAGAGAAATGCTTTTTTCATAGTTAATAGCCTCCCAGAGAAGTTTTTTTCTACATGAAAAATCTTATCACAGCTTTTTTGTCATAATGCAGCCAGCCATTTCCTTTGACAACAAACTCTTGTCATAATTGTAATTGAGCGCAGAAAAATGGCTCTATACCGGGAAAAACGATCTGTATTTATTTTTTAAAATCCGTTACATCTCTTCAAATTATTTGAAGTGTTAGATATATTTTAAGATAATTTGATCTTGACAGTTTTTTTTACCCGTTTTCGCTGTAACAACTTTTACAAAAATGTTACAATTAAAATCTGTTTATGTAAATATATTCAATGATTTGAGAGGTGTAACAGAAAGTGGCTGAAGTTGCGCGCGAACCAAAGAAAAAAACGAAACGTTACAGAGCGCTGAGAATGAATCTCTATTTTTTGATTGTTTTTCTTCTCTTTACGGCACTGATTTTTAAACTCGGCATCGTCCAGATTGTCGAAGGGGATAAACACCGCCAGGATGCGGAGAAGGCAAATGCAAAAACCGCCTATTATCCGACACCGCGGGGAAAGATGTATGACAAGCGGAACAGGGTGGCGGTTGATAACCAGGCTGTGCCTGAAATTGTATATGTATCCACCTCAAAAACCTCGGCAAAGGACAAATTGAAAACGGCAAAAAATCTCGCCGCACTGATTCATATTGATACTGAATTTATGAAGGATCGAAATATCATTGATTACTGGCTTGCCGCACATCCGAAGAAGGCGGAAAAGCTTATGAAGGATTCAGAAAACAGCCTGAAGCCGCAAGAAGTGTACAAACGCCAGATTGAACGCGTCCCAAAGCAGGAGATTGATGCGATCAAACAAAATAAAAAAGAGCTGGAAATCGCGGCGATTTATACGCGTTTTTCAAGCGGCAACGCCTATCAGCCGCAAGTCGTCAAATCAATGGACCCGAATAAGCTGAACGGAAACGGAAACAGCGGGTCACTGCTTGACGAACATGAAAACAACAAACAGAAACCGAAAAGCGACCTGACATATGAAGAAGTTTCTGTCGTATCCGAGCACCTGAAAGAGCTCCCCGGCATTGACGTAATTAATGACTGGACGCGTAAATATCCGTACGACAAAACACTGTACTCTCTGTTCGGCGGTGTGACGACACCGGAACAGGGATTGTTGGGCGAACGGAAAGATTATTATGTTACAAGAGGATACTCACTGAATGACCGGGTGGGAAAAAGCTACATTGAATATCAGTATGAAGACTATTTAAACGCACATAAAGAAAAAGTAGAGTATGTGGAAAACAGCAAAGGTGAAGTCGTCAGCCAAAAGCCCGTCGATGAAGGCAGCAGAGGCTACGATCTGCAGCTCTCGCTCGATATGGAATTGCAGTCGAAAGTTGAAAAAGTCATTGAAAAAGAGCTGAGAAGAAGCCGCGCCGCAGGCAACTATATGGTTGACAGAGGATTTGCCGTCATGATGGACCCGAACAACGGGGATATTCTCTCAATGGCGGGGAAACGCATCGATCTCGAAACAAATAAAATACAGGATTTTGCGATCGGATCATTTACGACACAATATGAGATGGGCTCTGCTGTTAAAGGAGCGACTGTTCTCGCGGGTTACCAAAGCGGCCTCCCGCATTATAAAACATTTGTCGATGCACCGCTTGTATTTAAAGGCAACACGAGAAAACAATCGTGGACACAAATGGGAGCCATTACTGAGCTGACCGCGCTGCAAAGAAGTTCAAACGTATATATGTTTCATGTGGCCATGCATATCGCCGGCATTAACTACAGGCCGTACGGTACACTGCCGGCCGGATTAGACGATATTAAAAAAATGCGCAACTACTACGCCCAATTCGGTTTGGGTGTGAAGACCGGAATTGATCTTCCACAGGAATCAGCGGGCATGCAGTCAAATCCGCAAATGGTCGGGGGGTTGCTGCTTGACTTTGCGATCGGACAGTTTGATACGTATACGCCGCTTCAAATGGCTCAATATATTTCAGCCATCGCAAACGGCGGGTATCGCGTCCAGCCGAGGATCGTCACAAGCATTCATGAACCGGACAGCAAAAACAAGATTGGAAAAGCGATTGAACAGCGGGATATTAAAATTTTGAACAAAGTAAATAACAGCCCGAGCGATTTTGATCAAGTTCATAAAGGAATGAAACTGGTCACAAGCTCACCTCAAGGAACGGCTTATTCAACATTCCAGGGGTCCGGCGCCGATGTTTCCGGAAAAACGGGAACCGCGGAGACCCACTATTACGGCACGAACAAAAACTGGTGGGGGAAAGACACGTATAACCTAACCTTTGTCGGCTATTATCCGTCAGAACATCCACGAGTGGCATTCAGCGTCGTCGTACCGTCTGTTCGAGATGATCACGATCCCGTCAGCAAAAACATTGCCAAGGGAGCAATTGACGCTTACAAAGAACTTGAAAAGAAATACAATAAAAAATAACAAATGAAAGGGCGGCCGAACATCTCGTGCGCCCTTTCTTTCATTCAGGAAAATTGACGTTCACAATAAGAATAGAAGGAGAATGCTCATTTTTTAGCGAATCAATCTAGTGGAATTTCTTTTTATATCAGTCCGTGTCCAGCCTGCAGTGCGAGTATAATGCAAAGGAGGGATTCTGTGGAACAGGATACTCAGCATGTCAAACAGTTTCAATCGAAAACCGATCTTCATGCCGTTTTGACGTCTAACGGGCGTATTATGTATATTTCTGCAAACTGCAAATCGTACTTCAGTTATTCTCAGGAAGAGATGATCGGGTCATTTCTCAAAACATTCCTGCATGAAGAAGATCAATTTTTGGTTGAAAGTTACTTCTATAATGAGCATCATTTGATGCCTTGCACCTTTCGTCTTATTAAAAAAGATCATACCATCGTATGGCTTGAAGCGGGTGTGGAAATTGTCACACCGCAAATGGAGGGGACGGATCGGGAAATCATCCTCAAAATCAAGGTGCTTGAGGAGAAGACACCCCGCCGGCCTTATATGTATGAACAAAAGAAGCAAAAGGCAGAACA
Organism: Bacillus sp. NEAU-242-2; assembly: GCF_027853835.1. Lineage (NCBI taxonomy): Bacteria > Bacillati > Bacillota > Bacilli > Caryophanales > Bacillaceae > Bacillus > Bacillus sp. NEAU-242-2. Next base: position 618,282 of record NZ_JAPNNY010000001.1, on the reverse strand, counting down.
ACAGTCGGAAGATGCGGCTGGAAACGGCGAATTCGAGCGTCTTGTCGAAATGCTGCCGAATCCTTTATATGTCAGCATCAACGGCACAATCGCCTACGCCAACAACGCGATGCTTGCCATGCTGGGAGCCGAAAGCAAAGACGAGGTAATCGGCAGGCGCTCTTATGAGTTTATTGAAGAAGAGTATCACGACATTGTGAAAAACCGAATTGTGCGGATGCAAAAAGGAATGGAAGTCGGAATGATCGAACAGACGTGGAGAAGGCTCGACGGCACGCCCGTTCATTTAGAAGTGAAGGCGGCACCGACGACATATAAAAATCAGCGGGCGGAATTGCTGCTTCTGATTGATATTTCTTCACGGAAAAAATTCCAAACGATTCTGCAAAAAAGCAGAGAACGTTATCAGCTCCTCATTCAGAATTCAATTGACACGATCGCCGTGATTCACAATGATAAATGGGTATTCATGAATGAATCGGGCATTTCGCTGTTTGAGGCTGAAACATATGAAGATTTAATCGGGAAAAACGTCTATGATCAGCTTCATCCCTGTGATCATGACGGCGTGAAACAGCGGATCCAAAATATTATCAACCGAAAGACCGAGTCAGAAATCATTAAGCAATCGTGGTTTACCTTTAAAAACCGGCTGATCTACACGGAAATGGTCTGCATTCCGACGACGTTTTTCGGAGAAACGGCCGTGCAGGTCATTCTGCGTGACATTTCTGAGCGGAAGCAGACGGAGGAATTAATGCTGAAGTCGGAAAAGCTGTCTATCGCAGGGCAGCTGGCAGCGGGGATCGCTCACGAAATCCGCAATCCGCTGACGGCGATCAAAGGATTTTTACAGCTCATGAAGCCGACGATGGAGGAAAACGAACATTACTTTGAAATTGTGTTTTCTGAACTGAGCAGAATCGAATTAATTTTAAGTGAGCTTTTAATGCTTGCCAAACCTCAGCAAAACGCCGTGAAAGAGCGTGTAAACTTAAAGAAAATTATAAGTGAAGTAACCGCTCTTTTAGAGACGCAGGCGAATCTTAAAGGGATTTTTATCAAAACGGATTACGAACATGACAGCATGTATATTAACGGTGATCAAAATCAGCTGAAACAGGTGTTTATCAATCTGATTAAAAATGCCGTTGAGTCGATGCCGGATGGGGGAACGGTTCACATCATCATGACAGAAGATGAGTATTCCGTTAATGTGACGGTGAAAGACGAGGGTGACGGGATACCGGAAAACGTGCTGAAACGAATAGGCGAACCGTTTTTGACAACGAAAGAAAAAGGAACCGGCCTGGGGCTGATGGTCACATTCAACCTTATTAAAAACCATCAGGGAGCCATCCAAGTAGACAGCAAACCGGACAGAGGCACGGCCTTTCACATTACATTCCCGAAACAATAAAAAAACAACGGCGTTATGCCGTTGTTTAAATAGTCTGCATGGATTCTCTCGTTTTTAAAATAAATGCTTCCAGCCGGTCCAAGCCTTCTCTCAATGTATCCAGTGAATATGCGAATGACAGCCTCACATACCCTTCACCCAATTTTGAAAACGAGCTGCCGGGCACAAGAGCCACACCTGCATCCTCTAAAAGAGCCATACTAAAATCAAACGATGACATTCCGAATGACTTAATGGAAGGGAAGATATAAAATGCGCCTGACGGCTTTACGACGTCAAGCCCCATTGAGACAAGACGGTCATATACATAGTCAAGCCGCTTTTTATACTGTTCTCTCATAATAAGCGCATCATCAACACCGTTTGTCACCGCTTCAAGAGCCGCTTTCTGAGAGATTGAAGACGCGCATGTCACACTGTATTGGTGAACTTTTAAGATGTGCTTGGCAATTTCTTTCGGTGCGAAAATGAAACCGATTCTCCAGCCCGTCATGCTGTGTGATTTTGACAGGCCGTTGATGACGATCGTCTGGTCTCTCAAATAAGACGCGATCGAATAATGCGGTCTGTCATAGGTTAATTCGCTGTAAATCTCATCAGACAGGACAAAAACATTTCTGCCCTTCAGGACGGCTGCGATGTTTTGCAGCTCTTCCTCAGACAATGTCACTCCGGTCGGATTTGACGGATAAGGAAGAATGACGCATTTTGTTTTTGGTGTCAGCGATTCTTCAATGAGCCGCGCCGTCAGCTTAAATCCGTGAGTCGTCGTATCTACATGGACCGGAACGGCGCCCGACATGCGGATGATCGGTTCGTAGCCCGGATATATCGGCCCGGGGAGAATTACTTCATCGCCTGGAGATAAAATCGTCCGCAAAGACGCGTCAATCGCTTGGCTTGCCCCGGTTGTGACGATGATTTCAGTTTCAGCTTCATAATTCAAATCAGCTTTTTTCTTCATATAAAGCTGTACGGCCTGTCTCAGCTCAAGGCCGCCCGCGTTCGGAGTATATGCCGTTGCGTTCTCGTCGATTGCCTTTTTGGCAGCCGCTTTGACATGGTGCGGCGTGAAGAAATCCGGCTGGCCGATCGTAAGCGAAATGACATTGTCGTGCTGAGCTACAAGATTTGAGAATTTGCGAATTCCTGAAATTTCAATTTCTTTTACATTCGGATTAAGCAAATGTTCCATAATTCATCACCTTATACTATATATTGAGTTTATCCTATTTTACCACTAGCTGAGCATTTGTCATCTTTTTATTGAACTATCCCGAGTATATGTCCGATATGTGAAAACATACCTTCTTTCAGAAAAAAATAAGACAACCAGCTGAAATGATTGTCTTCATTGTATCATGATCTATCTATTGTGATATGTGGCGAATGTCATTAATACCCGTATTCAAAGCTGACGTCTTCCCGCCATAAGATGTATGGAGCAGGCTTGTCGGGACGATCTTTCGCCTCTTTTTTCATTTGCAGGTAAGCCGTTTTGCTGATATCTTCTAACACCATCATTTGATCTTGGTCGAATATGACTACTGTACCCATTTATTACACCCTTCTTCCTGAAAAATCCTTGACTATTTTACCACTCGATGTCAAAAAGTCAATGGGATATCAGAAAAAAGCATCTTTTTATAAAGAGTTCATGGCCAGTTGGCCCGAATACATTCACTTTTTCCGTTTACAGCCGATATATACAGTACAATACTGAATGCGGATAGCGAGGGATTGAATTGTCTTTACAACAATACGATATTTTATTGGATTCAGGCACAAACGAATTAGAAATCGTCAAATTTGAAGTAGGCGTCAATACATTTGGCATAAATGTGATGAAAGTCCGGGAAATCATTCAGCCGGTAGATGTCACATCTGTGCCTCAGTCTCATAAAGACGTAGAAGGGATGATTAAGCTGAGAGGCGAAATTCTTCCCGTCATCAGTCTGTATACCTTTTTCGGCGTTGATGCCGAAGGAGCAAAAGACGATAAATATATCGTAACGGAATTCAACAAGCGGAAAATCGTCTTTCACGTCGGTTCCGTTTCACAAATCCACAGGGTGTCCTGGGAGGCGATTGAAAAGCCGACTTCCCTGAACCAGGGCATGGAGCGGCACTTAACGGGAATCATCAAACTGGAAGACACGATGATCTTTCTGCCTGATTATGAAAAGATCATTTACGATATTGAATCAGCATCCGGTGTTGAGACTTATCATGTCCATCAGGAAGGATTTGATGAAAGACGGGCGGGTAAAAAACTGATTATCGTTGAAGACTCGCCGCTTCTGATGCGTCTTTTGACGGATGAGCTGACTGAGGCGGGGTACAGTGAAATCGTTGCGTTTGAAAACGGAAAAGAAGCGTATGATTACGTCGTGGAACTGACGGATAACGGAGCAAACCTGTCAGATCATATTGACATGATTATCAGTGACATTGAGATGCCGAAAATGGACGGGCATCGTTTGACGAAGCTCCTTAAGGATAACCCGCAAAGCTCTGATGTGCCGATTATGATTTTCTCGTCCCTCATAACGGACGACCTGCGCCACCGGGGCGAAGTAGTCGGAGCGGATGAACAGATCAGCAAGCCTGAAATCAGCGAGCTCATTAAAAAAGTGGATACGTACGTGATTGAATAGAAAAAAGCCGATGCATGACGCATCGGCTTTTTTGCGGCGGAATTAAAAATAACTCTCACCAAGTTTTTTAAATACGGGTTTATGATAAGCGGGCTGCTGCCTGTTGGCGGCAAGCGGTTTTTCCTTTAAGCCCACATATTTTTGCAATACGTTTTTCGCTTTTGTCAAAGACATTTGTGCTTTAGGATTGCGGTACGATTGATTTAACGTACCTAAATGCGGAAGATGCTGGAAGTCTTCTTTTGTTGGAGGCATGTGAAAATAGTAGTCTCCGATAGAGATAAGTACGTCTGACTGCTGTTGGCTAAACCTGGGATTATTTGAAAAGTGAAGCCCTATTTTTTTCCCTTTGCCTTCTTTCACAAGCTTTTGTAATGCCCGTTTTTTCAGCAGATAAAGGTATTTAGGGTTGGGGGCGGTTTTTGCATGGCGGTTCACAGTATAAACAGCTTTTGAAAGATTCTCGATGGTTGGCTGCAGCTCTTTCGAATAAGCGTGGTCGTCCATTATTTCTCTCCTTTGCATTGATCAAGTTCATATATAGATTATACTTTTTTAGCGTTGAAATGCAAATATTGATTATAAAAATACGCCTTTTTCTGATGAAAAGGGCGCATTTTTTTCCTTTATTAGACAGGTTTCGCATGTTTTTCGGAATCAGCCTTTAATGATTGCTGTACATCGACCTCTGCTGCCTCGGCGCTGTATTTCGGAAGAGCGATAAAATAGAACACAAATACCGCTAAAATCACGATTCCCATGCCGTAATAAAGGTAATCAATATTGGCAACGAATTTCGGAAATAACAGGGCAACCAGTCCGAGTGTAATCGATTGGGCAAACATCATAAAAGGGTCCTGCCAGCCGCTGACCCGGCCCATTATTTTCGGGTGAACGATTTTCGGCATCCAGCCGCCGATGGCGATATTGACGGGGCCGATGCACATGCCGAGGATGAAAGCCGCCGCATAATAAATCCACAGCTTATCCGTATAGCCGAGGACAAAAATGAGCAGTCCGGCTGCCAAAATAGGAATCGACATCAAATGATGCGGTTTGACTTTTTTTGCGATCATCGTTCCGATCACACTTCCTGCAAGCAGGCCGAAGCCGAGTGCGACGGTGAAGATGGAAGTATGTGATTCATAATGGTCCGGCGCAAGTCCGTATTTCATCGTAAACATCGGCAGTACGGCAAAGCCGCCGTTGACAAAACCAAAGATAAAAAAGCCGAAAATAAGGGAAGCAAGCAATTTGTTTTTAACAATATATACGATCCCTTCCTTAAAATCAGCGACCGAGTCTTTCAGAAACGAATCTCCCCATTTAAAAGGGCCGTTCGGCTGACGGGCTTCTTTCGGAATGCGGCAGGCGCGGATCAGAAAGCCTGATACAATAAAGCTGACAAAATCAAGGATAATGGCTCCGTGCATACCGATCGTTTTATACATAAACGCGCCCATACCGACGCCGAATACCATAAAGATGCTGAACAGGATCTGGTTAAGTCCCGCCGCTTTCGCATAATGCTCCTTAGGCAGAATAGCTTGTACAAGGCTGGCTTCCGCCGGGAAAAAGAACTTGGTCACGGCGCTTCTGATGAACAAAATACAGAACACGAGAGGGATGCTCCCAGTGTATAATGCGGCAAACAATATGATCGTCAGTCCGGCTCTGATCCAGTCACAATTCTCTGCGACCTTTTTCCTGTCAAGCCGGTCAGCTGCGACACCGACAATCAGAAATACGAAAACTGTCGGCAGTGAATACATCAGCTCAGCCAAAGTTGTGTATGCCGGCTGGTTTGAAAAATGGTCCAGCAAGTAAAAAGCGAAAGCCATATTACCTACAGTCGTTCCCATTTGAGAAGCGAGTGCTGCGAAAAAGAGACGGACAAAATTGCGATTTTTAAATATATCCATAAACACGCTCCTTACCCTAAAGGTCCCACTGTAATATATTATCATCAGCTCGTTCCATTAACAAATAAGATCTTTCTATCTTATAATGGTCACCCTTGTTCCATTAGGCACGGTAGCGGCAAGTTCAGTGACGTCCTGATTATACATCCGGATGCATCCTTTTGATACCGCTTTGCCGATGGAGGAAGGATTATTTGTTCCGTGAATGCCGTAATGAATTTTAGAGAGGCTGAGCCAATAAGCGCCGAACGGGCCGCCGGGCTTAGGCTGGCGGTTCACAATGTAAAATTCTCCGGTCGGCGTGGTCGTCAATATTTTTCCGACTGCGATGGGGTACGTACGGATGAGCCTGCCAAGGCGGTATAACTCCAGTTTCTTCGCTCCGATATACACGACAATGGAATAGGGGATGGTGGATGGGTCGGGAAGATTCGGTATGATAATATGCTGTCCCGCGTATATGACCGATTGGATTGAGGGATTTGCCTGAAGGAGAGCAGCAGTGCTTATTCTGAAGTCTTGCGCAATGCTTGAGATGGTTTCTCCTTGTTTCACTTGATATGTCAGCAGTTTCATCACCCTCCTTTTTGCTCTTTTCCATATACATATTACGGAGGGGGTGTCTGTGCATCGGGATAAAAGTCTTATTTTTGTACGGTTTTCAATGTGAACAGCGTGATTTCCGGTCTGGCTAAAAATCGATACGGCAGTCTTGTCGTACCGAGCCCGCGATTAACGTAAACGGTTGTGTCATGCAGCGTATACATGCCGTCGGTATACGTTTTTCCGTATGGAGGCGTAATGAGAGGGCCGAAAAACGGGAGCTGGACCTGGCCGCCGTGAGTGTGTCCCGACAGCTGGAGGTTTACGGGATATCCGCCGATCTTGAGAGCGGCATCAGGCTCGTGGACGATTAAAATGGAAAACGCATCTTCGGAAAGGCGGGACAGGGTGCCTTCATAATCGGGTTTTCCGAGCATTACATCATCCAAAAACGCGAGTTCAATCCGGCTTCCGTCTGTCAGCTGCACCTGATGGCAGCCATTTCGAAGCACTTGAAAATCAGCCGCTTCCATCAGAGCCTTGTACGTGTTCGTACCGTAGCCTCCGTGGTCATGGTTTCCGTAAACACAAAGTTTGCCGAAGGGAGCTTCCAGATTTTGCAGCACGGCGAGTGCTTGCTGGTGATCATTAAATAAATGCGGCTTATCAATTAAATCTCCCGTAAAGATGAGCAGATCGGGTTTCAGCTGATTGATCTTTTCCGCTGCTTTATTCAAGTCACCGGATGTAAACACATCACTGAGATGCGTATCGCTGAATTGAACGATTTTAAAATTGTCAAAGCCGCGGGGGATCAGGCGGTTGGTGATTGTATGACGGGTGATCTCAATCATGCGCGGTTCAATATACCGGGCATAGCCGTAACCTCCGCAAGCCGTTGCAAGAGTTGCACCCAAAATGCCGAATCCTCTTTTTAAAAATGTTCTTCTCGTCATTTTCTCCATCTGTAAAACCAACCTTTGTCAGAGTTGTTCTATTATATCATCAGCCTGGCTGAAAAATCCCTTCTCAGCATGTAATGACGCGGAAAGACATCTATGATAAGATTATGAATGATTATTCATTCAATATAAGGGGGGTTTGTTATGGATAAGAAAGCGGTAATCATTACAGGCGGTTCAAGCGGCATGGGAAAAGCAATGGCGAAAAAACAGGCTGAATTAGGATGGCACGTCATGGTGACAGGGAGGAACCGTGAAGCACTTGAGGAAACAAAAAAAGAAATTGAGACCTTTGAGGGGCAGGTCGCCTGTTTTCAAATGGATGTCCGTTCTGATTCCGCCGCTTCAGACATGATTACAGAAGCGAAAAAAGTCTTTGGCCGGCTCGATGCGCTGATTAACAATGCGGCCGGCAATTTTATTTGCCCGGCAGAGAAGCTGACGCCCAATGGATGGAAAGCTGTTATTGAGATTGTTTTAAACGGCACATTTTTCTGCAGCCAAGCCGCGGCAAGGCATTGGATCGAGCAGGAGCAGAAGGGCGTCATCTTAAATATGGCCGCTACATACGCATGGGGAGCGGGAGCGGGTGTCGTTCATTCCGCTGCAGCCAAAGCGGGGGTATTGTCACTGACAAGAACGCTGGCCGTTGAATGGGGGAGCAAATACGGCATCCGCACAAACGCGATAGCCCCCGGCCCGATTGAACGGACAGGCGGTGCGGAGAAGCTGTTTGAATCGGAAAAAGCGGTGTCCCGCACTATGAACAGTGTGCCGCTCGGCCGTCTGGGGACACCGGAGGAAATCGCCGCTTTGGCAGCGTTTTTGCTATCCGATGAAGCATCCTATATAAACGGGGATTGTATCACAATGGACGGGGGGCAATGGCTGAATCCTTACCCGTTTTAATTTACATGACATATTTTGCGAAGCAAGCGAACGTTAAAGGTGAACGTTCGCTTGTTTTATTTTTCTATTCAAAATTATGATATAATTTTTAAAGATTAAGAGGTGAATAAGTGAAGAAATTATTAAAATGGTTCGTTGTACTATTTTTAAGCAGTTGCGTTATCATCTTTAATATTTGGTACTTTATCATTTGCGCTTTTACTCCGGAGTATTATCAAAATACCAATCTTACATCTGATGAAATAATCAGATTTGAAAAGCTATATCATATAGATTTTCCTGATGAAACGAAATTTATTAAAGCCAGGGAGTATTTGAGTGGGCTCGGAGGCGATACATCGGCTGTATGATATGTGTCTCTGCCAACCAAGCTGGCGGAAACAATTTTATCTGATTATACGTATATGCCAATAAATCATACTGATCATGCCGGTTCAATGTATGGAGTTGACGTTTCCAAGAGTGCTGGCGGGTTAACAACTCTTACATTTGGCACTTTAGATAAAAAAGGAACTTTCTTTCAGTTGAAACATGATGATGATTGGATATTTAACAGTACTGATTGGAGCCATTATTTTTGGACAGCCGCCGGTTATAATGCTCTTATATTTATCCTTTTATTTGTGATGGTGAAACAAATGAATAACGTCCTTAATTAACCGGTCTGAAGAGTGATCTTAAAAAGTTTTCCCCTTTTATTTTAAACTGCTGCCATACTGCCTCCTTTTTCCCCTAATCTAAACATTTGTGGTGCTGATATAATTGTGTATAATCAGACAAAGATAGAGAAGCAGGTGATAACATGTTGGACCCACTTGATATACTGACGAATATTGATGATGTCATTCCGTATTACCAAGCGATTTTTAACGCTGAGGAACAAAGAGTCGTAGGCTACGAAGTGCTTGGGCGGATTTTGGCAGATGCGGAGATTGAGAGCCTCGGGCCGTTTTTCTTAGATTCCGGCATTCCGGAAGAATATAAGCTTGAGGTCGATGACAGAGTCATCAGGCAGGCGCTGGAGCGGTTTAAAGAAGCTGATCGCGATCTGTTGATTTTTATCAATCAGGATGCGAATGTATTGATGCTTGACCACGGAGAAAGCTTTCTTGAGCTTTTGAAAGAATACGAAGAGCAGGGCATTGAATTGAACCGTATTGTGCTTGAGATCACCGAGCACAATTTCGAAGGCGACATTGAACAGCTGTACCATATGCTTGCCTACTATCGTACATACGGCATTAAAATCGCGGTGGACAATATAGGTAAGGAGAGCAGCAACCTGGACAGAATCGCGCTCCTTTCACCGGACCTTCTGAAAATAGATTTGCAGGCGCTGAAAGTATCTCAGCCGTCACCTTCGTATGAGCATGTGCTGTACAGCATTTCATTGCTGGCGAGAAAAATCGGCGCCGCGCTGCTGTATGAAGATATAGAAGCTGATTTTCAGCTCCAGTACGCATGGAGAAACGGAGGCCGATTTTTTCAAGGCTATTATCTGCAGGCGCCGAGCGGCGATTTTATAGACCGGAGCCTGTTAAAAGCACGCTTGAAAACGGAGTTTCAGCAATTTATCACGAGAGAAAAAAAGAAGCTGGAGACAGTATACGAACACTCTGAGAATTTTTATAAGCGGGTCAATCAGGCAGTTTCCGAGCTGAAGAAAACCCATCAGGCGGACGATGAGTTTATTAAAAAACTGGCGGAAAACCTGACCGACTGCTGTTTCAGAATTTATATGTGTGATGAAGAAGGCTATCAGCTGACGGGAAATGTGTTCAAGCAGTCCGGCGAATGGCTTTATCAGCCTGAATACGTGGAGAAAAACTGGAGCTGGCGTCCGTACTTTTTAGAAAACATTATGAAGATGCGGAATTCAAGAAAAGGCTTTTTCAGTGACCTGTACAGTGATATTGAGACGGGTGAGATGATCAGAACCTTTTCATACCCGATGGATGACAATATGTATTTATTTATCGATCTGCCTTACTCTTATTTATATGAACAGGACGGGTTACTTTAAAGCGGCTGCTGTATGCCGCTTTTTTTTATAAATGTGAAAAAGTTTTAAAAAACGATTGACAATGATAGTGATAATCATTATCATTTAGTTATAGAGAGAAGTTACTCTCTGTTCCCCAACCCCTCTATCAGATCAAGATCCGAAAAAGCTTGGCGCTACCCCCGCCAAGTTTTTTTATGCTGTCTCCTCATAAAAAGGCTTCTCCTCACATACATCTGACAATGGCGGCTCAAAAAGCGAAAAATTATTTTTGAAAGGTGTATGACATTCCGAAAAAAGCTTCAAACTATTCGAAAACACAGTTTTCCCGTTTATTTTCTTATTGAAAATCCAGCGGGAAAATGCCATCCCGGTCTACTTTATGGTATGATGCTCTGTAGGACTTGTATTATAATAAATACTTGTTGATTTGAAGTTGTTTTTTGAAAGGAGTCTTTTTTTAGAATGTCACAATTAATGGGTATCATCACGCGGCTGCAAAGTCTGCAAGAAACAGCGGAAGCGGCTAACGAGCCGATGCAGCGTTATTTTGAAGTTAACGGCGAAAAAATTTGCAGTGTTAAATATTTCGAAAAAAATCAAACGTTTGAACTGACGGTTTTCCAAAAAGGTGAAAAACCTAACACGTATCCGTTTGATAACATTGACATGATTTCTATTGAAATTTTTGAGCTCCTTCAGTAATGTGATTTGATTTTTCAGGCTGACCAAGCTTCCGGTCTTCCGCAAGCGGAGCTTTATTAAATCATGCAAAGGAACGTGCTTGTTCGTTTGGTTGTAGACTCTGGAAAGAGGAGTGTCCGTACATGGCTGATTCTTTTCTGTTTTATAATCTTTCTGAGGCACAGATGACCTTTCAAGACGTGACGGAGCGGCTGAAACGCTTTGTCAATAAAGACCCCCGTTCAGCATACGTGCTGTCTGTAGGGACGGATTCACAAGTTTACCGCGACTTCACAAAGTTTATTACGGCTATACACTTGCACCGTACAGGCAAGGGAGCTTGGGGCTGTTTGAAAAATCACGATCTTGCAAGACCGATACATAGCCTTCGCGAAAAAATCTCGCTGGAAACCGCGTTCAGCCAGGAGATGGCTGCGCATATCCTCGACGGCCGTCTTATGGAACTGACAGATTTGCTCTTGCCTTTTGCGGATGAAGGGGCGGATCTTTCATTTGAAGTGCATCTGGATATCGGTCAAAAAGGGCTGACAAAAGAATTGATACAAGAAATGACCGGCCGCATTACCTCGATGGGCATTGAAGCGAAAATCAAGCCCGATTCCTGCACAGCATTCAGTTATGCCAATCGTTACACAAAATAATATTTCATACAGAATCCGCAAAATGTCGAATTATGCGGTTGACGATTTTTTTCTGTTTACTTATTCTAGCGGTAGAGCTGAAAGCAAATTTCACCTTGCTTTCGGAGGTATTCAGTTAAAAATAGGGGGCCTGATTACGTATGAGTCTTATCGGTGAACGATTTACGGAAGAAGAACAGAAACTTCTGCTGAATATCCTGATCAATCAAGAATATGCCATTGAGCTTTTGACCAGCGAAATCAACGATATAGAAGCAGGGTCAAAAAGCGTTGATGGAACCACTTATAAAAAACTCGTAACGCTCTATGACCGTTTTCGGAACGAAAATTAATCAGCGGCCTATAAATTGATACTCGATTGCAAAGAGTATCTTTTTTATTGACGGAAACTTTTCGACAAAAAATGATAATGTTTATATTATTGCAATATAGGGAATACATGCTTTGATGAAAAATGTAAAGGGGTCGAAGTGACATGATTAGCTTACAATCAGATCAGCTTCTTGATGCAACAGTCGGACAATTTATGATCGAGGCGGATAAAGTGGCGCACGTTCAAGTCGGAAACAACCTTGAGCATGCTCTATTAGTGCTGACGAAAACCGGCTATACCGCTATTCCCGTCCTTGACGCTTCGTACCGTCTGCACGGTTTGATCGGGACAAATATGATTATGAACAGCATTTTCGGACTTGAACGGATCGAGTTTGAGAAGCTGGATCAAATTACGGTTGAGGAAGTCATGCTGAAAGACATTCCCCGTCTCCACATCAATGATCCGATTATCAAAGGGTTCAGCATGGTCATTAACAACGGCTTTGTCTGCGTTGAAAATGATGAAGGCGTCTTTGAAGGCATTTTCACGAGAAGAGTCGTATTAAAGCAGTTGAGCAGTCATATCAGATCATTGAATAAGTAGGCTCGCACGATCAGCCTATTTGTTCTTTCGCATGCCAGAAAAAGAAAACGCATACATATGAGTGGCGCTTGCCTCGGCAGCCTTTATTTGATTAGAATGGTAGATAAGAAATATGAAAAGGCATTGAAAAGGAGGACGACATGCAGCTTCAAGAGCTTCATATGCTCGTAGTTTTAGCTGAGGAATTAAACATGAGGAAGGCTGCCGAACGGTTATTCGTGTCACAGCCGGCTCTGTCCCAGCGATTGCAGACCATTGAAAAAGCCTGGGGAACAAAGATCTTTCTTAGGTCTCAAAAAGGACTTACGGTAACGCCGGCAGGAGAAAAAATCATACAATTTGCAAATGACGTCACGGATCGGCAAGAAAGAATCAGAGAAAACATTGATGAACTTGAGGGTGAGATTCACGGCACATTAAAGCTTGCCGTCGCCTCGATTATCGGGCAGCACTGGCTTCCGAAAGTGTTAAAAACATATGTGGAACGATATCCGAATGCAAAGGTCTCTCTCATTACAGGGTGGAGCAGCGAAATGCTGAAAAGTCTGTATGAAGATCAGGTACATATCGGCATTATCCGGGGAAATCCGGAATGGAAAGGCCGGAAAGATTATTTAATGACCGATCATTTATATTTGGTCGATACGGAAATTTCCTGTATTGATGATATTGCCCATACCGATCGGCCGTTTATTCAATTCAAAAGTGACAGTACATATTTTCAGGAAATTCAGCATTGGTGGCATCAAAAATTCAAAACTTCGCCGAAACAGACCATCCTTGTCGATCAGATTGAAACGTGCAAGCAGATGGCGCTGCACGGGATCGGTTATGCCATTCTGCCGTCAGTCACCTTAGAAGAGGAAGACAAAGTAAATAAAATGCCCCTGCTTGATACAAAGGATCATCCCATCGGCCGTGACACATGGCTGCTCGGTTATGAGCCGGCATTTGAATTAAAACAGGTGCAGGCTTTTGTTTCTGTCATTAAAGATATGCTGAAACAGGAACGCCCATTTTAGAAAGACAGCAATCATGCTGTCTTTTTTTATTTTTTATTGACAATGAAAATCATTATCATTTAAAGTGTTATATATGTTAATGAAAATCATTATCAATTACGAGGTGATCATATGCAGAAAGCATTAATGATATACGCAAGCATGTCGGGGAATACAGAGGATATTGCCGGCATTATAAAAGAAACACTGAGCGGGCATCAGATAGCGGTTGACTGTCTTGATATGGACGAAGCAGATGCGGATTCTCTCAAAGCATATGATTATGTTTTTGTCGGCACATACACATGGGGGGATGGTGATCTTCCTTACGAAGCGGAAGATTTTTACGAAGATATTCTGCACAGCCAGCTCAACGGACTGAAAACGGCCTGTTTCGGTTCAGGCGATCACGCCTACCCGAAGTTTTGCGAAGCGGTCACGCTGTTTTGCGATGCGTTTGAACAGGCCGGAGCCAATTTATACCCGGAAACGCTGAAAATTGAGCTGGCGCCCGAGACGGCTGAAGATCAAGAATGCTGCAAAGAATTTGTCCGCGGTTTTCTTGCATGGGCCGCTCACCACGGAGACCGGTACCATGTTTCATAAAGGCGCGACGGCTGTCATGGCATCAGTATCTTCGGGATTTTTTGTCGCTGTGAAAGACGAAGGTATTTTTCATTTTTCGGCGGAAGAAGGCTGGAAAAGACTATTCCGAGTGAAAAGCAGGATTCATGTGCTGACTTATATAGGGCCCTACATATTCGCAGCTGGAGAAAAAGGCGCCGTCCTCAGATCGGCCGATCAAGGAAAGACTTGGACGGCCTCCCGATTTCCGACCAGCGCCTCCGTATGGGCCGTTGCCGGACGGAATGACGGATTTGTCTGTGCGCACGGCACATACTGCCTCTACTTATCTGATGATTTCGGCGTCACTTGGCATGTGGCTAAGCCCTTTTCACAATTAAAGGAGCCGCCTGTCATCCGTTCGCTTTGTTTACACGGTCAGACGATTTATATCGGCACCCGGATTCATATGAATCATGGCGGCATTTGGGCGTATGATCTGACGGAAGGCCGCATCCGGCGTATAAGCCGTGAAAGGCAGCGCATGACGGCTTCAATGATGATGTATCAGAATGACTGGCTCATTGCAGCAAAGGGCGCGGCAAAGGGAGAACGGGGGGAGGTTGCCGTTCGAAACGTGCGGACGCAAGAGGAGTTTGCCATTACAGCCGGGGACGCTGTAAGGGAAAAGTCATTTCTCGACGTTTCTGAGGATAACGGGACTATTTATGTCACATCGTCACAGGGCGAAAGCGGATTTTCGCGTATTTATCAAGCTGATCTTGCCGCCGGTGAATTAAAGTGGTTTGATACGATCCGCGGTCACGGATGGCGGGTGGCCAACCGGGAAGAAAACTTTTTTTGCGCGGGCCTTTACGAAAGTAAGTTTGTCAGACCGTATGAGGCGGTTCGGCTCGCACATTAGTTTTTATGCATAAAGGAGAGACGAAGATGGGGAATGTATTGCTTGTTTACGCTACAATGTCAGGAAACACCGAGGCGATGGCGGATTTAATTGAAAAAGGGCTGATCGAAGCACAAGCCTCCGTAGACAGATATGAAGCGATGGATATTCATGCCGAACTTTTTAATGATTACGAGTATATTTTATTAGGCACATATACGTGGGGAGACGGGGATCTTCCTGATGAAATGCTCGATATTGCTGAAGATATGGAAAACCTGGAGCTTACGGGAAAAACATTTGCTTTGTTCGGTTCCGGAGATACGTCCTATGAGTTTTTTTGCGGAGCGGTTGACGAATTGGAAAAAGTAATCACGGCCCGCGGCGGGCGGGTGGTGCTGCCGCCGGTCAAAATTGAAAACAATCCTGAGGGCAGTGAGGAAGAAGAGCTCCGGGAATTCGGAAGACAGTTTGCCGCGCTGTGCAGCCAGCCGGCAGAATAAAGGCTTGTTCCTTTTTTTCTTGTCTTTGTATCCTTCCTTTGTTACAGTAATGAGGTAGAAAATCAGAGGAGGACAATACATATGAAAATGATGGATGCAAATGAAATTATTTCATTTATTCAAAATAGTACAAAATCAACGCCTGTAAAAGTGTATGTAAAAGGCGATCTTGAAGGAATCAGCTTTGGCGATTCCGCTAAAACATTCCTGAACGGCCAATCCGGCGTCGTTTTTGGCGAGTGGGCTGAAATTAAAAGCGCAATCGAAGAAAACAAAGACAAAATTGAGGATTACGTCATTGAGAATGACCGCCGCAACTCTGCGATCCCGATGCTTGATTTAAAAGATGTGAAAGCGAGAATCGAGCCCGGCGCTATTATCCGCGACCAAGTCGAAATCGGCGACAATGCCGTTATCATGATGGGTGCATCTATTAATATCGGTTCAGTCATCGGCGAAGGTACGATGATTGATATGAACGTTGTTCTCGGAGGACGCGCGACTGTCGGCAAAAACTGCCACATCGGAGCGGGTTCTGTATTAGCGGGCGTTATTGAGCCGCCTAGCGCTAAGCCTGTTGTCGTAGAAGACGACGTTGTGATCGGCGCAAATGCGGTTGTGCTTGAAGGCGTAACAATCGGTAAAGGCGCGGTTGTCGCCGCCGGAGCCATCGTTGTAAATGACGTCGAGCCGTATACCGTTGTAGCGGGAACACCAGCGAAAAAAATCAAAGATATCGATGAAAAAACAAAAGGAAAAACAGAAATCAAACAGGAATTACGCCAGCTGTAAGGAATGGTTTGATAGAATGGGCGTGGATGATAAAATCCACGCCTTATTCTTATCTCAAGGAGGAATACATATGGAAAAAGAGCGGCTCATTGCCATCCGAAGAGATCTGCACCGCATTCCGGAGATCGGCTTTCAGGAATATAAAACCCAGCAGTACCTGCTGAATCTATTAAACCAATATCCGGAAGAAAGAATTGAAATCGAAACTTGGAGAACCGGCATCTTTGTCAAAGTCAACGGCACGGCTCCGGAAAAAATGCTCGCCTACAGAGCGGATATAGACGCTCTGTCGATTGAAGAGCAGACGGGGCTTCCGTTTGCATCTGAGCACCCCGGTTTTATGCACGCATGCGGACACGATATGCACATGACCATCGCGCTCGGCATTATTGATCATTTTGTCCATCATCCCGTCAAACATGATCTGCTCTTTTTATTCCAGCCGGCTGAAGAAGGACCGGGCGGGGCGGCACCGATGCTTGAAAGCGATGTGCTGAAAAAATGGACGCCGGATTTGATCACCGCCCTCCATATAGCACCTGAGCTGCCGGTCGGCACCATTTCCACCAAAAGCGGATTGCTGTTTGCCAATACGAGCGAGCTTGTCATCGATCTTGAGGGGAAAGGCGGACATGCGGCATATCCGCATACAGCAGACGACATGGTCATTGCCGCGAGCACGCTTGTCACGCAGCTCCAAACAGTCATATCCAGAAATACGGATCCGCTTGACAGCGCTGTAATTACTGTCGGAACGATTACCGGGGGCACGGCGCAAAATATCATCGCAGAGCATGCTCATTTGGAGGGAACCATCCGGACGCTTTCCGAGGAATCAATGCGTATGGTGAAAAAGCGGATTGAAGAGCTTGTCAAAGGAATTGAAATCGGCTTCCGATGCAAAGGAAAAGTCACGTATCCGTCCGTTTATCATCAAGTTTATAATACAAGCGGCCTGACCGAAGAATTTATGCAATTTGTCAGCGATCATCAGCTTGCTGACGTGAAAACGGCGAAAGAAGCGATGACCGGAGAAGATTTCGGATATATGCTGAAAAAATATCCCGGCTTTATGTTCTGGCTGGGGGCCGATTCATCCCACGGGCTTCATCACGCCAAGCTGAACCCGGATGAAGATGCGATGGAAACCGCGGTAAATGTCATGGTTGGATATTTTTCGAAGTATGCCAATTAAATCCGAAAAGAAGAATAATCTAACAAAAATTGAGCATTCTACATAACGGAGGTGTTCAATATGACGAAAAAAATTGGAATTGAACAATCTTTATCGGATGTAGAACAGGCGTTAAAACAAAAAGGATATGACGTAGTGATGATGAAGACTCCTGAGGATGCGAAGAATTGTGACTGCTGTGTCGTAACCGGACTTGACAGCAATGTTCAAGGAATTGCCGATACATCAACTCAGGCTCCCGTCATTACGGCTTCCGGAATGACCGCCGACGAAATCTGCAGCGAAGTGGAAAAAAAATTTCATTAAAAAGAAAAAACCGAAGCTTACGCTTCGGTTTTTCTATTCGGCGGAAGCGGCGTTTTTAAAACGGTCAAGCGCGATTTTTATTTCTCTCCGCAGTACGCGTTCAACCCGCCATTGCTCCATATTTTCTGTTTTGGCAATGATTCTGATCACCATTTCTGACGTGCTTAAATCTTGAACCCCGATGACGTCCGGCCCTTCCTTAATCTGCGGGAGCTCAGCGGCTGCTTTGTCACACGCGGTTTGCAGGATTTGAATGGTTTCATCAAGATTTTTTTCAAGCGGCACTTTAATATCGACAAGCGCCTGCATCGTTCCGCGGGAATGGTTGCTCACATTCGTGATGCCCCGGTTGGGAAGATAGTGAAGCGTGCCGTCAAAGCTCCGGATTTGCGTTGTACGGAGACCGACCTGCTCGACAATGCCGCTGTAGCCGGCAACCGTAATATAATCACCGACGTCAATCTGTTTTTCCAAAAGGATAAAAAATCCGGTGACGATGTCACTGACAAGCCCCTGAGCCCCGAAGCCGACTGCGAGACCGACCACGCCGGCGCCGGCAATGAGAGCGCTCGGATTGTAGTGAAATAAATCCAAAATCATCACGATAAAAACGAATATCAGGATGTATCCATACACATTGAGCGCGAGGCTTCGCAAAGTATAAGCGCGGCCCGTGGAGAGGTTGTTTTGTTGCTCGAATTTCTGAAACAGATGCTTGATCAGCTTTTTTCCTGCCGTCCGGAAAATAAAGTACGCTAAAATAATGAGAGCCAGCTTTATGATGAAAATCCCGGCAGATGTGAGAAGCCCGGCCCAATCAAAGTGTTTTAAATCAATCATAGTGATGTCTTCCTTTCAAGTCTATTGCAGAAAAAGCTAAAAGTGATATACCCGTTTTTTAAATAAGATAAACCTTTTCATAGAAACCAGTTATTACATTTATGATTTGTTCATATTGCCCCGGTTTCAATATCTTCATTTTTGTGAAGATATGTACTAAAGAATCTCCACACTCATTTTAACATGGTGATTCAGCCAAATCATATCCTTTGGAGAGAAAACAGGAGGACGTTGCCCGGCGGACTGAAAGCCCCGGCAAAAAACTTTTTCATAAGGAGGGAAATGAGATGAAATTACATCAGCAAATGCCTGAATTGTCCGGCGCTAAAGCATGGATTAACAGAGAAGTCACGAAGGAACAGCTGGTCGGCGGAAAGCCGGCACTGATTCACTTCTGGTCCGCCAGCTGCCGCATGTGTAAAGAAGCGATGCCTGAGGTGAACGGGTTTCGTGATAAATATAAAGATCAGCTGAATGTGTTGGCCGTCCACACGCCCCGTTCCGAAGACGATCTTGATCTTGAGAAAATCAAGAAAACAGCGGCTGAGCACGATATCTCTCAGCCGATTTACGTCGACAGCGATCATACGCTGACTGACGTATTTGAAAATGAATATGTGCCGGCTTATTACGTTTTTGATAAAAACGGACAGCTCCGCCATTTTCAAGCGGGAGAGAGCGGGATGAAAATGCTTGAAAAACGCATCAGCCGGGTACTTTCAGAAACGGAGCAGGCTTCTGAGTAATCGGGACAATCTCCGTCGGACTATTGTCTCGGTTCTGCAAACCCTTTGCCGTTAGGTAACAGGGTTTTTTTGTGTCTATTGGATAAAAAATTCCAATATGACATGTGTGGCTTAAAAAATAAGAGAAACAGCGGTAAACACGCTGTACCGCTTGTTTTATCCATATCATTATCTTTTACATATTATAGTCGAAAATTGTAGATATCACGCTAATTTTCATTAAACAAGTAATTTCAAGTTATATTTTGAAATGGTTGAATAAATTGGAACTTTGTCCAGAATCCCCTATATGATAAGGGATTTTTGTATATAAAGTACCATTTTCAGAAAATAAGCAATTTTTCATAGAGTAAATAAAATAGTAAAATGATAAAATAATAGTTGATAAAATTACTTTTGTAATCTAATATCTTAATAAAAGCGTTTAAATTTTTGACAGGGGGTTTTACACATGTTTAATGAAAGAGAAGCGCTGCGCTTACGTTTAGAACAATTGAACGAAGCAGAGGTAAAAGTCATTCGTGAATATCAAATAGAACGTGATAAAATATATGCAAAACTGAGAGAATTAGACAATACGGGCAGCCTGTCCGATACAAAAAAAGAGTTTCGTCCGGAGAAAAAAAATGACTCCCTCCCGGTACTTGCAGAGCTTGCAGCACAGGAAATGAGAAGCTATCAAAAGCCGCAGACACAGCCTCAATCCTCCCAGCAGCAGATGCAGTCTATTACGTCTCTTCCCGCAGGCATTCCAGACGGTTCTACAAGAAGAAGAAGAGGGACGGCGAGACCGGGATCGAAAGCGGCAAAACTGCGCGAAGCAGCGATTAAAACATTGAAACGCCACAATGCAGCGATCAAAAGTTCCGAACTGCAAAAGGAAATTGAAAAGGAAAGCGGCCTTGAAATTCCTAATATGACAACATTTATGCAAAGCTTAATTAAAATGTATCCGGAAGTGAAAAAACCATACCGCGGCCAATATATTCTTGAGGGAGAAATTTCTCAGGAAACAGCAGAAACGGCAAATGATACGGCTGCTGAATAAAACAGTAAAAACTGCTTGCGTTACTCAAGCAGTTTTTTTGCGCTTTCCCGCTTATTCTGCGGAAGTGACGCATCTTTTCCAGGCTTTTTTTCAAGCTTGACAACATATTTTTGGAAAGGCTTTTCGCCGTCAGCGCGTTCTTTCAACGCATCCAGTTTTTCATCAAACGACTGATCGCGGGACTCTGATTGTACAAATTGTTTTTGCAGGGAGATGACTTGTTCGGTAACGGCTGTAAGCAAGTCTTCTGCCTGAACAGTCTCTTTGGAAACGGAAGGGATTTCCAGAGTTTGTTCCGCCGGTTCCGCCGTGCGGCTGTCAATATCAGCAAAATGGCCGGCAATCCAAGCATCACTTTCGTCCAGCTGCCGTTTATACGAAAGAATGGTTTCTTGAAATAACTTTTCTTTCGTTTTTTCTATTTCTACAAGCCGTTCTTTTGTTTCTAGTATTCGATCTCTCATATGATTAATTTCTATTTTAATATGTTTGAGCTGGTATTCTTTTTCTATCATTTGTGTTTGGAGCCGGGTATTTTCGTCTGCAGCGGCATGATAACGCTGTTTCATATCTTCGTGAGAAGTCCGTTCGGTTTGAATGGCGGTCTCAAGTGAGCGGATGCGGGTATGTAAGTTTTTATTTTCTTCTTCAAATTTTATATTTGTAAGATGCAGACGATGCTTTTCTTCCATCTCATTTTTCCGACGAAACGTTTCCTGCTGAAGCAGTTCTTGCAGAATGACGATTTTATCGAGCAGCCCGGCTCTGATTTCATGCAAAGAACGCTCCGTGTCACTTGTCTGTTTGTGTTTTTGAGCCATGGCTTCCAATTCGTCAGAAAGCTTGTGAAGCCGCTCTTTAATATTGGCGTTTTCCTCCTGAAGCTTATTATTTTTTTGATGGAAGTAGCTTGCTTCAAATTCTGAAATTATTTTTCTGCATCTGGAAAGTTCGGATTTCAAGTAAAGGTTCTCTTGAGAAGTGTCGTGGAAAAACGGACCTGATATTTTCATAAGAACCATCTCCCTCATGATGTTAACACTACAATATGGGAAAGGAACAACGGCTATTCCTCTTAATTAAACAGACAAGCAACGTAATATTGTATTTCGGCTGAGGCGTTTGCTATGCTTTTATATAGAATGGGAGAGAGATGACATGAAACGGGTGAATGTAATATTAGCGGGGGGAGCTTCCCGAAGATTCGGAGAACCGAAAGCTTTTGCAAAGTGGAAGGGCGGCATGTTTTATGAACAGGCGAAAAAAGCCTTCGGCGGCGGAGAAACGGTAATTATCAGCCGCCCTGAGCATATAAAAAAGTTCTTATCAAACAGGGAGCGGCATGTTTTTGCCGATGAGCCGCGGTTTCGGGGAATGGGCCCGCTTGCCGGCATATATACGGCAATGGAACAAACGGAAGGCGAAACATATACGGTCATATCCTG
This sequence comes from Bacillus sp. NEAU-242-2, assembly GCF_027853835.1. Classification (NCBI taxonomy): domain Bacteria; kingdom Bacillati; phylum Bacillota; class Bacilli; order Caryophanales; family Bacillaceae; genus Bacillus; species Bacillus sp. NEAU-242-2. Next base: position 596,258 of record NZ_JAPNNY010000001.1, on the reverse strand, counting down.
TGACACGCCGCTCGTGACAAGAAAAACGATGGCTGCGCTTGAAATGAAGCTGACCGGAAACCTGGACGCTGTCATACCGGTTTGTGAAAACAGAGAGCAGCCCCTCTTGGCGGTTTACCATAAACGGGTGCAGGATGTGCTTTTTGATCAGCTGACACAAAACAAACTGAAAATGACAGACACGCTGAAACGGCTGTCTGTCTGTTATGTGCAGGCTGAAGACATCGGCGCCGGGCCGGAGGAGTTCGCTAATGTCAACACACGGGATGATTACACCAGACTTTTGGCGCATGTCGAGTCTTCAAATCAGGACTGATCGGGAAGAAACATGGTATGATGGAAATAAAAATGCAAGGGGACAACACAGATGGAAGAGCGCTATTCGCGGCAGACAAGATTTAAGCCGATAGGGGAAAAAGGGCAGCAGGCGCTGGCTGACAGCAGTGTCCTGATTGTCGGAGCCGGAGCCCTCGGAACAGCCGCGGCAGAGGGCCTGGCAAGAGCCGGAGCGGGCCGTATGGCGATTATTGACCGGGATTATGTGGAATGGAGCAATTTACAAAGACAGCAGCTGTATACAGAAGAAGACGCGAGACAGCGCCTGCCGAAAGCAATGGCGGCCAAGGCGCGTCTTTTAGAGGTAAACAGTGATATACATATCGATGCTTACGCGGCGGAAGGTACGGCGGAAACACTTGAACCGCTGATCGAACAAGCGGATTGCATCGTGGATGCGACAGATAATTTTGAAACGAGAATGGTCATCAATGATCTGGCGCAGAAAACGAAAACACCTTGGATTTACGGTGCCTGTGTCAGCAGTCAGGGAATGTGCATGACGATTATTCCGGGGGTTACGCCGTGTTTATCCTGCCTGTTTGAGCAAATGCCCGTAGGCGGAGCGACATGTGATACAGCAGGCATCATACCTCCGGCGGTTCATATCGTCTCCGCTTATCAGCAGGCGGAGGCGCTGAAATTGCTGACAGGAAATCATGCGGCGGTAAATCGGCGCTTTTTCACGTTTGACGTGTGGAATAACACCAATATGAGCATAAATGTGGATCAGATCAAACGGGATCATTGCCCTTCCTGCGGCGCGGAGCCCGTATATCCGTATCTGCAGCCTGAAAACAGGCCGAAAGCAAGCGTGCTGTGCGGAAGAGACACCGTTCAAATCAGATCGGAAGCCTTAAAGAGGCTGGATAAAGAAGAGCTTGTCAAACGTCTGAAGCAGATCGGTAAAGTGGAAGCAAATGAATTTTTGCTGCACATGGCGTACGAGCGCTTCAGAATCGTTATTTTTCAGGACGGACGGGCTCTGATTCACGGTACAAACGATATAAAAGAAGCGAATTCAGTTCTGGCCAGAGTGATCGGACTGTAGGAAGGGGATGTATTGCTATGCTTGAAAAAAGAACGCCGATTCAGGTGGACGAAGCAGTCCGCCGGGTGAGCCGGTATAAAAAACAGGGGGATACCGAATGGGTGGCGCTTGAGGACAGTCTCCACCGCTATTTGGCGGAGGATGTTAAGGCGGATCATGATGTGCCGGCCTTTAACCGTTCCCCGTATGACGGGTTTGCCATCAGGGCGAGCGATTCAAAAACGGCTTCCCGTGACAATGCCGTCACCTTTGAAGTCATTGACCATATCGGAGCAGGCGCCGTGTCAGAAAAAGAACTCGGGCCTTATGAAGCGGTCCGCATTATGACGGGGGCGCAGATTCCCAGAGGCGCCGATGCCGTAGTGATGCTTGAGCTGACAAAAATGTTTTCTGAAAACGGCACGAATTACATGTCAGTGAAACGCCCTTTTCATGCGGGCGATAATATTTCATATCAAGGAGAAGATGCGAAAAAAGGCAGCTCGCTATTAAAAAAAGGGACGAAAATCACGCCGGGCGTAACCGCTCTTTTAGCAACCTTCGGCTATGCTTCCGTTCCCGTGGTCAGAAAGCCGGTTGTCGGCATTATCGCAACGGGAACCGAGCTTCTTCATGTCAGCGATCCGCTTGAGCCGGGGAAAATCCGCAACAGCAACGCTGCCATGGTGTATGCCCAGGTCATTGAAGCGGGTGCGGTACCGCTGAACTTAGGGAAAATTTCCGATGATTTTGATGACAGCTATGCTGCGGTGAAGGAAGCTATGAAAAAAGTTGATTTTCTGATCACGACCGGCGGCGTGTCAGTCGGCGATTTTGATTTTCTTCCGGACATTTATAATAAGCTCGGAGCGGAAGTTCTTTTTAACAAAGTGGCAATGCGCCCGGGGAGCGTGACAACTGTCGCCCGGGCCGATGACATGCTGCTGTTCGGCCTTTCAGGCAATCCGTCCGCATGTTATGTCGGATTCACCCTGTTTGTCAAACCGATGATTCAGACGTGGCTTCTGAATGAAAAACCTCATTCCGGATGGGCGGAAGCCGTGTTAACAAACGACTTTCCGAAGCCGAATCCGTTTACGAGATTTGTGAGGGCGTTTGTTTATCATAAGGACGGAAAAATGATGGCGTCACCGGTCGGTCTCGACAAATCAAGCTCAGTCACATCTCTTGCCGAAGCAAACGCGTTTATCCTTCTGCCGGGAGGAACGAGGGGATATGAAGCGGGCCGGACGGTTCACGCGCTCCTCATCCGTGATGAGAATGGAAGTGAATGGCCGTGGTCAATTCTTTCCCGATCGTCCAGATCGTAGGTTTTCAAAACAGCGGTAAAACAACGTTTATTGAACGTGTGCTGAAAGCGGCGCCGAAAGAGTGCGATATTGGATGTTTAAAACATCACGGACATGGCGGAGAACCGGAACCTTTTTCTGACGGAAAAGACTCGGAGCGTTTTTCAAAAGCCGGAGCCGCGGTTACGGCAGTAGAAGGGGACGGCGTCCTGCAGCTTACGGCGCGAAAAAAATGGGATCTGGCGGGTTTGATCAGTCTGTATGAATGTCTGGGAATTGACGGTCTTCTCATAGAGGGGTTTAAACATGCGCCGCATCCGAAAATCATTATGATCAAAAACAGCGAAGATTGGCAAAAGCTGAAGCATTTGGAGCGCGTGATCGCGGTTGTCAGCAGAAATACGGAGCATATGCCGACAGATGCAGGCAAGCCCGTATTCCATGCGGACGATCCGGCTGCCATTATGTTTGTGCTTTCGCAGCTGAAAGGGGAATCTGCTTAAATGGAACGTTTTCAAATTACAAGGGAACCTATCATTGCGGAAAATATCGTAAAAAAAGTTGAAAAGCGTGAAGCCGGCGCCATCACAACGTTTATCGGCACGGTCAGAGAGTGGACTGCAGGACGGCGGACGGTGCGTCTCGAATATGAAGCGTATGAACCGATGGCTGTTCAAATGCTTTCTCAAATCGGCAGTGAAATCAGCGCGAAATGGGAAGGAGCCGAAGCTGCAATCACTCACCGTGTCGGCGTCCTTGATATCGGTGAAGCAGCGGTCGTAATCGCCGTGTCTTCTCCGCACAGAAAGGCGGCATATGAGGCGAATGAATATGCAATTGAACGGATAAAACAGATTGTGCCGATATGGAAAAAGGAAATCTGGGAAGACGGGGAAGAATGGATAGGCGATCAGCTGGAAACAACGCCCTATCCGAACGGAAAACCGGATTTGGATAAAGGGGAATCGCGATGATTAAAGTATTATTATTTGCCGGGCTTGCGGAGCAGGCGGGAACACCGGTCATTGAACTTGACGAAAAAGAGACGGCGGCGTCTGCTGTAAAAACGCTGTTAAAGGAACGGTACGGCCTTCAGACGATTGACAATGCCATGATCGCAATCAATGAAACATATGTAAAAGACAACAGCACCGTAACAGAAGGTGATACCATTGCCTTTATCCCTCCTGTAAGCGGAGGGTGAAAAAAGAGCCGGATGTGCATCATTGCCATCCGGCTTTTTTGTTTATAGGCGCTGAATTTCAGAGAATATTTAAATGGGATTTAAAGGGTTTTTCAATTGAGGCGGTTTTCACTGCATGAATAGGCTGATAACAGTGCCTTTACAAGGTTTTGAGCCACCCGTCATACCGGTCTGACGATGCTTTTTTTTACATAATTATGGAACGTAAAGCTGAGAATTTGTGTTACAATTTAGCATAAATACGCAAACGGCAAAAAAATTGAAACTTCTCTCAGCCTAAAGCGTACGTATAAACAGAATAATACATAGGAGGCATCAGCCATATGGAACCAAACCTGGAAAAAAGCAATACGGCAGTCACGGAAAAGCCGTCAATTTTCGGCGTCATTACAAGTCCTGTTGTGCAGTTTAAAAGATTAAAAGAAAAGCCGGTCATCGGCATTCCTCTCCTGATTGTCATCATTCTCATCGCGGCCGGCAGTATTTTGCGCGGACTGGGGATGAATTATGAAGAACTGCTGAACAGCTCATCTCTTGACGGATTGACCGATGATCAGATTGAAATGACCAAAACCATTGCGAAATTCGGCTCGATTTTCGGAGGGATTTTCGGAGGCATTATCGGTCTCTTTATCGTTCCGCTTATTTATTGGCTGTGCGTCAAAATTTCAGGCGGCGTGACAACTTATAAAAAAATGCTCTCACTCGGCCTCTTTACTGCATTTATTACTAACATCGGCTTAGTCATTAACGGACTTGTCATTTATTTTACCGGTGCGGGCTCACTGTACCCTGTCACATCTTTGGCGAGTGTCATACCGGCCGGAGACGGCGTATCGGTCTTTTTAAGCGCGATCGATATTTTCAGCATCTGGAGCTATATTCTGCTCGCTTTGGGACTTCGCTATACAGGCGGTATTTCGAAAAAAGCGGCCTGGACTTCCGCGATTGTCCTGTTTGTTATTATGCTTTTGGTTTCGGCAGTCGGAGGACTGTTAAGTTCAGTGACAGCAGGTGTATAACATGAAAAAAATTTGGATCGGAATCGGCATCGCCGTAATTGTTGCAGTATTCATCGGTATCAATATTTATAAGTCTGCCGCTCCCGCGGGCGGCAGCGCCGGAAAAAAAATCGAAACCGGAACCATGGAAAACAGAGAAATCTCATCTACGGTTATGGTTCCGGGAACACTTAAATTCTCTAAAGAACAGTATGTTTTTTATGAAGCAGATAAAGGAACTCTTGATAAAGTGAAAGTAAAAGAAGGCGACAAAGTAAAAAAAGGGTCGTCGTTAGTCACTTATACAAATGAGCAGCTCAACCTTGATAAAGAACAAAATGAGTTGACAGAACAATCAAAACGGATGCAAATCGAACAAGTTGAAGAAAAACTCAGAGCATTAAACAGCAAGGAACAAGATCTGGCAAAACAAGTGGGAGAAGCGGAAGCCAAAAAACAAATTGAATCCGAACGGACTGATCTGCAGCTTCAGCAAAAAACGGCGGAAATCGAATTAAAGCAATCTGATTTGCAAAAGCAGTCTCTTGAAAATCAAGTGTCGAATCTCAATGTTAAGAGTGAGATGGACGGGACGGTTATCTCGGTAAATCAAGAAGCGGCTTCTAAAAAATCGGATATTCAAGAACCGGTTATACATATAGGAGACCCGGAACACCTGGTCGTTGCCGGCAATTTGTCCGAATACGACACGCTGAAAGTGAAAAAGGGCCAAAGCGTTACAATCACCTCAGACGCCATCCCCGGCAAAACGTGGAAAGGGAGAGTGGCGGCTGTCGGCCTCGTTCCGGATCAAAAGTCAAGCGCTGCTTCGGGGGAAAGCACGGAACAAGCCGTCCAGTATCCGTTTCAGGTTAAGCTGATCGGAAACCTTCCGGAAGGCAAGCCGGGATTTAAATTAATTATGAACATTGAAACCGACAAACGGAAAGCTGACACGCTGCCGTCCTCCGCAGTCAAAAAAGACGGAGATGAGCACTGGGTCTTTACGGTAAAAGACGGGAAGGCCAAACGCGTGAAAGTTAAAGTCGGCGATACCGCAAATCAGCTTACGGAGATAAAAGAGGGGCTTTCAAAGGATGATAAAGTCATTCTGAATCCGGCTGACGGTTTGACTGACGGAACGGATGTGAAAGCATAGATGATTCAGCTTTCAAAGGTGAAAAAAAGCTATCAGATCGGCAAGGAGACGTTTGATGTTCTCCGTTCAATCGACCTGACGATTGAAGAAGGAGAATATGCGTCAATTATGGGACCGTCGGGATCGGGAAAATCTACGATTATGAATATCATCGGCTGTCTGGACAGACCGACGTCCGGCAGTTACAGGCTTGCGGGCGAAGATGTTTCTTCATGCACCGAAAAAGAGCTTGCGGCGGTCCGGAACAAATCAATCGGATTTGTCTTTCAGCAGTTTCAGCTGCTGCCGCGATTGAATGCAAGAAAAAATGTCGAACTCCCCATGATCTATGCCGGTATCGGCAAAAAAGAGCGTGAGGAACGGGCTGAGCACGCGCTGGAAAAAGTCGGTTTGGCGGATCGGATGCGTCACATGCCGAATGAGCTGTCCGGCGGCCAGAAGCAGCGTGTCGCGATTGCAAGAGCTATCGTGAACGAACCGAAGCTCATTTTAGCTGATGAACCGACCGGCGCGCTGGATACGAAAACAAGCATTTCCATTATGGAGCAGTTCACAGAGCTTAATGCAGAGGGCGTGACCGTGGTGCTTGTCACTCATGAGCCTGAAGTGGCGGACTGTACAAACAGAGTGATTTTCGTCCGTGACGGCATGATCGTTTCCCGCGATTCTGAGCAGAGGAGAGTGGGGGAATGAGCCTGTCAGAAAATCTCCGGATGGCCCTCAGTTCCGTAAGAGCTCACAAGCTGAGATCGATTCTGACAATGCTCGGAATCATTATCGGCGTCGGTTCAGTAATCGTTGTTGTGGCTGTCGGCCAGGGCGGAGAGCAAATGCTGAAGCAATCCATCAGCGGGCCGGGCAATACGATTGAATTGTTTTACCTGCCGAGTGATGAAGAATTAACAGCCAATCCGAACGCCTTACAGCAAGCGAGTTTTACAGAAGAAGATATTAATGGATTAAAAGGAGTGGACGGCGTAAAGCAGGTTGTCGCTTCCGCGGTAAAATCCATGACGGCCCGTTACCATGAAGAAGACACGGATATTACGCTGAACGGCATTAACAGCGGCTACTTGGACGTAAAAAAGCTGGACGTTCAAGATGGACGGACATTTACGGACAATGATTTTCTTTCCGGGAAAAGAGCGGGAATCATCTCGAAAAAAATGGCTGAAAAGCTGTTCGGGAAAACGTCTCCGCTCGGAAAAATCGTCTGGGCCGGCGGACAGCCCGTAGAAGTAATCGGCGTACTGAAAGAAGAGAGCGGCTTTTTATCGTTAGGACTCAGTGAAATGTATGTGCCGTTCAACATGCTGAAAACGTCTTTCGGTACTAACGACTACAGCAACGTTTCCGTTCAGACGGAGTCCGCTGATCAGATCAAAACAACAGGAAAAGAAGCGGCCCGTCTCTTAAATGACAATCACGGTACAAAAGAGGCCTATCAAGTCATGAATATGGAAGAAATCGCGGCGGGAATCGGTCAGGTCACGACCGTTATGACGACGATCATCGGTTCGATCGCCGGTATTTCTCTCGTTGTCGGCGGGATCGGGGTCATGAATATTATGCTCGTATCAGTGACGGAACGGACAAGAGAAATCGGCATCCGCAAATCGCTCGGTGCCACGAGAGGACAGATTCTGACACAATTCTTAATTGAATCTGTTGTGCTTACATTAATCGGCGGCTTAATCGGAATCGGTCTCGGCTACGGGGGAGCAACACTCGTTTCCCTTATCGCAGGCTGGCCGTCGCTCGTTTCCTGGCAGGTGGTTTGTATCGGCGTGCTGTTCAGTATGCTGATCGGTGTCATTTTCGGCATGCTGCCCGCCAACAAAGCATCACGCTTAGATCCGATTGAAGCGTTACGGTATGAATAACCGGCGCCCCATGCAGTCTGCATGGGGTTTTTTGTGTTTTAATGATTGAATGAATATAATAGACTTTTTTCATTTATGATAAAAAGAAAATGTCATACAATTGTCCCCCTTTTTGTCGAATTTACAGTTTACAAACCCTATGTACATACGTTAATATGAACAAATGTGAAAGATTTTGATAGTTATTGAATGAATTTGAGTGATTTTAGTTGCTTGAAGTAAAAAAAGCGTTTACAATTATCTTGCAGCCGAAATGAATACGTTTTCAAAGGAGGCGGAATATGCTCACTCCTGAAAGGTATCAGCTGATTATGGATCAGATTGAAAAGCGAGATGTGGTGAAGATTCAAGAGCTGATAAGCATGACAAATGCTTCTGAATCAACGATCAGAAGAGATTTATCAACACTTGAAGAGCGCGGGTTTTTAAAGCGCGTTCACGGCGGGGCGTCTAAACTTTCCAACAGCAGGCAAGAACCCGATATGCTTGAAAAATCCTCCAAAAACCTTCAGGATAAACTGAAGATCGCTGAAGAAGCGGCATCTTTATTAGAAGAAGGTGACTGTATTTACCTTGATGCGGGAACAACTACATTGCACATGATTGATTTTATAGATCATACAAAGGACATTGTGGTTGTCACAAACGGGGTTATGCATATCGACGCTTTAATAAGGAAAGGGATTCCTTTTTATCTTCTCGGAGGATATGTGAAGCATAGAACAGGTGCGATGATCGGCGGCGCCTCATTAACGGCGGTCAGCCAGTACCGTTTTGACAAAAGCTTTCTCGGGGTGAACGGCGTGCACATTGAAGCCGGCTTTACAACACCCGATCCGGATGAGGCTCTTCTGAAGACAAAGGCTGTGAGACAGGCGAAAAATGCGTATGTTTTAGCCGATCCTTCTAAATTCGGCGAGATTTCTTTCGCAGCGTTCGCCGCCTTGGGCGATGCAGCTATCATTACCACTGAAGCTGAAGAACATGCATTCGATAATTACCAAGAAAAAACTGTCGTAAAGGTAGTGAAACCATGATTTACACTGTAACCCTCAATCCGTCTGTTGACTATATCGTTCACGTTGAAGATTTTGCCGTAGGCGGTTTAAACCGTTCAAGCTATGACACGAAGTATCCCGGCGGAAAAGGCATCAACGTTTCGAGATTACTGAAAAGACACCATGTGCCGTCAAAAGCATTGGGGTTTGTCGGCGGATTTACCGGAAATTATATCACGTCATTTTTGCAGCAGGAAGGTCTGGAAACGGCTTTTTCTGAGGTGGATGAAGACACGCGTATAAATGTAAAACTGAAAACGGGCGATGAAACGGAAATTAACGGACAGGGCCCGACGATTTCAGACGAAGTGTTCAATGCCTTTTTAGAACAGTTCTCCGCTCTGGAAGAGGGAGACATCGTCGTTTTAGCGGGAAGCATCCCTTCTTCCCTGCCGCATAACACGTATGAAAAAATTGCTGAGGCATGCAGAAAGCAGAATGCCCGGGTAGTGGTGGACATCTCCGGTGAAGCGCTGATGAAAGCGACAGAAATGAAACCGTTTTTGATGAAGCCGAATCATCATGAGCTTGGGGAAATGTTCAATACGGTCATTGATTCAGCCGAAGCTGCCGTTCCTTACGGTAAAAAATTAATTGAACAAGGCGCTGAACACGCGATTGTTTCGATGGCTGGCGACGGTGCGCTTTTATTTACGAAAGAGGCGGTTTTCCTCGCCAATGTTCCTAAAGGAAAGCTTGTCAATTCGGTAGGCGCGGGTGATTCCGTCGTCGCGGGATTCCTTGCGGGAATTTCAAAACAGCTGCCTTTGGAAGATGCGTTCCGTTTAGGAGTTGCTTCCGGAAGCGCGACGGCATTTTCTGAAGAACTCGGAACTGAAGAGTTTGTACAGCAGCTTCTTCCTGAAGTTAAAGTCACACGTCTATAGAGGAGGAAAGAAAAGTGAAGATAACTGAGCTGTTAACAAGAGATACAATTCATCTCAATATAGAAAGCAAAGAGAAAGAAAACGTTATCGATGAAATGGTGACAGTGCTTGACAAAGCCGGCAGATTAAATGACAGAGAGGCTTACAAAGCAGCCATTTTAAATCGTGAAAGCCAAAGCTCGACGGGAATCGGCGAAGGTATTGCCATTCCTCACGCGAAGACGGCGAGCGTCATTAACCCGGCCATCGCATTCGGCCGTTCTAAAGATGGTGTGGATTATGAATCATTAGACGGTCAGCCGGCACACTTGGTCTTTATGATTGCGGCAACCGAAGGAGCGAACAATACGCATCTTGAAGCATTATCAAGACTTTCAACGCTTCTTATGCGTGAGGAAATCCGCAAACAGCTTCTTGAAGCTGAATCAGAAGATGCGATCATTGACATCATCAATCAGCATGACAAAGATGACGATGAGGAAGAAGAAGAGCAGGAAGAACAGGCAGCGCCGTCAGGAAAAGGGAAAATCCTTGCGGTTACGGCATGCCCGACAGGTATCGCTCATACGTTCATGGCAGCTGACGCACTGAAAGAAAAAGCGAAAGAGCTCGGCGTTGACATTAAAGTCGAGACAAACGGCTCAAGCGGTATTAAACATAAGCTGACGGCTCAAGAAATTGAAGACGCGCCTGCGATTATCGTGGCGGCTGATAAACAGGTTGAAATGGAGCGCTTTAAAGGCAAACATGTTCTTCAAGTGCCTGTGACGGCCGGTATCAGACGTCCACAGGAACTGATTGAAAAAGCAGTTAACCAAGATGCGCCGATTTACGAGGGCAGCGGCGGAGGATCTTCCGCTTCAAATGAAGACGGCCCGAAACAGAAATCAGGCACAAGCATCGGAAGTACTTTCTATAAACACTTAATGAGCGGTGTCAGCAACATGCTGCCATTTGTCGTCGGCGGCGGAATTCTCGTTGCGATTTCATTCTTCTGGGGAATTCATTCAGCTGATCCGAAAGACCCGACATACAACACGTTTGCTGCAGCGCTGAACTTTATCGGCGGCGATAATGCGCTAAAACTGATTGTTGCAGTTCTTGCCGGATTCATCGCAATGAGTATTGCGGACCGTCCGGGATTTGCGCCGGGTATGGTCGGCGGATTTATGGCTACGCAGGCGAATGCCGGATTCTTGGGCGGACTGATTGCCGGATTCTTAGCCGGTTATGTCGTAGTCCTTTTGAAAAAGCTGTTTGTCTTTATCCCTCAGACTCTTGATGGATTAAAACCTGTATTGATTTATCCGCTGCTCGGTATTTTTATCACCGGTGTCCTGATGCAGTTTGTCATTAACACACCTGTAGCAGCGTTTATGAATTTCTTAACAAATTGGCTTGAAAGCCTTGGAACTGGAAACCTTGTCTTAATGGGGATTATTTTAGGCGGTATGATGGCTATCGACATGGGCGGCCCGCTCAATAAAGCGGCGTTCACTTTCGGTATCGCGATGATCGATGCCGGAAACTATGCGCCGCATGCGGCCATCATGGCGGGCGGAATGGCTCCGCCGCTTGGAATCGCACTGGCGACAACATTCTTTAAACACAAATTCTCTAAACGTGACCGTGAAGCCGGTATTACGTGCTACTTCATGGGAGCAGCTTTCGTTACAGAAGGCGCCATCCCGTTTGCAGCGGCTGATCCGCTTCGCGTCATCCCTGCAGCCGTTGTCGGTTCTGCGGTAGCGGGCGGACTGACAGAGTTTTTCCGGGTAACGCTTCCTGCACCGCACGGAGGAATATTCGTTGCATTCATTACGAACCATCCGCTGCTTTACTTAATGAGCATCGTGATCGGAGCGATTGTAACGGCGGTTATCTTGGGAATCATCAAAAAACCGGTAGTAGAGAAATAAGCGAAAAGCGTCCTTTACGGGCGCTTTTTTCAATCATATGCGCATAGAAGCGTTATGTATTTTGTGATGAGTTGTGATAAAGTAAAGATGGTACATGAACCGAAACAGTGATCGTCTAGGAGGAACCACGTTGACTGAAGAACAAAAACCTACTTCTGAAAAATCGGTAAAAAGAAAATCCAACACGTATTGGGAATGGGGAAAGGCCATCATTATAGCGGTTGCACTTGCGCTGTTAATCCGCCATTTCCTGTTTGAACCGTACTTAGTGGAAGGATCATCAATGTACCCGACATTACATGACGGTGAAAGACTGTTTGTCAACAAAAGCGTCAATTATATCGGAGAAATCGAGCGGGGGGACATCGTCATTATTAACGGCGATACGTCGAAAGTCCATTATGTAAAGCGGCTCATCGGAAAACCTGGAGAAACGGTGGAAATGAAAAATGACACGCTTTATATAAACGGCAAAAAAATCGCAGAACCGTACCTCGCGAGCAATAAAAAAGAAGCGAAAAAACTGGGAGTCAACCTGACGGGAGATTTCGGCCCCGTAAAGGTTCCGAAAGGCAAATACTTCGTCATGGGCGACAATCGGCTGAATTCAATGGACAGCCGGAATGGCCTCGGCTTAATAGCCGAAAACCGGATCGTCGGCACCTCGAAGTTTGTGTTCTTCCCGTTTCATGATATGCGTCAGACAAAATAAAAACGCCGCGCTGCCCGATTCGGACAGCAGGCGTTTTTTATTTGGCAAACGAGGCCGCGACGGCGATGAACAATACCGTGGCCAGCACTGATCCGACAATGGCCAGAACGCTGAAAAAAAGATTCACCTGCTTCTTCTCTTTGCCGCGTTTTTCAAGCATCCGTTTTGAAAAGAGATGCGAAAACGTATAAATGAGGGCGATTCCGACATACAAGCCGATGTCACGTGCCGTAAAGCCTGTGACGGCCAGAAAAACCCCGGTGAAGAAAATCATAAGACAGTATTCTGTGAGTGTTAAAAGCTTCAACTTGTTCCTCCGTGATGAATATGTATATATATCTATTGTATCACAGCGCTCCGGGTTTGACGCCTGCATCTTTTCAAACCCGTATATTCGCAGGGAAACATTTCTCTTCCCCTTTATTCATGGTATACTTTTAATGATGATAGACACGATGGAGGATTCTAAATGATTGCTGTAAATAATGTGAGCTTGCGTTTTGCGGATCGCAAGTTATTTGAAGATGTTAATATTAAATTTACGCCGGGCAACTGCTACGGATTAATAGGCGCAAACGGTGCCGGAAAATCAACATTTTTGAAAATTTTATCCGGTGAGCTGGAGCCGCAGACCGGCGATGTCCATATGAGTCCGGGCGAACGTCTTGCCATTCTGAAGCAGAACCACTTTGAATATGAAGACTGTGAAGTGCTGAAAGTCGTCATTATGGGACATAAACGTTTATACGAAGTCATGCAGGAAAAAGACGCGATTTATATGAAGCCTGATTTTTCAGATGAAGACGGCATCCGCGCCGCTGAACTTGAAGGAGAGTTTGCGGAATTAAACGGATGGGAAGCTGAAAGTGAAGCCGCTATTTTGTTAAAGGGGCTGGGCATCTCTGAAGACCTGCATACGAAGAAAATGGCCGACTTAGGCGGTTCAGAAAAGGTGAAAGTGCTTTTGGCACAGGCGCTGTTCGGCAAGCCGGACGTTCTGCTGCTTGATGAACCGACCAACCACTTGGATCTGAAAGCGATTCAGTGGCTGGAAGAGTTTTTAATCAACTTTGAGAACACAGTCATCGTCGTATCCCATGACCGTCACTTTTTAAATAAAGTGTGCACGCACATCGCCGATCTTGATTTTAATAAAATTCAAGTGTACGTCGGCAACTATGATTTCTGGTATGAATCAAGCCAGCTTGCTTTAAAGCTTTCTCAGGAAGCCAACAAGAAAAAAGAAGAGCAGATTAAACAGCTTCAGGAGTTCGTGGCCAGATTCAGCGCCAACGCCTCTAAATCAAAGCAGGCGACATCAAGAAAGAAACTCCTTGATAAAATCACGCTTGATGATATCAAACCGTCATCACGCCGTTATCCTTATGTCAATTTCACGCCGGAACGCGAGATCGGAAATGACGTGCTGCGGGTTGAAGGCTTAACAAAAACGATTGACGGGGTTAAGGTGCTTGATAACGTCAGCTTTATTATGAACAGAGAAGACAAAATTGCATTTACGGGCCGCAACGAACTTGCCGTTACGACATTGTTTAAAATCATTTCCGGGGAAATGGAAGCAGACAGCGGCACATTTAAATGGGGCGTGACCACTTCTCAGGCGTACTTCCCTAAAGACAACAGCGAATATTTTGACGGCAGCGATGCGAACCTTGTCGACTGGCTCCGCCAATACTCGCCGCATGACCAAAGCGAAAGCTTTCTGCGCGGTTTCTTAGGACGCATGCTGTTCTCAGGAGAAGAAGTCAACAAAAAATCAAACGTCCTTTCCGGAGGAGAAAAAGTGCGCTGCATGCTTTCAAAAGCGATGCTTTCCGGCGCGAATATCTTAATTCTGGATGAACCGACAAACCACTTAGATTTGGAATCCATTACGGCGCTTAACAACGGCTTAATCAGCTTTAAAGGCGCTATGCTGTTTTCATCTCATGACCATCAGTTTGTACAGACAATTGCCAACCGCATCATTGAATTAACGCCTAAAGGCATTGTTGACAAACAAATGTCTTATGACGAATTTCTTGAAAACGCGGATGTGCAGAAAAAGCTTGAAGAGCTATACGCGTAATAAAGAAGCAGGGGAGACTCTGCTTTTTTATTTATGAAAAAAGTTTTCAATCTTCTGACTTCCCGTTACAATAAAGGAATACATAAATTGAAAAGAGACGGAGGAATGCATCATGAAGTTTTTAGTTGTCGGAGCTGGGGGAGTGGGCGGATATATTGGCGCACGTCTTGCAGAAAAGGGAAATGACGTTACGTTTCTCGTCCGTCAGAAGCGGGCGGAACAATTAAAAGAGACGGGATTGACCGTCAAAAGTGCAAATGGTGATGTTTCAATCAAGCCGAAAATAATCATGGCGGGCGAAGATGGAGAGTTTGACGCCGTTATCATCGCATCAAAAGCGTATTCTTTGCAGGACGTCATTGGGGATGTCAAACCGTTTGTCAAACCTTCGTCGGTCATTATTCCTTTTTTAAACGGATACAGGCACTATAACCAGCTGTTTGAAGCTTTTTCAAAACGGCAGGTGCTGGGCGGCCTCTGCTTTATTGAGAGCGCCCTTAACGACAAAGGGGACATTCTTCATACGAGCGCTGCCCACCGCTTTGTTTTCGGTGAATGGAACGGGGAACGCACGGAACGTATAAATGAGCTGGAAAACGCATTTGCAGGTGTGAAAGCGGATGTCATCATCAGCCGGGAGATTGAAAAGGACATTTGGAAAAAATATATGTTTATTGCCGCGCAGGCGGGCGTGACCACTCTGTTTCAACAGCCGGTCGGACCGATTTTAGAAACAGCAGGCGGCCGCAGCACGGCAAAGCGCCTCTTTGCCGAAATCGGAGCCATTTTCAAGGCTGCCGGCATCCCGAAAGATCCTGGTCTGGAAGAAGAGAGTTATCGCACATTGACAAGCATGTCTTACCATATGAAATCGTCGATGCTGAGAGATATGGAAAAGGGCAGGGTGACGGAAGGTGATCATTTACACGGCTTTTTGCTTGAGAAAGCGAAAGGCTTGTCAATTGATACACCTGTTTTGGAAACCGTCTGCGCCAACTTGCAAATGTATGAAGCGAAATAAAAAGGAGGCCTGATCGCCTCCTTTTTTTATTAAAATGCCCAGTTTCCGTTTCTGAAGATCGGTTCTCTTTTCCCGTCCGCGGTAATACCGTCGATATTCATGTCTTTGGAACCGACCATAAAATCTACGTGTGTAATGCTTTCATTTAAGCCCTCTTTAACAAGCTCTTCCCGTGTCATTTGTTTGCCGCCCTCAATATTAAAGGCATACGCACTGCCGATCGCCAAGTGGTTAGAGGCGTTTTCATCGTACAGTGTGTTGTAAAATAAAATATTTGATTGTGAAATCGGTGAATCGTAAGGCACTAAGGCCACTTCACCGAGATAGTGTGAGCCTTCATCGGTTTCGACGATGCCTTTTAAAATCTCCTCGCCTTTTTCAGCTTTCACATCGACAATGCGGCCGTTTTCAAAGGTAAGAGTGAAGTTATCAATAATGTTGCCGCCGTAGCTCAGCGGTTTCGTGCTGGAAACCGTGCCGTTCACCCCGTCACGCTGCGGAAGGGTGAAAACCTCTTCTGTCGGCATGTTGGCCATGAATTCGTGACCGCTTTCATTCACGCTTCCCGCGCCTGCCCATACATGTTTTTTCGGCAGTTCAATGGTTAAGTCTGTTCCTTCAGCCTGATAATGCAGGGCGCTGTAATGTTTTTTGTTCAGGTGTTCCACTTTTTCATGAAGATTTTGATCATGTTTTTTCCATGCTTCCACAGGGTTTTCTTCATTTACGCGGGTCGTTTTGAAAATTTCTTCCCATAAAAGCTGAACGGCTGTTTCTTCCGGCTGATCCGGGAACACTTTTTTCGCCCAGCCTGTTGAAGCAGCTCCGATCACCGTCCAGCTGACCTTATCTGATTGAATATATTGTCTGTATGTATGCAATGCTTTTCCGGCGGCTTTTTGGAACGCTGCAATCCGTTTGCCGTCAGTGCCTTTTAACAGGTCGGGGTCGGATGAGACGACAGAAATAAACGCAGCCCCTTTTTTCGCGAGCTCTTCTTTTCCTTTTGCTTCCCATTCAGGATACTCTTCAAACGCTTCAAAAGGTGCCATCTCGTATTTTAATCTGGACAGTTCATCGTCCTGCCAATTTACGGTGACGTTTTTTGCGCCTTTTTCATAAGAATGTTTGGCAAGCAGTCTGACAAGTTCCCGGACATCAGTTGAGGCATTGATTACGACATGCTGTCCTCTTTGGACATTGACGCCGACTTCTACCGCCAGCTGAGCATATGTATTTAACTTTTCAGTAAACGAACTCATCGTTCATTCCTCCTCATCGGTTTTTCTCATCATATCAAATAACGCCTCATAAAGGAAAGAAAGGAGCACAAACGAAAAAGACACAGCTTTTGCTGCGTCTTTACGGGTGATTCAGTTTTACGGCGCCGCCGGCCGGAGAATGGGGCATATTGGCCAGTGAAATGCTCATACCCCCCAAAATAATTCCGCTTAAAATGACGGCTACTGCTACGCGTCTTCCCACATCTCTAAGCATATGCTTCCTCCTTAATGTTTCTCCAGTTCTCACAATATGAGCCGGCCGGAGAAAAAAGAAGCACAATCTTATTATTTAATCGCTTTTTGCAGCTTGTCGATGACGTCTAATGAACGCCCAGTGCCGATAGCCACTGATTCAAGCGGATTTGCCGCCAAATGAACGGGAACGACGATTTCATCTGTCAGCCATTCTTTCATCCCGTTTAAAAGGGAGCCTCCGCCGGTTAACACGACGCCGCGGTCAACGATATCACCGCTGAGCTCCGGCGGACAATCTTCAAGCGTCGCTCTGATCGCTTCAAGAATATGCAGGAGCGACTCACGCATCGCGTGCTGAATTTCATTAGACTGCAGTCTGATTGTCTTCGGCAGACCGGTTACAAGGTCACGCCCGCGGATTTCCATCGTTTCCGGCACATGTTCGATCAATGCAAATCCGATTTCCATTTTCACTTGTTCTGCCGTACGTTCCCCGATCAGCAGGTTGTATTTTTTTCTGACGAACGAGGCGATATCTTCATCAAGCTGGTCGCCGCCGATTCTGATCGAATGGCAGGATACGACGCCACCGAATGAGATGATGGCGACTTCAGTCGTACCGCCGCCGATATCTACGACGACGTTTGCGACCGGCTCGTCAACAGGGAGGTCGGCCCCGATTGCAGCGGCTACGGGTTCTTCAATCAAGTGAACGTTTTTCGCTCCGCAGTTTTTGACAGCGTCACTGATGGCGCGGCGTTCAACGGCTGTTGAGCCTGAAGGCGTGCAGACGACGACATTCGGTTTGCGGAAGGTCATTCCGATTTTTTTTCCGGCTTTTTTCATAATGTGTTTTAATAAGTCAGTTGTCATATCATAATCAGCAATGACACCGTCTTTCATCGGCCGTACGGCGACGATTTTCCCCGGCGTCTTTCCGATCATGCTTTTGGCATCCGTTCCGATGGCAAGCACCGCTTTCGTTGTTGTATCTACAGCGACAACGGAAGGCTCGTTTAAAATAATACCTTTATTTTTACTGTAAACAAGTATATTAGCGGTTCCTAAGTCGATTCCGATCTCAGTTGATTGAAACATGTTTTCACCCAATCCCTATCCTGATTTAATTGATTCTACATTTAAAGTTTCTGAGAAAAACCACGATTTTTGGGGGTTTCCGCCGGGAATGAAATGTTTTTGTAAAAAAGGAGGGAAAGTCTGTATCCCGTATTTCAAAAGGCTTTTTTTCTGTAAAAAACATTCATTTCCGGATGCTGAGAAACTTTTGCTCCGTTCCTTTCGTCTACGTTTATGAAGGATTTTCCTTGGACATAAAGAAGAGACATTAAAGGAAGTAGGGGATTTCTATGAAATCAATTGGTGTAGTAAGAAAAGTAGACGAACTCGGGCGTATTGTCATGCCGATTGAATTGAGAAGAGCATTGGATATCGCTATTAAAGATAGTATTGAATTTTTCGTTGACGGAGACAAAATTGTCTTAAAAAAATACAAGCCGCACGGCATTTGCTTAATGACCGGGGAAATTACCTCCGAAAATCAGGAGTACGGCAACGGCAAAATTATTTTAAGTCCTGAAGGAGCGAAAATGCTGCTTGAGGAAATCGAGGAAGCGTTAAAAGATAGATCATAATCAGCAAAAAGGGCGGGGCATCATTCCGTCCTTTTATTATGAACTTGTGCAAAAACTCACGGGAAAAGTAAGCGAACCTGCTCAATTAATTGGGAATAGTTATCATTTTTTAGTCAATAATGCAGTCAACAATGTTACAATATATGTAGAAATGCTAGCGGCAGGTGGGACTATGGGAAAATATCAAGCGCGTATCATTTCCTTAATCTTGGCAATGATTTTTATTATGTTTTGGGATTATTTATTTTATATGATTGAACGGAATCCGATTAACTGGCCCGTTGACATCACCTTTACCGCCGTCACATTAATCAGCGTCTGGCTGCTGGCTTATTATGTGGACAATAAAAAGCAGCTGCTGGCGGAGCTGAAGGACAGCGAGCAGAAAGCAAAGGCGCTTTCAGATGAGAAAAACCGGATCATGGACAATTTGCAGGAAATCGTTTTTCAGACGGATTCACAAGGGAATATTACATATTTGAATCAGGCCTGGACGACGATTACGGGCCACTCCATCAGCGAATGTATGGGCACGATGTATAATGATTATTTTATAAAAGAAAAACATATCATTGATTATATTATCTCCCAAATCAAGCAGCAGTCCCCGTCAGGAATGTTTACGGCCAAATATATTAAAAGAGACGGCACGATTTTTTGGGGGGAAGTCCATTATAAGCTGTATTATGACCGCAGACAGAAATTTGTCGGGAGCCTGGGGACGATGTCTGATATCAGTGAACGGAAAAAAGCGGTCGACGAGCTTCTGGAAACGAACGAACGCCTTGCCATGCAATCTCAAAAGCTGGCCATTGCCGGAGAGCTTGCGGCAGGAATCGCCCATGAAGTAAGAAATCCTTTAACGTCAGTCAGCGGCTTTCTCCAGCTGATGAAAGCCCAGTATCCGGAAAGAACGGATTATTTCGATATTATTTTTTCGGAGATTAAAAGGATTGATCTCGTGCTGGGGGAGCTGCTTCTGCTCGCCAAGCCGCAGACCGTGACGTTTACCGCTCATCATCTCAACCATATTTTAAGGCAGGTGGCGACGCTTCTTGACACGAACGCGGTGCTGTCGAACACTGTGATTGAGAAGGATTTCAGGCAGACTGAGTCCTGTATGGTCAACGGTGACGAAAACCAGCTGAAACAGGTATTTATCAATATTATTAAAAATGCGATTGAAGCGATGCCTGACGGCGGGAATATTCATATTTATACAGAACGGGATGAAGAATACGCGGTGATCAGCATACAGGATGAAGGAAACGGCATGTCGAAAGAAAAGCTTGAAAACATCGGCAAACCGTTTTTCTCAACAAAAGATCAGGGAACGGGTCTCGGGCTTCCGATTTGTTTACGAATTCTGAAGGAGCATAATGGTAAACTTAACATTAAGAGCAAAAATGGAGAAGGCAGTACGTTTCAGGTGATTCTGCCGTTAGAAGCGGCTGCTGTCCAAAAGGAGGAAAAATAACTTGCTTCTTTTTGTATACGGTTTGTTACGGAAGCGTGAAGAAAACCATGAACTGCTGAAAAGCGCTCCGTGTGTGTGCGAGCAGGCCGCGATAAACGGTGTGCTGTACGAAACGGATAAAGGTCAGCCTGCGGCGTCTTTAGCAGAAACAGCTTTTGTGTACGGGGAATTGTATGAAACAGATCATCAGATGATCCGTAAGCTGGATATGTATTATGCTGATTTTGACCGGAAAGAGGTTGCCGTGACGACGGATGCCGGGAATAAAACCGCCTTCGCATATGTCGTAAAGCCCGGCCAGTGTGCCTCATTCAGCCGTATCAAAAGCGGAGACTGGAAAGAATACCGTTTTATGAAACGGGAGGATGACAGTCCGGTTTATTATTTCGCTTACGGCTCCTGTATGGACAATGCCCGGTTTAAACAGGCGGGGGTCGACCACTTCTTTGCCGAGCCGGTCGGAGGGGCGGTTGTTGAAGGGTATTCGACGAGATTCACGTTAAGGCGTCCTGACGGTTCCAGAGCCGATCTTGTTGAAGACGGGGGACGAACTGAAGGCGTGCTGTACAAGCTCCCGTTTGAAGCGGCAACCTATCTGTACAAAAGAGAAGGTGTTGATAATCACACATACCGTCCCGCGTTCATAGAAGTGTGTGCCGGCGGCCGTGTATACAGAGGCGTCCTGACGTTTCTGGTTCTTGATAAAGCTGAGGAAATTGCGCCTCCGGGTCACTATCAGGAAGAAATCGAACGCGGAGCGGACCTGTATTTATCACCCGCCTTTTCAGAGAAGCTTAAACGCTATATGAACTCATTGCCGAAAATGTGATACTATTCCTATTAGAGATATTGTTTAAAGGAGTACTGTTATGAGAAAAGAGTTTGCCGTTATCGGTCTCGGACGCTTCGGCGGAAGTATTTGCAAAGCATTAAGTGAAGAAGGCCTTGAGGTCATGGCGATGGATATTGATGAAGATAAAGTAAATGAATACGCCAAAATCGCATCACACGCGGTCATCGGCGATTCAACCGATGAATCGGTGCTGAAAAACTTGGGGCTGCGCAACTTTGACCACGTCATTGTGGCAATCGGCGAAAATATACAGGCGAGCATTTTAACGACGCTGATCTTAAAGGAACTCGGCGTGAACACGATCACGGTTAAAGCGCAGAACGATTATCATGAGAAAGTGCTTGCGAAAATCGGGGCCGATCACATCGTCCACCCTGAACGTGACATGGCAAAACGCATCGCCCACAACATCGTATCAAATAATGTGCTTGATTATTTGGAGCTGTCCGACGAACACAGCATTGTGGAGATCGTGGCCAACAGCAGGCTTGCGGGCAACACACTGCTTGATCTGGACATCCGGGCGAAGTACGGCATTAATATCGTGGCCATCAAGAGAGAAAAAGAAGTGATCGTATCTCCGCTGGCGACTGAAATGATTCAAAAAGAAGATATTCTCATCGTTATCGGCTCTCTTACGGACATTTCCCGATTTGAAAAAAGAGTGCTTCATACAAAGTGAAAAGCCGTCCGTAAAAGGACGGTCTTTTATTATGTCAGAATAGAAAGACATTTATTGTGTAAGCGGTATATTCTGCAATTTTTATTGACTATGATCAGGCGATCCGATAGCATATTGTACCATATAAAGAAAAAGAGGAGGCCTCATTTTGAACAAAGAAACACTGGCTGAACGGCTGAATGCATCAGCCGGCAGACAAAAAGCCGATACCGTCATTAAAAACGGAAAAATCATGGATGTATTTAACCAGGAATGGATTTCTGCAGATATCGCCATTACGGGCGGAGTGATCGTCGGGCTGGGCGAATATGAAGGGGAAGAAGTCATTGATGCAGAAGGTCAAATGATCGTTCCGGGCTTTATTGACGGACATGTTCATATCGAGTCCTCTATGGTTACTCCGATTGAATTTGCTAAAGCCGTCCTCCCTCACGGAGTGACGACTGTCATTACTGATCCTCACGAAATTGCGAATGTTTCCGGAGCAAAAGGCATTTCATTTATGATAGAGCAGGCGAAAAAGGCGCCGCTGAACATCCGTTTCATGCTTCCTTCCTGTGTTCCCGCCGCTAGCTTTGAACGCTCAGGAGCTGTATTAAAAGCCGAGGATTTAAAGCCTTTTTATCAGGAGAAAGAGGTGCTCGGGCTTGCGGAAGTAATGGATTATGTGTCTGTTGCGGAAGGTGAAGAGGATATGCTTCAGAAACTGCTTGATGCCAAGCGTCACGGAAAACGGATCGACGGGCATTTAGCCGGACTGTCTTCAGATATCATCAATATATACAGAACCGCAATGGTGTCAAATGATCATGAAGTGACGACAAAAGAAGAAGCGCTGGACAGAATCAGACGGGGAATGTACGTCATGCTGCGCGAAGGATCGGTGGCCAAAAATACGCTCAATGTGCTGCCGGCGGTGAATGAAAAAAACGCGCGCCGCTTTTTCTTTTGTACGGATGATAAGCATGTAGATGATCTGCTTTCAGAAGGAAGTGTGAACCACCAAGTCAAAATGGCGATAAAGGCGGGACTTGATCCATTCCTTGCGTATCAGCTCGCCAGCTTAAATGCGGCTGAGTGCTACGGCCTTGAAACAAAAGGGGCGGTAGCGCCGGGTTTTGACGCAGATCTGCTGTTCATTTCAGATGTACGGGAGGCTGCCGTCACGAAGACCATGGTCGCCGGCCGTACCGTTGCCGAGAACGGACGAACAGTTGATGAACAGTCTGCCGGTTCCTATTCGCCGGACCAGGCACTGTTGGATACAGTGCGGCTGAAATCGCCGCTGACTGAATCTGATTTTCATATACCGATTCAAGAGGGCAGGAAAATGAAAGTAATCGAAATGATACCGAATCATTTGGAGACGAGAAAAAAAGAAGTGCCTGCACCGTCTGCTGACGCGTTTCGTTCTGATACAGATAATGATTTATTAAAAATCGCCGTCGCAGAGCGGCACAGCGGCGAAAAAATGATAGGACTCGGGATTGTACAAGGGTTCGGGTTAAAAGAAGGCGCCATCGCCACAACCATTTCTCACGATTCCCATAATATCATCGCCGTCGGTACAAACGATGCCGATTTGGCAAAAGCAATCAACAGGCTCCGTGACACCGGGGGCGGATTAACAGCCGTGAAAAACGGAGAATTGCTTCACTCCGTTCCGCTTCCGATCGCCGGGCTTTTGTCTGATAAGTCGGCGGAATGGGTCAATGACAGCTTGGGCGTGCTTCATGAAAAGCTTCCTCTGCTCGGATTCACCGGTGATTTCAATCCGTTTCTCACCTTATCGTTTTTAGCCCTTCCGGTGATTCCGGATATTAAAATGACGGCGGCCGGTCTGTTTGATGTCAAAGCCTTTCAGCATATTCCGCTGCAATAAAAAAACTGCACTCGTAATGAGTGCAGTTTTTTTAGACCTCCATAATGATCGGAAGGATCATCGGGCGGCGTTTTGTTTTTTCGTATAGGAACGGAGCAAGCGTATCGGTAATTTCGTTTTTAATTTCGGACCACTGCGTTGTTTTCCGATCCATTACTTTCTCCAGATGGTTCGAAATGAGCTGCTGCGCGTCATTGATCAAATCACCGGATTCTCTCATGTATACAAAACCTCTTGAGATTAAATCAGGTCCCGCCGAAACCTTAAAGTCGTCCATATTGATGCTGACAACAACGATAACAAGGCCTTCTTCTGAAAGAATGCGGCGGTCGCGGAGCACGATATTGCCGATATCACCGATTCCGCTTCCGTCAATGTAAACGGAGCCGGACGGAATTTTGCCTGCCACAGCGGCTTCTTCGCCTTTGAGGGCCAGCACTTCGCCATTATCCATGATAAAGCAGTTTTCTTCAGGTATGCCGCAATCAGTCGCGAGTTTGACGTGCATTTTCTGCATTCTGTACTCACCGTGAATCGGCATAAAGAACTTCGGTTTGATCAGGCGGAGCATTAATTTCTGCTCTTCCTGTCCGCCGTGTCCGGATGTATGAATGTCATTCAATGAACCGTGAATGACTTCTGCGCCCGCACGGTACAGCTGGTTGATGGTGCGGCTTACGCTGATTGTGTTTCCGGGTATCGGAGAGGAAGAAAAGACGACTGTATCTCCGGGATTAATGGAAATCTGCCGGTGCGTCCCGTTAGCGATGCGTGATAACGCCGCCATCGGTTCACCTTGGCTCCCCGTACATAAAATCGTTACCTTATTGGCAGGCAAACGATTGATTTCGTTATGCTCAATAAACGTATTTTTAGGACAGGTAATGTAACCGAGATTTTGTCCGATTTCAATAGCCGATTCCATACTGCGTCCGAATACGGCAACTTTTCTGCCGTTTAAAACGGCTGCTTCAATCACCTGCTGAAGACGGTGTATATTCGAAGCGAATGTCGCAAATATAATTCTGCCGTCCACTTTTCGGAAAATATCGTGAATGCTTTCGCCTACGCGGCGTTCTGACATGGTGAAATCAGGCACCTCACTGTTTGTACTGTCAGAAAGCAGGCACAAAACGCCTTCTTTCCCGATTTCAGCCATCTTTGTCAAGTTGGCCGGTTCGCCTACCGGTGTGAAATCGAACTTAAAGTCCCCGGTATGTACGATATTGCCCGGCGGTGTTTTGACGACGATTCCGTATGAATCCGGAATGCTGTGTGTCGTTCTGAAGAAGGATACAGACGTCTTGCGGAACTTCACGATGTCGTCTTCACCGATGATGTTTAATTTGGTCTGTCTTAACAGCCCGTGCTCTTCAAGTTTATTCCGAAGTAAGCCGATCGCGAGTTTACCGCCGTAAACGGGAATATTTACTTGTCTGAGCAGGTACGGAATACCGCCGATATGGTCTTCATGACCGTGGGTGATAAACAGACCTTTAATTTTATCTTCATTTTTTACTAAATACGTGTAATCGGGGATTACGTAATCAATGCCGAGAAGTTCATCTTCCGGGAACTTGATTCCCGCATCAATCAGTACAATTTCATCCTGAAACTGCACCCCGTACGTATTTTTCCCGATCTCGCCCAATCCGCCGAGGGCGAAAACGGCAGTCTGGTCATTTTTTACAAATTTCATTCCGCTCATAACTCCAATACTTTAAAATTTTCGCTCTGCTTCTCATATTCTAAAAAAGCACCGTCCACAGGCTGAACAAATTCAATGTTGTATTTCTGATCTTTCAGTTTCGTTCTGACGTCCCGTTCTGAAACGCCCTCAATGTAAAGTGAATCTGTTTTTTCCCGAACAGGTACTTCGTCAGCCTTCTCTTGATAAAATACCTTATAAATCATCCAAATCTCTCCTTAAATGCCGTATGTTAGACTCGCTTATTCTATTATATTCGAAAACGGATTATAAGGAAAGTCTCGAGCAAAAAAGGGACTTTCAAAAACCGAAAGATCCCTTCTACGCGATGACTTTTTTCCGGAGCATTCCGCCCCACTGTCTTCTGAGTTTCTTCCGTAATCGGCGCAGCATCGTATACCTCCTTTAAAGCCCTTTATAGCAGTAGTATGCGGAAAAAATGAATTTGTTTTCGTGGGTAAAACTGGAATTTGATCAAGGCGGTTTTCCGGAAGAAAAACTTTCTGTATGATGATATTGAAAAAGACACGACTGATAAACGGGAAAAAGGAGAAATTGACATGAAACCAAAACTGATCTTTTTTGATATTGACGGCACGATCTATGACCATGATAAACATATTCCCGATAGCGCAAGAAACGCCGTGACGGCACTTAAAGAGGCTGGCCATCACGTTTTTATCGCCAGCGGAAGGTCCCCGTTTATGGTAAAACCGATTCTGGAAGAGCTTGAGATTGAATCATTTATTTCATACAACGGCCAGTATGTCGTATTTGAAGGTGAGGTCATTTATAAAAATCCTCTTCCTGAAGATGCGGTTGCGCGTTTATTAAAGCAGGCGGCAGAAGGGGAGCACCCCGTCGTATTTATGGCGGAAGACACGATGAAAACGACCGTCCCCGGACATCCGCACGTCTCGGAAGGAATCGGCAGTCTGAAAGCGCCTTATCCCGAAGTTGATGAAACATTTTATAAAGGAAAAGAAATTTATCAGCTGCTTTTATTCTGCCGCGGACATGAAGAAAAAGCATATGCCGCTTTTCCGGAGTTTGATTACGTCCGCTGGCATGAATTGTCCACGGATGTGCTTCCGAAAGGCGGTTCAAAAGCGGAAGGCATTAAAAGAGTGCTTGAGCGGCTTCCGTACGGCGTAAGTGATACTTATGCATTCGGCGACGGACTAAATGACCTTGAGATGATCCGTTTTGTCGGCACCGGGGTGGCGATGGGAAATGCGGTTCCGGAATTAAAAGCTGCCGCCGATTTCGTCACAAAGCCGGTGGATGAAGAGGGAATCAGCTGGGCCGTCAAAGAACTGGGCCTTTTGAAATAAAGAAAACCGGCACTTTGGGAAGTGCCGGTTTTTTTTTAACGGTCAATGGCAATGGCGTTTTCAGGTTCTTTGAACGGATCTTCTTTATCGATATGGTCGTAAAACATCACGCCGTTCAGATGATCGATTTCGTGCTGAAACA
Source organism: Bacillus sp. NEAU-242-2 (assembly GCF_027853835.1). NCBI lineage: Bacteria > Bacillati > Bacillota > Bacilli > Caryophanales > Bacillaceae > Bacillus > Bacillus sp. NEAU-242-2. The sequence goes on along the minus strand of NZ_JAPNNY010000001.1, from coordinate 569,441 downwards.
CGATGGCCGGAAAACCTTTGAGGCGGATGTCAATCTGTTCTCCTTCAAGCGTCACCGCCTTCACGCGGATGCGGGCGTAGCGCGGCACATAGCCGGGAATGGGTTCGTCTACCGACAGGCAGCCTTCTCCGCTCGTCAAGTAGCTTTTTTCCACTGAGTGGCTGACGATTTTAGGGTTAAAAAGAGCATAGCTGTATAAAGTGCCTTTCGCATCTTCTGCATGGACGGCGATCATCCGTTTTTTTACGTCTGTTTGCGGAGCGGCAAGACCGACGCCCGGACGAAGGTTGTATTTCTCGGCTAATTCAGGATTTTGGCTGTTTTTCACAAACTCAATCATATCAGCAAGATGCTGTTTTTCTTCGTCAGAAGCGGGAAGCTGAACCTCTTCAGCGATCTCTCTGAGCGCGGGATGTCCGTCGCGTACAATATTTTCCATAGTAATCAAGAAACTTCACTCCTAAAGCTTAATATGTAAATTATAGCGAATTTCTTTATCGCGGCGCAACGAAACAATTGGCCGGCCATAGCAGGCCGGCCGATTTTCATGGTGTATAAGGTCAGCAGCCGCAGCCTAAATAAGCGGCACCGACGATGATTAATAAGATAAACAATACGACGATTAATGCGAATGTGCGGCCATATCCGCCGCCGCAGCCATAACCGTAACCGCCATAACCGTATCCGCCGCCGCAGCAACCGCCGCCAAATCCGCCGCCAAATCCATATCCGTACATAAAAAAACCTCCTCTTTTAATTACGCTGACCCTTTGTCAGCAGGGCCGGCGTCTACTATAAACTATGTAAAAGCCAAAAAGATGTATGGTCATCCGCCCTGTTTTCTCAATTTTTTACGCCAGTATTCTTTGACAGCACCGTAAGCGTCTTTTTACCCGGTCATGCCAATTACAGCTCAGCTATTGTCAAAAAGCGTTCGGGCTTCTATAGTGGAAATTGTCAAGATTGGGGGATTTTAAGTGAATATGATTCAAAAAAAGGTATTAGCAGGAATCGGAGCGCTCGGCGCCGCAAGTATGCTGCTTGCGGGCTGCGGGGGAAAAGATCCGGTTGAATCGCTTCATGACTCGATGGAAAAAGCCGTTCAAGCGGAAAAACCGTTTCAAAAAGAGCAGAAAACATTGGAAAAATTGGAGAAAAAAGAGCACAAGCTTTACGACAGCGCGGTTAAACTGAATATGGATGATTACAAGAAAATCGTCACACTGTCTGATCAGGCTCTGAGCAATGCAAATCAGCGAAAAAAACATCTGAAAGCAGAAAAAGACAGTATTGATGATTCAAAAAAAGCATTTGAATCCGCAAAAAAAACTTCTCAAGAAATAAAGGATAAGAAAGTAAAAGAAAAAGCCGGGCATGCTGTCGCTTTAATGGAGAAAAGATATGCATCTTATGATCTTTTGTACAAAAAGTACGAAAAAGCCATTTCACTTGATAAGGACCTTTATAAACTGATTAAAGATAAAAAGCTCACATTAGCGCAGCTGGAAGAGCAGATCAGCAAAGTAAACTCAGTTTACGAAAAGGTGCATAAACAAGCAGAGGAGTTCAATCAATTTACTAAAGACTACAACAAAGAGAAAGAACTATTATTCCGCGAATAGTATAGTGAAGGCATATCGGCATGGGCTGATGAACTGATAACAACCGAGTTCAGCCGCCTGTAAAATGGCGGCTGAAGAATTGGTATATACGTGTGTTTCCCATTGACAACATGTAAATCATGGTATAGTATTTATTTAGGGAAATATTCACATAAAACCAATCGTTGTTTCGGCACGTTGGAATGTTTTTATTATATTGATATATAAAAAACGGAATGAAAATGTGGTTTTAATTATCAGAAAATTCTATCTATTTATATTTGCGGCAATATGATATTTGCACATGCTTTTTGCTTTTAAACCTTTATCCGGCATAAAGGTTTTTTTATTTTGCTTCGTATTGCTTATTAAGTAAATGACAATTTTAAAATTGAAGTGAAAAATGTTAATCAAATAACAATCGGAACGAAAAGAAACGGCAGAAATACGGAACAAGGAGGAAAACAAATGCTTGCTTACGTCTTTCCCGGACAGGGAGCGCAGTTTAAAGGAATGGGCAGAGACTTATTCGATGAATTCAGTGAGCTCATTAAAAAGGCAGATCATATTTTAGGATACTCCATAAAGGATTTATGCCTTACAGATGAAAAAGAGAGGCTCACTGATACGAAGTATACACAACCTGCAATTTATACAGTGAGCGCACTGCAATATTTAAAGGGTTTAAAAGAAGGTCATACACGCCCTGATGCTGTTGCAGGACATAGTCTGGGTGAATATACTGCGCTTTTTGCGGCCGGCGTTTTTAATTTTGAAACAGGTCTCCGGCTGGTTGCTAAAAGAGGCGAGTTAATGAGTGAGGCTTCCGAGGGCGGAATGGCTGCCGTGATCGGACTGGATGAGCATCACATAAAAAAAATACTTCAAAAGTATGAATTCGGCCAAATAGATATCGCCAATTACAATACATCTTCACAAATTGTGATAGCAGGGGCTGCAGAAGAGATAAAGCGGGCAGCCTCTTTTTTTGAAAAAGAAGGGGCGAAAGCTTATATCGTATTGCAAGTCGGCGGAGCTTTTCATTCTCGTTTTATGGAAAGTGCACAGCGTGAATTTGCGGAATTTATCGAGGAGTTTCATTTTTCTGAATTGAATTTCCCGGTCATCTCTAACTATACGGCAAGACCTTATAAACAAGAAGATATCAAACGGAATTTAATTGAACAAATAACAAACTCGGTGAAATGGACTGAAAGCATCAGGTACTTAATGGGACAAGGCGTCACTGTGTTTGAAGAGATCGGTCCCGGAAACATTCTGACTAAATTAATTCAAACCATACAAAGAGATGAGGAACCGCTTAATATTAGTGCGCCGGAAGACAGTCTCTTGTTTTCTGAAGGGAACAAGGACAATTCGGAAAGCGGGAAAGAGAAGGGCCTCTTGGCCGAAAATATAGAAAGCAGTGCGGCTTCACCGGTGTCCCAATTGGGTGATCAATCTTTCAAAGAAGATTACGGTTTGACATACGCGTATTTGGCAGGTGCGATGCATAGAGGGATCTCTTCCGCTGAAATGCTGATCCGCCTCGGGAAGAAAGGAATGCTGGGGTTCTTTGGCACAGCGGGTTTAACTATAAGGGAAATTGAACAGGCTCTTATTACTATTAAGAAGACACTCAAAAGTGGCCAGCCCTACGGAATGAATCTGCGATTTGAGCCGGATCATCAAGATAGAGAAAAGGAATTGATAGATTTATATATCAAGCATGACGTACGGGTAATAGAAGCGTCTTCGTATCTTTCCGTCAGCGCGCCATTAATTTATTACAAAGCGCATCAGTTGAAGATGGACAAAAGCGGCAGGGTCATACCTCATAATCGGATCATTGCCAAAGTTTCACGGCCGGAAGTTGCGGCCGCATTTCTGAGTCCGCCTCCTCAAAGTATCGTAAAGAGAATGTGTCAGCAGGGTATGCTGACGGAAGAGCAGGCGGAGTGGCTCAGCCGTGTTCCGGCAGCAGACGATATCATTATTGAAGCAGATTGCGGCAGTAATACCGAACAGGGCTCATTGACGGCGATGCTGCCGTTTTTTGTTAACCTGCGGGATGAAATGATGGAAACACACAAATACGCAAGGAAGATCAGAGTCGGGGCCGCGGGAGGAATCGGAACTCCCGAGTCTGCGGCGTCTGCTTTTTTAATGGGCGCTGATTTTATTATGACGGGATCCATTAATCAATGTACAGTTGAAGCCGAAACAAGCGGTTTTGTTAAAGAAATGCTGAGTGAGACAGGAATATGCGACACTGCTTATGCGCCTTCGGAGACTCTGTTTGAGTTCGGAACAAAGGTGCAGGTGCTGAAAAAGGGCACGCTGTTTCCGGTCAGGGCAAATAAATTATTTCAAATCTACCAACAATATGAGTCTTTGAGTGAGATAGATGAAAAGACAAAAATTCAGCTCGAAAATGTTTATTTTAACAAGACTTTTGATGAAATCTACGAAAGCATAATAGAAAAACAGCCGAACCTGGCCCAAAAAGCTGAGCGCAATCAAAAATATAAGATGCTGTTACTATTTAAGTGGTATTTGCAGAGAGGATGTCTGCTTGCTTTGGAAGGGCAGGAAGAACAAAAGGTGAATTTCCAAGTTCATTGCGGCCCGTCTTTAGGCGCTTTTAATCATTGGGTAAAGGGCACGGATTTGGAATCATGGAGAAACAGACATGTCGATGACATTGGTGAAAAAATGATGAATGAGACCGAAAGTCTGCTAAGGCGCAGATTGGATACGTTATTTCTACACTAAAGAAGGGGCGGGTGGAGGCCAATGGTTCATTTGAATAAACAGAGTGCGGATATCGCGATAATCGGGGTTGCTTGCAGATTCCCCGATGCAGATCATTATCATGAATTCTGGGAAAACATAAATAGCGGCAAAGATTCCATCCGGGAAGTGCCGATTGAACGGTGGGATCCCGATCTTTATTATTCAGCTGATATCAGTATACCGAACAAAACAATCAGCAAGTGGGGAGGTTTTATTCATAAAGCTGACCATTTCGACCATAAGTTTTTTAATATCTCTCCCCGGGAAGCGAAAAACATGGATCCTGAGCAAAGAATCCTTTTAGAAGAAACTTGGCGGTGCATCGAAGATTCCGGGGTCTCTTTGCGGGATCTCCAGCGTAAAACCACTTCTGTTTTTGCGGGTATTATGAATTCTGACTACCGGCAGACAGGTCATGCTGAATCGGAAATCGACAGTTACGCCTGTTTAGGAAGTTTCGAAGCTATGCTCTCCAACCGGCTTTCATACACATTCGGTTTGACCGGAAAAAGCATGTCTGTAAATGCCGCTTGTGCATCGTCGCTTGTTGCTTTACATGAAGCGGTTAAGTCATTGCGGACAAAAGAAAGCGATTATGCAATCGCATCGGGAGTAAACTTGAATTTCCAACCCGGAAAATATATTTCTTTTTCTAAAGCCAGAATGCTGAGTCCTGACGGCAAATGTAAAACCTTTGACGCAGCGGCGAACGGGTATGTTCCCGGAGAAGGGGCAGGCGTTGTATTGCTGCAGCGCCTTGGTGATGCAGTAAAAGCCGGTCACCATATATACGGGATCATAAAAGGGACAGCTGTTAATCATGGCGGTAAATCCCGTTCCATAACCGCTCCCAGAGCAGAAGCGCAGTGCCGGGTCATCTCAGAAGCTTTACACAACGCTGCTGTTGATGCTGCGACGGTTTCTTATGTAGAAGCACATGGCACAGGTACATCTCTGGGCGATCCGATAGAAATAGAAGCATTGACAAAAGCGTATCGGCAATATACTGAGGATACTCAATATTGCAGGATCGGAAGTGTGAAAACAAATATCGGTCATACAGAAGCAGCGGCGGGAATGGCTGGATTGATAAAAGTTCTAATGATGATGAAACATCGGAGGGTGCCGAAAAGCCTGAATGTACATACGGTAAATCCAATTATACAGTTTGAAAAAACACCGTTTAGGCCGGCGCTTGATTCAAGTGATTGGGAGGCGGCAGACGGGGCTCCGCTCAGGGCCGGAATCAGCTCCTTCGGTTTTGGAGGTGTTAACTCTCACGTCATCATCGAAGAATTTATACATACAAAAGACGAATCTGACAGAAAGGGAAGGGTTCCCTTCCTTTTTTCCGCTAAAAGTGAAGAAAGCATGAAACAAATGATACATAATTGGAGAACCTTTTCTGACGATTCTGAGGAATTTTGCAAAATATCAAATGAAGTGATCAGCAGCACCCTTTTAACAAGGGCATCGTTTGATTACAGGGCTGGTTTATTGGCAGGCAGCAAGGAGGAATTTAAAAATCAGCTTAAAGAGGGATTAAGTTTTCGGAGGAAACAAGATTCTGAATGGGCGCTTGCCATCGGTGACTTCAAATGGGAAAGTTATAAACAATTTGCCGTTTTGAAACGCGTGTTCCCTGATTTAGAAAAGAACGTAAGGTCGGTGCTGAAGGGTATACCAACATTGCACAGTTCATTTAAAAGAAAATGGACGCCTGAGAAAATCCGCTTGTATTCTTTAGTTATCAATACGGAAATCATAAAAAGTATCCTGGCATCCGGTTTTAAGCCAAGCCTCATTACAGGCGCCGGAGACGGATATTACGTCGCTCTTGCAGCAGCGGATATCATCAAAATTGAAAAGGCCATTTCTGTCATCACAGGCGCTGAAAAACCTTCGCACTTATCCTGTGAGCCGTCGACCATTCCATTTGTCAATCCGTACACTGCAAAAACGTACCCGCCGGTTCGATTAAATGAAGAATATGTAAGGATGCTGCTGAACGGTCTGAGCTTCCCGGCTGATTTTACAGACCGCCTGTACGGGAAAACACGGCTGCTTCTTGAGCACCAATATACGTTTAAAGGGTTTTTAGAAGAGTGGGATAAAGCGGGAAAGACTCAGGAAATCGAGATTTTATCTTATATTGTGAATCGCACGGCGGATAAAAGAAACGCATTGCCGGCTGATGAGGAAGCGGCGATCATGGCTATCCTTGCCTCTATGAGAAGACTGTATAAGAGATGGGATTTAACAGATTATGATGGATTCTTTGATAATGATTATGTTCTGGAAATATTAAATTTACTGGATGAGGGAATCTTGTCTAAAGAACTTTTTCTGAGCATGTTATTGAAAAAGCAAGACGGAATTAAACAGGCTGTTGCTTGTATGAATGAGCAGCCGGCAGGTTTTTATGATAAGACTCGTTTTCCGCTGATGACAGAATACAATCAAATGGATGCCGTGTCTCAGGAGATAGCTGACCATATGCCGCTTCACACGGAAGAAAAGGGAACGGAGCCGGATGTGAATATCTCTGATTTTTCAGTTTTTCAATTCGGATCGCTCCCTCCATCAGCAAAACTAAACAAAGCGGCTGCTTTTGAAGCGGACAAACCAGCCGATGAGGCTCTTTATCATTCATTTATGCAAATGTGGCTTTCAGGAGAAGAGATTGAATGGGCGAAACTAGGTGATTATCATAAAAGAAAAGCCCCGCTTCCGCCTTATCCGTTTGAGCGCTCTCAATTTTCTTTAAACCCTCAGCCGGTAAAATCAGACGCGGCTTTTTCAGAAAAGAAGAATCAGGCACTTTATACGCCGGTATGGAAAGAAACCGAACTTGAGAATGAAGCGGGCAGCGGACAAGCCTGTACTATTTTGTTGTTCTCCGGGAATAAAGACTATTTTGAAGAGCTGAAAAAAAGAGAGAATACGTCCGCATACCTTATTATGCCCGGTGAGCGTTTAGAGCAGATAAGCGACAGTGTTTTCACCATCAACAGGCAGCGTCCCGAAGATTATCAAGGTGTCATTCGTCTGTTAAAGGAAAAAGGCGCAGCGCCTGATGCAATTTTGCATACTTGGTCTGAAAAACAGCCTGAACTGGAAGAAACACTCGAATCAGGAATTTATTCTGTGTTTTATCTGACTAAGGCTTTAATCAGCGAGAACCTTATAAACAAAGTAACGTTCATTTATACATTCAGCGCAGATCAAAAAGAAAAATTGCCGTATTTTGAAGGTGTGAACGGTTTTTTAAAATCGATAAAACAAGAGTACCCGCAGTTGCATTGTAAGACGGTTTGCTTTGAACATGATTCTGCATCCGTTTCATTTTCAGAGAAGGCTGACATTCTTTATAAAGAAATAAACACAGCGCCTGATCGGCATATTCATATCACTTACAGAGGCTGCGTAAGATATGCACGGATGTTAGAGAAGCAGAGAGAAACAAACAGAAAGACCATTCAATACCCTGAAAAAGATAAAGTATATTTAATTACAGGGGGATTCGGGGGGATTGGCAGTAAAATCGCTGAATATTGCGCGAAAACTGAAAGATCCACTATTATCCTATCGGGGCGATCTGTTTTAAACGGAGATAAGCAGAAACATTTAGAATACCTGAACAGCTTTAAAGCAAAGGTTTATTATATACAGGCGAATATATCCGATAAAGAAGCGGTAAAAAAAATGATTGACGATATTACCGATCAGCATGCAGGTCTTCATGGCGTCATTCATTGTGCAGGAGTTATCAGAGACTCGCTGCTTTTTCGAAAAACAAAGCATGAACTTTCAGAGGTGATTGCTCCGAAAGTTCATGGCGCATTGAATCTTGATCATGCAACGAAGTCGCTCGAATTGGATTTTTTCGCCGTTTTTTCTTCAGTCGTCTCTATTGCAGGGAACGAAGGACAGTGTGATTATGCATATGCAAACGGCTTTTTAGATCATTTCGCCGAATATCGGGAACAGAAACGGCAAAAGTTTCTGCGCAGCGGCCGCACCCTGACAATCAATTGGCCTTTATGGCAAGACATCGGAATGGGGGCGAACCTGTCAGGTCAAGGGCGGACGTCTCTTTTTCATGGTTCCGGGCTCGAAGAACTTCCTGCTGAAGACGGAACGCAATGGTTTTCGCGGATTGTAACTTCGGGTCAGCTGCATAATATTGCAGTCTGCGGTGATCACGAACGCTTTGAACAATTTATGCAGCAGAGATTTTTGACGGACGAAACAGAGACAGGCAGTGCCGTTCCTTTGGCTCAAGGCGATATTTTGGATCAGACAGTTTTGTTTTTAACCAATATCATCTCCTCTGAGGTCGGTGCAGAACGGGAAGAGATCGATCAAGATGTGCATCTGGCTGAATATGGAATGGATTCGGTTATGATTCATCAATGCAACACAAAGCTGGAGCAGTCACTGGGAGCAATTTCGAAAACGCTTTTATTTGAATTTCATACAATCAGAGATTTAGCAGATCATCTTGTAAAGGAATACCCGGATCGGCTGGGGCGTTTATTTTCACGGGAGGAAAAAGGAAAACAGATTCAGAGCATTACCCCCGCCAGGCCGGAACAAGACATCACTGCACCTGCGGCGGAGGAAAAAGAACATCTTGACGGGATAGCGGTAATCGGTATCAGCGGCCGTTATCCCGGGGCTGAAAATATCGAAGAATTGTGGGATCTTCTATCAAAAGAGAGAACCGCAATCACAGAAATTCCGAAAGAACGATGGAATTATGAGACCTACTATGATCCAGACCCCGCTAAAGCGCATGAGGGAAAAATTTATTGCAAATGGGGCGGATTTTTAAAGAATGCTGAATCATTTGATTCTTTGTTTTTCCAAATATCGCCGAGAGAAGCAGAAGCGATGGATCCTCAGGAACGAATATTTCTCGAAACCGTATGGAAAGCATTTGAAGATTCGGGATATACCATTGAAGGGTTGAGGAAGCAGACCGAAAAACATGTCGGTGTATTTGCGGGAGTTACAACCAATTCTTACAAGCTGCTCGGCGAAAGAATACCGACGGACAAAAACGATGTACTTCCAAATTCGTTCCCATGGTCTCTCGCGAACAGAGTGTCTTACACATTTGATTTTACGGGTCCCAGTATCCCTGTAGATACGGCTTGCTCTTCATCCTTAACGGCAATTCACATGGCTTGCCAAAGTTTAAAAAAAGGTGAGTGCTCTGTTGCGGTTGCGGGAGGAGTAAATTTGTATCTTCATCCTTCTGACTATTTATACCGGTGTCAGATGGGAATGCTTTCAAAATCGGGAAAATGCAGAAGTTTTGGAGAAGGCGGCGACGGTTTCGTGCCCGGGGAAGGTGTCGGGGCCGTTATTCTTAAACCGCTTAAAGATGCCATACGTGATAATGATACTGTGTACGCCGTCATAAAAGGAACGGCAATTAATCATGGCGGAAAGACGAATGGCTATACGGTGCCTAATCCTGCCGCACAGGCGGATTTAATCCAAGGAGCTCTTAAAGCGGCCGGTTGGAGCGCCAGAAGTGTCAGCTTTATTGAAGCCCACGGCACGGGAACGCCGCTGGGTGACCCGATTGAAGTCCGAGGCCTGACCAAGGCGTTCAGAGCTTATACCGAAGATGTTTCATATTGCTCTCTCGGATCGATTAAATCTAACATCGGTCATCTCGAAGCGGCCGCGGGTATTGCCGGCCTGACAAAGATTATTTTACAAATGAAGTATAAAAAAATAGCCGCAACACTGCATGCTGAACGGGTGCATCCGGATCTTTATCTGGAAGAGACACCTTTTTGTCTCCAGCAGGAAACCGCCGACTGGATAAAACCCGTGAATGAAAAACATTCTGACAGCAAATATCCGCGGCGTGCGGGATTAAGTTCTTTCGGAGCGGGCGGGGCAAATGCACACATCCTTGTGGAAGAGTATGAGTCTGCTGCTGACTGTCAAACGGATTGTGAGGAAAGTGAGGAACTTATCGTACTCTCAGCCAAGCATTCACTGAGTTTACAGGAATCAGCAAAACAGCTGGAGGAATATCTTCAAAAGGCTCGTCATAAGCAGGGCGAGTGTTTACAGCCGGCGGGAACAAATAAGCCGCTTCACCTTTCTGATATTGCGTATACCCTTCTTGAAGGGCGTGAAGCCATGCCGGAAAGGCTTGCTGTCATTTCAAATAATATCGATGATCTGATGTTGAAATTAAATCACTTTTATAATGGAATTGACGATCACGAAATATTCAGAGGGAAAAAACCGAATCATAAACGCGGACAGCGGCAATCAGATCTTCCGCTCAAATCCGGCAGAACCACATTAGCCGAAATGGCTGAATTCTGGGTATCGGGAGGGAATTTAAGCTGGGAAGATTTCCGCACCGGCAGAAAACCGGCAAAAATTGCGCTGCCGACTTACCCTTTCTTAAAAAACAGACTGTGGGTATCAAATAAGGCGCAAACAACATCAGCAGCCGGTACAGCTCCTTTATTTGATTTTTCTGCAGGTGAGTGCCGATTTTATAAAACGCTTTCAGATTCTGAATATTATTTAAAAGACCATGTTGTGCATGGGAAAACGGTTCTGCCCGGAGCGGCAATCATCGAAGCGGCCAGAGAAGCGGGAGAGAGGCTGTACGGAAAATCAGTCATAAAACTGAGTCAGGTTGTATGGGCGGTTCCGATAACCGTTGAAAAAGAAAAGACGATAATGATAGATCTGCTGCCGAATCAAAAAGACGGCAGATTTGTGGTGAAAACCGATATGCAGCCTGAAGCGGCAGTTCATTGCCAAGGAAACATTATCACATGCGGAGATAAAGACGCCTCTCATACAGAGCATTTTAAATTGGACAGCCGGTTAACCGGACAGAAAAGATTAATCAGCGGCGCTGAGTGTTATAGGAACTTCCGGCAGAGCGGTTTGGACTATGGAGCCGGCTTTCAGGTAATAAAACAGCTGTTTATCCATGAAAATGCTGTTCTTGCACGAATATCACTTCCTGAGAGCATTCATAAAAAATCCGGCGCGCTGCTGGAACCGTGTTTATTGGATGGCATTTTTCAATCCACAACCGGGTTTACGTCCACTCAGGAAGACGATCACACCGCATATTTGCCTTTTGAATTAGGTGAGCTGGAAATTCTTCAACCACCTTCGGCAAGCGGCTATGCTTACATTACTGCTGCCGATGAAAGACAACATGATGATGTCAAAAGGTTTCATATACTATTTATGGATGAACACGGATCTGTAAGTCTTAAAATAAAAAACTTAGCGTTGAAGGCATTAAGGGCTGCACCGCAGACTCAAAATGAGCGGCATTCAGCTAAGTATTACACTGATATGTGGAAGCGGGCCCCTATGCTTCATCAGCCTGAAGGCAGCGGTTTAAACAGCTGCCTTGTGATTTCACTCCGTCAGGATATATCAGAACCGCTGATCCGCCAGGCATATAAAGATATCGGCCTGAACATGATCTTTGTCCGCCATGGCGGCAGTTTTCAAGAAAAAGAAGCTGATTCCTTTGAATTGAACAGCGTCAAACTTGAAGGCTATAAGAAATTGCTGGCGATTCTTAAAGAAAGACAAGTGACAATTGACCGCGTCATTTTAATCGGGATGAGCCCTGAAACGGGAATTGAGCATAACATTCATGAAAAGCTGGAAAAGGCTGTTTTGCCGGTTTTCAATGTAACGAAAGCTCTGTTAGCAACAATCCCAAGACATAAAATCCTGATATCACATGTATTTTTCACAAGGAACAATCAAATCTTACCTTATCAAATGGCAATGAGCGGCTTTTTTAGGTCGCTTCATTTAGAACATCCAATGTTGTCCGGTAAAAATATTGAAATACACAGCGATGGAATTCAGTTACAGCTGAACACCGGTCTGCCTGAATTAAAAAACCTTGTGAAAGAAACAGTCATCAGCGATGATGCTTCAGAGATCAGATACAGAGATGGAATCAGGCAGGTGAAACACTCTGCAGAAATTGAAAGGGCAGAGCCCTCCAAAAAGATGGAAGTAAAAGAAGGGGGAGTTTACCTCATTACAGGAGGAACAGGCGGTCTGGGACTGATTTTCGCCAGACATCTTGTGCGAAAAGGGAGAATAAAACTTGTGCTTATCGGCAGGTCAGAGCTTTCTGAGGAAGCCGTAAGCAATGTAAAAGAGCTCGAAAAAAACGGATCAGAGGTTTTTTATGTAAGAACCGATATTTCTGATAAGGAAAATGTCAACAACCTGATAAAACTCGTCAAAAACAAATTAGGTCCTGTTAAAGGAATTATTCACAGCGCCGGTGTGATAAAAGATTCATTACTCATCAATAAGCGTGAAGAGGATCTCGATTCAGTCTTGGCCAGCAAGGTTTACGGAACGATATGGCTTGACCGGTATACAGACAGAGAACCTCTGGACTTTTTTGTTATGTTTTCATCTATCAGCGCAATAATCGGGAATGCCGGACAAACTGATTATGCTTATGCAAACCGGTTTATGGATTATTTTGCGGAAATGAGAGCGGCGGAAAATAAACCTGGAAAAACAGTCTCGATTAATTGGCCTTTATGGAAAGAAGGCGGTATGCAAATTGACATTCATTCAGAGAAGTTCCTTTATGACCGTTTCGGAATGCTGCCTCTGGAAAAACGGGAAGGCCTTGCAGCATTTGATCAAGCAATGACAGGGTGTGAACATCAAATAATGGTATTTAGCGGTAATGAATTAAAGCTGGAACGAATGATAACGATTGACAGCGGAAAAAGTGACCCGGCAATCGCCGACGAAAATCACGAACCGAAAGAGCTGTCAATAACTGAATCTTTAAAAAGCACTTTGACGCGCATCATCACCGGCGTATTAAAAATTGAAGAACGGGAATTTGATTTTGAACTGCCGATAAGCGAATACGGATTTGATTCAATTATGTTTACAATGCTGGGCAACGAATTAAACGAAACATTAGGAATATCAATGATGCCGTCAGATTTTTTCGGTCTTACTGATTTTAATGAACTTCTTGAGTTTTTAAAGAGTGAGTATTCCGAAGAGCTTCATCTCTGCGGGTCTTTTTCTTCAGATGAATCTGCGGCGAAAGACAGAAGAGAAAATCTGATTGAGGGCATCGCAAAGATGATGTCAAGTATTTTAAAGATTGACAGAAAGGAAATAGAAGAAGAGACTTCATTCGGCGAGTACGGATTTGATTCTATTACGTTTACCAGACTCGGAAATGAAATCAATCAACAATATGGTACGGAATTATTGCCGTCCATTTTCTTTGAATGCAATTCACTGGCTGAACTGACTGATTATGTAATCGAGCAATACGGAGAAATCCTTTTTGCTGAGACAGAACCTTTTTCTGCAGCAGACGAAAAAACATTGTACAGCACGCCTCCGCCCGAATCCTATGAACATTCCCCTGAGCCTGAAAACAAAACCAGGCAAGAGGAAAGACATATGAATGAGCCGGTTGCAATAGTGGGAATAAGCGGCCGTTTCCCCCAAACAGATACGCTGGAAGACTTTTGGGAAGGAATTGAAAAAGGGCGGGATATGATTACAGACATTCCTGAAGACCGTTGGGACTGGAAAGAGTTTGACGGCGATCCGATCAGGGACGTTAATAGAACAAAAATAAAAAAAGGCGGGTTTATCAAAGGCGCGGACAGTTTTGATCCGTTGTTTTTCGGGATTTCTCCCGCCGAAGCAGAATTAATGGATCCCCAGCAAAGAATTTTTATGGAGACTGTATGGAAAACAATAGAAGATGCGGGCTATAAGCCGTCTGATTTGGCAGGGACGAAAACTGCGGTGTTTGCAGGGGTCGCCACAACGGACTATGCGGAACGTCTCAATGAAAATGGCGTCTCTGTTCAGGCGCAGACCGCAACCGGTTTAAATCATTGTATATTGGCTAATCGTATTTCTTACCAGCTGAACCTGACGGGTCCGAGTGAACCGATTGATACTGCCTGTTCAAGTTCGTTAGTTGCACTCCATCGTGCGGCTGAGGGGATTCAAAGAGGCGATTTTGAAATGGCGATTGCAGGCGGAGTGCATATTATGACAAGCCCTACTCTGTTTATAGCTTTTGATAAAGCAGGTATGCTTTCCAAAGACGGAAAGTGCAAAACGTTTGATAAAAGCGCTGACGGCTATGTAAGGAGTGAAGGGGCGGCTGCAGTATTGCTTAAGCCGCTCAGCAAAGCACAGGCAGACGGTGATCATATTTATGGTTTGATTAAAGGGTCAGCTGTAAATCACGGCGGCCGCGCCAATTCTTTGACAGCTCCGAATCCGAACGCACAGGCGGACTTATTAACCGAAGCTTGGCGGAAGGCGGGGGTCAGTCCCGCCACTGCGGGATATATAGAAGCGCATGGCACAGGGACAAGTCTTGGCGATCCGATTGAAGTAAACAGCATCATAAAGGCATTTAAAACGTTATATCAAGAATGGGACATTCCTTTTGAGAAACAGAAAAGCTGCGGAATCGGGTCTGTGAAAACAAACATCGGCCATCTCGAAACCGCTGCCGGAATAGCCGGAGTGCTGAAAGTATTACTGGCTTTTAAATATCGCAAACTTCCGGGACTCGCCCATTTTTCAGAACTCAATCCATACATCAAACTGGAAAATACGCCATTTTATATCACAGAAACCGCTCAAAAGTGGAATCCGATAAAAGATGAAGAGAACAACGATCTGCCGAGGAGAGCAGGTATCAGCTCATTCGGATTCGGCGGTGTGAACGCGCATATTGTTTTAGAGGAATATAGGAAACCTCAAAAAGAAGTGCCGGAAAACAACGGTAAAACACACATTTTTGTTTTATCTGCGAAAACCAAAGATCAATTACTTGAGTATATCCGGCTTATGGTTCATTACTTGGATCGCGTGATTGCCGGTGACATGACCGTTAATGCCAGTGACATGGAATTTACATTGCAAAACGGCCGGGAAGCAATGAACGAAAGAATTGCCGTATGTGCAGCGAGTCTGACTGAGCTGAGAGATAAATACGTCAGCTTTTTTGATGACAGCAAGGTGCAAAAAGGCGTATTTATAAGCGAAAACACTGAAGAGCGCGCAGCTGTTTCTGAATATATGATTCAGGAGGCTCTTCAAAGCGGAAAAGAGGAGCTGCTCGCACAATGGTGGGCCAATGGAGCCGAGTTTGAATGGAAGACAATCGGCAATAAGAAATTGAATAGAGTGCCGCTGCCGTCTTATCCGTTTGCAAAAGAGAGTTATTGGTTTACTCCGAAAAAGAACAAAAGCGAGGTTAATAGCAAAAGTCTTCACCCATTAATCAGCGAGAATGTCTCAACATTAAAGAAACAAGCATTTAAAACTGTTATTTCCGGAACTGAATTTTTCGTCACTGATCACCTTGTTTCAGGAGACTGTGTGTTGCCGGGAGCCGCTTCGCTTGAAATGGCTCTTGTTTGTGCGGAAATAAGCGGAGAAAGTAAAGTATATAAAATAAAAGACGTGATGTGGAACAGACCTATATTATATAAAGGAAAAACGCTGCACATTTATACCGGCTTGGAAATGAAACAAGATAAGTTGAACGTAACGATATGTAAAGAGGGCCCGGATGGCGTGCAGCAAATCTGCACACAATGTGAAACAGTATTCGGAGACATAAACAGCAATCCTGAGTATGTCGATATTGATAAGTCCATACGCCGCAGTAAAACGGTCATAAGCCGGAAAGAGTGTTATCACCGCTTCAGTCGTATGGGCCTGACATATCAGAGCGGTTTTCAAACGTTGAAAGCCGTATATCGCGGTGATGTGGAGTTAATGGCAGAATTGGAGCTTCCGGATCATTTAGCGAACGGGTTTTCACATTTTACACTCCATCCTTCATTAATTGACGGCGGTTTTCAAGCGGCGGCATTTTTGTTAAGAGAAAATGAGAAAGACGGCTTATTTGTTCCTTATTCACTTAGAGAGCTTCACATTAAGAGGGCGCTTACTGCCCGATGCCATGTTTCGGTGAGAGAAACCGGTTTTTATACGTATAACATTGATTTTATTAACGAGAGCGGCGAAATAGCCGTGAGCATGAAAGACTTCTCTGTCAGAAAAGTGACCGGGGGAGAATTAACCGCAGGTCATAAAAATGAAGATCAGGAAATTCTCTTCTTATTGGAACAATTGAAAAACGGTGAACTTTCTGCTGACCAAGTTTATCAGCTGCTGGAGGGAAAATAGTGCAGATCAAACAAATACTTTCCTTAATTGAAGAACAGCAAATGTCTCCTGATGCAGGACTGGAGCTAATTCGCACTTACAGAAAAGAACAAATGGAAAAAAAGGCGGAGCCGGGATCACAAGCTCCGTCCCCAACCATTTTTTTTAAGACCGATTGGGTAAGGACAAATCACATTGATATGCCGAATCAGCAGGCACCGGGGAATATGCTGATTTTTGATCAGGATAACCGTCTCTTTCAGCATGCCGAGATGATGAATGGAGAACATAACCGTGTCATTCTCGTAACGCCCGATTCTGATTACAGAATTGAACGGAATAGATGCACAATCAATCCTTCTGATGAACATCATGTCGAAATGCTGCTGTCTGATTTGGCTGAAAACGGATTTACACCTGATGTCGTGCTTTATTTATGGAACGGAGAAATCAGAGAAATCACTGAAGAATCCGTTAATGAAACTCTTCGCAGAGGGATAAACTCGCTCTTTTTATTATCAAAAGCTTTAATGCGAAGAAACGAACCTGTTACGTTATTGCATATTTATTGGAAAAGCGGTCTGAATCAGCCGTTTCATGAAGCTGTCGGAGGGTACATGAAGACGGTAAACATGGAAAGCTCCAAGCTTAAAGCGAAAACCATACAGATACGCCACGAGGATTCTGACATAAATCCTCCGGTTTCCGAGATGTGGGATGCTGCAATCAGTGAAATGCAGCGCAGTCAAACGGATGAATGTGAGGTTTTAATAGACTCATATACCCGTTATGTGAAAGAGCTGCAGCCTATTGATATTCCGGAACACGATCACGGATCTGTAACGTATCAAAAAGGCGGCATATATATCATTACCGGAGGAGCCGGAAAACTCGGGCTGCTGTTTGCGGAACACATCGCTAATGAAAACCAAGCCGTGATTATACTTACAGGCCGTTCTTTTTTAACAGCTGATCAAAAAGAACGGATCAGTAAGCTTAATGAGAGCGGCTCTATTGTTGAATATCAGCGGACGGACATAACAGATCGAACAGAGGCAGAGCGATTCATTTTCGGCGTTAAACAGCGGTACGGCAGCATAAACGGGATCATCCATGCTGCCGGCATCCTTCGTGACTCATTTCTTGTAAATAAAAGTCTCAGTGATTTTACGGACGTACTGAAACCGAAAGTTTACGGGACAATCTGGCTGGATGAGCTGACAAAAGACGAAGATCTTGATTTTTTTGTTCTCTTTTCTTCTTTTGCCGCTTACGGAAATGCCGGCCAAAGTGACTATGCGTACGCAAATCATTTTATGGACAGTTTTGCAATGCTTCGATCCCAGCTCTCTCGAAACGGAAAAACACTATCAATCAATTGGCCGTTATTGAAAGATGGCGGAATGAGTCTCGACAGCAATGGAATCATTCAAATAAAAGAAAAATACGGAATGACTCCGATGCGAACTTCCTCTGTTCTGGAAGCGTTTCTGAAAATGCTGGGGTCTTCATTTACCAGCTTAATGCCTGCAGAAGGTGAGCGGAATAAAATGATAAAAGCGCTTTCGATTCAAAGAAATACAGCTGCAGCAGATCAAGATACACTCACGGCGGAATACGATGAAGAAGAGGAATATGCTGCGAAAGAAAAAGTCAATGACTATTTAATCAAGATCATCAGCGGTGTCTTGAAAATCCAAGCTCATAAAATAAATGCGAAAGACTCTTTTGAGAAGTTCGGAATCAACTCACTTATGATCATGTCACTTATTTCAAAGCTTGAAGATACTTTCGGGGATCTTCCGAAAACAATCTTTTTTGAATATCAGAACATTGAAGAGCTTTCAAACTTCTTCCTAACATCTTTTAAAGAAAAAGTCCTTAAGGCCGCAGGGGCAGCTCCGGTAACAAGAGTGCAGAAGAAAAGAGAAAATCCGAGTAAAAAACAGCACCGGCAGCAGAAGGATACACCTGCACCGAGCATGGTTCAGCCGGGTGAGGATATTGCCATTATCGGTGTGAGCGGAAGATATCCGAATTCCGATACTCTTGAGGAGTTCTGGGAAAACATTGCCGGAGGGAAAAACTGTATTATTGAAATCCCCGAGGAACGTTGGGATTTCAGATCAATTTACAGTCCCGACAGAATGGAGAAGGGGAAAATCAACAGTAAGTGGGGCGGTTTTATCAGCGGTGTTGATCAATTCGATCCGCTGTTTTTCCATATTTCTCATAAAGAAGCTGAGCTGATGGACCCTCAGGAGCGAATTTTTCTCGAAACCTCCTGGCATACGTTTGAAGATTCAGGATATACAAAAGAGAAGCTTAACGGTATGAAAGCCGGTGTGTTTGTCGGAGCCATGTACGGACAATATCAATTATTCGGCGCAGAAGAAACTGCGCGGGGCAATCCGATTGCGCTCAGTTCCTTCTTTTCATCTATTGCGAACAGGGTTTCATACTTTTTTAATCTCTCCGGCCCGAGCATTGCACTGGATACGATGTGTTCATCATCGCTGACGGCCATTCACTTGGCATGTGAGAGCATTAAAAGAGGGGAAAGTGAAATTGCGCTTGCGGGCGGCGTTAATGTGTCCATACACCCCAGCAAATACCTTTGGCTGAGTCAAGGTAATTTTGTTTCCACCGAAGGATTGTGCAGAAGTTTCGGAGAGGGCGGAGACGGCTATGTCCCGGGAGAAGGTTCGGGAGCCGTCCTGTTGAAACCTCTGGAAAAAGCAATTGCTGATCAGGATCATATATACGGAGTGATTAAAGGAACATCTGTAAATCATGGCGGAAAAACCAATGGGTTTACGGTTCCGAATCCGAATGCACAAGCTGAGCTGATTGCTGAAAATTTCAAGAAATCGGGCATCAGTCCGCGATCCGTCAGCTACTTGGAAGCACACGGAACGGGTACCTCGCTCGGAGATCCGATTGAGATCGCAGGATTGACAAAAGCTTTTGAGAAATTTACGGATGATAAACAATTTTGTGCCATAGGTTCAGTGAAGTCTAATATCGGACATTTGGAGTCTGCCGCAGGTATAGCAGCCCTTACAAAAGTTCTTTTGCAATTTAAGCACCAGAAATTGGCGCCATCCATTCACTCGGAACAGCTGAACCAAAATATCCGATTTGAAAAGACGCCTTTTTACGTTCAGCAGAAAGAAGAAGAGTGGCGGAAAGAATCAGGCGCCTCTAACAGGAGAGCAGCAATCAGTTCGTTCGGAGCGGGAGGAGCAAATGCCCATGTCATTGTGGAGGAATATCAAAACCATGCGGACACACAAACAATAAGCGGTCCGTTTGCCGCAGTTCTCTCTGCCAAAAATGAAGACAGACTGAAAGAATACGCCCGGCGCCTTCTGCAATTCACAGAGCGGGAGACAACAGCCTCGGCAGCTGATATCGCTTTTACATTGCAGACATGCAGGGAGCCGATGGAAGACAGACTTGCTGTTGTAGCTTCCGATTTGCCGGAACTTAAGGAGAAGCTGAGAACTTTCTGTACTGAAGGAACAATTGGAGAGGGCGTATACAAAGGCAATGTTACGAAAGACTTTGATAAAGTCTTTATCTTTCATGATCAAAAGATGAAAGATAAATTCCTCGAAGTGATGATGGAGACAAAGGACTTGAATCTTCTAGCAAAATTATGGTCTTTCGGGGCTGATATTCAATGGAGAGAGTTATATGAAGAGTATACTCCGCAAAAGGTCAAGCTTCCTTTATATCCATTTGCTGAGGAGTCTTACTGGGTGCCTCGAAATCAAAGTGCAATAGTTCCGGAAATATTGCCGCGGCAGTCTTCACTGCACCCGCTTCTGGATTCGAATGAATCTACTCTGGAACAGCAGTTTTTTAAAACGACATTAAGAGAAAAAGAGATTTGGTTAAAAGACCACATCGTAAAAAACAAGAGCATTCTCCCGGCAGCTGCTTTTCTTGAAATGGCATGCGCAGCGGGAACGCGGTCATATCGAAAGAAAGAGGTCACTCGTTTAAAAAACGTGATATTTGCAAGACCGGCCATGCTTTTGCAAGAGAGCCTGACCATTTACACTCACATTTCCGTAAAAGACGGCAAAATATTATTTAATATGTCATCTGACGAGGATGCTGCTGTAAGGAATGGATTTGTGACGGGGGAATTAGATTATGATCATCATTACGATGATGATATAGAGAATATCGACAGACAAGAGATGATAAACAGAAGTGCTTTTGTCCGTGAACAAGATGAATGTTACAAGTATTTTCGGGAAAACGGGTTCCTGTATGGGCGCGCTTTTCAGCCGATTCAACGTTTATGGGGCGGAAAAACAGAAGCGGTTGCACACTTATTGCTGCCAAAAGAAGCCGCATATGCACTTGAAAATTATACAATGCATCCGTCTTTAATTGATGGGGCTCTGCAATCTTTGTTCGGGATTACGGACGGAAGAGAAGAGGCATCTGTTTATGTTCCTTTTTCAATAGGTGAGATTACGATTCGGAAAAAAGTTTCAGCAGAATGCTGGGCTTATGCGCGTAAAACAGGCCAAAAAGGTCAATCCGAGCTTATTTACGATATTCAGCTGCTTAATGAACAAGGAGAAAGACTTGCAGGTTTGAAGGATGTAACCATTCGTAAAAAAGAAACGTTTTCCGCGGAGGCACAGACTCGTGCAACAGCGGATTCCAATGGAAAGAACGAGAGAGTAAAAGAGCTCCTCAGACAATTAAAAGCGGGCGAACTGACTGCGGAGGAAGCTGATTATGTGCTGGAGCGCATGCAGGATTAGTTTATCATTTTGCGGAAGTGCCATTTGTAAAGGGGATGAAGATTTTTATGAAAGAAGCCCGTCATATTAGAAAAAAAGTACTTTCTGACATAGAAAGCGGCAACATTTCTTTGGAAGAAGGAGTAAAGCGGATACAGCAGCTTGGTTTTCATTCCGCAGGGGTTAACGGACAGGCGATATATTATCAGACGGTCTGGCAGCGGACAGATCTCAGCATTCATGTAAAAGGCGGCCGGCGTGAGGGCAGCCTTTTATTATTTGATAAAAATGAAGATGTGAGTAAAGAACTTGCTGCATTGCATGATACAAGGGTTATTTTGGTTAAGCCGGGGAAAGAGTTTCGAAAAACCGGGGACGGTGTATTTGAAATCGACCCCCGCTCTGAAAAAGATTACATAGACCTGTTAGGATGGCTTATAGAAGAAGAAAAGTCAGATATACGGGAAGCGGTGCATTTATGGTCAGACATGCCGTTTGAAAAAACAGAGAGAGCGATTCGTGAACAATGCGACAGCGGAGTCAATTCTTTGTTTTTATTACAACAGGCGCTCTTCAAAAATAACTGCCGCAAACCGATCAAGCTGTTATATGGATATTTTTCGCATCTTTCCGGAGAACAGCCTCTTTACGCGGCGGCAAGCGGATTTTTGCGGACATTGCAGCTGGAAAATCCGTTAATCTCAGCAAAAAGCATTGAAATGGAGCAGTCAATAGCAGCCGTTCACGCAGCTGATATCATACGCAATGAGCTGAACTATTTCCAGCCTTCAGATGTAGAGATCCGTTATAAAGACATGCAGCGTTATGTCAAACACCTCAAAACGTATGAACCCGAAAAAAATTCCGGAAGCGGAGATGTGCCGCTGAGAGAAAATGGAGTATATATTATCGCGGGCGGCGCGGGCGGATTAGGATTTACCTTTGCAGAATATTTGGCTTTTCAAACAAAATGCTGCCTTGTTTTAACAGGAAGATCTCCGCTTTCAGACCATATAAGAAAACAGCTGAGGCGATTGGAGGATGCCGGTTCTTCAGCTGTTTATGTTCAGGCTGATATTACCAATAAGGAAGAAGCCGAATATGTAGTCAAAAAAGCCAAAACTTCTTATGGAAAAGTAAACGGGGTCATTCAGGGCGCGGGAATCATCCGTGACTCTTTCCTTCTTAACAAGTCACGAGAGGAATTCGATCAGGTAATCAGACCGAAAGTATTGGGTACGATGTGGCTGAATGATGCTGTTGAGAAAGAAAATCCTGACTTTTTCATTTGCTTCTCCTCTACTTCCGCAGTGTTGGGAAATGTCGGGCAATCTGATTACGCGTTTGGAAACAGCTATATGGATCATTTCATGAATATGCGTTCTGCCCAGCATTCTGATACGATTTCTCTCTCTCTGAACTGGCCGCTGTGGAAAGAAGTCGGCATGCAAGTGGATGAGCGCACGGTAGAGACAATGAAAAAGGCGGGTTTTTATCCTTTAGAAAAAGAAGAAGGTAAAAAAGCGTTTGCAGTCGCAATGTCCTCCGGTTTTTCGCAATTTACTGTATTTTACGGAGATGAGCAAATTGACAACCATGTTACTCAATTATATGAACGAAAAGACAGCATTCAGGCAGATGAAGGAAAAGGGAGAAATATCGAATCATTTGATTCAGAGAAACTGACAGCTGAAACATCTGATTTTATCATAAAAATAATTGCTGCAGAATTCAGGATGCCTGCGGACAAAATAGATGCAGAAGAGGCATTGGAAAAATACGGACTTGATTCCGTTATGATTATCAATATGACGAATGAGCTTGAAAAACATTTCGGCGCGCTCTCAAAAACGCTGTTATTCGAATATCAGACTGCGGCAGAATTGTCACAGTATTTCGTTGAGGAGCACAGGGATACTCTTCTTCATAAACTCCGGTTAGGAGAAAACGGGAGCGGCACCCCATCTCAGAAGAAAAAAGATAATAAACAGACAGCCGATGTTAACGGGAAACAGAAAATCCAGATGAAAAATCAGGTCCAGCAGGAGAAGTATCATGACAATGATATCGCTATTATCGGTATCAGCGGACGTTACCCGATGGCAAATGATCTTGATACTCTGTGGGAAAACTTATTGAACGGTAAAGACTGTATAACTGAGATACCTGAGGATCGGTGGGATTCGGGGCTGCACTATCAGCCTGCGGCGGGCGACGAAGTAAAAAACCAAAGCAAATGGGGGGGATTTATTGACGATGTGTATCATTTTGATCCGTTGTTCTTTAATATTTCTCCTGCCGAAGCTGAATTAATTGATCCGCAGGAAAGACTGTTTTTAGAGACGGTTTGGCACACCATAGAAGATGCCGGGTACGCAAAGAAAACGCTTGAAAGAAAAAACGTCGGTGTTTTTGCAGGGGTTATGTACGGCCAATATCAGCTGTACAGCGTTGGTCACGAAGCGGCCGTTTCTTCCTCATATGCATCAATCGCAAACCGGGTATCCTACTTCTTTAATTTCAGCGGGCCAAGTATTGCTTTGGACACGATGTGTTCCTCATCATTAACGGCTGTTCATTTTGCCTGTGAAAGTTTAATCAGGAATGAATGTGAATTTGCAATTGCAGGAGGCGTCAATTTATCCATTCATCCTCATAAATACGAACTCCTGACTCAAGGCGGATTTTTATCCAGTGATGGCCGGTGCAGAAGCTTCGGTTCAGGAGGAGACGGCTATGTGCCGGGAGAAGGGACAGGTGCCGTGCTGCTGAAACCTGTAAAAAAGGCTATTGCCGACGGTGATCAGATTTATTCAGTTATTAAGGCAACAGCGATCAACCACGGTGCTAAGACGAATGGATATACCGTGCCGAATCCAAAAGCTCAAAGTGAGGTCATTACGAGAGCCTTAAAAAAAGGATGTATTGATCCAAAAAGCATCAGCTATATAGAGGCTCACGGAACAGGCACCGCGTTAGGAGATCCGATTGAAATCACCGGTCTGACCAAAGCATTTTCAGGTGCCGAACGCGATAAGAAGACATGCGCGATCGGATCGGTTAAATCAAATATCGGACATCTTGAGGCTGCTGCAGGCATAGCGGGCATTACGAAAGTTATTCTTCAAATGAAACATAAAACGATTGTTCCGTCACTGACTCATTCTGCTGAATTGAATGAAAATATACCGTTTCAAAAAACACCTTTTTATGTACCGGGCAGTGCAGAAAAATGGGAGTCATCCGTTCCCAGGCGTGCCGGAATCAGTTCTTTCGGGGCAGGAGGAGCTAATGCCCATGTTATT
Organism: Bacillus sp. NEAU-242-2; assembly: GCF_027853835.1. Lineage (NCBI taxonomy): Bacteria > Bacillati > Bacillota > Bacilli > Caryophanales > Bacillaceae > Bacillus > Bacillus sp. NEAU-242-2. Next base: position 544,736 of record NZ_JAPNNY010000001.1, on the reverse strand, counting down.
TTAGAAGAATTTACGGATGAGGCTTTCTCTTCTCTCCCGGCTGAAGAACCTGAACAGCTTTTATTTGTTTTTTCTGCAAAAAATGCCGACAGGCTGGCAGAATATGCAAAACGCGCAAAAGAACATATAGCAGCCAGAGATTATCCATTAGAAACACTTAGAAATACAGCATTTACTTTACAAACCGGCAGAGAAGAAATGCCGCACAGATTGGCTGTTATCGCCTCCACAAGAGATGAATTGCTTAAAGGGCTGACAGACTATACTCTCGGAAACGCGAGGGATCATATTTTTACAAGCGGCAAAGACACAACAGAAGCTCAAAGGATGAACAAAGCTGAGATTGAAGAAGCAGCCGCAAACAGGGATCTTGTGAAGATTGCTGAATACTGGGTTGGCGGTAACGGAGTAGATTGGCCGTCACTTTATAAAGATGTCACTTTGAGACGGGTATCAGCACCCGGATATCCATTTGCCAAAGAGCTATGCAGAATAGATGCGCAAAATACGGGAAGCCGCTTTATGAACGTAAATAACGATCTGCATCCTTACATTTCATGCAATATATCTGATTTTAAAGCACAGAAGTTTCTTATCAATGTAAGCGATACCAATTTGTATATAAAAACAAAGTATCAAGACAAGGAAATGTTTCCGTTTCTCAGCCAGATTGAAATGGCGAGAGCTGCCGGAGCGATGGCTTCAGGAAATCCGATTATTAAATTAACTGAGCTCTCCTTTAGAGAACCGATGTTACAAAGCGAAAGCAATGAGCAGATCCGGATTGTATTAACCCCGGATAATCAGGGTGCATCGTATTCTATAGAAAAACAGAGCGACTCATCCATTTATTCCTCAGGGCGGATCGAATTAGAAGACGGGGCGTACGAGAACGGAAATATTCATCTTGAGCCGTTTCTGTCTCAGCGTGCAGACCGGATACCGTACGAAGCGTTTTATCAGCGGCTTGCCGAATTCGGATACAGCTGCAGTGACAGTCTGAAAGCGGCAGAGCACTGCGTCAGCAGGAACGGACAGGTGCTTTTAAAGATAAAAGCAAAGGCCGGGCCGAAAGGGTGCATAATCAAACCGGAAGTGATTGAGAGCGCATATCAAGCCGTCATATACCTTGCGGGGGAAAATGCCGGAGAGCTCCCGGAAAATATTAAAGAATGTACGATTTTTGATCATGAGACTGAACCCGTTTATGTATATGCAGAACAAACTGAAGAAAGCGATTCGGCTTATGATGTGTATGTATTAGACAATGCCGGCGGGATTTTGATGGAACTGAGCGGGCTGGTTTTTGGCGAAAAGCCTAATAAAAATGTACGTTTTTATGAGCATAAGTGGGATCAAAAAAACCCTCTGATTGAAATGAAAGATAGGGAGCCAAAAACAATTCTGGTTTTTGCAAAAGATGAAGCATTGGCTGGAGCTCTGAAAAATCAATCAGACAGCCGTGTCATTCTCGTCACGCCGGATCAGCGGCAGACCGATCAAAATCTGCTGACATTCTGTATAAACCCGGAAGTGACGTCAGATTATATTCGTTTATTCGAAGAATTGGAGAAAAAGGGGTTTTCTCCTGATGTCATCTTGCACACGGGAGAAACATTTTACGCGGGTGACCGCCTTCTCAGCGGCCTGGAATCAATTTTTTATTTATTAAAAGCCCTGAGCGCCCGCAATGATGCCTCTCTTTATCTGCATTCTCTGCTTCTTGTTCACTCTTTTAAAGAAGGCGTGAATGATCCGTATACGGGCGCTCTTGCAGGCTGTTTAAAAACGGCAAATATGTTGGTGCCATCCGCAGAGAATGTGAAGTCAATCGGTTTTTCAGAACGTATATCAATTGAAAAAATGGCTGAATTTTGTCTTAACGAAATGGTTTCAGGCGTGGAACGGCAGGCGGAAGAAGTTAAATATATAAATGACAAGAGGTATGTTAAGACATTAAAGGAGTATGTATTCAATCATACAGAGCACTCTCATCAGCTGAAACAGAAAGGGATTTACCTCATAACGGGCGGTTTGGGCGGTCTGGGCCTGATTTTCGCAAAATATTTAGCCTCTCAGTATCAAGCAAAATTGGTATTGACGGGAAGGTCACCGTTAACAGCTGATAAACGCCATAACATTGACCGGCTGCAGGCGCTTGGAGGAGACGCGGTATATTATCAAGCTGATGCCGCAGATCAAAAGACGATGGGATGGGTCATAGAAGAAACGAAACGGACTTGGGGCTCCCTTCAAGGCGTTATTCATTCAGCTGGTCATGCCGATGATCGGTTATTTACAGAGATGAATCTGACTGATTTTACGGAAGGCATGACTGCTAAAATTGAAGGAACGGTATGCTTAGATGAATTAACGAAAGATGAGCCGCTTGATTTCTTTATCGTATTTTCTTCTATGTCTTCGGTCTTCGGAGATTTTGGACAGGTTAACTATGCGATGGGCAATTATTTTCAAGATCAATATATAAATTGGAGATCCGAACAGAGCCGCCGGCAAGAGAGACAAGGCAAGAGCATTTCGATTAACTGGCCGTTGTGGCGTAAAGGCGGAATGCATTTAAACAAAGAAGCTGAAGACGCATATCTTTCCGCATCCGGGTTTGATTATTTGGAAACGGAAGAAGGGATAGCGGCTTTTGAGACAATTTTGGCAAGTGACTGTCCGCAAATTTCGGTTGTTACCGGGGATGCCGGAACAACACCAGCAAAAAATGATCTGCCGCATCAAAAAGTAAATACACTTCCGGTTCGTCAAGAGGAAAGTTCTTATACAGGACCGGATTCTGCAGACAATGTCCTTGAAGAACTGAAGCAAATGGTGTCGGAATTATTGAAAATAAACATTGAACAGCTGGATACGGCAGAGAATTTCGGCAATCTCGGCTTTGATTCTATCAGTTTGAAAACATTAGCTGTCAGACTGAATAAAAAATACAAGCTTAAGCTGACACCTGCCGTTTTCTTTACTTACAGCCATATAAAGTCTCTTTCAGAATTTCTAAGCAGTGAACTGCGTACTGTTGCAAAAGGGAATACAGATGCAGAAAAAACCATTTCTGAAAAAAGGAAAGTAGTGCACGCCGGGAAAACCGCAGGGAAAACCGTGAAGCCGCCGCGAAGTTTTCCGTTTGAAAAAAAGACAGCAAGACAGGCTGACCATCATCCGGAGAAGCAGCCGGTTGCCATTATCGGGATGAGTTGTGTTTTTCCGGGAGCAAAAAATGCAGATGAGTTTTGGATCAATTTAATCAATGAAAAAGATTCGATTCAGGAAATTCCCCCGGATCGATGGGATTGGAAAAAATACGCCGAAGGCAAAGGAAGCAGCGAAGTACATTCGAAATGGGGCGGATTTATCACAGATGCCGATAAATTTGATGAGGCGTTTTTCAATATTAATCCGCGGGAAGCAGAACTCATGGATCCTCAGCACAGAATTTATTTGCAGGAAACCTGGAAAGCGATAGAAGATGCGGGTTACAAAGCTTCAAAGCTGTCAGGCAAACATATCGGGGTGTTTACGGGCATTCAATTTAATGATTACCGCCAGCTGCTGATGAGGCATTCGGACGGGGCGCATGCGTTTGCGGGAACCGGAAACAGCCAGGCGCTCATCAGCAATCGTGTATCCCACTATTTTAATTTCAGAGGTCCGAGTGAGTCCATTGATACAGCCTGCTCAAGCAGTCTTGTAGCAATCCACAGAGCTGTGCGCTCGATTCAAAATGGTGAAAGTGAGCTGGCGGTAGCAGGCGGGGTTTCGCTGCTTTTAGATCCAGTCACGCATATGTATACCGATAAACTCGGTATTTTGTCTAGGGACGGCCGGTGTAAGACGTTTGATAAACTTGCCGACGGTTATGTCCGCGGTGAAGGTGCAGCTGTTCTGTTATTGAAACCATTGCAAGCGGCAATGAATGACAGAGACAATATTTACGGAGTCCTGAGAGGAACCGGAGAAAATCACGGAGGAAGATCTGCTTCATTGACCGCTCCGAACCCGGAAGCTCAGGCAGAACTGTTAACGTCTGTTTATAAAAATGCCGATATTCCTGTTGATACGATATCTTATATTGAAGCACACGGAACCGGAACAGAACTGGGAGATCCGATTGAGATTGAAGGCTTGAAAAAAGCGTTTGGATCTTTTGAGCCGCATCCAGGAAAGAATCATGACCAATATTGCGGCATCGGTTCAGTAAAAACGAATATCGGTCATTTAGAGCCCGCCTCTGGAATGCCGGGGCTGATTAAAGTATTACTATCCATGAAGTATAAAACATTGCCTGCCACACTTCATGTCAAGGAGCTGAACCCTTACATTCAATTAAGCGGAACACCGTTTCATATTGTCAATAAAACTATGAAGTGGGCCAGATTAAAAGATCGAAAAGGAAATGAAATTCCGCGCCGTGCCGGAGTCAGTTCCTTTGGATTCGGCGGGGCAAATGCTCATGTCATCGTGGAAGAATTTGAATACGGACAAGATAAAGCAGTAACTGCCGAGCGGGATCAAATCATTGTTCTATCGGCCAAAACAAAGGAAAGGCTGATGGTTAAAGCCAAAGAGTTAACAGCGTTTTTACATGAAGAACTATCAGTTCAATTCAGTCAGCAAGAGGTGCAGGAACGTGATGTGCAAGAGGCGGTTCGGGAAGCGGCAGCGGGTATCCTGCGTTTAGATACCGCAAATATAGATGCAAAGACACCTCTTTCGGAATTCGGATTTGATCCGTTGGCTTATTCCGAATTAATCTCTTTTATAAACCAAATGTACGGCACAGAAATATCACTAGACATATTTCAGGAATTAATGACCCTGAGCGAGCTGTGCCGCTATATCAGCAGCGTGCGGAATCGATCAGCTGATAAACCGTATAACGGCAATTTTAGAGAAAAGTCCGGAATCGGTCTTGAAGAAATAGCATATACGCTGCAAACCGGAAGGGAACCATTTGAATGCCGCCTTGCGATCACTTGCTCGAATATCGGAGATCTTCTTGAAAAATTAAACGGTTACATTCAGGGGAGCAGGCTGCAAGGTGTTTATGAAGGAAATGTAACGGATTTTGATAGTCTGTACGCTCCTTTATTCGGCGGCCCCGAAGGTCATGCATATGTTCAATCACTGATTCAGCAAAACAAGCCGGCCAAACTGGCTCAGTTGTGGACGATCGGTTGTGAAATCAGCTGGGAAGACTTGTATGAGGAGGAACTCAAACCGGTTAAACTGTCTCTTCCTCTTTATCCTTTCAGCAAGAACAGACATTGGATTCATTTAAATAAAGATGAAGCGCAGAAGGCTGAGGCTTTCTCGAACACTGAGCTTCACAACTCAAATAAAGATACAGCAGATGGAGAAATCATGTCGCTTCTTGAAAAAGCACAAACAGGTGAAATGAATACGAAAGAGACGTCAGAGCTGATAGAGGAGTTGCTTTTCCATGAATGAAAAAACGATGCAAATTGAGCAAATCGTGAAAAAGGTGAAAGAAGGCAGCCTGACGCGTGAAGAAGGGCTGGAATTAATTAAGAGCTTGGGGAAAACCCATCTATATGAAATGGTATGGGATAGACATGAATTTAAAGGCAGTGAAAAATTCCCGAATACGAAAGAGCCAATTTTATTTTTTTGCAAAGACGACAGCATGTATACCGTAATGAAGAGACAGCTTGAAGGTTATGAGGCGCCTTTCATTTACGTGACTTCCGGCGAGCGTTTCGAAGATTGCCGGAACGGTCGTTTTAAAATGAACTTTGCAAAAGATAAGGATTATGATGCGTTATGCGGGGTTCTGCGTTCTCAAAATATAAGACCCCGCCATATTATTCATTTTTTAGCTGCCGGGCTCTTCAAAAATACAGAAGATGCAATGAGAAAGCAGCTCAATAAAAGTCTGTTTTCCTTGTTTCAAATGTTTCAGGCCTTCATGGCGAACAAACTTTGTCCGAAAGCAGAAATTTTGTATCTGTATGAAAATACCGAGGGCGAGGTTCAGCCCATTTATAACGCGGTTGAAAGTTTTCTTAAGACCGTACAGGCCGAAAACCCGAATTTCACATGTAAGGCTGCAGAGCTGAAATCAATGTTTGACGAGCCGTTTACAAAGCAGCATATTGCAGATGTCATCTCTTTTGAATGGAACAATCAATGCAAGACGGACCACTTTACCTGTTATGAGCCGAGACATTATTATAAAAGGCAGCTTAAAAGAGTAAAAAAAGAAGATGGGGAGAAACATAGTTTCAGTGTAAAAAAGAACGGTGTGTATTTAATTACGGGAGGAGCCGGCGGTCTCGGGTATCTGTTTGCGGAATATCTGGCGAAACAGGCAGAAGTCAAGCTGGTATTAACCGGGCGTTCCCCGGCATCCCGTGAAACGGCGCAAAAATTGAGCGCTCTTGAAAATCGCGGCGCTGAAGCCTTATATGTCCCGGCAGATATTTCAAAGGAAAAAGAGGCGGACGCGTTAATTAAGCACATTAAGCAGACATTCGGAGAATTAAACGGAATTTTGCACAGTGCCGGACTTGTTAAGGATGCATTTATCATAAAAAAAGCGAAAGAAAGCATAGAAGAAGTTATAGCGCCTAAAGTATTCGGAACCGTTTGGCTGGATAAAGCAGCTGAAGAAGAGCCTCTTGATTTCTTCGTTATGTTTTCATCCCTTTCGGCCGTTCTGCCTAATGCGGGTCAGAGCGACTACGCCTTCGCTAACGGATGTATGGACGGATTCACCCAGTATCGAAGCATGAAGGGACGTCCCGGGAAAACACTTTCTATTAATTGGCCTTTATGGGATGCGGGGAATATGACAGTTGGTCCGGCAGAGCTGCAGGCTTTAAGACACACGGGGCTGGAACTTTTATCTGCCCAAGCAGGGCTTGCCGCTTTTCAGGACAGTATGAGCCGTTCTGCTTCTCAGCTGGCTGTTATCAGCGGAGACAAAGATAGAATAAGTGAATTACTCTCAACTGACCATAAAAAGATAGAGACTGTGCCTGAAAACAACAGTCTGCCGCAATTAAATGAAAAAGATCTGAAAAAGCAAACGGTCCGTCTATTGACAGAGATTGTCGGTGCGGAAACGGGAAGACCGGCGGACAGCATTTTACCCGAGGATACATTTGACCGTTACGGAATTGATTCTCTAACGATTTTAGGTCTTAACTCCCGTCTGGAAAAGTATTTTGGAAGAGTGTCTAAGACTCTTTTCTTTGAATACAGCAGTGTTGAAGAGTTGTCAGAGTATTTTCTTGAACACTATCAACATGAGTTGAAGAAGGCGTTTTTACCGGCAGCCGAACAGCGAATTGATCATTCGGCGCCGGCGAAACGGGAGAAGCTTTCCGTTTCCCGCATACCATCCGCACCTTCCGAGGAAGATATTGCAATTATCGGTATAGCCGGCCGCTACCCGATGGCGAAGGATGTGGAACAGTTTTGGGAAAATATTTCTTCCGGAAAAGATTGTATAACGGAAATACCGAAAGAGCGCTGGGATTTTCGGAAATATTATCACACGGGTGACAATGCCCGTCATGACAGCAAATGGGGAGGTTTTATAAAAGACGCTGATAAATTCGATCCGCTGTTCTTCTCAATTTCGCCTCGTGATGCCGAGTTAATTGATCCTCAGGAACGGTTATTTTTAGAGACAGCATGGCACACGTTTGAAGATGCGGGTTACACAAAGAAAAAGTTGAAACGGCATAAGACAGGTGTATTTGTCGGCGTCACCTACAGCCACTATCAGTTATTTGCAGCCGGTGCTTCAGATGATGAGGGACGTCAGGCGCTCTTATCTTCTTATTCGTCTATCGCAAACCGGGTGTCATATTTCTTTGACCTGCACGGACCCAGCCTTGCAATTGATACAATGTGTTCTTCTTCACTTTCTGCTGTTCATTTTGCATGTGAAAGTATAAAAAGGGGAGAATCCACCCTCGCCATAGCGGGAGGAGTGAATTTATCCTTACACCCGGATAAATATACTTTACTTTCTCAAAATCATTTTGTTTCAAGCGATGGGCGCTGCAGAAGCTTTGGAGCGGGAGGAGACGGATATGTGCCGGGAGAAGGAGTCGGGGCCGTTCTTTTGAAAACGCTTTCTGCCGCAAAGGCTGACGGGGACAGGATTTACGGTGTGATTAAGGGAACATCTGTAAATCACGGCGGGAAAACAAACGGATACACTGTGCCAAATCCGGGCGAGCAGGCAAACGTCATCAGTGAAACTCTTGATAAGGCGGGGATTGATGCAGACAGCATAAGTTATATTGAAGCGCATGGCACCGGGACATCTTTGGGAGACCCGATTGAAATTTCAGGTTTAACCAAAGCTTTGCACAGCTCGAAAAGCGATTATCGTTGTGCAATTGGTTCGGTTAAGTCAAATATCGGACACCTAGAGGCCGCGGCTGGAATTGCTTCTATCACAAAAGTGCTGATGCAAATGAAGTATAAACAGCTTGCTCCTTCCCTTCATTCCGATAACTTAAATCCTAATATTGATTTTGAGGAAACACCGTTTTACGTGCAGTCTGAACTGACTGATTGGAAGACGCCGCAAAATCAAGCAAGAAGGTCGGGCATCAGTTCGTTCGGCGCTGGAGGATCTAATGCCCACATCATCATCGAAGAGTATAAGAATGAAGAAAAGATGGAAACGGTACAGAGCAACAAGGCGCAAATTATTCTGCTTTCTGCCAAAAATGAAGAACGGCTCAGACTCTTGATTGATGCATATATAAAAGAACTGGAGCCAAAAACGTCACTAGCTGATGCCGCGTACACCTCGCAGACCGGGAGAAACGCTATGGAAGAGCGGCTCGCTGTTGAGGTTAGCAGCATTGACGATCTTCGCAATAAGCTGACGATGTATTTGCGGTCAGATCATAAGTTAAACGGTTTATATAGGGGAAAGGCCCGCCGAGGCGCTGGTCAAAAGAATGCCCTGTCAGCCGCTCACTTTGAAAATGCAAGAGATATGTCCATTCACTGGGTGAACGGAGGAGACGTTGAATGGGAAGAAATGTACACTGCGGAATTACCGAAGCTTATCTCTCTTCCTGCATATCCTTTTGAACGGAACAGATATTGGGTGCCTGCCGCTAAAGCAGCAGAGAAACAGAAAAAAACAGGTGTACCGCAGAGTCTGCCCCATGCACCGACTGACTTATCATTTGATGTATTAAAAAAATCGTGGAAAAAACAAAAGGCTGCGCCTTCCGCTTTTACGAAAGGACAGGTGATGATCCTGGCTAATAGTGAAAGTGAGCGGCTTGCATTCGAATTGTTTGATTCAGATCCTCTGATTGAATCCGCTGTCATTTGCGCAGATAACTGGGATCAATCGGATGGGGAAGCCAAAAAAACGGCTCTAGCAGTCATAGAAGAAAATCCGGAAATCATCGGCATGATTGACCTGTCAGATTTGCGGAGTAATCAAAACGGGGCACGCACCGGCACAATCGGGAAGCTGACACTGCTGCAGGAAATCATAAAGACACGTAAACAGCTTTTCGTTTTACATGTGACAAGAGGGCTGCAGACATTTCTGAATGACAAGCCGTCGTTAGCCGGAGCCGAAACAGCCGGACTATATAAAATGCTGAGCGCGGAGTATCAAAAGATAAAATCAAAAACAATAGATGTAGACGGGCATGTCGGGACTGCGGCGGAACTGAGACAGGTAATCACAGATGAAGCTTGCGCTGACGGGCTGTATAGTGAAATCTGCTACCGGAACGGTGAACGTTATATTCCATACGTCGAGAAATTACATGCAGCGGAAATAAACCGGAAACTATCCGGTCTGCCGGTCTGCCGTACGGATCAAACCTTGGTTATTACAGGGGGAACAAGAGGGATCGGAGCAGAACTTGCCAGACATTATGCCGGCAAGGGAGTCAAAAAACTTGTGCTGATGGGAGTAACCGACCTTCCGGAATCTGATAAAATAGCCGGCATGTTAGAAGACACCGATGAAAAGTCACCTCTTTATTCGAAATTACAACTGCTGCATGAGTTGGATCAAAAGGGAGTTCAGGTGGAAGTGTATTCCGGGCCGCTCACGGAAAAAGAAAAATTACATCGCTTCTTTTCAGAGGTGAGAATGAAGTTCGGCAAAATCGGCGGGGTGATTCATTGCGCTGGTGCAGCCAATCATTCGAATCCGGCTTTTATCCATAAATCTGATAAAGAAATAAGAGAAGTATTTGAGCCAAAGGTTCAAGGGATGCAGGTACTTCATGACATTTTTATTGATGACGAACTTGATTTCTTCATTTTGTTTTCATCTGTTGCGAGCGCTTTTCCTTTATTAGGCGCCGGAACAAGTGACTATGCCGCGGCGAACGCTTTTATGGATTACTTTGCGGCGTATCAGCATGCAGCCGGCAGAACATATTATCAATCAATTAACTGGCCGAGCTGGAAGGACATTGGAATGGGCGAGGTGACAAGTCCATCATATCAGGCACTCGGTTTACTTTCACACTCAACAGAAACAGGTATTTCTATGCTAGATGAAATCATGACGATAAACGGATATCCATGCCTTATACCGGCAAAGACACATCAGGAGAAATTCAAGCTGCAGCAGCTGCTTCAGACAAGAATTCAAGCTGCTAAAAATAACCCGGATGCTGAGGAAAAAGTGATCTCTGGTCATGGAGACAATGAAGCTATGATCAGGAAGTTAATGGAGATTTTTTCCGCAGAGCTGAAAATACCTTACGGGAAATTAGATCAGGATACGTCTTTTGCGGATTACGGAGTTGATTCAATCTTACTCGTTCAGCTTGTCAAAAAAGCGGAAGATGCATTTCAAATAAAAATTGAACCTTCGGCTTTTCTGGAGTATCCGAGTTTTTCACAACTGGGCGCCTATTTGAACGAGTTATTTGCAAGTGAGGGGATCAGTCCTCAAATTAATTCAGAAAACATTGAGGTTCGGAAAAAAGAGCAACATATAAATCAAAATGCTTCCGAAGTACGGGACAGCGGATCTCAAATGCAACCAACCAGTCTGAACCAAATCGCTATTATCGGAATGGGCTGTGAGTTTCCGGATGCTCCGGACACAGAAACGTTCTGGAGAAATTTGAAGAAAGGACAAAATAGTGTCCGTGAAGTCCCGGCGTCGCGATGGGATATTTCTTCATACTACTCTGACACCTATGAAAAAGGAAAAAGTATCAGTAAGTGGGGCGGATTTCTTCAAGATATTGAGTCTTTCGATCCCGCGTTTTTTAATATGAACAAAAGTGAAGCATCAGAGCTTGATCCGTTAATCAAAAAATGCCTTGAGGTCAGCGTCCAGACATTGAGAGACGGCGGCTATACAAAAGAAGAAGTATCAAACAAAGAAGTCGGCGTTTTCATCGGTTCGCGGACCGGGACGTTTATGTCCAAAATAGGTTCACCTTCAAAAAATACGATCGTGGGTATAGGACAAAATTTCATAGGCGCGCATATCTCACATTTTTTTAATCTGAAAGGACCGAATCTGGTTGTAGACACGGCATGTTCTTCCTCATTGGTCAGCGTCCATCTCGCTTGTCAAAGCCTGATGTCAAAAGAGTCAGATATGGCGATTGCGGGCGGGGTTGACATTTTGCTGGATCAAAAGCCTTACGTCATGCTGAGTGAGGCTCGGGCGCTTTCACCTGAAGGAAAATGTCATACATTTGATGAAAAGGCAGATGGATTTGTACCGGGAGAAGGATGCGGCGCAGTCCTTTTGAAAAGACTTGATGACGCCCTTGCCGAAGGTGACAGAATTTACGCGGTAATTGACTCATCCGCGGTTAATAATGACGGACAGACAATGGGAATGACAACACCTAATCCGAAAGCGCAAAGCGCAGTGATAAAAAAAGCCCTGAAAAAAGGCGGAATTGATGCAGATACTCTCAGTTATGTCGAGACGCATGGCACCGGTACGATGATAGGAGATCCGATTGAATTAAAAGCGCTGACTGAAGTGTTCCGGGAGGTTACGGAAGAAACGCAATTTTGCGGAGTAGGCAGCGTAAAAACGAATTTCGGACATTTAATGAGCGCAGCGGGGATAGCGAGTATTATAAAGGTTGCCTTATCCATAAAAAATCAGATGCTCCCGCCGACATTACATTGTAAAACGCCAAATCCGCGTTTTAAATTTGATCAGTCGCCATTCTTTCCGAACACGTCTTTAAAAGAATGGCGTCCCAGAAAAGGGGTTTTGAGAGCCGGAATCAGTTCTTTTGGATTCGGGGGCACGAACGCACATATGATATTGAGCGACAGCCATCTCACATTAGGATATGGAGAGACAAAAAGACACCCGCTTTCTCCGGTTATATTCAATAAGGAACAATGCTGGATCGACAATGGAGAAACTCCAGAAAAGGAAGAGTCAGAATTGCTGATTCCTTTACTTGATTTCAAAGAATTATAAAGAAAAGAAAAGGAATGAGACAGGTGGCCAGTAATCAAAACTATCAGTTCACATTAACAATTAAACATACGGACTATATTGTCAGGGATCACCGGGTGCATGGCACCCGGATTATACCCGGTGTCACATTTTTAGATATGATATACCGTATGGCGCTGAGTAAAGGTTTGCCTATTGAAGAACTCGAGTGTCAGAATATTTTGTATTTGGAACCTGTAGCAACATCGGATACCTTTGACAGAGAAATCCGCATCCGTTTTCAGGGATTGGAACAGGGATGGGAAATCCAGGCGAAGAGCAGAAAGGTAAAAGATGACCGCATTCTGGATGAAAGCTGGGATGAGAATATGAACTGCAGGCTCATGCAGAAATTCCCGGAAAGCATGAGTTCAATTCATATCGATGAAATCAAACATGCCTCCGTCCGTGAAGCCGATATGGAGATATGTTATGACTATTTAAAAAAGGTTGATATAGAGCATTTTGAATTTATGAAGAGTCTGGGGAAGGTTTATGCGTCTGATCATTCTGTACTTGCAGAGTTGTCGCTCAGCCAAATTGCCAAACAATATACCGGCTATTTTCAATTACATCCCACTTTTCTTGATGCGTCTACCATCATATCGATCCTTTATCAGGCATGCCCCGAATATTTTACACAAGGATCTCCGGCAAGCCGGATGAAAACGTATATTCCCATTCATATTGAATCTTTCCGTATGACGAAGCGCCTGGAAGACAGGTGTTATGTGTACATAGAGAAGCAAGACCAACATCATGATTCAGGGGATGTCATCCAAGTCAGTTACGGTTTGTACGATGCACACGGGGAGATGATCGCTTATTTTACGCGGCTGTCTGTGAAACATATTCGCTCAAAAGATTTAATTGAAAACCTGAAGCAGACTCGTTTGGAAACTGAAGCGGCTTCTCAGCCAAAAGACGGCCTGATCAGAAAAGATTCCATCATAGATCGAAGCGAAAGCATTGAGACACACCTTAAAGAATTAATATCCGGGGTTTCAAATCTAGATCTGCGTGACATAAGGACAGACATTGGTTTTTATGAACAAGGCCTGGATTCCGCTTCTTTGCTTGCCATTGTCAAAGAACTTGAAAACAAAACAGGGGAACAGCTGTATCCTACACTCCTGTTTGAGCAGAAAACGATCCGGGAACTCGCCGCGTATATTAAAGAAAATCAAAAAATGTCCAGTTATTTCTTAACGCAAAATCAACCGGCTGAACTGCCTGACATGAAAGAAAGTAAGAACGAAAATCTTTCCGCTCTTATAACAGAAGGAAACATTCAGCAGCTGATCGCAGACATCAAAGGGACTGCCCCTGAAACACTCTCTGTGGTAAAAGGTTTTTATGAACAAGGCCTGGATTCCGTCACACTTATGCAAGCCGTAAAGGCATTGGAGGAGAAAACAGGCAGGGAACTGTATCCTACTTTATTGTTTGAGTATCCGACGATTCAAAAACTTGCAAATTATTTTGCGGAGAGCGGCGAAAAGACTTCCGTTGAAAAAGACCTCCCTCTTCATCATGGAGAGAATCATACGGCTCTGACCTATTTAACGCCGTATTGGAGACAAAAGGCTGCCGCTTGGGACCCGCATTGCGGAAATAAAAAGAAAAGAACATGTCTGCTGTTTCAATATGACAGAGAGCTTTTTCATTTTATGCGGGAAAATGCTGAAAATGGATTCGAAAATACACAGATCATTCTCGTTTTATCAGGGAATCGTTTCTCCTATCATAGAGACGGTGTTTATGAGATAGACCACAGGGAGGAAGCTCACTTTGACAGGCTTGCAGCTGATCTGAAAAAAAGGGGGCAAATGCCCGACACCGTGGTTTACGGGTGGCCGGAAGGATCATTTGCCGGCCCGGAAAAAATAAGTGAACAGCTTTCTAAAGGGGCTTACCCGCTATTCTTTTTCAGCCGGGCATTGATGCGCAGCAAGGCGGAAAAAAAGGTTGTATCGCTTTTCCTTTATCCGGCGGATCATAAAAATGATCAGCCGCTTTACGCTTCAGTCCATGGCGCAGGGCAGTCTATTTTGCTTGAGAACCCGAAACTGGCCCTTAAGACAATCGGGATATCAGTTTCAGACAAGTCATCGTTGCCGGCTCTTACAGCTGAAATCATCAGATGCGAATCAACTGAAGCGCATCCGGGAGAAACCGATCTTTATTATGAAGGAAATGTGCGCTGGGTCCGTGCCTTACGGGAAGCAGAACCGGCTCAAAACTCAAGTTTCTCCTTTAAAGAAAACGGAGTATACATGATTACAGGAGGGGCCGGCGGCTTAGGCCTTATATTTGCAGAACATATCGCAGCGCAAACGAAAGCCAATATTATTTTAGCGGGCCGTTCTGAACTGACGGAAGACAAAAAGAACAAAATCAGGCGAATGAAAGCAGGCGGTTCTTCGGTTCAATATATAAGAGGAGATTTTTCAGATAGCCGCGATGCAGAGCGAATCATAAAAACCATTAAAAGGCAATTCGGAGAAATCAACGGTGTGATACACAGTGCCGGTGTGACGCACGACGCTTTATTGATTCAAAAATCAAAAGATGAAATTCAGGAAGTGATCGCTCCGAAAATAAATGGGACGGTCTTATTGGACAGCTTGCTGCAAACCGAACCTTTGGACTTCTTTGTGATGTTTTCATCAAGCAGCTCGATGTACGGGAATATCGGACAGACGGATTACGCATTGGCCAATAGGTTCATCGATCTTTTCGCTGAGTGGCGTGAAGGAATGAGGCGGAAAAAAGAACGCTCCGGCGTCTCAGTAGCCATCGGCTGGCCCCTATGGGAAGACGGCGGCATGAAAGTGGATAAACAAACTGAAAAATGGATGAAACAAAAAATCGGTATGGTTCCTCTTAGTAAAACCAATGGGATCAAAGCTTTTCAAGATTCACTCTCTCTGAACGCATCACAGCTGATCGTGTTTGAAGGTGACAAAGAAAAATTGGAATCTGCACTTCAAGATACCTTAATGGAGGATGAAAGCCGTGAGATCCAAATAAATGAAACGGCTGATATAAGGCATCAAGACATTGCCATTATCGGATTAAGCGGAAAGTATCCCATGGCCGAAGACTTACCTGAATTTTGGGATAATTTAAAGAGCGGAAAAGATTGTATTACAGAAATCCCGCCTGACCGCTGGAATATGGATGATTTCTTCAGCGAAGACAGAGATATGAAAGGGAAGTCTTACAGCAAGTGGGGAGGTTTTATCAGCGGTGCCGATCAATTTGATCCGCTTTTCTTTCATATTTCCCCACGGGAAGCAGAACTTATGGATCCCCAGGAAAGGCTCTTTTTAGAAACGGCCAAAAATTGTTTTGAAGACTCAGGGTACCCGAGAAACATGCTGGAAAAGATGAAAGTCGGTGTATTTGTCGGTGCAATGTGGGGCCAATATCAACTATTTGAAGGAGAAGAAAACGGAGTGGCTTTCTCGCCGGCTTCCGTCTATTCTTCAATTGCCAATCGGGTGTCTTATTACTTTCATTTAAAAGGTCCGAGTTTGGCTCTGGATACAATGTGCTCTTCATCACTAACCTCTATTCATTACGCATGCCAAAGCATACATTGCGGAGAGAGCGATATGGCATTAGCAGGCGGAGTGAATTTGTCAATACATCCGAATAAATATAAGTTCCTCAGCATGGGACAGTTTCTATCAAGTGACGGCAGATGCCGGAGTTTTGGAAAAGACGGAAGCGGTTACGTTCCCGGTGAGGGAGTCGGAGCCGTATTGTTAAAACCATTGAAAAAAGCAATAGAAGATCAAGATCAAATATACGGCGTGATTAAGGGAAGCGCCGTTAACCATGGAGGAAAGACGAGCGGGTATTCCATACCGAATCCGGATGCACAGGCGGAGGTCATTTCAGAAGCGCTTCGTAAAGCTGACATTGATCCGAACACCGTCAATTATATTGAAGCGCATGGAACAGGGACGTCATTAGGCGATCCGATTGAAATTCAAGGACTGAAAGATTCCTATCAATTGAACCATCCTTGCGCCATCGGTTCGGTGAAATCAAATATCGGACATTTAGAATCTGCGGCAGGAATCGCTGCGGTAACGAAAGTGCTTCTCCAAATGAAGAATAAGCAGCTTGTTCCCTCTCTGCATTCCGATATTGTTAATCCGTTTATAGATTTTGATCAGGTTCCTTTTCAAGTGCAGCGGAAAGCGGCTGAATGGAATATTCCGCAAAACAGCCATGCTGTTCATCCTTTGAGAGCCGGGGTAAGCGCTTTTGGGGCAGGAGGAACAAACGCGCATCTTATATTGGAAGCGTATGAGCCGCCAAAAGCTTTTGATCATCAAAGCGGCCGAGTGATCTTTGTTTTATCGGCTCAAGACAAACAACGGCTGATAAAATATGCGAAGGTTATGGCTGATTTTCTATCAGAAAATGAATCGAAGGATAACAATCATAAACTGCGTCTTCAGGATATTGCCTATACACTTCAGACGGGACGCGATCATATGGAAGAACGGCTGGCGATAGTGGCAGATTCCGGGCAGGTCATTGCTGAAGAGCTTTCAGCTTATACCAGGGGTGAAAAAAGCAGCTTAAGCTATACCGGTAATACATTCGAATCAGAAGTTCACAATGAAATGCCTCACGTTTGTTCAGATTACGCCGAAGCAGCATCCAAATGGGTAAACGGAAGAAAGATAGATTGGGAGACTTTTGAGGTGAATCGGAATGCCCGCAGGATTTCTATTCCGGGACAACCGCTGATCAAACAGCGGTATTGGATAGCGGAAAAAGGGGAAGCACTTGTTTCAGCGGATGTGAGTAAGACGGGTCACCCTTTCTTGGGGAGTAACACGTCCGATTTTAATCAGTTCAGTTTCACGAAAAAAATCAGCCGTAATCATCCGTTCGCACTAAGTCTGTCTGAAGGAAACGTGTCCTTTTTCCCTTACGCATCCTTGGCTGAAATGGCTATCGTCAATGCAGCGGCGGCATTTGGACAACCAGTTCAAACATTGACCGATTTATTGTGGACCGAAAGCATGAACGGGATGACTGATATACGGGAACTGATGATTACGCTGACGCCTGAGCGTGACTTTGCGCGGTTTGACATATATGCAAACACAAAAAATGAGAATAAAGTACGTCTTGCCAGGGGAAATGCGCATATGGTTAAGCCTGAAAGCGGTATGCTTCCTGAAGCGCTAGATATTGCTGAAGTCAAATCAGAAATGACTGAACATCCGGCTGAAGCGCCTTTTGTCATAGAATCAGTGAAAAACAGTTACGGAATGCTGTCGCTTCATTCAATGCCGGATGAGCTTTATGCAAAAAGAGAAAATTTTACGATTTCACCTGAAGCGCTTGAGTCCGCGATTCAAGCCAGTGCGTTTTTTGTCAGCGGAGAAACCTTCCCGGAATTGATCGGAATGGGAGCGGCGGATGTCTATCAGCCTCTCGCTCAAAATTTTTACGTCTATACTCAAAAAGAGAACCGGCAGAACAGCCGTGATGTAACGTGTCATATGACATTTACAGATGGAAACGGAAGCATTCTGGCGGAGTGCAGAGATGTGAGATTCAGATATGGTCATGAAAAAGACACTGTTCAGACGGACGATGAACTCATTCGTCTCCTGCGTCAATTAGAAACCAATGATATTGATCAGAAGGCTGTATTGAAACAATTAATGGGGGAAGAATGATGAACGGAAAACGTGAACAAATCAGCGATATTCTTGATCTGATTCAAACAGGACAAATGTCGGCTGACGAAGGCTATGCCCGTGTGACATCCATTCAGAATCAAAAATCACGGGCATCGAACCATCCGCTTTTATATTACAAGCCGGAATGGACTGAATCGTTCATTCCGAGTACGAAGAGCGTACCCTTGACGGGATTGCTCCTGATTTTTGCAGAAAATGAACGGCAAATACAAGAATTGAGCGGTTTGTTTAAGGACTGCACTCTCTTGTTTGTCATCCGCGGAAAAGAATTTACTGTTTTACATGATGATACGATTTGTATGAACCACGTGAAAAAAGACGATTATCTAAAGCTGTTCCGATACATTCATGATCATTATCAGACGCCCGAAAAGATTCTTCACTTGTGGTCTGATTCTCAGGCTGACATGAGTAAGGGAGGTATACAGAAACAATTGGAAAACGGATTGTTTTCTCTTCTGTATATTACACAGGCGCTGATTGAACTAAAATGGAAAAAGATACTAAAACTGACGCATGTTTTTCAAACTGAGAATAAAGAACAACTGCCGCTGCATCATGCTCTCGGCGGATTGGTGAAAACCGTTCACCAGGAACACCCCAATTTTCACTATCAGATTATCAATATCACTCTTTCAGAGGGTGCGGGAGCCGCTCTTCCAGCAATAGCTGATATATATCAGAGAGAGTGTGACGAAAAACGGGATATCCATTTTGAAGTGCGCTATGAAAACGGCAGACGTTTTACGAAAAGCTATAATAAAGCCGGCTCATTCGATTTAACCCAGCCGCTGAAACATCATGGGAATTATCTGATTACAGGAGGCCTGGGCGGTCTCGGTTATATACTGGCAAAACATCTGTCGGAAAAATGGAAAGCGAATCTCATATTGACAGGGCGCTCTGATTTAACTGAAGAGCAGAAAAAAAAGATCGAATATTTAAGAAGCTCAGGTTCAACAATTGAATACATCCGATCTGATGTTTCAAAACAAAGTGATGCTGAACGGATGTTTGCTTTTGCAAAAGAGCAGTTCGGCACCTTACATGGAGTATTTCACAGTGCCGGCGTACTCCGTGACTCTTTTATCTTAAGAAAGACAAAAGAAGAAATCGATCAAGTCACAAGTTCGAAAGTTTATGGCACGCTCTGGCTGGCGGAAGAAATCAAAAAAATGAAAGTTGAATTACTTGTCTTGTTTTCATCCACATCGGCAGTCTTCGGATCAGCCGGCCAATGTGACTATGCTTTCGCCAATGCCTTTTTGGATCAGTATGCAGCAGTTATGACCGCAAAAGAGTCTGCCGAAAGGGTGGTGTCAGTCAATTGGCCGCTATGGACTTCCGGCGGTATGAATATTGACGATGAAGGAATATCCTACATGAAACAGGAACTCGGCCTTGACCCGTTAGATGACAGTGACGGAATACAGGCTCTGGAGAACAGCTTGTGTCAATCATCTGAACAGCTGATTGCCCTGAAAGGCCGAAAAGAAAAGATTGAGGATGTGCTGAAGCGTGCCGGCACAATCAGCTTACATTCATACCAGCAGGAAGATGCCGATTTACAAAGCGATGAATTAAGACAAAATATCATCAGTTATCTAAAAAATATAATGTCAGAGGAATTGAAATTACCGGCCTCACTCATAGATGAAAAACAATACCTGGAGAAATACGGCATTGATTCAGTGATGATCATGCGTCTGACCAAAAAGCTGGAGCAAAGTATCGGCAGATTGTCGAAAACATTATTTTTTGAATATCATTCAATATCGCAGTTAGCCGAATATTTCCTGAGTCATCACAGCGAACGAATGATGAAACTGCTGAACCCGGCCGGCAAATCTGAACTTGTTTCATATCAAAAAAAGCAAAAAAGAAAACCGGTGGAAACAAAAGCGCCGGCACGCTCTGAAGGAGAAGATTCAAAAGAGCACTTTGCGGCCGATCCCCTTTCTGCTGATATAGCCATTATTGGTGTCAGCGGCAGATACCCGGGTGCGGAAAACATCAGAGAGTTCCAGAATGTGCTGATGAATGGACGGGATTGCGTAAGCGAAATTCCTGATGACCGGAAGGAAATGCTCGAGGGAAGCTGCTATAAGTGGGGAGGTTTTCTGAAAAATCCAGACCGGTTTGATCCTTTATTTTTCCGGATATCACCGAAAGAAGCGGCTTTTCTTGATCCTCAGGAACGTCTCTTTTTAGAGACAGTGTACAATACCATAGAGGATGCGGGTTATAAACCTTCAGATCTGACCCGCAAAAAGGTCGGAGTATTTGCAGGCGTCACATATGGAAGCTATCAATTTTTCGGCGTTGAAGAATCACTTAAAGGAAATGAACTGGCCGTCGGGTCTCCATTTTCTGCAATAGCAAACAGAATATCGTATTTCTTTAATTTTAAGGGGCCGAGTATGGCGGTGGATACAATGTGTTCATCCTCTCTTAACGCCATTCACTTAGCCTGTGAAAGTATACGGAGAGGGGAAAGCACACTTGCTGTTGCGGGCGGGGTCAATCTTACACTTCATCCGAATAAATATACATTATTAAATCAAAGCCGCTTCTTTGCAAGTGATGGCCGATGCCGTACATTCGGCGAGGGCGGTGACGGTTATGTACCGGGAGAAGGAGTGGGCTCCGTACTTTTAAAGCCGGCGGCGGAAGCGGTAAGGGACGGAGATCATATTTATGCGCTGATTAAAGCGACAGCGGTCAATCACGGAGGGAGAACAAACGGTTTTACGGTTCCTAATCCAAATGGTCAGTCTGAACTGATACAGGACGCGCTTCAGAAAGCTTGTATTGACCCTCGTACAATTAGTTATATTGAAGCTCACGGAACGGGAACCGCACTGGGAGACCCGATTGAGATCACCGGATTAACAAAAGCGTTTCGGGAATTTACGGAGCACACTCAATATTGTTCAATCGGTTCTGTCAAATCAAATATCGGTCATCTTGAGGCCGCAGCGGGAATTGCCGGTTTGACAAAGGTTCTTTTGCAAATGAAATTGAAAAAACTGTTTCCTTCCATACATGCGGAGACGTTGAATCCAAATATTGATTTTAAAGCATCTCCCTTTTATGTACAGCGGTCATTGCAAGACTGGAAGAAACCGAAACTGCAGGAAAACGGAAAAACAGTAACTGTTCCGAGAAGAGCGGGAATCAGCTCATTCGGAGCCGGAGGAACGAATGTTCATATCATTATAGAAGAATATGAAGAAACAAACGTCTCAACAGAACATGTTGAGAACGAACCGCATATTGTCCTGTTATCTGCTAAAGACAATGAACGTCTTCTTGAGTATGCCGAAAACATGAAAGATTTTATTCAGCGTTCACTAAGTCCTGAAGTAAAGGATAAACAGCCTGATATGAAAGAAAAGGTGAATGAAGTACTCAAACCGTTTGTTTCGGAATTGCTTCATATCCATCCAGAAGAAATTAATATTTCTGATCACCTGAGTGAATTTGGCGTAGGGCCTTTGGAATTAAGCCGGATGGCGGATTTTATTAACGAAATGTTTCATATTGAACTCACGATGTATGAATTAACGGATTGTCCCTCTATTCAAGCGGTTACTGAATACTTACTGAAGGAATATGCCGGAGCGATAAGAAACATGTTCCCGAATGAAGTGATGGAAGGCGGCCAATCGGAAAGCGTCGTTTTACGGGATCTGGCATACACTACACAATCGGGCAGAGAAGCGATGGAGGCTAGAGCGGCGATTACCGGTACCTCTCTTAAAGAAATGAAAGATAAATTATCTGAGTTTTGCCGCGGTGACAAGCAAGTTCCAGGCGTATATGTTAATCAGCAATCAGATGCATTTGCTGAAAAAATGAAGGCGTTAACGGAAGGCAGAGCAGGTGAATTGTTTGTAAAGACCATTATTGAGAACGGTGAAGCGGAAAAGCTGGCTCAATTATGGGTTTGGGGGGCGGATATCGACTGGAAATCCGTTCATCAACATTTACAGCAGCCGGGTAAACGGATCTCAATTCCGACTTATCCGTTTGCAAAAGAACGTTATTGGGTTCCGTCCAGGACTGAGAGGACAGAGATCCCTCAGCATTCTTTTCAACATCACTTGCAAAAAAAATGGAGGGAGAATCCGTTTGTAAATCCTTCCGAAACAAAAGAGTACGGACTGACAGTTGTATTTGTGAATCAAGACACAGAATCAATTGCCCGCACCATTTGTTCGGATATAGATCAGGAGAATCTGATTGTCATAAAACATCACTCTTCATTTATAAAACACTCTGATCAAATGTTTGAGTGTTCTTTATTAGATGAAAACCACGCATACGACGTTATCCGTGAGATCTTCTCGGGCGGTGAGCGGCAGGTCGAAAATATATTTGATTTCTCAGATATCGGAAACCAGAGTGACAATCAGAACGGCATCCCATATGGTAAATTCTTATTTATACAAGAAATAATTAAGCGGAGTAAAAAGGAAACACCATTATCCATTTTACAAATCACCAATGGCTTGCAGGTATTTAAAGCGGAAAAACCAAAGCTGACGGGTGCAGAATCAGCGGCTTTTCTGAAAGCCCTTTCTGCGGAATACGGCTTTGTTCATGTGAAAACAATAGATATAGACAGCATGAAAGAAACGCATAAGCTTAAACAAATCTTTGAGATTGAAAGGGCGCAATGTACCGGAGAGAATGAAGTATGCTACCGCAGCGGCGTCAGGTATGTTCCGTATTTTGAAGAAGAAAGAATCCATACCGGCGGGCCGGTTTCATTTCCTGCGGATAAAGCCATCATCATTACCGGCGGGACAGGGGGCATTGGCAGAGCAATAGCTGAAGATTTGGTGAAACGGGGAGTGAAAAAACTCGTGCTGACGGGTACGCGTCCATTACCTTTGCGAAGTGAATGGGATCATTTGCTGAAAGAGGGCAGACAGGACGAAAAGACAGTCAGCAATATAAAACTGTTTCAAAGTTTTGAAGAGAAAGGTGTCGACTATCTGTATTACAGCGGTTCTCTCACAAATGAAGAGAAGCTTCGTTCATTCTTTCACCAAGTAAGCCTTGAATTTAAAGATATTAGCGGTGTCATACACTGTGCAGGACTGCACAGCGGCGGAAATCCGGCCTTTATTCATAAAAGAATGAGTGAATTTAAGACGGTGTACGGGCCGAAAGTCACTGGACTTCAGAATTTGGAGCGGATTTTTAATAATAGGCCGCTGGATTTCTTTATTCTGTTTTCATCAATTGCAGCACAGTCACCCAAACTGTCGAAAGGAATGACTGATTACGCGTCTGCAAACGCATATATGGACTATTTCGCGGCTTATCATTTTCAAAAGGGGAGAACGTATTTCACGTCCATCAATTGGCCGAGCTGGAAAGAAGTCGGAATGGGGACTGTGACGAGTCCTTTATATGATGAATTGGGATTGGACTCTCTTTCCACGCGGGAAGGACTGGCGATTTTGTATCATGCACTGGAGAAAAAATCGGCCAATATCATTCCTATCGTGAAAAAAGGAACAGTGTTTCATGCAGACAGTCTCCTGAACATCAATAAAACCGGCAAGGCTTCATTTCCAGCCCGAAGACAGGAGACTCCCGGCACTTTTGATCGTTCAGAAGGGCTTGTCAGTGAACTTTCTGCCATATTTGCCGAGGAATTGAGCATACCCCTTGAAAAGCTTAACCCAAATACGGATTTTCAGGAATACGGTGTGGATTCTATACTTCTTGTCAGCATTATACATCGTATAGAAGCAATGATTCAGAAAAAAATCGACCCTACTGTGCTTCTTGAACACAACACGATTCATGGTCTTGCGGAATATATCGGTAAGACGGCGCCGCCGTTGAAAAAACAAATCGAACAGACTGATTCTCAAAGCAGCAATCAGCATGATATGCAGTCTGTGACGAGCCGAGATACAGAACCGCAGACGCCTTCCTCTGCAAAGATAGCTGTTATCGGAATCGGATGTAAGTTTCCGGGCGCGGCTGATAAAGAGGAATTTTGGGACAATCTGAGAAAAGGGAAGAATCATATTAAAGAAGTACCTGATTCCCGGTGGAATATAGAAGAAAATTACTCTCCGGTGCAGCAAAAGGGAAAAAGCATCAGCAAATGGGGAGGATTTATCAATGGAATCGGCAGCTTCGATCCGGAGTATTTCCGCATGGAAGAGGAGAAAGCCATCCAAACGGACCCGCTGATAAGACATTTCTTGGAAACGAGTGTACAGACTGTACGGGATGCCGGTTATGAAGAAACAGAATTATCGGGAAAAAAAGTCGGCGTATTTGTCGGTTCCAGAATGGGCGGCTACGGTCACAAACTGCCGAAAGAAAGCAGCAGCCACATCGTCGGGCTTAGTCAAAACTTTATTGCTTCACATGTGTCGCATTTCTTTAATTTTCACGGTCCAAGCATGGTTTCTGATACCGCTTGTTCTTCTTCATTAGTCAGCATTCATTTAGCCTGCCAAAGCATAAAAAACGGTGATTCAGAAATGGCGCTGGCAGGAGGGGCGGATCTGCTTTTGGATGAAATTCCTTACCTGATGTTAACAGAAGGAGGAGCTCTTTCGCCGGACGGTCAGTGTTTTACTTTTGATGAAAGGGCAAACGGCTTTGTACCCGGAGAGGGTTTTGGCGCTGTTCTGTTAAAACCGCTGGAGAAAGCAAAAGCTGACGGAGATCGGATATACGGTATCATTGAAGCATCAGCTATTAATAACGACGGTGCGACAATGGGAATTACGACTCCGAATCCTAAGCTTCAAGAGCAGGTTATTCAAGATGCATTTGAAAAAGCCGATATCACTCCCGGATCAGTCAGCTACGTCGAAACTCACGGCACAGGCACGATGATTGGAGATCCGATTGAGCTTCAGGCTCTGACAAAAGTATTCCGAAGAGACACAAACAAAACGCAATTTTGCGGAGTAGGAAGTGTAAAAACCAATATCGGACACTTATTAAGCGCTGCCGGAGCGGCAAGTTTCATTAAAGTGATTTTATCAATATGGCATAAGGAAATTCCGCCTACATTGAATTGTGAAACGCCAAATCCCCGCTTTGAATTTGAAAAGTCGCCTTTTTATCCGAATACAGAACTGAGAAGCTGGAAGGATGGAAAACGGAGAGCGGGCATCAGCGCTTTCGGTTTTGGCGGAACAAACGCCCACCTTTTGGTAAGCGGCCTGGATGATTCATATCATTCCGTCAGAACTCCGCTGCCGCCTGCCGAGTTTGTCAGAAAAGAGTACTGGCCGGATTCAAATCGGAAAAAACAAATCAAACAGAATAAAAAACGGCTTCTTGAAATTATTGATGAAACAGAGTAGCACCTGCTCTGTTTCTTTACTTTGTAAAAGAAGAAAGGTTGTCGAGTTGCATGAGGTTCAGCGTATTAGTCAAACATGACGATTATATTGTTTCAGACCATGTCCTTCATCAAGTGCGTACGATACCCGGCGTAACGTATCTGGATTTAATAACACGATTTTTAGCTGATAAAGGGATATCACCCCGAAGTTTTGAAATCAAACATGTTTTATTCCGTGAACCTGTTGCCACGTCAGTCCATTTTGATAAAAAAGTCACCTTCCAGTTTATGGAACAAGAAAACGGCTGGCTTGTTGAAACAACAAGCAGGAAATGGGTCGCTGAAAAGGCGGAAGGTGAAGCGTCAGTCAACTTGCAGGCGGAAATCATAAGAAAAAATGCGATAAACGAAAAGACAATTTCAATCGAAGCATTAAAGAAAGGGGCCGTCCGGACTTCGGATGCTGAAGCCGCCTATCGTAATTTGCGCAGGGGCGGCCTGATTCATAAAGATTTTATGAAATTGGAAGGTACGGTATATGAAGGTGAAAATTATATTCTGGGAGAGGTCAGTTTAAGCGGACTTTCAAAAGAATATACAGATGACTTTTACATGCATCCCGCATTTTTGGATGGATCTCTCAGCCTGTTGGGAATCCTTACATCAGACTTGCCGGATGAAGGAACAAATGCGTTTATCCCTATATATATTGAGACATTCCGGGCACTGCATAAAACAACCGGATCTTGTTTTGTGTATATTAATAAAAACAGTATAACGCAGCCGCCTTCTAAAGACATTTTATATGCGGACATAGAAGTATACAGGCCTGATGGAGAGCTTGCTTTTTATTATGAACGATTCGGTGTGAAAAGAGTCAGAAATGAAAAATCAATACAAAGGCTGGAGCATTCCCATAAAGCAAAAGAGGTCGGCAGCGTAACGAGCAATAAAGAAATGATCAGAAATAATTTGATCCAAGAGATAGCCGGCATGATTGAAAAGCCTGCTGAAACGGTGAAGAATGATATTTCCTTTTACGAGATGGGCTTGGATTCTAAACAGTTATTAGACTTATCCAAAAAATTAGAACTGATGTTAGGTTCAAAGCTGTACCCGACTTTATTATTTGATTACTCCACAATCGGTGAATTGACAGAATATCTGCAGGAGAAATACGGAGCTCGCGTTACAGACTCTATCTCTGATACAGTTCAGCACCAAGACAGTCAAAAAACATTAACAGATGAGCTGTCATCCATTATTGGAGATGTTACAAACACGCCGCCAAATAAAGCGGACAAACATCAATCTTTTTACGAACTGGGTCTTGACTCAAAACAGCTGCTTCATATATCGAAAATGCTCGAGGAAAGATTAGATACACAACTGTATCCGACATTGCTTTTTGATTATAACAATATTCATGATTTAGCAGCTTATTTAGAAGAAAAATATGCTGTGCGTAATACGCCGGCCGCAGCTTTTAAAGAAAAAACGCAAACGAAAGAGCCGTCTGAAAAGCCGATGCTTGAATCTTTATATTTACAAAAAGAATGGATAGAATCGCCATTAAAATCCGGAGAAGTGTCTAAGGAAAATACATTGATTTTCGATTTCGACAGTTCATTGAGTGATGAAATCCGAAAGTACATCGGCAGTGAAAATGTTATTTATGCGGAAGCCGCTGCTGAATATGAAATGGTAAATGAAAAGCATTATAAATTTAATCCGGAGCAGTCTGCTCATTACACCAGACTGTTAGATGATATGAAAAAGTCCGGAGCGTTTCCGGCGTCAATCATTCATTACCTGTCAAAAAAAGCTTATACTGAGGCAGCGTTAGATTTGACTCACAGCTTTTATTCAATCCTTTATTTAAGCAAAGCGTTGATCCGTCAAAAAATAAAAGATAACATCAACATTTTGTACGTACATGACAAGGATCAATATACAAATCCGGTTTACGCCGCGATTGGAGGCTTTTTTAAAACGCTGAATGCGGAGCAGCCGAATATAAAGTGTAAAACGGTTGAGATTTCTTCAAGACAGACCATTGAAAAAGCACCTTTGCTTCTCACTGAATTAAGCGCCGGACATCATGAGGCTGTGAAATATGACGGCGATCAAAAAAGGCGGGTGACAGCATACAAAGATGCTTCGCTGCAATCAGGGCAAAAGGCCGCAAAGTTTGTAAAAAACGGAGTGTATCTCATAATCGGAGGGTTAAGCGGCATCGGCTGGATTATTTCAGCGTTTATTTATGCAAATCACGGAGCCAGCGTTATCATTGCCGGACGATCGAAAATGACAGCAGAAATGGAAGAAAAATTAGACAGCATCCGATATGACGGGGCAAGCATTTCTTACATCCAGGCTGACATGTCAGATAAACAGCAGGTCATCAAGTTAGCGGAAAAAATTCATGCTGATTATTCCGAAATCAACGGGGTCATTTACAGTGCAGGCGTGTTAAAAGACTCTTTCATTATGAATAAAACAGACGCGGAAGCTCAGGCGGTGCTGCAATCAAAGGTCAATGGTGTGATTCATTTGGATGAAGCGCTCAGAAATATGCCTTTAGACTTTTTTGTTTTGTTTTCTTCCATCTCATCAGAAATCGGAAGTCTGGGTCAAGCCGATTACGCCTACGCCAATCGTTTTCTGGAGCATTTTGCCGAGTGGAGGGAATGTATGAGAAAGGAGGGGGGGAGATCAGGAAAAACCATCGCTGTAAATTGGCCTTTCTGGAAGGACGGAGGCATGTCAGTTGATCCCGGCATTCAAGACATTATGAAAACCGAGTACGGACTTCACCCATTAGAAAATACTGCCGGAATCAAAGCTTTTGAACACTCGCTTCTCGGCCAAGGCCACCAGCTGATCGTGTTATACGGAGAAAAAGAAAAAATACAAAATGATTTCAATCCGTTATCCGCCCGTTCAGCACCGCCTCTAGTAAGAGATTCAGCGATTGCAGCCGATTTTGATGCTTCGTCAATCGTTACGGAAGAAGAAGCTGAAAGTCCATTCCGAATACTCGGCACAGCTTCCAATCGTCATCTCGACGATTATTTGCATTATTGGAGCAGACTGAAGAAAGGAGCCCTTCAGCACGATCAAAGCGATGCCGCAAAAAAACTCATCGCTTTTTACCAGACAGAAGAAACGGAAACCGTTCATTTTCTGGCAAACACAGAAAATGCCCGGCATATGGAAATATTGATGAGCGGTAAGGGTGAAACAATTTTACTGATTTGCGGTTTTGCTACCACTGCTTACATGTGGAAAGAACAGATGAAGGAGTGGGCAGACCAATTTAATGTAATTGTCATCCACACACCGGGTTACGGGCTGAGTGAGGGGAGCGCCGATTTTACATTGAGCGGGCTGGCTCAGACTTTTATCGAAGTGCTGAACGAGATAGGGGTTGCTTGGCCGATCCACATTGCGGCAGCTTCTTGGGGAGGCATGATAGGGCAGAGGATAGCCTATGAATACCCTGAAAAAGTAAAAACACTCATTCTTTCCGGAAGTTACACCGAATACGAAGAAGACCCTGAAAGCAGTGTTGAGGAAAAACTGAAAAATGATTTTATAGCTATAGGAAAATCGCATGAATATGAAAGTTTATACAGGAATCAATTCTTAAATGCTTCTATTGAACGTTTTATGAAGATACA
Organism: Bacillus sp. NEAU-242-2; assembly: GCF_027853835.1. Taxonomy (NCBI): domain Bacteria; kingdom Bacillati; phylum Bacillota; class Bacilli; order Caryophanales; family Bacillaceae; genus Bacillus; species Bacillus sp. NEAU-242-2. The sequence goes on along the minus strand of NZ_JAPNNY010000001.1, from coordinate 515,492 downwards.
TCAACAAGAAGGCTATTCTACGATCGGCTTTTTAAAAGACATTCATACAAGAACGCTTATCCTTACGGGTGAGAAGGAAAGCGTAGTTGATCAGAAAGAAACAAAAAGGCTGCAGAAACTGCTGAGCAATGCAGAATTAAAGAAAATTAAGGGAGCGGGGCATCTTCCGAACTTCACACATCCGGAAGAATTTAATAAAGCGGTGTCAGAATTCATCAAGAAATCAGTAAGTAAGGGATGAAAACGATACATACAGTACAGGGGGAGAAAACAATGAAACAAACAATAAGCAATCCGGCATTTGATATGAAACAAATTAACGCTCTTAACAGCCATTATCAGACGATGATAGACAATGGAGATCTGCAATGTGCGAGTTATATGATGTCAAGAGGAGGCGAGGTTTTTGCAGCTGAGTCGTTAGGGGAATTTACCGGCGGACAAAAAGAAAAGCAAACATTTCAGCTTGATACAATCAGAGAAATCGGTTCTTTGACAAAAGTGTTTACCGCTGTAGCCGTCATGCAGCTCGTCGAAAAAGGTCTGCTCGATCTGAAAATGCCGGTCAAGCTCATTTTGCCTGCGTTTGATAAACCGGGTTTCGGAGACATTAAAATTTTACACCTTTTGACTCATACGGCGGGATTAAGTTTTGAGCTGGATATTCAAAAGGCTGAAGCGATTGACTTAACGAATGAGGAAGAATGGATAAACTATCTGATCAGTACGCCTTTAGAGTACGGAGTGGATGAAGCATGGAACTATTCCAGAACCGGCTTTGTTATACTTGGCATCATTATTTCAAAAGTAACAGGCGTATCCTACGAACAGTATGTGACAAAGCATATTATTGAAGCGCTCGGATTAGAAAGAACGTTTTTTTATGTGCCTGATGCGTTAAAAGAAGAAGTTTGTGTGATCAATGAACACGAGTGCGTACAGCTGGAAAAAAGTCATCACCCGTATTTTCCGAATAAAGCGACAAGCGGTCTGTACTCTTCGCTGGAAGATATTTGGAAGTTAGCTGAAATGTTTAGAAATAAAGGCAGATTGAAAGATAAGAAGCTGCTTGGAAGAAAAACAGTCGAGGCCATGCTGAGAAATCAAATAAAGCCCGGTCTTCCTTTTTACTTCTTCGGAGCGCCCAGAGAGGAAGGCGGCTTTGGTTTAGGCATTAATTTGTGGCCGGCCGGTGACCATTATTTCATGACAGAAGGCACCTTCTCACATCTTGGAATGGGTTGGTGCGGCATGTTTTCTGATCCAGCCGAAGATTTTACGTATGTATTTTTCACTCCGATTTCCGAGTTTCATCCTCATGCCGTGCTGACGCCGCTGAATATCGTGTGGGCGGGTATTGAATAATTAGACAAAAGCATCGTCCCGTCTGTCCGGCAGGCGGGACGATTGCTAACTGCCCGTTTTTATCCCGCGGCATCTTCTCAAAGCCCGCCCTCGAAGTTAAATAACTTAATTTACTCTTTGTAATTTTTTTTAATTATAGTACAGTAGAGCCTTTTTATAATACAGTTTAAAGTCTTTTATAGTACAGTTTGGCGCAGTATGATCTTAAGTTTTATAAGCGGTTTCAAAATAAGGTTATAAATAATTGACGGCTTTGTTTAATTACTGTAAACTATGGTTGTTGATCATATTGTACTAATAAAAAATCTTTTTTTATTAGTACAGTTTAAACGTCATTATCTTTGCTTAAGCGCTATGTGAATTTCTGAATGATTATTTTTAGAATTGCAGAGCATGATAAGACTGTTTTTAATACGGATGGCTAAACGGTATCCTAACCCTGTTAAATCAAAAGAAGAGGTGGTTTAAAAAATGGCTGCAAAGACAAAAACTTCAATTGTTGATAGCAAAAAACAATTTGATGCTATTAATAAGCAGTTTGAAACGTTCCAAATTTTAAATGCTGAAGGAGAAGTCGTAAATAAAGACGCAATGCCTGATCTTTCAGATGATCAGTTAAAAGAATTAATGAGAAGAATGGTGTATATCCGCATTTTAGACCAGCGTTCAATTTCTCTTTCCCGTCAAGGACGTTTAGGTTTCTATGCACCGACAGCGGGCCAGGAAGCTTCTCAAATTGCATCACACTTCGCGCTTGAACAGGACGACTTTATCCTTCCGGGTTATCGTGACGTTCCTCAGCTGATTTGGCACGGGCTTCCTTTACATCAGGCATTCCTTTTCTCAAGAGGCCATTTTAAAGGTAATCAGATGCCTGAGGGAGTAAATGCTTTATCACCTCAAATTATTATTGGTGCTCAAATTATTCAAACCGCAGGTGTAGCTTTAGGTCTTAAAAAGCGCGGTAAAAAAGCGGTTGCTATTACTTACACTGGTGACGGCGGAGCTTCTCAAGGTGACTTCTATGAAGGAATGAACTTTGCCGGAGCATTTAAAGCGCCAGCGATCTTCGTTGTTCAGAATAACCGCTATGCGATTTCAACTCCTGTAGAAAAGCAATCATCCGCGCAGACAATTGCCCAAAAAGCAGTTGCCGTCGGTATTACAGGTGTTCAAGTAGACGGAATGGACGCACTAGCCGTTTACGCTGCAACCGCAGAAGCACGCCAGCGCGCAATTAACGGTGAAGGTCCGACTCTGATTGAAACTCTTACATTCCGTTACGGACCTCATACAATGTCCGGTGACGATCCGACTAAATACCGTACGAAAGAAATAGAAAATGAATGGGAGCAAAAAGACCCGCTCGTACGTTTCCGCAAGTTCTTGGAAAACAAAGGACTATGGTCTGAAGAAGAAGAGAACAAAGTGATTGAACAGGCCAAAGAAGAAATCAAACAAGCTATCAAAAAGGCTGACGGCGAATCAAAACCGAAAGTAACAGAGCTGATTGAGAATATGTTTGAAGAGCCGACGTTCAACTTGAAAGAACAACTTGAAATTTACAAAGCGAAGGAGTCGAAGTAAGCCATGGCGCAAATGACAATGATTCAAGCGATCACTGATGCGTTACGCACAGAACTGAAAAACAATGAAAACGTTCTGCTTTTCGGGGAAGATGTAGGCGTTGCCGGAGGCGTATTCCGTGCAACTGAAGGCCTTCAAAAAGAATTCGGTGAGGACCGCGTATTTGACACGCCGCTTGCTGAATCCGGTATCGGCGGTCTCGCTCTCGGTTTAGGCCTGCAAGATTACCGTCCTGTTATGGAAATCCAATTCTTCGGATTCGTATATGAAGTAATGGATTCAATCTCAGGACAAATGGCTCGTCTCCGCTACCGTTCCGGCGGACGCTGGACTTCTCCGGTGACAATCCGTTCTCCATTCGGCGGAGGGGTTCATACACCTGAACTTCACGCTGACAGTTTGGAAGGCCTTATCGCTCAGCAGCCGGGTATTAAAGTTGTTATCCCTTCCACTCCTTACGATGCAAAAGGACTGCTGATTGCCTCTATCAGAGACAATGATCCGGTTGTTTTCTTAGAGCATATGAAACTTTACCGTTCTTTCCGTCAGGAAGTTCCTGAGGAGGAATACACAATCGAGCTTGGCAAAGCTGATGTGAAACGCGAAGGTACTGACCTTTCTATCATCACATACGGCGCGATGGTTCATGAGTCGCTTAAGGCTGCTGAAGAGCTTGAAAAAGAAGGCGTTTCTGCTGAAGTTATCGACCTTCGCACTGTAAGCCCGCTTGATATTGATACGATTATTGCTTCTGTTGAAAAAACAGGCCGCGCAATTGTCGTGCAGGAAGCTCAAAAACAAGCCGGCATCGCTGCCAACGTTGTAGCTGAAATCAATGACCGCGCGATTCTGAGCCTGGAAGCTCCGGTTCTGCGTGTTGCGGCGCCTGATACAGTATTTCCTTTCTCGCTTGCTGAGAGCGTATGGCTTCCAAACCATAAAGACGTTCTTGAAACTGCGAAAAAAGTTCTTGAATTTTAATCAGGCATCATAAAAGACGGTAAAGAGAGTCCTTTTCTCTTATGATGAAGGAGTCTGTTTACTAGGTTCAATGCTTGCGTATGCATAACTAAAATTTGCTTAATCAACTAGGAGGTCGAAAACTGTGGCATTTGAATTTAAACTTCCGGATATCGGGGAAGGTATCCACGAAGGCGAAATCGTAAAATGGTTTGTTAAGCCGAACGACGAGGTAGAAGAAGACGATGTTCTGGCTGAAGTGCAAAATGATAAAGCAGTGGTAGAAATTCCTTCACCTGTTAAAGGAAAAGTATTAGAATTAAAAGTTGAAGAGGGAACAGTTGCAACTGTTGGACAAACGATTATTACGTTTGACGCACCTGGTTACGAAGATCTTCAATTCAAAGGAAGCCATGATTCAGGAGAGGCGAAAACTGAGGCTCAAGTTCAGTCGTCTGCTGAAGCAGGGCAGGATATCTCTAAAGAAGAGACTCCTAAAGAGCCTGCAAAAGAAACCGGCGCAGGACAGCAGGACCAAGTGGAAGCTGATCCGAACAAACGCGTGATCGCGATGCCTTCCGTACGCAAATATGCCCGTGAAAAAGGCGTGGATATCCGTAAAGTAACAGGTTCAGGCAATAACGGACGTGTTGTAAAAGAAGATATCGACAGCTTTGCAAATGGAGGAGCGGCTCAAGAAGCGGCACCGCAAGAAACAGCTGCACCTCAGGAAACAGTTAAACCTGCAGCGGCTCAGGCTCCTGAAGGCGAATTCCCTGAAACACGCGAAAAAATGAGCGGTATCCGTAAAGCGATCGCGAAAGCAATGGTGAACTCTAAGCATACTGCACCGCACGTAACTCTTATGGATGAAGTTGACGTAACAAATCTTGTTGCTCACCGCAAACAGTTCAAACAAGTTGCTGCTGATCAAGGCATCAAGCTGACTTATCTGCCTTACGTCGTCAAAGCATTAACATCCGCTTTGAAAAAATTCCCTGTTTTAAACACATCGATTGATGATAAAACAGATGAAGTGATCCAAAAACATTACTTCAACATCGGAATTGCAGCGGATACCGAAAAAGGCCTGCTTGTGCCGGTAGTGAAAAATGCCGACCGTAAAGCCGTTTTCGAAATCTCTGATGAAATCAACAGCCTTGCTACAAAAGCGCGTGAAGGCAAGCTTGCACCTGCGGAAATGAAAGGCGCTTCTTGCACGATCACAAATATCGGTTCTGCCGGAGGCCAATGGTTCACACCGGTTATCAACCACCCAGAGGTTGCGATTCTCGGTATCGGCCGTATTGCTGAAAAAGCGATCGTCCGTGACGGTGAAATTGTAGCTGCTCCTGTCTTAGCTCTTTCTCTCAGCTTTGACCACCGTATGATTGACGGAGCAACTGCACAAAATGCGTTAAACCACATCAAGCGTTTACTGAACGATCCACAACTTATTTTAATGGAGGCGTAATGTTATGGTAGTAGGAGATTTCCCTATTGAAACAGATACTCTTGTGATTGGTGCGGGACCCGGCGGCTATGTAGCTGCCATCCGCGCTGCTCAGCTTGGACAAAAAGTAACAGTCGTTGAAAAAGCAACGCTTGGAGGCGTTTGTCTGAACGTCGGCTGTATTCCTTCAAAAGCGCTCATCAATGCAGGCCATCGTTACGAGAATGCAAAACATTCAGATGACATGGGAATCACTGCTGAGAACGTAACGGTTGACTTTACAAAAGTCCAAGAATGGAAAGCTTCTGTTGTAAATAAGCTTACCGGCGGTGTTGCAGGTCTTTTAAAAGGAAATAAAGTGGACGTTGTAAAAGGGGAAGCTTATTTCGTAGACAGCAACTCTGTCCGCGTAATGGATGAGAACTCTGCGCAAACATACACATTTAAAAACGCAATCATTGCTACCGGTTCTCGCCCTATCGAATTGCCAAACTTCAAATATAGCGAACGCGTTCTGAACTCTACAGGCGCACTTGCGCTTAAAGAAATTCCGAAAAAGCTTGTTGTTATCGGCGGCGGTTATATCGGTACTGAGCTTGGAACAGCGTATGCGAACTTCGGAACTGAATTGGTTATTTTAGAAGGCGGAGATGAAATTCTTCCTGGCTTCGAAAAACAAATGAGTTCCCTTGTTACCCGCAGACTGAAGAAAAAAGGCAACGTTGAAATCCATACAAGCGCCATGGCTAAAGGCGTTGAGGAAAGACCTGACGGCGTAACAGTTACATTCGAAGTAAAAGGCGAAGAAAAAACGGTTGATGCTGATTACGTATTAATCACTGTCGGACGCCGTCCGAACACTGATGAGCTCGGCCTTGAGCAAGTCGGTATCGAAATGACTGACCGCGGTGTCATTAAAACAGACAAGCAGTGCCGCACAAACGTACCGAACATTTACGCAATCGGTGACATCATTGACGGACCTCCATTGGCTCACAAAGCGTCTTACGAAGGTAAAATCGCTGCGGAAGCTATTTCAGGAGAGCCGGCTGAAATCGATTACCTCGGTATTCCGGCGGTTGTATTCTCTGAGCCTGAACTGGCTTCTGTCGGTTACACTGAAGCACAGGCGAAAGAAGAAGGCATTGAAGTCGTTGCAGCTAAGTTCCCGTTTGCAGCAAACGGACGTGCGCTGTCTCTTAACGAAACTGACGGCTTCATGAAGCTGATCACCCGTAAAGAAGACGGTCTTGTAATCGGTGCGCAAATTGCCGGCGCAAGCGCTTCTGACATGATTTCTGAATTGAGCCTGGCGATCGAAGGCGGGATGACTGCTGAAGATATCGCAATGACAATTCACGCTCACCCGACATTGGGCGAAATCACTATGGAAGCTGCCGAAGTAGCAATCGGAAGCCCGATCCACATCGTAAAATAATGATGTAACAAAGAAACAGCCCCCGTTTGTAAAAGCGGGGGCTGTTTTTATTGTGCAAGCACATGCTGCATAGGTTTGATGATATCCTCTTTTTTCTTTACGGATCCCTCAATCTTCATGACCACATGCCGATGATTGATCACCATCAGCGCAGGGAACGTGTTGATTTCCTCTTCCCATCCCTTTCTGTTGTCATAAACCTTCATTTGATCGACATGATGGGGATATTTCTTTTCTAAATCAAGAATCGCATCGTAATAAGGAACTTCTTTATCTATATGATTTTCATCGGAAAAAAACAAGATTTGAGTGTGATGAATGCTGTCGATCCGGTTATTTTTGAATGGAATGACAGTAGAAACCGAACAGCTTGACAGAACGAACAGCATCAAAAAAAAGGGAATCACCGTACGGTAGCGCATCTATCTTACTCCTCTGTTTTATATAATATATTGGTTCATCCATTTATAAGGACTATATCAAGTGTATCACGAGAGGTGAAAAACCTAAGGCTTGTTACTGAATTGTTATATAATTGAAACCGTTTTTAATGAAGAAATAATACGTGTGACAACTTGCACAGCCGATGTGTAAAAAAGGCACATTGTTTTTCGTGAGAGCGCTGTTTTTTCGTTATACTGGGGGCAAAACCATATCAGGAGGGATTGTCATGTATAAAGCCGCTGCAGCCGTCATATGTATGTGCTTACTCGCCGGCTGCCAATCAAATGAAAAGATGCAAACAAACAAACCCTATTCTCAAGCCGCGGCCAATCATGCCAAACGGGAAAACCATCATAAAAAAGAGAAAAAACAGAAGGCGGAGCCCCGTTACTATATCAATCCGAAAACCTTTTCTGTGGAAAAAATGGATGAACAGAAAGAAAAAAAACCGATCGCATTGGTAACGATCGATGACGCGCCTGATCAGCATGCCGCTGAGATTGCGGACAAACTGCATGATCTTAATGCGTCAGCGATCTTTTTTGTAAACGGACATTTTTTGAAAAAAGATGAAAATAAGAAAGCGCTTAAGCATATTCATGAGTTAGGCTTTATGATCGGAAATCATACAATGACTCATCAAAACTTAAAAGATCTTTCCGAACAAAAACAACGGGAAGAAATCATTGGCGTCAATAAAGCGGTTGAAAAGGTAATAGGAGAGAAACCCGCATTTTTCAGGGCGCCTTTCGGAAGCAATACGGACTACAGTGACAGACTTATAAAAAAAGAAGGAATGGTGAAAATGAACTGGACCTTCGGGTATGATTGGGATCAGAAATATCAATCCAAAAAAGCGCTTACCGATATCACCCTGAGCAGTCCTTACCTGCGGGACGGCGCCAACATATTGATGCATGACCGGAAATGGACGGCTGAAGCCATGCCGGACATTGTAAAAGGATTGCGTCATAAAGGATATACCGTGATTGACCCTCGAGCTATAAAAAGACCGTAAAAAATAAATGTGTTATACAATTTATCAGTTGACATATTAAATGTGACATAATAATATAATAACAACAAGTGAAAATTAAGCGTTTTCAAATTCTGAGAAATGGGGAATGACAGATGGGTACAATTGTTTGCCAAGACTGTAACGAAGCGATTCATTACTTTGAGGATGAGAAGGTCACGACGTTATACGGAACATGCTGCGGACAATGCCAGTGTCATCTTGAAGAAGAGTAAAAAGCGTAAAAAGGCCCGAAACGATTTCGTTTCGGGCTTATTTATGTTTATTGGATGGCTTTTTGCTCTTTGATGACTCTGATCATTTCAAGCGTTGCATCTTCGGGACCCTGCACAGGAAGGCCGGCGTCCAAGTTTTTAAAAATGTAGCTGATATTTTCTTCAGTAATGATCTCACCCGGAATAAAGATCGGAATTCCCGGCGGGTACACCATGACAAACTCTGCAATGATCCGTCCCGCGGATTCTGTTAACGGAATGACTTCCGTATTTGCGTAAAAAGCGTCTCTTGGCGTCATCGCTAACAGAGGAATCTCAGGAAGCAGAACTTCCGCTTGCTGATGAGCATAGTCATTTGCAGAAGCCTGCTTTGAAATGTCTGTAAGCGCGCTTACAAGACGGTCGGCATCTCCTGCTCTGTCTCCGGGGGTGAAAATACATAAAATATTATACAAATCGGACAGCTCGACTTCGATATTAAATGATTCGCGGAGCCATTTTTCAACGTCATGACCCGTCAGGCCGAGGTTTTTGACCGAAATGATTAATTTAGTCGGATCATAACTGAAGGCAGCTTTTGACCCAGTGATTTCTTCGCCGACACAGCGGATGCCTTCAATTTGATTGAGGCGTTCCCGTGTCTGATCCGCCAGCAGAATCGTTTCTTCAAGAAGATCGCGGCCTTCTGTAGCGAGGCGTTTTCTTGCGACATCCAGTGAAGCGAGAAGCAGATAGGATGTTGACGTTGTCGTCAGCATGCTTAAAATCGACTGTACTCTTTCTTTGGAAACAAGGCCTTCTCTCACATTTAAAATGGAGCTCTGCGTCAGGGAGCCTCCCAATTTGTGCACGCTTGTGGCTGCCATATCAGCGCCCGCCTGCATGGCGGACAGAGGAAGCTTATCATGAAAATGAATATGCACGCCGTGCGCTTCATCGACAAGAACAGGCACATCGAAAGAATGCGCGAGCTTTACAATGCTGCTCAAGTCAGCTGCCACACCGAAGTATGTCGGATTGATGACAAGCAGGCCTTTTGCGTCAGGGTGTTCCGTCAAAGCCCGCTCGGCGGACTCAAGCGTAATGCCGTGAGAAATTCCGAGCTCATCGTCAATTTCCGGGTGTATAAAAATCGGCACCGCTCCGGAAAATACAATGGCCGACATAATGGATTTATGAACGTTTCTCGGAATGATGATTTTATCTCCGGGTCCGCATACGGCCATGACCATCGTCATAATGGCGCCGCTCGTCCCTTGTACGGAAAAGAAGGTATGGTCTGCGCCGAATGCTTCCGCGGCCAGATCCTGGGCTTCTTTAATGATGCCCTTTGGCGCATGTAAATCATCCAGAGGTTCGATATTAATTAAATCTATGCTTAACGCGTTTTCTCCGATAAATTGTCTGAATTCCGGGTCCATTCCCGCGCCTTTTTTATGGCCCGGAATGTGGAATTGGACAGGCTGTCTGTCCGCGTGCTTTTTCAGTCCGCTGTACAGGGGTGTTTCATGTTGCGGCAATTGTTTTCCCACCTTTATCATAATACCTACGGATTAGTTTGTATTACATTCAGTTTTATTACCCGTTTTTTAAACGTAAAACAAATGAATTATATTATGAACTTGAAAGAAAGTAAAGAACAATTTATGATCTATGGAAGATGCTTATTTTGAGCATGATGATAAAGGAGTGAAGACATTTGGAATATCAATATCCGATGAATGAGGACTGGACGACAGAGGAGGCCGTGGACGTCATTGCTTTTTTTCAGCAGGTGGAACACGCCTATGAAAAAGGAGCTGACCGAGACAGACTTCTGAATGCGTACCGCCGCTTTAAAGAAATCGTTCCCGGGAAAGCGGAAGAAAAGAAAATCTGCAGCCAATTTGAAGCTGACAGCACCTATTCCCCGTATCGGACTGTGAAACAGGCGAAACAATCAGATCAAGCGATTATCAAAATGTAGACAAAAGCGAGCCGGCAATCGGCCCGCTTTTTATGTTATGAGACTTTCTGAGTCATTGTGTATAAAAAGGAAAGCTTCCTAAAAGCATCTTCAATGGTTTGCAGGAATTCATTGTTGTTCATGTTGATCACGTCTTCTTTTTGCAGCTGAATGCCGCATAAAAGCTCTGCTTTTTTCACTGTCTGCAGGCGTTCAAATAATGTTTTCAGCTGCTCCTGATCCATGTCGGACTGCTTGTACGCACCTGGCTTCGTATGATCCGGCGACCATACAAAATGACCGGGAATCTGTTTTGTGATTTCCTCCTGCTTCGCTTCCAGCAATCTGCCGTATTCCTCTTTTATCGGAGATTCATAAATGATGGCAAACCATACAAACATATGGGTGTCCCATAAACCGATCTGAAAGTGAGGGAGTTTCTTATAGCCGCGTTTGCTGTTGGCAAAGGCAACCCAGCTGTCAGCCGGCGGGTTGACAGATCTTCTCGCGTGCTTGGCGACATGCGGGAACATTTCATCTCCTGTCAATGCTGACAATGTCGGTGCGAAATGCTCTCCTAACAAGGTCAGCTTCGGACGGACTTGTTCTTTTAACACCTCCATGCGCGGGTCTAAACCTTCTATTGTAAATGTATCGAAGTCTTCTTTTGTAAAACGCATCTGAGTCATCTTTTTCCTCCTTATCGTAAGTATTCATATTTTACCACAGCCGCCGCCGGCCGCAAAAACATTGAGAACGTTTGAGACGAGAGGATTGGTGGTAAAAAACGAATAGGTAAACACACAATTTTAAGAATGTTGTTACAGCCGAATATAAGTTTCCATACGATATAAGAAGTATCATTAATAAATTGGAAAAATGGGATGCTTTTTTAACAAATGATCTCTGGAAGGGGCGAAAGACAATGAGGCAAGTGGTGAAGGAAGGATTCAGGGAGGAAAAAAATAACCGTGTAGCTGTCTGGAGACTAGAGGTTGATTATGAATTGGCAACCCTGTACGAGGCCATGCAAAAAGAGAATGAAGATCAAATCGATCTCAGCAAAAGAAAACTGGAACGTCTCAGAAAAGAATGGATTCGGCTTAACGGATAAAGAATAGTAAAAACGAACCGCAGGAAATGGTTCGTTTTTACGTGAGAAGGCATTTTTTTCATTTTCCTTGCTTTTTCATCGCCTTTATCAGTATGCTATAGAATAAGCTATACATAGAAAAGAGGTACACGGTATGACAAATTGGACGGAAATTGATGATATCGCAAAACAATGGGTAAAAGAAGCCGGAACGAGAATCAGACAATCCATGCAGGAAAGCTTGACGATTGAAACAAAATCAAATCCGAATGATTTAGTCACAAATATTGATAAAGAGACGGAGCGCTTTTTCATTGACCGTATACAAGGAACTTTTCCCGGACACCGGATTCTCGGAGAAGAAGGGCAGGGGGATAAACTCCGCTCCCTTGACGGAATCGTCTGGATCATTGATCCGATTGACGGGACGATGAATTTTGTCCATCAAAAGCGGCATTTCGCGATCTCCATCGGCATCTTTGAAGACGGAAAAGGCAAAATCGGCTTAATTTATGATGTGATGCAGGACGAACTGTATCACGCATTCAGCGGAAAAGGGGCTTATCTGAACGATGCGCCGCTTGCTCCTTTAAAAGAAGCTTCCATTGAAGAAGCCATTATTGCAATCAATGCCACATGGGTGACGGAAAACAGAAGGATTGACCCGAGTATTTTGGCGCCGCTCGTAAAACGGGTCAGAGGAACGCGTTCCTACGGTTCGGCGGCACTTGAGCTGGCCAGTGTTGCGGCCGGCCGCATTGACGCATATATTACGATGAGGCTCGCGCCGTGGGATTACGCTGCCGGCTGCGTGCTGCTGAACGAAGTCGGGGGCATTTACACGACCACAGACGGCGAACCGTTCACGTTTTTAGACAACCACAGCGTGCTTGCGGGCAATCCGGCTATACATAAAATTATCTTTGACGACTATTTACATGCTGACAGGTAGAGATTTTGAAGAAGAAGATCTCGGGTTTCTGGAGCAGCTGGCGGCATCGCACCCGGTGTGGAAAAAGGAAGAGTTCGGAACAAAAAATGCGGCGGAGTTTATGCTTGCATACTCCATGTACAATGGAACGTGGCTCGTATGGGAGATTGACGGCGCTCCTGCCGCCGTCAGTTTTCATTTGGAATGGGCCCCTTCAAACGGAAAACCGTGGCTCGGAACCGTGGCCGTCGCTCCGGAGGCAAAAGAGAAAGGAATCGGACGCGCGGTCATTGAAGAGATTGCGGGCCGGCTGAGAGGAGAGCATAAAGCGATGTTTTCAGCCGTTCCCCTGGACAGGCAGGAATGGGTTTTGTTTTTAAGTCAATGCGGCTTTGAACAGCTTAAGCTTGAAAAAGACGATCGGGAAAAGACATATATGATCATGGTGAAGCCATTGTGAAATGTTTCAGATATAAAAAAGAGACCGGATTTCTCCGGTCTCTTTTCTTGTTTACAAGCCGACCGCATTCCAGGCCGCTTCTACGCTTGCAGCGTCTTGAGAGCCGTAAAGGTCCCGCGCTGATTGAATCAAAGCTGCTTTTGCATCTTTAAAGCTTGATGACGGAGTGAGATATACCGTCAGTGCGCGATAGTAAATCTGCTCCGCTTTTTTCACGCCGATTTTTGTAATCGTGTTGTAAGCGGCTTTGTTCGGAATTCCGCTGTTTGTATGCACGCCGCCGTAGTCGCCGGCATCAGTGTTCGGAAGGTTTTGATAATTTTTGTAATGGTCGGGCTGTCCGTATTTTGTCGGATTGGATAAGCTGCGGAGAGCCGGCTGGCTGACCGTAATATCCTCACCGATATCCCAGTCCTCAGTATCGGTGAAGTACCCGAATACATCGGAGAAGGATTCGTTTAAAGCGCCCGGCTGATTTTCATAGTTCAGGTTGGCCGTTTCCTGTGTAACGCCGTGTGTCATTTCATGAGCCGTGACGTCCATTGAACCGGAAAGAGGCGAGAAGAATGAACCGTCACCGTCTCCGTAAATCATTTGGTCGCCGATCCAGGCCGCGTTATTGTATTTGCTGCCGTAATGAACGGAAGATACGATTTTGCCGCCTCTATTGTCGTAGCTGTTGCGTTTAAACGTCTGATAGAAATAATCATACACTTTGCCGAGATTGTAATGCGCATCAACGGCAGCGCGCTGAGAAGAAGTTGTGAACTGGTTTGTAGTGCTTGATACGAGTGTGCCCGGCAGGTTATATTGTCGGTTTTGCAGATCGTACGTAATAATTTGTGTTCCGGTAGGCTTCGAAAGATCGCGCATTACATATTTGCCGTTTTCAGAAGAAATATTTAATGAGACCGTTTTTCCTTTAAGAGTCGTACCTGTTCCGGTTGCAGCGGCATGCTCCACTTTGTTTTGCTTTTTCAGGACTTTCCCTGTTTCCGCATCAACGGTTACTTCCCAGTTAGCTGGTTCCGGTTCGATGTAGCGGATGGTTACATCATAGGCGAGGCGGTATTTACCGTCTTTTGTGGCCGCTGCTTTCAGCTCGGCTTTGTTTTTGTTTGCAACGTTGCCGTTAGAGACGGCTTCAGGTGATTTGCCGATTGCTTTAAAAGCATGATCCAGCGCCTGATTTGCAGATAATTTTTTGCTGTTTGCCGTTTTGGCAGAAGCATCGTTGTTTAATTCGCCGTTAATCGCATAGACATTGTTGGATTTATCGACGTGAATAATGACTTGCGAGTCCTTCACAGGCACACCGTTAACGACAGGCACATAACGGAAGTGCTTGTAGCCGAGATCATCGGTCGTGTGGTCAATCAGCTTCAGTCTCTCAGAAGGGTTGCCTTTGAAGACTTTGCCGTTTTGTTTCAAGTATTGCTTGATTGCTTTGTCACTGACTGAAGGCAATTCAGATTGCACCAAAGAATGCTTCGGCACAAAGTTCGTCAGGTTTTCTTTAAGCTGAGGATTCTCAGCGGCCTGAACACCCGGAAGACTGATGGTTAAACTCATAAAGGAAGCGGCGACAGCAACAGACAATTTCTTACCTAAACCCACAATAAATCCCCCTTTTTGAAAATAATGAAAACTTATATTGTTATAATAAACCAGCATTCTCTCATTCTGCAATATAAAACTAGACTCCGCTGATGAATTGATAGAATCGTCCCGTAAAGGCTTCCGGCGGGCAGCGTCAGGGGATAAGCCGAGAGGCACGTGTTGAATCAGACATGAGTCGAATGATGCGATTTATTCTGAAAAAAATGACAAATGAAGTCGGGAAAAATGATAGAGGAAAAATGTTCCGATCTGTAAAACTTTTTTTATAGCCGTTTGTCTAAACAGGTGAGGCCTTAATAAACGAAAAGGATTGTTTCAGATGTCAGAGATTTTCAGTCATTTTATTCAGCATTTCGACAGATATTTCAAGAGCTGTCTTACGAAGAGATTGCTGATGTTTTGGACTGGAGTCTTTCGAAGGTGAAGAGCACCCTGTACAGGGCGAGAATGCAGCTGAAACAGCACTTGGCGGAAAAAAGGAAGGACGGACAGATATGATTTGCTGTTTAGTGAGAGATTTACTCCCTTTATATATTGAAGGCGATTGTGAAACAGAAACGGAGCGGTTTATTTCCCGCCACCTTGAATCATGCGGTAAGTGCGAAAGTTTATATCATATGATGAAGGAGCCGCTTGACCTCGGCAGCCCTGAGATGAAGGCGCCAGCCTGTTATGCAGAAGAAGAAAGGCGGTTTAAGGAACGGTATTACGGGAAGCTGCTGATAAAAGCAGCCGGTTTGTTCGGGGCTGTTTTCTTTATCATGCTGATCCTTAAACTGCTGATTTAAAAAAACGCCCGGCTGAATGACCGGGCGTTTTATCCGTTTACTCAGCCGGATGAAAGGCTGTATAAATACCTTCAAGCAATTCTTGGGGCAGTGAATTAAAGAATCCGGCACACAGCTTTGCTTCTTTTTTTCCTGCTCCTGCTTTTTCAGCAAGGTCCTGATCAAACGTATACACACCGTCTTCTTCAATCAGCGCAGATTGAAGGATATGAAGACTTTGGGAAAAAGCGGTGAACAGCTGATCAACGATAAGAGCTTCTTTTTCCGTAAAGCCGAGCTCCACAGCTTTTTCTTTATTAAATGTATATTCGCCGTCCGTTTTCTCAATACATTGGGAAAGGACGGTTAAAAATTCCGTTGAGCTGTCCCACAGCTTTTGAATGGTCTGTGCGGTTTCTTTATCTAATCCCAATTCAACCGCTTTTTTACTGTCAAAATAATAGATGCCGTCTTTTTTGTAAATCGATTGGCCGATGATGTCAATGAGTTTTGCCGCGTCTTCCGGTGTTTTCTCTGCGGAAGCCTGCAGGGCATGTGGTTCATTTGCCTGGATCGTTTTTGCGCCGGCAGAATCAAGCGGACTGAATGCAAGCAAGGCGGCTGAGGCGGTTGCGGCGGCAGTTACAGCGGTTTTCTTCAAAAAAGATGTTTTCATTTCATTCTCTCCTTGTCATGTGTATTTGCTTACAGTCACAAGTATAAAAAGACAATGATGGAATTGATATAGGAGGTATGGTATTTTCTGCATAACGATGCCGGACTATTTCAGACTGTATATTCTGAGGGAATCTGCTGATGTAACTAGAATGGGGGCCGTCATTCCCGGCTTCCTGACTAGACGGCGGGGGAGATAAGCCTTACATCTGGAGTCTGTTTTTGAGGAGGTAAAAAAGCCTGAATCTTTGATTCAGGCTTCATAAGATATTGTCTTTCCATGTTTACGGAATTTTGCAAAGGGTCATGCTTTTAATCAAGCAGTCCCTGTTCGCGCATTTTTTTCTTTACGGTGAAACCGCTTCCCATCATGGCGATAACGAGAACAATGCTTCCGATGATACCCCATGCGCTTTTCTCAGCGATTGATACGCCGATCAGCATCATGCTGAAGACTGCTGCGAATGCAAATAATAATAAGAGCCAATTCAATTTTTTCATATTTCCATCCCCTTTAACGTCATACTTTCAGTTTACAGAAAAACGTAACGCTTTTAAAGAGGATGTGTGGTATAATATGAAAGTTATCTAATTTTTTTAGGAGATGAAAATGTGAAACTTCGAAACGATCTTCGCAACATCGCGATTATTGCCCACGTTGACCATGGGAAAACGACTTTGGTAGACCAATTGCTTCACCAAGCCGGAACATTCCGTGCCAACGAAAATATTGCCGAACGCGCAATGGATTCAAACGATCTTGAACGTGAACGCGGTATTACAATTCTTGCGAAAAATACTGCGATTAACTATAAAGATACACGCATTAATATTTTGGACACTCCGGGACACGCCGACTTCGGCGGAGAGGTAGAACGGATTATGAAAATGGTTGACGGCGTTCTGTTAGTCGTTGACGCATATGAAGGCTGCATGCCGCAAACCCGTTTCGTACTGAAAAAAGCCCTTGAGCAGAACTTAAATCCGGTTGTCGTCGTAAACAAAATCGACCGTGATTTCGCCCGCCCGGAAGAAGTCATTGATGAAGTGCTTGATTTGTTCATCGAGCTTGACGCAAACGAAGAACAGCTTGAGTTCCCTGTCGTCTACGCTTCTGCGATTAACGGAACGGCAAGTCTGGATCCGAAAAAGCAGGACGAAAACATGGAATCACTGTATGAAACGATTCTTGAACATGTCCCTGCCCCGGTAGATAACGCCGAAGAGCCTCTTCAATTCCAAGTGGCGCTGCTTGATTACAATGATTATGTCGGCCGTATCGGTATCGGACGCGTTTTCCGCGGCACGATGAAAGTGGGTCAGCAGGTTTCATTGATGAAACTTGACGGAACGGTTAAATCATTCCGTGTAACGAAAATCTTCGGTTTCCAAGGATTGAAACGCGTGGAAATTGAAGAAGCGAGAGCGGGAGACCTTGTTGCCGTTTCGGGCATGGAAGACATCAACGTCGGTGAAACGGTTTGTCCGGCTGACCACCATGAGCCGCTGCCGGTTCTGCGCATTGATGAGCCTACGCTTCAAATGACATTTGTCGTAAACAACAGCCCGTTTGCAGGCCGTGAAGGCAAATATGTCACAGCCCGCAAAATTGAAGAGCGTCTGAATGCGCAGCTTCAAACTGACGTCAGTCTTCGTGTCGAACCGACTGCATCACCAGACGCATGGGTTGTTTCAGGACGCGGTGAGCTTCACCTGTCCATTTTAATTGAAAACATGCGCCGTGAAGGCTATGAGCTTCAAGTGTCTAAACCTGAAGTTATCATTAAGGAAATTGACGGCGTCAGCTGCGAGCCTGTTGAGCGCGTGCAGATTGACGTGCCTGAAGAGCATACTGGTTCTGTTATGGAATCAATGGGTGCGAGAAAAGGCGAAATGCTTGATATGATTAATAACGGAAACGGCCAGGTCCGCCTGATCTTTACCGTACCTTCACGCGGACTCATCGGCTATTCTACTGAGTTTCTGTCACTGACACGCGGTTTCGGTATCCTGAACCACACGTTTGACAGCTATCAGCCGATGCAAAAAGGCCAAGTCGGAGGCCGACGTCAGGGTGTGCTCGTTTCCATGGAAAACGGAAAAGCGACATCTTACGGAATTCAAGGTATTGAAGACCGCGGCGTCATCTTCGTTGAGCCCGGAACAGAAGTGTATGAAGGCATGATTGTCGGCGAACATAACCGTGACAATGACCTTGTTGTCAATGTCAGCAAAATGAAACAGCAGACAAACGTACGTTCCGCTACGAAGGATCAAACGACTACGATTAAGAAAGCGCGCATTATGTCGCTTGAAGAATCACTCGAGTACTTAAACGAGGATGAATACTGCGAAGTAACGCCGGAATCCATCCGTTTAAGAAAGAAAATCCTGAATAAAAACGAACGTGAAAAAGCGGCGAAAAAGAAAAAAACAGCAGGAATGTCTTAATCACTTGCAGAATTTGAAAAGGTAGAACCCGAACGGAAAAGGGGAGGGGGATCTTTTTGAATGAAGTAAGTGAACGGCTGTCGTTCTTTGCGGCTCTTTACCAAGTGGATGAGCATCCGCTGGCGGGAATGTGGCTGTTATACGGAACGATCGTCGTGCTTTCGGTGATTGTATTTAAACTCGGCTTTGCCAAACGGCTGCCGGTTTTGAAGGCTGCGGCAGTTTATCTCTTTCTCGTGCTCGGCTGCACCGTGCTGACTTTTTTCGGTGTGTTTTTGCCGGTCGGAGAAGGGCTTGTTGTTGCCGCCTTGATTTTGATCATTTACAAAATCCGTCTGCACCAGTCCAAAAAAAGCCAGTCAGCTAAACCGCAATAAAAAATGACCTTGCCTTCCGGCGGGTCATTTTTTATTCTGTTTATTTTTTCAGTTTATCTTTTTTCGCTTTTTGTCCAGGATGAAAGGAAAAGTGTCCGGTATTCAGCCGCGCCTCCGTTTTGATTTTGATTCGGTCATGGCATTCCCGGCACATATATGTATGAATCGGACGATTGCGGAGGCGTTTGGCTGTCAGTGTTTCATCATCAATTTGTTCGATTTTGTCGCAAATGGAACATTTTACTCTCATTGATTTTCACCTCTTTCACTATGACAAGCATTATATCATGGATGCCCCTCCTGCCAAAGGGAAAGAAAGCAGCGCCCTTCTTTTGGAGCGGGCGCTGCTTTTTACTGGCGGTTTTTCATATGATGATCCGATTGATCGTTCTGTTCGTTCTGCAGCTTGTTCTGGTCTCTTTGGTTCAGCTGATCATCATTCGATTGAGTCGGTGATTCTTTTTCATTGTCGGTCACATCATTCGGGACTTCCGGCATGACACGACCGACGATGGCGGCAAGTTCGTCCAAAATGCCTGAAACGGGGCGGCCGGCTTTAATGTCGCTGCCCATGCCTCTCAGACGGGAAACCGTATCAGGATCAGCCACGACAACGGCATTGGCGCCGTAAGGATCGTTTTTTAACGCCTGGGCAACCGTGTATTTAATGCTCTCCACCTTGCTTCTTTCTAAATTGTCATCCACATCGATTCCGACAACGGAGTATCTTCCGAGTACTACCGCGGTGGCATCTGAAATGCCGGGGATTTTTTCGGTTACCTCGACGAGATGCTTAGCGATGTCTGTCCGGCCGGGATTTTCAGCTGTCTCAGGAGCCGTATTTTTTACATGAATCGGTTTTGCATCACGCTGATCGGTTGATTCGTTCTGAATATTGCGGCCGCGGCCGTCCTGTACAGCAGTGCAGCCGGTCAGGATAAACAAGGCTTGTATGATAATGAAAAGAATTCGCACGTCAGATTCCCTCCTTGAATGCTTTCATTTATTTTATTGTTGAATTAACCTTCTATCTTTATTCACCAAATCATATATTTTAGCAGGCATCCCCGTTTTTCGCGGAAAGAGAAGCACACGATGGGCTTTGATCCTTATTTCAGGAGGCTGAGACTTGAGTAAAATTTATGTGTTAGATACGAATGTACTTTTGCAGGATCCTAACGCCATTTTTTCCTTTGAAGAAAACGAAGTTGTCATCCCCGCCGTCGTGCTGGAAGAGGTCGATTCAAAAAAGCGGTATATGGACGAGGTCGGGAGAAATGCGAGGCACGTATCTAAGCTGATAGACGGGCTCAGGGAGAAAGGAAGGCTGCACGAGAAAGTTCCGCTTGAAAACGGAGGAACGCTCAGAATTGAACTGAACCACCGGTCATTTCATCAGCTCCAAGAAATTTTTATCGAAAAAACGAATGATAACCGCATTTTGGCGGTGGCAAAAAATTTAAGCCTTGAGGAGGAAACGAAAGAAAACGGCCGCCTCGTCATCCTGGTCAGCAAAGATGTGCTTGTCAGGGTAAAGGCGGATGCCATCGGGCTTTTGGCGGAGGACTTTTTAAACGACAGAGTCGTTGACCATGATGAAATATATAGCGGGTACAAAGATATATTTATGAATAAAGAGCGGTTTGCCTCGTTTTATAAAAACAAACAAATTCCAGTCAAGGAGCTTCAGCAGCATCAGGTTTATCCGAATCAATTTGTGCTGATGAAAGATGAATTAGGAGGATCTTCGTCTGCGGTCGGCATGGCGGATAAGAAAGGAGAGACCGTAAAAAGACTCGTTTTCGATGATGAGCACGTATGGGGTATCAGGCCGAAGAACGTCCAGCAGACAATGGCGCTCGAACTCCTGCTGAGGGAAGATATCCCGCTTGTCACCCTGATCGGAAAAGCGGGAACGGGAAAAACCTTGCTTGCTCTCGCGGCAGGGCTTCTGCAGACGGAGGATCTCGGTATTTATAAAAAGCTGATCGTCGCGCGTCCCATCGTCCCGGTGGGAAAGGATATCGGATATTTGCCGGGCGAAAAAGAGGAAAAGCTCAAGCCGTGGATGCAGCCGATCTTTGATAATCTTGAATTTTTATTCAATGCGAAAAAGCCGGGTGAACTTGAAGCGATTTTGGCAGGAATCGGATCGATTCAGGTGGAGGCGCTGACATACATTCGGGGAAGAAGCATTCCGGATCAGTTTATTATTATTGATGAGGCTCAGAATCTGACGAGGCACGAGGTCAAAACGCTTTTGACAAGGGTGGGAGAGGGCAGCAAAATTGTCCTGATGGGCGATCCGGAGCAAATAGATCACCCATACTTAGACAGTTTAAACAACGGACTTGCTTATGTTGTAGAGCGGTTTAAAGGACAAACCGTCTCCGGCAGCGTGAAGCTTGTGAAAGGTGAGAGATCCGGCCTTGCACAGCTTGCCGCCGATTTGTTATAAAACTTCGATTTCTGTGACGCCCGTTATCGGTTTTTCAAAGTCTCCGTCCACGTAAAAATGGACCGGGCCGCCGTCTTGAAGCGGTTTCCCCGCATCGCTGAAATGCGCGATTGCGTCCATCGCCTTTTCAAGCGGCACTTCGATTCTTTCTGATTTTGAAATAAATGCGCACAGGACAGCGCTTTCTTTCGGCTCGGCATTTGCTAAAACAGCGCCGAGCTTCATGGCGAAGCTGCCGTTCATCAGTCTTTCTTTTTCATAACGTTTTTCGCTTTTTAAAGTCGGCGGCGAAATGCGCCCTTCTCTGATCACCCGTTCCGGATCAAGTGTATGCTCCTGGGTTTCTGCAGAGCCGTCCGGATGAACGGGCTGATTGTTTTCAAACGGAAACTTGCGGTCATCGAAAATCCAGACACTCGGATCAATTGTAATCGGGTATGTAACATTGCCTTTTACTTGAATAACGCTCATGTTGAAGCCCCCCTTTACTTAAAGTATAAAAGTTTTCGCATGAATTGTCACTTTGCGTCGCAAACTTAGATGTATACAACGGCAGCGAAGTGAGGATGATCGACATGGTATGCCGGCATTACCAAGAGCTGGACGCA
This sequence comes from Bacillus sp. NEAU-242-2, assembly GCF_027853835.1. Classification (NCBI taxonomy): domain Bacteria; kingdom Bacillati; phylum Bacillota; class Bacilli; order Caryophanales; family Bacillaceae; genus Bacillus; species Bacillus sp. NEAU-242-2. Next base: position 493,609 of record NZ_JAPNNY010000001.1, on the reverse strand, counting down.
TTAGTTCAGGAAGCGAAAAAAAGGACCGAAGAAGGCAAAGTGGCAGACTATATTCCGGCTCTTGCTGAATCCGAACAAGACAGCCTTTCGGTCACGATTTATCATGCGGAAAATACATGTCTGACGGCAGGAGACGCCGACCGGACATTTACGCTGCAGAGCATTTCGAAAGTGCTTTCTCTGGCGCTCGTACTGATGGATTACGGAAAGGAAAAGGTGTTCAGCTGCGTGGGTCAGGAGCCGACCGGCGACCCGTTTAATTCCATGATTAAGCTTGAAACAGTGAATCCGGGCAAGCCTTTAAATCCGATGATTAATGCGGGAGCTCTCATCGTTACGGGTTTAATTAAAGGGCATTCGCCGAAAGACCGCCTGGATTACCTGCTCGGATTCATCAGAAGACTTGCGAACAATCAGGACATTACATATTGCAGACATGTCGCGGAATCGGAATTCAAATCTTCCATGATTAATCGGGCCATGTGTTATTACATGAAGCAGTATGACATTTTTAAAGGCGATGTTGAAGAGGTCATGGATTTGTATACAAAACAGTGCGCGATTAAGATGAGCAGTCTGGATTTAGCCAAAATCGGCTGTGTATTCGCCCTTGACGGGAAGCATCCGGAAACCGGGGAGCAGGTCATTAAAAAAGATGTGGCGAGAATCTGCAAGACGTTTATGGTGACATGCGGCATGTACAATGCGAGCGGGGAATTCGCAATAAAGGTCGGCATTCCCGCTAAAAGCGGCGTTTCGGGAGGAATCATGGGCATTTCGCCGTACAACTTCGGAATCGGTATATTCGGCCCGGCGCTTGATGAAAAAGGCAACAGCATCGCGGGTGTGAAGCTTTTGGAAATCATGTCTGAGAAATACAGGCTGAGTATTTTTTGAAACATTTTTTATCATAACATCTGCTTAAATCCTCTTGCAATTTCATCTGATACCCTTTATGATAAATAGAAGAATTAGGTACTCGCCTGGGGAACGGAGGGATACTTTTGGCTTCAGAGATTATAGTTGACCATCAGCAGAAAGCATTCGAGCTGTTGAAGTTAGATGCTGAGAAGATTTTGAAGCTGATCCGAGTACAAATGGATAACTTAACGATGCCTCAATGTCCTCTGTATGAAGAGGTCTTGGATACTCAGATGTTCGGACTGTCGAGGGAAATCGATTTTGCTGTCCGCCTGGGATTAGTTGACGAAAACGACGGCAAAGAGCTGCTGGACAGACTTGAAAGAGAACTGTCTGCTTTGCATGACGCGTTTACAGGAAAATAAATGATCAAACTCAAACTATTCAACGGTTTGGGTTTTTTTATAACCGTAAACCGTTTTTTTTGCATCTTCTTTTCGTAAGACGGTCTCTTAATCTGCATTTCATCCGAAAAACTATAAAGAAACTGCGTAAATTGTTTATGAATTATAGTAAAATATAATACGCAATAGGTATTAAACGTAAGCTTTAAGCAGGAAAGAGGATGTTATGTTTAAAAGAATGTTAAAATCTTACGATTATTCATTGATATGCGCTATCATTCTGCTGTGCAGTTTCGGGTTGGTAATGGTATACAGCTCAAGCATGATTACCGCCGTTATGCGTTACGGCGTGAGCAGCGACTATTTCTTTAAACGGCAGCTGTTCGCCGTCATCGCGGGGTTTGTGCTGTTTATTATCGCGGCCGTTTTTCCGTACAAAGTGTTCGCCCATCAAAAGATTCAGAAAATCATACTGCTTGCGTCAGTGGCTGCGCTTTGCGCGCTGTTTGTTTTCGGACATGTTGCCGGAAATGCGCAAAGCTGGTTTAAAATCGGCGGAATGGCCATTCAGCCGGGGGAATTTGTCAAGCTGACCCTGATACTGTATCTTGCCGCAGTGTACGCAAAGAAACAAAGCTACATCGATCAGCTTTTGACGGGGGTTGCGCCGCCGGTGATCGTCACCGTAGTCATTTGTGCGCTTATCGCTATTCAGCCCGACTTCGGAACGGCGATGATTATCGGTCTGATCGCGTTTTGCGTCATTATGTGTTCGGGATTCAGCGGAAGGACCCTGCTCAGGCTGGTTCTCATGGCGGGAATCGTATTACTCCTTGTCAGCCCGATCATCTATCTGAAATGGGACGATATTTTGACACCCGGGCGTATGAGCCGGTTTGAAAGCCTTGAAAATCCATTTAAATACGCCAGCACATCAGGCCTGCAGATTATAAATTCGTATTATGCAATCGGCTCAGGCGGTTTTTTCGGTCTCGGTCTTGGAGAAAGCATTCAAAAATACGGTTATCTGCCTGAATCGCATACAGACTTTATTATGGCGGTTATTTCAGAGGAGCTCGGCATTTTCGGCGTCCTGTTTGTCATTGTGCTGCTGGCTTTTGTCGTGTTAAAAGGTTTTTATATTGCGAGAAAATGTGAAGATCCGTTCGGAAGCCTTTTGGCAATCGGGATATCCAGCATGATTGCGATTCAGACCTTTATCAATCTCGGCGGTGTCAGCGGTTTAATTCCGATCACAGGTGTTCCGCTGCCGTTTATCAGCTACGGGGGATCATCAATGTTTTTGTTATTAACGAGCGCCGGTATATTGGTGAATGTCAGCATGCATGTCAAGTACTCAGAAAAGAAGAAAAAGAGGGAGCCCGTTCCGTCTAAGGGGGTAAAAAGACGGCAGACGGAAAAATCTGTGTATCTCTAAAAAACAAGTGTATACACAGGGCGGATATTCCTTTATTATAAACTACATATTTATTAGGCCAAGGGGGAGAAAAGTTTGTCACAACAATCCATCCAAAAAGTGTTAGTAGCAAACAGGGGAGAAATTGCGATCCGGATTTTCCGGGCGTGCACAGAATTGAACATCAGAACGGTAGCCGTTTATTCAAAAGAAGATTCGGGCTCCTATCATCGCTATAAAGCGGATGAAGCTTATCTTGTAGGGGAAGGCAAAAAACCGATTGACGCGTATCTTGATATTGAAGGGATTATTGAGATCGCAAAAAGAAACGGCGTTGATGCCATTCATCCGGGCTACGGATTTCTCTCTGAAAATATCCAATTTGCGAGACGCTGTGAAGAAGAGGGCATCGTATTTATCGGACCGACGTCAGCGCATTTGGATATGTTCGGAGATAAGGTAAAGGCGAGGGAGCAGGCGGAAAAAGCCGGTATCCCCGTTATTCCGGGGAGTGACGGACCGGCTGAAACAATAAAAGATGTCGAACAATTCGCAAAAGTCCACGGATTTCCGTTTATTATTAAAGCATCGCTCGGAGGCGGAGGCCGCGGAATGAGAATCGTCCGAAGCGAAAGCGAATTGAAAGAATCGTTTGAGCGGGCCAAATCAGAAGCGAAAGCCGCATTCGGAAACGATGAAGTGTATGTTGAAAAACTGATCGAAAATCCTAAGCATATTGAAGTTCAGGTGATCGGAGATAAAGAAGGCAATGTCGTCCATCTGTATGAGCGGGACTGTTCCGTTCAGAGACGCCATCAAAAGGTCATTGAGGTGGCGCCGAGTGTATCTTTGCAGCCTGAATTAAGGGACGAAATCTGTGAAGCGGCTGTGGCGCTTGCGAAAAATGTCGGCTATATCAATGCGGGGACCGTGGAATTTCTCGTAGCGGGCGGTGAATTTTACTTTATTGAAGTGAACCCGCGCGTACAAGTGGAGCATACGATTACGGAAATGATAACGGGGGTTGATATCGTTCAGACGCAGATTCTCGTTGCGCAGGGCCACGGACTGCACAGCCGTGCCGTCAATATCCCAGAGCAGAAAGACATTTTTACAAACGGGTATGCGATACAATCACGTGTGACCACTGAAGATCCGCTGAATGACTTTATGCCTGACACGGGTAAAATTATGGCTTACCGCTCAGGCGGCGGTTTCGGCGTCCGCCTTGATACGGGAAACAGCTTCCAGGGCGCCGTCATCACGCCTTATTATGATTCACTGCTCGTCAAGCTGTCGACATGGGCGCTGACGTTTGAACAGGCATCAGCGAAAATGGTCCGCAACCTGCAGGAATTCAGGATCAGAGGCATTAAGACCAATATTCCGTTTCTTGAAAACGTGGCAAAGCATGAAAAATTTCTGACGGGCCAATACGACACATCGTTTATCGACACAACGCCTGAGCTGTTTGTTTTCCCAAAACAGAAGGACCGCGGAACAAAAATGCTTTCCTATATCGGAAATGTCACGGTGAACGGTTTTCCGGGAATCGGGAAAAAAGAAAAACCTGCATTTGATAAGCCTCAGACCGTTACGTTAGATATCGGGGAAAAGCCGGCAAGCGGTACGAAACAGATCCTTGGTGAAAGAGGCGCCGAGGGGCTTGCAGACTGGGTGAAAGAGCAAAAATCCGTGCTACTGACCGATACAACGTTCAGGGATGCCCATCAGTCCCTGCTCGCAACACGGATCAGATCCAATGATTTGAAAAAAATCGCGAATCCTACGGCTGCCCTGTGGCCTGAACTGTTCAGCCTTGAAATGTGGGGAGGCGCGACATTTGATGTAGCGTACCGTTTCTTAAAAGAAGACCCTTGGAAACGCCTTGAAGATCTCCGTAAGGAAGTGCCGAACACATTGTTCCAGATGCTCCTTCGTTCATCAAATGCCGTCGGTTATACAAACTATCCCGACAATGTCATCCAAAAATTTGTCCGGCAGTCAGCGGAGTCCGGTATTGACGTATTCCGGATCTTTGACAGCCTGAACTGGGTAAAAGGGATGACGCTGGCGATCGATGCCGTCCGTGAAACCGGAAAAGTGGCGGAGGCTGCGATTTGTTACACGGGAGATATTCTTGATAAGACCCGGACGAAATATGATTTGCAATATTATCTTTCTATGGCGAAAGAGCTTGAGGCGTCTGGTGCGCACATTCTCGGCATTAAAGACATGGCCGGTCTTTTGAAACCTCAAGCCGCATACGAACTTGTCTCAGCGCTGAAGGAAACGATTGATATTCCCGTTCATCTTCACACGCATGATACGAGCGGCAATGGCGTCTTTCTCTATGCCAAAGCTGTTGAAGCGGGTGTGGACATCGTGGATGTCGCCGTCAGCTCAATGGCGGGTCTGACTTCACAGCCGAGCGCAAGCGGATTTTATCATGCGCTTGAAGGAAACAGCCGCCGTCCTGAAATGGATGTCCGGCAGGTGGAAAGACTGTCACAATATTGGGAATCCGTCCGTCAGTATTACAGTGAATTTGAAAGCGGGATGAAGTCTCCGCATACTGAGATTTATAATCATGAAATGCCGGGCGGCCAGTACAGCAATCTGCAGCAGCAGGCAAAAGGAGTCGGCCTGGGCGATCGCTGGAATGAGGTGAAAGACATGTACAGCGTCGTCAACCGCATGTTCGGCGACGTCGTGAAAGTAACACCTTCTTCCAAAGTCGTCGGAGATATGGCGCTTTACATGGTGCAAAACAATTTAACAGAACAAGATGTTTATGATAAAGGCGAAACGCTTGATTTTCCGGATTCAGTCGTTGAGCTCTTTAAAGGGCAGATCGGCCAGCCGCACGGCGGATTTCCGGAAAAACTGCAAAAGCTCGTTCTGAAAGGACAGACGCCGATCACGGTAAGACCGGGGGAGCTGCTTGAACCGGTATCTTTTGAAGGCATTAAAGAAGAATGGAAAGAAACGCATCAGATGGAATTGAGTGATCAGGACGCAATCGCGTATGCTCTTTATCCGAAGGTGTTTACTGAATATGTTAAAACGGCTGAACGCTTCGGTGATATTTCCGTATTGGACACACCGACTTTCTTCTACGGCATGACACTCGGTGAAGAAATCGAAGTGGAAATCGAGCGCGGAAAAACGCTGATCGTGAAGCTTGTATCTATCGGTGAACCGCAGCCAGATGCAACACGTGTCGTTTATTTCGAATTGAACGGCCAGCCGCGCGAGGTGGTCATTAAAGATGAAAGCATTAAATCGTCCGTGCAGGAAAAATTAAAAGCAGATCGGACAAACCCAAGCCACATTGCGGCATCTATGCCGGGAACAGTCATTAAATTGTTAACGGAAACCGGGGCAAAGGTGAATAAAGGCGATCATCTGATGATTAATGAAGCGATGAAAATGGAGACGACGGTACAGGCGCCGTTCTCCGGGACGATACAGCAGATTCATGTGAAAAACGGTGAACCGATTCAGACAGGCGATTTACTGATCGAAATTGAAAAAGCGTAAAAAATGAACATAAAAAACCTGATCCGCCCCGTGTGCGATCAGGTTTTTTATATGTAAAAAGGCCGAAGCTCTGATGCTTCGGCCTTTTCGTGTGCCTCAGATGTTCCGCTGTTTTGATTCATAGCGGAAGCGGGCGATTAATAATAAGAAATAGCATAAGACGCCGAACAGACCGGCAATAAAGAGCGAATGGGCAAGTGCAAAGCCGGTGGCCATTTCTGAATAAACAACCATGATTCCGGAGAGCGCCTGTAATACAACAAAGGCAAGAGCCGCTATCCAGCCCCCAAGAATCTGTTTTTGGTCTTTGTAGGAGCGCACCGCATGCGCAAAAGCGACAAGAATCCATACGAACAGAAGCAGCGCTGCCGTTCTGTGGCCCATCTGCACCCACTCCTGAAAATGAGACGGAAACCCGTGGTTCAGCCTGCTGCAAAGCGGAACGTCAGGACAGGCAAGGCTTGATTTCGTATGGCGGACGTAAGCCCCCGTATAAACGACGATATACGTGTAAATCGAAAGGCCGATCATATGAAACTGCATTTTCCTGCCGATTCTGAGCGGCTTGACGAGCTTTTTGTCTGATTTATCAGCTTCAAATATGAGCAGCGTCAAAATCAGAACAGAAGCGAAAGAAATCAGCGATATGCCGAAATGAAGCGCCATAACGAGCGCATTTGATCCGAAAACAACCGCTAATGCGCCGAGAAGCGCCTGTAAAAATAAAAAGATAATGGACATAATGGCGAGAAAGGTTGTTTCACGGAAAACAGGCGTGACTTTTCTCCATGCCCAAAAAGCGAGACTCAGCACGAGAACGATTGAGACACCGCTTGCGAGTCTGTGGCTCCATTCAATGATAGAAGCGGCGTTAAGCTCCGGGAAAAACCGGCCGTGGCAAAGCGGCCACTGCCTTCCGCATCCGAGACCCGATCCTGTTTTTGTGACAAGAGCGCCGCCGATCAGCACGACGAGCATAACGAACGTCGTCAGCACACCGAGCGCTTTCAAAGCTTTATTCATTTTACATTCACCTTCTTAACAAACTGGACAAAATGATATACGTACCAAGTGTAAGCGAATATGTGTTTTGTGGCAATTCTCAATTCTGTTTGTTCACAAAAATATAATAGAATCAGGACTTCTTAGATAATGGGGTTGATTATTCCAGATGGGTCTGATAGAAATAAAGTAACCGCTTTATTATGAAACCGGCGGATTTGGTAAAATTCATAAAAAGTTCACAAATAAATTCCTGTTTCTCGTTTAATATTTAAGAGGATGTTTTTTTACAGGTCATTATCTTGTATGATAGAGTTGCAGGTCTTAAAAAACCTGCTTTAGGTTTGTAAGGGAGGTTTACGTTATGGCTAATTCCAGAATTTTAAACGATACAGCTATAGACGGACAGATTGAAGAGACGACGGCATGGAAGGATTTCCTTTCGCTTATCAAAATAGGAATCGTCAATTCGAATTTAATTACGACTTTTACCGGCATGTGGCTTGCGTTACATATATCCGGTCTGAGTTTTTTAGGCAATTTAAACACCGTGCTTCTTACATTAATAGGATCTTCTTTGATCATCGCCGGTTCTTGTGCGGTTAACAACTATTACGACCGTGATATTGATCATTTAATGGAACGCACGAAAGTAAGACCGACGGTAACCGGAAAGATTCAGCCGAATCAAGCGCTGTGGTCAGGAATTTTACTCATTGCTTTAGGACTTATCATGCTTTTGATGACCACCGTGATGGCAGCAGTCATCGGTTTTATCGGCGTGTTTACGTACGTTGTTCTTTATACAATGTGGACGAAACGCCGTTATACGATTAATACGGTTGTCGGAAGTGTATCAGGCGCCGTGCCGCCGTTAATCGGCTGGACAGCGGTTGAAGGGCACATTGGTGTTGTCGCGTGGGTTTTATTCATGATTTTATTCATCTGGCAGATTCCGCACTTTTTAGCGCTTGCGATTAAAAAGACGGAAGATTACAGAGCAGCGAATATTCCGATGCTTCCGGTAGTGCACGGCTTTGAAGTGACGAAAAGACAGATTATCGTCTGGGTCGCATGCCTGCTGCCGCTTCCGTTTTTCCTCGGCAGTCTCGGTCTTCCGATCGTCATTCTCGGCACTTTGCTTAATGTCGGATGGCTTGTTCTCGGACTGATGGGATTCCGCATGAAAAACATCATGAAGTGGGCAACCCTTATGTTTGTCTATTCGCTTAACTACATGACCATTTATTTTGTAGCGATGGTGGTCTTCACGCTGTTTTAATTGAATAATGAGCTTGTTTGATCGCCAAAACAAACAATGACAACTAGTAAACGCCGCCTTGACCTTTTGTTTAATCAGGCGGCTTTGCTTTTATACATAGATGGAATTTTAAGTAAAAAATCTCATATTTTAAGAAATGAGGAAATGAAGTATTTCGGCTGGAAGCAGATTTACTGCTTGTGCATCTCGTACTGATTCAAAAAAGGGGTTGGGTGAAATGTTAAAGCGTTGGCGTCTTTTATCATTATTAGCCTTAGTGCCGCTTTTATTGAGCGGCTGTGGAAAACCGTTTCTGTCCACACTCAAGCCTGCCGGCGAAGTGGCTGATAAACAATATGATCTGACGGTGCTCAGCACACTTATCATGGTTGTCGTCGTTGCGGTCGTAGCAGTTATTTTCTTTTACGTCATTGTGAGATTCAGACGGTCGCGTATAGGGGAAGACACGATACCGAAACAGGTGGAGGGGAACCGTTTTTTAGAAATCACCTGGACCGTTATTCCGATCCTGCTTCTGATTATTCTTGTCATTCCGGTTGTCATTGATACATTGGCACTGGCGGATACGTCGCCGATGGATAAGAAAAACCGTAAAGCAGAGGATGCGCTCGTGATTAATGTAAGGGCGAATTTATACTGGTGGGAATTCGAGTATCCCGATTACGGGTTTGTGACAAGTCAGGAGCTGATCGTTCCCACAGATGAACGCGTCTATTTCAAGCTGAAGTCCTCAGATGTGAAACACTCTTTCTGGATTCCGTCAGCCGGGGGAAAAATCGATACGAATACGGATAATGACAATACTTTCTTTCTGACCTTCGATTCTAAACGCAGCAAAGAAGCGGGAGAATATTTCTTCGGGAAATGCGCAGAGCTGTGCGGGCCTTCACATGCGCTGATGGATTTCAAAGTGAAACCGCTGCCGTCAAAAGAATTTAAACAATGGACGAAAGCGATGAAAAATTATAAGCATACAACAGATTCCGGTTTAGCCGCGCAAGGAGAAGAGCTGTTTAAGGAAAAAAACTGCCTGAGCTGTCATGCGGTTGAGCCCAATGATAAACGGGCTGAAGCGGCAAGAACGGCTCCGAACCTCGCTACCTTCGGTGAACGGGTCAAAGTGGCCGGTATTAAGGATGCGAATAAAGAGAATATAAAAGCCTGGCTGAAAAATCCGGACAGCATTAAACCGGGCAATAAAATGACAGGCACTTATCCGAAGCTCTCGGACGCTGAAACGGATGCGCTGTATGAATATTTAAAAGGGCTGAAAGCGGAGAACAAGTGAGGACAGGGAGATATCAGGGGGGAGGTCGCAAATGATGAATACGCTTACAGGACAGCAAAGAAAAAGCTCTTTACTTTGGGATTATTTGACGACGGTTGACCATAAGAAAATCGCGATTTTATATATGATCGCCGGGGGATTTTTCTTCGTCGTCGGCGGACTTGAGGCCATGCTTATCAGGATTCAGCTCTTGAGGCCGGGGAACGATTTTATGGGTGCTCAGCAGTTTAATGAAATTATGACGATGCACGGCACGACAATGATCTTCCTGGCAGCGATGCCGCTGTTATTCGGGCTGATGAACGCGGTTGTGCCGCTTCAGATCGGGGCGCGTGACGTATCATTCCCATTTCTGAATGCGCTCGGATTTTGGCTGTTTTTCTTCGGAGGCATCTTTTTGAATCTGAGCTGGTTTTTAGGGGGCGCTCCTGATGCAGGCTGGACGTCGTACGCGTCGCTTGCGCTGAATTCGAAAGGGCACGGCATAGACTTTTTCGTGCTCGGTCTGCAAATATCAGGCTTAGGGACGCTCATTGCGGGAATCAATTTTCTCGCCACAATTATTAATATGAGGGCGCCGGGTTTGACGTATATGAGACTGCCGCTGTTTACGTGGACGACATTTGTGGCGTCGGCACTCATTTTATTCGCATTCCCTCCGCTCACCGTCGGTTTGGCGCTGATGATGCTGGATCGTTTGTTCGGAACGAATTTCTTTAATCCTGAATTGGGCGGCAATACGATAATCTGGGAGCATCTGTTTTGGATTTTCGGGCATCCGGAAGTATACATTTTAATTCTTCCCGCCTTTGGGATTTTTTCAGAAATCATTCCCGTATTTGCGAGGAAACGTCTGTTCGGTTATTCGTCTATGGTCTTTGCGATCGTGCTGATCGGCTTTCTCGGGTTCATGGTATGGGTTCACCACATGTTTACGACGGGACTCGGACCGATCGCTAATGCGATATTTGCGGTTGCGACGATGGCGATCGCGGTGCCTACCGGCATTAAAATTTTCAACTGGCTTTTGACCATCTGGGGAGGAAACGTCAAATTCACGACGCCTATGCTGTATGCCGTCGCCTTTATTCCCTCTTTCGTACTCGGAGGAGTCACAGGTGTCATGCTGGCGGCCGCAGCGGCAGATTATCAGTTCCACGATACGTATTTTGTCGTAGCGCATTTCCACTACGTCATTATCGGCGGCGTTGTGTTCGGCATCCTGGCGGGCGTGCATTTCTGGTGGCCGAAAATGTTCGGGAAGGTGCTTCATGAAACGATGGGGAAAATTTCGTTCGTCTTATTTTTTATCGGGTTTCATCTTACCTTCTTCATTCAGCATTTTCTCGGCTTGATGGGAATGCCGCGGCGCGTTTACACATATCTGCCCGGCCAGGGGCTTGATACCGGCAACCTGATCAGTTCAATCGGCGCGTTTTTCATGGCGGGCGCGGCTGCTTTACTCGTCGTCAATATTATTTATACCTCAATAAAGGGGAAATACGTCGGGAACGACCCGTGGCTGGACGGTCGTACGCTTGAATGGGCGGTCTCTTCGCCGCCGCCGGAATATAATTTTAAACAGCTTCCGTTTGTCCGGGGACTTGACCCGCTGTGGATTGAAAAGCAGGCCGGAAATGAAGGGATGGCGCCTGCAGAGCCTGTAGAGGACATTCATATGCCGAACGGCTCCATCATGCCGTTTATCATATCTTTCGGGCTGTTTGTCGCAGCGTTCGGGTTTTTATACCACTCCGATTATTCATGGGGGCTTCCGGTTATCTTCATAGGGCTCGGCATCACATTCTTTACCATGCTGCTTCGCTCTGTGGTCGATGATTACGGCTATCATATTCACAAAGAAGATCTGCCGAATGATGATAAAGGGGTGAAGGCGTAATGCAGCTGCAGGAAAAAATGACGGCTGAAACCTTTCCGGCTTCTCCTGAAAAAGCAACGCTGGAGGGGAAAAATAAGTTTTTGGGATTTTGGCTGTTTCTCGGCGGCGAAACAGTTCTGTTCGCCTCGCTATTTGCGACATTCCTTGCTTTACGGGAATCAAAAGCCGGAGGGCCGTCAACGGCTGAGATGTTTGAGCTGCCGATCGTGTTTATCGCGACGATGCTTCTTTTGACGAGCAGCTTAACGAGTGTGTATGCGATGTATCATATGAAAAATTTCTCCTTTAAAAAAATGCAGGTGTGGCTTCTGGTTACCGTATTATTGGGAGCGGGATTTTTAGGGGTTGAAATCTATGAATTTATGCATTACACTCACGAATTCGGCTTTACCATTACAAGCTCTGCGCTCGGCTCAGCGTTTTACACGCTCGTCGGCACACACGGAGCACACGTGGCGTTCGGGCTGTTGTGGATCAGCGCGCTCATGATCCGGAATGCGAAAAGAGGGCTCAGCCTTTATAATGCGCCGAAATATTATGTGGCCAGCTTATATTGGCATTTTATCGATGTCGTGTGGGTCTTTATCTTTACCGTTGTATATTTGATGGGGATGGTGGGATAACGATGGACGATAACAAAAACAGAGGGACTGTCAGTACGGATCTCGAATATCGGAGAAGGAAAAATGCCGAGGAAATGAAATATCAGGTCATATCCTTCGGCTTGATGATCGGCCTTACGCTTGTCGCGTTTTTGACGGTGGCTGCAGACGGCATTGCCGGATGGTTTACGATGCCGTTTCTGATCCTGCTTGCGGTCATTCAGGTCATCTTTCAGCTGTTTTACTTTATGCATATGAGCCAGAAGGGGCATGAAGCGCCGTCATTATTTCTGTATTCGGGAATATTTGTCGCGTTTATCACCGTGCTTGCATTTGTCACGATTATTTGGTGGTAATCGGGGCGGCGGGGAGTGAGAGATTTGATTAATTTGGAAATGTTCGGGTTTCGCGCAATGTGGAGCCCGTATCTGTTTTGTATAACTGCCGTGATAACAGGTGTTTACTTTTACTGGTGCAGCCGGCATAAAGGACGTGTGGCCGTTAAGGAGAAGGTGCTGTTTGTGCTTTCCGCGCTATTTTTTTACGCGGCTGCGGGAAGTCCGGTTGATTTATTGGGCCATGTGATGTTCAGCGCCCATATGGCGCAGATGGCGGTTCTGTTTTTAGTCGTACCGCCGCTGTTGATTTCCGGAATTCCCGGCTGGGCATGGAAAAAACTGATCTTCCGTCCTGTCGTAAAGCCGCTGTTTTCGTTTTTTTCAATGCCGCTTATCGCTTTAGTGCTGTTTAACGGTATTTTTTCGCTGTATCACATCCCGTTTATATTTGATTTCGTCAAAACAGATTCGCTGTATCACACGCTGATGAACGGACTCATCTTTGTAACGGCGTTTTTTATGTGGTGGCCGCTTGTGCATAAGGTGGACGGTCTGCCCCGTCTCAGCGGTTTAATGAAGCTGGGGTATATTATGGCAGACGGGATTTTGTTAACGCCGGCCTGCGCGCTCATTATGTTCAGCGGGGCGCCCATGTATGCCACGTATACAGATCCGGCGGCTTGGGCCGAAGCAATGAAGCTTTGCGTTCCTTTAGATTTGCTGGAGGAGATCCCTTTATCCGGACCGGAGATGTTTAACACGCTGCCTCCTCTGGAAGATCAGCAGCTTGGGGCAGTGCTGATGAAAATCATTCAAGAGGCGGTCTACGGAATATATTTGGCTGTCATCTTTTTTCAGTGGGTCAGAACGGAACGGGAAAAAGATACGCTGTCAGAGCCGCCGTATATCGAGCATACCGTCTCATAAAAAAAAGTACAGCAGAATATGCTGTACTTTTTTATTACATTTGCACTGTTTTTAATGACTCTTCCAATTCAAGCAGTAAAGCTTTGCTTTCAGCGATGACATGTTCCGGAAATTCTTCAGCGCTGCCGTATTCTACGCCGTGCGGATAATAATGCTTTCCTAAAAGAGGGGCCTTCAGCTGAATCACGGCCCGTCTGCCGCCGACATCGCCCTCTTTTGCCGTTCCTTGAATCCGCAGATAAAATGTCCCCTCAGGTACTGAAAACTTTTTGTCGTAAGTCACTCTTTCATAATCCCATTGTCCAGCCAGAATGAGCCCTTTACCTTCCATCAGATCATTCAAGCGGCTGAGCTCCGCTGTTACCCCTTCAAGACCGCTGTTTTCAAACTTCAAACCTTCCCCCTCCTTTTAAAAATGCCCTTTCCTGACAATCATAGTATGAAAGCGTTACACTTTCAATGATTCATACGGTGAAAGTATGCAAAAACAAAAATTTGACGACAATAGTAGCAGAAAAAAGGAGGAATTCCGCAATGACAAAGATCAATAAGCTCATGACGTCAGACTTGCAATATTGTACAGTATTAGATAATGTATATGAAGCTGCGGTGAAGATGAAAGACGCGGATGTCGGCGCCATTCCGATAGTGGATGAAGACGGCGCCACACTTGTCGGGATCGTGACAGACAGAGATCTCGTATTACGGGGAATTGCTTCAAAAAAGCCGAACTCTCAAAAAATAACCGACGCAATGACAGAGCGGGTTATCAGTGCAGAAGAAGACGCCTCTGTGGAGGAGGTGCTCCATTTGATGGCTGAACATCAGCTCAGAAGAATTCCCGTCACAAGGGATAAAAAACTGGTCGGCATTGTTACGCTCGGCGATCTTTCGTTGGCCGAGCAATCAAATGAGCAAGCAGGCCGGGCGCTGTCTGACATTTCTGAAGACGGAGGTCCGGAGGGGTTTATCCATTAAACATAAATCACGGACGATGCAAATAGGCTGTACTGTATAAGAGTAAACAATAACAGAACGGTTTGATGATATGGGGGTGAGAGGTTGAAAAATATCGCAAGGGCTCTCGTTATCCTTTTGCTTATTTACGGAGCGTATGTTCTGTTTATACAATATGGATCGGCTCCTCAGAAAAAGACCAATCAGGAGGAGCCTCAGGTTTCCAATGAAGAAGAGAGCGGAAAACGGCTGAAAATGCCGTCATCCGGACTGCTTTCTCTCATGGGGAAATCTGCCGCCGATGTGAAAAAGAAACTTGGGGAACCGTCCCGGAAAGATCCTTCTGCCTACGATTACGAGTGGTGGGTGTACAACCAGGGGAAAGACCAATACGTACAAGTCGGTATTTTGAATGATAAAGCCGTGACTTTATACGCTTCGGGAAGCGGCATCAACGCAAAACCGTTTAAGATCGGCGAATCGACGGGCGAAGTTTTTAAAACGACGCAGGTTTCTCCTTTTGTCAATGTGACTGACAAGGGAAACACGTATCGGTTTGAGTTTTCCGAAGAAGATATCAATACCCGTCCCACCGTCAAGATAGGCGGAATGTATGTTCAGCTGTACATGGACAAATTTGACGGGAACTTGTCAAGCATCAGGGCTTTTGATGCGGAAACGCTTGTGAAACAAAGGCCGTATGAGGTCATGTACAGAGGAAAGCTGACAGAACCCGAGCCAGTTTCTGATAAAAAATGGAACGACATTGAACGAGCGAGTGAACAGCAGATTCTCGACATTACAAATGTCATCCGCGTGAAACACGGACTGGCAAGGCTGAAATGGGACGAAGGCGCCGCGAAAGTGGCATTCGGCCACAGCAAGGACATGAAGGATAACAAGTATTTCTCTCACGTCTCAAAGAAATACGGGACTCTGAAGGACCGCTTGGAAAAAGGCGATGTGAAATACCGGGAGGCCGGTGAAAATATTGCCTACAACTATGTGGACGGTCCTGCAGCCGTGGAGGGCTGGCTGAACAGCGAAGGCCACAGGAAGGCGCTGTTAAGCCCGGATTATACGCACCTCGGTGTCGGCGTGGACCGGAAGTATTATACGCAAAACTTCATTAAGCCTTGGCAGTAAAAAACCGCAGAGGGGCGCGTCCCCCGCGGTTTTTTTATGTTTTTTCGCGAGCGGCGCTCCTGCTGAAAAAAATATACCTGCTTTTTTTCGCAATTTAGGCGAACATTAAGGCGCATGAACCGATACATTATAGCAGGCAAAACTTTTCGGAGGGGGTGAGAATTGTGGCGAATCAGCAATCACGGCAATCAATCGATGATTTTAAACAATTCGTAAAAAAGCATCCCAAACTGATCCAAAATGTTCGCAAGGAACAAAGAAGCTGGCAGGAAGTCTATGAAAACTGGGTTCTTCTGGGCGAGGATGATCCGATGTGGGACCCTTTTAAAGACGAGGCCGTTCAGCCTTCTTCCGACGCGGAAACCAAACAGGAACCAGCTGAAAAGAACGATTTCGTTTCAAAAATGGTCACTGCCGTCAAAAAGATGGATATCAACCAAATGAATGAGCAGATCAATAAAATGAGCCAGTCCATTTCATCATTGCAAAGCCTTTTAAGCCAATTTTCGGGGAGCAGCACGAAGCAGCCCCGGCAAGGCTCCGGACAACATCCTTTTTCATTCAGAAAGGATTAAAGAAGGGGATCGTGTATGCGAAAAGAGGTTCAGGAATTCATATCCGCAGATGAGGAACGGAAACGGTTTATACGGCAGCGTCCCGTCTGGTACCGCAGACTTGCGAGAAAACCGGACGATCTCAATTCTTTTCAGCTTGACATGATGAATTTTTATGAAAAGACGATACCGCATCGGGTAAGTCAATTCTCAAACGGGATTCAAATGGCGCAGATGATGATGCAGATGGTACACGCCATGCGTTCGCAGGATTAAAAAGCGTTTAAACGCCGCATTTTCCAATTGGGTGGTTTCATGGTAAACTAGCAACTGGAGGTGCGTATTTATGTATGCAACAATTGAGTCCGTCAAGCTTCAAAGTGAAGCGGAGCAGCTTGCCGGCATGATTCTGCAGTCTGAGACGGCTGAAAATTACCGCGATTGTTACAAGCGTCTCCGTGAAGATGAAGAGGCAGGGCGGATCATTCGTTCTTTTATGAGCGTTAAAGAGCAGTATGAGGATGTGCAGCGCTTCGGCAAATACCATCCTGATTATAGAGAGATTTCCCGCAAAATGAGAGAAATGAAGCGGGAGCTCGATTTAAACGATAAGGTGGCCGAATTTAAAAAAGCGGAGACTGAGCTTCAGTCGCTGCTTGACGAGATCAGCATTGAACTCGGAACGGCCGTCTCGGAGCATGTAAAAGTGCCGACGGGGAATCCTTATTTTGACGGCCTGTCATCCTGCGGCGGCGGCTGCGGTTCCGGCGGCGGCTGCGGATGCAAAGTTTCCTGACGAGACGGCCGTCTCGTCTTTTACATAAAATGAACAGAAAGTCAGGCGGGTGATCATGATGGAAAATAAGCGCCAAGGCATAATCGTATATCTGCATTCCTTAAAACACAGCAAAATGCTGAGAAAATTCGGCAACGTTCATTATGTTTCCAAGCGGCTGAAATACGTTGTGCTGTATTGCGATATGGACCTGATCGAAAAAACAATGGAAAAGATTTCTTCTTATTCTTATGTGAAGAAGGTAGAGCCTTCTTATAAACCTTTTTTAAAGCTGGAATTTGAATCAAAGCTTGATAAAGCGAAAGAGTACGATTATAAAGTCGGCATATAAAAAAATCCCCGCAGATACCTGCGGGGTCCTTCTATTCCTTAACAAGTTAAGGAGAAGGAAAAGGGAGAGGAGAAACCGGAGGAAGAACTTATGGGGAAACGTAAGTCTTCTCCGCGGTTGGCAACAACATCATTCATTGATGCTGTTACACGTAGTCTTGACAGGAATGTGAATATGTATACACGTTTTTCACGTTCATTGTTTGAAAGAATGCTTTATGATAAGATAGGGATTGTTTTTATACATAACGGCTCAGCCGATGAGAAACATCAAAGTTTTCAGAAAAAGTGGTGTGAATAATGAGAGTGATTTCCGGTTCAAGAAAAGGACGAGCCTTAAAGGCGGTGCCGGGCACATCAACAAGGCCGACGACGGATAAAGTAAAAGAGTCTATTTTTAATATGATCGGCCCGTATTTTGACGGAGGAACGGGGCTGGATTTGTTTGCGGGGAGCGGCGGTCTCGGGATTGAAGCGCTGTCGCGCGGATTTGACCGCTGTATCTTTGTGGACCGTGATTTCAAAGCCATCCAAACGGTAAAAGCAAATATCAAAGCGCTCGATCTGCTGGCTTCAGCGGAAGTATACCGCAATGATGCAGAGCGGGCCCTCTATGCCGCGGCGAAACGGGAAAAAGGTTTTGACGGAATTTTCTTAGATCCTCCGTATAAGGAACAAAAGCTGAAAGCGCTTATCGAAATGATTGATGAGCAGAACATGCTGAATGAAGACGGTTTTGTCGTAGCCGAGCATGATAAAGCCGTTGCGCTTCCGGAAGCCGTCGGCGCGCTTTCTGTAACAAGAAGGGAAATCTACGGGCTTACAGGAGTGACGATATACCGAAATAGGGGGTAATGATGTGGCAAGTATAGCTGTATGTCCCGGAAGTTTTGATCCCGTCACCTACGGACATCTGGATATTATCAGACGGGGGGCAAACGTGTTTGAGCATGTGTACGTATGCGTGCTCAATAATTCTTCTAAGCAGCCGCTGTTTACAGTCGAGGAACGCTGTGAGCTGTTAAGAGAAGTGACAAAAGACATTCCGAATATTACGGTCGAGACGTCACAGGGACTGTTAATCGACTATGCGAAAAAAAAGCGGGCGAAAGCGATTATCAGAGGGCTCAGAGCCGTTTCTGACTTCGAATATGAGATGCAGGGGACTTCCGTCAACCGCGTGCTTGACGAATCAATAGAAACTTTTTTTATGATGACGAACAATCAGTACTCTTTTTTAAGTTCAAGCATCGTAAAAGAAGTCGCAAAATATAACGGGCCTGTTTCAGAGTTTGTTCCTCCGGAAGTTGAACAGGCGCTGAAGCAGAAATTTAAAGGATGAGAAGCGCTGATCGGCGTCTCATCCTTTTTTTGTCCGTGCTGACAGCCTGTAACAATAAATCAATGCGTATACGGCGAGAGCTGTCAGCGTGATGGCGGGCCCGGTTTCAACAAGTGTATTCCATCCGCTGACGGCAGCTGATCCCGCGTCCTGATCGCGGAAAGGGAGGAATACGGACTGGTAAGGTTCGTCCAATGCAAGGTAAAGCGGCTTCCACAGTAAGAGAATAAAGAGTGCGGCATAAATGCCCTGAAGGATACGCGCCGCGAAAAACGGTTTAAAGCGGATATCTGTTTCCGATAAAATGCCGGCTACCTGGGCCTGTACGGAAAGGCCGCTGAACCCGAGAATAAAACTCACAATCATGGCTTTCGGCAGCAAGGCGGCATCAGCTTCACTGACCAGCTTGCTCCCAAGTGTAATTTCAAACATTCCGCTGATAAGAGGGATGTCCAGATTTGCCGGAAGATGAAAAAGTGAAAGCAGCGCGTTTGTAAATACAGAAAGCACATCCATGACTTGTACGATTGATAATAACCGGCTGAAAACCGAAAACAATATAATAAAACCGCCCACCATCAGCAAGGTTTGTACAGAAGAGGTGACGGCGTCGCCCAAAATTTTTCCGAGCGGCCGCTTTTCCGAAAGCCGCGCCTTGTGGAGGGCCAGAAATGCTTCCTTCAGAGAAGGGAGAGCGATCGTCTTTTTACCGGTATACGCCGCTTCTTCTTTCCGTCCGTATGAACGCATCGTCAGGCCGACGGCGATGTTTCCGAGATAGTGAGCCGATGCCAGCAGAATGCCGAGAGACGCGTTATGAAAAAAGCCGACCGCCACGGCAGCGAATATAAATAACGGATTGGATGAATTGGTAAAAGAGACGAGGCGTTCAGCCTCTACTCTGGAGATTTGTTTATCCTGGCGCAGCCGTGCAGTCAGCTTCGCGCCGGCCGGATTGCCTGAAGCCATGCCCATAGCCAGTACAAATCCGCCGACCCCCGGCACTCTGAAAATGGGACGCATAAAGGGTTCGAGTAAAAGGCCGACAAATTTGACAATGCCGAATCCGATTAAAAGCTCAGATAGAATAAAAAACGGAAGCAATGAAGGAAAAACGACCTCCCACCACATGGAAAGACCGGTTTTGGAGGCTTCGAATGAGGCCTGAGGGTGTGAAATAACCGTCGCTGTCAAAAAAATGAAAAACAATGAAATCAAAAATGTATGAAACTTAGACAAATTCATTCTTACCTCCCCGATGCTAAAATTGCACACTGACATTTATATCATGATAAAATATAGAACAGACCTTAAAGGCGGCCGGGCAAGTACCTATTTGTCATCCTGTACTAATATACGAGCATAGGGGTTCAATTTAGACCATAGAATTCATGTATAGGATGTCTATTAGGGGGTTCGTCGCGTTGGCCAAACCTACAATCGGGTTAGCGTTAGGTTCGGGAGGGGCAAGAGGCATCGCTCATCTCGGAGTGTTATCCAGTTTACATAAGCATCAGATTCCAATTGATATGATTGCCGGCAGCAGTATGGGAGCATTAGTCGGAAGCTTTTATGCGGCCGGGCATGACGTGGCTACGATGAAAAAAGTCGCCAAAGCATTTAAGCGGCGGGTGTACGCGGATTATACGATGCCGAGGCTCGGATTTTTAAAAGGAGACCGCATCAGGCAGCTTGTTCATGCCTATACGTACGGCAAGCCGATAGAAGAACTGCGGATCCCGCTCGGCATCGTGGCCTGCGACCTTCAGACCGGCGAAAAACTCGTTTTTACGAAAGGTTCAGTGTCCGAAGCCGTCCGCGCGAGCATCAGCATACCGGGCGTTTTCGTCCCGCAAAAAATGAACGGACGTATGTTAGTCGACGGCGCGGTGGTTGACAGAATCCCGGTTTCCGCCGTAAAAGACATGGGTGCTGATATCGTCATCGCCTCTGACGTATCCCGAGTGAAAAAAACGGAAAAAGCGGCACATATTTTTGATGTAATCATGCAAAGTATGGATATACTGCAAAATGAATTGGTCCGTCACCAGACCATTGCCGCAGACGTCATGATCCGCCCTTCTCTTGAATCATTCAGCTCAAGTTCTTTTGCCAACATTGATCATATGATCACAGCGGGCGAAGAAGCCGCAGACCGGATGATCGGCCGGATTAAACAAGAAATAGAGAACTGGGAGGGCTAACTCATATGAAAGCAAAACATTTTCGCTGGGTGTTTATCATCCTGATCTTATTAATTGCTGTTACATTTATTAAGCTTCCGTATTACATTACACAGCCGGGAGAAGCATCAGAGCTGAGACCGCTGATTAAGGTGGACGGAGGCTATCCTGAAAAAGGAAGCCTTTCCTTGATGACTGTCAAAGTAGGCCCCGCCAATCCGTATACATATCTTTGGGCGAAAGTGCATCCTTACGATGAAATCGTCCCTGATGAAAGCATAAAAGAAGAGGGCGAATCGGACTCGGATTATATGAAGCGCCAGCTGCAAATGATGAAAAGCTCCCAAGAAAACGCGGTCATTGCCGCTTATCAAAAAGCCGGGAAACAGGTGAAATATTCATTTAACGGGATTTTCGCCAGCTCAGTCGTCTCTGACATGCCGGCAAAAGGAAAAATAGAGGTCGGTGATAAAATCATCAGCGCGGACGGGAAAACATACGAATCCGCTGAAAAGCTGATTGATTATATCAGCAGCAAAAAAGCGGGGGAAAAAGTAACGTTTCACATTGAACGGGACACGAAAGAAAAGACCGTTGACATTGTGCTGAAATCATTCCCGGACGACCCGAAAAGAGCGGGAATCGGCGTCGCGTTATATACGGACCGGAACGTGAAAGTGAAGCCGGATCTCCATTTCAGCATTGAAAACATCGGCGGGCCTTCTGCGGGGCTCATGATGTCTTTAGAAATTTACAACCAGCTGACAAAACCTGACGAAACAAAAGGCTATAATATAGCCGGAACGGGGACAATCGACGTGGACGGCAAGGTCGGACCGATCGGCGGAATCGATCAGAAAGTCGTCGCCGCAGACAAAGCGGGAAAAGATATTTTCTTTGCGCCGAATCAAAACGGAGCTGAAAATTCTGATTACAAAAATGCGGTAAAAACGGCGAAAGCAATCAAGTCCGATATGAAGATCGTCCCTGTCGACACCATGCAGGACGCACTTGACTATTTGGATCAGCTGAAAGTAAAAAGCACCTGATACAGGCAGGTGCTTTTTTTACGCATTCAAAAAACGCTTTTCGTCTTCATCATAGCGGATCGGCGCTTGTGAAAATTCCTGTTTCTCAAACAATGTGCGTTCAGGTTCTTTTATCGGCAGGCTGTAAACCCGTCCCGCCAGTATGTCCAGATCCAGAGCGGGATGAGAGAAAGAAGAGAGCTTGCTGACGAGAGGTGCGGTAAGCTCTTTTTTCTTTGCCGACAGGTACCCCTGTCCTTTTTTCGTCATTCCGAGAAGACGGATATAAGGAGCGCTTGAAGGCTGTAAAAGCCGATGCATGTCTTCCTTTTTCGTCCGTGTCAGAATGTGCGTGTTCATCCGCTGCAGCCTCGTCCACGTGTATCGTTTTGTTTTCAATCGTTCCATCATTTCGCGATAGGATCGGGCTTGTCTGATGGTGCGCAAAATTCTGTGCTCAAGGCCTTCTTCCACTTCGTAGATTCGGCTCAATTCTTCAGCGGACAGAGTGCTGAGGCTGTATTTTACATATGAAAAATAGTCTTCCGTGCTGTGCCATATCCCGTATGCATTTCTGTATGCCTCCAGCTCACGCGCAGACGCTTCCGGGAGAAAGCTCCTTGCGGCCGCCGTTCCTTTTTCTATCAGCGCTTTCCGGATGCTTGTTGCGCTGGCTATCCGGCTGTTATCTCCGGGAAGCTCGTCGTCATGATACTGGGAAGCGATTCTGGCTGTCGTATAAGGCTTCATAGCGGAACCGAAGGCGTGTATCGCTCTAACGTAGTGAAAACCGAGAATATTGTTCGGCTTGGACAAATCGAGCATGTCCCGCCCTTTGAATATGTGTGAAAAAGCTTTTGAGGCGGCGGCCGGATAGCTGAGACCCTTTTTCAGCTCCTCTTTCAGAATCAGGTTGCAGTCATCTTCCTTTCGGCTGAACGCTTCAGACGCTTCAATAAAGGGTTCGATCCGCCCGTTTTCGCTGCCGAAAAACAAGCTGCTGCATCCTAAATGATGAAGAAGCGAAACGCTGCCGCGCGCGAATAATTCCGCTTTTTGTACGGCATATATATAAGGGAGCTCAATGACGATATCTACGCCGTTTTCCAGCGCCATTTTTGTCCGGGCCCACTTTGAGACGGCGGCCGGTTCCCCGCGCTGCAAAAAAGGGCCGCTCATCACCGCCGCCGCGACGCTGCTGTCCGTTTTGATTTTTGCTTGTTCCGCATGATAGCGGTGTCCGTTATGAAAGGGATTATATTCAACAACCAGGCCGACTGCTTTCATATTTGTCCCGCCTTTCTTGCTATGTTTTGCTTCGTGTGGTACATTTGCAAATGAAGTGCATATTTTAGTCCGCTTCGTTTAGTGTATGCATAGCCTATCCGGCTGTCAACGATTGCATGACGGCGGCATTATGCTGTAAAGAAAAAATATTGACAAAAACATTCTGAAAAGCTATAATCATGTTTGTTGCTTTCCTGAGGTGATACAAATGAAATGGACGATTTATCAGCTTCATCAAATGGCGAAAAAGAGCTTTGAATTTGATGAAACAGTTGAGTTAAATGAGCTGACAAAATTGAATTCTGACATCCGCCGCATTTCTCCCGTCCGGGTGAAGGGCCGCGCGGAGATTGAATCCAAGCAAGTTTCGTTTGACTTTACGATTTCAGGCGAAATGGTTTTGCCGTGCTCAAGAACTTTAGTTGATGTGCCGTATCCATTTACAATCGCGACAAAAGAACTGTTTAGATTTCATAAGTCGGATGATATAGAAGATGAGGACGTTCATATTGCTGAAGACGATATCGTTGACTTAACTCCGATCGTAAAAGAAGAGATTCTTTTAGAAATTCCTATGCAAGTCTTTTGTGAAACTGAACAAAAAGAAGGAGCCGCTCCCCAAGTGGGGAAGGATTGGCAAGTGATTTCTGAGGAAGACAAGAAAAATCAAATCGACCCCAGACTTGCGGATCTGAAAAAGCTCTTAACACAAGATGATGAATCTTAACTCTTTAAGGAGGTGGGAATAATGGCTGTACCTTTTAGAAGAACTTCTAAAATGAAAAAAAGATTGCGCCGTACACATTTCAAACTAAATGTACCTGGTATGACAGAATGCCCGTCATGCGGAGAGATGAAATTGTCTCACCGTGTATGTAAAGCATGCGGATCATACAACGGCAAAGACATAAATGTTAAAAGCAATTAATGTATGAAGAAAAGCGCGGGAATCTCGGTTCCTGCGCTTTTCTTTTTTTTTTGCCCCTCCGGCCTGCTTCCGCCGAAAAAATTGTGAGCGCCAGTAGTCTATCTAATCTATCAGCGGCATATGTATGAGGTAAATGAGCAAATATGGAGGGAGATACGATTGACGATAACGAGACAAGACGCTTGGACGCAAGATGAAGATTTGCTGCTGGCCGAAGTGGTGCTCAGGCATATTCGGGAAGGCGGGACCCAGCTTTCCGCTTTTGAAGAAGTCGGCAGAGCGCTGACGAGAACGGCTGCCGCCTGCGGGTTCAGATGGAATTCTTATGTCAGAAAACAATATCAGTCAGGGATAGAACTGGCGAAAAAACAGCGGAAGGAATTAAGAAAGCAGATCGGGGTGCATTCCGCCAATCTGCCGGGAACCGTCAAACAGCCTCCGATCCGCAGGGCGGAAGGAGAAAAAGAGCTGTCCATTGATGATGTCATTTTGTTTCTTCAGCAATTTAAAGAGTCGCCGGCCGCAGCGGATGTTCGTCATGAAAAAGAAAAACTCACAGAACAGCTGACCGCGCTGCAAAAAGAAGTCGAGGATCTGCGTGAGGAAAATGAAAGCTTGAGAAACAAGCTGGAGATGACGGAAGAAGATTATAAAGCGTTAATTGACATTATGGACAGAGCGAGAAGGATGGTCAATTCAAAAGAAGACGACAGGAAATCGGCGCAGAGCCTGTAAAATGAACCGGCCTGAGGGCGGCGGCCCGGCCGGTTTTTTATTATGCCGTTTCTCCGGATGTCATTTCACCGTCCATATCGGGATGCCAGATGTAAGGATTTTCTCCTTTATCACGCGCCATATCATATTTAACGGGCTCAAAATTCATCTTATCCCAGAATTCTGCTGATTTCATGCGTGAATTTGTCCTGATCGGCATTCTGAAAGATTTTGCAAAATCAACAAGCGCTTTTCCGTATCCGTTGTTTTGATAGCCCGGAAGAACCTCAAGCTTCCACAGTTCCAAAAAGTCCTGACGCTGATCAAAATACGGATTCGCGCCTCCGTTTACCTGATATAAACTCATTCTCGCCACTAGTTTATCCCCGAAGTAAATCCCGTAAAAAGGCGAGGTGCTGTCATTTTCAATGATATTATCCTGAAGATCTTCAAGCATCGACAGCTCCTGCATCCCGTATTCCTTAAACCTTTTAAATTCTTCGAGTGTCTTAAAGTTGATGAGCAGGCGCTCTATTTTCAACACAAACTCCCCCTTTGTTGTGTTCTACCATTATTGTAAACGCTTTAATTGAAAATTCCAACTATAATATGCTTGCCTGTCTTTTTGCTCAAAACGAAATTGAAGTAATTTGCGGCGGCTTCTGCTATGATAATATGGAAAAATGCAGATATAGGGTGTGACAGTGTGAAAATCGGAATTATCGGCGGCGGAGCGGTAGGTCTTTTATGTGCTTACTACTTATCGTCCCGCCATCAGGTAACGGTCATTACGCGGCGGACGGAGCAGGCTGATGCGATTAACTCAGGCGGTATACGGCTTTTGAAAGACGGAATAGAATGTACGGCGGCATGCAGAGCGCAAACAGGCATCACTTCCGGATTCGACCTCTTAATCTCAGCCGTTAAACAGCACCAGCTCAGTGCTGTGCTGCGGGATCTTGAGACGGTAAAAGGGACGAATGTGCTGTTTTTGCAAAACGGCATGGGACACATACACGACATTAAAGATTGGCATACGGATCATTCGCTTTATGCCGGCACTGTTGAGCACGGAGCAAAAAAGATATCGGATCATGCCGTTGAACATACGGGAGCGGGAGCCGTAAGATGGAGTGTATTCAGCGCATCCCGGCCGGAAACGCTCAAAAGCATCTTTTCCGGCATGCACCGGGATTTTCCCGTATATGATGAAAACGACTGGTATCGGCTGTTAACGGGAAAACTGATCATCAATGTATGCATCAACCCGTTAACTGCATTGCTGCGTGTGAAAAACGGAGAGCTGTTAAGAAATGACGCTTACAAAAAATATATGAGAAACGTGTTTGAAGAAGCGGAGACAATACTTGGCCTCGCCGATAGAGAAAAAGCGTGGAACAAGGTTTGCGAAGTTTGCAGACTGACGGAAAAAAATCATTCTTCCATGCTCGTCGATATCATGGCAGGCAGGCGGACAGAGGCCGATGCGATTATCGGCTATCTTGTAAAAGAAGCGGAAAGCCGCGGATTGCCGGCCGTTCATCTCACGTTTTTACACCGCAGCATAAAAGCGTTAGAAAGAAATTGAAACAAAGTCTTTTGAGGTTTTCCGGTAACATGCTATACTCATTTCGGAAACCTAACTATTTATTGGAGAAAGGAAGTTCCAGACAGATGCAGCTAACTGAACTTTCCATCAAAAGTCAAAATAAGTTTGTGCAGCACTATATAGATGGAGAAAACATGTCTTCATTTTTTGATTATGATATTCATTCAGAGGACGTATGGCAAAAGCGGCTTCATGACCTCTCTTCGCGGCCGTTTGCCAGAGAGGAATTAGCGGATTATTTATCCTCCTATCACGAAAAATTTCATTCCGACGCCATGCAGGCCTCCATCGAAAAACTGAGAGATCCAAAAAGCGCAGCGGTTGTAGGCGGCCAGCAGGCCGGTCTTTTAACAGGGCCTCTTTACACCATACATAAAATTATCTCCATTATCGTACTTGCCAGACAGCAGGAAGAGGCGCTGCAGATTCCTGTCGCTCCGATCTTCTGGGTGGCCGGTGAAGATCACGATCTGGAAGAAATTAATTATGTGCATACGTCAACAGAGAATAAAGGTCCGGTGAAGCGGAAACTGCCGCAGTCGTACTGGAAAAAAACATCGGCGGCTAAAACCGAGCTTGATCAGGAAAAATGCGCGGCTTGGATTGATGAAGTGTTCGCTGCTTTTGAGGAAACGGATCACACAAACACACTCCTTCAAAACGTGAAGCGATGTTTACGCTCATCAGAGACATTCACGGACTTTTTTGAGCTGTTGATCGCCGACTTGTTTCAAGAAGAAGGCCTTATTCTGATGAATTCGGGAGATCCGGGGATTAAAAAGCTGGAAACGGGTATGTTTCAGCAGATTTTAAAACACAATCACGAGCTTGCCAAAGCTGTGTCAGACCAGCAGCGTCTTATGCGGGAAGCCGGTTATCACCCGATTATTGAA
The DNA here is from genome assembly GCF_027853835.1 of Bacillus sp. NEAU-242-2. NCBI lineage: Bacteria > Bacillati > Bacillota > Bacilli > Caryophanales > Bacillaceae > Bacillus > Bacillus sp. NEAU-242-2. The sequence continues at coordinate 466,278 of NZ_JAPNNY010000001.1, read as the reverse complement.
TCGGACAAAGATCAGGCTAATCTGTTTTACGAACACGAGGGAGAGCGTTTCTTAATTGAAAAAGAAAACGGCGTTTTTGTCATTAAGGAGCTTGACCTGAAGTGGACGAACGACGAGCTTCATACCCATATGGAAGAAAAACCGGAATGTTTCAGCAATAACGTTGTGACAAGGCCGCTTATGCAGGAGTTTCTCATCCCGACTCTGGCGTTTATCGCGGGACCGGGGGAGATCAATTATTGGGGTGAGCTGAAGCAGGCTTTCTCATTAATGGGCTTTCGCATGACTCCGGTAGTGCCGAGACTGAACATTACGATTCTTGAGCGCCATATTGAAAAGAAGCTTTCAGAACGGAATATCCCGCTTCAGGAAGCGATCGAACACGGCACCGGACACCTGAAAGACACTTATTTTGAAGAGCAGATTCCGGAAGAGTTTTCTTCTGTAATGGAACAGGCGAAGTCACAGATTGAAGCCGTCCATAAACGTGCAAGGAACGAAGCGCTGAAGGTCGATTCAAGCCTTGAGCCGCTCTTACAGAAGAATGCCGCCTTCATTCAGGATCAGCTCTTGTTTTTAGAACGGACGGTAACGAAAAGAATTGAAGAAAAAGAAGGTTTTGTGCTGCGTGACTATGAAAGAATCCAAAACAGCATCAGACCGCTCGGCGCTCCGCAGGAACGGATTTGGAATGTGATGTATTATTTGAACCGTTACGGTCCAAAATTCTTCACAACCTTCAAACATCTGCCATTTTCTTTTCAAAACCAACATCAGATTGTCAAACTTTGAAATAAAGTTTTAAAGAACCCTGAATAGTTCAGGGTTTTTTTTTATGTGTAAACAGTGTAAAATGAGGTTGTGGAGAGAAGTGGCGGATAGTGGTGAGTTTAGGGGAGAAAGTGGGGGTCCTTATCATGTTTATGGGTGAATACCAGCATACAATTGATGCAAAGGGCCGCATGATCGTACCCGCAAAATTCAGAGAAGGCCTCGGTGAGCAGTTTGTGCTGACAAGAGGACTTGACCAATGCCTTTTCGGCTATCCGATGAATGAATGGAAGCTGATTGAAGAAAAGCTGAAGGCTCTGCCGCTCACCAAAAAAGACGCCCGCGCATTTACCCGATTCTTTTTTTCCGGTGCGACCGAATGCGAACTGGACAAGCAGGGAAGGGTTAATATTGCGTCATCTCTTCTGAATTACGCAAAACTGGAAAAAGAATGTGTTGTCATCGGGGTTTCCAATCGAATTGAATTGTGGAGTAAGGTAATATGGGAACAATACACAGAAGAGCAAGAAGATTCATTCGCTGAAATTGCTGAAAACATGATTGGATTTGATATATAATGGATCTTCGTGCATCACAACAACAACTGACAATTCAATTCATTCCTGATAAAGGTGGGACCGACACAAATGTTTCAGCATAAGACAGTACTTCTTCGTGAAACCGTCGACGGTTTAAATATCAAACCGGACGGAACCTATGTGGACTGCACCCTTGGCGGCGCCGGGCACAGTACATATTTATTGCAGCAATTATCGGAAAAAGGACGCTTGATCGCCTTTGACCAAGATGACACGGCACTTGAAAACGCAAAGAAAACATTGTCCGAATACAAAGGACAGCTCATTCTGGTAAAAAGCAACTTTCGTTATTTAAAAGAGTGTTTACATGAACACGGCATTACGAGTGTCGACGGAATTTTATTTGATTTAGGAGTATCCTCTCCGCAGCTTGATACACCGGAACGGGGATTCAGTTATCATCATGACGCACCGCTGGACATGAGGATGGACCAGTCGGCCGCCCTTACGGCGAAAGAAGTCGTAAATGAATGGCGGTATGAGGACCTTGTGAGGATTTTCTTTAAATACGGAGAAGAAAAATTCAGCAAGCAGATCGCCCGGAAAATTGAAGAGGCAAGAGAAAAATCGCCTATTCAAACAACCGGCCAACTGGTCGATCTAATAAAGGACGCGATACCGGCTCCGGCAAGAAGAAGCGGAGGTCATCCGGCCAAACGTGTATTCCAAGCCATTCGAATCGCCGTAAACGACGAGCTTCAAGTATTTGAAGAGGCCCTCTTGCAAGCGATAGAGGTGCTGAAGCCGGGCGGAAGGGTGTCTGTGATCACTTTTCACTCGCTGGAAGACAGAATGTGCAAGACGACATTCAAGGAAAAATCATCACTTCCCGAACTGCCTCCGGGTCTTCCCGTGATACCGGAAGAATTTGAACCGGAATTAAAACTGATTACGAGAAAGCCCATTACGGCATCAAAAGAGGAGCTTGAAGAAAATAACCGCGCCCGGTCAGCGAAGCTCCGCATTGCGGAGAAACGAAAATAACGGGCAGCAAATGACAACATTAAAGGAGGTCATCAGCCTATGAGCAACTTAGCTTACCAGCAGGAAAAACAACAACGGCCAGTGATAAGTCCCGAAAAAAAGGTGATTGTCAAAAAGAGGGCTTCCATTACACTCGGGGAAAAGGTGCTGCTCGTCCTGTTTGCCATTGCCGTTCTCTCCACATCAATGTTTATCGTATCAAAGGCATACGCAGCGTACCAATCCAATATTGAGGTGCAAAAACTAGAGGAGAAAGTATCTGAGAAGAATAAGCAGATCGGTGATCTCGAAAAGACGGCGGCTGACTTAAGCCAGCCGCAGCGCCTGATGGATATCGCTAAAAAGCACGGTTTGAATCTGAAAGATAAAAAAGTGAAAAACATACAGGAATGATAACCCATGCCGAAAAAAAATAAGTTTATGAACAGAGGAGCAGCGATACTCAGTATTTGTTTCGCTCTCTTTTTCTTTGTCATTCTCGGGAGAATGGCGTACATTCAATTAACCGGTAAAGCAAACGGTGTAGAACTTGCAACAAAAGCGACCGAGCAGCACGAAAAAAAGCGGACGATAGAAGCGAGCCGCGGCTCTATTCTTGACCGAAACGGCAAAGTGCTTGCAGAGGACACGGCGACATATAAGCTCATTGCCGTGCTTGATAAAAAGATGACGACCGACAAGAAGCATCCTCAGCATGTCAAAGACAAAGAGAAAACGGCGGAAAAACTGGCGACCGTTATCAATCTTGATAAAAGCGAGATTCTGGACATCTTAAACAGGAATGGCGCGAAGCAGGTGGAATTCGGTTCGGCCGGCCGCGATATCTCTTATGCGAAAAAACAGAAGATCGAAAAAATGGATCTTCCGGGTATTTCTTTCTTAAGAGATACGAAGCGCTACTATCCGAACGGCATATTTTTGTCAAATGTTCTCGGCTATGCCGATGTGAATGAAAAAACAAACGAGATACAAGGCTCTTTAGGGCTTGAAAAAATACTGAATAACTATCTGACGGAACGTGACGGGTCCGTCACTTACGAAAGTGATAAATCCGGCTGGAAACTTCCGAACAGCAAGGAAAAAATCACCGCACCTAAAAACGGTGACAATGTATATTTAACCATTGATCAGAAAATTCAAACCTTTCTAGAAGACAGCATGACGAAAGTAGCGGAAAAATATAAACCGAAAAAAATTATGGCGGCTGTCGTAGAACCGAAAACAGGCAAAGTGCTTGCGATGGGGCAGCGTCCGAGTTTTGACCCGAATATCAGAAACGTCACCAATTATTACAACGACTTAGTGTCGTACGCGTATGAACCGGGTTCAACGATGAAGATCTTTACGCTTGCCGCGGCGATTCAGGAAAATGTGTTTTCCGCAAACGAGAAATATAAATCAGGAACATATAAAGTGGGAGGCAAACCTGTTAAAGATTGGAACGATGGCGCCGGATGGGGTATGACAAGCTTCCATGACGGCCTCATGAGGTCATCGAATGTTGCTTTCGCCAAACTGGCCAACGAAAAACTGGGGTTTGACCGGTTTAATGAGTACCTGCACAAATTCGGGCTCTATCAAAAAACAGGGATTGATCTGCCCGGTGAAGTATCAAGTAAAATTAACTACAAATATGATTTTGACAAAGCGTCTACGGCTTACGGCCAAGCATCGGCGATAACACCGATCCAGCAGCTTCAGGCCGTCACGGCGATTGCTAATAACGGCAAAATGATGAAACCTTACGTCATTGATCATATTGTCGACCCCGATACGAAAAAAGTCGTCAAGCAGACAAAACCAGAGCAAGTAGGCACGCCGATTTCAGCCGATACGGCGAAAAAAGTCCGGAACCTGCTCGGAGAAGTCGTGACATCAGACATCGGAACGGGGAAACCTTATAAAATTGAAGGTTTTGACGTCGCGGGTAAAACGGGAACCGCACAAATCGCCGGGACGGGCGGATATTTAAGGGGAACGAGCAACTATGTGTTTTCATTCATGGGCATGGCGCCGAAAAATGATCCTAAGCTCGTCATCTATGTAGCCGTGCAGCAGCCGCAGTTAAAAGCGGGTCAAAGCAGCTCTGATCCTGTCGCGGAAATCTTTAACCCGACGATGAAAAACAGCCTCCACTACATGAATATCGAACCGACGGAAAAAACAGATTCCGGTCAGGAAGAAACGAAAAGCCAAAAGATGCCTGACCTGACAGATAAAACGGTCACGGGCGCTGAGAAGGAAGCGAAAAATGAACACCTCACACCGATTGTCATCGGCAGCGATGTTGCCGTAAAAGAGCAGTATCCGACAGCCGGAGAAGATGTGATCACCAATCAGAAAATCTTCTTGAAAACAGACGGAAAGATGACGATGCCGGATATGTCCGGATGGTCGAGACGGGAAGTGCTTCAATTCAGCAAAGTATCAGGCATTCACATCGATGTGAGCGGTGAAGGTTACGCTTCAAGCCAAAGTGTGAAAAAAGGCAAAGAACTGAAAGAAAATACCGTGATTAAGGTGAAATTTAAAAATCCTGATTAACGGGACAGAGAAGTCCGCGGATGCCCGCGGGCTTCTTTTTTATGCGCGGCCGTTCTATGTGTCCAAGCTGAGGCATAAATTGAAACAAGCCTAAATAAGGAGTGGACGGTCCCTTGCGCGTTTCAAATGTAACGGTTCGAAAACGTTTATTACTGGTTTTGCTTTTTGGCGTAATCATTTTTTTGATCATTGACAGCAGATTAGGCTATGTCCAATTTGTGATGGGGGAAAAGCTGACTTCTTTGGCTAAGGATTCCTGGAGCCGGAATTTGCCGTTTGAGCCTGAGCGGGGAGAGATCCTTGACCGAAACGGCGTGAAGCTGGCTACGAATAAAAGCGCGCCGACCGTCTTTGTCGTACCGCGCCAGATTCAAAATCCCATAAAAACGGGCAAGCTTCTCGCGTCAGTTTTAAATATGTCGGAAGAGAAGGTCTACAAACACATTACTAAGAAAACCTCCATAGAAAAAATCTCACCCGAGGGGCGGAAAATTTCCAATAAAAAAGCGAAAGAAATCAAAGCGCTCGACTTAAAAGGGGTTTATGTGGCTGAAGACAGCATCCGCCATTATCCGTACGGAAGCTTTTTGTCCCATGTTCTCGGTTTTGCCGGTATTGATAACCAGGGCCTTCTCGGATTGGAGGCTTATTATGATGATGACTTAAAAGGTGTAAAGGGATCAGTGAAATTTTATACGGATGCCAAGGGGAAGAAAATGCCTGATGAAGCGGATGATTATACCCCTCCGAAAGACGGACTTGATATGAAATTGACGATTGACGCCAAGGTTCAGACGATTATAGAAAGAGAGCTCGACAATGCAGCGGCGAAATATAACCCGGACGGAATGATTGCGGTCGCAATGAATCCGAAAAACGGGGAAGTGCTCGGTATGTCAAGCCGTCCTGATTTTGATCCGGCTGACTATCAATCCGTAGATCCGTCCGTTTACAACCGGAACCTGCCGGTATGGAGCACATATGAACCGGGTTCGACCTTTAAGATTATTACGCTTGCGGCCGCTCTCCAAGAGCAAAAAGTAAACTTGCAAAGAGACCACTTTTATGACAAAGGATTTGCCGAGGTTGACGGCGCCCGCCTCCGATGCTGGAAAAAGGGCGGCCACGGTTCGCAATCTTATCTTGAAGTCGTTCAAAATTCCTGCAACCCTGGGTTTGTACAGCTGGGGGAACGGCTCGGAAAACAAAAGCTGTTTCAATATATTAAGGACTTCGGCTTTGGAAAGAAAACAGGCATTGATCTGCAAGGGGAAGGAACGGGGATCTTATTCCCGCTTGACAGAGTCGGCCCGGTCGAACAGGCGACAACCGCTTTCGGACAAGGAGTTTCCGTCACGCCGATTCAGCAGGTGGCAGCCGTTTCCGCAGCAATAAACGGCGGAACGCTTTATACTCCGTTTATCGCCAAAGAGTGGGTTGATCCCGTTACGAAAAAAACCGTTAAGAAACAATCGCCGATTGCGAAAAGACAAGTTATTTCCCAGGAAACGTCAAAGCAGATCAGATATGCTTTAGAAAGCGTCGTCGCTCAGGGAACGGGGCGGAATGCCTTTGTGGAAGGATATCGCGTCGGCGGAAAAACAGGTACCGCACAAAAGGTCAAAGACGGCAAATATCTCGAAAACAACCATATCGTCTCCTTTATCGGTTTTGCGCCGGCTGATGACCCGAGCCTTGTCGTGTATGTCGCGGTTGATAATCCGAAAGGCACGATTCAATTCGGGGGAACCGTCGCCGCGCCGATTGTCGGAAATATGATGAGAGACAGTCTGCCGGAGCTCGGCGTGAAACCGCGAAAAAATCAAATCGAGAAAAAATATCAATGGAACGACACAAAAACAATAGAGGTTCCGAATGTTGTAGGGATGTCTGTCTCTGATCTTGAGTCGCTGCTTGTCAATTTGAATATTGACTCCTCAGGAAAAGGAAGCAAAATTGTGAAACAATCACCTGCAGCCGGAACGAAAGTAAAAGAAGGCTCAAAGATCCGTGTTTACTTGAGTGAAGAATGAGTCTTTTTGAGGCAGCCGATTGTTTTCGGCTGCCTTTTATCATAAAGAGAAAAAAAGAAGATAACTTTTAAGATTAACTGGATGTATCCTTTTATTTACGCTAAAATATGAACTGTATGTTTAAAAGCCATTCTGACTTTTATAAACGGTTATCATGATAAAAGAATGAATAGAATTTCTGAGAGGTTTGATACAATGAAACTTACAAAGCTGCTTACATATTTAATGGCCGAACCTGTTCAAAATGACTTTCATGACCCTGACATAACTTCAATTGAGATGGACTCCAGGGAAGTGAGAAAAGGGAGTCTTTTTGTGTGTATAAAAGGGTATACGGTAGACGGACATGATTTCGCTCAAAAAGCCGCAGAAAACGGCGCAGCGGCCATCGTTGCCGAGAAAGAGCTTGACGTCGATGTCCCTGTCATTATCGTCCGCCGGTCACAGCGGGCGCTCAGCGTTCTTTCTGACGCGTTTTACGGGCAGCCGACAAAGCAGCTTCAGCTTATCGGCATCACCGGCACAAACGGCAAAACATCAACGACGCACATGGTTGATGAGATTTTCAAAAAAGCGGGAAGACAGACCGGTTTAATCGGAACGATGTACATTAAAATCGGGGATGAGACATTCCCGGTCAAAAATACAACGCCCGAAAGCGTCACACTGCAAAAAACGTTCAAGAAAATGAATGATGAGCATGTTGACACAGCTATTATGGAAGTGTCTTCTCACGCTCTGTCACTCGGCAGGGTTCACGGCTGCGATTATGATATTGCCGTATTCACGAACCTGACACAGGACCATTTAGACTATCACAAGACGATGGAAGACTACAGACAGGCTAAAAGCCTCCTGTTTTCCCAGCTGGGCGGCTCCTTTAACCATGAAAAGCCGAAGCGGGCCGTTTTAAACGCAGATGACAAAGCCAGTGCTTACTTTGAAAAAGTGACGGCGGCGCACATCCTTACATACGGAATCGAGAACGATGCCGATGTCATGGCGAAACAAATCGAGATCTCTGCGCAAGGCACAAGTTTTGAACTCGTTACGCCAAAAGGAACAAAGCAGATCACGGTTTCACTCGTCGGCCGCTTCAACGTGTATAACGTACTGGCTGCAGCGGCGACAGCGATCGCAGCGGGTCTGCCGTTTGATACGATCACAAGCGCTCTTGAAGAGCTGCAAGGTGTCAGAGGCCGGTTTGAACTGGTGAATCATAATCAGCCGTTTCCTGTGATCGTCGATTACGCGCACACGCCTGACAGTCTGGAAAACGTTCTGAATACATGCAAAGACATGACAGAGGGCAAGCTTTTCGTCGTCGTCGGCTGCGGCGGAGACCGGGATAAAACGAAACGCCCGAAAATGGCGGAAATTGCGGTGCGGATTGCCGACGAACCGATTTTCACTTCAGATAACCCGAGAAGCGAAGACCCTCTGGCCATATTAAGAGATATGGAAAGAGGGGTAGAAGGCACCTACTATCACAGTATCGCAAACCGCGAGCAGGCTATCTTTTTTGCCATTGCCAACGCGAAAAAGGGAGATGTGGTTCTGATTGCCGGGAAAGGGCATGAAACCTATCAGCAGATCGGCAATGAAACATTCGACTTTGATGACGCCGAAGTAGCGGGAAGAGCTATTGTTGAGCTGAATAAAAAGTAAAACAGGAAAGAGTGTTAGAATGAGGGAAATGAAAAGAATTACGGGGACACAATGTGAATATGATAAATACGTATGTCGTTTGAACGAAACGGGAGGAGAAAAGAGCAATGCTTGAGCAAGTGATTTTATTTACAATAATAATGGGATTTTTAATCAGTGTTCTGATATCTCCGATTCTTATCCCGTTTTTAAGACGTTTAAAATTCGGCCAAAGTATCAGGGAAGAGGGGCCGAAATCACATATGAAAAAATCAGGGACGCCGACGATGGGCGGGGTCATGATTATCGTATCCATCGCCATTACGGCGATTGTCATGACGCAGAAATTTTCGCATCTGAGCGCGGAAATGTTTCTTCTGCTGTTTGTTACGATCGGATACGGCCTGCTCGGCTTTCTGGATGACTATATTAAAGTAGTAATGAAACGGAATCTCGGATTGACGTCGAAGCAGAAATTGATCGGCCAGATCATTATTGCCATTGTATTTTACGGAGTATATCATTATTGCCATTTTTCAACCGGCATCAGGGTGCCGGGCACACATCTGTCAATCGATCTCGGCTGGGGATACTTTATCCTCGTTCTCTTTATGCTTGTCGGAGGTTCAAATGCCGTCAACCTGACAGACGGTCTGGACGGTCTCTTGTCCGGTACCGCGGCTATCGCATTCGGCGCTTTCGCCATCCTTGCGTGGAACCAGTCACAATATGACGTTGCGATTTTCTCGGTTGCCGTTGTCGGCGCCGTTCTCGGTTTTCTTGTATTCAACGCCCATCCCGCCAAAGTATTTATGGGGGATACCGGTTCGCTTGCGCTCGGAGGAGCGATCGTGACTGTTGCCATTCTGACGAAGCTTGAAATTCTGCTCGTCATTATCGGCGGAGTTTTTGTTATTGAGACCTTATCTGTTATCTTACAAGTCATCAGCTTTAAAACGACAGGAAAACGAATCTTTAAGATGAGTCCGCTTCACCACCATTACGAATTGGTCGGATGGTCTGAATGGAGAGTTGTCGTCACATTCTGGACTGCGGGACTGCTGCTTGCCGTTTTAGGAATTTACATCGAGGTGTGGTTATAAGTGGAAAACGAACTTTTTTTGCAAAAACAAAACTTTCTGGTCCTCGGACTGGCGAAAAGCGGATATGCGGCTGCGTCGATTCTTCATGAAAAAGGCATTAACGTCGTCGTGAATGATCAAAAAGCCTTTGAAGAGAACGAACCTGCCAAAAGGCTTTCAGAAAGAGGAATCGAGGTCATCTGCGGTGAGCATCCGACGTCACTTTTTGATCAGCACCACATTACCATTCTGATCAAAAACCCCGGAATCCCATATGAAAATATCATGGTGGAGGAAGCGCAAAGAAGAGGCATCCCGGTCTGGACGGAAATTGAGCTTGCGTATTATATCACCAATGCAAAATTCATCGGCATTACAGGTTCAAACGGGAAAACAACAACGACGACCCTGATTTATGAAATGCTGAAAGCTGACTCGATAAAGGCGCTGATCGCAGGGAATATCGGCACTGTCGCCAGTGAAGTGGCTTATCATGCTGACGGTGATGAATGGATCGTCACAGAGCTTTCTTCGTTCCAGCTTATGGGGACTCATGCGTTCAGACCTGAAATCGGCCTGATTTTAAATGTGTTCGACGCTCATTTGGATTACCATCACAGCCGTGAAAACTATGAAAAAGCCAAGCAGAACGTGTATCTTCATCAGCTTGAGAGTGATACGGCCATCGTGAATCAAAGCGATGAAACAGTCGTGCGGCTTGCCGAAAGCGGAAAAGCCGGCACCGTTCCGTTTTCAGTTCACCAGGAACTGTCAAGCGGCGCATTTATTAAAGACGGAATGCTGATGTTCGGCGATGAAGCGATTCTGCCTGTTGATGACATCGTGCTGCCGGGCGCGCACAATTTAGAAAATATATTGGCCGCTGTAGCCGCGGCAAAAACGGCGGGCGCGTCTAATAAAGCGATTCAGAAGGTGCTGACAAGCTTTACCGGTGTCAAACACCGTCTGCAGTATGTAACAGCGATCCGGAATCGTAAATTTTATAATGACAGCAAAGCGACGAATATTTTGGCCACAAGCAAAGCGCTCTCCGCGTTCAAAGCACCGGTTATTCTGCTTGCAGGCGGACTGGACCGCGGCAACGGTTTTGACGATCTGAAACCGTATATGGACAATGTCAAAGCGGTCCTGACGTTCGGACAGACAGCGCCGAAGATAGAAAAACTGGGCAATGAGCTGGGAATACAACATGTCAAACGTGTCGATAATGTTGAACAAGCAGTATCTGCGGCGTTTGCGCTCTCAAATGAAGGAGACGTCATCCTCTTGTCACCCGCGTGTGCAAGCTGGGATCAGTTCAAAACATTTGAAGAACGCGGTGACATGTTTATAGATGCCGTGCATATGCTTAAGTAAGGGCTTGTCTCTGTTCATCGGCAGCCCTAAATGACTTATGCTTGGGGTGTCGATTGCTTTGACTACTAAAAAAACAGCGCCTGATTTGTTATTAGTTATTATTACGTTATTGCTTTTAACAATAGGATTAATTATGGTCTACAGTGCAAGTGCGGTATGGGCGGATTATAAATTTGACGACTCGTTTTTCTTCGCAAAACGGCAGCTGCTGTTTGCGGGGATCGGCGTCATTGCCATGTTTTTCATTATGAATGTGGATTATTGGACATGGCGCACATGGTCGAAGCTGCTTCTGATCATTTGTTTTTTTCTGCTTGTGCTTGTGCTGATTCCGGGAGTCGGAATGGTGCGGAACGGTTCAAGAAGCTGGATCGGAGTGGGAGCGTTCAGCATTCAGCCTTCGGAGTTTATGAAACTCGCGATGATTGCGTTTCTGGCTAAATTTCTTTCTGAAAAACAGAAGAATATTACGTCATTCAGACGCGGATTCGTTCCCGCGCTCGGAATCGTGTTTTCTGCATTTATTATTATTATGTGCCAGCCGGACCTGGGAACGGGGACGGTAATGGTGGGCACGTGCATCGTGATGATTTTTGTATCCGGTGCGCGAATCGCTCATTTCGCGTTTCTCGGACTCATCGGTTTAAGCGGATTTGCGGCGCTTGTTCTGTCCGCTCCTTATCGGATTAAACGGATTACCTCTTACTTAAACCCGTGGGAGGACCCGCTTGGAAGCGGATTTCAGATCATTCAGTCGCTCTATGCCGTAGGTCCGGGCGGACTGTTCGGGATGGGGCTCGGCCAAAGCCGGCAAAAGTTTTTTTACCTGCCGGAGCCGCAAACCGATTTCATTTTTGCTATTTTATCTGAGGAACTCGGCTTTATCGGCGGTTCGCTCATATTGCTGCTGTTCAGTATTTTATTATGGCGGGGCGTCAGGATTGCCCTCGGCGCGCCGGATTTATACGGAAGCTTTGTCGCCATCGGTATTATTTCTATGATAGCTATTCAAGTCATGATTAATATCGGCGTTGTGACGGGGCTGATCCCGGTAACAGGAATTACGCTGCCGTTTTTAAGCTACGGAGGCTCATCACTGACGCTGATGCTCGCAGCGGTCGGCGTGCTTTTAAATGTCAGCCGGTACTCGAGGTATTGATCTGTATCTTGCCTCATCACTCATGATCTATTCGTTATCTATAAAAAAACAGACAACATCAATAACCCTGTCCTAAAAAACAGGGTTATCGCTATGTGATTAAGGGGGACATACGAATGCGTATTGCAGTAAGCGGAGGCGGAACCGGAGGACATATTTATCCGGCTTTGGCCTTTATTAAAGAAGTTCAGCGCCGGCATCCGGATGTGGAATTTTTGTATATCGGAACAGAGAACGGTCTTGAGAAAAAAATTGTTGAACGGGAAAATATCCCGTTCCGCGCCATTGAAATTACAGGTTTCAAACGAAAACTTTCTTTTGAAAATGTAAAAACCGTCATGCGTTTCTTAAAAGGCGTGAAGAAAAGCAAATCATATTTAAAAGAGTTTAAACCGGATGCCGTTATCGGTACAGGCGGCTATGTATGCGGTCCGGTTGTATACGCGGCCGCAAAAATGGGAATTCCGACGATCATTCATGAGCAAAACAGCCTTCCAGGCATCACAAATAAGTTTCTCTCGAAATATGTTAATAAGGTGGCAATTTGCTTTGAAGAGGCAAAATCACATTTTCCTGCTGAAAAAGTTGTGTTTACGGGAAACCCGAGAGCCTCTGAAGTCGTCTCAATTAAGACAGGCCGCTCATTAACTGAGTTCGGGCTGAAAGATAATCAAAAAACGGTGCTCATTTTCGGCGGAAGCAGAGGCGCGGCTCCCATTAATCGTGCCGTTATAGATATGCAGGAAGAATTGAAAACGAGACCTTACCAAGTGCTTTATATTACCGGGGAAGTGCATTACGAGAAGGTAACGGCTGAGCTGAAAGGCGGAAAAGCCGCTGATAATATGGTGACAAAACCGTTTTTGCACCAAATGCCGGAGTACTTACAATCAATTGATGTCATTGTGGCAAGAGCCGGAGCGACGACGATTGCGGAGATCACCGCTCTCGGCATTCCGAGCGTGCTTATTCCGAGCCCGTATGTGACAGCCAATCACCAGGAAGTCAATGCGAAGGCGCTCAGCCAGCATGACGCTGCAATCGTACTGAAGGAAACCGAGCTCAGCGGAGAAAAACTGATCGCTGCGCTGGACAAAATCGTCATGAATGAAGAAACCTTAAAAGACATGAGTGAGCGGACAAAATCACTCGGTGTTCCGGATGCGGCAGCCAGACTGTACAGTATCATGGAAGACATAAAAAAATAGAGCAAATGGAATGCGGAGGTTTATGATGGAGAACGTAATTCAGGAATTAAGAGACCGCGAAGTCGGCAAAGTGCTGGAACAAGAACCGCTCGCGAACCATACAACGATGAAAATCGGCGGTCCGGCGGACATTTTAATCATCCCCAACCGTGTGGAAGCGGTCAAAGATATTATGGATATTGTGAAGAAACATGATCTGCCATGGACGGTTATCGGCCGCGGTTCAAATCTGCTCGTGCTTGATGAAGGCATAAGAGGAGTTGTCATCAAACTGGGGGCGGGTCTGGATCATTTGGAGATTGACGGTGATCAGGTGACGGTCGGAGGCGGCTATTCGGTCGTCCGGCTTGCGACTTCCATGAGTAAAAAAGGAATGTCCGGTCTCGAATTTGCAGCGGGCATCCCCGGATCAATCGGCGGGGCCGTCTATATGAATGCCGGGGCGCACGGATCTGATATGAGTGAGATTCTTGTGAAAGCCCGTATCTTATTTGAAGACGGCACAATCGAATGGCTGACAAACGAAGAGATGGATTTCAGCTACAGAACGTCTGTTTTGCAGAAAAAACGCCCCGGCGTCTGTCTCGAGGCAGTTCTTCAGCTTGAGCAAAAGGAACGGGAAGCCATTACGGCGCAAATGCAGCAGAACAAAGATTACAGAAAAAATACGCAGCCGTATTCAAGCCCATGCGCCGGAAGCATATTCAGAAATCCGCTGCCGAATCATGCCGGAAACCTCGTTGAAAAAGCGGGATTAAAAGGACATCAGATCGGCGGAGCGAAAGTATCCGAAATGCACGGGAATTTTATCGTCAATGCCGGCGGAGCGACTGCCAAGGACGTTCTCGACCTGATTGAGTATGTGAAAAAGACAATCCGTGAGCAGTATGATGTTGACATGCATACAGAAGTTGAAATCATCGGAGGGAATCGTTAAAAGGTTCTCTGATTTACATGAGCTCATGTGATATACTTTTAACAAATGTCAAACGGCATCACAGCATGCCGTTTGTTTTTCAATCAGACGAATGTCAAGCTGTTTCATTCTTAGTGAGGTGGACAGGCAGTGAACCCAAATCATGAAAGAGAAAAAATCGTAAATATTGAAGAGCGGATTCCGAAAATCAAAGAGCAGCGGAAACAAAAAGCAAACCGCCGGCTGATTTCATTCATTGTGCTCTTTTTTATGATGGTGCTGATCATCGTGTACTTGCAGATGCCGATCAGCAAAGTGTCTTCTGTCACCGTTTCCGGAAACGAAAACGTGTCTGTAAAAGAGATCAACGCGCTTTCTGATATACATAACGGACAAACCGAGTTCTGGAGTCTGAACAAGAAAAAAACAGAAGAAAAGATTGAGCAGAATAAACTGGTGAAAAAGGCGGATCTTTCAAAAGTATTTCCTAATAAAGTCAGCATTCACATTGAAGAATACAAGACGATCGCGTATCTGCAGCGGAATGATGTGTATTATGAAGTGCTGGAGAACGGCACCGTGCTGCCGAACGAAGTCACGCCGGATGACGCGGGCCCGATTTTGGTTGACTGGACAAACGCGAAAAAGCGGGTCAAAATGGCGGAACAGCTTGATAAGCTTTCCGGTTCGCTAAAGCAGTCGATTTCTGAAATCTATTATACACCGGTAAAAATGGATCAGGACCGGATCAAGCTGTATATGAACGACGGGTATGTAGTTACCGCTTCTATTAAAACATTTGCCGACCGGATGAAGACCTATCCTTCTATCGTTTCCCAGCTGGACGGCGGGAAAAAGGGGATTATCCACTTAGAAGTCGCTACGTATTTTGAAGAATTTAACAAAGGTAAATCCGGCAAGAAAAAAGAAAATGATTAATAGTTCTAAAGAACTAATTTAGAGGTGATTCAAAAGAATCTATTATAATCAGCGGGGCAGCCGATATAACCGATAGCGGAATAATTATGACTATGTTTGTTTTTGCCTGGGATAGGCTGCCGGACAAGCGGAAAATTCTCAATGCAATGGGCGTGTCTTCTTTAATGAGCATTGCATTTGGAATTTTCCTCCTGTTTCTTCTTTTTTCGGATGTTTCTGGCAATATCTATAGCTTTTCTGGAGGTTCATCTTAGTGTAGACTAATGGAAAGCGGGTATATTTGCATCTGGTTTACACATTATGGCACCGTGACAGGAAATCTTACGGTAAGGTGGTCCGTCTCTAAAAAAAATAAAAAAAATGCGATATAAAAGAGGATATACATAGAATATAACGAATAGTTTCATTAAACATAAATTGTGAGAAATCAGATAGAAATTTGTTGATGCTGTTGTTTTTGTTACACACTTGTAAAGCCACATCCATTGTATTGTTGTTCCGCAAATAATAGAATAGAATTTGATCGAAATGTGAGGAGGTGCCATAGAATGAACAACAATGAACTTTACGTCAGTCTTGACATCGGTACGTCCAATACAAAAGTGATCGTCGGAGAAATGACAGATGATTCCCTTAACATTATCGGAGTGGGAAATGTACCGTCTGAAGGGTTGAAAAAAGGCTCAATCGTTGATATAGATGAAACCGTTCATTCTATAAGAAAAGCGTTTGACCAAGCTGAAAGAATGGTAGGTTTTCCGCTGAAAAAAGCCATTGTCGGCGTTAATGGAAATTATATTCATATTCAAGATACGAACGGCGTTGTCGCTGTTTCCAGTGAAAACAAAGAAATTCACGTTGAAGACGTCCGCAGGGTAATGGAAGCGGCACAGGTCGTGTCGGTTCCGCACGAGCAGCTGATCGTTGACGTCATTCCGAAACAGTTTATCGTTGACGGAAGAGACGAAATTACCGATCCGAAAAAAATGCTCGGTGTGCGCCTGGAAGTAGAAGGCACGCTGATTACCGGCTCCAAAACGATCTTACATAATTTACTTCGCTGTGTGGAGAGAGCGGGCGTTGAAATTACTGATATCTGCCTGCAGCCGCTTGCGGCCGGTTCGGCGGCTTTGTCAAAAGACGAAAAAAACCTCGGAGTCGCCATGATTGATATCGGCGGCGGCTCGACGACGGTGGCGGTATTTGAACAGGGGCACCTGAAGGAGACAGCCGTCATTCCGCTCGGAGGCGAAAACATCACGAAAGATGTATCGATCGGATTGCGCACTTCCACCGAAGAGGCTGAAAGAGTAAAAAAACAATTCGGACATGCATTCTACGATGAGGCTTCAGAAGATGAAGTATTTGAAGTCACCGTCATAGGAACGAATCAAAAGCAATCTTTTACACAGCAGGAAATTGCCAATATTATTGAAGCAAGAGTGGAAGAGATTCTTGAGATTGCCGCAGCCGAAATTGAGCATATGGGAATTACAGATCTGCCCGGCGGCTTTGTGCTGACCGGCGGACAGGCCGCAATGCCCGGAGTGCTTTCATTGGCACAGGAAGTGCTGAGGCACAATGTAAGGGTCGCAAGCCCGAATTATATCGGTGTAAGAGACCCTCAGTATATGACGGGTGTCGGCTTGATACAATTTGCCTGCCGAAATGCCAGAATTCAGGGAAGAAAAATAGGCTTTCATATGCCGGAAGAAGCCGTGCAGGAAATCGCGGTCTCTCACGAAGAAGAACATCATCAGCGGCCTGAGGCGCAGCAGCGTCCAAAAGCAAAACAAAAAACACAAGCCGAACACAACAAACCGAGCAAAATGAAAAAACTATTAAGCATGTTTTGGGAATAGATTGATAGTCATTCGGCAGATTAGGAGGATTTAGCATGTTGGATTTCGAAACAAACATAGACGGCTTAGCATCAATTAAAGTAATCGGAGTAGGAGGCGGCGGTAATAACGCGGTCAACCGAATGATTGAAAATGAAGTGCAGGGTGTAGAGTACATTGCGGTAAACACGGACGCGCAAGCTCTTAACCTGTCAAAAGCGGAAGTGAAAATGCAGATCGGGGAAAAGCTGACCCGCGGTCTCGGAGCGGGAGCGAATCCGGAAGTCGGCAAAAAAGCCGCTGAAGAAAGTAAGGAACAAATCGAAGAAGCGCTAAAAGGCGCTGACATGGTGTTCGTTACAGCCGGAATGGGAGGCGGTACCGGAACGGGAGCCGCACCGGTGATCGCGCAAATCGCAAAGGACTTAGGCGCTTTGACTGTCGGTGTCGTAACAAGACCGTTTACATTTGAAGGAAGAAAACGCCAGCTGCAGGCTGCAGGCGGTATCACGGCAATGAAAGAAGCCGTTGACACACTGATCGTTATTCCGAATGACCGCATTCTTGAAATTGTCGATAAAAACACACCGATGCTTGAAGCATTCCGTGAAGCTGATAACGTGCTTCGCCAAGGGGTGCAAGGTATCTCTGACCTCATCGCAACGCCTGGTTTAATCAACTTGGACTTTGCCGATGTCAAAACCATCATGTCCAACAAAGGTTCAGCATTGATGGGTATCGGGATCGCTACAGGAGAAAGCCGTGCTGCTGAAGCCGCCAAAAAGGCGATCTCCAGTCCGTTACTGGAAGCGGCAATCGACGGAGCGCAAGGTGTTTTGATGAACATTACGGGAGGTACAAACCTGAGCCTCTACGAAGTGCAGGAAGCAGCCGACATCGTCGCTTCTGCATCTGACCCTGATGTCAATATGATTTTCGGTTCAGTTATCAATGAAAATCTGAAAGATGAAATCGTCGTCACCGTTATTGCGACCGGTTTTATCGAACAGGAAAAAGATGACTCAAAACCGCAGCGTCCGAATTTAAACCAAGGATTGAAGTCTCAAAGCCAAAACGCTGCGAAACGTGAGCCGAAACGAGAAGAAACACAGCATCAAAACACGGTGAACCGCCATACATCACAGCCGGCGGATGATGCTCTCGACATTCCTACATTTTTAAGAAACCGCAACAAACGCGGCTGATGTAAAAAAGGACAAGACTACATGGTTTTGTCCTTTTTCTTTTTTGTGCACAGTCTTCCTTCCTATCCCCCATGATCTATACAGTGAAAAAAGAAACTTTATACCTATGACGAATTGATTGTTTTTTAGTTTCATACGGCTTTCTACAGAATGTGACAATATCTGAATGGAAGATTGTCTACATTTAACGTACAGCATCGAAATGACAAACGATTCCAATTATGAAGGAGGGATACACATTTTATAGGTCGTTACCAAATAAGGGGGGGATACGATTGAAGAAAAAAACAAGAAACAGATGGACAGGCTCCGTTTTAAGCGCGATTGTCGTCAGTTCACTGTTGTTTCCGGGTGGAGCCGGAGCGAACAGCACACCGGGGGCAGTTTCTTTCACCAAAGATCTTTCTTCCTCTAAGAGCATTCAGCATAAGATTTCCGATTCAGTCAAGAAGCGTTTTGAAAAAAATGATAAAGTCACGTTTCTTATCAAATTTAAAGAGAAAGCCAATACGAAAAAAGCGGTCAAACAAGCAGAAAAAAATGCCGAGTCTCAATCGCTTTCCGCAGCAAAAACCGAATATCAAAAGCGGTCAGCCGTCGTTTCTTCTTTAAAACTGGCGGCTCATGATGCGCAGCAGAATCTGAAAACATATTTGGAAAAACAAAAAAAGAAAGGAAAGGCTGATCACATCCATTCCTATTATATTGTCAACGGAATGGCAGTCACTGCTTCGAAAGAGGTAATGGAAAAAGCCGCCTCATTTCCTGAAGTAGAAAAAGTTCTTCCGAATGAAAAACGTCAGCTTACTCAACGGCATTTAAAAGCTCCTTTTCAAATGAAGAAAAAACAAAAAGAGATTAAAGCAAAGGAAGGCATCGAATGGAATATCAGCCAAATTGATGCGCCGCAGGCCTGGGCCTCAGGATACGACGGAACCGGGACGGTTGTCGCCTCCATTGATACGGGAGTTCAGTGGGATCATCCCGCGCTTAAGGAAAAATACCGGGGTTACGATCCTGAAAATCCCGCAGCGCCGAATCATGAAATGAACTGGTATGATGCCGTATCCCATAAAGACGCTCCCTATGATGATCTTGAACACGGCACTCATGTAACAGGGACCATGACGGGTTCAGAACCTGACGGCTCAAATCAAATCGGTGTGGCTCCGGGGGCGAAATGGATCGCAGTAAAAGCATTTTCAGATGACGGAGGAACCGATGCCGATATTTTGGATGCCGGTGAATGGGTGCTCGCGCCTAAAGATAAAAACGGCACGCCGCATCCCGAGATGGCGCCGGATGTTGTCAATAATTCCTGGGCAGGCGGTTCGGGAATGGACGAGTGGTACCGCGATATGGTGAATGCGTGGAGAGCGGCAGGGATTTTTCCTGAATTCTCTGCGGGGAATGAAGACTTATTTACACCGGGAGGACCGGGTTCAATCGCAAATCCGGCCAATTATCCTGAAGCATTTGCGACAGGTGCGACTGACATCGACAAGAAACTCGCTGATTTCTCACTTCAAGGCCCCTCCCCGTATCATGAAACAAAACCGGACATTTCGGCTCCGGGAGTGAATATCCGTTCTTCTATTCCTGGAGGAACATACGAAGGCGGCTGGGACGGAACTTCAATGGCCGGGCCGCATGTGGCGGCGACGGCGGCTTTGTTAAGGCAGGCGAACGCCTCTATTACGGTCGATGAAATGGAAGACGTTTTGACGCGCACCGCCGAAAAGCTGACAGATTCCGTTTTTCCGGAATCACCGAATAACGGTTACGGCCACGGTCTCGTTAACGCTTTTGATGCCGTTTCTGCCGTAACGGACGGAATCGGAAGCGTAGAAGGCAAGGTATCTTCTGCGGGCGAAGATCACAATCCGCCCAGCTTTCGTCATGAACCGGTCTCAGAGGCTTACAAAGGGACAAGCCTTCCGTTAACGGTTACAGCAGAAGATGATGTAAGCGTAACTGAGGTGATCCTCTCCTATCAGTTTGATGAAGGAGAGTGGAAAACGACAGCCGCCGTTCAAAAAAGCGGTGATGAAAAAAAGGGAACATACCAGGCGGAGATTCCGGACATAACGGGAAGCAAGATAAGTTATAAATGGACCATAAAAGATTTCGGAGGTCATTCTGTAGAATCTGATACGTACCGGGCTGACGTGAAACCGAGCATTACGGCGGGATACAAAGAGGATTTTGAATCACAGCCGGCGGGCTGGTCAAGTTACGGGACACATGACCAATGGGAATGGGGTATCCCGGGTTCAGGGCCAGGCGCCGCATTTTCCGGAGAAAAAGTGTATGCGACGAATCTGTCCGGCCCTTATGCTGATTCGGCCAACATGAATCTGGTGATGCCTCCGATACAAGTTCCGGAAACAGGGCGGCTGTTTTTACAATTTAAAAGCTGGCACAAGCTCGAAGAATTTTTTGATTACGGGTATGTGTTCGTTCTGCCGGAAGGGAAATCAAATTGGGAGCAGGCGGCCGTTTACAATGGTGATTCCGCAGGATGGAATGATGAAGAGGCGGATTTATCTGCGTATAAAGGCCAAAACATAAAGCTCATGTTTAATATGCAGTCTGACGAAGTACTCAATGAAGACGGATGGTATATCGATGATGTCCGGCTTTCAAGCAGCCCTCTCGGGAATGCGGCTAAAAAAAGTAAACACAATAGACAAACACCTCCCGGCCACCTGAAGAAAAAGGCCGTCAGTCCGAAACAGGCCAAACCGGCAGTGAAATCGCCCGGAAAAAGAGTGAAACGTGAAACAAACCTCCTGCCGCTCAGAGCGCAAATCAGTGTCGCCGAGACGGGGAAATCCGTATATTCCGACCCTGCAAGCGGAAGCTACAGCATGTCACATAAGGCGGGAAGCTATACGCTGAAAGCCGAGGCTTACGGATTTAAGTCCGCTTCGAAACAAGTTTCTATTCAATCAGACAAAACCGCACAGGCAGACTTTACACTGGAGCAAATGCCGTCCGGCACGCTAAAAGGAACCATCACCAATCAGTCCACAGGCGAACCGGTAAAAGGGGCTGCGCTTTATGTGGCCGAGGATGCCGCAATTGAACCGGCGGTGACAAACGATAAAGGGGAATACTCGCTTAAGGCGTACGAAGGCTCCTACACAATCAAAGTAGCGGCAAAAGGCTTTTACAATAGCGAATTTTCTGTCGATATCAAAGGAGTTGCTGAAAAAAACGTCAAGCTTAAGCCGTATGTCGGTTATGAAGGGGAAATCGCCTATGATAACGGGACGGAAGAAGCCGCGCTGTCATATTTTAAAGCCGGCAGCAAATCTGCCGTTAAGATGACCCTCAAAGACGGAAAAGAACACGGTATGCTGACGGGAGGCCTTTTTAAATTTTGGGGCGCCGACTGGCCTGATCCGGGCGGTACCGAATTTCAAGCAGAAGTATATGATTCATCCGGCCCTGCTGGAGCTCCTGGCAGCAAAATTGCCGGCCCGTTCCAAGCTGAAGCGCTTCGAAACGGCGAGTGGACCAATGTGGATCTCAGCTCAAAAGGAATCGCGGTCGGAAAGGATTTTTATCTTGTGTTCCGTCAGACGAAACCCGATCCTTATACACCTGCCCTGTCATCTGATGACGGCAGTCCGTACTCGAATAGAAACTGGCAATACCTCGACGGCCGCTGGTCAAAAGCCGATAAATCAGACGGAAACTTTATGATCAGGGCTTTGGTCGACTACGAAGCTTCTGTGCCTGAGATAACGTCGCCTGAAGACCGGTCATTTACAAACAAGAAGTCAATCACGGTGAAAGGAACGGCTTCACCAAAAAGCGCTGTCCGTCTTACCAATAACGGTAAAACCGCCGCAGAAACGAAAGCAGATGCAGACGGCAATTTCCAGGCCGGTGTCACACTCACTAAAGATGCCAATCGGCTGACGGCGGCATCTGTGACAGACAGCGGGTCAACCGACGAGTCACGCCCTGTCACGGTCATACTGGATGAGGATAAGCCTGATGTGACGATTGACAGTCCGGCAAACGGTGATAAAACAAATAAAGAAGCAGTGACTGTAAAAGGAAAAGTGCACGACGACCATTTAAAATGGGTAAAGGTGAACGGAAAAAAAGCTGAAGTAAATAACGGTTCTTATCAAGCGAGAACCCTTCTGGAAAACGGCAGCAATGAGATCAAGGTCACGGCCTCAGATGAAGCGGGTAACAAAACAACGAAAAAGACGGTAATCGATGTCAATTACAATGCTCCCGTCATTTCCGGATTGGTTCCCGGAGCGGATAAGGAATTAAAAGCCGGAGAATCAGTGAAAATCGCTTTTTCAAGCGGAAAGAAATTAGACGCTTCCTTCGTGATCCGTCTGCCTCTGACAAACGCCCGGGCAGGGAGCCAAAACGCAACAGAGCTTCCGCTGAGAGAAATTTCTCCGGGACGATATGAGGGTTACTGGACGGCGGCTTCTTCCATCAAAGCAAGCGGAGCAAAAATTGACGTTATCGCAAGAGATGACTACGGAAATGAAACAAGACAGACTGCTAAAGGAAAACTTTATATCAATGAGTAAAACAGAGCGCTGCCAGATCACGGCAGCGCTTTTTTAGTTGAAGGGGACAATAGAAAATCGACCTTTTCGGCCCTCGACAAATAAAACGGTTATCCCTTAAAAATTGTACTTTACCCTCAACATTAATTGACAGACTTTCCCACAGAGCTTGCTTTATACTTATGAAACAAGAGAGAGAAACAGATATGTAAGACAAAAGAGGAAAGGGGTCAGATGTGAAAATCTATCTGGATGTCATTTGGCTGTTGAACTTTTGTTTTGATTCTCTTTTGCTTTTATTGACCGCCTTTATTTTAAAACGCCAAGTGAAAAAAAGAAGAGTGGCCGCCGGCGGTTTTATCGGGTCAGCCATTGTGCTTCTGATGTTTACGCCTGTTTCTCCCTTTGTGGAGCATCCGGCGGGAAAAATGGCGTTTTCGGTAGTCATCGTGCTTACGGCTTTTGGCTTTAAACGGTTCCGATACTTTTTTCAAAATTTGTTCGCCTTTTATTTCGCGACTTTTCTCGTCGGCGGGGGAATGATCGGCGTACATTCCCTGCTGCAAACAGAATCAATTGTGCAGCAAGGCGTAATGGTCACAAGCCAGACCGGATTCGGCGACCCGATCAGCTGGATGTTTGTAGTTATCGGATTTCCGGCCATATGGTTTTTTTCGAAAAAGAGAATTGAAGACATCGAGACGAAGTCCATTCAGTACGATGAACTTGTCATGGTGCAGGCGGAATTCAGCGGACAGACAATCCGCGCGAAAGGATTGGTGGATTCCGGGAATCAGCTGTATGATCCGCTGACGAAAACGCCGGTCATGATCCTTCACATTGACAAATTCGCTCCGATTCTCAGCGAAAAGGAAACGGACCTCATCAAATCCGCCAGTCCGCTTGAAGTGATAGAGCAGCTTGATGATTCGTTCCGTCATGCGGATAAGCTGAGGCTGATTCCATACAGGGGCGTCGGCCAGGACAATCAATTTTTACTCTGTTTAAAGCCGGATTACGTCACGATTTTAACAAAAGACGAGATGATCGCATGTGAAAAATGCCTGATCGGCATCAGCACGAAGCCATTATCCGCTGACGGTGAATTTGACGGAATCGTTCACCCGAAGATGCTGACAGGGAAGGCTGTAAAACATGTTTCCTGACGAAAAGTCTGTTATTCATCATACTCAAAACGCGTTGTATTTAGAAGGGGGAGGAAGATGAAAAAACTTAAGCTGCGTCTGACATATTTGTGGTATAAATGGCTGATGAAACTCGGACTGAAAAGCGATGAAGTGTATTACATAGGAGGAAGCGAGGCGCTGCCGCCGCCTTTGTCTAAAGAAGAGGAGCAGGTGCTCTTATTAAAGCTGCCGAGCGGGGATCAGGCGGCGCGGGCCATCCTGATTGAGAGAAACTTACGTCTTGTCGTTTACATTGCCCGCAAATTCGAAAACACCGGCATCAATATCGAGGACTTAATCAGCATCGGCACCATCGGTTTGATCAAAGCGGTAAACACGTTTAATCCGGAAAAGAAAATCAAACTCGCCACCTACGCATCGCGATGTATTGAAAACGAAATTTTAATGTACTTGCGCCGAAACAATAAAATCCGTTCAGAGGTGTCCTTTGATGAACCGCTGAACATTGATTGGGACGGAAACGAACTGCTGCTTTCGGATGTGCTCGGCACAGATGATGATATTATTACGAAAGACATTGAAGCCAATGTGGATAAAAAACTTTTGAAAAAAGCGCTTGAGCAATTAAACGAAAGAGAAAAGCAGATTATGGAACTGCGTTTCGGGCTTGTCGGAGAAGAAGAAAAAACCCAAAAAGATGTAGCCGACATGATGGGGATTTCACAATCTTATATCTCCCGGCTCGAAAAGCGGATTATCAAAAGACTGAGAAAAGAGTTTAACAAAATGGTGTAAAATTTTTTCCATCTGACAGCCCTTACTGCTGCAAGGATTGCCGCCGCCGGATGTTTATTTCTGTAAAATGGCGGTGCATATTTTTCCCACCCGAGGAGATACTTAACGTTGTACAGCAGCTCCTAGTGGGAGGGAAAAACGTGTCAAGAAATAAAGTCGAAATTTGCGGGGTGGATACCTCCAAATTACCGGTGCTCAAGAATGAAGAGATGAGAAAGCTGTTTAGGCAATTGCAGGATGAGGGCGATGATTCAGCGAGGGAAAAGCTTGTAAACGGTAATCTGCGCCTTGTCTTAAGCGTCATTCAGAGGTTTAACAACAGAGGAGAGTATGTTGATGACTTATTTCAGGTCGGCTGCATCGGACTAATGAAATCCATTGATAATTTTGACCTAAGCCATAATGTTAAGTTTTCAACATACGCTGTACCGATGATCATCGGAGAAATCCGCAGATATTTGCGGGATAACAATCCGATCCGCGTCTCGAGGTCGCTTCGCGATATCGCATATAAAGCGCTTCAAGTAAGAGAGCGGTTAATCAGTGAGACAAGCAGGGAGCCGACAGCAGAGGAAATCGCCAAAGTTCTTGAAGTGCCCCATGAAGAAATTGTGTTTGCCCTTGACGCCATTCAGGATCCGGTTTCACTGTTTGAGCCGATTTATAATGACGGCGGCGATCCGATCTACGTGATGGACCAGATCAGCGATGAGCGCAACAAGGATACACAATGGATTGAGGAGCTCGCTCTGAAAGAAGGCATGAGAAGACTGAACGAACGGGAAAAAATGATTTTGCGAAAGCGCTTTTTCCAAGGGAAAACCCAAATGGAAGTCGCTGAAGAAATCGGGATATCCCAAGCTCAGGTCTCAAGGCTTGAAAAGGCAGCCATTAAACAAATGAATAAGAATATCCATCAATAACGGAATAAGCCTTTAAACCTTGTTTAAAGGCTTTTTTCATGCGATGGTTTACGTTTGCAAAAAAGTGATGTATTCTAATGTGTAAAAGTTTTTAGAAAATTTAAATAAAGTAAACGGGGGAAACTGCAATGATTTTACAGCTGGACAGTGTGTCATTAAAAAGAAACGGGAAATGGATTTTGAAAGATATTAACTGGCGCGTCGAGAAAAACGAAAATTGGGTGCTGTACGGATTAAACGGAGCCGGAAAAACGGCTTTGCTGAATATGTTATGCTCTTATTACTTCCCCACTTCAGGAGAGATGCAGGTGCTCGGCCATCAATTCGGCAAAACAGAGCTCGGTGACAGGCTCAGGAGGAAAATCGGCCTTGTTTCGGCAGGTCTTCAGCACAAATTATATGCCGCGGACTCGGCTTTTGAAATCGCCCTCAGCGGCGCGTACGCCTCAATCGGGCTGTACGAAACTCCGAGTGAGCAGGTAAGGGAAAAAGCGATCGGTCTTCTGAAGGATTTGGGCGCCATCAGTTACGCCGACAGACGGTATGAAACATTATCACAAGGGGAAAGACAAAGAGCGCTGATTGCGCGGGCGCTTATGGCTGATCCCAAACTGCTGATTTTGGACGAACCCGTGACGGGTCTTGATTTTATGGCAAGGGAGCAGCTGCTGGACACGATTACGTCGATCGCCGAAAAAGAAAATGCGCCGTCCATCCTTTATGTCACCCATCACGCTGAAGAAATTCTGCCGGTATTTGATCAGGCGCTGCTTTTAAAACAAGGCGAGGTGTTCGCCTCCGGGAAAATCAGGGACATGCTTTCTGACGAGCGGCTTACAGCGTTTTTCGATACGCCTGTCAATGTCTTATGGAACAATGGCCGCCCGTTTTTAACACGTGCAAAAGCGGTATCATCCGTCAAATAACATCAATTCACCCTGGGGGTGCTGCTGACATGCAGCTGAGAGAGACGTTGTCTCAACCCTTAACGGACCTGATCCGGATCATGCCGGCGGAGGGAAGCGGTGAAAAAAGCGGAGGAAGATCCGTTTTTTACCCGTTTCATTTTAATGAAACGGGTTTTTTGATACAGCCAAAGGGGAGATTTCCAATGCATCAGATTGATATGCTGTTACACCAGGCGGATAAACGGCGGGGCGATTTAATACAAATAGCTGAAAGGTTGATCGCCTTTCCGACACCGGCTCCGCCTGCAAGAAATACAACAGAAGCCCAAAAGTGGGTGGCCGGCTTTTTAAAAGAAACGGGCTGCTCGGTCGATATGTGGGATGTGTATCCGGAAGATCCGAATGTAGTCGGTGTTTTAAAAGGGACAGATTCAAGCAGGCATCAAAGCCTGATTTTAAACGGACACATTGATGTGGCAGAAGCCGGGGGCGAAGACTGGAACTCTGACCCGTTTCAGCCGCTCGTAAAAGACGGCATGCTGATCGGAAGGGGCGCCGCTGATATGAAAGGGGGTTTGGCGTGTGTTCTTTTCTCTCTGAAGCTGATCCATGATGCCGGCATTAAGCTTCCGGGCGACCTCATTGTACAGTCTGTAATCGGAGAAGAAGTCGGCGAGGCGGGGACGCTGGAATGCTGCAAACGCGGCTATCACGCGGATTTTGCGGTTGTCGCGGATACGAGCAGCCTGCATATTCAAGGGCAGGGCGGTGTCATCACCGGCTGGATAGAATTGAAAAGCAAACAAACATTTCATGACGGCATGAGGCGCAATATGATTCATGCGGGCGGAGGCACATTCGGAGCGAGCGCCATCGAAAAAATGGCGAAAATCATCACTGCCTTGGGAGAGCTGGAGCGCCACTGGGCGGTAACGAAAAGCTATCCCGGCATTGCGCCCGGCACCAATACGATCAACCCCGCCGTCATTGAAGGCGGAAGACACGCAGCGTTTGTCGCCGATGAATGCCGGTTATGGATCACCGTCCACTTTTATCCGAACGAAACGCACGAACAAGCAGCCGCAGAAATCGAAGACTATATTAATCGTGTCGCTGACAGTGATCTGTGGCTCAAAGAAAACAGGCCGGTGTTCAAATGGGGCGGATCTTCGATGATTGAAGACAGAGGAGAGGTGTTCCCGGCGCTGGAAATCGATCCGGATCATCCGGCAGTTTCTGTCTTGGCTGCATCACACTCAGCCGTCAAAAAACAGGAGCCCGTCATTGATGTTTCCCAAACGGTAACAGACGGAGGGTGGCTTTATCAGGCCGGGATTCCGAGCGTCATATACGGCCCCGGCGATTTAAAAAACGCCCACTCCGTAAACGAGGAAGTGTCCGTTGATGAGCTTATGGACTATACGAAAATCATGCTGAGATTTATTCTCGACTGGTGCAGCCGCAAAAAAGATTGCCCGATGTGACAAGGTTCAGCCCGGCCGTTCATATAATAGGAAAAAGAACGGGCAAAGGGCGTGATACGGATGATCAGCATATCTGAATTTCAAATAAAAGATGTGGTAAACGTGTCGAACGGAAAAAAACTCGGAAGCATCGGGGATATTGATATTAACGTGACAACGGGAAAAATTCAGGCGATTATTTTAGGCGGCAGCGGAAAAGTTCTCGGTTTTTTCGGAAAAGAAGAGGAAATGATCATTCCTTGGCGAAATATAGTTAAAATTGGGGAAGATGTCATCTTAGTGCGTGTAAATGAACCAAAGGGGGGAGCGTAATCCTCCCTTTACTTGTAAAAAGCCGGAAATCTCAATGTTTCCGGCACATTTATTTATCTCATTTTTCAATCAGCCGCTAAACGTATGCTTAAAATTGTGTTAAAATGAGTGGGAAATTACGCTTTTTTAATGTTTGTCGAAAGGTTGGATCTCCATGAATACATATCACCCGTTTAGTCTTACCACCCCCTCGGCACTCATGATAGAAGACTGGAACTGTGTGAATCAGCTTAACACAAAGGTCATCGCCGGATTCACAACGAAAAACGGCGGTGTCAGCAATCCTCCGTATGAGTCATTAAATACCGGATTGCACGTCCGGGACGAAGCTCATGATGTTGTGACAAACCGTGAAGTCATAGCGTCCTTATGCGGTACTGATCTGGATTCCTGGGTGTTCGCCGACCAGACACATGAAAACCGCGTCCGGCGCGTGACAGCCGGGGATAAAGGAAAAGGAGCGAGAGACTATTCTTCCGCATTCCGCGGGACGGACGGGCTCTACACGAAAGATGCGAATCTTTTTTTGGCCCTTTGTTTTGCGGACTGTGTGCCCTTGTATTTTTATGACCCGGTGAAATCCATTATCGGCGCTGCCCATGCCGGATGGAAGGGGACGGTCAAACAAATCGGACGCATCATGACGGAACGCTGGGTAAACGAAGAAGGCTCCCGTTTAACAGATATTCAGGCTGTCATCGGTCCGTCCATCAGCGCGGGAAGTTATACAGTCGACGACCGCGTCATCAATGAAGTGCGGGCGCTGCCCTTTACGGCTGAATCCGCCATATGCGAAACGGAAAAAGGCCAGTATCAGCTTGATTTAAAAGAGGTCAACCGTCTTCTTCTGATACATTGCGGCATTCCGGAAGAAAACATTTCAGTCAGCGGTTTATGCACCGAACGAGAGCATGAACTATTCTTTTCACACCGCCGCGACAAAGGGAAAACGGGACGCATGATGTCCTTTATCGGAATGAAGGAGGCATAAGATCTTGCGTGTTGCTGATCAATTACGACATATAAACGAAAGAATAAACGAAGCATGTAACAGATCGGGCCGAAGCCCCGAAGATGTAACCGTCATCGCGGTTACAAAATACGTATCAGCTGAAAGGGCTCAAGAGGCCGTTGATGCCGGTATTACAAGTCTGGGAGAAAACCGGGATGCCGAGCTTATCCATAAGCAGGAAGTCATCAAAGGAAGCCCGGAGTGGCACTTTATCGGCAGTCTTCAGTCCAGAAAGGTGAAGGCCGTCGTTGACCGTGTATCTTATATTCATTCCTTAGACAGACTGTCATTGGCAAAAGAGATTGAAAAACGGGCGCAGCATGCGGTTCGCTGTTTTGTGCAGGTGAATACTTCGCTTGAACCGTCTAAGCACGGTTTGAAAACAGAGGAGGTCATCCCCTTTATCAGAGAGCTTGCTGAGTTTAGAAACATTTCTGTAGAGGGCCTGATGACGATGGCTCCCCTGACAGACGATACAGAAACGATCAGAGCCTGCTTCCGGCAATTGCGTGATCTGAGGGATCAGGTGCAAAAACTGAATCAGACAAACGCGCCGTGCCGGGAACTGTCGATGGGCATGTCAAATGATTATGAAATCGCTGTTGAAGAGGGCGCCACTTTTATCAGAATCGGCTCTTCATTAGTCGGAAATGAACCGGGGGGTGTAAACAAATGAGCATGAAAAATAAACTGAAAAACTTTTTCTCAATGGATGAGGAGGAGTATGAGTACGAATACATTGAAACGGAGCAGGATCATCAGGAAGAGCATGAACAGCAGAAAGATAAACAGCCTGCTTACGCTCAGAAGCCGCAGGGCAAGCAGAACGTAGTAAGCTTGCAAAGTGTTCAGAAATCCTCTAAAGTGGTGTTGAGTGAACCGCGTGTATATGCGGAAGCGCAGGAAATCGCCGATCATTTAAAGAACAGGCGGGCGGTTGTCGTCAATCTGCAGCGCATCCAGCATGATCAGGCGAAAAGAATCGTCGACTTTTTAAGCGGTACCGTCTACGCCATCGGCGGCGACATTCAGAGAATCGGTTCAGATATTTTTCTGTGCACGCCTGATAATGTCGACGTTTCCGGCACGATTTCGGAGCTTATAAATGAAGACGAACATCAGAGGTGGTAAAGCAGGATGATTCTTTATCAAATTTTTTCCGTTCTGAGTTATTTAATTTACATCTACTCGTTTGCCCTGATCATCTATATCTTTATGTCATGGGTGCCGAGTACGAGAGAAACGGCGGTCGGACGGTTTCTCGCAGCGATTTGCGAACCGTATTTAGAGCCGTTCAGAAGGATCATTCCGCCCATTGCCATGCTGGATATATCCCCAATTGTAGCGATTATCGTGCTTCGGTTTGCCACGACGGGGCTTTGGGGCCTATACCGCATGATCGCAATGTATACTTGAATGCGACAGTTTGATACGGGCTTGGCACCAGCCAAGCCTCTTTACATAGAAAGGAAAGAACATGAGCGATATTTACCAGCACTTCAGACAAGACGAGCGGCCTTTTATTGATCAGGTGCTTGAATGGAAACAGATTGTCCTGGATCAGTATCGGATGAAGCTGACTGATTTCTTAGATCCCAGGGAACAGGTGATTGTAAAAGCCGTTATCGGCGACGCCTGCGGTCTTGCGTTTTTCGGAGGATATGACAGAGCTGAGCGCAAACGCGCGATTTTATACCCTGAATATATGGAACCTGAACAGGATGATTTTGAGCTCCGGGCTTTTGACGTTCAATACGCTGAAAAATTCGTCAGCATTGACCACCGCTCTCTTCTCGGATCATTAATGGGGATCGGCTTAAAGCGGCAGAAATACGGCGATCTGATTTTCTCAGAGGAAGCCGTGCAGCTCATCGTCTCCGGTGAAATCGCCGATTTTGTCAGCACTCAGCTGACCAAGGCGGGCAAAGCGCCGGTAAAGCTTGAGAAAATCGAGCTTTCCGCTCTTCACATTCCCGCTTCAGATGTCGAAATAAGGGATGACACGGTTTCTTCATTGCGTCTCGACGCCGTCTGCGCTTCAATGAGCAGGCAATCCCGGCAGAAAGCGCAGGCGCTTGTGAAAAACGGGCTCGTTAAGGTGAATTGGAAAGCTATTGAAGATCCGTCTTATCAGGTTGCTGAAGGGGACATGCTCTCGATTCGCGGCTTCGGACGATGCAGTTTGGCAAAAGTTGACGGAAAAACGAAAAAAGACAAATGGAAAGTTACATTTGAACGGCAAAAATGAGTCGTTTTTTCAGTTTTTTTCTCCATCTGTGCCGTATTTGTTTTATAATGTGAACTAGATAACCGTACTGAAATGTAAAAATGGAGGTGGCAATATGCCATTAACGCCGAATGATATCCATAACAAAACGTTTACAAAAGGTTTTCGCGGATATGATGAAGATGAAGTAAATGAATTTTTAATGCAGGTCAGAAAAGATTACGAAATCGCACTCCGTAAAAAAACGGAGCTTGAGGCGAAAGTGAACGAGCTGGACGAAAAAATCGGCCACTTTGCCAATATCGAAGAAACGCTGAATAAATCAATTCTCGTAGCCCAGGAAGCCGCAGAAGACGTAAAGCGCAACTCGCAGAAAGAAGCGAAGCTGATCGTCCGTGAAGCAGAAAAAAATGCCGATCGCATCATCAATGAGTCGCTTTCCAAATCAAGAAAAATCGCAATGGAAATCGAAGAGCTGAAAAAACAGTCTAAAGTCTTCAGAACACGTTTCCAAATGCTGATTGAAGCGCAGCTCGACCTGCTGAAGAACGATGATTGGGATCATCTGCTGGAATACGAAGTCGACGCGGTATTTGAGGAAAAAGAATAATTTTCTGATTTTCTTGACATTCTTCGGCCCGTTCGAATATAATACGTTCATAAATTCAGATGAAAAGACGATTGAAAGGGACCGGCATGACTCAAAACAGGCTATAAAGCGAACCGGGGAAGGTGAAAGCCCGGGATGGCCGGAATCATGCAGATCAGCCCTTTAGTTTCCTTTCTGAACCGAGAGTAGGAAAGGACGTTCCATCACGTTACGATGTTCGAGAGGAAAAGACGGATGATCCGTTTTTTCTAAAAGGGTGGTACCGCGAGATAAGCTTTCTCGTCCCTTATGGGATGAGAGGGCTTTTTTTATTTTCTGAAAAATGTTGTGGAGGAATGAAAATGGATTACAAAGATACGCTGTTAATGCCGAAAACAGATTTTCCGATGCGGGGAAATCTGCCGAATCGTGAGCCGGACATGCAAAAAGACTGGGAGGAGCAGGATATTTACCGTCTTGTTCAAGAACGGACGAAAGACCGCCCGAAATTCGTGCTGCATGACGGACCTCCTTATGCAAACGGAGACATCCACATGGGCCATGCCCTGAACAAAATCCTGAAAGACTTCATCGTCCGCTATAAATCAATGAGCGGCTACAACGCACCGTACGTGCCGGGCTGGGATACGCACGGACTGCCGATTGAAACGGCGCTGACGAAAAACAAAAAAGTAAACCGGAAAGAAATGTCCGTCGCTGATTTCCGCAAGCTTTGCGAAGATTATGCATGGCAGCAGATCGAAAGACAGCGCGAACAATTCAAGCGTCTCGGCGTCAGAGGCGATTGGGAAAACCCGTATGTTACGCTTCAGCCTGAATTTGAAGCGCAGCAGATCCGCGTTTTCGGCGAGATGGCGAAAAGAGGCTATATTTATAAAGGTCTGAAGCCGGTCAACTGGTCGCCTTCAAGTGAATCTGCCTTAGCAGAAGCGGAAATTGAATATCAGGACAAACGTTCCGCGTCTATTTATGTTGCGTTTAAGGTGAAAGACGGTAAAGGCGTTCTGGAAAACGGAGAAAGCTTCATCATCTGGACGACGACGCCGTGGACGATGCCTGCCAACCTCGGAATTTCCGTTCATCCTGATCTTGAATACAATGTCATCAAGGTTGGAGACAAGCGTTATGTAGTGGCGGCTGAACTGATCGAAAATGTAGCGGAGGCATGCGGCTTTGAAAATCCTGAAGTTGTCGCATCATATAAAGGCAGAGAATTAGAATACATCACTGCAGAACATCCGCTGTACGGCAGAGATTCACTCGTCATGCTCGGTGACCACGTCACAACCGATGCCGGAACAGGCTGTGTTCATACTGCCCCGGGCCACGGGGAAGATGACTTTATCGTCGGCCAAAAGTACGGCTTAGAAGTACTGTGCCCTGTTGATGAAAAAGGAAACATGACCGACGAAGCGCCGGGCTTTGAAGGAATGTTTTACGATAAAGCCAATAAACCGATCACGGAGAAGCTTGAAGAAAACGGCGCGCTCTTGAAACTCGAGTTTATTACACACTCCTATCCGCATGACTGGAGAACGAAAAAACCGACCATCTTCAGAGCGACAGCGCAATGGTTTGCGTCAATTAAAGATTTCAGATCCGATCTGCTTGATGCCATCAAACAAACGAAGTGGGTGCCGGAGTGGGGCGAACAGCGCCTTTACAACATGGTTCGCGACCGCGGTGACTGGTGTATCTCAAGGCAGCGCGTGTGGGGTGTTCCGATCCCGGTATTTTATGCAGAAAACGGTGAGCCGATCATCACTGACGAAACGATTGAACATGTGTCTGAGCTGTTCAAACAGCACGGCTCAAACGTCTGGTTTGAAAGAGAGGCAAAAGACCTCCTGCCGGAAGGATTTACACATCCGGGAAGCCCGAACGGAATCTTCACGAAAGAGCAAGACATTATGGATGTATGGTTTGATTCGGGTTCTTCCCATCAGGCCGTTCTTGAAGAACGAGATGATCTTGTCCGTCCGGCTGATTTATACCTTGAAGGCTCTGACCAATACCGCGGCTGGTTTAACTCATCTCTTTCCACCGCTGTTGCAGTCACCGGCAAAGCGCCGTATAAAGGCGTATTAAGCCACGGATTTACACTTGATGCAAACGGCCGTAAAATGAGTAAATCACTCGGCAATACGATTGACCCGACAAAAATCGCAAAACAGCTTGGAGCTGAAATTCTGCGTTTATGGGTATCTTCCGTAAACTATCAGGCCGATCACCCGGTTTCTGAAGATATTCTGAAGCAGGTCGCGGAAGTATACCGGAAAGTCCGCAACACGTTCCGCTTCCTTCACGGCAACCTGTTCGATTTCGAACCAAGCGTCAATGCCGTGGATGTAAAAGATCTCCGCGAAGTGGATCAATATATGCTGATCAAGCTGAATAAGCTGATCGATAAGGTGAAAAAAGCGTACGATGAATACGAATTTGCGGTTGTTTATCACAGCATTCACAATTTCTGTACGATCGAGCTCAGCTCATTCTATCTTGATTTTGCAAAAGATGTTGTGTACATCGAGCATGCGGATCATCCGGACCGCCGCAGCATGCAGACTGTCTTTTATGAAACGCTGCTGGCGTTAGTGAAACTGACGGCGCCGATTCTCCCGCATACGGCGGATGAAATGTGGTCTCACTTATCATTTGTTGAAGAAGCGAGCGTGCAGCTGACAGATATGCCGGAAACCATTGCTGTTCCGGACAGTCAAGCGACAGAAGAAAAATTCGATCGCTTCATGGAGCTTCGAAACGACGTGCTGAAAGCTTTGGAAACAGCCCGTAACGAAAAAATTATCGGAAGATCATTGGAAGCGAGCCTGACTTTGTATCCGAACAAAGAAAACCGCGACCTCTTGTCATCCATTAAAGAAAACATCGCGCAGCTGTTTATCGTCTCAGAACTGACAGTAAAAGACGAAAGTGAAGCGCCGGAAAACGCGCAAAGCTTCACAACAGGAAAAATGACCGTAGAAAAAGCGGAAGGCCAGATGTGTGAGCGTTCCCGCATAATTTCTAAAGATGTCGGAGCCAATCCGAAATATCCGACATTATCACTGCGCAATGCGGAAATCGTTGAAAAATATTATCAAAAATAATAAATGAGAAAGCGCCCGGTGTCAGCCGGGCGCTTTTTTACATGCCAGCAATGTCATCGATTAGAACGGCAGGAAAATTCTTATGGGCTTCAAATGGCGCTCTGAGGGCAACAATAAAGCTATAACATCAAAAGCAGGAGTTGTGATGAATGAATGATCAACTGACCGCAATCCACACGGAGCTTCTCATGATGAAAGAAGAACTTCAATCAAGATTATTCGAATATTCTTGCTTTCAAATGTCAGCATCTGTTGAACCTTCAATGAACGACCAAGAAGCAACTCTGATCTATCATATAAAAGAAGAACTTCAGGATGTTCTTCTTGCCCTGTCTAAGTTTGAAAACAATACGTACGGTTATTGTGAAAAAACAGGCGCCCCCATTCCGATTGAAAAACTTGCGGTGTTGCCGACGGCCAGAACCGCTGATGATTTTTATTATCCCGCTCAATTTGAAAAGAAAACCCTTCCATATTGGGAACCCGGAGATTATGCATATGATCAGGCGCTGTATGAGTGACAGCGTCTGTTTGTATACGCTTATGATCTGCCTTTACTCTGGCATCTTTTACTGATAAAATTCATAAAGGATAAAAGTAACTGTATACTGGAGGAACGTGTGTGCTTTATTATCTTATCGCTCTTTTTATTATTATTGCCGACCAATTGACCAAATGGCTTGTCGTCAGCCATATGGAATTGGGACAAAGCATACCTGTCATCGACCAGGTGCTTTATATCACATCTCATCGCAACACGGGAGCGGCGTGGGGGATTTTAGCCGGCCAAATGTGGTTTTTCTACGTCATTACCATCGCCGTGATTATCGGAATCGTTTATTACATACAGCGTTATGCAAAAGGGCAGATGTTACTCGGAATTTCTCTCGGCTTAATGCTGGGAGGTGCGGCCGGAAACTTTATTGACCGGGCGGCGCGCCAGGAAGTGGTGGATTTTATTCATGTCATCATCGTGGATTATCACTATCCGATTTTTAATATCGCGGACTCCTCACTGTGCGTCGGTGTAATACTTTTATTTATTCATATGCTGTTTGACAGCGGGAAAAAGAAGGAGCAATAACATGAATCAATTTGAGATAACCGTTCAGCCTGAACAAAAGAGCGAACGGATTGATAAATTTTTGGCTTCAACGGGAGAAAACTGGTCACGCACTCAAGTGCAGCAATGGGTAAAAGAGGGACTGGTATCCGTTAACGGCAAATCCGTAAAAGCGAATTATAAAATGCAGCCCGGCGATCAGGTAAACGTCACCATTCCTGAACCGGAAGAATTGGACGTGCTTGCAGAGCCGATGGATTTGGACATTTACTATGAAGACCAGGATGTCTTGGTTGTGAACAAACCGCGGGGCATGGTCGTACATCCGGCGCCCGGCCATGTGACAGGGACGCTCGTAAACGGACTGATGGCTCACTGCAATGATCTTTCCGGCATTAACGGCGTCATGCGCCCGGGAATCGTCCATCGGATTGATAAAGATACCTCCGGCCTGTTAATGGTCGCCAAAAACGATATGGCGCATGAATCACTCGTTAATCAGCTCGTCAATAAAACCGTGACGAGAAAGTACACAGCGGTTGTCCACGGGTTGATTTCACATGATGACGGAACGATTGACGCTCCGATCGGAAGAGATAAGAAAGACCGTCAAAGCATGACCGTAACAAGAGAAAGCAGCAAAAATGCCGTCACGCATTTCCACGTGCTTGAGCGTTTTCAAGACTTCACGCTCGTAGAGTGCCGTCTTGAGACCGGAAGAACGCATCAGATCCGTGTTCATATGAAATATATCGGATTTCCTTTGGCAGGCGACCCGAAGTACGGACCGAGAAAAACCATTGATTTCAACGGTCAGGCGCTTCATGCCGGAATATTAGGTTTTGACCATCCGCGGACGGGCGAATACATGGAGTTTGAAGCGCCCCTTCCTGAAGATATGAAAAAACTCATTGAACATTTGAGAAATAGCCATTGACAGCGAGTTTCTTTTCTGGAATAATAAAAACAAGCTGAATAGATTCTTTAACACAGTCCAGAGAGGCTGAGAAGGATAACGGATAGGACAGAAGAGATACACGTGTGTCTTCGTCCTGGAAAGGAACCCCTCTATGCTCTGGCAGGAGGGGTTTTTTCTTCTTATATACGAATGGAGAGGTGTCACGAGTGAATCAAAAAGCTGTTATTCTCGACGAACAGGCGATCAGGCGGGCGCTGACAAGGATAGCTCATGAAATGATCGAACGGAATAAAGGAATGAATGACTGCATTCTTGTAGGGATTAAAACAAGAGGTATTTATTTAGCGAAGCGGCTGGCCGAGCGGATCGAACAGATTGAAGGAAATCCGGTCACCGTCGGGGAAATCGATATCACCCTTTACCGTGACGATCTCACAAAAAAAACGAGCAATGAAGAGCCGCTTGTAAAAGGCGCGGACATTCCGGCCGATATCACAGACCAAAAGGTCATTGTGGTTGATGATGTGCTTTATACCGGCCGGACGGTGAGAGCTGCGATGGATGCTCTCGTTGATGTCGGGCGGCCGTCATCGATACAGCTTGCCGTGCTTGTCGACAGAGGACACCGGGAGCTGCCGATCAGAGCGGACTATATCGGGAAAAACATTCCGACCTCAAAAGCTGAAAAAGTGATGGTTCAGCTGAGCGAAGTTGATCAGACTGATATGGTCGCCATTTACGAAAATGAATAATCACCCTTTTTAAATGCATTCCAGAGAGTTTGCAAAGAGGATTTTAAAACACAAAGCCGGGCGGATCGACGCGGCCGGGCTTTGTATGCCTCTTTGCGCAAAAAGCAAAGAGGTTTTTTTATACCATTTGAAAGTCAACCGGGAGGAAAACGCCATGAGTAAGAAAAAAGTAAACCTGGGAGTCAGGGACGTCCCCAATCCATTGTC
Organism: Bacillus sp. NEAU-242-2; assembly: GCF_027853835.1. Lineage (NCBI taxonomy): Bacteria > Bacillati > Bacillota > Bacilli > Caryophanales > Bacillaceae > Bacillus > Bacillus sp. NEAU-242-2. The sequence continues at coordinate 427,956 of NZ_JAPNNY010000001.1, read as the reverse complement.
CTGGCTGTCATTCAGCCTGCAGCATTTATTCGCCATGTTCGGTTCAACCATACTCGTGCCGAAACTGGTCGGAATGAGCCCGGCAGTGGCGCTTGTCACGAGCGGAATCGGGACACTCGCCTATCTCTTGGTGACAAAAGGCCAGATTCCCGCTTATCTCGGCTCATCATTCGCCTTTATATCACCGATTATCTTGGTGAAGGCGACGGGAGGGCCGGGGGCTGCCATGGTCGGCGCTTTCCTGGCGGGGATTGTGTACGGCCTGATCGCACTGCTCATCAGGCAGCTTGGAACGGGGTGGCTGATGAAGCTGCTGCCCCCCGTGGTCGTCGGGCCGGTCATCATCGTCATCGGCCTCGGACTGGCAAGCACAGCCGTCAATATGGCAATGTATGCTGATCCGAATGCGAAGGAACTCGTCTACAGCCTGAAACATTTCAGTGTAGCCGGCGTCACTTTGGCCATCACCATTATCTGCGCCATCTTTTTACGGGGATTTTTAAGCTTGATTCCGGTATTGATCGGCATTATAGGCGGATATCTGTTTGCGCTGACACAGGGCATCGTCAATTTTCAGCCGGTCATTGATGCAAAATGGTTCGCCGTTCCTGAATTTATCATCCCTTTCAAAGACTACACGCCGTCAGTGACATTGGGCATTGCCGCTGCGATGGTGCCGGTCGCTTTCGTGACGATGTCAGAACATATCGGCCACCAAATGGTGCTGAGTAAAGTTGTCGGACAGGATTTCATTAAAAAGCCGGGACTGCACCGCTCCATAATGGGGGACAGCGTAGCGACGATCATCGCTTCGTTAATCGGCGGCCCGCCGACGACAACATACGGCGAAAACATCGGTGTCCTGGCAATTACGAGAGTTTTCAGCGTCTTTGTCATCGGCGGCGCGGGAGTGATTGCGCTGTGCTTCGGATTTATCGGCAAAGTTTCAGCGCTGATCAGCTCTGTTCCGTCCGCGGTTATGGGAGGCGTTTCCTTCCTGCTCTTCGGAATTATCGCCTCCAGCGGCTTAAGAATGCTGATTGACAACAACATTGATTATGAAAACAAGCGGAATTTAATTATCACATCCGTCATCCTCGTGATCGGCGTCGGAGGGGCTTTTATTCAAGTATCAAAAGGCGGGTTCCAAATATCCGGCATGGCGCTTGCGGCAATCGTCGGAGTCATCCTGAACCTTATCCTGCCGCATGCAAATGAAGAAGACGCGATTGCATCAGAAAAACAAAATCATATGTAAACCTTTTAAAGAAAGTCCAGAGAGGCTTGGAAGGGTTATAACGGGAAGAAGCTGTACGGCTCTTCTCTCTTTAACCGCACCCCGAGTCTATAGACCGGGGTGTTTTTTACGGCCTTCAAGCGGAAACGGAGGAGAAAAAACATGAATCATTTAACGGCGATGTCTGAACTGAGCGCGGCTGAAATTACAGAACTGCTGCGAGAGGCAAAAGCGATAAAAGAGGGTGCAGTCCGTCCCGATCTCGCGGGAAAATTCGTTGCGAATCTGTTTTTTGAACCGAGCACGAGAACGCGGTTCAGCTTTGAAGTGGCGGAAAAGAAACTCGGGATGAACGTGCTCAGCTTAGACGGCACGAGCACAAGCGTTCAAAAAGGCGAGTCCTTATACGACACGGTCAAAACACTGGAATCAATCGGAGCGGATGCCTGCGTCATCAGGCACAGCACGGATGAATATTACAAAGATCTGACCGGCAGAGTCAATATTCCGATCTTAAACGCCGGCGACGGCTGCGGCCAGCACCCGACTCAGTCATTGCTCGATTTAATGACGATTCAAGAGGAATTTGAGACCTTTCAGGGCCTGACGGTTTCCATTCATGGCGATATCAAACACAGCAGGGTGGCAAGGTCAAATGCCGAGGTGCTGACAAGGCTCGGCGCACGTGTGCTGTTTTCTGGTCCGCCGCAGTGGCAGGATGAGAAAAACGCCTTCGGCACCTGTGTTCAGACGGATGAAGCCATACAAGCTTCAGATGTCGTCATGCTGCTCCGCATCCAAAATGAAAGGCATCAGACAGAAGCCGACCAAAAAGGCTACCTGGAAGCATACGGGCTGACCGCAAAGCGGGCGGAGAGCATGAAGCGGCATGCCATCATCATGCATCCCGCACCGGTGAACAGAGGAGTCGAAATTGACACAACATTAGTGGAATGCGGAAAATCAAGAATCTTTAAACAAATGGAAAATGGTGTGTATATCAGAATGGCAGTATTAAAAAGAGCACTGCAAACCAATGTGAAAAGGGGAGAAGCGGCTTATGTCTTATCTCATTAAAAACGGCTGGATGTTAAATGAACAGGGAGAAAAAGCGGCACAGGATATCCGGGTAACGGGTGAATTCATTTCGGAAACCGGGCTTCTGACAGCGAAAGACGGAGAAACGGTGATCGACGCTGAGGGACTGTTCGTTTCACCTGGGCTCGTAGACCTTCATGTCCACTTCAGAGAACCGGGCGGCGAGAAAAAAGAAACCATTGAGACGGGCTCTAAAGCCGCGGTGCGCGGCGGTTTTACCACAGTCGCCGCCATGCCGAATACAAGACCGGTGCCGGATACGAAAGAGCAGATGGAATGGCTGCAAAACAGGATCAAAGAAACCTCATCTGTCAGGGTCCTTCCTTACGCATCGATTACGATCAGACAAACCGGCGAAGAAATGACAGATTTTGAGGCGCTTCATGAAGCGGGCGCATTCGCCTTCACCGATGACGGCGTCGGCGTTCAGACGGCCGGAATGATGTATGAAGCCATGAAACGGGCGGCTTCAATAAATAAAGCGATTGTCGCTCATTGTGAGGATAACTCGCTTATTTACGGCGGAAGCGTGCATGAAGGATCTTTTTCAAAAGCGAACGGCCTGAACGGCATACCTTCCATTTGTGAAGCGGTACATATTGCCCGTGACGTCCTGCTGGCGGAAGCGGCGGGCTGCCATTACCACGTGTGTCATATCAGCACGAAAGAATCCGTCAGAGCCGTAAGAGACGCAAAAAAAGCGGGAATCCGCGTGACGGCCGAAGTATCGCCGCACCACCTGCTGCTTTGTGACGAAGATATCCCGGGACTTGATACCAATTTTAAGATGAATCCGCCGCTTCGCAGCAAAGAGGACAGAGAGGCGCTGATTGAAGGGCTTTTAGACGGTACGATTGATTTCATCGCCACTGACCATGCGCCGCATACAGAAGAAGAGAAAAACACGGACATGAAGCTTGCGCCTTTCGGTATCGTCGGTTTAGAAACTGCCTTTCCGCTTCTGTACACACATTTTGTGAAAAACGGGGCGTGGACGCTGAAGCAGCTGGTTGATTTCATGACGGTAAAACCTTGCGAGGCATTCGGTCTTCCGTACGGAACGCTTGCACCGGGGGCGCCGGCTGACATCACCCTGATTGATCTGGAAAAAGAAGCGGCCATTGACAAAGATACATTTTTATCTAAAGGAAAAAATACGCCATTCAACAAGATGAAGTGCTTCGGCTGGCCTGTTGCAACGATGGCTGCCGGTAAACTTGCATACGAAGAAGGGAGACTCGTCAAATGAAAAGAAGACTAGTGCTGGAAAATGGAGCGGTATTTGAGGGTGAAGCATTCGGGAGCCTGGAGCATACTGCGGGTGAAGTCGTATTCAACACGGGAATGACCGGTTATCAGGAAATTTTATCAGACCCGTCTTACTGCGGGCAGATCGTGACGCTGACGTATCCGCTGATCGGCAACTACGGAATTAACAGAGATGACTTTGAATCCATCACTCCTTTTGTAAAAGGGCTGATCGTAAAAGAACTGTGCGAGCTGCCTTCCAACTGGCGTTCGGCTTACACGCTTGACGAGTATCTGAAAATGAAAAATATCCCCGGCTTACAAGGGATCGACACGCGAAAACTCACCAGAATGATCCGCACGGCCGGCGCATTAAAAGGAACGTTTGCTTCAAGTGAGGAGAATGTCGGAGAGGTTCTTGCAAGGCTGAAAGAAACGGAACTGCCGAGAAATCAAGTCGCTCAAGTATCGGCGAAAACGGCATATCCGAGTCCGGGCCGCGGCAAACGCATCGTGCTCGTCGATTTCGGTATGAAGCACGGCATCTTAAGAGAGTTAAACAAAAGAAAATGCGATGTCATCGTTGTACCGTACAATGTAACGGCGGAAGAAGTGCTTCAGCTCAAGCCGGACGGCATCATGCTTTCTAACGGACCCGGAGATCCGAAAGATGTGCCGGAAGCCATTGAAATGATAAAAGGCATACTCGGGAAGGTGCCGTTATTCGGAATCTGCCTCGGCCACCAATTATTTGCGCTGGCATCGGGAGCGGAAACGGAAAAAATGAAATTCGGACACAGGGGTTCCAATCATCCGGTTAAAGAGCTTGCGACAGGGAAAGTCGCTTTAACAGCCCAAAACCACGGATATACAGTTTCTTCAATAGATGAGACAGAGCTTGAAGTGACGCATATTGCGATCAATGATCAAACGATCGAAGGACTCAAGCATAAAACATTGCCGGCATTTACGGTTCAGTACCACCCTGAAGCTTCACCGGGGCCGGAAGACGCCAATCAATTATTTGACAGATTCATTGACTTGATCGAAACAACTGAGAAAGAAGGGGAAGCGGTATGCCAAAACGCGTAGATATTAAAAAGATTTTAGTGATCGGATCAGGCCCGATTATTATCGGACAGGCGGCGGAATTTGATTATGCGGGCACACAGGCGTGTCTCGCTTTAAAGGAAGAAGGCTATGAAGTTATTCTCGTCAACTCGAATCCGGCAACGATTATGACGGATACGGAAATGGCTGATCGGGTATACATAGAACCGCTGACGCCGGAGTTTCTCACGCGTATTATCAGAAAAGAACGGCCGGACGCCATCCTGCCGACTCTGGGCGGACAGACCGGACTGAATCTTGCCGTCGAGCTGTCTGAACTCGGGGTTCTTGAGGAATGCGGAGTGGAAGTGCTCGGCACAAAGCTGTCCGCCATCCAGCAGGCGGAAGACCGCGACTTATTCCGTACGCTGATGAATGAGCTGAATGAACCGGTGCCGGAAAGTGAGATCATCCGCACTTTACAGGAAGCCGAGGAATTTGTCGGCCGGATCGGGTTTCCGGTTATCGTGCGCCCCGCTTACACATTAGGCGGAACGGGCGGCGGCATCTGCTCTAATGAAGCAGAACTGAAAGAGATCGTCGAAAACGGATTAAAGCTCAGCCCCGTTCATCAGTGCCTTCTGGAAAAAAGCATTGCCGGTTACAAAGAGATCGAATATGAAGTCATGAGAGACAGCAGAGATCACGCGATCGTCGTCTGCAATATGGAAAATATCGATCCGGTCGGCATCCATACGGGCGACAGCATCGTCGTTGCCCCGAGCCAGACTTTGAGCGACCGGGAATATCAGCTTTTGCGCAATGTTTCATTAAAGCTGATCCGCGCGCTCGGCATTGAAGGCGGCTGTAATGTTCAGCTCGCGCTCGATCCCGACAGCTTCCAATATTACATTATCGAAGTGAATCCGCGGGTGAGCCGCTCATCTGCCCTCGCTTCAAAAGCGACGGGTTACCCGATCGCAAAGCTTGCGGCGAAAATCGCAGTCGGGCTTTCTCTTGATGAAATGATGAACCCCGTAACGGGAAAAACATATGCGGCTTTTGAGCCCGCGCTTGACTATGTCGTTTCTAAAATCCCGCGCTGGCCGTTCGACAAATTTGAGTCGGCAAACCGCAGGCTCGGGACGCAAATGAAAGCCACCGGAGAGGTCATGGCCATCGGACGCACCCTTGAAGAATCGCTGTTAAAGGCGGTCCGCTCACTGGAAGCCGATGTCTATCACCTGGAACTGAAGGATGCGGAAGAGATTTCTGACGGGCTTTTGGAAAAACGGATCAGAAAGGCCGGAGATGAACGGCTGTTTTATCTCGCAGAAGCGTTCAGAAGAGGCTACACAGTGGAGCAGCTTCATGAGTTTTCCGCAATTGACGTATTCTTTTTGCACAAGCTCTCTAAGCTGGTCGCTTTTGAAACCGAGCTGAAAGCGGAAAAAGGCAGCCTCGCCGTCCTGCAGACAGCGAAGGAACTCGGTTTCTCCGACAAATATATCAGCCGGGAATGGAATATGCCGGAACAAGAGCTGTATCAAATGCGAAAAGAAGCAGCCATCAAGCCTGTATATAAAATGGTGGATACATGCGCGGCGGAATTCGAATCAGAAACCCCGTATTTTTACAGCACATATGAGGAAGAAAACGAGTCTGAGGTAACATCAAGAAAAAGCGTCGTCGTCCTCGGTTCCGGCCCGATCCGCATCGGACAGGGCGTCGAATTTGACTATGCGACCGTTCATTCTGTCTGGGCCATCAAGCAGGCAGGCTATGAAGCGATTATTATCAACAACAACCCTGAGACGGTGTCCACTGATTTCAGCATATCAGACAAACTGTATTTTGAACCGCTGACGGTAGAAGATGTCATGCACATCATCGATTTGGAACAGCCGGAAGGCGTTGTTGTCCAATTCGGCGGCCAGACGGCGATCAACCTTGCGGAAGAATTGAGCGCCCGCGGCGTCAAAATCCTCGGTACATCACTTGAAGATTTAGACCGTGCGGAAGACCGGGATAAGTTCGAGCAGGCGCTTGAGGCGCTGAATGTGCCGCAGCCGCTCGGAAAAACCGCCGTGTCGGTGAACGAAGCGGTCAAAATCGCTGCATCCATCGGCTATCCGGTACTTGTCCGCCCTTCGTATGTGCTCGGCGGCCGGGCGATGGAAATCGTCTATCACGAAGAAGAGCTCCTTCACTATATGAAAAATGCGGTCAAAATCAACCCGCAGCATCCGGTGTTAATCGACCGTTATCTGACGGGGAAAGAAATCGAAGTCGATGCCGTATCTGACGGCGAAACAGTCGTTATTCCGGGAATTATGGAGCATATCGAGCGGGCCGGCGTCCATTCAGGGGATTCAATCGCCGTCTATCCGCCTCAGTCTTTAAGCGGAGACATTAAGAAAAAAATCGAACAATACACTGTAGCCTTGGCAAAAGGCCTTAACATCATCGGGTTGCTGAACATCCAGTTCGTACTTTCGCAAGGTGAGGTGTATGTGCTTGAGGTAAATCCGCGGTCAAGCAGAACCGTGCCGTTCTTAAGCAAAATCACTAAGATTCCGATGGCGAATCTGGCGACAAAGGTCATTCTCGGCCAAAAGCTTGCTGATTTCGGCTATCAAGAGGGGCTGCAGCCTGAACAGCAGGGGGTATTCGTGAAAGCGCCTGTCTTCTCATTCGCGAAGCTGAGAAGAGTGGATATTACGTTAGGCCCTGAAATGAAGTCGACGGGAGAGGTCATGGGCAAAGATTCAACCTTGGAAAAAGCGCTCTATAAAGCGCTGATTGCCTCTGGCATTCAAATCCCGAACTACGGCTCAGTGCTGTTGACCGTTGCTGATAAAGATAAAGAAGAAGGACTGCTGATCGCCAAGCGGTTCCACGCCATCGGCTATAAAATCTTGGCGACGGAAGGAACGGCGGCTTATTTGAAAGACGCTCAGATTCCGGCTCAAGTCGTCGGGAAAATCGGCGAAGAAGGGAAAAATCTGCTCGATGTGATCAGAAACGGCGAAGCGCAATTTGTCATCAATACGCTGACAAAGGGCAAACAGCCGGCCAGAGACGGCTTCAGAATCCGCCGCGAATCCGTTGAGAACGGAGTCGCCTGCCTGACATCTTTAGATACGGCCGAAGCCATTTTGCGGGTATTGGAAAGCATGACATTCCGGGCGGATCATATGCCTGCATCCGAAACCAATCAAAAGGCGGCAGTCACGATATGAAAAAAGCGCATTTGACTGTTCAATCCAACTTAGAAATTGCCGACCGGATTTATAAGATGGTGCTGAAAGGAGAGCTTGTCCGGCACCTTACCGAGCCGGGTCAATTTCTTCATCTGAAGGTGAGTGACGCGGTCACACCGCTATTAAGAAGACCGCTCAGCATTGCGGACGTCAATTTCGCCGCGGATGAAGTATCCGTTATCTACAGAGCTGACGGTGAGGGAACGCGTCTTTTGTCCGGGAAAAAAGAGGGCGGCAGGATAGACGTTCTCGGCCCTCTCGGCAACGGATTTCCCGTCCGGCGGATTGAACCCGGCAAAACCGCGCTGTTAGTCGGAGGCGGAGTGGGGGTTCCGCCTTTGCAGGAACTGTCAAAGCGCCTGACGGAAAAAGGCGTAAACGTCATTCATGTGCTTGGATTTCAATCAGCAAAGGATGTTTTTTACGAACAGGAATGCCGTGCGTACGGAGACACCTATGTGGCGACGGCTGACGGAACATATGGAGAGAAAGGATTTGTCACCGATGTCATCCGTGAAAAGCAGCTCGAATTCGATGTCCTGCTAAGCTGCGGACCGACACCGATGCTGAAAGCTCTGAAGCAGCAGTACGGCCATAAAGAGGTTTATCTTTCGATGGAAGAGCGGATGGGCTGCGGCATCGGGGCCTGCTTCGCCTGCGTGTGCCGCACGGGTGAAAGCGATACATCCTATGTAAAGGTCTGCCTGGACGGGCCTGTATTTAAAGCTGAGGAGGTGGCGCTGTAATGTTAGAGGTGAATCTGCCGGGTCTCCAATTGAAAAACCCGATCATCCCCGCTTCCGGATGTTTCGGTTTCGGGAAAGAATATGCCGGATTTTACGATTTATCATGCCTCGGAGGCATTATGATTAAAGCAACGACGAACGAAGCCCGCTTCGGAAATCCGACACCGAGAGTGGCGGAGACAAGCGCGGGAATGCTGAATGCCATCGGACTGCAAAATCCCGGCCTTGAGCATGTGCTCAATCATGAGCTGCCTTGGCTCGAACAATTTGACACGCCGATTATCGCAAATGTCGCCGGTTCTCAGGTGGACGACTATAAAGAAGTGGCCGAGCACATCAGCCAAGCGCCGAATGTGCATGCGCTTGAGCTTAACATTTCATGTCCGAATGTCAAAACGGGGGGGATTGCTTTTGGTACTGATCCCGTCATGGCGGCCGAACTGACAAAAGCGGTGAAAGAAGTTTCCGCAGTGCCTGTGTATGTGAAGCTTTCGCCTAATGTCGCAAACATAACCGAAATTGCCAAAGCGATTGAAGCGGCCGGTGCTGACGGTCTGACGATGATTAATACTCTCATCGGGATGAGGCTCGATCTCAAGACGGGCCGGCCGATTTTAGCAAATAAAACGGGCGGACTGTCAGGCCCGGCGATCAAACCGGTCGCCATCCGGATGGTATACGAAGTCAGCCAGGCCGTTCAAATTCCGATTATCGGGATGGGCGGCGTTCAGACCGCAGAGGATGCATTAGAATTTCTTCTTGCGGGAGCGAGTGCGGTTGCCGTCGGCACGGCGAACTTCGTCAATCCGTTCGTCTGCCCGGAAATCATAGAACAGCTCCCCCGTGTGCTGCGCCAACACGGCTTTCAATCTGTAAGTGAATGCATCGGAAGGAGCTGGAAACATGAAAAACAACCTGCCCATCATCGCGCTTGATTTTGCATCAGGGGAAGAGACTTTAACGTTTTTAGACTTGTTTGAAAAGGAAAGGCTCTTTGTCAAAACGGGGATGGAACTTTTTTATCAGGAAGGCCCCGCCATCATTCACCAATTAAAAGAACGGAACTGTGATATATTTTTAGATTTAAAGCTTCATGATATCCCGACTACGGTCAATAAAGCGATGAAGCGGCTGGCCCGCCTCGGCGTTGATCTCGTCAATGTGCATGCGGCAGGGGGCGCACGCATGATGCGCGCGGCCCTTGAGGGGCTTGAAGAAGGCACGCCGGCAGGCAGAAAACGCCCGTCTTTAATCGCGGTGACTCAGCTGACCAGCACTTCAGAGCAGGTGGCGAAGGAAGAGCTTCTGCTGCATAAGCCGCTGTTAGAAACGGTTGTGCATTACGGCAAAATGGCGGAAGAGTGCGGGCTGGACGGAGTGGTATGTTCGGTCCATGAAACAAAAGCCATTTATGAAGCGGTCCGGCCTTCATTTCTGACAGTCACGCCGGGCATCCGCACGGCCAGTGACGCAGCTGACGATCAAGTCCGGACGGCGACTCCGTCATTTGCGAAAGAAAACGGTTCGTCAGCCATCGTCGTGGGCCGCTCAATTACAAAAGCGGAAAACCCCGTTAAAGCATATGAAGCAATTAAACTGGAATGGGAGGGCGTTCGCCGATGAAACAGGCTATCGCAAAACATCTATTACACATTGAAGCTGTCTTTTTACGTCCGAATGAGCCGTTTACGTGGGCGAGCGGCATTTTATCACCGATCTATTGTGACAACCGTCTGACATTGTCGTATCCAAAAGTGAGAAATGATGTGGCGGACGGGCTCGGCAAACTGCTGAAGGAGCATTTCCCCGAGGCGGAGATGATCGCGGGCACTGCAACGGCGGGCATTCCGCATGCTGCGCTTCTCGCAGACCGTACAGGCGCGCCGATGTGCTACGTCAGAAGCAAACCGAAAGCGCACGGCAAAGGAAATCAAATAGAAGGCGCCATTAAGAAAGGACAAAAAACAGTCGTGATTGAAGACTTGATTTCTACCGGAGGCAGCGTGCTTGAAGCAGCGGCGGCCCTTCAAAGAGAGGGCGCGGAAGTCCTCGGCGTCATTTCCATTTTTACATACGGACTGCCGAAAGCAAAAGAAGCCTTTAAAAAAGCGGGTCTTCCTTATTACTCGTTAACCGATTATGACACGCTGATTGAAGTCGCGCTTGAAAACGGAACGATTCATTCAGCTGACATTGAAAAACTGAAATCATGGAAACTGAATCCCGAGTCAAAAGATTGGTTTAAAAAATAATGACAATAAAAACAGGCCTCAGGGCCTGTTTTATTATTCCTATCAAAAAACTCGGGTTGACTTCTGTTAGAATTGTGCTAAAATTTAGTACAAATCTAAAAAGCTTATCAAGAGCGGCTGAGGGACTGGACCGATGACGCCCGGCAACCTGCGTGTATTGCAAGGTGCCGCATCCAGAAAAATGCACAGCATTTTGAAGATAAGGGCTATACCGGGTCACTGTCTTTCATTCCGCTGGATTGAAAGTTTTTTATATAAAAAAAAGATTGAGGGATAAGACAACCGGCAGAGAACAACAGCTGTTTGATTGTCTCCGGGAGGAGGAAAGAAAAAATGCTAACGTATGACACATGGGAAGAGCCGGCGATTACATTTCCGGAAGACGATTCCTATAAAGGCGCGCTGTCCGTTTTAAAATGGGCATACGGCCACTACGGAGACCAGCTTGTTTACGCGTGCAGCTTCGGGATTGAGGGCATCGTCCTGATCGATTTAATTTCTAAAGTAAAGAAAGACGCGGAAATCGTGTTTCTCGATACGGGTCTTCACTTTAAAGAAACATATGAAACGATCGAAAAAGTGAAAGAACGTTACCCGGGGCTGAACATTATCCTGAAAAAGCCCAGCCTTACTCTCGAGGAACAGGCCGAGGCTCACGGAGATAAACTGTGGGAAAGAGAACCGAACCAGTGCTGCTACATCAGAAAAATTCTGCCGTTAAGAGAAGCACTCGCAGGGCATCCGGCATGGCTGTCCGGCCTTCGCCGGGATCAAGGGCCGAGCCGGGCGAATACGAATTTCCTGAATAAAGACGACAAGTTTCAATCGATTAAAGTATGCCCGCTGATCCATTGGACATGGAAAGACATCTGGAGATATACTTCCAAGCATGAGCTGGATTACAATATCCTCCATGATCAGGGGTATCCGAGCATCGGCTGTGAACCGTGCACTTCACCTGCGTTTACCGCGGAAGATTTGCGGAGCGGCAGATGGAACGGCATGGCGAAAACAGAATGCGGACTGCATGAATAAAGGAGCTGCCCGATGGAATTAGCCGCTATTTTATTCTGTCTGTTTTTTGCCATGAATATCGGAGCCAGCGGAGCCGCGGCATCAATGGGAGTTGCTTACGGGTCCGGCGCCGTTAAAAAGAAAACGTATGCGCTGATCATCTGCGCGGCCGGAGTCCTGTCAGGGGCGGTTATCGGCGGCGGTGAAGTCGTTAAGACGATCAGCGGCGGAATCATTCCCGAACAAACCATTACGCTCACCATTGTCTGCATTATAATCGGAGCGGCGGCGCTATCGTTATTCACGGCGAATGTGCTCGGCATTCCGCTGTCGACGAGTGAGGTCACTGTCGGGGCGATTGTCGGTGTCGGCGTCGCGTACAAAGTATTGTTTTTACAGCATCTTTTGGTCATCGTGATTTTTTGGGTGCTCGTACCGTTCGTCGCGTTCTGTTTCACTTTTCTCGTATCGAAGGTATTCAGTTCTCTGAATATTCGAGTCATTTCGAAACGGAAACAGAAGATTTTAGGGATTGTGCTGCTTTTTGCGGGGTTTTGGGAAGCTTTTTCAGCCGGAATGAACAATGTCGCAAATGCGGTGGGCCCTTTGGTGGCAGCGGGCGTACTCAGCGTGTCAAAAGGAACGCTGTACGGAGGCATCTTTGTCGCTCTCGGCGCTCTGCTTTTAGGACGTAAAGTGCTTGAAACCAACGGGAAAAAGATTACGAGGTTTTCAGCCGGAGAAGGCATACTGCTTTCAGGAACCGGCGCGGGGCTTGTCATTATCAGTTCCGTCTTCGGTCTGCCGGTCCCATTGGCGCAAGTCACATCATCATCAATTATCGGTATCGGAATGGCCAAAAACGGGCCGAACGTTTTTCATAAAGAAGTCGTGAAAACGATGCTCAAAGTTTGGGTCGTTTCACCGTTTTTGTCACTGTCGATTTCGTATCTGCTTGTTTCCCTGCTGTTAAAAGGAGATTATTATTCCATCTTTATGATGGCCAGCGTACTTTTGGCAGCTGGCGGAGCCGCCAGTCTGATGAAAGCCATCCGAAAAGAGAAACGCTCTGTCCATGAACAAGGCGGGGGCATTTAACTATTAATCTGAGTTTATTTATCTGTTAACTGGGAGGAATCATGTATTATGAGTTTAGCACCGCACGGAGGAACATTAATTAATCGGGTGAATGAGCAGTATGATCTTACATCCGTCCACAAAGAAATTGAGCTTGATTTGATTTCGTTCGCTGATTTAGAGCTGATCGGGATCGGGGGGTACAGCCCGATTGAAGGATTTTTCACAGAAAAAGATTACGTATCAGTCGTTGAAAATATGCGTCTGGCATCAGGGGTTGTCTGGTCCCTGCCGATCACGCTTCCGGTCGATTCAGAAAAAGCGGCTGAGCTTGCCGTCGGCGACACGGTGAAACTGACTTACGGCGGAGAAACATACGGCGTCGTCGACATCGAAGATATTTATACGCCGGATAAACAAAAAGAAGCCGTTCACGTATATAAAACCGATGATGCCGCGCATCCGGGCGTGAAAAAATTATTTTCACGCGGCGATACGTATGTCGGCGGGCCGATCACATTAATTAAAAAAGCGTCAAAGCAGTTTCCTGAGTTTACATTTGAACCTGCCGATACAAGACGAAGCTTCGAAGAAAAGGGCTGGAAAACCATCGTCGGTTTCCAAACGAGAAATCCGGTCCACCGCGCCCACGAATATATCCAAAAAACCGCGCTTGAGACGGTTGACGGCCTGTTTTTGAACCCGCTCGTCGGTGAAACAAAATCAGATGACATTCCGGCGGATGTCAGAATGGAAAGCTACCAAGTGCTTCTCGATCATTATTATCCGAAAGACCGCGTTTTCCTCGGCGTGTTTTTGGCGGCTATGCGGTATGCGGGGCCGAGAGAAGCCATTTTCCACGCGCTTGTCCGCAAAAACTACGGCTGCACGCATTTTATTGTCGGCCGCGATCATGCCGGCGTCGGTGATTACTACGGCACATATGAAGCGCAAGAGCTGTTTGATCAATTTACAGCGGATGAACTCGGGATTACACCGATGAAATTCGAGCACAGCTTCTTCTGCCAGAAATGCGGCAACATGGGAACGGCCAAAACATGCCCTCATGACAGAGAAGACCACGTCATTCTGTCAGGAACAAAGGTCAGAGAAATGCTGCGAAGCGGCGTCATGCCGCCGGCGGAATTCAGCCGTCCTGAAGTTGTCGAGGTGTTGATTAAAGGGCTGAAAACGAAAGAAGAAGCAGGCGTTTCTTAAGGAGGAAAATAGAGTGACAAATCGTGATATCGTATGGCATGAAGCCTCAATAACGAAAGAAGAATACCAGCAGAAAAACAAGCATAAAAGCTCTATCCTCTGGCTGACGGGCTTAAGCGGTTCAGGGAAATCCACAATTGCAAACGCCGCAGCGCGCGAGTTGTTTGAACAGGGCTATCAAGTCATTGTGCTTGATGGTGATAACATCCGCCACGGCTTAAACAAGGACTTAGGTTTTTCCGATGATGACCGCAAGGAAAATATACGCCGCATCGGGGAAGTGGCGAAGCTTTTCGTTCAGCAGGGAACCATCGTCATCACGGCTTTTATTTCTCCCTTCCGTGAGGACAGAGATCAGGTGAGAGAGCTTGTGGCAGAGGGCGAATTTAATGAAATCTACGTGAAATGCGACCTCGATATATGTGAAAAGCGCGATCCGAAAGGTTTATATAAAAAAGCAAGAAATGGTGAAATTCCGTTCTTTACGGGGATCGACTCACCGTATGAAGAGCCGAAAGCGCCTGAGCTCGTACTTGATTCAGGCAAATTTGAACGTGAAGAATGCACCGGAAGACTGGTTGACTTTGTGAAAAACAGCTTAGCATAATAGGTCCAAAAAGGCCGCGCAATCAGCCGGATATCCCCCGCAATGGCGGGATATGGTAAAATAGCTGAAGTGCGGCCTCGCGGCTGTTCTGGGAAGATTTCAAAACGGATCGGGGAGACATGCTATGGGGAAAGTATTTATCGTTGGAGCCGGTCCGGGAGATCCGGACTTATTAACGGTGAAGGCAATGAAAGCCATACAGAAAGCGGACGTTATATTATATGACAGATTGGTAAGCAAAGAGATTTTACAGTACGCCGGAGAAGAAGCGGATCTGATTTACTGCGGCAAGCTCCCGGATTTTCACATTATGAAACAGGATACGATCAACCGTTTCCTTGTGAAGTATGCGAAAAAGGGGAAAACCGTTGTAAGGCTCAAGGGGGGCGACCCGTTTGTTTTCGGCCGCGGAGGCGAAGAAGCGGAGGCTCTCGCACAAAACGCCATTCCGTTTGAGATCGTTCCCGGCATTACATCAGGAATCGCGGCTGCTGCTTATGCCGGCATTCCGGTGACGCACAGAGAGGCGAGCTCCAATGTTGCATTCGTTACGGGGCATTATAAACAAGAAGACGACTTTGAAGAAAAATGGAAAGCGCTGGCGACGGGCATTGATACGCTGGTGATTTATATGGGAATTAAAAATATCCGGCAGATTGAAAGAATGCTGCTGGAAAACGGCAGAGACGGCGGCACTCCGGCAGCCTTTATTCATTGGGGAACGACGGACAGGCAAAAAACAGTCGTCTGCACCGTCGGCACGCTTTCAGATACAGTGATAAAAGAAGAAATCAAAAACCCGAGCTTAATTGTTATCGGTGATGTCGTCAATTATCACTGCAAACTGGACTGGTATGCATCTGAACAGAAAAATCCGGATTTGAGCGAGGCGTTGTAAATGAAGCAGGCGATTTTATACATCGGGCACGGAAGCAGGCTTAAAAAAGCGCAGACAGAGTCGGCGGCGTTTTTAAAAGGGTGTCTGCCGCACGCTGACGCTCCCATTCAGGAAATCTGTTTTTTAGAACTGCAGGAACCGTCTATTGAAGCGGGTTTTGAAGCTTGTGTCAGACAAGGCGCCACTCATATTGCGGCCGTGCCTTTGCTGCTGTTGACCGCTGCCCACGCAAAACATGACATTCCGGCTGAAATCGACCGTGCGGCGGCCCTGCATCCCGGTATAAAAGTGACATATGGTGTTCCGATCGGAGTGGACGATGAAGTCGTAAAAGCGGTCCATCATCGCATTGAAGATACCGGAGTGCCCATTGAGCAGGCGAAAGTGGTGCTGATCGGAAGAGGAAGCACAGATCCGGCCGTTAAAAACGCAGTCAGTGAGATTGCCGGAAAACTTGAGGCGATTACACCTGTTAAAGAAGTCATCCCTTGTTTTTTAACAGCATGTGACCCGCACTATAAAGAAGTGTTTGCCGGCCTTGAAGAGGATGACGGAGCACCCGTTTTTATCGTTCCATATCTTCTGTTTACCGGGCTTTTAATGACCGAGATTGAACGGGAAGTTCAAAAGCTTCAAACGATCAATCAAAATGTTCATCTCGCTTCATACTTAGGTTTTCACCCGCATATTAAGCAGGCGTTTTTGAACCGTGTGACAGAAGCTGTCCGAAACCCCGGCGGTCAGTTTGATTTTAAGGGGGGACAGTATGCTGCCTCTGCACATTAATTTAAGCGGAAAAAGAATTATCATCGCGGGCGGAGGCAATGTTGCCTTAAGAAGGCTCAAAACAGTGCTTCCGGAAGGCGCGGATATTACTGTAATCAGTCCCGAGGCCCTGCCTGAAATTAAACAGCTGGCAGATGAAGGACGTATCCGCTGGGTTTCCCGTAAAATTGAAATGAAGGATCTCGCGCCCGCTTTTTTCATCATTGCCGCGACAAATGACCGCAGCGTGAATCGGGAGATAGCCGCGGGCGCTTCTGAAACGCAGCTGGTCAATTGTGTAAGCGAGGCTGAACGGGGCAGCGTGTATATGCCGAAGATCATCCGCAAAGGGCGCATTCAAGTATCCGTATCAACAAGCGGCGCAAGCCCGGCACATACGAAAAGACTGGCTGAGGACATAAAGCCTCTCATTACTGCTGATTTGGCTGAAGAAGTGGATCAATTATTTGAGAAAAGAAGAAGATCATAAAAAACACCTTGTCTGTCATCAGGCAGGGTGTTTTTTATACTGTCCTGACAGTCCGCCGAATGTGAAAAATTCAAAACGAAAGCGGTCAGGATTGCGAAGTGATGAGGAATATGTATGTGATCCCGATGCCGCCTGGATTCCGCCCGCATACAAAGGAAAGGTCAGAGACCCGCCCGGATGTGCTCAGGTTCGGAGAGGGAAGGTGAAAGTATCCGCCGCCAAATCAGGTGTGACCGTTTTAATCACAGACGGCCCGGCGGATCAGGCAGACATGACGGGAAACTGATCAGATATTGTAAAGATGATTCTGACGGCTGGGAGAGTTTCGTCTCCGTTTATACGTAATAAAAAACACCTCCAAGCTGAGCGCGGGTTTCAGCTTGGAGGTGCGTTTATTTTTTCAGCCGTATGACAAGGTCGGCATCAGGTGTGACAAATACGGTATGCTGGCTGTCATAGGTGACAAATCCGGGCTTTGCGCCGTTTGGCTTTTTCACGTGTCTGATTTTTGTATAATCAACCGGAACGGAGCCGGAATCTTTCGCTTTGGAAAAATAAGCGGCGATCGCAGCCGCCTCCAGTATGGATTGTTCATCCGGATCGCTGCTTTTAATCACAACGTGGGAACCCGGAATGTCTTTCGTGTGGAACCATAAATCATCCCTTGCGGCAGCTTTTGTCGTTAAGTACTCATTTTGTTTATTGTTTTTGCCGACAAGAATCGTCAATCCCTGTGAAGATTCATATTGCTCCAAAACAGGAACGTGCTGCTTCTGTTTTTTCTGTCCTCTCTGCTGTTTCGGCCGCAGATATTTGCCTTCCACAAGCTCTTCCCTTATTTCGTGAATATCCTTTGTGGAGGCGGAGGAGAGCTGCTGGATCAGCTGATCGAAATAAGCGATTTCCTCCTCGGCCAGACGGATCTGTTCTTTTACCACCTCGACGGAATTCTTCGCCTTTTGATACTTTGTAAAATACATCTGTGCATTTTCTGACGGTGTTTTGTTCGGATTTAAAGGGATGGTCACCGTCTTACTTTCTTCATCATAATAATTGATGACTTCCGCTTCTTTGTCACCTTTTTTCAGCATATACAAATTCGCCGTCAGCAGTTCGCCGTATAGCTGGAATTCCTTCGCATTCTCTGAGTAGTCGAGCGTCTTTTCCAGCTTTTTTATCTTATTGGCGTTTTTTTTCCGTTCATTTGCGACAAACCGCTCGAGATCCTGCGCCTGCTGTTTGACGCGGTCGCGTTCCGCTTTGCCGAAATAAAACCGGTCCAACAGCTCACTCAGTGAGTGAAAGGTGCGCTCCTCTCCGTTTACATGTGTGAGAGACAGGAGATAAAAGTATTCCTTTCCGCCGGCTGTCGTAATGTTCGGTGTAAACCTGCAATCTTTCACGGCATGGAACATTTCAAGCAGCGTCTTCGGCAGCGTTATTTTGTTAGCGAGACCCGCTCTGTGAACGGCTTCTTTTGCAAACAGCGGAGAAACACCGGAGAAATGTCTGACGATCTGCTGGTCAAGCCGTCCTTCCTGAAAACTGAGATAACGCAAAACGTCCTCTTCATCCGCGGCAAGCGGCGAAATTTTTTCCTGAGCGGGAGGAAGCTTGTAATCATATCCCGGCAGAACGGTCCGGTAGCTGTTCATCGACGGAGATAAATGTTTCAGCCCGTCGATGATGGCTCCTTCTCCGTCAGTCAGAATAATATTGCTGTGCCGTCCCATAATTTCAACATACAGCGTTCTTACGGTTTCGTCGCCGATTTCATTTCTGCTTTTTATGCGGAATATCATAATCCGGTCTAATCCGGCCTGCTCTATTTTCTCAATAAATCCGCCTTCTATATGCTTTCTGAGCAGCATACAAAACATCGGCGGCTCGCTCGGATTTTCATAGGCCTGGTTTGTCATGTGCACCCGTGAATAGCTCGGGTGCGCCGACAATAATAATTTGTGGTTTTTTCCGTTGGCGCGGATATGGAATATCACATCGTGCTTAAAAGGCTGATGGACTCTCGTGATCCGGCCTCCGGCAATCCGGCTGTTTAATTCATGTGTCATTCCGTATGTAAACATGCCATCAAAAGACATATAAAACACCCTTTCCTTCTTCCTGCATTCGATAATTATAGCATGAAAAGGGGCGAGTCAGAATAAGCTTGTTTACAGAGTGACATCTCTAAAGCGAGGCAGGGGAGTGGACGAGAAGAATGAAGTTTCATGAAATGGGACAAACCGATTTGCTGAAAGCAACAAATACGTCCATTAAACAGGGGTTGACCGAAAAAGAGGTGAAAAAACGCCTTGAAAAGCACGGACCGAACGAGCTTCAGGAGGGCAAGAGGACACCGGCGATCGTCGTGTTTTTCGCCCAATTTAAAGATTTTATGGTGCTCGTGCTGCTGGCGGCGACCTTAATATCCGGGTTTTTAGGCGAATATGTAGATGCCGTAGCGATTATGGCGATTGTATTTGTCAATGGGGTTCTCGGTTTTTTTCAAGAGCGGCGTGCGGAAAAGTCATTACATGCACTAAAAGAGCTGTCAACGCCGTATGTGTCAGCGTTGCGGGACGGGAGCTGGAAGAAAATTCAGTCCAAGGAGCTCGTTCCCGGCGATATCATGAAATTTTCAAGCGGCGACCGGATTGGCGCGGATGTGCGGATCGTTGAAGCGAAAAGCCTTGAAATTGAGGAATCGGCGCTGACCGGGGAATCAATTCCGGTGGTTAAACAAGCTGATAAACTGAGAAAGCCGGATGTTTCGTTAGGCGACATCAGCAATATGGCGTTTATGGGTACGATCGTAACGCGCGGCAGCGGTGTCGGCGTTGTCGTCGGTACAGGAATGAATACGGCAATGGGGAAAATCGCCGATATGCTGGAATCCGCCGGCAGCCTTTCAACACCGCTGCAGCGAAGACTTGAAGAGCTCGGCAAAATTTTAATTATCGTCGCGCTCCTTTTAACGGTATTGGTCGTTGCAGTCGGCGTCTTACAGGGACATGATCTTTACAGCATGTTTTTGGCCGGGGTGTCATTGGCCGTCGCCGCGATTCCGGAAGGGCTTCCCGCCATTGTTACGGTGGCATTATCAATCGGCGTCCAGCGCATGATCAAACAAAAATCAATTGTCAGAAAGCTCCCGGCGGTTGAAACATTGGGCTGCGCCTCTGTCATTTGTTCTGATAAAACCGGCACGCTGACACAAAACAAAATGACCGTCACCCATATGTGGTCAGGCGGCAAAATTTATAAAGTGTCAGGCATCGGCTATGAGCCGGAGGGCGTTTTCACCCGAGATGAGCGGGAAATCAAGCCGAAAGATGAGAAAATTCTTGAACAGATGCTGGTTTTCGGCGCGTTGTGCAACACATCCGAAATCGCACTGAAAGACGGCCGTTATGTACTCGACGGTGATCCGACAGAAGGAGCGCTGCTGACGGCAGCAAGAAAGGGCGGCTATTCAAACGATTGGCTCAGCGGGCAATACCGCGTGGTTGCCGAGTTTCCGTTTGACTCCGTCCGCAAAATGATGACCGTCATTATAGAGGATAAGGAAAAAAAGCAGTTCGTCATCACTAAAGGAGCGCCCGATGTGCTGATTGACCGCTCGTCACATCTGATGCACGGCGCAAGAAGTACGCCTTTTTCAGGAGAAAAGAAAGCAGAAACGGAAGCGGTTCTGAAAGAGCTGGCGTCGCAAGCTTTGCGTACGATTGCGATTGCTTATAAACCGCTTAAGGCCGGAGAAAAGCCGACAATGGAGCAGGCGGAAAAAAATCTGACGATGCTCGGCTTGTCAGGCATGATTGATCCGCCCCGTCCGGAGGTCAGACAGGCCATTAAAGAATGCCGTGAGGCCGGCATTAAAACGGTTATGATCACAGGAGATCACGTCGAAACGGCAAAGGCCATCGCAAAAGATTTGCGTCTTCTTCCGAAAAAGGGACGTGTGATGGACGGCAAGACGCTGAATGAGCTTACGGAGAAAGAACTTATCGAAACGGTCGATGATGTCTACGTCTTCGCACGCGTGTCACCTGAACATAAATTGAAAATCGTCAAAGCGTTTCAGGAAAACGGACACGTCGTCGCCATGACGGGAGACGGGGTTAATGACGCGCCGGCCATAAAGCAGGCAGATATCGGTGTTGCCATGGGCGTGACGGGAACGGATGTGGCAAAGGAAGCCTCTTCTCTCATTCTGGTGGATGATAACTTTGCTACGATTAAATCAGCCATAAAAGAGGGACGGAATATCTATGAAAATATAAGAAAATTCGTCCGGTATTTGCTCGCCTCCAACGTCGGTGAAATTTTAGTGATGCTGTTTGCGATGCTTCTCGCTCTGCCGCTGCCGCTCGTTCCGATTCAGATATTGTGGGTGAACTTAGTCACTGACGGACTGCCGGCGATGGCCCTCGGTATGGATCAGCCGGAAGGAGACCTGATGAGGCGGAAGCCGCGGCATCCGAAAGAAGGAGTGTTTGCGAGAAAACTGGGCTGGAAAGTCGTATCAAGAGGGTTTTTAATCGGAGCCGCAACCATTTTTGCGTTTATCATCGTCTATCACCGCAATCCTGAAAATCTGCCCTACGCACAGACCGTTGCATTCGCGACTCTTGTCCTGGCTCAGCTTATACACGTGTTTGACTGCCGGAGCGAAACGTCTGTTTTCTCCCGGAATCCGTTTGAAAATATCTATTTGCTCGGCGCCATCATTTCTTCTATCTTCCTGATGGTCATCGTCATCTATTATCCGCCGCTGCAGCCGATTTTCAAAACAGTGCCGATTACGCCGGGCGATTGGATGCTGATTATCGGGATGTCTGGCATACCTACTTTTTTGCTGGCGGGTTCACTTTTGACAAGAAAAAAATAATTCCATATGATATAATCTTAGGGGTAATAGCATGTCTATTGCCCTTTTATTTTGATAACGGGAAAGAATTGGGTGTTTCATATGATACGGAGTATGACAGGCTTCGGCAGCGCAAGCAGCACAAAAGGCGATCTCTCGGCAACCGTTGAATTGAAATCCGTCAATTACCGGTTCAAAGAAGTGAACGCCCGCCTGCCACGGCCTTTGCTATATGTAGAGGATAAGCTGAAACAAACGATATTGCAGCATATACAGCGCGGAAGAGTAGAGCTGTTTCTCACTGTAAACAGTGACGCGCTCATAAAAAGAAGCCTGAACATCGATTGGGAGCTCCTTGATGAATATGTGAGCGCCGCACACGTCATGAAAGAGCGCTACAGCCTGGCCGCAGAACCCGATGCAATGGATTTCTTTAGATTTGAACACATTGCGCAGATTCACGAAGAACAGATGCGTGATGACAAGCTTGAAGAAGTCATCAGGGAAGCCGCTGAGCTGGCTGTAAAGGAACTTTGTGATATGAGGGAAAAAGAAGGCCGGCTTTTGGCGGAAGACTGCTTTCTGCACATTGAGCGGCTTGAGACGCTGTCCGAACAGGTGAAAGAGCGCGCTTCGGCCGTTGTTATTCAATACCGCGAGCGTCTTTACGCCCGAATGAAGGAATGGACGGAGGACGCGCTCGACGAAAGCAGGCTGATCACGGAATGCGCCATTTTCGCCGATCGTTCTGATATAACGGAAGAAATTACCAGATTAAAGAGCCATTTTGTTCAATTCCGTGATATATTAAAAGAAGGCGGGGCAGTCGGCCGCAAACTTGATTTCCTTGTTCAGGAGCTTAACCGGGAAGCGAACACGATCGGCTCAAAAGCCAATGATCATCAAATCACAAAGCTTGTCGTTGAAATGAAAAGTTCTATTGAAAAATTGAAGGAACAAGTGCAAAATATAGAATAGCGACTGTGCGTATTGTTTACAGACGGTCTCTTCAGGTTACACTAGAGACGTCTATTTTACAGGGGGAACGTAGAAGATGACGATTAAACTGATTAATATCGGATTTGGCAATATCATCTCCGCCAATCGGATGATTTCGATTGTCAGCCCGGAGTCTGCGCCAATAAAGCGAATGATCCAGGATGCAAGAGACCGCGGAATGCTAATAGACGCTACATACGGACGAAGAACCCGTGCAGTTGTCGTCATGGATAGTGATCACATTATCTTATCTGCCGTCCAGCCTGAGACAGTTGCACACAGACTTTCTGTGAAAGAAGAAATTATGGATGAAGGGCAGGGGTAATTGCCGCATGAAAGAAAGAGGGTTATTAATCGTTCTCTCAGGTCCCTCCGGAGTTGGAAAAGGAACGGTTCGGCAAGCAATATTTTCACAACAGGACACGAAATTTGAATACTCAATTTCAGTCACGACGAGAAACCCGAGAGAGGGTGAGGTCGACGGCGTCGATTATTTCTTTAAATCCAGAGAAGAATTCGAACGCATGATTGAAAACAACAAACTGCTTGAGTGGGCAGAATATGTCGGCAACTATTACGGAACGCCCGTTGATTATGTCGAACAGACGCTTCAAGAAGGAAAAGACGTCTTCTTAGAGATTGAAGTGCAGGGCGCGCTCCAAGTGCGGAATGCATTTCCGGAAGGCCTGTTTATCTTCTTAGCGCCGCCGAGTCTTTCTGAGCTGAAAAACAGAATCGTGACAAGAGGGACTGAAACCGACGATTTAATCGAAAACAGAATGAATGCCGCAAAAGCTGAAATCGAAATGATGGACGCGTATGATTATGTCGTTGAAAACGACGATATCCAAACGGCTTGTGATAAGATTAACGCAATCGTTCTCGCCGAGCACTTAAAACGTGAACGCGTCGCTCCGAGATATAAGAAAATGCTGGAGGTAGAATAACTTATGTTAGATCCGTCAATTGACTCTTTAATGAATAAATTAGATTCTAAATATACGCTGGTGACTGTGTCTGCAAGACGCGCGCGTGAAATGCAGATCAAAAAGGACCAGCAGATTGAACATACCATTTCTCACAAATATGTAGGCAAAGCTTTAGAAGAAATTGACGCGGGCCTGCTTTCGTTTGAAAGAGAAGACAGCGAATAACAAGCACACGTAGCAACCTATCTCTACATAGGTTGTTATTTTTTTCCGTTTGGGATTTGTCCAATGCTTTCATAAAGGGGAGAAGACTTCATGAAAAACCGAAACATTTTGCTATGCGTAAGCGGGGGAATTGCCGTTTATAAAGCTTCCGCACTCACGAGCAAGCTGGTTCAGGCCGGCGCAAACGTCAAAGTGATTATGACTGAGTCCGCGCGTGAGTTTGTTTCTCCGCTGACATTTCAGGCGCTGAGCCGGAATGAAGTGTATACAGATACATTTAATGAACAAAATCCGAAGGTGATTTCTCATATTGATGCCGCTGACTGGGCGGATTTAATTATTGTCGCGCCCGCTACGGCAAATATCATCGGCAAGCTTGCCAACGGAATTGCTGACGATATGCTCACAACGACGGTGCTGGCGGCTGAGGCCCCGGTCTGGGTGGCGCCTGCGATGAATGTCCATATGTATGATCATCCGGCGGTGAAACGGAACATCTCTGTGCTTTATCAGGACGGGGTCCGCTTTATCGAGCCGAGTGAAGGCTATTTGGCATGCGGATATGTCGGCAAAGGAAGGCTGGAGGAGCCGGAGCTTATTGTTGAACGTGTCAGAGAGCATTTTAAGGAGCCTGAAGACGATGCGCCGCTGAAAGGAAAACATATTGTCATTACGGCCGGTCCGACGCGCGAAGCCGTGGACCCTGTCCGATTCTTCACAAATAAATCCACCGGCAAAATGGGCTACGCTGCTGCTGAAGCCGCCGTCCGTCTCGGGGCGCGGGTGACGCTGATTTCAGGCCCGGTGTCAATAGAGGCACCAGTCGGGCTGTATCAGTTTCTTCCTGTGCAATCGGCAGCTGATATGAGAGAAGCCGTGCTTTCTGTGTTTGATTCATGCGACATGGTGATTAAGACGGCGGCCGTGGCCGATTTTACGCCGGCGGCTGTTTCCGATCACAAAATGAAGAAGAAAGACGGTTCGCTCGTGATCGAATTCAACCGTACAGCAGACATACTGAAAGAACTCGGCGAACGGAAAACACACCAGCTGCTGGTCGGATTTGCGGCTGAAACGCAAGACGTCGAACGCTATGCGCGCAGAAAACTCGAACAGAAAAACCTTGATATGATCGTTGCGAATGATGTGAAAGCGGAAGGGGCCGGATTTGGCACGGATACGAATGTCGTCACCTTCTATTTCCGAGACGGAAGAAAACGGGAGCTTGCGCTTATGTCTAAACTTGACGTTTCCTTTGAAATGCTGAAGGAAATGACCGCTTTGAAAGTCGAGGACCGAAAACCCGTATGAATGTAGCAGAAGTCATTGTCGATGTCAGCTCCAAAAACATTGACAGACCCTTTGATTACAAAATTCCCGATCATTTAAAAGGGATGATCGAAGTCGGCATGCGGGTGATTGTCCCGTTTGGCCCGCGCAAGCTTCAAGGATTTGTGACCGGTTTGAAAGATTCGTCCGAATTAAACGGCGGCTCAATGAAGGAAGTCGAGAAGCTTCTTGATTTGACGCCAGTTCTGACTGAGGAACTGATGCAGCTGTCTTCATGGCTTTCTGACAAAACGCTGTCGTTTAAAATCACGGCGCTTCAGGCAATGCTGCCCGCCGCACTGAAGGCGAAGTACGAGAAAGAGCTGAAAGTCGTTGACGAAGCAGCGCTGACCCCGGACATCAAACAGCTTTTCAGGAATCAAAAAAGTCTTCTGTACTCGGATATTACCGATGAAAGCATTCTTTCGTCACTTCAGAAATTCGTGCGCAAAGGAAGCATTGATGTCACATATAAAGTCGCCCAAAAAACGAATAAAAAAATGATCCGCATGATCGAAGCGGGGGCAGACAAAGAAGAACTCGCCCGGCACGCAGATTCATTGACAAAGCAGGCTTCTAAACAGCTCGCCGTGCTTACTTATTTTATCGGCGGGGGAGAAAAGATTTCCGCGGCTGAACTTTGCAAAAAGACCGATTCCAGTTCCGCGACGCTGAAAACGCTTCTTAAAAAGGGGCTTCTTACGGAAAGCTTTGAGGAGGTTTACCGCGATCCTTATCAGGACAGAATGTTCAAAAAAACAGAGCCGCTCTCTCTTACAGAAGAGCAGCAGGCCGCTTTTGAGCCGATTAAACAAGCCGTAGCCGATCATGTCCACCACGTCTTTCTGCTTCACGGCGTCACGGGAAGCGGCAAAACGGAAATTTACCTGCAATCCATTGAAAAAGTGCTGGCAAAAGGACAAGAAGCGATCGTGCTCGTTCCGGAAATCTCGTTGACACCGCAAATGGTGAACCGTTTTAAAGGCCGCTTCGGCTCACAGGTTGCGGTCATGCACAGCGGATTATCCACAGGTGAAAAATACGATGAATGGCGGAAGATTCAGCGCAAGGAAGTCCGGCTTGTCGTCGGAGCCAGATCGGCCATCTTTGCCCCGTTTGAAAATCTCGGCATGATCATTATTGATGAAGAGCACGAATCTTCCTATAAGCAGGAGGAAATGCCGCGGTATCATGCAAAGGATGTAGCCATCCGCCGGGCCGAGCATCACAGCTGTCCGGTCGTCCTCGGGAGCGCCACGCCGACATTGGAGTCATTTGCGCGGGCGAAAAAAGGCGTTTATGAGCTGCTTCCGTTAAAACATCGCGTAAACCGCCAGCTCATGCCTGACGTTTCTCTCGTTGATATGAGAGAAGAACTGAGAAATGGCAACAGATCAATGTTTTCAAGAGAGCTGATGGAACAGCTGGAAGAGAAGCTTGCAAAAAAAGAGCAGGCCGTCCTTTTTCTGAATAAACGGGGGTATTCCTCGTTTGTGATGTGCCGGGACTGCGGTTATGTGCCGCAATGTCCGCATTGCGACATTTCCATGACTTATCACCGCTACGGACAAAGGCTGAAATGCCATTACTGCGGCCATGAGGAACCTGTCCCGGGAACATGCCCGGAATGCGGCAGCGAACATATCCGCTTTTTCGGCACGGGCACGCAGCGTGTGGAGGAGGAGCTTACCAAAGTGCTGCCTCAGGCGCGTGTGATCAGGATGGATGTGGATACCACTTCAAGAAAAGGCGCCCATGAAAAATTGTTGTCAGCGTTCGGTGAAGGGAAGGCGGATATCCTGCTCGGTACGCAGATGATCGCAAAAGGGCTTGATTTTCCGAACGTGACGCTTGTCGGAGTATTAAGCGCAGATACGACGCTTCACATCCCAGATTTCAGGGCCGCGGAGAAGACATTCCAGCTGCTGACGCAGGTAAGCGGACGGGCCGGGCGGCATGAAAAGCCGGGAACGGTGGTCATTCAAACGTATACACCGTCTCATTACAGCATTCAGCTGACGAAAACGCACGACTATGAAACTTTTTTTCAGCAGGAAATGGCGCACAGACGGGCCCAGTCATACCCGCCGTATTATTACGTGGCGCTGGTGACCGTTTCTCATGAAGAAGCGGCAAAAGCCGCGGTCACCGCAGAAAAGATTACAAACTATTTAAGAGCGGGATGCGGGCCTGATACGAAAATTCTTGGGCCGGCGGCTTCCCCGATTGCCAGGATCAAAGATAGATATCGCTATCAATGCGTGATAAAATACAGACAGGAAAACGAGTTGCAGATTCAGTTGAAAAAGATACTGGAGCACTATAAACGCGACATTGCGCAAAAGCATGTAATGATTTCAATCGATATGAATCCGTACATGCTGATGTAACATTAGTTTTTGGAGGGCAAAATTTTGGCTGTAAAAAAAATCGTCACACACCCGGCGGAGGTTCTGGAAACACCCGCCGATGAAGTGACAGTGTTTGATAAAAAATTAAAAAAACTGCTTGACGATATGTACGATACGATGCTCGAAATGGATGGCGTCGGTCTCGCCGCGCCGCAAATCGGCATTTTAAAAAGAGCGGCCGTCGTGGACATCGGTGAAGAAAGCGGCCGGATCGACCTTGTAAATCCGGTTATTCTTGAAAAGAGCGGTGAACAGACCGGAGTCGAGGGCTGCTTAAGTTTTCCCGGGGTTTTCGGTGATGTCACCCGCCCGGATTACGTAAAGGTAAAAGCCCACGACCGTAAAGGAAAACCGTTTATTTTAGAAGCGGAGGGTTTTTTGGCCAGAGCCGTTCAGCATGAAATGGATCATTTAGACGGCATTTTATTCACATCAAAAATTACGGCTTACTACACTGAAGAAGAACTGGCAGAAATGGAAGGATGATTGGATGACAAGGATCGTTTTTATGGGAACGCCCGACTTTTCAGTTCCCGTCCTGCGCACGCTTATTGAAGACGGGTATGAAGTGGTTGGTGTCGTTACGCAGCCTGACCGCCCGAAAGGCAGAAAGAAAATCATGACGCCCCCTCCTGTAAAGGCTGAAGCTGAACGTCACGGCATTCCCGTGCTTCAGCCCGAAAAAGTAAGGCTCGAAGAAGAAATAGAAAAAGTGCTCAGCCTGAAGCCGGGCCTGATTGTTACGGCGGCATTCGGACAGATCCTGCCCAAGCAGCTGCTGGACGGCCCGACATACGGCTGTATCAACGTACACGCGTCACTATTGCCTGAATTAAGAGGCGGAGCGCCGATACATTATTCGATTCTCCAAGGCAAGAAGAAAACAGGCGTGACGATCATGTATATGGTTGAAAAGCTTGATGCGGGCGATATGATTTCTAAAATCGAAGTGGAAATTGATGAAACGGATAACGTCGGCACGCTGCACGACAAATTAAGCATAGCAGGGGCAAAGCTTTTGTCAGAGACCGTCCCGAACGTCATTTCTGGAAATATTAAACCGATCAAACAGGACGAATCAAAAGCGACTTACGCGCCTAACATTAAGCGTGAGCAGGAGCGGATTGATTGGGCAAAGCCCGGAGAAGAGATCTACAACCAGATCAGAGGTTTAAACCCTTGGCCTGTCGCCTATACAACTTTGAACGGTCAAACTATTAAAGTATGGGCTTCTGAAAAAGTTGCTGCAAAAACTGATGCTGCGCCCGGAACAGTCATCCGCACGGAGCAAAACGGCATTGTCGTCGCATCAGGAAACAGCACCGCCCTTTTAATCACTGAGCTGCAGCCGGCGGGAAAAAAACGGATGAAGGGCGAAGATTTTGCAAGAGGCAAAAATGTGCAGTCCGGTGACGTGTTAGGAGCAGCAAATGAAGAAAATTAATGTCCGGGAGCTCGCCCTTGAAGCGCTTGAGAAGCTTGAGCAAAATCAGGCATACAGCAACCTGCTTCTTACATCTGTTATCAAAACGAACACGCTCAGCGATCAGGACAGAGGACTGCTGACAGAGCTTGTCTACGGAACGCTGCAAAATAAAATCGCCTTAGACTATATGCTGAAGCCTTTTATCCGCAAGCCGAATAAGGTGAAGCCGTGGGTGATTCAGCTGCTTCGTCTGTCCGCGTATCAAATGGAGTATTTAGAAAAAATTCCGGATCGCGCCGCCATCCATGAAGCGGTTGAAATCGCCAAAAAACGCGGGCATAAGGGCATTGCGTCCTTTGTCAACGGCATTCTCCGCTCCCTGCAGCGTGAGGGGGCGCCGTCATTCGCTGAAATTGAAGACCCGGTTCTCCGTCTTTCTACAGAGACAAGCCATCCCGAATGGCTCGTAAAAGAGTGGGTCGAGGCGTACGGCTTTGAGGCGGCTGAAAAGATCTGCCGGATTCATCTCATTCCGCCGAAGCAGACGCTCCGTGTCAATCACATAAAGAGCGACAGGGAAACGGTGCTGAATGAGATGGAGAATGCCGGTCTGGAAGCGGAAGCCGGAGACCTTTCTCCTGATGCGATTAAGCTTTTGAAAGGAAGCATCGCGAACACGGCATTTTTCCAAAACGGCCGGGTATCCATACAGGATGAAAGCTCAATGCTTGTCGCGCGGGCGCTGGACCCGAAGCCGGGCGAAACCGTTTTAGATGCATGCGCCGCACCGGGCGGAAAGTCGGCTCACATTGCGGAACTGATGGAGAACGAGGGGAGCCTCACATCGCTTGATCTTCACCGCCATAAAGTGAAGCTGATTAAAGAGGGCGCAGAACGGCTCGGACTTACGATCATCGACGCGCAAACGATGGATGCGCGAAAAGCGGGAGAGGCCTTTGGAGCAGAACGGTTTGACCGTATTCTCGTTGATGCGCCTTGCTCAGGTTTCGGTGTCATCAGAAGAAAACCCGATATGAAATATACGAAGACGCCGGAGGACAGCAGACGGCTGTCAGAAATCCAGCTCGGCATTTTAAGGGAAATCGCCCCATTAGTAAAAAAAGGTGGCACACTCGTATACAGTACGTGTACAATGGATCGGACAGAAAATGAAGAAGTTATGCATGCGTTTATACAAGAACACCCTGAGTTTGAACCCGATTTGTCTCTTGAAAAGCGGCTGCCTGAAAAGGCGAGACCCTTTGTTCAGGATGGAAGCCTTCAAATTCTTCCGCATTATTTCGGAACAGACGGTTTCTTTATTAGCAGCATGAGAAAGAAGGGATAAAAAATGACACAATTAAAAAAGACAAGCGTACGGAAAGAGCTGCGGACTGAGCAGCCGTCCATTTACTCTTTTGAATTAGATGAAATCAAACAATGGCTGACCGAGAATGGCGAAAAGCCGTTCCGCGCAGCACAGATTTTTGAATGGCTCTATGAAAAGCGGGTTTCTTCATTTGATGAAATGACAAACCTCTCAAAAAGCCTGCGTGAAAAACTCGAGAGCAATTTTGTGCTGACAACGCTGAAAACGGCTGTAAAACAGACATCTCAAGACGGCACGATGAAATTTTTATTTGAGCTTCATGACGGTTATACGATTGAAACGGTTTTAATGAGACACGAGTATGGTAATTCTGTATGTGTAACGACACAGGTCGGCTGCCGGATCGGCTGCACATTTTGCGCGTCAACGCTCGGCGGTCTGAAACGGAATCTTGAAGCGGGAGAAATCGTCGCTCAAGTCGTGAAAGTGCAAAAGGCGCTTGATGAAACGGATGAACGCGTCAGCTCAGTCGTCATCATGGGAATCGGAGAGCCGTTTGATAATTTCAATGAAATGCTCGCTTTCTTAAAAATTATTAACCACGATAAAGGGCTGAACATCGGAGCGCGTCATATCACAGTTTCCACCAGCGGAATCATTCCGAAGATTTACGATTTCGCCGATCAAAAAATGCAGATCAATTTCGCGATTTCTCTGCATGCTCCGAATACGGAAATCAGAAGCCGTCTGATGCCGATTAACAAAGCCTATAAGCTTCCTGACCTTATGGAGGCCGTCAAATATTACATCGAGAAAACAGGCAGACGGATCAGCTTTGAATACGGGCTGTTCGGCGGCGTAAATGATCAGGTCGAACATGCAGAAGAGCTTGCAGAACTGTTAAAAGACGTGAAATGCCATGTCAATTTAATTCCGGTAAACTATGTGCCTGAACGGGATTACGTCCGTACACCGAGAGATCAGATTTTTGCATTCGAAAAAACGTTAAAATCCCGCGGTGTAAATGTCACGATCAGAAGAGAGCAAGGCCATGACATTGACGCGGCCTGCGGTCAGCTTCGCGCGAAGGAGCGTCAAGACGAGACGAGGTGAAGAGGTTGATTACAGCCTTGAAAACAGATACAGGTAAAGTCCGCCGGCATAATGAAGATGCGGCGGGCATTTTCACAAAAGAAGACGCGGTGCTTGCGGTTGTCGCCGACGGCATGGGCGGTCATCTTGCCGGAGATGTAGCGAGCAGGATGGCGGTTGCGGCGATGGAAGAGCAGTGGAACCGGACCGAAACGGTTCCTTCTCTGCCGTCCGCTTGCGAGGATTGGCTGAAAGACCGGATTCATGAGGCGAATGTCAAAGTACATGACCACGCTAAAGCGAATGAAGAATGCCGGGGAATGGGCACCACCATTGTCTGCGCCTTATTCACGGGGAAGTTTGTCACTGTGGCTCATATCGGAGACAGCCGGTGCTACCTGCTTCAAGAGGGGGAATTCACTCAGCTGACTGAGGACCATTCGCTTGTGAATGAGCTGGTCAAGACGGGGGAAATTTCGAAAGAGGACGCCGAGCACCATCCGCGGAAAAATGTATTGACGAGAGCGCTGGGGACAGATGAAACCATCAGCCCCGACGCCCGTTCTTTTGAACTGTCTGACGGCGATCAGCTGCTTTTATGCTCTGACGGACTGTCAAATAAAATAGAAGATCACGAGATCAAACAAATGCTTCAAGCCGAATCTGATCCTCAGGAAAAAGTAGACCTTCTCATCAGCAAAGCGAATCAAAACGGCGGCGAAGATAACATCACGGCTGTGTTGATTGAGTTTTCCGCAGATGAAAAAGAGGGTGAAGACAAGTGCTAACCGGCAAGCGGATCAGCGGGCGTTATCATATCCTCCGGCCCATTGGCGGCGGCGGAATGGCAAACGTTTTTTTAGCTGAGGACATCATTCTCGAACGTGAAGTCGCAATTAAAATTCTGCGGTTTGACTTTGTGAATGACATTGATTTTATCAGGCGTTTCAGAAGAGAAGCACAGTCGGCATCAAGCCTCGATCATCCGAATATCGTCAGTATTTACGATATCGGGGAGGAAGGCGATATTTATTACATTGTCATGGAATATGTGGAAGGCATGACATTAAAGGAATACATAACCGCACACGGACCGCTCCATCCGAAAGAAGCGCTGTCCGTTATGGAGCAGATCGTCTCGGCCATCGCCCATGCCCATCAAAACCATATCGTGCACCGGGATATTAAACCGCACAATATATTGATAGATCATTTAGGGCATATCAAGGTGACGGATTTCGGCATCGCCACAGCACTTACATCTACGACAATCACACATACGAATTCTGTGCTGGGCTCGGTTCATTATTTGTCTCCGGAGCAGGCGAGAGGCGGCCTGGCAACGAAAAAATCAGATATTTACGCGCTCGGCATCGTGCTGTTTGAGCTTTTAACAGGCAAAATCCCTTTTGACGGAGAATCAGCCGTCAGCATAGCGCTAAAGCACCTGCAAACAGAAACGCCTTCCGCCAGAAAGTGGAACCCTTCCATTCCGCAGAGCGTTGAAAACATTATTTTAAAGGCAACCGCTAAAGATCCGTTTCACCGCTATGAAAGCGCCGAAGACATGGAGGCGGACATCAGAACGGCTTTTGACGCCGGCAGGCTGAATGAACAAAAATTTTCCGTGCAGGATGATGAGGAAATGACAAAAGCCATTCCCGTTATTACTGACGGCGCAAAAGCCGCTCCTCAGGCGGAAACGCCGGGGGAGACGGATGATAAGGAACAGCAGCCAGCCAAAAAGAAAAAACGGAAATGGCCGTGGGTTTTGCTGGCCGTCTGTTTCATTTTCATTATGGCGGCTGTTCTTGCGGTCACCGTGTTCCCGTCTTTATTTATGCCTAAAGATGTAAGCGTCCCCGACGTACGGGGCATGAAGTACGAAAAAGCGGAAGCCCTGCTTGAAAAGAACGGGCTCCGGGCTGATCCTGATATAACGGACATTGAAGATGAAAAAATAGAAGAGGAATTAATGGTCAAAACGGACCCAAAAGCGGGGTCTACCGTTAAAGAAGGTTCTTCTGTAAAACTGTACAAAAGCATCGGAAAACCGAAAACCCAGCTGATCGACGTGAAAGGACGGCAGATCGGCGACGCAAAAAAAGCGCTGAAGGAAAAAGGCTTCAAACATGTTAATGTAAAAGAAGAAAACGATGACAGCGAGGCCGGCACCGTAATTGATCAGGACCCGTCAGCCGGCACCGATATGGTCGCAAGCGACGATGAAGTCAATCTAACGGTCAGCCTCGGCCCGGCGGACGTTACGCTGAGGGACTTAAAGACTTACAGCAAAGAAGCGGCTTCAGGGTATCTTGAAGATAACGGCCTGCAGCTTGTTGAAAAACAAGCCCATTCAGATGACGTGCCGGAAGGACAAGTCATGAAACAAGAGCCGTCAGCCGGCACTGCGGTTAAGCCGGGAAGTAATGTTGAAGTGACGTTCTCGCTCGGACCTGAAGAAAAACCGGCGAAAACGGTAAAAGAAAAAATCAGCATTCCTTACGAACCTGAACATGAAGGGGACGAGCTTGAAGTGCAAATCGCCATCGATGATAAGGACCACAGCATCTCTGATACGTATGACTCATTTAAAATAAAAGAGCCGACTGAAAAAACAATTGAACTGAAGATTGATCAGGGACAGAAGGGGTATTATCAAGTGATGGTCGATCATAAAGTGGTCAGCTACAAAACGATTGAATACCCGAAAGATAATGACTGACAAGGAGGGACCCTATGCCTGAGGGCAAAATTATAAAAGCGTTAAGCGGATTCTATTATGTCTTGGATGAATCACAGGACAAGATCATTCAATGCAGGGGCCGGGGCATTTTCAGAAAAAATAAAATAACGCCCCTGGTCGGCGATTATGCCGTTTATCAGGCTGAAAATGATAAAGAAGGCTACCTGCTGGAAATCAAAGAACGAACAAATGAGCTGATCAGGCCGCCGATTTCAAATGTCGATCAGGCCGTTCTCGTCTTTTCTGCCGTTCAGCCGGCGTTCAGCACGTCTTTATTGGACCGTTTTCTCGTCCTTGTGGAAGCCAACGGCATTCACCCGATCATCTGCATAACCAAAATGGACTTAGCTGCAGACGGGGAATCGAAAGAGGCGATACTTTCTTACGTGAAAGACTATCAGGCGATCGGTTATGACGTATATGTGACGTCATCAAAAGAAAACAGCGGCTTAACAGGCATTGTGAAACACTTCGAGAACAAAACGACGGTGTTTGCCGGTCAGTCGGGAGTCGGAAAATCTTCGCTTTTAAATGCGATCAGCCCGGAGCTTGAGCTGAAAACAAACGAGATTTCCGCGCATTTGGGACGCGGAAAACATACGACGCGCCATGTGGAGCTCATTCATACATCAGGCGGTCTGGTTGCGGATACTCCGGGGTTCAGTTCGCTTGAATTTACCGGCATTGAGGAAGAAGAGCTGGGCAGCACGTTCCCTGAGATCAGAGAAATAAGCGCCTCTTGCAAATTCAGAGGCTGTCTGCATCTTAAAGAACCGAAATGCGCGGTAAAGCAAGCGGTGGAAGAAGGAGAGATTCAGCCGTACCGCTATGAGCATTACAAAGAATTTATGCAGGAAATAAAAGAGAGAAAGCCGAGGTATTAATATGATTAAGGTTGCGCCATCAATTCTTTCCGCCGATTTTGCTTCACTGGGCGAGGAAATTAAAGACGTGGAAAAAGGAGGGGCGGACTATATCCATATTGATGTCATGGATGGCCATTTCGTCCCTAACATTACAATCGGGCCGCTTATCGTTGAAGCCGTCCGTCCGGTGACTGATCTGCCGCTGGATGTCCATCTTATGATTGAAAACCCGGACCGCTACATCCCGGCATTCGCAAAAGCCGGTGCGGACATCCTTTCCGTTCACGCTGAAGCGTGTCCGCATCTTCACCGGACTATTCAATTGATAAAAGAGCAAGGGGTAAAAGCGGGAGTTGTGCTTAATCCGCATACGCCCGTCCAAATGATTGAACATGTGATCGAGGAGCTTGACCTTGTGCTGTTAATGACGGTTAACCCCGGTTTTGGCGGACAGCGCTTCATTCATTCGGTTCTGCCGAAAATCCGTCAGGTCAAACAGCTGGCTGAGGAGAAAGGCCTGTCTGAGCTTTTAATCGAGGTGGACGGAGGCGTTAATAAAGAAACAGCCCCTTTATGCGCTGAAGCGGGCGCCAATCTGCTTGTTGCCGGGTCTGCCGTATATAATCAGCCGGATCGGAAAAAAGCCATCGCCGACATCCGAAACGCATCATAAACATGCTGAAAAAGAGCCCGGTGAAAGCCGCCGGCTCTTTTCGCGTCTAAGAGAGAGGATAGCATATGAAGACAATCAATATCGTTGCGGGCGGCCCGCGGGAGCTTATTCCCGATCTATCCGAATACACAGACGGAGATACGACGTGGGTCGGAGTTGATAAAGGGACGGTTGCTCTTTTGGAGGCCGGAATCATTCCGCAGGAAGCTTTCGGTGATTTTGACAGCATTACGGAAGAGGAGCTCATGCAGATTCAAAAAGCGGCGCCGGCCCTCCATGTGTATCAGGCGGAAAAAGATTATACCGATCTTGAACTCGCTCTTGACTGGGCTTTACAAAAAGAACCGGAAAACATTCGGGTATTCGGTGTGACGGGCGGAAGAGCCGATCACTTTTTAGGGAACATCCAGCTGCTGTATAAAGCCTTACATAAGCATACCGATGTCGAGCTGATCGACCGGCAGAATGACATTCAGATGTTCGGGCCCGGCCGTTATACAATTGAAAAAAAAGCGCGCAGACGCTATATTTCTTTCATTCCGTTTACGGAAGCGGCAGACGGCCTGACACTCGACGGTTTTAAATATCCCCTTGATAATTGTCATATTCCTCTGGGTTCCACACTATGTATTAGTAACGAACTCATTCATTCACGAGGTACTTTTTCGTTTGCAAAAGGCATATTAATAATGGTAAGGAGCGCGGATTAGAAAAGCGGCTTCTGCCATATGCGGAAAAAACCATGAATCCTAAAGTGATGAACGCAGCGGATACGGGACTTATAGGAGGGGACAAAATGAAATTTTATACCATTAAATTGCCGAAGTTTTTAGGAGGAATTGTCCGGGCGATGCTGGGCTCATTTAGAAAAGAGTAAGCCCAAGAAGCTGAAATTGCCCTCTTTGAACGCATAAAAAACGCCTGCCGCATAAAAGGGCAGGCGTTCATTTTTGCTTATACACGCTCAACTTTACCGGATTTTAAAGCCCGGGCAGATACATACACTTTTTTAGGTTTGCCGTCAACGAGGATGCGGACCTTTTGAAGGTTGGCGCCCCAAGTACGCTTAGAAGCGTTCATTGCGTGAGAACGGTTGTTTCCGGCTTTTGTTTTTTTACCTGTAATAAAACATTTACGTGCCATTTGTTTCCCTCCTAACTGCGCGAAACATCTTTTTAAACATAGTGTCTCAGATGCTTTCGTTATACAATACTTTAAATAATTTACCACAGCTAAAAACCGTTTGCAACTATTGTTTCCCTTACTTTCAAGAAAAATCACTTGACATGTAAAACCAATCACATTTCCGCGCTGAAGGCCGCTGTCTGTATCTTTTCTTTTCATAATGGGATACATATAGTAGAATAATGATAACTCTATGCATCTGAAGGAGGAACCTGTGTGTCCATTGAAATGAAGACAAAATACGGACAGATTGATATATCCAACGAAGTCATCGCAATGGTTGCCGGAGGCGCTGCCATTGACTGTTACGGAATAGTGGGGATGGCCTCAAAAAACCAGATTAAAGACGGTTTGTCTGAAATCCTCCGGAGAGAGAACTTCGCAAAAGGCGTACATGTCCGTCAGGAAGCCGAACAAATACATATCGACATGTACATTATTGTCAGCTACGGCACTAAAATATCCGAAGTAGCCCACAATGTTCAGACGAAGGTAAAATACACAGTAAATCAAACAATCGGACTTGCAGTTGATTCTGTAAATATTTATGTCCAAGGCGTACGAGTAACGAACCCGTAGTGAGGAGGATGAGTATTGTCTAGACGAAACTTAGATGGGAGAGCTTTTGCGGCAATGATTCTGGCGGGGGCTGAGACATTGTCTCAAAATGCATCCGCGGTGGATGCGCTGAACGTGTTTCCCGTGCCTGACGGCGATACCGGAACAAATATGAATTTATCGATGTCATCCGGTGCAAGAGAGGTAGAGCACATTGACTCACCCGACATCGGCAAAGTCGGCATCGCCCTGTCAAAAGGCCTGCTTATGGGAGCGAGAGGAAACTCAGGGGTGATCTTGTCCCAATTGTTCAGAGGTTTCACAAAGAGCATTGAAAACAAAAACCAAATAGATGCCCGAGAGTTTGCCGCAGCACTCCAAGCGGGAGTGGATATGGCATATAAGGCGGTTATGAAACCGGTTGAAGGAACGATTTTAACCGTGGCCAAGGATGCGGCTAAAAAAGCGGTCGCCTCGGCCAAAGAAGAAACCGATATTATTTCGGTCATGGAGGCCGTTATTGAAGAAGCGGAAGCGTCGCTCAACCGCACGCCGGATCTGCTTCCTGTTTTAAAGGACGTCGGTGTCGTTGACAGCGGCGGAAAAGGTCTGCTTTGTGTATATGAAGGCTTTTTGGCTGCTTTAAAAGGAGAGGCCGTACCGAAAAAAGCGGTTCTTCCGGCACTCGATGATATGGTGAATGCCGAGCATCATAAAAGCGCGCAGAGCATGCTGAGTACAGAAGACATTGAATTCGGATTTTGTACGGAAGTGATGGTGAGGCTGGATCAAGATAAACGGACGTTCAAGGAAGAGGCGTTCAGAAACGAACTGAGCCGTTTCGGCGATTCATTGCTGGTCGTGGCTGATGATACGCTGGCGAAAGTTCATATTCATGCCGAAGAACCAGGGAACGTACTCAATCTCGCACAGCGTTACGGCGATTTGATTAAAATTAAAATTGAAAACATGAGGGAACAGCATACTTCAATCATCAGCCAAGAACATGATGAAAAAAAGCCGGCCGGCGTTATGAAAGAAGCCCGCAAGCCTTTTGGCATCGTGACTGTGGCAATGGGAGAGGGCATTTCTGAATTGTTTACGAGCATCGGCGCTTCACACGTAATCGAAGGCGGCCAGACAATGAATCCGAGCACGGAAGATATTGTTGAAGCCGTTCAGTCTGTCAATGCGGAGACGGTTTTCATTCTTCCGAACAATTCCAATATTGTGATGGCTGCCAATCAGGCGGCGAGCGTGGCTGAAGAAAATGTCATTGTCATTCCGGCAAAAACGGTCCCTCAAGGCATGACCGCCCTGCTTGCGTTTAACCCTGACCAGCCGGCTGATGTAAATGAAGCCAATATGCTTGAGGCCATCCGGAATGTGAAAAGCGGCCAGGTGACATATTCAGTCAGAGACACCCATATTGACGGCAAAGATATTAAAAAAGGTGATTTTATCGGCATTTTAAACAGTTCAATTATCGGCAGCGCCGAAGATCGGATAAGTGCGGCGAAATTGCTGCTGGATGAAATGATCGGGGAAGAAGATGAAATCGTCACCATCCTGTACGGAGAGGACGCGCCGGAAGAAGAAGCTGAGAAACTCGCTGAGTATATTGCTAGCGTCTGTGAAGATATCGAGGTTGAAATCCATAACGGCAGACAGCCTCTGTATCCATATATATTTGCGGCAGAATAGAAGGGCTTATCAGGCCCTTCTATTCTTATGCCTTTATTTACCTGCGGCAGTGCGGCAGTGTGCCTGCTTGCCAATTGAGAAATGTTCAATTAGTCTAAAGAAAAGCGCTGAATGAAGTGATGTTAAGGAGGAGCAAACCAGCATGAAGTATAGAAGCGTTTTTGATATTATCGGCCCGGTCATGATCGGTCCGTCCAGTTCACATACCGCAGGCGCCGCCCGGATCGGCAGAGTGGCCAGAAGCTTATTCAGGCGGGAGCCCCGCCGGATCGTTGTGTCTTTTTACGGATCATTTGCAGAAACGTATAAGGGTCACGGCACTGATGTCGCGATTATCGGCGGCCTGCTTGATTTTGATACATTTGATGAACGGATTAAAACAGCGATTCAAATTGCGGAAGAGAAGGGCATATATGTAGAGTTCCGTACAGAGGATGCCGTGCCCGTTCATCCGAATACGGCGCGTATCGTCATTTCTGATGATGAGGGAGAGCTTGCCCTTACCGGTATTTCCATCGGCGGCGGAAAAATAGAAATCACGGAGCTCAACGGCTTTGAGCTGCGACTTTCCGGAAACCACCCGGCTATTTTAGTCGTTCATAATGATAAATTCGGCACGATTGCAGGCGTTGCCAATGTGCTTGCGAAATTCTCCATCAACGTCGGGCATATGGAAGTGGCGCGTAAGGACGTCGGCCAGCTTGCGCTGATGACGATTGAGGTCGATCAGAATATTGAAGAAGAAGTGCTTGACGAACTTTCAACACTTCCTAATATTATACAGGTTACTAAGATAGCTGACTAAAAAGTCAGGAGGAAAATGACATGTTTCGTAATGTAAAAGAATTAATAGAAATCACTCAAGAAAAACAAATTCCGATTTCGGAAGTGATGATCACCCAAGAGATGGAAGTGACGCAAAAAACACGGGAAGAAATCTTTCAAGGAATGGAGCGCAATCTCTCCGTCATGGAAGCAGCTGTTGAAAAAGGGCTGAAGGGCGTCACGAGTCAGACCGGTTTAACAGGCGGAGATGCCGTGAAACTTCAGGCATACATCCAATCGGGAAGAAGCCTGTCGGGCAATCTGATTTTAGACGCCGTTTCTAAAGCTGTGGCGACAAATGAAGTCAATGCGGCGATGGGAACGATCTGCGCTACACCGACCGCCGGCTCTGCCGGGGTTGTGCCGGGAACGTTATTCGCCGTAAAGCATAAGCTGAACCCTACGACAGAACAAATGATCCGTTTTCTGTTTACAGCCGGCGCGTTCGGTTTTGTCGTAGCAAATAATGCGAGTATTTCAGGAGCGGCAGGAGGCTGTCAGGCGGAAGTCGGGTCAGCATCAGGCATGGCAGCGGCTGCGATTGTGGAAATGGCGGGCGGAACGCCTCAGCAATCAGCGGAAGCAATGGCGATTACACTGAAAAATATGCTCGGTCTCGTATGTGACCCGGTCGCCGGATTGGTAGAAGTGCCGTGTGTCAAACGAAACGCAATGGGAGCATCCAACGCGATGATCGCGGCGGATATGGCGCTGGCCGGGATTACAAGCCGCATTCCTTGCGATGAGGTGATTGACGCGATGTACAAAATCGGCCAGACGATGCCGACAGCACTGCGTGAAACGGGACAAGGCGGTTTAGCTGCGACACCGACGGGAAGAGAATTAGAGAAAAAAATTTTCGGAGGAGCGCTGAAATCAAGTGACACACCATCAGCAAACTAGTATAGCGGAAATTAAGGGCATTGGGCCGGAAACAGAAAAAACATTGCACGAACTTGGTATCTATGACATTTCTGATCTTCTGAATTATTTCCCTTACCGTTATGACGACTATGAGCTGAGGGATTTAGAAGAAGTAAAACATGAAGAAAGAGTGACGGTAGAAGGGAAGGTTCATTCAGAACCTTCTCTTACCTATTACGGCAAAAAACGAAACAGGCTGACATTCAGGGTGCTTGTCGGCAATTATTTAATTACCGCGGTCTGCTTTAACCGTCCCTACTTAAAAAAGAAACTGACGTTAGGTTCTATCGTCACGATATCCGGGAAATGGGATAAACACAGACAGACCGTTTCCGTGCAGGAATTAAAAACTGGTCCTCATCAAGAAGATAAAAGCATTGAGCCTGTTTATTCCGTTAAAGAAAACGTCACCGTAAAAATGATGAGACGGTTTATTAAGGAAGCGCTGCAGCATCATTTGGACAGTGCAGCCGATCCGCTTCCTGAAAAATTGAGAATCCGCTATAAGCTGCCTGATTACAAACATGCCCTGCAGACGATGCATCAGCCTGAAACGAGGGAATCGTTACAGCAGGCAAGACGCCGGTTT
Source organism: Bacillus sp. NEAU-242-2 (assembly GCF_027853835.1). NCBI lineage: Bacteria > Bacillati > Bacillota > Bacilli > Caryophanales > Bacillaceae > Bacillus > Bacillus sp. NEAU-242-2. The sequence goes on along the minus strand of NZ_JAPNNY010000001.1, from coordinate 386,312 downwards.
GTTTACGAGGAATTCTTATTATTTCAGCTGAAAATGCAGGCGTTCCGTAAAGCGGAAAGGGAACAGTCAAAAGGCATCAGCCATGTGTTTCCTGCTGAAAAGCTCGCCGCTTTCACAGACAGCCTGCCGTTTTCACTCACGACCGCACAGACGCGCGTGCTTCGGGAAATTACCGCTGATATGACATCCCCTTACCGAATGAACCGTCTGCTGCAAGGTGATGTCGGTTCAGGGAAAACAGCCGTCGCCGCCATCGCTTTGTACGCTGCGATTCTGTCGGGGTATCAGGGGGCATTAATGGTGCCGACTGAAATTCTGGCCGAACAGCATGCAGATTCTCTCGTATCGTTGTTTGCAAATGAAGATGTAAATATCGCGCTTTTGACGAGTTCTGTAAAAGGAAAGCGGCGCAGGGAGCTTTTGGAGCGGCTTGCTCTCGGAGAGATTGATATTTTAGTAGGGACCCATGCTTTAATCCAGGATGAAGTGGAATTCAAAGCGCTGAGTCTTGTTATTACGGACGAGCAGCACCGGTTCGGGGTCGAACAGCGCAAAAAACTCAAGAATAAAGGTCAGGATCCGGATGTGCTGTTTATGACAGCCACCCCGATACCGAGAACGTTGGCCATTACCGTCTTCGGAGAAATGGATGTTTCCGTGATAGATGAAATGCCCGCGGGGCGAAAACAAATCGAAACGTATTGGGTGAAACACGACATGCTGGAGCGGATTTTGGCTTTTATAGAAAAAGAGCTGAAGCAGGGAAGGCAAGCCTATATTATCTGCCCGCTCATTGAAGAGTCGGATAAACTGGATGTACAGAATGCGATTGACGTATATAACATGCTGTCTGACGTATACCGGGGTAAATGGAATGTCGGCCTGATGCACGGGAAGCTCCATTCTGATGAAAAAGATCAGGTGATGAGAGAATTCAGCGCCAATCAATGTCAGGTACTTGTGTCAACAACCGTCGTAGAAGTCGGGGTGAACGTGCCGAATGCGACGATTATGGTCATCTATGACGCCGACCGTTTCGGATTATCTCAGCTCCATCAGCTCCGCGGCCGGGTCGGGCGGGGAGACCACCAATCTTTCTGCATCTTGATGGCCGATCCGAAATCCGAAACCGGGAAGGAACGGATGAGAATCATGTCAGAGACAAACGACGGCTTTGAGCTGTCTGAAAAGGACCTTGAACTGCGCGGCCCCGGTGATTTCTTCGGAAAAAAACAGAGCGGTATGCCCGAGTTCAAGGTGGCGGATATGGTTCATGACTACAGAGCTTTGGAAACGGCCCGCCAGGATGCGGTCAACCTGGTGTCTTCAGAGGCTTTTTGGAAAGATGACGAATACCGCATGCTGCGCGGTCAATTACTTTCAAGCGGCGTCCTAGAAGGGGAGAAATTAAGCTGATTCTGTAAAATTCGGCGGCTTTCAAAAAACAATCATTGCATTCCAATCTATGAGATTATATACTACTATTAGTACCTAGTCTTAATTGTCCGGATGGTGTTTACAGATGAGAAGAAGCAAGAAAGAACGCCAAAAATTATTGCAGCAGACGATCAAATCGACACCCTTCATCACAGATGAAGAATTAGCGGGGAAATTCGGCGTCAGCATTCAGACGATCCGTTTAGACCGCTTAGAGCTCTCAATACCGGAGCTGAGGGAAAGAATTAAAAACGTGGCAGAACAAACGCTTGATGATGAAGTGAAATCATTGTCTTTAGACGAAGTGATCGGTGAAATCATTGATCTGGAGCTTGACGGCCAGGCCATTTCCATATTAGAAGTAAGACGCGAACATGTCTTCAGCCGCAATCAAATTGCGCGGGGGCATCATTTGTTTGCGCAGGCGAACTCACTCGCCGTAGCCGTCATTGATGATGAGCTGGCGCTGACCGCAAGCGCAAATATCCGCTTTACAAGACAGGTGAAAGAAGGCGAGCGCGTCGTTGCGAAAGCCAAAGTGACGGCAGTCGAAAAAGAAAAAGGCAGAACGGTAGTTGAAGTCAACAGCTATGTGGGAGAAGAAGTCGTGTTCTCCGGCAGCTTTGACATGTACCGTTCAAAACAATCATAAAGGTGGAGCATGCATGAGAATAGCTGTAGATGCAATGGGAGGCGACAACGCACCCAAAGCTGTTATTGACGGAGTAATGAAGAGTATTGAGGCATTTGACGATCTTCATATTACGCTGGTCGGTGACAAGACAACAATAGAATCACACTTGCCAACAACATCAGACCGCATCACTGTGTTGCACGCCGATGAAGTGATTGAACCGACGGATGAACCGGTCCGCGCCGTACGCAGAAAGAAAAACTCTTCTATGGTGCTGATGGCGCAGGAAGTGGCTGAAAACAGAGCGGACGCCTGCATCTCAGCGGGGAATACAGGCGCACTCATGACAGCGGGACTGTTTATTGTCGGCAGAATTAAAGGAATCGACCGGCCTGCGCTTGCGCCGACGCTTCCGACCGTTTCAGGCGACGGTTTCCTTCTTTTGGACGTGGGAGCCAATGTCGATGCCAAACCGGAGCATCTCGTCCAGTACGGAATTATGGGATCTGTATATGCCCGGCAGGTTCTCGGAATCAGCTCGCCCCGCGTCGGCTTGTTAAATGTCGGCACGGAAGAAAAGAAAGGAAACGACCTGACAAAAAAGACGTTTGAATTATTAAAAGAAACAAACGTGAATTTTGTCGGAAACGTTGAGGCGAGAGACTTGCTCGAAGGCGCTGCTGACGTCATCGTCACAGACGGCTTTACGGGCAACGTCACGTTGAAAACATTGGAAGGTTCAGCGTTATCGATTTTCAAAATGCTGAAAGATACACTGACTTCAAGTTTTGTTTCTAAGCTCGCAGCGGGAGTGCTGAAGCCGAAGCTGATGGAAATGAAACTGAAAATGGACTATTCTGAGTACGGCGGGGCGAGTCTTTTCGGTTTGAAAGCGCCCGTCATTAAAGCGCACGGCTCTTCTGACGCACGCGCTGTTTACCATGCGCTGCGCCAGGCGAGAGAAATGGTCAGCCAAAACGTGGCCGCATTTATAGAAGAAGAAGTAAAAGAAGAAAAAACAGATGAGTAGTCTGGAGGTTACCGCATCATGAGTAAGATTGCATTTTTATTTCCCGGACAGGGATCACAATATATCGGTATGGGAAAAGACCTGTACGAACGCGAAGAAACGTCAAAACGTATTTTTGATGAAGCGGATGAAACGCTTGAAACAAAGCTGAGCTCGCTCATTTTTGAAGGTGACGCTGAAGAATTGACCCTTACATACAATGCGCAGCCCGCGCTGTTGACAACGAGCATCGCCGTATTGGAAAAGTTTAAAGAATCAGGCATCACCCCTGATTTCACCGCCGGCCACAGCCTCGGAGAATATTCGGCGCTTGTTGCGGCGGGAGCGATGACATTTAAAGATGCCGTTTACACGGTAAGAAAACGGGGAGAATTCATGAATGAAGCCGTGCCGGCCGGAGAAGGCGCCATGGCAGCTATTCTCGGAATGGATGCGGAGTCCTTGAAAAAGGTGACGGATCAAGTGACGGAAAACGGTCATCTCGTACAGCTTGCAAACCTGAACTGCCCCGGCCAGATCGTCATTTCCGGAACGGCAAAAGGCGTGGAGCTGGCTTCAGAGGAAGCGAAAAACAACGGAGCAAAACGGGCGATCCCATTAGAAGTAAGCGGACCGTTCCATTCTGAATTAATGAAGCCGGCAGCGCAAAAACTCGAGGAGGTGCTCAGCGCCTGTGAGTTGAAAAATGCGGCTGTTCCCGTGATTTCAAACGTTTCGGCTGACGTTATGACAGAAAAAGACGATATCAAGAAAAAACTGATCGAACAGCTGTATTCGCCTGTTCGCTTTGAAGAAACCATTAACAAACTGATTGACGAAGGCGTCACGACGTTTGTTGAAATCGGGCCCGGAAAAGTGCTTTCAGGCCTTGTGAAAAAAGTGAACCGCCGCCTTAAAACAATCGCGGTTTCTGACCATGAAACCATCGAACTGGCGATTCAAACGCTGAAGGAGGAGAATCAGGATGCTTAATGAAAAAACAGCAGTGGTAACGGGGGCGTCCCGCGGAATCGGGCGGGCGATCGCGCTTGATCTTGCGAAAAACGGCTGTAACGTAGTAGTCAACTACTCCGGGAATGAAGCGAAAGCGAACGAAGTCGTAGATGAGATCAAATCTTTGGGCCGAAACGCGATCGCGGTAAAAGCCGATGTATCAAATTCCGAAGAAGTACAAAACATGATGAAAGAGGCTGTCGCTGCATTTTCTTCAATCGACATTCTCGTGAACAATGCGGGGATCACCAAAGACAATCTTCTGATGAGAATGAAAGAAAATGAATGGGATGATGTCATCAACATTAACTTAAAAGGTGTATTCAACTGCACGAAAGCCGTTACAAGACAGATGATGAAACAGCGCTCCGGCCGGATTATCAACGTATCATCAATCGTCGGCGTCAGCGGAAACCCCGGCCAGGCAAACTATGTGGCGGCAAAAGCCGGAGTAATCGGCTTAACGAAGTCATCAGCCAAAGAGCTTGCGAGCCGAAATATTACGGTCAATGCCATTGCTCCGGGCTTTATTTCCACGGATATGACGGACAAGCTTTCTAAAGAAGTCCAAGATGAAATGCTGAAGCAGATTCCGCTCGCGCGTTTCGGTGATCCTTCCGATATCAGCAGCGTTGTTACGTTCCTTGCTTCTGAAGGATCGCGTTATATGACGGGCCAAACCCTTCATATTGACGGCGGAATGGTGATGTAAAGATTTGTTTTTAAAATTTCATCCTAGTTTCTCTAGTTTTTTAAAAACGAATCCTCTATAATACTTGAGGGGAGGTGAATTGCTATGGCAGATACATTAGAGCGTGTAACGAAAATCATCGTAGACCGCCTTGGCGTTGATGAAGCTGACGTCAAACTTGAAGCTTCTTTCAAGGAAGACTTAGGTGCTGATTCCCTAGATGTAGTTGAGCTTGTTATGGAACTTGAAGATGAGTTTGATATGGAGATTTCTGACGAAGATGCTGAAAAGATCGCAACAGTCGGCGACGCTGTGAACTACATACAAAACCAGCAATAAGCTGATGCTAAAAGTCCCGCCTGACAGCGGGGCTTTAGCCCTTTAATCGTTCGGTTACCGGCGTCTGACGCTGTACGCGCTGCCGATTCCGTTTACGGCGGGGAGCGCGGTGAACCTGATGTGCCTATGGAGGTTACTATGTCAAAACACTCACATTTTAAAGATAAAAAAAAGTTCTATAAAAAAATAGAGCAATTTAAAGAGTTCCAAGAACGGATTTCGGTTCATTTTCAAAACGAGAAACTTTTGTATCAAGCATTTACACATTCATCTTATGTGAATGAGCATCGGAAAAAGCCGTATGAAGACAACGAAAGGCTTGAATTTTTAGGTGACGCTGTTTTGGAACTGACGATCTCCCAATTCTTATTTGCCAAATATCCGGCCATGAGTGAAGGAGATTTGACGAAGCTGAGAGCCGCTATCGTATGCGAGCCGTCACTCGTCTCACTTGCCCACGAATTGTCATTCGGCGATCTTGTTCTCTTGGGAAAAGGAGAAGAAATGACGGGCGGCAGAAAGCGTCCTGCGCTTTTAGCGGATGTGTTTGAAGCGTTTATCGGCGCACTGTATCTGGATCAGGGCCTTGAGCCGGTTCAGCAATTCCTGAAAGAGTACGTGTTCCCTAAAATAAACGATGGTGCTTTTTCTCATGTGATGGATTTCAAAAGCCAGCTTCAAGAATTTGTACAGCGGGACGGAAAAGGATCGCTTGAGTACAAAATTCTCAATGAAAAAGGGCCTGCCCACAACCGGGAATTCGAGGCGCTGGTCTCTCTTAAAGGTGAGGCGCTCGGCATCGGGAACGGACGTTCCAAAAAAGAAGCCGAGCAGCATGCGGCACAGGAAGCTCTTGCAAAATTGCAAAAACATCATACGAAACAATAAAATCCCCCTGTATCCCTAGGGGGATTTCAGTATGTCTGCGCCTGATATAAGCGGGTGATTATGATAATATTGAGATACTTATACGATAAGGAGGATCTGGGATGTTCCTCAAACGTTTAGACGTTATAGGATTTAAATCATTTGCAGAACGGATATCCGTTGACTTTGTAAAAGGCGTCACGGCCGTTGTCGGTCCGAACGGCAGCGGAAAGAGCAACATTACCGAAGCCATCCGCTGGGTGCTCGGCGAACAATCGGCACGCTCGCTTCGGGGCGGAAAAATGGAAGATATCATTTTTGCGGGAAGTGATTCGCGCAAGCGGCTGAACCTTGCCGAAGTCACGTTAACGCTTGATAATGAAGATCAATTTCTCCCGATCGATTATCATGAAGTCAGCGTGACGAGACGGGTGTATCGTTCCGGAGAAAGTGAATTTCTCATCAACAATCAGCAGTGCCGCCTGAAAGACATCATTGACTTATTTATGGACTCCGGGCTCGGAAAAGAAGCATTCTCTATTATCAGCCAGGGAAAAGTCGAAGAGATTCTCAGTAGCAAAGCGGAAGACCGCCGCAGTATTTTCGAAGAAGCTGCCGGCGTGCTGAAATATAAAACAAGAAAGAAAAAAGCGGAAAACAAACTGTTTGAGACGCAGGATAACTTAAACAGGGTGGAAGATATTCTCCACGAGCTTGAAGATCAGGTTGAACCGCTGAAAATCCAGGCATCAATCGCCAAAGACTACTTAGAAAAAAAGAAAGAGCTTGAGCATGTCGAAATCGCCCTTACCGCCTTTGACATCGAACAACTGCATGGCAGATGGTCGGGTTTAAAAGACAAGGTGCAGGCTGCTAAAGAAGAAGAATTGGCGGAATCATCGGCTCTGTCCGCAAAAGAAGCGATGATAGAAGAGACGAGAGATAAAATCCACGCGCTTGATGAATCCGTCAACGAACTGCAGCAGGTTCTGCTCGTGACAAGTGAAGAGCTGGAAAAGCTGGAAGGCCGGAAAGAAGTGCTGAAAGAGCGTAAAAAAAACGCCGCGCAAAACCGGGAACAGCTAGAGGAATCCGTTACACATTACACGAACAAAGAAGCCGAACTGAAAGCGGACATTGAAAAGCAGTCTGCCGTCTATGATAAACTTCGTGCGGAAGTGAAGCGGTTAAACGCCCAGGTGAAAGAAAAGCAGCAGGCTCTCAGTCTGCATAATGAAAATGTAGAAGAGAAAATCGAACAATTAAAAAGCGATTACTTTGAATTGTTAAACAGCCAGGCGTCGATTCGCAACGAGCTGCAGCTTTTAGATGATCAGATGTCCCAATCTGCGGTCCAGCAGGCGAGACTGACCGCAAACAATGAAAAATACCTTGAAGAACGTAACGATATTGCAGTCCGCAAAGCGGCGTGCGAAGAAGAATTGGCCGCCGTTGAAGAGGATATTCACAATCAGGTCGTCCGCTTTCGCGAAGTCCAGACAGCATATGAACAGAAAAAACGCCAGTATGAAAAGAAAGAATCAGCGCTGTATCAGGCATATCAATTCGTCCAGCAGGCCAGATCCAAAAAAGATATGCTTGAAACGATGCAAGGCGATTTTTCAGGATTTTACCAAGGCGTAAAAGAAGTGCTGAAGCAGAAAGAGCAGCTTGGCGGCATCCGCGGCGCCGTTCTCGAACTGATTGCCACCGAACAAAAATATGAGACGGCGATCGAGATTGCACTCGGCGCAGCGGCGCAGCACGTTGTCACAGACGATGAGCAGGCGGCGCGGAAAGCGATTCAATATTTAAAACAGAATTCCTTCGGCCGCGCGACGTTCCTGCCGCTTACGGTTATGAAACCGCGCCAGCTCCAAACCCGTGATGAACAGACGGCTTCAAAGCATCCGTCTTTCCTCGGCACAGCGAGCGGGCTTGTCACATATGATGCGGCGTATCGGAATGTCATTCAAAACCTTCTCGGCACCGTGCTGATCACTGAAGATTTAAAAGGCGCGAATGAACTGGCCAAGCTTCTCGGGCACCGCTACCGCATCGTGACGCTTGAGGGCGATGTCGTCAATCCAGGCGGATCAATGACAGGGGGCGCGGTCAAAAAGAAAAACAATTCTCTGCTCGGCAGAAGCCGCGAGCTTGAGACGGTGACTGCGCGGCTTGCCGAAATGGAAGAAAAAACAGCTCTGCTCGAAAAAGAGGTCAAAGCGCTGAAGCAGGCCATTCAAGAGCTTGAACATACGCTGAGCGGCCTCCGTGAAGACGGTGAAGCTTTCAGAACAAAGCAGCAGGATGTAAAAGGCAGGCTGTATGAACTCGAAGTTGCTGAAAAGAACATCAATACCCATCTGGAGCTTTACGATCAGGAGAAAGCATCACTGACGGAAAGCAGCCGGGAAAAAGAGACGCGCAAATCAGCTCTGGAAGAACAGCTGAGTGAGGCATCCGGCCAGCTGAAAGAGCTTGAGGAAGAGATGGAAAGGCTGACAAAACAAAAGCAGACCCTATCCTCAACAAAAGAAACGCTCTCTCATGAACTGACGGAATGTAAAGTGGCCGCTGCGAAAAAAGAACAGGCGTGCTCGAGTGAGGAAGACAATCTCAAAAGGCTGAAAAAAGAGCTTGAAGAAACGCAGCTCGCTCTGAAAGAAACACGGGAAGATTTAAGCCTCCTGACCTCAGAGATGACGTCCAGCACAAGCGGAGAGGAGCAGCTTGAAGAAGCAGCCCATCATAAGCTTCACGATAAAACGAGAACGATCGAATTGATCGCCAGCCGGCGCGACCAGCGTGTGAAGCTCCAGCGGGCGCTTGATACGAACGAGCTTGAGCTGAAAGAGATGAAGCGTCTGTACAAGCAAAAAACGGACATTCTGAAAGATGAAGAGGTAAAACTCGGCCGGATGGAAGTTGAGCTTGATAATCTCTTGCAATATTTACGCGAGGAGTACAGCTTATCCTTTGAAGGGGCAAAAGAACAATATCAGCTTGAACTCGAGCCTGAAGAGGCGAGAAAACGAGTCAAACTGATCAAGCTTTCAATTGAAGAGCTCGGAACGGTCAATCTCGGCAGCATCGATGAGTTTGAAAGAGTAAACGAACGGTATCAGTTTTTAACAGAGCAGAAAAATGACCTGACGGAAGCGAAAAACACACTGTTTCAAGTCATTGAAGAAATGGATTCTGAAATGACGAAGCGATTCCATGAAACGTTTATCCAGATCCGTTCTCAATTCAACGATGTGTTCCGTTCTTTATTCGGAGGAGGACGGGCTGAACTGAAGCTGACTGATCCGAATGATCTTCTTAATTCCGGGGTGGACATTATCGCGCAGCCTCCGGGCAAAAAACTGCAAAACTTAAATCTTTTGTCAGGGGGAGAACGGGCGCTGACTGCCATTGCCCTTTTATTCTCTATTCTGAAAGTAAGGCCCGTGCCGTTCTGCGTCCTTGATGAAGTGGAAGCTGCGCTTGATGAAGCCAATGTATTCAGGTTTGCGCAATATTTAAAAAAATACAGCGGCGACAGCCAGTTTATCGTCATCACCCACAGAAAAGGCACCATGGAAGAAGCGGATGTCCTCTACGGTGTTACGATGCAGGAATCCGGCGTTTCCCGAATGGTTTCGGTCAAACTGGAAGAAACAAAAGAATTCGTTCAGTAACGAGGAAAGAGGTTGAAAGATGAGCTTTTTTAAAAAATTAAAAGAGAAAATCACGAAACAGACAGACTCCGTCTCTGAAAAATTTAAAGATGGTCTTGAAAAAACAAGAAATTCCTTCTCAAATAAAGTGAACGAACTCGTCTCCCGCTACCGGAAAGTCGACGAGGATTTCTTCGAGGAGCTTGAGGAAGTGCTGATTGGCGCTGACGTAGGTTTTACAACCGTCATGGAGCTGATTGATGAGCTCAAAAAAGAAGTGAAGCTGAAAAATATCCAGGACCCTCAGGAAGTGCAGTCCGTCATTTCTGAAAAGCTTGTCGACATTTATAACAGCGGTGACGAACAGATTTCTGAATTAAATATTCAGGACGGGCGCCTGAACGTTATTCTGCTTGTCGGGGTAAACGGCGTCGGAAAAACGACAACGATCGGAAAGCTTGCCCATAAGCTGAAGAATGAAGGCAAATCGGTTGTGCTCGCTGCCGGAGACACCTTCAGAGCCGGGGCGATTGAACAGCTTGAAGTGTGGGGAGAGCGTACAGGCGTGCCTGTCATTAAGCAGGCTGCCGGAAGCGACCCTGCGGCGGTTATTTATGATGCCGTACACGCGGCTAAAGCAAGAGGAGCGGATGTGCTGATTTGTGATACGGCCGGCCGCCTTCAGAATAAAGTTAACTTAATGAAAGAGCTTGAAAAGGTCAAACGCGTCATCGAACGCGAAGTGCCTGAGGCTCCGCATGAGGTTCTCCTCGCGCTTGACGCGACGACAGGTCAGAATGCGATGGCGCAGGCGAAAGAATTCTCCAAAGCGACGAATGTGACGGGTATCGCATTAACGAAGCTTGACGGCACCGCAAAAGGCGGTATCGTCCTGGCGATCCGCAATGAGCTTCACATCCCCGTGAAACTGGTCGGCCTTGGAGAAAAGGTTGACGATCTCCAGCGGTTTGATGCAGAATCTTACGTATACGGTCTCTTTTCGGATTTAGTTGAAAAAGCCGAGGATTAATGAATAAAAAACGAGTATAAAATGGACGGTTTTATACTCGTTTTTTTATACGCATTGATAGATCGGAATGGAGGGGACAGTTGTTGGACAAATGGCTGAAAGCTGAATTGGAAAGTAAGATCGGCGCGATAAACCATATGTTGCTGCTGGATGAACAGGGAGGCACTTCAACCGTTCGAAAAATAGTGACCGGTCAAGACGCATTTTTGCTGAAAAGTTCTTTTCAACAGAAGTATCGGGAATGGTTAATGAGAGAAGCCTTCGTTTTACAACAACTGACGGAAACTCGTCGTCTGCCTGTTCCTATTTATTATGGGATGATACAGGAACAGCATGCCAGCCATATCATCATGTCATTTGAGGATGGAATCACCCTGACTTCGGCTTTAAGAAAAGCCAAAGGGGATACTGAAAAGAAAAAGCTGATCAAAAGTTTCGGCCAGTTTCTGCAGCGGCTGCATGAAACCGAAATGGTCTCTGGTTTACAGCCGGAAACAGACTGGCTCGATCTGCAAATCAAACGAGCCGGGGAATATGTCAAAAAAGGACAAGCTGAAGGAAGTGCAGAGCTTTTGAAGGAATTGGACAGGTACAGGCCTGTTCCTGTTCAGCAGACAATGATTCACGGTGACTGCACGACTGATAATGTGCTGGTGAGAGACGGAGAGGTCTATCTGTTTATCGATGCTGCGGGAATATCGGCGGGAGATCCGCGTTATGATGAATCATTAGCGATCAGTCGTTTTGTCACAAATGAAGCATGCCTCAATGCTTTTTACGAAGGTTATTGCCGCTATCGTGTATCAAAACAAGAATTCGAGTATTTTAACGACGGTCTGTATGAATTTTTTTGAAAACTTATTATGTAAAAAGAGCATCATGCTTTGACAAGATAAAAACTTGACACACGCTCTGAAACCATGTAAACTAAGTTTTTGTAAAGGGATTTGACTTAACAAAGGGGAGAGCTCAAATGTCGCTCGAAAAAACGACGAGAATGAACTATTTGTTTGACTTCTATCAGTCGTTGCTGACGTCAAAACAAAAGAGCTATATGTCGCTTTATTATCTGGACGATTTCTCCCTTGGTGAAATAGCCGAAGAGTATGACGTTTCAAGGCAAGCCGTTTACGATAACATCAAACGGACTGAAGCGATGCTTGAACAATATGAAGAAAAACTGCTCCTTTTTAAAAAGTTTCAGGAGCGTAAAGAAATGTTTACAAAGCTGAAAGAGCTTGCTTCCGGCTTGCAGGAAGAGGAAAAAATGACGGCTCTGATTGAAGCGCTTGAGAAATTAGATTAGGAGGCGGCAAACAATGGCATTTGAAGGATTAGCCGACCGACTGCAAAAGACGATTTCAAAAATCCGCGGAAAAGGAAAAGTCAGCGAACAAGACGTAAAAGAGATGATGCGTGAAGTCCGTCTTGCGCTTCTTGAGGCTGACGTTAACTTTAAAGTCGTAAAGGATTTTGTGAAAAAAGTAAGTGAACGGGCTGTCGGACAGGACGTCATGCAGAGTCTGACACCCGGTCAGCAGGTTATTAAAGTCGTAAAAGAAGAGCTTACCGAGCTGATGGGCGGCGAAGAAAGCAAAATTGCCGCCGCCAAACGCCCGCCGACCGTTATTATGATGGTCGGGCTCCAAGGTGCCGGTAAAACGACAACCACGGGGAAGCTTGCCAACCTGCTGCGCAAAAAACATAACCGCAAACCGCTGCTCGTGGCTGCGGATATTTACCGCCCCGCCGCGATTAAACAGCTGGAAACACTGGGGAAACAGCTTGATATGCCGGTCTTTTCGCTTGGCGATCAGGTCAGCCCGGTGGAAATTGCCAGACAGGCGATTGAAAAAGCGAAGGAAGAGCATCATGATTATGTGATTTTAGATACCGCCGGACGGCTGCACATCGATCATGAACTGATGGATGAGCTCTCCGGTGTAAAGGAAGTCGCAAATCCTGAGGAAATTTTCCTTGTCGTCGACTCAATGACCGGTCAGGATGCGGTAAACGTCGCCAAAAGCTTTAATGACCAGCTCGGTTTAACGGGCGTCATTTTAACAAAGCTTGACGGGGATACCCGCGGAGGTGCGGCGCTTTCTATCCGCGCGGTCACCGAAACGCCGATTAAATTCGCCGGAATGGGAGAAAAGCTCGATGCTCTTGAAGCGTTCCATCCTGAACGGATGGCATCCCGGATTCTCGGAATGGGTGACGTGCTGACGCTGATTGAAAAAGCTCAGGCGACCGTTGATGAAGACAAAGCCAAAGAGCTTGAGCAGAAAATGAGAACGATGAGCTTCACATTGGATGATTTTCTGGAGCAGCTCGGCCAGGTCCGAAACATGGGGCCTCTTGACGAACTGCTGCAAATGATGCCCGGCGCAGGCAAAATGAAAGGCTTAAAAAACATCCAAGTCGATGAAAAACAGCTGAATCATGTGGAAGCGATCATTAAATCAATGACTGTTCTTGAAAAAGAACAGCCGGATATTATTAACGCCAGCCGGCGGAAGCGGATTGCCAAAGGAAGCGGAACATCCGTTCAGGAAGTCAACCGTCTTTTAAAGCAGTTTGAGGAAATGAAAAAAATGATGAAGCAGATGACCAACATGTCAAAAGGGAAGAAAAAAGGCTTTAAATTACCTTTTATGTAATCGGTTATACATGATAAAACCGTTGTTAAGAAAAAACACTTTACAAACACTTTTATCATTGTTAATATACTATCTTGTTGAAATATTTTCGGAGGTGCTAGTAAAATGGCAGTAAAAATTCGTTTAAAACGTATGGGAGCAAAAAAATCTCCTTTCTATCGTATTGTTGTAGCAGATTCTCGTTCACCGCGTGACGGCCGTTTCATCGAAACAGTCGGCACATACAACCCGGTTGCAAAGCCGGCTGAAGTGAAAATCAACGAAGAGCTTGCTCTTAAATGGCTTCAAACAGGAGCTAAACCTTCTGATACAGTCCGCAACTTGTTCTCAAGCCAAGGAATTATGGAAAAATTCCACAACGCTAAACAAGGCAAGTAATGACTGATCAGAACTTGGAAGATTTGATTGTCAGCATTGTGGCTCCGCTTGTCGACCATCCGGAAGACATAACGGTCACAAAGGAAGAGACTGATCAAAAGATTGCGCTGCGCTTATCTGTCAATAAGTCAGATACCGGTAAGATTATCGGAAAGCAAGGCCGGACTGCAAGAGCGATTCGAACCGTCGTTTTTGCAGCTGGCGCACAGTCTTCTAAGAAAGTTCAATTTGAAATATTTGACTGAAAAAGGGAGAGGGCCGGCACCTCCCCTTTTTTTACACGTAAAAAAGGCAAATGAACAGAAATATGTTGGAAGAGTGGGGAGTCTGGTCCTATGCAGATTATTCACAGGGTAACCGTTATGCAGGTTCTGACCGAGCAAAGCAAGGAAAAGCTTTTGGCCTCTTTTGCAGAAAAAAAGCAAACGCTTGAACGAGAATGCAGCCAGCTCTATTTTCAGCTTAGAAAACATGAAAAAGATCAGCAGAATCCCGATGTAGCGGAATCTTTTAAAAAAGCCATTGAAAAAAGACAAGACAAAATCAAAATGATCGATTTCCAAATAAGCCAGACAGAGTCGCTCCCGCTTGGAAGCGAAGTGAAGGAAAAGGAGATCGATGCGCTGCTTTCAATCAATGTCGGTGATAACTGGCATGAAAAAACAGCGGCAAATACCATCGTCATAAAAGACGGGGTAGTAATTGAAATCCGCCCGAGGTGATAATATGACAAACAGATGGTTTAATGTAGGCAAAATTGTAAATACCCACGGCATTAAAGGCGAAGTGCGGGTCATTTCTAAAACGGACTTTGCCGAAGAACGGTACAAGCCCGGCAATACGCTCTATTTGTTTGCGGAAGGGGCTGCGGAGCCAATCAAAGTAACGGTCAGCGCCCACAGGCTCCACAAACAGTTTCACCTGCTGCAATTCAAAGAAATGCCGAGTCTCAATGAAGTCGAACACTTAAGAAACATGGTGATCAAAGTCCCTGAAGAAGACTTGGGAGAGCTTGAAGAAGATGAATTTTATTTTCATGAAATCATCGGCTGCGAGGTTGTGTCAGAAGACGGGGAACTGATTGGCACAGTGAAGGAAATCTTGACGCCCGGGGCTAATGACGTATGGGTGGTTGCAAGAAAAGGCAAAAAAGATGCGCTCATTCCGTATATTGCTTCTGTGGTAAAGGATATTAATATAAATGAGAAGAAAATTAAGATTCATGTAATGGAAGGGTTAATAGACGAATGAAAATCGACTTTTTAACACTGTTTCCCGAAATGTTTCAAGGGGTGCTCGGCTCATCCATTCTGCAAAAAGCACAGGAAAAAGAGGCTGTCCGTTTTGACGTCATCAATTTCCGGGCTTTTTCGGATAATAAACACCAAACGGTTGATGATTACCCGTACGGCGGGGGAGCCGGGATGGTGTTAAAGCCGCAGCCTGTATTTGATGCGGTTGAAAAGCTGACAGCCGGTACGGACGCCAAGCCGCGCATTATTCTCGTCTGCCCGCAAGGTGAGCGTTATACGCAGAAGAAAGCCGAGGAGCTGGCGGAAGAGGAACATCTCATGTTTATTTGCGGACATTATGAAGGGTATGATGAACGGATCCGGGAACATCTTGTCACTGATGAAATCTCCATCGGGGATTTTGTGCTGACCGGGGGAGAGCTCCCTGCCATGATGATTGCCGACAGCGTTGTCAGGCTTTTGCCGGGCGTCCTCGGAAAAGAAGCATCCCACGTGGAGGATTCCTTCAGCACGGGGCTTTTAGAGCATCCGCACTATACGAGGCCAGCAGATTATAAAGGCTTAAAAGTGCCTGAGACCCTTCTGTCCGGCAACCATGCCAAAATACAAGAATGGCGCAATAAAGAATCAATCAGAAGAACCTTTTTAAGACGTCCGGATCTTCTTGAAAACTATCCTCTCACTGATGAGCAAAGAAAATGGATTTCCGAGTGGGAAAACGAATAGATTCTATTGCGCAGGTGATGAAGATATGATAAGATACTACTTGTGGCTTAAGGAGGCTTATCCTTCAGAAGCTTGAAAACGATGTTCCGCTGTGCCTTGCAGTTGTGGCCAAGAGCATCTGTTGGAAGGAGTTGAAAACGATGCAAAAACTAATTCAAGATATCACAAAAGAACAGCTTCGCACTGATCTTCCTGCGTTCCGTCCTGGTGACACTTTACGTGTACACGTAAAAGTTGTTGAGGGTAACCGTGAGCGTATCCAGATCTTCGAAGGTGTTGTGATCAAGCGTCGTGGTGGTGGAATCAGCGAAACGTTCACAGTTCGTAAGATTTCTTACGGTGTTGGCGTTGAACGTACATTCCCTGTACACACACCAAAAATCGCGAAAATCGAAGTTGTACGTTACGGTAAAGTACGTCGCGCTAAGCTTTACTACCTGCGTGAACTTCGCGGAAAAGCGGCTCGTATTAAAGAAATCAGACGATAATGATAACGAACGAAAAGAGCTTGTTACCCGTAACAGGCTCTTTTTTTATATGAAATTTGTAAAAGCGGAACAAGCAACGTAAAATACATAAGAGATCATCGGAACATCCGGTTCCGGTAAATAAGGCAGGTGTCGAAGTCACATGACCATTCAATGGTTCCCGGGCCATATGGCTAAAGCGAGACGGGAAGTAACAGAAAAACTGAAATTAATTGATATCGTATACGAATTGGTGGATGCGAGAATCCCGATGTCATCGAGAAATCCGATGATTGAGGAGATTTTAAAAAATAAGCCGCGCATTATGCTTTTAAATAAAGCCGATAAGGCGGATGCGGCTGTGACTGCCCAGTGGAAGGACCACTTTCAGGAACAGGGCATTCCCTCTCTTTCAATAAACTCCGTTAACGGGCAGGGACTGCATCAAATCGTGCCGTCCTCGAAAGAGCTGCTGAAGGATAAGTTCGATAAAATGAAAGCAAAAGGCATTAGGCCGAGAGCAATCCGCGCATTAATCATCGGC
The DNA here is from genome assembly GCF_027853835.1 of Bacillus sp. NEAU-242-2. NCBI lineage: Bacteria > Bacillati > Bacillota > Bacilli > Caryophanales > Bacillaceae > Bacillus > Bacillus sp. NEAU-242-2. Next base: position 369,601 of record NZ_JAPNNY010000001.1, on the reverse strand, counting down.
ATTCCGAATGTCGGCAAGTCTACGCTCATTAACCGGCTGGCCAAAAAAAACATTGCCAAGACGGGAGACAGGCCCGGCATTACCACTTCACAGCAGTGGGTAAAGGTAGGCAAGGAATTAGAGCTGCTCGATACACCGGGAATTTTATGGCCTAAATTTGAAGATGAGCTTGTCGGCTTGCGCCTGGCGATCACCGGGGCGATTAAAGATACGATTATCAACCTGCAGGATGTGGCTGTTTTCGGGCTGCGCTTTCTGGAAGAGCATTATCCCGACCGTTTGAAGGAGCGCTACGGACTTCAGGAAATCCCTGAGGATATCGCCGCTCTTTTCGACGCGATCGGTGAAAAACGCGGCTGTTTGATGGGCGGCGGAATGGTTGACTATGATAAAACAACGGAAGTCATCATTCGGGACATCCGTACGGAAAAATTCGGCAGGCTTTCATTTGAAGCACCATCAGAATAAAGACGCGCAGCGATGCGGGTCTTTATTTTTTCCGCAGAATACCGATATACATAATGTAAGGGAGAAGAGAACGTGAATACATTAACCGTAAAAAGCGTAAAAGAACGCCTGCAAGAGGTCAGGGACGAAAGCGACCCCTTCCTTGCCCAATGTGAGAAAGACCCGAGAAAAAGCGTACAGACGCTTTTAGAGCAATGGCTGAAAAAGCACGCGAAGGAAAAAGCTCTTAAAGAGCAATGGCTGAACATGACGGCATACGAAAGACTGTCATCCAAAAAGGGCTTCCGCCTGATTGCGGGTGTTGACGAAGCCGGAAGAGGGCCGCTTGCCGGACCGGTTGTCGCCGGCGCCGTCATTTTGCCGGCAGAATGCGAGATTCTCGGTCTCACGGACTCGAAGAAATTGTCGGAAAAGAAGCTCGAGGAGTATTACAGCCGGATCACGGAAGAAGCGGCGGCTGTAGGAGTCGGCATTGTCCATGCGGACGTCATTGACCGGATCAACATTTATGAGGCCGCGAGACTGGCGATGGTAAAAGCCGTCAATGCTTTAACGGAAACACCTGATTATCTGCTTGTTGATGCCATGACCCTTCCGCTTGACATTCCGCAGTCTTCAGTTATAAAAGGGGATGCCAAAAGCGTGTCAATTGCCGCCGGAGCCTGCATAGCAAAAGTAACGCGGGACCGTCTCATGGCTGAGTACGCCAAAACCTACCCCATGTACGGCTTTGAAAAAAATAAAGGCTACGGAACGAAAGAACATCTTGAAGCTCTTCAGGCATACGGACCGACAACTATTCACCGAAAAACGTTCGCTCCCGTTCAATCTTATTGTTAGAAAAGAGGCTTAAGACATGAACATTAGCGGCGAAATCCAAGCGGCTTTCAGACAGCTGACGGCGGAAATCCCTCCGGACCGGCAGGACGGCGATAAAGACAGCGGTACTCAAAGGCTGCTGTTAGGGAAGGTTCTCCGTTTGCTGGACGATCAAAGCGCTCTTATCCAGATCGGCGGCCGGACGATGCAGGGAAAACTTGAAACCGCCCTTCGTCCGCAGGCGTATTACTGGTTTTCTTATGACAAACAGCCGGCGGAAAAAACGGGCCGGCTTCATGTCATCGACCAATTCGAAGGAAGCCCGAAAACCGTTCAGGAAGCAGCGGGTAGACTGTTAAACGCTCTTTCCGTCAAACCGGGCCCTGTGTCTCTGCAGATTGCCGAAACGTTTATGCAGCAGAAGCTGCCGATGACGGAAAACAGCCTCAAAGCCTGCATCCGCTGGGCTGAATCGCTTCCGGCCGCCGAATTGAAAAAAGCGGCGGAAACAATCGTATTTGCGCTGAAACGGGAACTGCCCGCACATCCGGAAGTCTTGTCAGCCATTCATGCCGTTAAATATCCGGTTCCGACCCGTCGCCTCCTCTCAGGACTGCTTCAGGCAATCAATCAGGCTCCGCAATCGGCAAAAGAGCTGTCTGTGCTCAAAGAGGCGGTTTCTGACGTATTAAACGCGGAAACGGATCTTCATGCAGAACGTCTCTTGAAGAAGCTTGCCGAGGCTGCACGCATGCCGATCCCAGAAACCGGGCTGATGGATGAAGAAGAACGGACGGAATCCAAACAATCACCATTTGTCCGAGAGACTCGTGAAAACGGAAAGGCAGTCTCAAGCCAACCTTCTCCTCCGAGTGCGCGGACAGATCCGGAACTTCCTGAAAAAACGGCAAAACAGATTATAGAGAAATTAATGACATCGGCAGAAAAAACTGAAAACCGCCCCGTAAAAGTAACGGCGGAGATCATTAAGGCTTTCATTTCTCAAGAAAAAACATTTAAAACAGCACCTGTTCTTCAAAAAGCACATCTGACAGAACAGGAGGCGGCTGTTTTCGAAAAAGCCGTTCAGCTCACCGAATTGAAATATGCGGAAAAACATGATGTATTAAGCCTTTTGCAGAAAATCAAAAAAGGATTGGGCACGCGTGATGAATTATCATTCATTACAGCGCTTGAAAAAGGCGTATCTCTTCAGCCGGAGAAACAAGCGCTGAAAACCGCCCTCCAAGCCGTCCGGACGCTTCAAGAAGCGCCCCAATCCGTTAAACAAGAGGCTGAACCGCTTATTCATAAATTAAACGGCCAGCTGTTTATTGAGCAGCATAACCCTTCTTTTACGCAGATGGTGCTGTCATTTCCGCTGGGAGCGTCCGCGTATGAGAATGATATCACAGTTCTCTTTAAAGGACGGAAGAAGCCGGACGGAAAACTCGATCCGTCACATTGCAGGCTCCTGTTTTTGCTGCATCTTGAAACACTGCAAGAAACCGTTGTGGACTGCATGATTCAGCAAAATGTAATGACCATTACGGTTGAGACTGATTTTGAGCTTCAGTCGGCCATCGATCCTCTCGTACCGGCTTTAAAAGAAGCCGTAAAAGAAACGGGCTTCAGCCTGTCAGGCGTCACGGCTAAAAAACGGCGCCCGAAAGACCAGAGCGCTCTTGTGGAAGAGTTTATAGAAAAAGACGGCGGAAGAAAAGTGGATGTGAAAATATGAAAGAGCAAACGCCGTTAAGAAGAGCTGTCGCCCTGCATTACGACCGGCAGAAAGACCAAGCCCCGAAGGTTGTCGCAACAGGCAGGGGGCATGTGGCGGAAAATATTATAAAAGAAGCTGAGAAGGCTGGGGTCCCCATTCAGGAAGACAGAACCCTTGTCGAATTAATGCGCCATTTGACGGTTGACGATCAGATACCGGAGGCGCTCTATGAAACCGTGGCCGAAATTTTTTCATTTGTTTACAGACTGGACGAAACCCTGAAAAACGAAAAATAAGGACCATTCATTTCCCGGACTCCGTTTAAATTTATATTTTCAATAAAATAAAAGTTAGAATGTTTGGAAGGATATAAAGATTTTGTTTTGAACCCTAGACAATTCTTCCAGTATTATATAGAATGAAAGCGCAGTCTATTTTTAGTTTTGCTACATAAGTTAGGAGGATGGGAAATGAATATCCATGAGTACCAGGGAAAAGAAGTCCTCAGAAAATACGGGGTGTCTGTTCCTGAAGGTAAAGTGGCTTTTACAGCAGAGGAAGCAGTTGAAAAAGCAGAGAGCCTGTCAAGCTCGGTTTATGTCGTAAAGGCGCAAATCCATGCTGGCGGCCGCGGCAAAGCTGGTGGGGTAAAGATTGCAAAAACAAAAGATGAAGTGAAAGAGTATGCCGAAGAACTGTTAGGCAAGACGCTCGTCACACATCAAACGGGTCCGGACGGACAAGTAATAAAACGCTTACTTATTGAAGAAGGCTGCGATATTAAAAAGGAATACTATGTCGGGCTTGTACTTGACCGCGCTACTTCAAGAATCGTTTTAATGGCGTCTGAAGAAGGCGGAACGGAGATTGAAGAAGTAGCGGAAAAAACACCTGAAAAAATTAAAAAAGCGGTAATTGATCCGGCTGTCGGCCTACAGGGCTATCAGGCAAGGGAAATTGCATTCGCAATTAACATCCCGAAAGAGCTTGTCGGCAAAGCCGCTAAATTTATGCTCGGTTTATATAAAGCATTTGTTGAGAAGGACTGCTCCATCGCCGAGATCAACCCTCTCGTCGTTACGGGGGACGGAAACGTCATGGCGCTGGATGCTAAGCTGAACTTCGACAGCAATGCGTTATACAGACAAAAAGACATTATGGAATACAGAGATTTAGATGAAGAAGATCCGAAAGAAATCGAAGCGTCAAAATACGATTTAAGCTACATTTCCCTTGATGGAAATATCGGCTGTATGGTAAACGGCGCGGGTCTTGCAATGTCTACAATGGATATCATTAAACACTACGGCGGAGAACCTGCAAACTTCCTTGATGTCGGGGGCGGCGCAACCGCAGAAAAAGTGACGGAAGCTTTTAAAATCATTCTTTCCGATCAAAACGTAAAAGGAATTTTCGTTAATATTTTCGGAGGCATCATGAAGTGTGATGTTATCGCCGAGGGCGTTGTTGAAGCGACGAGACAAGTCGGATTGACATTGCCGCTGGTCGTGCGCCTTGAAGGGACAAACGTAGATTTAGGAAAGAAAATCCTGAATGAATCAGGCTTAAACATCACATCTGCGGAATCAATGGCAGACGGCGCACAGAAAATCGTATCCTTAGTTTAGGAAAGAATGAAAGGCAGGGGACCAGATAATGAGTGTTTTTATCAATAAAGATACAAGAGTTATTGTACAGGGGATTACAGGTTCTACCGCTTTATTTCATACAAAGCAGATGCTGGAATACGGCACGAATATCGTTGGCGGTGTAACACCTGGAAAAGGCGGAACGGAAGCGGAAGGCGTACCGGTATTCAATACGGTCGCAGAAGCGGTTCATACAACGGGCGCTGATGCGTCAGTCATCTACGTTCCGGCTCCGTTTGCGGCGGACGCAATTATGGAAGCGGTTGACGCGGAAATTGATCTTGTCATTTGTATCACTGAGCACATTCCGGTTTTGGACATGGTGAAAGTGAAGCGCTTTATGGAAGGCAAGAAAACGAGATTAATAGGGCCGAACTGCCCGGGTGTTATTACACCTGAAGAATGCAAGATCGGCATTATGCCGGGATACATTCATAAAAAGGGTCATGTCGGCGTTGTATCCCGTTCAGGAACATTGACATACGAGGCCGTCCATCAGCTTTCAGAAGCCGGCGTAGGCCAGTCTACCGCTGTAGGGATCGGCGGCGATCCGGTCAACGGCACGAACTTTATTGACGTGTTAAAAGCGTTCAATGAAGATCCTGAAACACATGCCGTTATCATGATCGGAGAAATCGGCGGCACAGCTGAAGAAGAAGCGGCTGAGTGGGTGAAAGCAAACATGACGAAGCCTGTTGTCGGCTTTATCGGCGGTAAAACCGCCCCTCCGGGAAAACGCATGGGCCATGCGGGCGCCATCATCTCCGGAGGAAAAGGCACGGCAGAAGAAAAAGTCAAAACGATGAACGCCTGCGGAATTGAAGTCGCGGAAACCCCTTCTGTAATGGGTGAAACGCTGATTAAGGTGTTAAAAGAAAAAGGCTTATTTGAAACGTGCAAAACGCACTGATCGAAGCAGGGGCAGCCGTAACGGCTGTTCCTGTTTTTGCTGAAAAAAGAGGAGGTTGCCAGATTTGGATCAAGCATCGCGCTGTTTAATGGTCTGCAGTATTAATCAAATCATTTCCCCGTCTCTTCTATTAAAATGGTGGAAAGCTGATCACTCTCTGTCTTTTTTACCGGATCCGCATCCATTAACTGCTTTATCAGAAGGGAAAACAGTGCCCGAAGCAATTTTTCGGGAAATAGAGCGCAAGGATCCGGAACTTGATGAAGTTCTGTCCGATTACCGCCGCGAAGGCATTACTGTCATTCCGATTTCATCAAGCCGCTACCCAACATGGCTTAAATCGATTTATGATCCGCCGGCTGTCTTGTATGCAAAAGGGAACACGCCGCTTCTTGAAAAAGGCAGAAAAATCGGGATTGTAGGAACGCGGAAACCGACGGAAGACGGAATAAAAGCGGCTGGGCATCTTTCCGCCGAACTCTCAAAAAAAGGCTGGGTCATTGTAAGCGGGCTTGCATCCGGTATAGACGGATTGTCTCATAAGGCGAGCATCAGGGCAAAAGGGCTTACGATCGGCGTGATAGCCGGCGGATTCCATCACATCTATCCCCGGGAAAATCTCCTGTTAGCAGAATACATGGCTGAACACCATCTCCTACTCTCAGAACATCCTCCTGAAACAAAGCCGAAAAAATGGCATTTTCCGATGAGAAACCGCATAATCAGCGGACTAAGTGAAGGAATTGTGGTCGTACAGGGAAAAGAAAAAAGCGGTTCATTAATCACAGCTTACCAGGCCCTCGATCAAGGCAGAGAGGTATTTGCCGTTCCAGGTTCCATATTTAATCCATATTCCGGAGGACCTATAAAACTCATTCAAGAAGGGGCGAAAGCTGTATTATGCGCAGAGGATATTGACGGAGAGCTGACCGCCCGATGCGTTCAGTATACGGAACCCTTTTGAAATATCGTTTGACAAACGGTATTGTAATATTTAATAATAGTGAGGATTTAAAGTTGCATATTATTTTCATGTATAAAATGACGTTCATCATAAAGAATGAAATGTTGAAAGCCATAAAAAGGCAGCTCTAAAATGAATTGATACTTGAAAAGAGAGAGAACACCTCTTGAGGGGGATGAAAATGTCTGATTATCTAGTCATCGTGGAATCGCCGGCAAAGGCGAAAACGATTGAACGTTATTTAGGGAAGAAATATAAAGTCAAAGCTTCAATGGGACATGTCCGGGATCTTCCGAAAAGTCAAATGGGAGTTGACATCGAACAGAACTTTGAACCGAAATATATTACGATCCGCGGAAAAGGCCCTGTTTTAAAAGAATTAAAAACAGCGGCAAAGAAAGCAAAAAAAGTCTATCTCGCAGCCGACCCCGACAGAGAAGGGGAAGCGATTGCATGGCATCTCGCACACAGCCTTGATCTGGATCTCAGCTCGGACTGCCGGGTCGTCTTTAATGAAATAACGAAAGACGCCATTAAAGAATCATTTAAACATCCGCGCATGATTAATATGGATCTTGTCGATGCGCAGCAGGCGCGCCGCATACTAGACAGACTCGTCGGATACAAAATCAGCCCGATTCTTTGGAAAAAAGTAAAAAAAGGCCTCAGTGCGGGCCGTGTGCAATCCGTTGCGCTCCGGCTGATCATCGACCGGGAAAAGGAAATCAATGACTTTAAACCTGAAGAGTACTGGACGATTACCGGCTCATTTTTAAAGGGAAAAGAGACGTTTGAAGCCGGATTTTTCGGGAAAAACGGCAAAAAGCTTCCTTTAAAAAGCGAAGAAGACGTAAAAGCCGTCCTTGCTCAGCTGAAAGGCAATAAGTATACAGTTGACAAGGTGACAAAAAAAGAGCGCAAACGAAATCCCGCTCTGCCGTTTACAACGTCCACTCTGCAGCAGGAGGCTGCCAGGAAGCTGAATTTCAGAGCGAAGAAAACGATGATGATCGCTCAGCAATTATATGAAGGAATTGATCTCGGCAAAGAAGGGACAGTCGGACTCATCACGTATATGAGAACGGACTCAACGCGGATTTCCAATACAGCCGTTGAAGAGGCGTCAGCTTTTATTGATCAGGCGTACGGAAAAGAGTACTTAGCGGGAAAACGGAAACCGGCAAAGAAAAATGAAAACGCTCAAGATGCCCACGAAGCGATCCGCCCGACTTCAGTACTCAGAAAACCTGCCGACTTAAAAGCGGTGCTTGGAAGAGACCAGCTCAGACTATACAAGCTGATTTGGGAGCGCTTTGTTGCAAGCCAGATGGCGCCTGCCGTCCTTGATACGATGAGTGTCGATCTCAGCAATAACGGATTGACATTCCGGGCAAACGGAAGTAAAGTCAAATTCGCCGGCTTCATGAAAGTCTATGTAGAGGGTAAAGACGATCAGCTGGAAGAAAAAGACCGCATGCTTCCGGACCTTAAAGAGGGAGACACGGTTTTATCAAAAGATATTGAGCCTGAGCAGCACTATACTCAGCCGCCTCCGCGTTATACAGAGGCGCGCCTGGTTAAAACGCTTGAAGAACTGGGGATCGGCCGTCCTTCGACATATGCGCCGACTCTTGACACCATCCAGCGCCGCGGTTACGTGGGATTAGACAATAAACGGTTTGTGCCGACTGAGCTTGGGCAGATCGTGCTGGATCTTATCATGGAGTTTTTCCCGGAAATCATCAACGTTGAATTCACGGCTAAAATGGAAAGAGACCTTGACCATGTTGAAGATGGCCAGACAGAATGGGTTCAAATCATTGACAGCTTCTATACCGATTTCGAAAAACGCGTGAAAAAAGCGGAAGCTGAAATGAAAGAAGTGGAAATTGAACCTGAATACGCAGATGAAGATTGTGAATTATGCGGCTCCCGGATGGTTTATAAAATGGGCCGATACGGTAAATTTATGGCGTGTTCCAACTTCCCTGACTGCCGGAATACAAAACCGATTGTCAAACAAATCGGCGTAAAATGTCCGAAGTGCCATGAAGGAAACATTGTCGAACGAAAATCAAAAAAGAAACGCGTCTTTTACGGCTGTGACCGTTATCCTGAATGCGACTTCGTATCTTGGGACAAACCGATTGAACGAAAATGCCCGAAATGTGAAAATATGCTCGTAGAGAAAAAGCTTAAAAAAGGCATACAAGTCCAATGCGTCGAATGCGATTATAAGGAAGAACCACAGAAGTAGCGGTGAGCAGAGCCTTGCTCACCTTCTTTGTGTGGAAGGGACAAACAACAGGAGATGAAAAGAAATGAACCAGCAAACAGTTAATGTAATCGGAGCAGGCCTTGCCGGAAGTGAAGCGGCATGGCAGCTTGCAAAACGAGGAATTCAAGTAAAACTATACGAAATGCGGCCCGTCAGGCAGACGGCAGCCCATCATACTGATAAATTCGCTGAACTGGTATGCAGCAACTCCCTCCGTTCAAATACACTCGCCAATGCGGTAGGCGTATTAAAAGAAGAAATGCGGGCGCTTGACTCAGCAATCATTCAATCTGCTGATAAATGCTCGGTTCCCGCAGGGGGAGCGCTTGCAGTTGACCGCCATGAATTTGCGCAAAGCGTGACGGATCTCGTGAAAAACCATCCGAACGTAACGGTTCTTACTGAGGAAGTAACAGAGATTCCGGAAGGCCCGACGGTTATCGCGACCGGACCGCTTACGTCAGAATCGCTTTCACAGCAGCTGAAAGAGCTCACGGGAGAAGAGTATCTGTATTTTTATGACGCGGCGGCGCCGATTGTCGAAAAAGACAGCCTTGATATGGAGAAAGTGTACTTAAAATCCCGTTACGACAAGGGAGAAGCGGCATACTTAAACTGCCCGATGACAGAGGAAGAGTTTGACCGTTTCTATGAAGCATTGACGACGGCTGAGACGGTTCCTTTAAAAGAATTCGAAAAAGAAATCTTCTTTGAAGGCTGCATGCCGATTGAAGTCATGGCGAAAAGAGGCAAGAAAACGATGCTGTTCGGACCGATGAAACCGGTCGGACTGGAAGATCCGAAAACAGGCAAGCGCCCTTATGCAGTCGTTCAGCTCAGACAGGATGACGCGGCGGGAACGCTTTATAATATTGTAGGTTTTCAGACACATTTAAAATGGGGAGACCAAAAAGAAGTGCTTAAACTGATCCCCGGCCTTGAAAATGTTGATATCGTCAGATACGGCGTCATGCACAGAAACACATTTATCAACTCGCCGAGTCTTTTGAACCCGACATATCAATTTAAACAGCGGAACGATCTGTTTTTCGCGGGCCAAATGACCGGTGTAGAGGGTTATGTTGAATCTGCCGCTTCAGGTCTTGTAGCGGGAATCAATGCCGCCAAACTTGTGCTCGGTCAGGATCTTGTGACATTCCCGCAGGAGACGGCGATCGGAAGCATGGCTCACTACATTACGACGACAAATCAGAAGAACTTCCAGCCGATGAATGCAAACTTCGGCCTCTTAAAAGAATTGCCTGTAAAAATTAAAAACAAAAAAGAACGAAATGAAGAATACGCTAAACGCGCAATTGAGACTATTCAAACTATTTCGAAAACGATATAGCTTTTCATTGCAACTTCGATGCATTATATGATACCATTTAAAAGCCCTTCGGAGAGGGAGGTCTTCATAATGACTGAGAATGTTAACTTTTTTTTAAAGTTATTCGTTGAATATTTACAAATTGAAAAAAATTATTCACAATATACTATTGTGAATTATGTTAATTCGATTGAAGAATTTGGGATGTTTCTGCATGCTCAAAATATAAATGGAATGAAAGAAGCTGCATATCATGATGTGAGAATATTTTTGACAGAGGCTTATGAAAAAGGCCTGTCAAGAAAAACAATCAGCAAGAAAATTTCAGCTTTGAGAAGCTTCTATAAATTTTTAATGAGGGAAAAGCTTGTTGAAGAGAATCCGTTTCAGCTTGTTCATCTGCCGAAACAAGAGAAACGGATTCCGAAGTTTCTTTATGAAAAAGAACTTGAGGAACTATTCGCTGTCTCAGACAGAAGTCAGCCGTCAGGGATGCGCGATCAGGCCCTGCTTGAGCTTCTTTATGCGACCGGAATGAGGGTCAGTGAGTGCTGTACGCTCACTGTCGGCGATCTTGACCTGTTCATGGATACGGTGCTCGTTCACGGGAAAGGCAAGAAGCAGCGCTATATCCCGTTCGGCTCATATGCCCGTGATGCGCTGGAGCTGTATATCAACAGCGGAAGGCAGTGCCTGCTTGAAAAAGCAAAAGAGCCTCATGATGTGCTGTTTGTCAATCAAAGAGGCGGCCCGCTGACCGCCAGAGGAATCCGGTATATTTTAAGCGGGCTTGTAAAAAAAGCATCCGGCACTTTACATATACACCCGCATATGCTTCGGCACACGTTTGCGACTCATCTGCTGAATGAAGGGGCTGATTTAAGAAGCGTCCAGGAGCTTTTGGGCCATTCCAATCTGTCTTCTACGCAGATATACACGCATGTATCGAAGGAAATGCTGAGAAACACATATATGTCCCACCACCCGAGAGCTTTTAAAGAAAATTAAAAGGAGGCCCTTCTCATGTCATCTTTTCATGCGACAACGATTTTTGCCGTCCAGCATAACGGGAAAAGCGCTATGTCAGGAGACGGCCAGGTCACATTCGGTCAGGCTGTAGTCATGAAACATACTGCGAGAAAAGTGAGAAAGCTGTTTAACGGAAAGGTTCTGGCCGGATTTGCGGGATCTGTTGCAGACGCTTTCACACTTTTTGAAATGTTTGAGGCGAAGCTTGAAGAATACAACGGCAATTTAAAACGGGCGTCGGTTGAGCTTGCGAAAGAATGGCGCAGCGATAAAGTGCTGCGCAAGCTGGAAGCCATGCTGATTGTCATGAACCAGGATACCTTGCTTCTCGTATCGGGAACAGGTGAAGTGATTGAGCCGGATGACGGCATTTTGGCAATCGGCTCCGGCGGAAACTACGCCCTGTCAGCAGGAAGAGCGCTGAAAACCTATGCCGGAGAGAATCTGTCCGCCAAAGATATTGCAAAAGCCGCTTTGAAAATCGCAGGCGAGATTTGTGTGTACACAAACGATCAGATCATTTTGGAAGAACTTGAATAGAAAGGACTTGAGGCGCATGGAAAACAAACCGTTAACACCGAGACAAATCGTAGATCGGTTGGATCAATACATTGTAGGACAGCAGGATGCGAAAAAAGCTGTCGCCGTGGCATTAAGAAACCGCTATCGCAGAAGTCTTCTTGATGAAAAACTGAGAGACGAGATCGTTCCCAAAAACATCCTGATGATGGGCCCGACCGGGGTGGGGAAAACAGAGATCGCCAGACGGATCGCCAAGCTTACCGGTGCGCCATTTATAAAAATTGAAGCGACAAAATTTACAGAAGTCGGCTATGTAGGCAGAGATGTCGAATCAATGGTCAGAGACCTTGTTGAGACATCCGTGCGGCTCATTAAAGAAGAAAAAATCAGCGAAGTGAAAGAACAGGCTGAAGAAAATGCAAACAAACGTATAGTGCGGCTTCTCGTTCCGGGAAAGAAAAAACAAGCGGGTGTGAAAAATCCGTTTGAAATGCTTTTCGGAGGAAGCCAGACGGCAAATGATGATGATGCCGACCAGCAGGAAGAAGCAAGCCTTGAAGAAAAAAGAAAACGCATGGCGCATCAGCTCGCATTGGGAGAGCTCGAAGACCATTACGTCTCCGTAGAGGTGGAAGAGCAGCAGCCGTCGATGTTTGACATGCTGCAAGGCTCCGGGATGGAGCAGATGGGCATGAATATGCAGGATGCGCTGAGCAATCTGATGCCGAAAAAGAAAAAACGCCGCAAAATGACGGTCAGAGAAGCAAGGAAGGTTCTGACCAATGAAGAGGCAGGCAAATTAATCGATATGGATGAAGTCGGCCAAGAGGCCGTGTTAAGAGCTGAAGAGGGCGGCATTATCTTTATTGACGAAATAGATAAAATCGCAAAAAACGGAGGGGCTTCTTCCTCAGCAGATGTATCGAGAGAAGGCGTTCAAAGAGATATCCTTCCGATTGTCGAAGGATCTACCGTCGTCACGAAATACGGCTCCGTCAAGACAGATCACGTGCTGTTTATCGCAGCCGGGGCATTCCATATGGCCAAACCGTCTGATCTGATTCCGGAGCTGCAGGGCCGCTTTCCGATTCGTGTAGAATTGAGCAAGCTGACGGTGGATGATTTTGTGAAGATTCTCGTCGAACCCGATAACGCGCTGTTAAAACAATATCAGGCTTTATTGCAGACAGAAGGTATATCTCTTGAATTTTCTGACGAAGCTATTCGTAAGATCGCCGAAGTGGCTTATCATGTGAATCAGGACACGGACAACATCGGAGCGAGAAGGCTTCACACGATATTGGAACGTCTCTTGGAAGACCTGTCGTTTGAAGCGCCGGACGTGACGATGGAAAAAGTCGCCATCACGCCGCAATACGTTGAAGAAAAGCTCGGAACGATTGCAAACAACAAAGATCTAAGTCAATTTATATTGTGAAAATTTAATAAGAGGAATTCTAGGAGGATTATTTATCATGGCTTTACTACAAAAAACACGAATTATTAACAGCATGCTGCAGGCTGCGGCAGGCAAACCCGTAAACTTTAAAGAAATGGCTGAAACGCTTCGTGACGTCATTGATTCTAATATTTTCGTCGTCAGCCGCAGAGGAAAGCTTTTGGGCTACTCTATTAATCAGCAGATTGAAAATGACCGCATGAAAAAAATGCTTGAAGACCGCCAGTTCCCGGAAGAGTACACGAGAAATCTGTTCAATGTTCCGGAGACGTCTTCAAACCTTGATATCAACAGCGAATACACGGCGTTTCCTGTGGAAAACAGAGACCTGTTCCAAGCGGGCTTAACAACGATCGTGCCGATCATCGGCGGAGGAGAGAGACTGGGCACGCTGATTCTGTCCCGTCTGCAGGATCAATTTGAAGATGATGATCTCATTCTTGCTGAATACGGAGCAACCGTTGTAGGAATGGAGATTTTAAGAGAAAAAGCGGAAGAAATCGAAGAAGAGGCGCGAAGCAAAGCGGTTGTTCAAATGGCGATCAGTTCTCTGTCTTACAGTGAACTTGAAGCGATTGAGCATATCTTTGAAGAGCTTGACGGAAACGAAGGCTTGCTCGTGGCAAGTAAGATTGCGGACCGTGTCGGCATTACGCGTTCAGTAATCGTTAACGCGCTGAGAAAGCTGGAAAGCGCAGGCGTCATTGAATCCAGATCACTGGGAATGAAGGGGACGTACATTAAAGTTCTGAACAACAAATTCCTTATTGAATTGGAAAACCTTAAATCTCATTAAGACAAAAGCAGGATCCCTGAAAATGGGGTCCTGCTTTTTTTATGGACAATAGGTGAAAAGTTGCAGTTTAAAGTTGCTTATTGGAAGCTGATCTGAGATAATCCATCTTGCTGTGTGAAAAAAGGAGGAAGATACAGAAATTCTGCTATTTTCAGTCTTATATTAAACAAATGCTTGTAGTCCAAATACTCTAGGACTTAATACCTACATGCAAAATAGATATAATTGAGCACTTTTTTTAGCCTAACTTCATAGACTTTAAGCCTGTTATTTCTTACAATAAGCATATGGTTTTACAATTCTCGACAAGGATTTTTAGGAGAAAAATATCTGAAATGGAGGTAAGTGGATTTGGACTTATTTTCTGGAACTATACAAAATCTTGAGAATGCCTTGGGGAGAGCGGACATTAAGCAAAAAGTCTTAACTAATAACATCGCCAATATAGATACACCGAACTATAAGGCAAAAAAAGTCTCTTTCCGAAATTTGTTAGATCAGGAAACATCCAATCGTGAGGCGGTAAAAACCGACTATCGGCACGTTGACTTTACGGGTTCAGGGGACGATTATTCTATCGTGTCCAGCAGTGATACATCGTACCAGCAAAACGGAAACAATGTCGATATCGACAAAGAAATGACAGATTTAGCCGAAAACCAAATTAATTATCAGGCTTTGGTTGAAAGAATGAGCGGCAAATTCAATTCTCTGAAAACCGTCTTGACAGGAGGAAAATAATGAGTGGCTTTCAAAGCTTAAATATTTCGGGCTCCGCTTTAACTGCACAGCGTGTCCGGATGGACGTCGTATCGTCCAACCTGGCCAATATGGATACAACGAGAGCGAAGCAGGTAAATGGCGAATGGGTGCCTTACAGAAGAAAGCTGGTATCTCTCCAATCGGGAGGCGAGTCATTTTCGTCCCTTTTACATTCCAAGATGAACGGAACAGGAAGCGCTGGAAATGGCGTAAAGGTATCTGGCGTTACGGAAGACCCGTCCGCTTTTAATCTCGTTTATGATCCGGAGAATCCTGATGCGAATAAAGACGGATATGTGCAAAAACCAAATGTAGACCCATTAAAAGAAATGGTGGATCTTGTCAGCAGCACGAGATCATATGAAGCAAACGTAACTGCATTAAACGCCTCCAAAGGCATGCTTTTGAAGGCTTTAGAAATCGGAAAGTAAGGTGATGTAAGTGGTTAACGCTATTACTCCTTTTCAGCTTCAACAAACCCAAAACACTCAAAACGTAACGAATCAATTAAACCAAACTCAAAAAACTGATTCTTCAAACCAAACAAGCTTTTCGGAGCTTTTAAAAAACTCTATTGATTCGTTAAATGAGTCACAAGTAAAATCTGACCAAATAACGAACGAACTGGCTGCAGGAAAGGATGTAAACCTTGACGAGGTCATGATCGCTGCCCAAAAAGCAAATATCTCTCTGACGGCCGCTACCGAATTCCGCAATAAAGCCGTGGAAGCCTATCAGGAAATCATGAGAATGCAGATGTAGTGGTCAGATTGAAGAGAATGACTGGAATGACCGGGGGTTAACATGAATCGTACTCTAATGCAAATGAAAACCAAAACGGCAGCGTTTTGGAACAACAGATCAAAAACACAGAAGATACTCATGGTAAGCGGCTTGGCCGCATTCATTATTTTACTCATCGTCGTTATTATTTTTACTTCGTCTGAAAAGATGGTGCCTCTTTATAAAGATTTGTCCGCGGAAGAAGCGGGGAAGATTAAAGAAGAGCTCGATACGAAAAAGGTGTCTTCTGAACTTGCTGACGGCGGCACGGTCATAAAGGTTCCTGAGAGCCAAGTGGATTCGCTTAAAGTCCAGCTTGCCGCGGAAGGCCTGCCGAAAACGGGATCAATTGATTATTCGTTTTTCGGACAAAATGCGGGCTTCGGCCTGACAGATAATGAGTTTGACGTTTTAAAGGTTGAGGCGACTCAGACCGAATTGTCAAACCTGATAAATGAAATGGACGGTATTAAAAACTCGAAGGTCATGATCAATATGCCGAAAGAAGCCGTGTTCGTCGGTGAAGATCAGCCGGCAGCGTCCGCATCCATCGTTTTGCAGATGAAACCGGGCTACTCGCTTGATCAAAACCAGATCAACGGGCTGTACCATCTCGTTTCTAAAAGTGTTCCGAACTTAAAAGAAGATAATATCGTCATAATGGATCAAAATTCTACATATTATGACAAAAGTGACAGCGGTGCAGGGTCCGTTTCTGACAGTTATGCATCTCAGCAAGGTATTAAGTCGCAGGTCGAAAAGGACATTCAAAAACATGTTCAGTCACTGCTCGGCACAATGATGGGGCAGGATAAGGTCGTTGTTTCCGTAACGGCGGATATTGACTTTACGAAGGAAAAACGCACTGAAGACACTGTTGAACCTGTCGATAAAGATAACATGGAAGGCATAGCGGTAAGCGCCGAAAAAGTTGCGGAAACGTATAAAGGCGACGGCGCAGCCAACGGCGGCACGGCCGGAACGGGAAGCAATGACACCGCGAACTATGCCGAGACAAACGGCGGTTCAAACAGCGGGGACTACGAAAAAAGCAGCAATAAAATCAACTATGAAGTCAACCGCATTCATAAAGAAATCGCGGAAAGCCCGTATAAAGTGCGTGATTTAGGCATTCAGGTCATGGTGGAGCCGCCTAATCCGAAAAATGCCGCTTCCTTATCAGCACAGAGACAGGCTGATATACAGAAGATTTTAGGAACGGTCGTCAGAACGTCTCTTGATAAAAACGAAACGCAAAATCAAAACCTGACAGACAATGATATCAACAATAAAATCGTTGTATCCGTTCAGCCGTTTGACGGAAAAACAAGCCTGAACACAGATTCGGCACAATCTTCAGGTCTTCCGATCTGGGTATACATTACAGGCGGCGTACTGCTTGCGGCCATTATTCTGCTTATTATTCTCCTCATCAGAAAGAAACGCTCACAAGAGGATGAATACGAAGAATATGAATATGAAACACCGCCGGAGCCGGTTCGATTGCCTGATATCAACGAAGAGAAAATTGAAACGGAAGAAACAGTCAGACGAAAACAGCTTGAAAAAATGGCTAAAGAAAAACCGGAAGACTTTGCTAAATTGCTTCGAAGCTGGCTGGACGAGGATTAGGGGGAATGGAAAATGGCGAAACGTGATCAGAACAAGCTTACAGGAAAACAAAAAGCAGCCATCCTCATGATTTCCTTAGGCCTTGATGTATCAGCTTCTGTGTACAAGCATTTGTCTGAAGAAGAAATTGAAAGATTGACTCTCGAGATTTCGGGAGTCAGAAGCGTCGATCATCAAAGAAAAGATGAAATCATTGAAGAATTTCATAATATCGCAATCGCTCAGGACTATATTTCACAAGGCGGTTTAAATTACGCCCGCCAAGTGCTTGAAAAAGCGCTCGGAGAAGATAAAGCGGTAAGCATTTTAAACAGGCTCACCTCTTCTTTGCAGGTAAAGCCGTTTGATTTTGCAAGAAAAGCGGAGCCCGAACAGATTTTAAATTTCATTCAGCAGGAACATCCGCAAACGATGGCACTGATTTTATCCTACCTTGACCCGGTGCAGGCCGGACAGATTTTGTCTGAGCTGAACCCGGACGTTCAGGCTGAGGTGGCAAGAAGGATTGCGGTTATGGACAGAACGTCTCCCGAAATCATAAATGAAGTGGAGCGGGTCCTTGAACAAAAGCTGTCCTCCTCCTTTACGCAGGATTATACGCAGACCGGCGGCATAGAAGCCGTTGTTGAAGTGTTAAACGGCGTAGACAGAGGAACGGAAAAAACGATCCTTGATTCATTAGAAATCCAAGATCCTGAATTGGCGGATGAAATCAAAAAACGGATGTTTGTCTTTGAAGATATTGTCACCCTTGATAACCGTGCGATTCAGCGCGTGATCAGAGACGTTGAAAACGACGACCTCCTGCTTTCATTGAAGGTTGCGAGCGAGGAAGTCAAAGAGATCGTCTTCAGCAATATGTCACAGCGTATGGTTGAAACGTTTAAAGAGGAAATGGAAATTATGGGGCCTGTGCGTTTGCGTGATGTGGAAGAGGCGCAATCAAGAATCGTGGGCGTCGTCCGCAAGCTGGAAGAAGCCGGAGAAATTGTAATCGCGCGAGGCGGAGGAGACGATATTATTGTCTAATATCATTAAACAGCAATCATCATTTTCTCCTGAACAAAAACGGCGCAAGCTTTCCTTGCAGGAAGTCAGGAAAACACATTCCCAGCCAGACCGGGAGGAACTTGAAAATCCGGAGGCGCTCATGGCCTTTGCCAAGGCCGAAGCCGACAGGGTGTCTGAAGAAGCGAAAAGTCAATTGGATCACACTCTTCGGCAGATTGAAGAAGAGAAAAACCGCTGGGCGGAAGAAAAACAAAGATTGATGGAAGAAGCGAAGGCAGAAGGATATAAAGAAGGCATAGCATTGGGAAAAGCCGAGGCTCAAGCTGAATATGCCAATCTCATCAGCCGGGCCAATGCCGTTATGGGAATGGCGAGACAGTCAGTCGAGGAAAAACTGGAAAGCGCTGAGGAAGAAATTATTGAGCTTTCCGTTGCGCTCGCTAAAAAAGTATGGCGGCAAAAAAGTGACGATAAAGAGGCTTTCCTTCTGCTGGTCAAACAGGTAGTAGCCGAAGTAAAAGATTATGATGACATCTCCATCTATGTGGACCCTGAATATTATGAGACGGTTCATCAGCATATGGACGAAATTCAGCAGCTGTTATACAAAGAATGCAGATTAAGCTTATATGCCGATGAAAAAGCCGCGAAGGGAACGTGCTCGATAGAAACTCCGTTCGGACGTGTTGATGCAGGCATAGACACTCAGCTGATGCAATTAAAGCAAAAGCTTTTAACGGCGCTTGAGGCGGGAGCGGAGCAATGAAGACACAGTATTTAATAGACTCAATTGAAACAGCGGATCCGTACAAACGCTACGGCAAGGTTAAACGGGTCATCGGGCTGATGATTGAATCAAAAGGGCCCGAAAGCTCAATCGGAGATGTTTGTCTCATTTATCCGAAAGGCCATGCAAAAAAAGCGATTAAAGCTGAGGTTGTAGGCTTCCAGGATGAAAACATTCTGTTAATGCCTTATCTGGAAGCAGCCAGTATCGCGCCGGGCAGCATTGTGGAGGCCACTGGCGAGTCGCTCCGCATCAAAGTAGGGGCGGGGTTAATCGGACAAGTTGTCGACGCGTTCGGCGAACCTCTTGACGGCCGGGCGCTTCCGAAAGGTTTGTCCCCCGTTTCGACAGAACAGCAGCCGCCAAACCCGATGAAACGCCCGCCGATACGGGAAAAGATGGGTGTCGGCGTCAGATCGATTGACAGTCTGCTGACGGTAGGAAAAGGGCAGAGAATCGGGATTTTTGCCGGAAGCGGAGTCGGGAAAAGCACCTTGATGGGAATGATTGCGAAGCAGACTGAAGCTGATTTAAACATTATCGCACTTGTCGGTGAACGGGGGCGCGAGGTGCGTGAGTTCATTGAGAAGGATTTAGGCGAAGAAGGCCTGAAACGCTCGATAGTCGTAGTCGCGACCTCTGATCAGCCTGCGTTAATGCGATTGAAAGCGGCGTATACGGCCACCGCCATTGCGGAGTATTTCCGCGATAAAGGCCGGAATGTGATGTTCATGATGGACTCCGTCACGAGGGTCGCGATGGCTCAGCGGGAAATCGGCCTGGCAGCGGGAGAACCGCCGACAACAAAAGGATATACACCTTCTGTGTTCGCTATTTTGCCCCGTTTGCTGGAAAGAACGGGCGCGAATGAACAAGGAACGATAACCGCTTTTTATACGGTTCTCGTTGACGGAGATGACATGAACGAACCGATTGCCGATACGGTGCGCGGAATATTAGACGGGCATATCGTTCTCGACCGGGCGCTTGCCAACAAGGGGCAGTTCCCGGCCGTGAACATCCTGAAAAGCATCAGCAGGGTCATGTCTAATATTTCAGATACAGCGCACATAGAGGCGGCCAACAAATTCCGCGATCTTCTGTCAACTTATCAAAACTCTGAAGATCTCATTAATATCGGAGCTTACAAAAGAGGGTCATCAAGAGAAATTGATGAAGCGATTCAGTTTTATCCGCAGCTTATTCAATTTTTAAAACAAGGAACGGAAGAACCTGCTCAACTGGAAGACAGCATTGCGGCATTGACGAGTCTGACAGGAAATGAGGAATAAACATCATGGCTTACCAATTCAGATTTCAAAAGCTGCTGGAATTAAAAGAAAATGAAAAAGACCAAACATTGACTGAATACAGACAATCGGTTTCTGAATTTGAGACAGTGGCTGAAAAACTATATGAAAATATGAGCAAAAAAGAATTGCTCGAAAAAGACAAAGAATCAAAGCTGAAATGCGGGATGAGCGTTCAGGAAATGAGACATTATCAGCAATTCGTTTCCAATCTTGAGAACACCATCTATCATTATCAAAAGCTTGTCATTATGAAACGAAATGAAATGAATGAGAAGCAGGAACAGCTCACCGAAAAAAACATTGAAGTAAAGAAATTTGAAAAAATGCGGGAAAAACAATTTAATATGTTCGCACTTGAAGATAAAGCTGCAGAGATGAGGGAAATGGACGACATTTCAATCAAGCAGTTTATGATTCAGGGGCATTAGGAGCGAATGAAATGGCCGATAAAGAAAAGAGATCTGGAAAGTTCGGTTCAATCCTGCTTTTTATCATGATCCCGCTGATTTTTCTGATCATCGTCGCAAGCATCATCCTTTGGGCTGCCGGCGTTGATGTGATGAAGCCGATTCAGGAAACAGCCGCTAAAACGCCTGTTTTAAAAGAATTGGTTCCCGAAACGAAAGAAATGAAAAGCGCGGCGGAAAAGCAGAAGGAAGACAGAACGGCTTCTCTTGAAAAGACCATAAAGGAACAAAAAAGTGAAATTAACATTTTGAATAAAGATTTAGACACAAGCAAGTCCGAAATCGATAATCTGAATCAGAAAATCCGTTCGCTGAAACAGGAAGCTGAACAGCAGCAGAAAACGAAGACGGATGAAACAAAAAAAGACGCTTCGGATTCAGCCGGAAAAGATAAAATGATCAACATCTATAAAAGTATGGACAGCGGTAAAGCGGCAAGCATTATCGTAAAGCTGAAAGAAAAAGAAGCCCTCGATATTTTAAATGGATTAAGTAAAAAGCAACTTGCTGAAATCTTGACGAAAATGACTCCTGAACAAGCGGCTAAATATACAGAAAAACTATCCGCTGACGGAAATAAGGAGTGATGTAAGTTGAAGCTGCTTGAATTAACGGGTAATCGTACGCAGACTGCGCAAAACAGCAATGTGAAGACGAATGTAAACAGCTTAGGTCTATTTCAGAACTGGCTCCTGTCGGAAATCACTTCTCCCCGGCAGCCCGGAGATGAAACAAAAACAAGTGACGCAGAGCTGAATGATGCCCTATCGAAAATCGGTGATTGGCTGAAAGCCGGCCCGGAAGATAAAGAATTGCAGCTTAAACAGCTGCTTGAGGCGGTAAAAGCTCTTGAAGGAAAGCAGACGGCTGAAACAGCTCTTCCTTTATTGAAACAGCTTGCCGAATCCGTTGAAGACATGTTAGCGGGAAAACAGCAGGGGGCGAAGCCTGAAACGAATGAGCCGGATTCTTCCGCAAAAGACGGGGATTCCGTCAAGGATGCGCTTGAGAAGGGCTTGCTTTTCATTCAAGAAGCCGTATCCCAGCTCTTCACATCTCAGCAGGAACTGCCTGACAGCACGCAGGCAAAGGCGGTTTACCGGGAAGGCGCCCGTTTATTAGAGGCATTGAAAAAACAAGGCGTTCCGGACCGCGTGATTCAAGACCTGCGGCAGACATTTTTTCCGAAAAACGAATCTGCATCTAAACTTTACGCCATGACAGCCGCTGAGCTGAAGAGCTTTCAAAGCGTCGCGGAGCAGCTTGCGGGCCTTTCTCAAAAGGGAACAAAGGAATGGGATATGGCTGAAACTGAGCTGAAAGCTTTTGTGTTATCTCAATCATCTGAATCATCCCAAGAGTCAGCCGGGAAAACGGAACAGCAAAACGGCGGCACGGTTTCTCAAGCAAAGGCGCCTGACAGCAAATTGTCTGCACATATACTGTTTTCGGGAACGAGAAGCCTTGCCGGCATTCAGCAAGCGTCCGCAGGAGCTGAACAGCAGCCGGCAGAAAATAAACCGTTAACGGATCAGGTTATCAGCGGCTGGAAACAGATGAAATACACGCCTTTCGGGAAAGCAACCGGAAGCTTTACGATTCGTCTTAATCCCGAGAACCTCGGATTTGTCACAATTAAGGTGACAAACGAAAACGGGATGTTTCAAAGCAAAATAATCGCATCCAGCCAGTCCGCGAAAGAGCTGCTGGAACAGCATCTTCCTCAGCTGAAACAGTCGCTTCCGAATATGTCGGTCCAGGTCGACCGTTTTACAGTCCCGCTTCAAAGCGGGGATCAGCAGCCTGTTTACGGGCAGACGGCAGATCACAATAAACAGCAGCATCAGGGACAGAGAGAGCAGAAGAACCAGCAGCAGTCAGGCGATTTCGGAGATATGCTGGAGGAGCTTTCTCTCAATGAAATGGAGGAAGAATAGTTGACATCAGTAAACTCGGATTATGCCGCGGCGGGCGCTTCAACCACTTCAAACGCGAAGAGCACCTCCGCAGTAAACAGCAGTACGAATTTAGGGAAAGACGAATTTCTGAAGATCTTAATGACACAGGTTCAAAACCAGGACCCGCTCAATCCGGTTGATGACAAAGAATTCATCAGCCAGATGGCGACATTTTCTTCATTGGAGCAAATGATGAATATGAATACGACGATGACTAAATTTGTAGAAAATCAAGATCCGTTTACGATGTATGTGAACTGGATCGGCAAAAATGTCACATTCAGCGACAGCGACGGGAAGGATCAGACAAGCCCAGTCAATTCAGTCAAGCATTCAAACGGCAATTACGTGCTCGTGCTTGAAAATGGCAAAGAGGTCAGTCCGTGGAATGTCACGGCCGTCAGCGAAACATCTAAATAAAAAGAAACCCAGGGGGAATTTAACATGTTACGTTCATTGTATTCCGGTATCAGCGGCATGAAAAACTTTCAGACAAAACTAGATGTAATCGGCAATAACATCGCCAACGTCAACACAGTGGGATTTAAGAAAAGCCGCGTTACATTTAAAGATATGATCAGCCAGACAGTCGCCGGCGGTTCAAACGTGACCAATTCAAAACAAATCGGCTTGGGTGCCGCGACTTCTTCCATTGATGTCGTTCATTCAACCGGCGCCCCGCAGGCTACACAGAATAAAACCGACCTAGCCATTGACGGAGACGGATACTTTCAGATTAATACAGGTTCGGGAATCGTTTACACACGTGCGGGGAATTTCGGAAAGGACAATCAAGGCAACCTTGTTACGACTGACGGGTACTACCTTGAAAAAATCGGAGGCGGCAAAATCAATATTCCGACTGATGCGAAAGATTACAGCATCGGTGCAGACGGAACCGTTACATACACTGATGCAGGGGATGCGGTTCATGATGCCGGACAAATCGGTCTGGTCACGTTCCCTAACAGCGCCGGTCTGGAAAAAATCGGAGGCAATCTTTACAGAGAATCATTAAGTTCAGGAGCTGCGAGCGCAGTCACCACTCCGGGCGAAAACGGAACGGGTAAGCTTTTGGCAGGCTATCTTGAAATGTCAAACGTAGATCTGACAGATGAATTTACCGAAATGATCGTTGCTCAGCGCGGTTTCCAATCAAACTCAAAAATCATTACGACTTCAGATGAAATCCTTCAGGAGCTGGTTAATCTGAAACGGTAAGGAGGGAGGAGAGGCGGTTAGGCCGCTTCTCCGGATTGCATGATTCAAGTCACCCGTTTAAACGGCCAGCCTTTTACGCTGAATGCGCTGTTTATCGAACAGATTGAGTGCTTCCCCGACACGACGATTACACTGTCCAACGGCAAAAAGTTCGTAGTGAAAGAACCGGAAGAAGCAGTTCTCAAAAAAGTCATATCGTTTTACCATAGCATACAAATATTTTCACTGGATCAGGGAATAGAGGAAGAAGAATGAAGAAAAAATTAGTCATCATTTTGCTGATTATTTTAATTGTCATCGCCGGCCTCGGAACGGCAGCATATTTTGTCGTCAGCGGACACTCCGGCAAAGATAAAAAGCCGACAATTGACGAAGTCGTTGCAGCCACTGTGTCTGTCGACGATATCACGACAAACTTAAAGTCTGACAGCATCATCCGTATCGGCATCAAGCTTGAAACCGACTCGGCTAAAGCGAAGGAAGAACTTGAAAAACGCGATTTTCAGGTGAAAGACAACATCATTTCCATTTTAGCTGACACAAGCGCCGGAGAGATTGAGGGAGATAAAGGAAGAGAAGCGTTTAAACAATCATTAAAAGAGAAAGTAAACAGCTATCTCCAAGAAGGAAAAGTTCAGAAAGTGTACATTACCTCCTTTAATCTGCAATAAAAACAAATTTGACAGAATACGGAGGTGAAGAAAATGTCAGGAGAAGTTCTCTCCCAAAATGAAATAGACGCACTGCTTTCCGCCATTTCCACGGGTGAGGCGGATGCGGAAGAGCTGAAAAAGGAAGTTAAAGAGAAAAAAGTAAAGGTATATGATTTTAAACGGGCTCTCAGATTCTCGAAAGATCAGATACGCAGTTTAACCCGGATACATGATAACTTTGCGAGGCTTCTCACAACACACTTTTCCGCCAAGCTCAGAACGTATATTCATATATCCGTCAGCTCAGTTGACCAGGTGCCGTATGAAGAATTTATCCGTTCCATACCGAACATGACGATTTTAAATTTATTCGATGTTCATCCGATGGAAGGCAGAATCATGATGGAGGTTAATCCCACCATCGCATACGCAATGCTGGACCGCGTCATGGGAGGCATCGGCATCACTCATAACAAAGCTGACAGCCTTACGGAAATTGAAACGAATATTATTTCTAACTTATTTGAAAATGCACTGGGCAACTACAAAGAAGCTTGGCAATCAATTGCTGATATTGACCCTGAAATGACTGAATTTGAAGTGAATCCTCAGTTTGTACAGATGGTTTCCCCAAATGAAACAGTCGTTGTCATTTCTCTCAATACACAGATAGGTGAAATCAGCGGTGTCATTAATCTTTGTATTCCCCATGTCGTACTTGAGCCGATTATCCCTAAGCTTTCCGTACATTATTGGATGCAATCAGACCGGAATGAAGCGAAGCCCGAAGAAACGAAGCTGCTTGAAAAGCGCATCATGACGGCTCAAATTCCCGTTGTGGCTCTCTTGGGCGCTTCTGAACTGACAATAGAAGAATTTTTAAGTTTGGAAGTCGGGGACTGTATAACTCTGGACAAATCAGTGACTGATCCTCTTACTGTATTGGTCGGAAACAAACCGAAGTTTTTAGGGCAGGCCGGCCGGGTGAATCGAAGACAGGCAGTGCAAATTTTAGATCACGACATAAGAGGTGAACAAGATGAACAATAGATTATCTCAAGATGAAATCGATGCTCTTCTTAACGGCACAAGCAGTCAGTCAGAGGATACAGAACAGCCTCAAGGGGCGAACTTGTCTGAACTTGAGCGCGATGCGATCGGAGAAATCGGGAATATTTCGTTCGGCAGCTCGGCTACGGCGCTGTCCACTCTTTTAAATCAAAAAGTGGACATTACGACGCCGAGTGTGACCGTCATTTCAAAAAGCAAAATCAGTGATGAATTTCCTCATCCGTATGTTGCCATTGAAGTGAACTACACAGAAGGCTTTGACGGCAGCAATTTGCTAGTCGTCGAACAAAGCGACGCGGCCATCATCGCGGATTTGATGATCGGCGGAGACGGCCGGGGCGCCGATCCGTCACTCGGTGAAATCCACCTGAGCGCCGTGCAGGAAGCAATGAATCAAATGATGGGCTCGGCTGCTACGTCAATGTCGACCGTATTCAGTAAAAAGATTGACATTTCTCCGCCAAGGGTTGAACTTCTGGATGTGACGGAAGAAAAAGGGACCGACAGAATACCTGAGGATGACCTGCTCGTAAAAGTGTCATTCCGTCTGAAAGTCGGTGAATTAATCGATTCGAGCATCATGCAGCTTTATCCGATTACGTTTGCGAAAGATCTGATCGCAGAACTGATGACTGCAGACCAGCAAGAGTCAGAGGCCGCAGAAACCGTCTCAGAACCACAGGAAACATACGAAACGCCGCAGCCGGAACCGCAGGCAAAACCTGAGCTTCCGAAGAGACAGGGAACCGCAAAAAAAGCTGCGCCTGTTCAAGTCGCTCCGGTAGAATTCCAGGCGTTTGATCATAACGAAGCGGCGCAAGGATCAAGGAATAACCTTGATATGCTGATGGATATTCCGCTTTCCGTTACGGTTGAGCTCGGCAGAACGAAGAGAAGCGTCAAAGAAATCCTTGAACTTTCTGCGGGAAGCATTATTGAGCTTGACAAGCTGGCTGGTGAACCTGTTGACATCCTGGTCAACCAGCGGATCGTGGCAAAGGGCGAGGTCGTTGTCATAGAAGAAAACTTCGGCGTGAGAGTCACTGATATTCTAAGTCAGGCAGACCGCCTTAACAATTTAAAATAAGCGAACATAGAGGAGAGAAACAGATTATGGCACACAGAATTTTAATTGTAGACGATGCAGCATTTATGAGAATGATGATCAAGGATATTTTAGTGAAGAACGGTTTTGACGTTGTAGCTGAAGCTTCAGACGGAGCGCAGGCAGTCGAAAAATTCAAAGAGCATTCCCCCGACCTAGTGACAATGGATATTACTATGCCTGAAATGGACGGGATTACAGCTCTAAAGGAAATTAAACAGATCGATCCGCAGGCGAAAATCATCATGTGTTCGGCTATGGGCCAGCAGTCAATGGTTATTGACGCGATTCAAGCCGGCGCAAAAGACTTTATCGTGAAACCGTTCCAAGCGGACCGCGTGCTTGAAGCCATTAATAAAACATTAAGCTAAAGGGTGTACGACTGTTGAAAAAGAGTCATGGTTTACTAGCTTTGATTTGTTGTTTCGTTTTACTCAATGTACATCCGTTCCCTGCTTTTGCGGCGGAGTCTGACAATTCCACCGTCAACGAATGGTTTGACAAACAATCAACAAACAAAACAGAGAAAAAAAGCGATACATCGAAACAAACGGCTGATCAAGAGATAGGGGATGCTTCTGCATCTTCTGTCTCCGCTTTTGATTTTGTAAAGATGATCGGGGCGTTATTATTTGTCATTCTGCTGATCTATGGATTTGTCAAACTGATGAATAGAAGAAACCGTCTGCTGAAGCCGTTTCAATATGTAGAAAATATCGGCGGAACGTCAGTCGGCCAAAACCGTTCCGTGCAGCTGATTAAAGTGGGAAACAGCGTTCTCGTAGTCGGTGTGGGCGAAACGATACAGCTTTTAAAAGAAATTGAAGATGAAAAAGAGCGCGAGGCGATTCTGAGCCAATACGAAGAGTCGATGTCTTCAAAAGTGGAATGGACCAAGCTCGTAAATCCGCGTAAGGATGGAGAAAAAAAGCCGCAAACGATGCTTCCGTCGTTTTCAAAAGCGCTGAAAGAACAGCTGAACGAGCTGAAACAAAGCCGTTCTGAAGGAAAGAAGAAAGGCCCTTATCATCATGAATGAATTCGTTAATCTTTTTAATTCAAGCAGTCCGACCGAAGTCAGCTCCACTGTTAAATTACTGCTGCTTTTGACTGTCTTTTCAGTAGCGCCGGGGATTCTGATTTTGATGACCTGCTTTACGAGAATCGTCATCGTTCTGTCTTTTGTGAGAACCTCACTGGCGACGCAGAACATGCCTCCGAACCAGGTTTTAATCGGCCTTGCGCTGTTCTTGACGTTTTTTATTATGGCGCCGACTTTTTCAGAGATTAATAAGGAAGCCTTAACGCCGCTGATGGACAACAAAATCAGTCTCGATGAAGCATATACAAAAGCCGAGAAGCCGATTAAAGAGTATATGAGCAAGCATACAAGACAGAAGGATCTGGCGCTGTTTATGAACTATGCCAAAATGAAAAAACCTGAATCGATTCAGGATATTCCTTTGACGACGATGGTCCCCGCTTATGCGATATCAGAACTCAAAACCGCTTTTCAAATGGGCTTTATGATTTTTATTCCGTTTTTAATTATCGATATGGTCGTGGCGAGCGTCTTAATGTCAATGGGAATGATGATGCTTCCGCCGGTTATGATCTCTCTGCCCTTTAAAATATTGCTTTTCGTTTTGGTCGATGGATGGTATTTAATCGTGAAATCTTTGCTTGACAGCTTTTAGGGTAGGTGCTAATTGTGAGTTCAGAATTTGTAATTTCCATGGCGGAAAAAGCCGTATATGTAACACTAATGATCAGCGGGCCGCTGCTTGCGATCGCGCTGATCGTCGGTTTGCTCGTCAGTATCTTTCAAGCGACAACTCAAATCCAGGAACAGACGCTAGCGTTCATTCCGAAAATCGTGGCGGTGATGCTTGGACTGATCTTTTTCGGTCCTTGGATGCTGTCGACGATTCTTTCGTTCACAACTGATCTGTTCTCTCATCTGAACCGATTTGCAGGGTAGAATCAAATGAATTCCATCATTGATTTATTTCCCGCTTTTTTATTGGTCTTTATCAGAATCTCTGCTTTTTTTGTAACGGTGCCGGTGTTCGGACATCGGAATCTGCCGGCGGTTCACCGGATCGGCTTTGCTTTTTTTCTTTCGGTGATCTGCTTCAGCACGCTGAAACATGCGCCGGAAATAGAAATAGGGGAACAGTATATGCTGCTTGTCATAAAAGAGGCCGTTGTGGGCTTGAGCCTCGGGCTGATTGCTTTCATGATGATGACAGCCATTCAGATAGCGGGTTCCTTTATTGATTTTCAGATGGGCTTTTCCATCGCCAATGTCATTGATCCGCAATCAGGAACGCAAAGCCCGCTGATCGGACAATTCGTTTATACGCTGGCGCTGTTATTTATGCTCAGCGTAAACGCCCATTATCTTTTATTGGACGGGATTTATTACAGCTTTCAGTATATCCCGCTTGATCAGGCATTTCCGTCGTTTGGAAATGATCACTTTGGGCTTTTTATCGCAAAAAGCTTCAATGCCATGTTCATTATTGCTTTTCAAATGTCTGCGCCGGTTGTGGCCAGTCTGTTTTTAGTTGATTTGGCGCTCGGTATTGTGGCGAGAACGGTGCCGCAGCTGAATGTTTTCGTTGTCGGGCTTCCTCTGAAAATAGCCGTGAGCTTTATTATGCTGATCGTTTGTATGGCGGTGATGTTTGTCGTCGTCCGCAACATCTTCAGCCTTACCGTTGAAACCATGCGGAATCTATTGGCATTGGTCGGTGTGACATGATGAGACTCAGACTGAATCTGCAATTCTTTGCCGGTGAAAAAACGGAGAAAGCCACTCCGAAAAAACGGAAGGATACAAGAAAGAAAGGACAGGTCGCGAAAAGTACGGATGTGAATACAGCCGTTTCTTTACTGATTATCTTTCTTTCGCTGATCGCGCTCGGTCCTTATATGCGGGACAGGCTGCTGTCCTTTATTAAAACGTTTTATACGAAATCGATATCATTACATCTGTCAGCATCTGCCGTGCATGAACTGTTCGTGGATACGGTGAAAGATATCAGCCTCACCCTCGCGCCGATTATGCTGGTCGCGCTTGTGGCAGGTGTCGTGAGCAATTACATGCAGGTGGGTTTTCTGTTTTCTGCGGAAGTCCTCAAGCCTGACTTGAATAAGCTCAGCCCGCTGAAAGGATTTAAGCGGATTTACAGCATGAGGGCGATTGTTGAACTGGTCAAATCCATTTTGAAGATTACTGTGGTCGGTTTTGCCGCCTTTATGGTGCTCTGGCTGCATTATGGCGATATTCTCCGCCTTCCGCTTTTAACGCCTGCGGAAGTGCTCACTTTCGTTTCTAAGCTCACGCTTTGGATGGGGCTTGCGGGATCAGGGGCTCTAATGCTGCTGGCCGGGCTTGATTACTTATATCAGCGTTTTGACTATGAGAAAAATATCAGAATGTCAAAGCAGGATATAAAAGATGAATACAAAAAATCGGAGGGTGATCCGATTATCAAGTCTAAAATTAAGCAGAAGCAGCGGGAAATGGCGATGAGGCGGATGATGCAGGAAGTGCCGAAAGCGGATGTCATCATTACCAACCCGACCCATTATGCGATTGCTTTAAAATATGATGAAAAGAAAATGGACGCCCCTTACATTGTTGCCAAAGGGGTCGACCATCTCGCATTAAAAATCAGGCAGATCGCCAAAGAACACGATGTCATGACGATTGAAAACAGGCCGCTCGCGCGTGCGTTATATGATCAGGTTGACATTGATCAGGCTGTGCCGGAAGAGTTTTTTAAAGTCATTGCGGAAATTTTGGCTTATGTATATAAAACGAAACAAAAAGTATAGTGAATTTCAGATTCAAAAGGAGAGAAAAACAGCATGTCAACAAGAGATTTATCGGTTTTAATAAGTGTTGTCCTCATTGTGGCAATGCTGGTGATTCCATTCCCTCCATGGTTGTTAAGTATTTTGATCATCATTAATATCTCTCTTGCGTTGATCGTGCTTCTCACCACAATGAATATGCAAGAACCGCTGCAATTCTCGATATTCCCGTCATTGCTGCTGTTATTGACGCTGTTTCGGCTTTCGCTCAATGTGTCGACGACACGTTCGATTCTTTCTCACGGAGAAGGGGGAAAGGTTGTTGAGACATTCGGGAATTTCGTTGTCGGCGGAAATGTGCTGGTAGGGCTTGTTGTCTTCATTATCTTGATTATTATTCAGTTTATCGTCATTACAAAAGGCGCCGAGCGGGTATCGGAAGTGGCGGCGAGATTTACGCTCGATGCGATGCCCGGAAAGCAAATGAGTATTGACGCGGATTTAAATGCCGGCATGATTACGGAGCAGGATGCAAAGCACAGACGTGAAAAAGTCGCCCGGGAAGCGGATTTTTACGGCGCCATGGACGGTGCGAGCAAATTCGTCAAAGGGGATGCCATCGCGGGGATCATCATCGTGATGATCAATATTATTTTCGGAATCGTAATCGGTATGCTGCAGCAGGGGATGAGCATACAAGAAGCTGCGTCTCACTTTACAATGCTGACGGTCGGTGACGGTATCGTTTCTCAAATGCCGGCCTTGCTCATTTCAACGGCTACGGGGATTGTCGTGACGAGAGCGGCATCTGAAGGAAACCTCGGTCACGATATTACAGGCCAGCTGTTTGCTTATCCGAAGCTCTTGTATGTAGCCGCGGGAACTGTACTTTTGCTCGGTCTTCTTACACCGATCGGCATTCTGCTGACGGGGCCGATCGCCGGTCTGCTTGCATTCGGCGCTTATATGCTGTCCAAAGCGGATAAGCCGAGCGAAGAAGAGGAAGAAATTCTTGAAGAAGAGGCTCAGGCGGATGAACTGAAAAGCCCGGAAAGCGTTGTGCAGCTTTTACATATTGATCCGATTGAATTTGAGTTCGGATACGGACTCGTGCCGCTTGCAGACGCGGGGCAGGGCGGTGATCTTCTTGACCGCATCGTCATGATCAGACGTCAGCTTGCGCTTGAATTGGGACTTGTCATTCCGGTTGTGCGCATCAGGGATAATATCGCGCTCCAGCCGAATGAATACAGATTGAAAATTAAAGGCAATGAAGTCGCTAAAGGAGAGCTCCTGCTGGATCATTACTTAGCGATGTCACCGACGCCTGAAGATGACGTCATTGAAGGCATTGAAACGATTGAACCGTCGTTCGGACTTCCCGCAAAATGGATCAGCGAAGCTGCAAAAGATGAAGCGGACATGCTGGGGTATACAGTTGTTGATCCGGCGTCAGTCGTATCTACGCATATTACAGAAAAAATTAAGCAGCATGCTCATGAACTGGTCGGCAGACAGGAAACAAAGCAGCTGATCGATCATCTGAAGGAAAATTATCCTGTGCTTGTTGAGGAAGTCACGCCGAACCCTCTTTCTGTCGGCGATATTCAAAAGGTGCTTGCCAAATTGCTGAGAGAAAAAGTTTCAATCAGAAACTTGGTGACCATTTTTGAAACTCTTGCCGATTACGGAAGATTAACGACAGATTCAGACCTTTTGACAGAATACGCGAGACAGTCGCTTGCCAAACAAATCACGGCACAATATGCGAGAGAGCATGAAACGCTGAAGGTCATCACATGCTCAGGCCGGGTGGAAAAAGCGATTGCAGACGGGGTACAGCAGACTGAACAGGGCAATTACCTGTCACTCGATCCTGAGGTTTCAGACAGCATCATCCGTTCTGTCGCTAAAGAGGCCGAGCAGCTTTCCATCCGACAGGAGTCGGCGATTCTTCTTTGCTCGCCTGCTGTCAGAATGTATGTAAAACAGCTGTTAGAACGGTATTTCCCTGATCTTCCGGTTCTTTCTTATAATGAGCTGGAAGCAAATGTTGAAGTACAGAGCATTGGAGTGGTGGATATTTAATGAAAATAAAAAAATTTACAGCCGCTTCAATGCAGGATGCCGCGAAGCAAATCAAAAAGGAACTCGGCAATGATGCCGTTATTTTACATTCCAAACAAGTAAAGAAACGAAAATGGCTGGGGCTGCGGTCGCAGCAGGCCGTCGAAGTGATAGCGGTTTTAGATCGTGACGTCAGGGAAGCGAGAAAAACGCCGCCGGCTGCCGCTGGAGAAATGAAAAAGACGGAAATGGCGGAGAAAGCTGAGCCTGTTCAGCCGCCGCGTCTTCCGGATCAAAGTATTTCCGGCGAACTTGCGCATTTGAAAGAAGTGCTCCCTGAACCATTAAAAAAAGCCGAGAGACTATTGAAGCAAGCCGGGCTTCCTGATCATACGCAAAACGCCGTACTCAGTGAATTGCTCAGTTCTTCAATTGTTTCCGGAGATTTAACTGAAGATAATGTCAGCTCAAAACTGCAGGATTTGTTGGTGAAAAAACTCCCTTCGGCAGACAGGTGGCAGGAAGGGATTCAATCAAAATACGTCGTGCTTTTCGGTTCAACCGGGGCCGGCAAAACGACTACACTTGCGAAACTCGCGGCCTCATCAATGCTGACAGAGCATAAAAAAATTGCCTTTATGACGACGGATACTTACCGGATTGCCGCGGTCGAGCAGCTGAAGACATATGCGGAGCTGCTTCAGGCTCCTCTTGAAGTATGTTATTCAAAGGAAGAATGTCTGAAGGCACTGGAAAAATTCGCTGAATATGACCATGTTTTCATTGATACAGCCGGCAGAAACTTTAAAGAAGAGCAGTATATTACGGAATTACAAGAGATGATTCCGTTTGAATCAGGCTTACAATCTTTTCTCGTATTATCGGCATCTGCAAAATATGAAGATATGAAACAGGTGCTGAAACAGTTTTCCGGTGTGCCGGTCAATCAATTCATTTTCACGAAAACGGATGAAACCGCCTCACTCGGCTCCGTGTTTCAAGTGCTGTCGGAATCAAGAATCGGCGCCGCCTATTTGACAAATGGACAGGATGTGCCTGAAGACATCCTATCGGCTTCACCAAAAGAGTTTGTAAGGATGCTTTTGGCATGAAACCCGATCAGGCAGAGTCATTAAGAAGGAAAATGAGAGAGCGGCAAATGATCAAGCCGGAGCTTTATGAGAAAAAAGCGAAGACATTAGCCGTCATCAGCGGTAAAGGCGGCGTCGGAAAATCTAATTTAACATTAAACATGGCAGTTGCCCTGCAGGAAAAAGGAAAAAAAGCACTCATCATTGATCTTGACATCGGAATGGGCAACATTGATGTGCTGATCGGCGCTGCTTCTTCCCGCACCATTATTGATGTGATGGAGAATCGGCATGCATTGGCTCAATCACTTTCCTCCGGTCCGAAAGGCCTTCGCTACATATCCGGAGGAACGGGGCTTGAGGCGATCTATCAAGCAGACAGAGAGAAGTGGTCGGCTTTTATGAATGGTCTTTCCGCTGTATTAAGCGATTTTGATTACGTTCTGTTTGATATGGGAGCGGGACTTTCAAAAGAACAGCTGCCGTTTATTTTATCGGCGGAAGACATTCTCGCCGTGACAACGCCTGAGCCGACGGCCATTATGGATGCCTACAGCGCGATCAAACATCTTTTGCTCGCGGATGAACGGCTGACCGTAAACATTGCTGTCAATCGCGCCCGCGCCCAAAAACAGGCGCTGGACACGTACAACCGCCTTTCTCATGCGATTCACACGTTTTTAGGCGCGGAGGTGCGTTTCGCCGGCTCCATACCCGATGATCCGCTAGTAAGTCAAGCCGTCATTGACCAGGTGCCTTTTTTAATAAAAAGTCCTCAAGCAAAAGCCAGCAGGTCCGTCCGTCTTCTGACGGATGTCTTGTTTCAAACGGAAGAAAACAAACCAAGAGAAGAGAAACCGGCATTTATTGAGAGATTATCTTCTTTTTTATTGAGGAGGACTTTACAGTGATTCGTGTGCTTGTCGTTGATGACTCAGCTTTTATGAGAAAGATGATTACCGATTTTCTGGCTGCGGAAGTGCAGATAGAAGTCATCGGGACAGCCAGAAACGGGGAAGAGGCGCTGAAGAAAATAGAGCTTCTCAAACCGGATGTTGTCACGCTTGATATTGAAATGCCGGTCATGAACGGAACGGATACATTGCGGAAGATCATCAGCATATATAAACTTCCCGTCATCATGGTATCGAGCCAGACACAGCAAGGGAAGGACCGAACGATCAACTGCCTGGAAATGGGCGCTTTTGATTTTATCACCAAGCCTTCCGGATCGATTTCACTTGATCTTTATAAAATTAAAGAGCAGCTGATTGAGAGAGTGATTGCAGCCGGGCTGTCCCGCGCCCAAAAACCTGAGGCGGCAGTGAAAGAGCCTTCTATCCCGGAACGTCCGGCTTTGGCGGGATTTGAAAGACCGAAAGCAAAATCCGCCAAGCAGGCCGTATTCATCGCGACCTCTACAGGCGGACCGCGTGCCCTGCAAAAGGTGATTCCGAAACTGCCGAAGGATTTAAAGGCGCCTGTATTTGTCGTTCAGCACATGCCTGAAGGCTTCACCGCTTCACTTGCAGACAGACTCAACCATTTGTCAGATATTCAGGTCAAAGAAGCGGAAAACGGTGAAGAAGCGAAAGACGGATGGGTGTACATCGCGCCCGGCGGAAAAAATATGACGGTTGCAGAGGAAGGCGGAAGGCTCCGCATCATTCTTGACGTTCATGATACGGAAAGCCGGCATAAACCGTCAGCCGATTATTTGTTTCGGTCGGCAAGCCGCTTATCCGATTACGAAAAGGTAGCCGTCATTATGACAGGCATGGGCAGCGACGGAACCGAAGGCGTAAAAGAAATGCTCAGAACAGGCGGCGTTAAAACGATTGCGGAATCGGATGAATCCTGTGTTGTGTTCGGAATGCCGAAGTCAGCGATAAAGGCGGGCCTCATTCATGAGATTAAACATGTGGAAGATATCGCGGCATCCATCACCGGATGTGTGAAAAAAGAGAGGGTGTGAATCAATTGGATATGAATCAATATTTAGATGTCTTTATTGATGAAAGTAAAGAGCACTTACAGACATGTAACGAAAAGCTGCTGCTGTTGGAAAAAGATCCGGCAGACCTTCAGCTTGTGCATGACATCTTCAGAGCTGCCCATACGCTGAAAGGCATGAGCGCAACGATGGGATATACAGATCTGGCGCATTTAACCCACCTGATGGAAAATGTGCTGGACGCCATCCGCAACGGAGAAATGCCCGTTACATCGGATTGGCTGGACGTGCTGTTTGAAGCGCTTGATCATCTTGAAGAGATGGTGCAGTCCATTATTGACGGAGGAGACGGCAAACGTGATATTTCTGAAGTAAGTGCGAAGCTCGACGTAAATGCGGTGCATGAGACTGCGGCTTCAGCCGAAACAGCAGAACCGCCGGCTTCAAAACAACAGACTTCAACTGAATGGAATTATGATGAGTTCGAACGGACTGTTATTGAAGAGGCGGAAGAGCAAGGATTCAGCCGCTATGAAATAACGGTTTCCCTGAATGAAAGCTGCATGCTCAAAGCCGTGCGCGTGTACATGATATTTGAAAAGCTGAATGAAGCCGGGGAAGTCGCAAAAACGATACCCGCCGCGGAAGTACTTGAGACGGAAGATTTCGGAACGGATTTTCAGGTGTGTTTCTTGACAAAGCAGCCTGCTGAAGAAATTAAAGAACTCATCAGCGGCATTTCAGAAGTGGAGAAAGTCGAAATTTCTGCCGGTGCGCCGTTAAAAACGGCCGAAAAACCGCAAGCGGTTGAACCGGTGAAGGAAACTCCGGTTAAAAAGGCTGAA
This sequence comes from Bacillus sp. NEAU-242-2, assembly GCF_027853835.1. NCBI lineage: Bacteria > Bacillati > Bacillota > Bacilli > Caryophanales > Bacillaceae > Bacillus > Bacillus sp. NEAU-242-2. The sequence continues at coordinate 333,109 of NZ_JAPNNY010000001.1, read as the reverse complement.
AAACAGCCGAAGCCGCAAGCGAAAACGGAAGAACAGCCGAAGCATCACAGCGGCTCGAAAACGATTCGTGTCAACATTGAAAGGCTGGATTCTTCAATGAATCTTTTTGAAGAACTTGTCATTGACCGCGGACGTCTTGAGCAGATCGCCAAAGAGCTTGACCACAATGAGCTGACTGAAACCGTTGAACGCCTGACCAGAATTTCGGGCGACCTTCAGTCTATTATTCTTAATATGCGGATGGTGCCGGTAGAAACCGTCTTTAACCGTTTCCCGAGAATGATCCGCCAGCTTCAAAAGGAATTAAACAAGAAAATCGAATTGTCCATCATCGGAGCTGAAACGGAGCTGGACCGCACGGTGATTGATGAAATCGGCGATCCGCTTGTGCATTTAATCAGAAACAGCATCGATCACGGCATTGAATCGCCTGAAGTGCGGGTGAATAAAGGAAAACCGGAATCGGGTCATGTCGTGCTTAAGGCATATCACAGCGGCAATCATGTCTTTATTGAGGTTGAAGATGACGGGGCCGGCCTGAACAGAAAGAAAATTCTTGAAAAAGCGCTCGAGCGGAGTGTAATCACCGAACGTGATGCTGAAACGCTTGAAGATAATGAGATTTACGAGCTTATTTTTGCTCCTGGCTTCTCGACTGCCGATCAAATTTCTGACATTTCAGGTCGGGGCGTCGGTCTGGATGTCGTAAAAAATAAACTCGAATCACTCGGCGGCTCTGTCAGTGTCAAATCCGCGGAAGGTCAAGGTTCTCTTTTCAGTATCCAGCTTCCGCTGACACTTTCAATTATATCCGTTCTTCTCATTAAACTGGAAGAAGAGACGTTTGCGATACCGATTTCTTCTATTATAGAGACGGCTGTTATTGATAAGAAAGATATCCTGCAGACGCATGACAGAGAAGTGATTGATTTCAGAGGCCAAATCGTTCCGATCGTCTATCTGAAAAAAGAATTCGGCATTACGGATTCAAAACAGGATGCCGATCAGTTCCATGTAATCGTCGTGAAAAAGGGCGATAAATCCACTGCTTTTGTCGTGGACTCTTTTATCGGACAGCAGGAAGTCGTACTGAAATCACTCGGCGACTATTTGACGAACGTCTTTGCGATTTCCGGCGCTACGATTCTCGGAAACGGAGAAGTGGCGCTGATTATTGATTGCAATGCGCTGATCTACTAAAACGACACGAGGAGGTGCCCGCATGACTGCTGAAATCAAAACAGGTGAAAAAATGATTGTGTTTATGATAAACGGGAAAGAATACGCTATCTCAGTTTCCCAGGTGAAATCAATTGAAAAGTGGCAAAAACCGACGAGGGTCCCGGGGGTGGAATCTTATATCCGCGGCGTTATCAATCTACGCGGAGTGATTACCCCGGTTCTTGATTTAAGAAAACGTCTGAACCAGCCTGAACAGGACATCACAGAAGAGACACGGATTATCATCATTTCTTACCGTGACGCCGATGTCGGATGGGTCGTGGATGAGGCCAATGACGTCATCACCGTGCATGAAAATGAAATTGAATCCGCGCCTGAAAGCCAGACAAAGGAAACGGATGTGTGGATTAAACAGATCGTCAAGCAAGATAACAGGCTCCTCAATATTATCGATGCGCATGCGGTGCTGGATAAAGGTGCTTCGGCATCTGCGTCCGGAGAGCCGAATGCTTAAAGGGGAAAAGACAACATGAGTAAGTTTGAAGCGATCAAAGAAGAGCAGATGGATATTTTGCGGGAAGTCGGAAATATCGGGGCGGGTCACTCGGCTTCTGCCATGGCTCAGCTGCTGAACAGAAAGATAGACATGGAAGTGCCGTTTGCGACTTTATTGACATTTGATGAGCTCGCTGATTTTTTCGGCGGGGCTGAAACGCCGGTCGCCAGTATCTTTTTAAGAATGGAAGGCGACATGACCGGTTCTATCTTTCTCATCATGCCTTTTGATCAAGCGGAACAGTTTATCAGAGAGCTGATCGGAAATCCGGATTTTGATATTGACCAGTTGGGTGAAGATCATTTGAGTTCTTCTGCTTTACATGAGTTCGGCAATATTTTAGCAGGCTCCTATTTAACGGCATTGGCTGATTTGACAAAGCTTGAGATTTACCCGAGCGTGCCGGAAATCTCACTTGATATGTTCGGCGCGGTTATCAGTGAAGGACTGATGGAGCTCAGCCAAGTCGGAGAGCATGCCATTGTCGTGGATACTTCTATTTTTGACCAGGGCAGCCGGCAGGAGCTCAAAGCCCACATGTTTATGCTGCCGGACTATGATTCTTTTGAAAAGCTCTTCGTCTCATTGGGTGCGGCTTTATGAGCCGTGCGGAAGCCGCAGTCGTTAAAGTGGGGATTGCGGATGTTCAAGTCGCGCGTTACCCAGATAAAATCCGAACCTCGGGACTCGGTTCATGCGTGGGGCTGGTTTTATACGATAAAGACAAACAAACGGCAGGACTCGTTCACGTCATGCTGCCGGACTCCGGTTTATCAAAAACGGCGGAGCTCAACCGTGCAAAATACGCGGACACCGCCGTTAAGATGACGATTGATATGCTTTTGAAAGCCGGCTGCCGCAAGTTTGCCCTGAAGGCAAAACTCGCCGGGGGAGCGGAGATGTTTAAGTTTAAAATGACAAACGACCTGATGAAAATCGGTCCGAGGAATGTAGCGGCCATCAAAGAGCAGCTTTCATTGTATAACATTCCGGTCATCAGTGAAGATACGGGCGGCTCAAGCGGCCGGACGATTGAATTTGAGCCAAAGTCCTGCATGCTGCACATTCGAACTGTTAAACAAGGTGAAACAACGATTTAATAAAGGTATGAGGTAGGGGGATAACAATGCAATCCTTGAATTATGAAGATCAGGTGCTTTGGTCGCGCTGGAAAGAGTGGAAAGATCCTAAAGCCGGTGATGATTTAATGCGCCGTTACATGCCGCTGGTCACATATCATGTCGGCAGAATTTCCGTCGGACTGCCGAAATCGGTGCATAAAGACGATCTAATGAGCCTTGGTATGCTTGGTTTATATGATGCCCTGGAAAAATTTGACCCCGGCCGGGATTTAAAATTTGATACCTATGCCTCGTTTAGAATTCGCGGTGCAATCATCGACGGGCTGCGTAAAGAAGATTGGCTGCCCAGAACTTCACGGGAGAAGACAAAAAAAGTCGAAGCGGCGATCGAAAAACTTGAACAGCGCTACCTTCGGAATGTGACGCCTTCAGAGATCGCAGAAGAGCTGGGGATGACGGAGCAGGACGTAGTATCAACGATGAATGAAGGATTTTTTGCCAATCTCTTATCAATTGATGAAAAGCTTCACGACCAGGATGACGGTGAGAATATTCAAGTGATGATCAGAGATGACAAAAATGTGCCGCCGGAAGAAAAAATCATGAAAGACGAGCTGATCGCTCAGCTGGCGGGCAAAATTCACGAGCTCTCTGAAAAAGAGCAGCTTGTCGTCAGTTTATTCTATAAAGAAGAACTGACTTTGACCGAAATCGGACAAGTCCTGAACCTTTCGACGTCGCGGATTTCACAGATTCATTCAAAAGCGCTGTTTAAATTAAAGCACCTGCTTGAAAAAGTAATTCAATAATGAACTCATGGTTAGCGAGTGAAAAACATGTCAACACTATTATGGCTTTTAAGCTTTGTGCTTCACGGCGTACTGCTTTATGCCGTCATTATTCTGTACACGAGGTTTTCAGCCCTCAAGGAGACGGAGCGCCAGCAGAAGAAGATTCTTGAAGAGACGGAAAACACTCTTGCAGCGTTTCTGCTTGAGCTGAAAGAAGAAAATGAAAGACTCGAAGACGCAAAAAACCGGAATGATCAAGCACCTGACGCAGAAGACGCCGAACCCCGGCCGGAACCGAAAAAAGAGCCTGATATTCCGGACCATATGGAAAAGCTCATCAGTGCAACGGAACGGGCTGAAAGTGATGAAAACAGCGGCGCGCATTCGTTTGAAGAACGTGTTTCAGAATTATATGAACAAGGGCTCACCCCCGCGGAAATCGCCAAACGGGTGCAGAGCGGAAAGACAGAAATCGAGCTGTTTTTAAAATTTCGCGGCAAAGCTGTAAAGGATTCTTGATTGTCGCATAAAGCTGTGTTATATTATGTCTTGGTGTTAAATACACACGCTTAACGATTTATGCAGAGGGTGCTGCAAACGGCAGTTCTGCACAAAAATGACCTAAGCGGAGGAAAAAAACCATTTTATTAGGAGGAAATCACATGTCAGTTATTTCTATGAAACAATTGCTTGAAGCTGGTGTTCACTTCGGCCACCAAACACGCCGCTGGAACCCAAAAATGAAGCGTTACATTTTCACGGAGCGTAACGGAATCTACATCATTGACCTTCAAAAAACAGTGAAAAAAGTAGAGGAAGCTTACAACTTCACGAAAAACCTTGCTGCTGAAGGCGGAAAAATCCTTTTCGTCGGCACAAAAAAACAAGCTCAGGATTCTGTTAAAGAAGAAGCTGTACGCTCTGGCATGTACTATGTCAACCAACGCTGGTTGGGCGGTACACTGACAAACTTCGAAACAATCCAAAAACGCATTAAGCGTCTGAAAGACATCGAGAAAATGCAAGAAAACGGTACATTTGAAGTACTTCCGAAAAAAGAAGTTGTTCAATTGAAAAAAGAATTAGAGCGTCTTGAAAAATTCCTCGGCGGAATTAAAGACATGAAGGATCTTCCTGATGCATTATTCATCATCGATCCTCGCAAAGAGCGCATCGCTGTTGCGGAAGCTCGCAAATTGAACATTCCTATCATCGGAATCGTAGATACAAACTGTGATCCTGATGAAATTGATGTCGTAATCCCTGCAAACGATGACGCAATCCGCGCTGTCAAACTTCTTACTTCTAAAATGGCAGATGCTATTCTTGAAGCGAAGCAAGGCGAAGAAGAAGCGGAAGCTGCTGAAGAGACTGCACCTGAAACAGAAACGACAACTGCGTAACCTAATCAAAAGGTGATAAGAGGGACTGCCTTTTATCACCTTTTTTCAAGAAAAATGTATCTATACATATCTTGTTTACACATATAAGGAGGAATTCAAATGGCTATTACTGCACAGCAGGTAAAAGAACTGCGTCAAAAAACAGGCGCTGGTATGATGGACTGTAAAAAAGCATTGACTGAAACTGACGGAGATATGGACAAAGCAATCGACCTTCTGAGAGAAAAAGGAATTGCGAAAGCGGCTAAAAAAGCTGACCGTATCGCTGCTGAAGGTTCTACTCTTATTAAAACTGACGGCAACAAAGGCGTTATCTTAGAAGTAAACTCTGAAACTGATTTCGTTGCGAAAAACGAAGGCTTCAAAGAGCTTCTGAACACGCTTGCTGACCACCTTCTTGCAAACGCTCCTGCTGATCTTGAAGAAGCGATGGGTCAAAAGATGGAAAACGGTTCTACTGTTGAAGAATACATCACAAGCAACGTTGCTAAAATCGGAGAGAAAATCACTCTTCGCCGTTTTGCTGTTCTTACAAAAGAAGACAGCGAAGCGTTCGGTGCTTACCTTCACATGGGAGGCCGCATCGGCGTATTATCCGTTCTTAGCGGAACAACTGACGAAGATCTTGCAAAAGACATCGCGATGCATGTTGCAGCGGTAAATCCTCGTTATATTTCCCGCGACCAAGTGTCTGAAGAAGAAGCAAACCATGAGCGTCAGATCCTGACTCAGCAAGCTCTTCAAGAAGGCAAACCGGAAAACATCGTAGCTAAAATGGTTGAAGGCCGTCTGAACAAATTCTTCGAAGAAATTTGCTTATTAGACCAAGCTTTCGTTAAAAACCCAGACGAAAAAGTGAAACAAGTTGTGGCTGCGAAAAACGCATCTGTTAAAACTTACGTCCGCTACGAAGTTGGAGAAGGCATTGAAAAACGCCAAGAAAACTTTGCTGAAGAAGTTATGAACCAAGTGAAAAAATAATGGCGGAAAGCCTTGGCGAATCTTTCGCGGCTTTTCAGGCAGTATAGGGGACACTACTTGTGTTCCCTATTTTTAAAACTATATTTACAAACCTTTTTTTCTCTTGCATAATAGGAAACGGCAATGTTTACACTTGGAGGTTATTATGGAAAAACCAAAATACAATCGTATCGTTTTAAAGCTTAGCGGAGAAGCATTGGCAGGAGAGCAGGGAAACGGCATTAATCCGACTGTTATCCAATCCATCGCTAAACAGGTAAAAGAAATCGCTGAGCTTGACGTCGAAGTGGCCGTAGTTGTAGGCGGCGGCAACTTATGGCGCGGAAAAACAGGCAGTGACTTAGGAATGGACCGTGCGACGGCCGATTATATGGGCATGCTTGCTACTGTCATGAACTCACTTGCCCTGCAGGACAGCCTGGAAACGCTCGGAATTCAGTCCAGAGTGCAGACATCAATTGAAATGCGTCAGGTCGCTGAGCCTTACATCAGAAGAAAAGCCATCCGCCACCTGGAGAAAAAACGCGTTGTGATTTTTGCCGCGGGAACAGGAAACCCTTATTTCTCTACGGACACAACCGCAGCGCTGCGTGCCGCTGAAATCGAAGCGGATGTGATTTTAATGGCGAAAAATAATGTCGACGGTGTGTATAATGCCGATCCGAGAAAAGATGAGTCAGCTGTTAAATACGAAAAATTATCTTATCTCGATGTGTTAAAAGACGGGCTGGAAGTCATGGATTCTACGGCTTCTTCACTATGTATGGATAATGATATTCCGCTGATCGTCTTTTCTATTATGGAAGAAGGAAATATTAAGCGTGCCGTAATCGGCGAATCAATCGGAACGATCGTAAGGGGGAAATAACGTTGTCAAACGAAGTATTAACACAAACAAAAGAACGCATGGAAAAAGCGGTTGCTGCTTATTCACGTGAATTGGCGTCAGTCCGCGCGGGACGTGCCAACCCATCTCTATTGGATAAAGTGACAGTAGAATACTACGGTGCCCAAACACCTTTAAACCAGCTGTCTTCCATCAATGTGCCTGAAGCGCGTATGCTTGTTGTCACACCGTATGACAAAACGGCAATCGGCGATATTGAAAAAGCGATCCTGAAAGCTGATCTTGGCGTAACTCCGACAAGTGACGGAACAATTATCCGCATCGCGATCCCGGCTCTGACGGAAGAAAGACGTAAAGAACTTGTCAAAGTCGTGAAAAAATACGCGGAAGAAGCGAAAGTAGCAGTCCGTAATGTCCGCCGTGACAGCAACGATGACCTCAAAAAACTTGAGAAAAACGGGGACATTACAGAAGACGAGCTTCGTGCTTCCAGTGAAGACGTTCAAAAGCTGACAGATGAATATGTGTCAAAAATTGACAGTGTCACGAAGGACAAAGAAAAAGAAATCATGGAAGTTTAATGAAAAACTATGTACAATAGATAATGTGAAAAGACCCTCTCATGTTTACAGGGGGTTTTTTTGTTAATACTGTTGATTACATTGATCATCAGCAACGCAACCTTTTTGGGTGACGGAGGAATCTCATGCTCAACATACTCAAAAATTGGAAGAATCAGCAGAATGCGGCTTCCAACTTAGAACGGTATACAAAAGAAGACATACTGAAGGGTGAAATTCCCGCACACATTGCCATTATTATGGACGGAAACGGACGCTGGGCGAAGAAGCGCTCACTCCCGCGGATTGCCGGACATCATGAAGGAATGAAAGTGGTAAAAAGGGTGACAAAGCTCGCAAATCAGCTCGGCGTTAAAGTTCTGACTCTTTATGCGTTTTCAACTGAGAATTGGAAGCGCCCGAAGATGGAAGTCGACTTTTTGATGAAGCTTCCGGAAGAGTTCCTGAATACGTATCTTCCTGAATTGATAGAGGAAAATGTACAGGTGAAAATTATCGGAGATGAATCCGCGCTCCCTTCTCATACGTACAGGGCGATTGAGAAGGCCGTAAAAGATACAGAACAAAATGACGGGCTGATTCTCAATTTCGCTTTGAACTACGGCGGACGCACGGAAATCGTCAATGCGGCAAAAGCATTGGCCGAACAGGTGAAAAGCGGCACGCTGAATATCGAAGACATTGATGAAGCGCTCTTTTCCGGGCATTTAATGACAGAATCAATCCAGGACCCGGAGCTGCTCATCAGAACGAGCGGAGAAATCAGACTGAGCAACTTTATGCTTTGGCAGGTGGCTTACAGTGAATTTGTTTTTACAGATGTCCTGTGGCCCGATTTTAAAGAAGATCACTTTCTGCAGGCAGTGGGAGAATTTCAGCAGCGGGGCCGGAGGTTTGGCGGAATTTAGAGGATGGTGGAAATGAAACAAAGATTGTTAACAGGTGTTCTGGCAGCGGCACTATTTTTATTTTTGGTTATTTTCGGAGGATTGCCGTTCACCGTATTTGTTTACGTGATGGGAAGTATAGCGCTTTTTGAGCTTTTGCGGATGAAAAAGCTCAGATTTTTTTCTTTTCCGGGTCTGATCAGCCTCTTATTGTTATGGGTGTATATGATGCCGGACAAATATCATTTTTTCGATGCGAAAATGGAAGTAACGATTTTCGCCGTATTGATTCTGCTCAGCTATACGGTGCTCGTGAAAAACACCTTTACGTTTGACGAAGTCGGGTTTATCGTTCTCGCGACGGTATATATCGGACTGTGTTTTCATTATTTTATTGAAATCAGAAACATTGAAACAAACGGGCTTTTGTATATCTTTTATGCCTGCGTTGTCATATGGTCAACGGACTCAGGCGCATATTTCGTCGGAAAGTCGCTCGGGAAGCGGAAGCTGTGGCCCGAAATCAGTCCCAACAAAACGGTGGAAGGGTTTCTCGGCGGTATTGTCATCGCCCTTATTTTTACGGCTGTTTTTCAGCTGTTTGCGCACCTTCCGATTTCATACCTGGTTCTTTTGGTCATCACGCTTGTTCTGTCTGTGTTCGGACAGATCGGGGATTTGGTTGAATCAGCGCTTAAGCGGCACTATGATGTGAAGGATTCGGGGAAAATCCTTCCCGGGCACGGCGGCATTTTAGACCGATTTGACAGCTTTTTGTTTGTCATGCCGTTCTTATACTTTCTGCTTGCGCTTTTTTCATGAGAAAGGCTAATATGAAAATAAGACCGATCTGGACGCATAGAATGGGAGTGGCATTTTGAAGAATATTTGTCTTTTAGGAGCAACAGGATCAATAGGGGAGCAGACGTTAGACGTATTGCGCATGCATCAAGATCAGTTCCGTCTCGTCTCGATGACTTTCGGTAAAAACGCCGAGAAAGCGATCCCGTTGATCAGAACGTTTCAGCCGAAATATGTAGCAGTCGGCGACATGGATACATATCAAAAAGTGAAAGAAGCGTCTTTTTCTCATGAATGCCAAATCGGCATCGGAGAAGAAGGCCTGATTGAAGCGGCAGTCATGGACGAAGTGGATATCGTGGTCAATGCGCTGCTTGGAAGCGTCGGTTTAATCCCGACTTTGAAAGCGATTGAACAGAAAAAAACAATTGCGCTTGCAAATAAGGAAACTCTCGTCACTGCCGGGCATATAGTGAAAGGACACGCAAAACGATACGGTGTTCCTCTTCTTCCGGTCGACAGCGAACATTCCGCTATTTTTCAGGCGCTGCAAGGCGAACAGAGCAAAAATATCGAGCGCCTGATCATTACGGCATCCGGCGGCAGTTTCAGAGATAAAACGCGGCAGGAGCTTGAGTCTGTAACGATTGCCGACGCCCTTAATCACCCGAACTGGTCGATGGGTGCAAAGATTACGATTGACTCGGCTACAATGATGAATAAAGGGCTTGAAGTCATTGAAGCGCATTGGCTGTTTGACATTCCGTATGAACAGATTGACGTTGTATTACATAAAGAGAGCATCATTCATTCGATGGTTGAATTTCACGACAGAAGCGTCATCGCCCAGCTTGGAAATCCGGACATGAGGGTGCCGATTCAATACGCGCTGACATATCCGGACCGGCTGCCTCTGCCTGAAGCAAAAAGGCTTGAATTATGGGAGATCGGAAGCCTTCATTTTGCGAAAGCTGACTTTGAAAGGTTCCGCTGCTTACAATTTGCCTTTGAATCAGGTAAAATAGGGGGAACGATGCCGACGGTTTTAAATGCGGCCAACGAAGAAGCCGTTGCCGCTTTTCTTGCCGGACGGATTTCATTCTTATCGATTGAGGACCTGATTGAAAAAGCATTGGACCGCCACAGCGTAATTCAGGATCCGAGTCTTGCGGATATCCAAGAAGTGGACAAAGACACCCGGGGATACGTTAATTCAATACTCACATAAGGTGGTATGTTCGTGAATACAGTTATCGCGTTTATTATTATTTTCGGAACGCTCGTTTTTTTCCATGAGCTCGGGCATTTATTGCTCGCCCAAAGAGCGGGAATCCTTTGCCGTGAATTTGCGATCGGCTTCGGCCCTAAAATCTTTTCATTTAAAAAGAATGAAACCGTGTATACGATCAGACTCCTTCCGGTCGGAGGGTTCGTCCGCATGGCCGGTGAAGACCCGGAGATGATCGAAGTCAAACCCGGTTATACCGTCGGGCTTCTTTTTAATAAAGAGGACGAAGTGGAAAAAGTCATCATTAATCAAAAGGAAAAATATCCCGACGCTTTAATTATCGAGGTGGAGACGGCTGATCTTGAGCACGAAATGAAGATTACCGGGTACGAGCAGGGGAAAGAAGATGAACTGGCGGGCTTTACTGTCAGTCAGACCTCTTTTTTTATCGTAGACGGAGAAGAAGTGCAGATTGCGCCTTACAATCGACAATTCGGGTCTAAACCCGTATGGAAGCGGATTAAGGCGATTGCTGCCGGTCCGATAATGAACTTCATCTTAGCGTATGTCATTCTCGTCATGCTCGGATTTATTCAAGGCGTGCCTTCGAATCAGCCTGAGCTCGGGAAGCTGACAGACAATGGACGCGCAGCTGCTGCCGGTTTAAAAGAAGGCGACTATATCCAGAGCATTAACGGTGAAAAAATGAGGTCATGGACCGACATCGTGACAGCTGTAAAAGAAAATCCCGGGAAAAAAATCGATGTCGCCGTCAAACGGGACGGCAAATCGTTTCATATCTCGGTTACACCTGAAGCTGTAAAAGATGAAAATAAAAAAACAATCGGCCGCTTCGGCTCTTATGCGCCGACTGAAAAAGGCGCGCTTGCAGCGATTGCTTACGGCGCGACATCTACCGTTGATGTTACAAAAGCGATCCTGACCAATCTGAGCAAACTTGTGACAGGCCAGTTTAAGCTTGATATGCTTTCGGGCCCTGTCGGCATTTATGATATGACGGATCAAGTTGCAAAAACCGGTATTATCAACCTATTCCAGTTTGCGGCGTTTTTAAGCATCAACCTGGGAATCGTCAACCTGCTGCCGATACCGGCGCTTGACGGCGGACGGCTGCTGTTTTTATTCATTGAAGCAATCCGCGGCAAGCCGATAAACCGTGACAAGGAAGCATTTGTCGTATTTATCGGCGTAGCTTTCTTAATGCTTCTTATGCTGGTTGTCACATGGAACGATATCCAGCGTTTATTCTTATAATTGACTAGTAAAAAATCAGAGGTGCGAAGACATGAGACAAAGTTTGACGCTTATTCCGACCCTGAGAGAAGTGCCGGCTGATGCTGAAGCAAAAAGCCATAAGCTTCTGCTGAGAGCGGGATTTATCAGACAAAATACGAGCGGGGTTTACAGCTACATGCCCCTGGCTTACAGGGTCATTCAAAACATTCAGAAGATCGTGCGTGAAGAAATGGAAAAAATCAACGCGGTGGAAATGCTGATGCCGGCCCTTCAGCAGGCTGAAACATGGCAGGAATCAGGCAGATGGTATACGTACGGGCCTGAATTAATGCGTCTGAAAGACCGCCACGGCCGTGAATTTGCTTTAGGCGCGACACATGAAGAAGTCATTACTTCTCTCGTGCGCGATGAGGTGAAATCTTATAAGCGTCTGCCGCTCACTCTTTACCAGATCCAGTCTAAATTCAGAGATGAAAAACGCCCGCGTTTCGGGTTATTGCGCGGACGCGAATTCATCATGAAAGATGCGTATTCTTTCCATGCTTCTGAAGAAAGTCTGGAGGAAACGTACCAAAACATGTACGGCGCATACAGCAGCATTTTCGCACGCTGTGAATTAAACGTCCGTCCCGTTATTGCCGACTCGGGCGCGATGGGCGGAAAAGACACGCATGAATTTATGGCTCTTTCTGAAATAGGGGAAGATACCATCGCTTATTCCGATGGATCCTCTTACGCAGCCAATACGGAAATGGCGGAAGTTGTCATGAACAGCGAGCCGTCAGATGAAACACCCGAGGCATTGGAGAAAATTGATACGCCGAATGTCAAAAGCATTGAAGAGCTCGCTTCGTTCTTGCATATTGAGCCGAGCGCCTGCATCAAATCAATGCTGTTTAAAGCGGATGACCGATTTGTTCTCGTGTTAGTAAGAGGCGATCATGAGGTCAATGACGTGAAAGTGAAAAACCTTCTGAACGCGGAAGTGGTTGAGCTTGCGTCTCATGAAGAAGTAGCGGAGAAACTTGGCGCGGAGCCGGGATTTGCGGGGCCGATCGGCGCTGCCGGCGACATTGAGATTTATGCCGACCAAGCCGTGAAAGTAATGGTAAACGCCGTTTGCGGCGCGAATGAAAAAGACCGTCATTACCGAAACGTAAACATCGAACGTGACGCGTCTGTAAAAGCATACGCCGATCTTCGAATCATTCAGGAAGGCGATCCGTCACCTGACGGAAAAGGCACGATCCGTTTCGCTGAAGGGATTGAGGTCGGACAAGTCTTTAAACTCGGCACGCGTTACTCTGAAGCGATGAATGCGACATACCTTGATGAAAACGGGCGTGCGCAGCCGATGCTGATGGGATGTTACGGAATCGGCGTGTCCAGAACGCTTTCAGCCATCGCTGAACAGCATCACGACGAAAAAGGCTTGATCTGGCCGAAGAGCGTTGCTCCGTATGATCTTCATATTTTGGCGCTGAATATGAAAAACGAAGCGCAAAAAGAGCTTGCTGAACAGCTTTACGGCAAATTCCAGGCGGAAGGTTATGAGGTATTATACGATGACCGCGCTGAACGCGCAGGCGTGAAGTTTGCTGATTCTGATCTGATCGGCCTTCCGATCCGCATCACTGTCGGAAAACGTGCCGACGAAGGCATCGTAGAAGTGAAAATCCGCAAAACCGGTGAATCTGCCGAAGTTTCAGTGGATGAGCTTTCTGAATTTATTAAGACGAAGTAATCACCATAACGAATCGTCCAAAATCATGTTAAAATAGAGAAAAAAGAAGGTACCTCATCACCTGCGGAGGTACCTTCACTTATGATGTTTTAAGGGAGGGATACTGTCTGAATGGAACAGTTATCAGTAAACAGAAGACAGTTTCAGATTCTTCTGCAGCAGCTTAATATGACAGATGATACCTTCATGACATACTTTGAAGACGGAGAGATTGATAAACTGACAATCCATAAAGCAGAAAAAGCCTGGCATTTCCAATTTCGCTTTAAGGCTCTTTTGCCGTATCAAATATATGATTCATTCATGATGAGGTTAACACAATCGTTTGCTCACATCGCCCGTGTCACATCGTCTGTTCAGGTCATCGATCCTACAGTGACAGAGGAGCTTGTACAGGATTATTGGACACGCTGTATTGAAGAGCTTGAAGGAACCTCGCCGCCGATGGTGGCTCTTTTGAATCAGCAGAAGCCGAAGCTCAAGGGAAACAAACTGATCGTGAAAACAAAAACAGATACAGAAGCATCGGCGCTCAAAAATAAATACAGCACACTGATTCAGCACAGCTACCGCCAATTCGGATTTCCGGAACTGCAGCTGGATACCGAAATTTTCGTATCTGACCAAGAAGTCCAGAAATTCCGCGAGCAAAAGCTTGCTGAAGATCAGGAGCGGGCGATGCAGGCGCTTATCGAAATGGAGAAGAAGGAAAAAGAGGGCGATGAGGATCAAGCGCCGTCCGGCCCGCTTGTCATCGGCTATCAAATTAAAGAGAACGAAGAAATCCGGACGCTTGACAGCATCATGGATGAAGAAAGAAGAATTACGGTGCAGGGGTTTGTGTTTGATGCTGAAACACGCGAGCTGAAAAGCGGACGCACGCTCTGCATTTTCAAAATCACGGACTATACAAACAGCATTTTAGTAAAAATGTTCGCCAGAGAAAAAGAAGACGCCGCTTTGATGAAAACGCTGAAAAAAGGCATGTGGGTGAAGGCGCGGGGAAGCATTCAAAACGATACATTCGTCAGAGACCTCGTCATGATTGCAAATGACGTGAATGAAATAAAAGCCAAAACCCGTGAAGACACCGCTCCTGAAGGCGAAAAACGGGTTGAGCTTCATCTGCATTCTCCGATGAGCCAAATGGATGCTGTAACGGGCATCGGAAAGCTTGTCGAACAGGCGAAAAAATGGGGACATGAAGCGATTGCGTTAACTGATCACGCCGTTGTGCAGTCTTTCCCGGATGCCTATTCCGCCGCGAAAAAACACGGCATAAAAATGATATACGGAATGGAAGCCAATATCGTGGATGACGGCGTTCCGATCGCATACAATCCAGCTCACCGTCTCCTGGAAGAAGACACATACGTCGTCTTTGACGTTGAAACGACAGGTCTGTCCGCAGTGTATGACACCATCATTGAGCTTGCCGCAGTCAAAATAAGAGGCGGAGAAATCATCGATAAATTCGAAGCGTTCGCCAATCCGCACCATCCGCTGTCAGCAACGACGATAGAGCTTACCGGGATAACGGACGACATGGTCCGCGACGCTCCCGATGTCGTTGACGTCGTCCGGGATTTTAAAGAATGGATCGGCGATGACGTGCTTGTGGCTCATAACGCCAGCTTTGATATGGGATTTTTAAATGTGGCGTACAAGCGTCTTTTGAAAACGGAAAAAGCGAAAAATCCGGTTATTGATACGCTGGAACTCGCGCGTTTCCTGTATCCTGAGTTTAAAAATCACCGCTTAAATACGTTATGTAAGAAGTTTGATATCGAATTAACCCAGCATCACCGAGCGGTCTTTGACGCTGAAGCAACGGGCTACCTGCTGTTGAAAATGCTCAAAGATGCCGCTGAAAAAGACATTTTTTATCATGATCAGCTGAATGAGAATATGGGACAATCCAATGCTTATCAAAGATCAAGGCCTTATCACGCTACATTGCTTGCCGTAAATGAGACCGGCCTTAAAAATCTGTTTAAGCTCGTGTCCATTTCTCATATTCAATATTTCTACAGAGTGCCGCGCATTCCGAGGTCGCAGCTTAATAAATACAGAGAAGGTCTGTTAATCGGCTCTGCCTGTGACAGGGGAGAGGTCTTTGAAGGCATGATGCAAAAATCACCTGAAGAGGTTGAAGATATCGCATCATTCTATGATTATCTTGAAGTGCAGCCGCCGGAAGTATACAGACACCTTCTGCAGCTTGAGCTCGTCCGGGATGAAAAAGCGCTGAAAGAAATCATCGCCAACATCACGAAGCTCGGGGAAAAATTGAATAAGCCGGTCGTTGCCACCGGAAATGTCCACTATTTAAACGATGAGGACAAAATTTACCGGAAGATCTTAATATCTTCCCAAGGCGGCGCCAACCCGTTAAACCGGCACGAACTGCCTAAAGTGCACTTCAGAACGACAGATGAAATGCTGGATGCTTTCTCCTTTCTCGGTGCGGAAAAAGCGAAAGAAATCGTGGTTGACAATACGCAGAAAGTCGCTTCGATGATCGATGAGATCAAACCGATCAAAGACGATCTGTACACGCCGAAAATTGACGGAGCTGATGAAGAAATCCGTGAAATGAGCTATCAGCGCGCCAGAAGCATTTACGGTGAAGAGCTTCCTGAAATTGTGGAAGCGAGAATAGAAAAAGAATTAAAAAGCATCATCGGTCATGGATTCGCCGTTATTTATCTCATCTCTCATAAGCTTGTAAAACGGTCTCTGGATGACGGTTATCTCGTCGGCTCCCGGGGGTCCGTCGGTTCATCGCTTGTGGCGACCTTAACGGAAATCACTGAAGTGAATCCGCTCGCTCCGCACTATGTGTGCCCGAGCTGCCGATATTCCGAATTCTTTAATGACGGATCAGTCGGTTCCGGTTTTGACCTTCCGGATAAAAGCTGCCCGTCTTGCGGCACACCTTTGAAAAAGGACGGGCATGATATCCCGTTTGAAACGTTCTTAGGCTTTAAAGGTGACAAAGTACCCGATATCGACTTGAACTTCTCAGGTGAGTATCAGCCCCATGCCCATAACTACACGAAAGTGCTGTTCGGTGAAGATAACGTGTATCGCGCGGGAACGATCGGCACCGTTGCGGAAAAGACGGCTTACGGATATGTGAAAGGCTATGCGGGTGATCACAACCTACACATGCGCGGCGCGGAGATCGACCGTCTGGTGCAGGGCTGCACCGGCGTTAAGAGAACGACCGGCCAGCACCCGGGGGGGATTATCGTTGTCCCGGATTACATGGATATTTACGATTTTTCCCCGATACAATTCCCGGCAGATGCGACGGGGTCTGAATGGAAAACGACTCATTTTGACTTCCACTCCATTCATGACAACCTGCTGAAGCTTGATATATTGGGGCACGATGATCCGACAGTCATTCGGATGCTCCAGGATTTAAGCGGAATTGATCCGAAGACGATTCCGACAGATGATCCGGAAGTTATGAAGATTTTCCAAGGTACAGAATCGCTCGGCGTCACTGAAGAGCAGATCGGCTGTAAAACGGGGACGCTCGGTATTCCTGAATTCGGGACGCGATTTGTGCGGCAGATGCTTGAGGATACGAAGCCGACGACGTTCTCCGAGCTTGTCCAGATTTCCGGGCTTTCCCACGGAACGGACGTATGGCTCGGCAATGCGCAGGAACTGATACACAACAATACGTGTGAACTGAGCGAAGTGATCGGCTGCCGTGATGACATTATGGTTTACTTGATCTATCAGGGCCTTGAGCCTTCACTGGCCTTTAAAATCATGGAATTCGTGCGTAAAGGCAAAGGCCTGACGCCGGAATGGGAAGAAGAAATGAAAAAGAACAATGTGCCGAACTGGTATATTGATTCATGCAAAAAAATCAAATACATGTTCCCGAAAGCCCACGCCGCCGCATACGTATTAATGGCGGTGCGGATTGCATACTTTAAAGTGCATCACGCGCTTTTATATTATGCTGCGTATTTTACCGTCCGCGCAGATGACTTTGACATTGATACAATGATTAAAGGCTCGACCGCCATCAGAGCGGTGATGGATGATATCAGCTCTAAAGGGCTTGATGCTTCGCCGAAGGAGAAAAACCTCCTTACCGTGTTAGAGCTTGCGCTTGAAATGTGTGAGCGCGGCTATTCCTTCCAGAAGGTCGATCTATACCGTTCGAGCGCTTCGGAATTTATCATTGACGGCAACAGTCTCATCCCGCCGTTCAACTCAATTCCGGGACTCGGAACCAACGCCGCTCTCAATATTGTGAAAGCGCGGGAAGAAGGGGAGTTCCTTTCAAAAGAGGATCTTCAAAAACGCGGAAAAGTGTCAAAAACCATTTTAGAGTATTTAGACCGTCACGGCTGTCTTGAGTCGCTTCCGGACCAAAATCAGCTGTCTCTGTTTTAAGCTTTGTGCACAGCCTCCGAGCGGAGTTAGATTTGCATTAAATATATGGTTATGGTATAGTTTTATTGGAAATGCTAACGATTACCGAGGCAAAGAGTGGGGAAACCCGCTCTTTTGTATTGAACAGGCAATTTTGCCTCGACATGTCCATCGTTTTCTCAATGCCCCTGCTCTTTTGAAGCAGGGTTTTTATGCAGAGGAACGGCTGATATGATATCGACAGCACAAGGAGGAAAAACATGAGCAAAAAAGTGACTGATACCGTTCAAGGAATGGCTCAGCCCATACTGGATGACCTTCAGCTTGAACTCGTAGACATTGAATTTGTCAAAGAGGGTCAAAACTGGTTCCTTCGCGTGTTTATTGATTCCGATAACGGTGTTGATATTGAGGAGTGCGCCAAAGTCAGCGAAGCGTTAAGCGAAAAGCTGGATGAGGCCGATCCGATCACTCAGAACTACTTTCTTGAAGTATCTTCTCCTGGAGCCGAGCGTCCATTAAAGAAAAAAGCCGACTTCGAAAAATCACTGGGCAAAAATGTGTACATGAAAACGTACGAACCGATTGACGGTTTAAAAGTGTTTGAAGGCAAATTGGCTGAATTTGATGGACAAACTGTTACAATAGAGATGACGGTCAAAACAAGAAAGAAACGGGTCAATATTCCGTATGAAAAAATAGCTAACGCGAGATTAGCTGTAACATTTTAATGAATGAAGTATTAGTGTTTAAGGGGGGAGACCGCTAACATGAGCAGTGAACTATTAGATGCTCTCACTATTCTTGAAAAAGAAAAAGGCATCAGTAAAGACATTATCATCGAAGCAATTGAAGCTGCCTTAATTTCCGCGTATAAGCGAAATTTTAACCAGGCGCAAAACGTACGGGTCGATCTGAACCGTGAGACGGGCACGATCCGCGTGTTCGCAAGAAAGGATGTCGTAGACGAGGTATACGATTCAAGACTTGAAATCTCGCTTGACGACGCCCAGCACATCCATCCGAACTACCTTGTCGGAGATGTCGTTGAAATAGAAGTAACGCCGAAAGACTTCGGCCGCATTGCTGCGCAGACGGCGAAACAAGTGGTGACGCAGCGTGTCCGTGAAGCTGAGCGCGGCGTGATTTACTCAGAATTTATCGATCGTGAAGAAGACATCATGACGGGAATTGTACAGCGCTTAGACAGCAAGTTTATTTACGTGTCTCTCGGCAAGATTGAAGCGCTGCTGCCCGTCAATGAACAAATGCCGAATGAGAGCTATAAACCGCACGATCGGATTAAAGTATTTATCACAAAAGTCGAAAAAACGACAAAAGGGCCGCAGATCTATGTATCAAGAACGCATCCTGGCCTGTTGAAGCGTCTTTTTGAAATCGAAGTGCCGGAAATTTATGACGGAACGGTCGAACTGAAATCCGTTGCCAGAGAAGCGGGCGACCGCTCTAAAATCTCCGTCCGCACTGATGACCCTGACGTTGATCCGGTCGGTTCATGCGTCGGTCCTAAAGGCCAGCGGGTGCAGGCGATCGTCAATGAACTGAAAGGCGAAAAAATTGATATCGTCAACTGGTCTGATGATCCGGTTGAATTTGTTGCCAATGCGCTCAGCCCGTCTAAAGTGCTGGATGTCATCGTCAGCGAAGAAGAAAAAGCCACGACTGTCATCGTTCCTGATTACCAGCTTTCTCTGGCAATCGGAAAAAGAGGGCAAAACGCCCGCTTAGCCGCGAAATTGACAGGCTGGAAAATCGATATCAAAAGTGAAACGGATGCAAGAGACCTTGGCATCTATCCGAGAGAGCATGAAGAAGATGACGATTTAGAGCCGCTCTTTATGGAGCCTGAAACAGCCGAATCGGATGAATAAGAGGTGACTTTAGGTGAATAAGCGAAAAAAAATTCCTCTGCGCAAATGCGTGGTAACGGGGGAAATGAAGCCTAAAAAGGAACTGATCCGAATTGTCCGTTCTAAAGAAGGAGAGATTTCAGTCGATCCGACCGGAAAGAAGAACGGGCGGGGTGCCTATATCACCCTTGAGAAAGAATGCATCTTAGCTGCGAAAAAGAAAAACACATTGCAAAATCAATTTCAATCACAAATCGATGACCAGATTTTCGAAGAATTGCTGGAACTGGCGGAAAAGGTGAAAAAATAACATGTCTGGAATGGAATGGTTTCCCTTGCTGGGTCTGGCCAATCGAGCTCGTAAGGTCGTGTCGGGCGAGGACTTGGTTATAAAAGAAATTAGAAATGCGCGTGCAAAACTTGTTCTGCTGACAGAAGATGCATCTGCGAATACTGCAAAAAAAGTATCCGATAAATGCAATTATTATAAAGTGCCTTATAAAAAAGTCGAAAGCCGCGCGGATCTCGGCCGCTCTATCGGCAAGGAATCACGTGTCGTTGTCGCCGTCACTGACCAAGGTTTTGCGAATAAGCTGATCAGCTTGCTCGATTAATATTTTTGGGGGTGAACGAATGGCTAAAATGAGAGTTTACGAATATGCAAAAGCCATCAATGTTTCAAGCAAGGAAATTTTGACTGCGCTGAAAAACATGGATATAGTAGTAAATAACCATATGGCAATGCTTGAAGAAAAGACCATTAAGCAGCTTGATGCGAAATTTAAAAAAGGCGGCGCCGGCGTTACATCTCAGAAGCCTGCGGAAACGAACAAAAACAAGCCGCAAGGGATTAATCAGCAGCCTGCTGGGAATCAACCAAACAAAATTCGAGACGGAAAGAAGAATGACGTGCAGAATAATCAATTTAACAAAAACAAGAAGAACAACAACAACAAAAACAAAAACAAACGCAATCATAACAACAAAAATCAGTATCAGCAAAAACCGCTGAAACCGAAAAAAGAGCTTCCTGAGAAAATTACGTTTTCCGGCTCTTTAACAGTCGGGGCCTTAGCCGAAGAACTTGGCAAAGAACCGTCTGAACTCATTAAAAAACTGATGCTTCTGGGCGTAATGGCTACGATTAACCAGGAGCTTGACAAAGACACAATCGAACTGATCGCATCTGAATACGGTGTGGAAACAGAAGAAGTGATTGTGCTCGAAGAAACTGAGCTTGAAAAGTATGAAGAGGCTGACAAAGAAGAAGATCTTCAAACCCGTCCGCCTGTCGTGACGATCATGGGCCACGTTGACCACGGGAAAACGACCCTTCTTGACAGCATCAGAAAAACAAAGGTTGTTGAAGGTGAAGCCGGCGGAATCACCCAGCATATCGGGGCGTACCAGATCGAAGAAAACGGCAAAAAAATCACGTTCTTAGATACTCCGGGACACGCGGCGTTCACAACAATGCGTGCGCGCGGTGCGGAAGTAACTGATATTACCATTTTAGTCGTAGCGGCTGATGACGGCGTTATGCCGCAAACAGTCGAAGCCATCAACCATGCGAAAGCGGCTGAGGTTCCGATTATCGTTGCCGTGAATAAAGTGGATAAAGAAAGCGCGAACCCTGACCGTGTCATGCAGGAGCTGACTGAATACGGACTCGTTCCTGAAGCATGGGGAGGAGAAACGATTTTCGTTCCTCTGTCCGCTCTTACAGGCAAGGGAATTGACGAGCTTGTCGAAATGATTCTGCTTGTCAGTGAAGTGGAAGAGCTGAAAGCCAATCCGAACCGTCAGGCAAAAGGAACGGTTATTGAAGCTGAGCTCGATAAAGGAAGAGGATCTGTCGCGACACTTCTCGTTCAAACGGGAACATTGCATGTCGGAGATCCGATCGTTGTCGGAAATACATTCGGCCGCGTGCGGGCCATGGTCAATGATCTCGGCCGCCGCGTGAAAACAGCCGGACCGTCCACACCTGTAGAAATCACGGGCTTAAACGACGTACCGCAGGCTGGCGATCAATTCCTCGTCTTTAAAGATGAAAAAACAGCCCGTTCTGTCGGTGAAGCACGCGCTTCCAAGCAACTGGAAGAACAGCGCAGCGACAAAGCGAAGCTGAGCCTCGATGATCTGTTTGAACAAATTAAACAAGGCGATGTCAAAGACATCAATTTAATCGTAAAAGCTGACGTTCAAGGTTCAGCCGAAGCGTTAACAGCCGCTCTTCAAAAAATTGAAGTAGAAGGCGTAAAAGTGAAAATCATTCACACAGGCGTCGGTGCGATTACGGAATCAGACATTATTCTCGCATCTGCTTCAAATGCAATCGTTATCGGGTTTAATGTGCGCCCAGACGGAAATGCTAAGAGCACGGCTGAAGCTGAAAATGTAGATATCCGTCTTCACCGTATCATTTACAAAGTCATCGAAGAAATTGAAGCGGCGATGAAAGGAATGCTTGATCCTGAGTACGAAGAAAAAGTCATCGGTCAGGTTGAAGTGCGCCAAACATTCAAAGTGTCGAAAATCGGCACGATTGCCGGCGGATATGTAACAGACGGCCACATTACACGTGACAGCGGACTCCGCCTGATCCGTGACGGCGTGGTCATCTTCGAAGGGGAAGTAGACGTTCTGAAACGCTTCAAAGATGATGTGAAAGAAGTTTCACAAGGATATGAATGTGGTATAACGATTAAGAAATACAATGACATTCGCGAAGGCGACGTCCTTGAAGCGTATGTCATGCAGGAAATCGAAAGAAAGTGATCGGATTTGCGGAATGTGAATGCATCATTTATGATGCGGGATCATTAAAGGAGAAACGAGCCGTTCTGAAGCGGATTATAACGAGGGTTCAGAATAAGTTCAACGTGTCGGCCGCAGAAATCGGCTATCAGGACACTTGGCAGCGGACCAGCTTCGGAATCGCCGTCGTCTCCTCCTCTCACGTTCAGGCGGAAAAGGAGATCCAGCGTGTACTCGCGTTTATTGACTCCTTTCCCGAGATAGAACGGACGATCACTAGAACAGAGTGGTTTTAACTTAGAGGTGATTGAATTGAGTATGAGAGCAAACCGTGTCGGCGAGCAGATGAAAAAAGAGCTCGGGGATATTATCAGCCGAAAGCTGAAAGACCCGAGAATCGGATTTCTCACTGTAACAGACGTACGTGTTTCAGGTGATTTACAAATAGCGAAGGTGTATATCTCCGTCCTCGGCGGAGAGAAAAAGAAAGAGGAGGCGCTGAAAGGGCTTGAGAAAGCGAAAGGATTTATCCGTTCCGAAATCGGCAGCCGAATCAGACTCCGCAAAACGCCTGAGCTTGAATTTGAATTTGATGAATCAATTGAGTACGGCAATCGTATTGAAACATTGATTCACGAACTGCATTCAGATAAACCGTCTGAATAACGGGAAAGAGGATGGGCGAGTGTCGTCTGTCCTCTTTTCTGCGTTTTACGGGATACAATTGATAACAAAGGAGCGAAAGACAGATGGTTAACGGAGTTCTCCTTTTACATAAACCGGTCGGCATGACTTCTCACGACTGTGTAATGAAAATAAGAAAACTGTTAAAAACAAAGAAAGTCGGGCATACGGGAACCCTTGATCCGGAAGTGTCAGGCGTACTGCCGATCTGTGTCGGACGGGCTACAAAGATCGTTGAGTACGTCACCGACAAGTCAAAAACGTACGATGCTGAGATCACTCTCGGTTTCTCCACATCGACCGAAGACCAGACGGGAGAAACGGTCAGCGTAAAACCTGTCAGGGAGCCGCTGAAAGAAGCGGATATCAAAGCCGTTTTAGACGAATTGAAGGGACCGCAGGAGCAAGTGCCGCCGATGTATTCCGCGGTAAAGGTCAACGGGAAAAAGCTCTATGAATACGCCAGAGCGGGTATTGAAGTGGAGCGGCCGAAGCGGAATATCACGATTGAAGATATCGCGCTCACTTCCCCTGTCACTTATAACGAAGACACAGCATCATTCCGCTTTACAGTCACGTGCTCAAAAGGCACTTACGTCAGAACGTTGGCGGTGACAATCGGTGAAAAACTCGGCTATCCTGCGCATATGTCGCATCTCATCCGCACTGCTTCCGGCGATTTCAGCCTTGATGAATGTTTCACGTTTGAGGAACTTGAACAGCAGGTTTCGGACGGAACGGTTGCAGAGCATGCCGTGCCGATCGATAGAGCGCTCAATCATTTGCCGAAATGGGTCATAAGTGATACATTAGCTAAGAAAGCTGAAAACGGGTCGGTGTTTGACATCCCGGCGGAATTTTCTGCAATGACAGCTGACGCCCGTATAGCGGTCTGTACTGAAGACGGAGAATGTGTGGCCATTTATATGCCGCATCCTTCAAAAAAAGGACTGCTGAAACCGGCTAAAGTGCTCATGCAAAAAAGCGAACAATAAGAAAAAAGGTGACCGTTCTGTGAAGACGATACATATTTCTCATCCGCATCATTTACAAAAAGAAGAGCAGCCGGCGTCTGTCATGGCGCTCGGCTACTTTGACGGCGTTCATTTGGGACACCGGAAAGTAATCGGAACAGCCAGACAAATTGCCGAAGAAAAAGGCCTGTCGCTGGCCGTTATGACGTTTCATCCACACCCTTCCCATGTGTTGGGCAGGGACAAAGAGCCAAAGGATCTGATTACGCCGCTTGAAGATAAAATCAGCCAGATCGGGCGTTTAGGCGCTGATGTGCTGTATGTCGTAAAGTTTGATGAAGCGTTTGCGTCTCTGTCTCCAAAACAGTTTGCCGAGGAGTATATTTTAGGGTTGAACGCGCGGCACGCTGTGGGAGGCTTCGATTTTACGTACGGAAAATACGGAAAAGGTACGATGGAGACGTTGCCGGACGATTTAAACGGCAAGGCCGGATGCACGACTGTCGAGAAACAGACCGAGCAGGACAGAAAGATCAGCTCCACTTATATCCGGTCAGCGCTCCAGGATGGTGACGTTGAACTTGCGCACACTCTTCTCGGCCAGCCGTATTTTATCCGGGGCACTGTGATTCACGGAGACAAAAGAGGCCGCACCATCGGTTTTCCGACCGCGAATGTCGGCCTGCACAACAGCTATATCGTGCCGCCGACAGGCGTGTATGCAGTGAAAGCCGAAATAAAAGGCGAGGTGTATGAAGGCGTCTGCAACATCGGCTACAAACCGACCTTTTATGAAAAGCGTCCCGATCAGCCGTCAATTGAAGTTCATTTGTTTAATTTTCAACAGGATGTATACGGAGAAGACGTTAAAATCGAGTGGTACAAACGAATCCGAAGCGAACGGAAGTTTAACGGCATCGATGAACTGACGGCTCAGATCGGGAAAGACAAACAAGAAGCGATCCGTTTTTTCAGCAAATAACGGAAAAAACATCAAAAGTACACAAATTTTATTCTAAAAGATTTGCATATGGGCGCGATTTTTAGTATCATATGTTTCGTAGTCTTAAAACCATTGCTTGGCAATCCGAAGTCACCGACGGTTGCTAGGTAACTGGGGCTAATTATGATATGGAGGTGAAACAGGATGGCAATTACTCAAGAGCGTAAAAATCAACTCATCAGCGAGTTCAAAACACACGAATCTGATACTGGTTCTCCAGAAGTTCAGATCGCTATCCTAACAGACTCAATTAACAACTTGAACGAGCATTTGCGTACTCACAAGAAAGATCACCACTCACGTCGCGGTCTTCTTAAAATGGTAGGTAAACGTCGTAATCTTCTTACGTATCTGCGTAATAAAGACGTAACTCGTTACCGTGAGTTAATTAACAAACTAGGCTTACGTCGATAATCGTAAAAAGCGGGAGGATTCCCGCTTTTTTATCGTATTAAAGCGAAAAAAATAATAATAAAAAAACAATGAAATCCTTTTACATACTACTTTGACATTGATATGTTCAATTCATTTCGTTCATAATAGGAGTAATTGATTATTTCACACATTAAGAGAGGAGCTCGTAATCGAATGGGACAAGAGAAACATGTCTTTACCATAGATTGGGCCGGCAGACAGCTTACAGTAGAAGCCGGCCAGCTTGCCAAACAGGCAAACGGCGCTGTCATGGTCCGCTACGGCGATACTGCAGTGCTCAGCACAGCAACCGCATCAAAAGAACCGAAACCGCTAGATTTTTTCCCGCTTACCGTTAACTATGAAGAAAGATTATACGCAGTAGGTAAAATTCCGGGCGGTTTTATTAAAAGAGAAGGCCGTCCAAGTGAAAAGGCCGTTTTAGCCAGCCGTCTGATCGACCGTCCGATCCGCCCGCTTTTCGCAGACGGATTCCGTAACGAAGTACAGGTCATCAGCATTGTCATGAGTGTTGATCAGGACTGCTCATCTGAAATGGCTGCAATGTTCGGTTCATCACTCGCTCTTTGCGTTTCCGATATCCCGTTTGAAGGCCCGATCGCGGGTGTGACGGTAGGCCGCATTGAGGGGAAATTCGTCATCAATCCGACGGTTGACCAGCTTGAAAAAAGTGATATCAACCTCATCGTTGCAGGCACAAAAGATGCCATCAACATGGTGGAAGCCGGAGCGGATGAAGTTCCTGAAGAAATCATGCTTGAGGCGATAATGTTCGGTCACGAAGAAATTAAGCGCCTGATCGCATTCCAAGAAGAAATCGTCGCAGCAGTCGGCAAAGAGAAAACAGAGATCGAACTGTATGAAATTGACGAAGAGCTCAGCGCAAAAGTAAAAAGCCTTGCGGAGCCGGATCTGCTTAGCGCCATTCAGGTTCACGAAAAACATGCTCGCGAAGACGCGATCAATGAAGTGAAAAATGCAGTTGTCGCGAAATTCGAAGAAGAAGAGCATGATGAAGATACGATTAAAAAAGTGAAACAGACACTGTCTAAACTCGTGAAAAACGAAGTGCGCCGTTTGATCACAGAAGAAAAAGTCCGTCCGGACGGCCGCGGCGTTGATCAAATCCGCCCGCTTTCTTCAGAAGTCGGCCTTCTGCCGAGAACACACGGATCCGGGCTGTTTACGAGAGGACAGACGCAGGCGCTCAGCGTATGTACATTAGGAGCCCTTGGAGACGTTCAGATTCTTGACGGTTTAGGCGTGGAAGAGTCAAAACGCTTTATGCATCATTATAACTTCCCGCAGTTCAGCGTAGGGGAGACAGGCCCGATGCGCGGACCGGGACGCCGTGAGATCGGTCACGGTGCTCTTGGAGAGCGTGCGCTTGAGCCGGTCATTCCGAATGAAAAAGACTTCCCGTATACGGTCCGCCTCGTATCTGAAGTGCTTGAATCAAACGGTTCCACTTCACAGGCCAGCATCTGCGCAAGTACGCTTGCCATGATGGACGCAGGTGTTCCGATTAAAGCCCCTGTTGCAGGTATCGCGATGGGACTTGTGAAATCAGGCGAGTACTATACGGTATTAACCGATATTCAAGGAATGGAAGACGCCCTCGGTGACATGGACTTTAAAGTAGCCGGCACGGAAAAAGGCGTGACAGCGCTGCAAATGGACATTAAAATTGAAGGCCTTTCAAGAGAAATTCTTGAAGAAGCGCTTCAGCAGGCGAAAAAAGGAAGAATGGAAATCTTGGACAGCATGCTCAGCACGCTTGGTGAATCAAGAAAAGAACTTTCTCAATATGCGCCGAAAATTTTAACGATGACCATTAATCCGGATAAAATCCGTGACGTTATCGGACCGAGCGGTAAACAAATCAACAAAATCATTGAAGATACCGGTGTTAAAATTGACATTGAACAAGACGGCACCATCTTTATTTCTTCTACTGATGAAAGCAGCAACCAAAAAGCGAAAAAAATCATCGAAGATCTTGTCAGAGAAGTCGAAGTCGGCCAACTTTACCTCGGTAAAGTGAAACGGATTGAGAAATTCGGCGCTTTTGTTGAAATCTTCAGCGGAAAAGACGGTCTCGTTCACATCTCTGAACTAGCGCTCGAACGGGTCGGCAAGGTTGAGGATGTTGTGAAAATCGGTGACGAAATCCTTGTGAAGGTAACTGAAATTGACAAACAGGGACGAGTGAATCTGTCGCGTAAAGCAGTGCTGCGCGAAGAGAAAGAAAAAGAACAGGAACAACAACAATCTTAAATGAAAACCTAACAAGGAGCCTGGGAGACCCGGCTTCTTTATTTTGAGAAAGACAACAGACGGGTTCTACCTTGTCCTCCTCATACATAATGTGTGATGAGGGGGGAAGGACATGTTGAAAAAATTCGTGCCGTTTGCCGTTTTTTTATTTCTTTTTTTTGTTTCGTTTGAAATGTTAAAAAACCCGTATACAGTTGATTACATAGACGCAATGAAAAAAGACGCGGTAACTGTGTCAGCATCAAAAGATCCGCTCTATGAAGAATTACTGCAAAAAGCGTCAGAGTATGAAGTGAAGCCGCAAGACGCGCGGATTGATAAAATATGGAAGAGTATACCGGGGTATAACGGTTTAAAAGTCAATGTGGAAAAATCCTATAAACAAATGAAAAAGGACGGAGAATTTCACGAAGACGACCTTGTCTATGAGCAGGTAAAGCCGAAAGTCCATCTTGATTCTCTCGCGCCTGAACCCATTTATAAAGGAAATCCCGACAAACCGATGGTCGCTTTCCTGATAAATGTCGCCTGGGGAAATGAATACGTGGAGCAAATGCTGCCTATTCTGAAGCAGCACCAGGTCAAAGCAACTTTCTTTCTTGAAGGGAAATGGCTGAAAAACAATCAGGAACTGGGGAAAAAAATAGCGGCAGACGGACATGAAATCGGAAATCATTCATACAATCACCCTGATATGAGCAAACTGACTTCAGGAAGCATTTCCGAACAGCTTGACAAAACCAATGCACAAATCAGCGAGACGCTCGGCATGAAGCCGAAATGGTTTGCGCCGCCAAGCGGCAGCTTCAGAAAAGCCGTGGTCGACCTTGCGGCGGAAAAAGGAATGGGCACCATCATGTGGACCGTTGACACCATTGACTGGCAAAAACCGTCTCCCGCTGTTTTACAAACAAGGGTGTTGAGCAAAATACATAACGGAGCCATGATTTTAATGCATCCGACTGATCCGACTGCGAAAAGCCTGGATACACTGATTGCAAAAATCAAAGAAAAAGGCTACGCGCTCGGCTCAGTGTCTGACTTAATGGATGAAAACAGGCTGATGAAGTAGCAGGCGGCAGTTGCCTGTCTTTGAATAGGAGGAACAGACTTGATAAAACGCTATACATGCCAAAACGGTGTAAGAGTTGTGCTTGAAAATAATCCAACGGTGCGGTCTGTGGCAATCGGCGTCTGGATCGGGACGGGATCACGTCATGAAACGCCGGAGACAAACGGTATTTCGCACTTTCTTGAGCATATGTTTTTTAAAGGAACAAATACCAGGTCCGCACGTGAAATCGCAGAATCCTTCGATCGGATAGGCGGCCAAGTGAATGCCTTCACTTCAAAAGAATATACGTGCTATTACGCCAAAGTGCTGGATGAGCATGCAAACTACGCACTTGATGTGCTGGCTGATATGTTCTTTCATTCTGCTTTTGACGAAGATGAGCTCAAAAAAGAAAAGAACGTCGTATATGAAGAAATCAAAATGTATGAAGACGCGCCGGATGACATTGTCCACGATCTGCTGAGCAAAGCGACATACGGCAATCATTCGCTCGGATACCCGATTCTCGGGACGGAGGAAACGCTTTCGTCGTTTAACGGCGATTCTCTCAGACAGCATATGGATGACTTTTACACGCCGGACCGCGTCGTCATTTCTGTCGCCGGAAATGTAACGGAACAATTCATTAAAGACGTGGAGAAATGGTTCGGTACATACGAAGCGAAGGGCAAAGCAAGCGGCATCAGCGAGCCTGAGTTTCATTATGAAAAGCTGACCAGAAAAAAAGACACCGAACAGGCGCATCTCTGTCTCGGTTTCAAAGGCCTGAAAGTCGGAGATCCGGACATTTACGATTTGATCGTCTTAAACAACGTGCTTGGCGGAAGCATGAGCAGCCGTCTTTTCCAGGATGTGCGCGAAGATAAAGGACTGGCCTATTCTGTATACAGCTATCACAGTTCCTATGAAGACAGCGGTATGCTGACGATTTACGGAGGCACCGGCGCGAATCAGCTCGGACTTCTGTCTGAAACCATTCAGGAAACGTTATCGGTTCTAAAACGTGACGGTATCACCCCGAAAGAGCTGGAAAACAGCAAAGAGCAAATGAAGGGGAGCTTAATGCTCAGCTTAGAAAGCACAAACAGCAAAATGAGCCGGAACGGGAAAAACGAACTCCTGCTCGGAAAGCATAAGACCATGGATGAAATTATCGCTGAATTAAATGCGGTCAGCCTGGAAAGCGTCAACGGCCTCAGCCGCCGCTTATTTACGGATGATTACGCACTATCGCTCATCAGCCCGACCGGCAATATACCGGCCTCGTCTTAAGCTGCAAAGCAGTCTGCCTCTATACGGGGCAGGCATTTTTTTTTGCTCCGGGTCATATAGTACAAGGGGGTGGCTATCATGAGGCTCAGTGAACTGTCAGGTAAAGAAATTGTGGACATTAAACGGGCAGAGCGGCTCGGCGTGCTCGGCCAGACCGATTTGGAAATTAATGAACAGGACGGACAAATTACCGCGCTGTTGATACCGACGGTAAAATGGTTCGGATTGCGAAAACAAGGCCACGACATCCGCGTCCCCTGGAACCATATCCAAAAAATCGGGTCAGACATGATCATTTTAGACGTTCCGGGGGAGATCACGCCTCCCGAAGAGTAGATCTTATTCATTTTTTGCAAGCACCGGCTCATACAGCCGGTGCTTTTTTCATGAAAAAGACGCTGTACATTCACCGCCCTTTCTCTTTGCACATACGATGAAGAGGAGGATGACACTTAAAAGATCCAGTAACTGTAAAGAAGGTGAACGTTTCAGATGTTAACCGGATTAACAATTGCGATCATTGGCGGTGACGCAAGACAGCTTGAGATTATAAGAAAGCTGACAGAACAGCATGCCGATATTTATCTTGCAGGGTTTGACCAATTGGATGACGGTTTTACAGGAACCGTCAAATGCAAAATTGATGAGATTCCCTTTCAAAAAATAGACAGTATCATCCTGCCTGTATCGGCAACGACCGGAGAAGGCGTTGTTTCCACGGTTTTTTCAAATGAAGAAGTGGTATTAAAGCAGAGCTATCTTGAGCGGACACCGGAGCATTGCGTCATTTATTCAGGCATCTCCAATGCATATCTTGAGGGGATCGCCAGCGAAGCCGGCCGTAAGCTTGTGAAATTATTTGAGCGGGACGACATCGCGATATTCAACTCGATTCCCACTGTTGAAGGAACAATCATGATGGCGATTCAGCATACGGATTATACCATTCACGGATCAAATGTTGCCGTTCTCGGCATGGGGCGCACCGGTATGACGATCGCCCGGACGTTTGCAGCGTTAGGGGCGAAAGTAAAAGTGGGCGCGCGGAGTTCGGCTCATTTAGCCCGTATATCGGAAATGGGGCTTTCTCCTTTTCAACTTGAAGAACTTACTGAACATGTAAATGATATTGATATCTGCATTAACACCGTACCGAGCTTGATTCTGAATCAAAGCGTTTTATCGCGCATGACGCCGAAGACCTTGATTTTGGATTTAGCATCCCGTCCGGGCGGAACGGATTTCAAATATGCTGAAAAACAAGGCATTAAAGCGCTGCTTGCTCCGGGTCTTCCGGGAATTGTGGCCCCGAAAACAGCCGGACAGATTATTGCGAACGTATTGAGCAAGCTTTTGGCAGACTTAAAGAAAGAGGGGAAATAGCCATGTCTCTGAAAGGGAAAAGAATCGGATTCGGATTAACCGGCTCGCATTGCACATATGAGGAAGTTTTTCCGCAAATAGAGGCGCTTATCAGTCAAGGAGCTGAAGTCCGGCCGGTCGTGACGTCAACCGTTCAATCGACCGATACCCGCTTTGGGGAGGGGGGAGATTGGGTCAGAAAAATTGAAGAAGCAACAGGCTTTGAGGCGATTGATTCCATCGTAAAAGCGGAGCCTCTCGGGCCGAAACTTCCGCTCGACTGCATGGTCATCGCCCCTTTAACCGGAAATTCAATGAGCAAACTCGCAAATGCGATGACTGACAGCCCCGTCCTTATGGCTGCGAAAGCCACGATCCGCAACGGCCGGCCGGTCGTGCTCGGAATTTCAACAAATGACGGACTCGGTTTAAACGGAACGAATTTAATGAGGCTGATGTCCGCAAAAAACATATATTTCATCCCGTTCGGCCAGGATGACCACGTGAAAAAACCGACATCGCTCGTCGCCAGAATGGATCTCCTTCCGATTACGGTAGAAAAAGCTCTTTTGCACCAGCAGGTTCAGCCGGTGCTCGTACACCATCATGAATAAAAAATCATGATGACAGAAAATCATTCCGGAATAAAAAAATTCGGTCAATCCGTGACTATTCTATGGTAAAATAAAACGTAAAATGCAAAGTCAATTCAACAAATGATGCTTAATTGGCGGAAGGAGTTTTACAGATGGGAAGAGGATTACACGTAGCAGTTGTCGGAGCGACGGGAGCCGTAGGACAGCAAATGCTGAAAACACTGGAAGACAGAAACTTTGAAATCGAAACACTCACACTACTATCCTCAAAGCGTTCTGCTGGTACGAAAGTAACGTTTAAAGGCGAAGGATATACAGTGCAGGAAGCTGTTCCTGAAAGCTTCGAAGGCGTTCATATCGCGTTATTCAGCGCCGGCGGAAGCGTATCACAAAGCTTGGCGCCTGAGGCTGTAAAACGGGGAGCCATCGTGATTGACAATACGAGCGCATTCCGTATGGACGAAAATACACCGCTCGTGGTGCCTGAGGTGAACGAAGGTGATCTGCACAAACATAACGGCATTATCGCCAACCCTAACTGTTCAACGATTCAGATGGTGGCTGCGCTTGAACCGATCCGCAAAGCGTACGGTTTGAAAAAAGTCATTGTATCTACTTACCAAGCTGTTTCCGGAGCCGGCAATGAAGCGGCGAAAGAATTGTACAGCCAGACAAAGGCGATTTTAAACAATGAACCCGCAGAACCGTCCATTATGCCGGTTAAAGGCGATAAAAAGCATTATCAAATCGCATTTAACGCCATTCCGCAAATTGATAAATTCCAAGACAACGGCTATACGTTTGAGGAAATGAAAATGATTAATGAAACGAAAAAAATCATGCATATGCCGAAGCTGGAAGTGGCTGCGACATGTGTCAGACTGCCGATTGAAACAGGGCACTCAGAATCTGTTTACATTGAGCTTGACCGTGATGACGCAACCGTTGAAGATATTAAACAGCTTTTAAAAGAAGCTCCGGGTGTTACGCTTCAGGATGATCCGGCGGAGCAGCTTTACCCGATGCCTGCTGATTGCGTCGGCAAACGCGATGTATTTGTAGGAAGAATCCGGAAAGATTTGGACAGAGCAAACGGTTTTCATTTGTGGGTTGTTTCTGATAACCTGTTAAAAGGCGCCGCTTGGAACTCAGTTCAAATCGCGGAAAGCCTGCAAAAACTGAACCTCGTATAAAACAAACGTATTTTCTATAGGCGAACAGAAGAGAGTAAGGCTCTGCCTGCTCTCTTCTGTTACGTCAGACTAATTTGGAGTGAAAATAGTGAAGATCATAGTTCAAAAATTCGGCGGAACATCCGTAAAAGATGACAAAGGCCGCAAGCTTGCGCTAGCACACATTAAAGATGCCATAAGTGAAGGTTATAAGGTTGTCGTTGTCGTATCGGCGATGGGAAGAAAAGGAGACCCGTACGCGACAGATTCTTTAATCGGGCTCCTTTACGGCAGCCAGTCCGACATTTCTCCGAGAGAGCAGGATATGCTTCTGTCTTGCGGAGAAACGATTTCGTCCGTTGTTTTTTCCAGCATGCTGAAGGAAAACGGCATAAAAGCCGCAGCTTTAACAGGAGCCCAGGCCGGCTTTTTAACCAATGCCCAGCATACTGACGCCAAAATTATAGAAATGAAAACAGAGCGGCTTTTCGCTGCACTCGCCAGCCATGATGCCGTCGTTGTCGCAGGGTTTCAGGGAGCGACTGAAAAAGGCGACACGACGACGATCGGCAGAGGAGGAAGCGATACATCAGCGGCAGCGCTCGGCGCGGCGGTTGATGCTGAGTTTATCGACATTTTTACGGACGTGGAAGGTGTTATGACAGCCGATCCGAGAATCGTGGAAAATGCTAAGCCGCTTCCGAATGTCACATATACGGAAATCTGCAACCTTGCCTATCAAGGCGCGAAAGTCATTCATCCGCGCGCGGTGGAAATCGCCATGCAGGCAAAGGTGCCGATCCGCGTGCGCTCCACTTATTCAAAAGACAAAGGCACTTTGGTGACGTCCCATCATTCGTCCAACGTCGGCAGCGATGTATTCGAACGGCTGATCACGGGGATCGCCCATGTGAAAGATGTGACGCAATTTAAGGTTCCCGCCAAAATGGGGCAATACAACGTTCAGACTGAAGTCTTTAAAGCAATGGCAAATGCCGGAATCAGCGTAGATTTCTTTAACATTACGCCGAGTGAAATCGTATATACCGTAGCCGGCAGTAAAACGGAAGCCGCGCGCAGCATCTTGGCTGAATTAGGATATGAGCCGACAGTGACGGAAAGCTGTGCGAAAGTGTCAGCGGTCGGCGCCGGAATAATGGGTGTTCCGGGTGTCACGTCAAAAATCGTCTCCGCACTTTCTGATAAAGGCATTCCGATTCTGCAATCTGCCGACAGCCATACGACGATCTGGGTGCTCGTTCATGAAAAAGATATGGTAACGGCCGTAAATGCGCTGCATGAAGTGTTTGAACTTTCAAAGTAAATGTGATTGAATCATGATGAGGTGAAAAAAATGAATGTCGGAAATATATCTACAGCGATGATTACCCCCTTTGACAGTAAAGGGAATGTAGACTTTCAAAAACTGTCTACATTAATCGACTATTTGTTGAAAAACGGCACGGATTCTTTAGTCGTCGCAGGCACGACCGGCGAATCCCCGACACTTTCAACGGAAGAAAAAATTGCACTCTTTGAATTTACAGTCAAAGAAGTGAACGGACGCGTGCCTGTTATTGCGGGTACAGGAAGCAACAATACGAAAGACTCCATTAAACTGACAAAAAAAGCTGAAGAAGCCGGCGTCGATTGCGTTATGCTTGTCACGCCGTATTATAATAAGCCTTCCCAAGAGGGGATGTACCGTCATTTTAAAGCCATAGCTGAAGAAACGTCTCTCCCTGTGATGCTTTACAACGTGCCGGGCAGAACGGTCGCTTCGCTTGCGCCGGAAACGGCCATCAGACTTGCGGAGATTCCGAATATCTCTGCGATTAAAGAAGCGAGCGGCGATCTTGATGCCATTACGAAAATTATTGCCGAAACACCGGAAGATTTTTACGTCTATTCAGGTGATGACGGGTTAACGCTTCCTATTCTCGCAGTCGGCGGAAGAGGAGTCGTGTCAGTGGCCAGCCATATCGTGGGTTCTGACATGCAGCAGATGATTAAAAACTATACGAACGGGCAGACGGCAACCGCGGCACTGATTCATCAGAAGCTTCTGCCGATCATGAAGGAGCTCTTTAAAGCGCCTAATCCGGCTCCGGTCAAAACGGCGCTGCAGCTGAAAGGCCTTGATGTCGGATCTGTGCGTCTTCCTCTTATCCCGCTGAATGAAGATGAACGTCTGAGCCTGAGCAGCGTCATCAGCGAACTGTAAGAAAAAATTTATACAGTTGAAATACGCGGTCATTCTCATTTTTATCGTGAGTTTGACCGTTTTGTATACATATTGGTTTTCCCTAAACCTTCCGCTTCTTCTTGTTTTCTAAAATTGATATCAGTTATAATAGGAACAAGTGATGATGGACGGGTATGAGACTAGGAGGATACAGATTTTGAAAAAGAAAAATACAGAAAACGTCAGAATTATCGCCCTTGGCGGCGTCGGAGAAATTGGGAAGAACCTATATGTCATTGAAATTGACTCAGACATATTTGTAGTGGATGCAGGGCTGATGCACCCTGAAAATGAAATGCTCGGTATTGATGTCGTCATTCCGGATATTTCCTACTTAGTAGAACGGGCTGACCGCGTGAAGGCCATCTTTCTGACACACGGGCACGATGAAAACATCGGGGGCGTCTTTTATTTATTGAACAAGCTGTTGGTGCCGGTATACGGAACGAAGCTTACGCTTGCATTACTGAGAGAAAAACTCAAGCAGTACGGGCATAATCGAAAAGCTGATTTACGTGAAGTTCACTCTAAATCAGTCATTACATTTGAATCAACGAAAGTATCGTTCTTTAAAACGATTCACAGCATTCCGGATTCAGTCGGAGTCAGCTTCAAAACATCACTTGGCTCTATTGTATGCACGGGAGACTTCAAATTTGACCAGACGCCTGCTTATCATCAATCATGTGATATTGGCGAAATTGCCAAAATCGGAAACAGCGGCGTGCTCGCCCTGCTTTCTGACAGCGCCAATGCGGAGCGCCCGGGGTATACTCCGTCAGAAGCATATGTAAGCGGTGAAATTTCCGATGCGATGAACAATTCAGAAAACCGTGTCATCATTGCTGTATTCGCGTCTAATATCAACCGGATCCAGCAAGTGATACAGGCTGCCGTCCAGAACGGCCGCAAACTTGCAATCGCCGGAAAAAATCTGCAAAACGTGCTTCAGCTTGGACGCAAGCTCGGCTATATTGAAGCCGAAGATGAAATGTTTATTCCTGTGCAGGATGTGAAAAAATATCCGAAGCGGGACGTGGCAATTGTTACAGCCGGAAGTCATGGAGAGCCGCTGGCCGCTCTTACGCGAATGGCCAAGCAGGCGCACAAGCAGCTTAACATTGAAGAAGGAGACACCGTTGTCATTGCATCAACACCGATTCCGGGGCATGAATTGATATATTCCAAAACCGTCAACCTGCTTGCCCGCGCCGGCGCTCAAGTGATTTTCGCCCAAAAACGAGTGCATGTGTCCGGTCACGGTTCGCAGGAAGAATTGAAACTCATGCTTAATTTGCTGAAACCGAAATATTTAATTCCGGTTAACGGTGAATTCAGAATGCAAAAAGCGCATTCCAAAATCGCAGAAGAGATCGGCATGAAACGCAGCGATATTTTCTTGATTGAAAAAGGTGACGTCGTTGAATTCCGCGGCCAGAATGTGAAAATCGGGGATAAAGTCACATACGGAAACGTTCTGATTGACGGCCTCGGAGTCGGCGACATCGGCAACATCGTGCTGAGAGACCGCCGCTTATTGTCACAAGACGGCATTCTCATCGTCGTGATTTCACTCGATAAGCAGAAGAAGAACCTTGTTTCAGGCCCTGAGATCATTACGCGCGGTTTTGTGTATGTCAGAGAATCAGAGGGGTTAATTGTACAAGCTACTGAGCTCGTCCGCTCTATCGTGACTGAAGCGACAGAAACATCTGCCGTAGAATGGTCCACGCTGAAACAAGCAATGCGTGATGCGCTGAATCAATTCCTTTATGAAAAAACAAAACGCAAGCCGATGATCATTCCGATCATTATGGAAGTATAATGTATACAAAGCCGGAGCGCATCATGCTCCGGCTTTGTTTTTGTTCATGTCCCGGATGGAAATCATCATCTTTGTTCATAATACAAAGAGACATTCGGAAAGGGTGAAAGATAAAATGGATCATCGTATGGAAAACACCGAGGAACAGCAGCCCGAAAAATCAGATGCGAAAGACAGCATTATGAGCAAAATTCAGCAGCTGGGAGAGACATCTCTGCCGCAAATGTCCCAAGATACCAATATTCACTGCCTGACGATCATCGGCCAAATTGAGGGGCACGTCCAGCTCCCGCCGCAAAATAAAACAACCAAATATGAACATGTCATTCCGCAAATCGTCGCCATTGAGCAAAATCCGAAAATCGAAGGACTTCTGATCATCTTAAACACCGTCGGAGGCGATGTGGAAGCGGGGCTTGCGATTGCGGAAATGCTCGCATCCTTATCAAAACCGACCGTCTCAATCGTACTCGGCGGGGGCCACTCCATAGGTGTGCCGATCGCCGTGTCATGTGATCATAGTTTTATCGCGGAGACAGCGACAATGACCATTCACCCCGTTCGGCTTACAGGTCTGGTTATCGGCGTTCCGCAAACGTTTGAATACCTGGATAAAATGCAGGAGCGGGTCGTCAACTTTGTGACCCATCATTCAAATATTTCCGAAGAAAAATTCAAAGAGCTGATGTTTTCAAAAGGAAACTTAACCAGGGACATCGGAACGAACGTAGTCGGCAAAGATGCGGCTGATTACGGACTAATTGATGACGTGGGCGGCGTCGGACAGGCGATAAAAAAGCTGAATCAGCTGATTGAGGAACGAAAGGGCGAGGAAGGAAGGATGATTCAATGATCCTTTATACCGTCATGCCCCAAGAAGTCGTTTACGGTCAGGATATAGAGAAAAGCGTGCATGAACAGGTAGATTACGCCGGTGTGCCGCTGCTGGTTGAGATGAAGGGAAATGAAGCTGAAGTCGTACAGATTTTAAGTACGAACCCGATGGATTTTCTGAATCCGGACATCGCTCCGGGACAAAAAATCAAGCTGAAAATCTAACCGGCATTCAGTCCGTTTCTCGGGGGCAAAATATGCTATAATAGGGGAATCCTACAGAAAAATGCAGCCGGCAAAAGGCTGCTTTTCTTCATGATGTATGATTTTACATTTTTTAACGCAGTAAGGTGATGAGTGTGGCAAAGAAAAAACGGAAATCTAAAAAGAAACAAGAGAGTAAGCTCAATCTAAAATACGAACTAAGCGGACTGCTCTGTGTTGCAATCTCGATTATTGCTGTTTTGCAGCTCGGCGTTGTGGGACAGACATTTGTGTACTTGTTCCGTTTTTTTGCCGGAGAGTGGTTTATTTTATGCTTAATTGCGCTCTTCCTTCTCGGAATTTCGCTGTTTTGGAAAAAGAAGAGTCCAAGCCTTTTAACGAGAAGAAAGGCGGGGTTGTACTGTATTATCGCCAGTATTTTGCTGCTGTCTCACGTGCAGCTCTTTAAAAATCTGTCTCATCACGGGTCGATTCGGTCGGCAAGTGTCATCGGCAACACGTGGGAGCTGTTTATGATTGACATGAAACAGCAGGCTGCTTCCCCTGATTTGGGCGGCGGCATGATCGGCGCGGTACTGTTTGCAGCTTCCCACTTTTTATTTGCATCAACGGGTTCACAAATCATGGCGATCGTGCTGATCTTAATGGGGCTGATTCTTGTAACGGGGCGTTCACTGCAGGAAACGCTCAAAAAGTGGACGAGCCCCGTCGGCAGGTTTATCCGCAATCAATGGCAGGCATTTCTTGAGGATATGAAGACGGTCAGAACGAATATGTCTTCGCCGAAAACAAAAACCAAATCGGGCAAAAAACAAAAACGGGTTCAAAAGAAAAAAGAAATGCCTGAGCCCGAAGAAGAGGATGAGGAAATCATTTCGCCGATCATCCATTCAGAGCCGATTATTTCAAGCTTTTCAGACCGTCAGGAAGAACGCGTCGAACCGCTGATTCCGGAAAAAACGCAGGAGACGGCGCAAGCGGCAAAAGATGAGCCTTCCGGCGGCGCTCAAGACAGTGACGAAACGGCTGCCGCTCCGCCGATGACGTTTACGGAGCTTGAAAATAAAGATTATCAAATGCCTTCATTGGACATACTGGCTGACCCGAAACATACCGGCCAGCAAACCGATAAGAAAAACATTTACGAGAATGCAAGAAAACTCGAACGGACTTTTCAAAGCTTCGGGGTAAAGGCGAAAGTGACCCAAGTTCATCTCGGCCCGGCGGTCACAAAATATGAGGTGTATCCGGACGTCGGGGTCAAAGTCAGTAAAATCGTGAATCTGAGCGATGACCTTGCGCTCGCGCTTGCCGCCAAGGATATCCGGATAGAAGCGCCGATTCCGGGTAAATCAGCAATCGGCATCGAGGTGCCCAATGCTGAAGTTGCGATGGTTTCGTTAAAAGAAGTGCTTGAATCCAAGCTCAATGACAAGCCGGACGCGAAGCTTCTGATCGGCTTGGGACGAAATATTTCCGGGGAAGCCGTGCTTGCCGAACTGAACAAAATGCCCCACCTGCTCGTAGCGGGGGCAACGGGAAGCGGAAAAAGCGTCTGTGTCAACGGTATTATTACGAGCATTCTGATGAGGGCCAAACCGCATGAAGTGAAGATGATGATGATTGACCCGAAAATGGTTGAGCTGAATGTGTATAACGGCATTCCTCATCTGCTTGCGCCGGTCGTGACAGATCCGAAAAAGGCCTCGCAGGCTTTGAAAAAGGTCGTCAATGAGATGGAGCGCCGCTATGAGCTGTTCTCCCATACGGGTACGAGAAATATAGAAGGCTATAACGACCATATAAAGCGGTCAAATGCCGAAGAAGAAGTCAAGCAGCCTGAGCTGCCATACATCGTCGTCATCGTTGACGAGCTTGCCGATCTGATGATGGTCGCTTCTTCCGATGTGGAAGATTCAATTACGAGACTTTCACAGATGGCGCGGGCGGCGGGAATTCATTTGATTATCGCGACTCAGCGGCCTTCAGTTGACGTTATTACCGGTGTTATTAAAGCCAACATTCCGTCAAGAATTGCCTTCAGTGTTTCATCTCAGACCGATTCACGGACAATTTTAGACATGGGCGGCGCTGAAAAGCTTCTGGGGCGCGGAGACATGCTGTTTCTGCCTGTAGGCGCGAATAAGCCTGTCCGGGTCCAGGGAGCATTTTTATCGGATGAAGAGGTTGAGCATGTCGTCGATCATGTGATTACGCAGCAAAAAGCGCAGTATCAAGAAGAGATGATTCCGGAAGAAGTGTCGGAAACACACAGTGAAGTAACGGATGATCTCTATGACGAAGCGGTCGATTTGATTATCGGCATGCAGACGGCATCAGTCTCCATGCTTCAAAGGCGGTTCAGAATCGGATATACGAGAGCAGCCCGTCTGATTGACGCAATGGAGGAACGGGGCGTCGTCGGGCCGTATGAAGGAAGCAAACCGAGGGAAGTACTATTATCTAAGGAACAATATGATGAGCTCTCTTCTTAAAAAGGAGAGAGTTTTCACTGAAAATGATATCACCAAAATCATTCCTATTTATTTTTTTATTAAAACATGATATAGTTGTCCCAATTGTTCAATAATTTATGAAAGTGGTTTACGGAGGGGAAACATGTCTACAAAAGCTGACAATCGTCACTTGTACCTAAAAGTGATTGAGCGAATCAAAGAGGATATACAAAACGGAATTTACACCGAAAAGGAAAAGCTTCCTTCTGAATTTGAGCTTTCAAAATCTATGGGTGTCAGCCGGGCAACTCTGCGTGAAGCTTTGCGTATCCTTGAAGAGGAGCATGTGATTATCAGAAGGCACGGTGTGGGCACTTTCGTCCATACAAAACCGCTGTTTCTTTCAGGTATTGAACAGCTCAACAGCGTGACGAAAATGATTCAGCAGGCGAACATGGTGCCGGGTACGATTTTTTTGTCGTCTCAGGTCATCACGCCGTCTGATGAAGATATCGCTAGATTCCGGCTTGAGCCTGAGCAGGAGCTTTTTTATTTGGAACGCGTGAGAACGGCAAGCGGCACTCCGGTCGTTTACTGTTTAGATTCGATTCCGATGCACATTCTGCCGAATTCTTTCTGTCATGAACAGGAATCTATTTTTGATCTTTTGGAAAAAAACTCCGGGTCTGTGATCAGCTATGCCGTTGCTGATATCGAACCGATCGGATATCACGATACGATTTCACCGGTTTTGGAATGCGAGCCGGAGACGGCGCTTTTATTGCTGAAGCAAACCCACTATAATCAGAATGATGAACCTGTGCTGTATTCATTAAATTATTTCCGGGCAGATAAGTTCAGTTTTCATGTTGTAAGAAAACGTTTTTAAGACAGACGCGTCATGTGTCTGTTTTTTTTATTTGCCGCTTCAATACATACTTTGTTTTCCGCAAGGCACAATAAAACAGGAAACAACCAAGTATAGTGAATGGGTGAATAAGTTGAGTAAGAAGAAAAATGGAACAAAAAATATCATTGCTCTGGCTTCTGTACCGCTCGTGATGACACTCGGGAATTCCATGCTGATTCCTGTGCTTCCGATGATTGAAAAGAAGCTGTCCATATCGTCTTTTCAAGTATCGTTAATTATAACGGTCTATTCGATTGTGGCTATTATTTGTATTCCGATTGCCGGATATTTGTCCGATAAATTCGGAAGAAAAAAGGTTCTTCTGCCTTGTCTTCTCATAGCCGGTGCGGGCGGAGCGCTTGCCGCGATAGCTTCCACCGCGTTCAAGCATCCTTATCCCATTATCTTGGCGGGGCGGGTGCTGCAGGGAATCGGTTCGGCAGGGGCGGCTCCTGTAGTGATGCCGTTTATCGGTGATTTATTCAAAGGGGATGATGAGCGGATTACCGCGGGGCTCGGCGACATTGAGACGTCAAACACGGCCGGAAAAGTATTAAGCCCGATTCTCGGATCGCTCTTGGCTGCATGGTTTTGGTTTATGCCGTTTTGGTTCATTCCGTTTTTTTCGCTCATCAGTTTTTTTCTCGTATTGTTTTTGGTGGCAAAGCCGGA
The DNA here is from genome assembly GCF_027853835.1 of Bacillus sp. NEAU-242-2. Classification (NCBI taxonomy): domain Bacteria; kingdom Bacillati; phylum Bacillota; class Bacilli; order Caryophanales; family Bacillaceae; genus Bacillus; species Bacillus sp. NEAU-242-2. The sequence continues at coordinate 290,717 of NZ_JAPNNY010000001.1, read as the reverse complement.
GAAACAAAAAGAAGCGCCTTCTATTTCCGAATTTGTGAAAAATGTCGGCCGCATATTTAAGCGTGACGGACGCTGGCTCTTTACGGTATTTATCATCGGCTGCGTGATTATGTTTTTGCTGTTCGGGGTTCTTTTTTATTTATCAGACTCACTGGAGAAGAAATACGGAATTGACGGTGTGGCTAAAGGAGCGCTTTTGGCAATCCCGCTTTTATTTCTATCCGTCAGTTCATATATATCAGGCAGAAAAATCGGGAAAGACCAAGGCAAAATGAAGTTTTGCATTGTTTTCGGAATGAGTGCCGTGACACTGTCGTTTATCGGCCTATGGTGGAATCACAGTTTTTATTTATTATTTATCTTTTTGTGTGTCAGCGGTATCGGTATCGGAATAGCATTACCGGCATTAGACGCTGTCATCACAGAAGGCGTAGACAACGAGGAATCGGGAACCATCACCTCATTTTATAACAGCATGCGGTTTATCGGAGTAGCGGCGGGACCGCCGATCTTTGCTGCCCTGATGTCAAATGCAGGCTGGCTGATTTTTATTTTATCCGCTTTTTGCGGCATTGTGTCTGTATTTTTAGCGCTGTTAAATATCTCATCACAAGCTAAAGAAAAAAAGGAATCATTAAAGACGGTGTAATCTGCACTGTCTTTTTTTATTTTGAAGATTGACATGATATCGTCAAGTCGTTATCCTTTTTAATAGTTAAACATTTTAACTATTGGAAGGAGGGGGAAAAGGTGCATGAAGAAAAAGTAAAGCAGCTGATTCAGCGTTATTCCGATGTATACCTGCACGTCTTAAAAAAAATTGACAGCATTATCGCTGAAAAAGTGAACAAAGAGCTGACATTGGATCAATATTACATACTCCGCTATATTATGCTCAATCCGGATTGCAAATCAATTGAACTGGCCGCGGTGTGCCACGTCAATAAAAGCGCCATTACATCGATGACGAACCGCCTGTATGAAAAAGGCTACATCAATAGAGAACGCAGCGAAAGCGACCGCCGGAGCATACTTTTAAATGTCACGGAAAAGGGGACGGAAGTATTTCACCGTGTGGAGCGGCGGATTGAGGAACTCGTCCGTTCATATATTATGTATTTTGATGAAGACGAGGCGGAGATGTTCGTTAATACATATGAAAAATTATATCGATTGATGATGACAGAGGAGGATCAGCAGACATAATGAAAAACATTATCCGAGCCCGCTGGATCATCGCCGCGTTATGGATCGCCGCAACGGTGATATTTATGCTTACAGCGCCTGATATGGCTGAATTGACACGGGAGAAAGGGCAGATTTCCGTACCGGACGGATATTCCTCTTCTTATGCCCATGAATTGCTTGATGAAATGTCTGATTCAGATGCACCGTCTTCTTCTGCCGTCATCGTATTTCACGAAAAAGGCTTAATGACAGACAAAAAAGATCGTCTGGAAGAAGCCGTCAGCACTTTGTCTGAACAGAAAAAAGCGCTTCAGATTAAAACGGTGACTTCATACTTCGGGGAGAAAAATGACGACATCAAAAAACAGCTGCTGTCAAAAGACAGACAAACGATGCTCGTTCAGCTGCAGCTTGATACATCCAAAAACGATATCCTCGAAATAAAAAATAAAATTGATAAAGAGCTGAAACCGTACGGCGTATCATACGGCATTACAGGCCAGTCGCTGATCGACGAAGATGTGTTAAAAAGCTCACAGGACGGCTTGAAAAAGACTGAATATATAACGGTCGCTTTTATCCTGATCGTGCTGGTCCTTGTATTCCGGTCAGTGGTCGCTCCGTTTGTGCCGCTTTTATCTGTATTGATATCTTATTTAGTCAGCCAGTCGATTGTCGCATTTTTAGTCGGCCAGCTGAATTTTCCGCTCTCAACTTTTACGCAGATTTTTATGGTTGCGATTATGTTCGGAATCGGCACAGACTACTGCATTCTGCTTCTCAGCAGATTTAAAGAAGAACTGTCGCATGGCGCTGATATAAGAGAAGCGATCGTCGTCACCTACAAAACGGCCGGAAAGACGGTTTTGTACAGCGGCGGTGCGGTGCTGATCGGATTTGCCTGCATCGGATTTGCGACATTTAAGCTGTATCAGTCGGCAGCCGCCGTTGCGGTCGGTGTCGCGGTGCTGCTGCTTGCGCTCATGACGATCGTGCCGTTTTTTATGGCTGTTTTAGGAAAAAGACTGTTTTGGCCTGTTAAGGGCGATATTTCCCATCCTCAAAGCAAAGCATGGGAAACGGCAGGGCGGTTTTCATTTAAAAGGCCGCTCATCAGTCTTGCAATCGTTGCGGTATTCACCGTCCCGCCTATCCTTCTTTACAAAGGATCGCTATCTTACAACAGCCTTGACGAAATCGGGGACAAATATGAATCCGTCCGCGCGTTTAATACGATTTCAGGCGCATTCGGCCCGGGAGAACTTCTTCCGGCCACAGTCGTCATCAAAAATGATGAGCCATTAAATACCGAAAAACACCTGATTGATATCGAAAAAATCAGCAGAGAACTTGAAAAAACAGAGGGTGTAAAAACGGTCAGAAGCGCCACGCGCCCTGCCGGAAACGGATTGAATCAATTATTTGTCACAAATCAGGCAAAGCAGCTTCAAGAAGGGCTTGATAAAGGCAATACAGGACTTGAAAAAATCACGGACGGATTAGGGCATGCCGCAAAGTCGTTAGCCGATTCACAGCCGCAGATCGAAGAGTCGGGGAAAAGCGTCAATCAGCTTATTAACGGAACATTGTCTCTGAAATCCGGGCTTTCTGATATAGGAGAAAACCTGAATAAACTGCAGGCTGGCGTGAATGAGAATAAAGCCGGCGTCGCCCAGATGAGAAATCAGATTGAAGAGCAAAAACAAATGCTGACTTCACAGCTCAAACAAAACAGCGGTCTCGCTTCAGAAACGCAAAACGCTTTAAAATTGGTAAAAACCGTCCTGCCGATGAAAGATGAAGCCAGCAGACAGCTTGCCGATTTGAACAAGCAGCTTGCCCGGCTGCCGTTTGCAAAATTGGAAGCGTCAATACCGTCAGTCAAAACCGATCCCTCTTACAAAGAAATCAAATCGGCCTTTACGGGTGTACAGTCAGCCGTTTCCAAGGCAAACGCGGATGCAGAAGCGTTTTCTAAACAGGTCGACAGTCAAAAGGATCATCTGCAGCAAGCGGAAAAACAATTTGCCCGGCTGGCAGCCGCACAGAAGAAGATTGACACTCAAATTAACGCAATGATCAATGGACTGACCAGTATTGAAAACGGTCTGCAGCAAGTGTCAGACGGACAGGGGGCTCTTGCAGGACAAATGCCGCGCCTTGAATCGGCGGCAGGACAGCTCGCGGAGGGCCAGAAAAAAATGAAGAGCGGTCTCGGTGATTTTTCTTCCCGGCTCAGCGATCTTTCTTCAGGCCTTAACGATAGTGTAAAAGGGCTTAAGAAAGTATCAAGCGGCATGATGGGGGCGAATGATTACCTGGGTGAGCTTCACAAGGCGTCAGATAAAGAAATGACAGGCTGGTTTGTGCCGAGAGACGCGTTGACAAACAGTGATTTCACAAGCGTGTTTAATACGTACATGTCAGATGACAGAAAAACGACAGAATTGACCGTCGTTCTTGATAACAATCCTTACTCAAATACGGCCATTCAAGATATTCAAGCGATCAAAGCGAGCGTAAAAAGAGCCATTCCGAACACGGATCTGAAGAATGCCTCTTTCGGCGTTTCGGGAGTCTCCAGCATGAATGCCGATCTGAAAGAAGTATCGGATTCAGACTTCAAACGGACGGCAATGTTTATGCTGGCGGGAATTTTTCTGATTCTCATCATAATGCTGCGCTCTCTCATTATGCCTGTTTATTTAGTGGCGTCGCTCGTACTGACGTATTTCGCATCCATCGGCGTGACGGAATACATCTTTACACACTTCTTCGGGTATCCGGGCGTAAACTGGGCCGTACCGTTCTTCGGCTTTGTTATTTTGATGGCTCTTGGTGTGGATTATTCCATCTTTTTAATGGACCGCTTTAATGAGCTGAAAAAAGAAGGAACGGGGCCCGCAATGATCAGCAGTATGAAAAATATGGGTTCCGTCATCATTTCTGCGGCGATTATTTTAGCGGGAACCTTTGCGGCCATGCTGCCGTCAGGCGTTCTTTCCTTATTACAGATTGCAACCGTGGTATTAACAGGCCTTCTCATGTACGCAATTGTCGTCCTTCCGTTTTTTGTACCGGTCATGGTGAAAATATTCGGAAGAGCCAACTGGTGGCCTTTCAATTTGAAAAAATAACGTACAATGCCTCTGCCTGTTTTCGGGCAGAGGTTTTTTGTTTCCTTATAAATCCTCCAGTTGATATAATTACATCTGCGCACTCTTTTTTGCGAATGCTGAAATTTGGTCATAATACATACTATTAAAGAATGAACGAAGGAGGTTTCACATGACTTATGTAAATGAAATGAAGTCAAAGCACGGCGGGATCACCGCCCATATCGTAAAGACTGAGAAATTTAAAACCGTTTCGCTGACGTTTAAAATGCTGGCTCCTTTAACGAAAGAGCTCGTAACAAAAAGGGCGCTGTTTCCGCATGTGCTTCTGCGCGGAACAGAAAGCCGCCCGAAAACCGCTGATCTGCGTTCTTATTTTGATGAGCTGTACGGCACATCCGTTTCAGCTGATCTGACAAAAAAGGGAGAACGTCATGTCATTACGTTCAGACTTGAGATTCCTAATGAAAAGTATCTGAAGGACCGCACACCGCTATTGGAAAAAGGCCTTCAGCTTTTATCAGAGCTTGTCTTTTCGCCCGCTTTGGAAAACGGCGCCTTCCTGCCCCTTTATGTCACGCAGGAAAAACGGACGCTGAAACAGCGGATTCAAGCCGTATATGATGATAAGATGAGATATTCTAATCTGCGTCTCGTTCAGGAAATGTGCAAAAGCGAACCGTATGCCCTTCACGTCAACGGCGAGTTCGATGATGTTGAACACATTACACCGCAAGATTTGTATGAAGCCTATCAAAAAGCCATACGCGAAGATCAGCTGGACCTGTACGTCATCGGCGATGTTGATTCAGATCAGGTGAAAACGGCCGTTGATACGTATTTTAAAACGGAAGAACGGGAGCTGCAGCCTTTTGAAAGAAGCGCGGCGAATGAACAGCCCGATCCGAAGGAAGTCATTGATGAAGAGGACGTCAAGCAGGGCAAGCTGAATATCGGATTCCGGACCAATACGACATATACAGATCCGGATTATCCGGCATTGCAGGTGTTTAACGGGCTGTTCGGGGGGTTCTCTCATTCAAAGCTGTTTATAAATGTCCGTGAAAAAGCGAGCCTCGCCTATTATGCAGCCTCAAGGGTGGAAAGCTTCAAAGGGCTTTTGATGGTCATGTCGGGCATTGAGGTGAAAAATTATAAGCAGGCCGTCACCATAATCGAAGAACAATTTCAGGCTATGCAAAACGGTGACTTTTCAGAGGACGATATCGCCCAAACGAAAGCCGTTATTAAAAACCAAGTGTTAGAAACGATTGATACGGCATACGGCTTATCGGAATTTCTGTATCAGCAGGCTTCAGCCCAAGTGGAAATACCGATCGAAACTTTCCTCGACAATATCGAGAAAGTGACAAAAGAGGACATTATCAATGTCGGAAAGAACATTAAGCTGGATACGACTTATTTCTTAAAAGGGACGGGGGGAGCATCTTGACTAAACCGATAAACTTCGAACAGCTTCAGGAAACGCTGTATCATGAAAAAATGGCAAACGGCCTTGATGTCTATGTGCTGCCGAAACAGGGTTTTAATAAAACATACGCCGTGTTTACGACAAAGTACGGTTCCATTGACAATCAATTCGTTCCTTTAAATAAGGAAGAAATGGTACACGTCCCTGACGGAATCGCGCATTTTCTGGAGCATAAACTGTTTGAAAAAGCGGACGGCGACGTGTTTCAGGACTTCAGTAAGCAGGGGGCGTCGGCAAATGCCTTTACATCATTTACACGAACCGCTTATCTGTTCTCCAGCACTTCTAATGTAGAGAAAAACCTGGAAACACTCGTGGATTTTGTTCAGGACCCGTATTTCACGGAAAAATCAGTTGAAAAAGAAAAAGGCATCATCGGTCAGGAAATCAATATGTATGATGATAATCCGGATTGGCGGCTGTTTTTCGGCCTTATTGAAAATATGTATAAAGACCACCCCGTGAAAATTGACATTGCCGGAACGGTGGAGAGCATCTCTCATATTACGAAAGATCTGCTGTATGAGTGCTACGAAACGTTTTATCACCCGAGCAATATGCTGCTCTTTATCGTCGGTCCCGTAGATCCTGAAGCGGTCATCAGCCAGGTGCGGAAAAACCAGGAGAAAAAGCCGTTTACAGACCAGCCTGAAATCAAACGTAAAGAGGTTCAGGAGCAGGAAGCGGTTTTCCGCCGGGAGCAGGAATTAAAAATGAACGTGCAAGGCTCAAAATGTCTTGTCGGCTTAAAGGCGAAAGACCCTTATAAAACGGGGCGGGAGCTGTTGAAGCACGAGCTCAGCATGAACCTCATGCTTGAATGTCTCTTCGGAAAAAGCTCACCGCATTACGGCAACTTGTACGATAAAGGCTACATTGATGAAACCTTCAGCTTTGATTACACGGCTGAATACGGATTCGGTTTTGCCTCTGTCGGAGGAGATACACCGGAGCCGGATAAGCTCGCTGACGAATTAAAACAGATGCTGCTTGATGCAGAATCAGCCGTGACTGCGGAAAAACTTGACCTTGCGAGAAAAAAGAAAATCGGGTCATTTTTAAAAGCGCTCAATTCACCTGAATATATCGCCAACCAATTCACACGCTACGCCTTTTTAGATATGAGTCTGTTTGATGTCGTAACCGTACTGGAGCAGATCACCCTGGAAGACGTAAAGCGGGTCATTAAAGAAGAAATATCAGAAGACAGGCTGACAGTCTGCAAAGTCGTGCCAAAATCATAACAAAACATCCCTCACGCCCTGAGGGATGTTTTTCTGGGGAAAGAAGGAGTATTGATTGATGAAACAGACAGCGCTCGTAACCGGAGCAAGCGGCGGAATCGGACAAAGTATAAGTGAAGTCCTCGCAAAAAACGGATATGACGTCCTTTTGCATTATCATTCTCATAAGGAAGCCGCACACAGGCTTGCGGAAAGGCTGAGCGCATCATTCGGCGTAAAAGCCTCCGTTATACAGGCGGATCTGTCCTCACCGGATGGCGCGGAGACACTCAGCCGTTCCGTTAAGCAGCCTGTGGATGCTCTGATATTAAACAGCGGCAAAAGTCATTTCGGCCTGATTACGGACGTTACGGATGACACGGCGCGGGAGATGGTGCAGCTGCATGTGACGAGTCCGTTTCTTTTGGCGCGTAATCTGGTGCCCGGCATGATCCGGAAAAAAAGCGGGGGCATCGTCGCGATCGGTTCCGTCTGGGGAGAAACAGGCGCATCGTGCGAGGTATTATACAGCATGGTCAAAGGAGCGCAGCATTCGTTCGTCAAAGCGCTTGCCAAAGAGCTCGCTCCGAGCGGCGTCCGCGTGAATGCAATATCGCCGGGTGCCGTTGATACAAATATGCTTGATCAGTTCACGTCTGATGAAAAAGAAGCGTTGGCAGAGGAAATTCCCGCGGGCCGGCTGGCGAAGCCGGAGGAAATCGCCGAAGCGGCGGCCTTTTTATTATCGGACAAGGCTTCCTATATTACGGGGCATATATTATCCGTAAACGGCGGCTGGCACTGCTGAAAAAATGTGTGTATAGTTTGCATCTGCACGGACAAAATAATTTTGTAACAACAGATGAAATGGAGGAACCCAACATGTCAGTATTAGAAAACTGGGATAATTGGAAGAATTTCCTTGGCGACAGATTGAACTATGCGCAGGAAAAAGGGATGAGTGATGAAACAATCACTGACCTCGCTACAGAAATCGGCGGTTACCTTGCGAACGAAGTCGACTCGAAAAACCATCAGGAAAAAGTGCTTGCTGATCTTTGGAGCGTTGCTTCTGAAGATGAACAGCGCGCCATCGCAAATATGATGGTGAAGCTTGTTGAAAATAACAGCACTCATTAAGAGGGGGGATTTCTCCTCTCTTTTTTTATGTTTTCCTCTATAGAGCAACATTCTTCTTTCTAATTAGAGAAAAATGTTTTATGATAAAGGAAGGTAAAAATTTGCCACAATGGAGGGGGTATATCATTTGGCAAAGCTCGAATGGTATTTTGAATATGAAATTCAAGTGAACCGCCCCGGCCTGCTCGGGGATATTTCATCTCTTCTCGGGATGCTGTCAATTAATATTGTCACAATTAACGGTGTCGACCTTTCCAGAAGGGGAATGCTGCTCAGATGCCGGCATATAGATCAAATTAAACGATTGGAATCAATTTTAAAAACAATGGAGACCATTAAAGTAACGAAGCTGAGAGAACCGAGGCTTCGCGACCGTCTCGCAGTCCGCCACGGAAGATACATTCAGCGTGATGCCGATGACAAAAAAACCTTCCGTTTTGAAAGGGACGAGCTCGGTCTTCTGGTTGACTTTATGGCCGAGCTGTTTAAAAAAGAAGGGCACAAACTGATCGGAATCCGAGGAATGCCGAGGGTCGGAAAAACGGAGTCCATCGTTGCGTCAAGCGTTTGTGCCAGCAAAAGATGGCTTTTCGTATCATCAACGCTGCTAAAACAAACGATCCGGAGCCAGCTGGTTGCCGATGAATACAGCACGGAAAACGTGTTTATCCTCGACGGCATCGTTTCGACAAGACGGGGATCTGAGCGCCATCTTCAGCTCGTCAGTGAAATTATGCGGCTTCCGGCGACAAAGGTCGTGGAGCACCCCGATATTTTTGTTCAAAATTCGGAGTATACGCTCGATGATTTCGATTATATTATCGAACTCAGAAATGATCCTGACGAAGTCATTACATATGAACATGCAGAAGAACCGCAAATGTTTGATCAGACCGGTTTTTCAAGCTTTGATTTTTAATATTGGAAGGTGTTTGTTGTGACAGAATTAGCAATCCGGCTTAAAGAAGCCAGAGAGGAAAAAGGGATGTCATTGGATGAACTCCAGGCGGCGACGAAAATTCAGAAAAGATACTTAACCGCTCTGGAAGAAGGCAATTATGACGTCATTCCCGGCAATTTTTATGTGCGGGCGTTTATCAAGCAATACGCTGAAGCTGTCGGGCTTGATTCAGATCAGTTATTTGAAGAATATAAAAAAGACATCCCTAACACGTACCATGACGATGTGTCGGAAAAAATCTCCGGTCTCGCCATGCAAAGGGAGCTTCCTAAGTCCGCTTCAAAGGCGGCGGAATGGCTTCCGACCGTCCTTGTCGTCATCGGTGTCATTATCGTCATCGCGATCATTTATGCGATTATTCAGTTCGGAATGAGCAAATCCGGGCAGACAGACGGAGATAAGGCCGTCACCCAAAGTGAGAGCAAGTATGAGATTCCTAAGGATTCTGCGCTGAAAAACGACGGCAATACAAACGACGAAGCGCAATCTGACAGCAAAAAAGACAAAAAGGACACAAAAGCGTCAGAGCAGAAAAAGAAAGAAAAAAGCAGTGATAAGACGGAGATCAAAGCGGCCGGAACGGAAGGCTCGGCTTCTTCATACAACGTCTCCGGGGCAGATAAGTATAAGCTTGAACTGATTGCTTCTGACAGCGCATGGATCCGCGTCCGTGATGACAGCGGCGGTTCTTTAAAAGAAGGAACGCTGCAAAAAGGCGAAACCTTTAAAAAAGACGTCACGGATCAAAAGCAGATTGAAATCCGCACGGGCTATGCCCCTAACCTGAAAATTAAAATCAACGGAGAGGTTCTGTCCTATGAACTCAATCCGCATGATGTGATGGCGCAGACCATCACAATCAAGATGAAAAAACAAAAGGGGAAAAGTCATCTGAACGATTAAGATGACTTTTTCTTCACGTCCGAGTACATATTATTGGAGGGGCTTTATGTTTAACTTACCGAATAAAATCACACTGGCAAGAATCGCTTTAATTCCTGTATTTATGATTATCATGCTTGTTCCTTTTCATTGGGGCAGCGTTCATATAGGGGATGAATCGATTCCGGTCGCGCATCTTACGGGAGCTGTTTTATTCATTATCGCATCAACGACTGACTGGGTGGATGGCTACTACGCCAGAAAACTGAACCTCGTGACAAACTTCGGGAAATTTTTAGATCCGCTGGCTGACAAACTGCTGGTGTCCGCGGCATTAATTACGCTTGTGCAATTTGACCTTGCGCCGGCGTGGATGGTCATCATCATCATCAGCCGCGAATTTGCCGTAACGGGATTAAGACTTGTGCTGGCGGGAACGGGGGAAGTTGTAGCCGCCAATATGCTGGGGAAAATTAAAACATGGGCCCAGATCATCGCTGTTGCCGCGCTTTTGCTGCATAATCTTCCGTTTGAGCTCGTTTCTTTCCCGTTCGGCGATATCGCTTTATGGGTGGCCGTGCTCTTCACAGTCATTTCCGGCTGGGATTATTTTGCGAAGAACTGGGATGCGTTAAAAACATCTAACTAAGGAAGAAGGACTTAAAGATGGAAATAGCAAAAAAAGCAGAAATCATTGCGGTCGGCTCGGAGCTTCTGCTCGGCCAGATCGCCAATACAAACGCGCAGTTTATCAGTAAAGAGCTGGCGGAAATCGGTGTAAACGTGTTTTACCATACCGCTGTCGGTGACAATCCGGAGCGGCTTAAGCAAGTCATCCGCATTGCCGAAGAGCGCTCAGATCTGATTATTTTTTCAGGCGGCCTCGGACCGACCAAGGACGATTTAACGAAAGAAACCATTGCAAACACACTGGGGCGCCCGCTCGTTCTGAATGACGAAGCATTCCGGTCGATCGAAGAATATTTCGTGAAAACAAAACGGACCATGTCGCCGAATAACCGCAAACAGGCGCTCGTTATTGAGGGCTCGGACGTTTTGGCGAATCATTTCGGCATGGCGCCGGGAATGCTTGCAGAGCACGGCTCAAGGCTTTATATGCTGCTTCCCGGACCGCCGAGCGAGCTGCGTCCGATGTTTGAAAATGAAGCGAAGCCGCTGCTTCTTAAAAAGCTCGGTTCTAATGAGAAAATTGTTTCAACCGTGCTGCGTTTTTTCGGAATCGGTGAATCCCAGCTTGAAGCTGATTTAGAAGATATCATTGACGCGCAGACGAATCCGACGATTGCGCCGCTTGCTGCTGACGGCGAGGTCACGCTGCGTTTAACGGCGAAACATGCTGACGAAAAAGAAACAGAACGGCTTTTAAAAGAAACGGAAGCCGCCATTTTAGAACGTGTCGGTGAATTTTTCTACGGATATGATGATACGTCCCTGGTGAAGGAGCTTTCAAAAGCATGCAGACAAAACAAAATCACGATTTCTTCTGCCGAAAGCTTTACAGGCGGCCTGTTTTCAGAGTGGGTGACTGATTTAAGCGGTGCGTCTCAACTATTTGCAGGGGGCGTTGTCTGCTATTCCGACAGCGTGAAACAGCATGTGCTCGGCGTGAAAGCTGAGACGCTCGCAGAAAGCGGAGCGGTCAGCAAAGAGTGTGCGAAAGAGCTTGCAGCCGGTGTGAGAAAGCTGACCGGAAGCGATATCGGCATCAGCTTTACCGGAGTTGCGGGCCCCGATCCGCAGGAAGGGCATGCGCCGGGCCGCGTCTTTATCGGCATTTCAGCGGAAGGAAAAGAAGAGGTGCACGAATTTCACTTTGCCGGCTCAAGAACCGGAATCAGAAAGCGCGCCGCTAAATACGGCTGCCATCTCATTTTAAAAATGCTGGATCAAAAATAAAGTTTTAAAGAGCCGTTTTCTCTGATTTTTAAGTTTTATAAGGGAACTTATGCTCTTTTGCAGAAAAGCGAACGCGGAAAAAATCCGAATATGCGTTCGCTTTTTTCTTGGCAAATGCCAGTAAACAAGGTATAGTATATGTAGTGGCAAGATAAAGGAGGAAAAAATAAATGAGTGATCGTCAGGCAGCCTTAGATATGGCTCTTAAGCAAATAGAAAAACAATTCGGCAAAGGTTCCATCATGAAGCTCGGAGAAAAAACGGATACAAGAATTTCAACGGTGCCAAGCGGCTCCCTTGCACTTGATACCGCTCTCGGAATAGGCGGATACCCGCGTGGACGGATTATTGAAGTATACGGACCTGAAAGTTCAGGTAAAACGACTGTAGCGCTTCACGCAATCGCTGAGGTTCAAGAAAAAGGCGGACAGGCCGCATTTATTGATGCTGAGCATGCTCTTGATCCTGTTTACGCGCAAAAGCTCGGTGTCAATATCGAAGAGCTTCTGCTTTCTCAGCCGGATACGGGAGAGCAGGCGCTTGAGATTGCTGAAGCGCTGGTGCGAAGCGGAGCTGTTGATATCGTAGTCGTTGACTCTGTTGCGGCGCTTGTTCCAAAAGCTGAAATTGAAGGTGACATGGGTGATTCACACGTCGGTTTACAGGCGCGTCTTATGTCTCAGGCGCTCCGTAAGCTTTCCGGCGCCATCAATAAATCTAAAACAATCGCAATCTTTATTAACCAGATTCGTGAAAAAGTCGGCGTTATGTTTGGAAATCCGGAGACGACACCGGGCGGCCGCGCGCTGAAATTCTATTCTTCCGTGCGCCTTGAAGTGCGCCGTGCCGAGCAATTAAAGCAGGGTAACGACGTCATGGGGAATAAAACGAGAATTAAAGTCGTAAAAAACAAAGTCGCTCCTCCGTTCCGTACGGCTGAAGTGGACATTATGTACGGTGAAGGAATCTCCAAAGAAGGGGAAATCATCGACCTTGGAACTGAACTGGATATCGTGCAAAAAAGCGGTTCGTGGTATTCTTATGAAGAAGAACGCCTCGGTCAGGGCCGTGAAAACGCCAAGCAGTTCTTAAAAGAAAATAAAGACATCATGCTGATGATTCAGGAACAAATCCGTGAATATTACGGTTTAGACAATAACGGTGTAACGGACAAAGCGGAAGAAGTTCAGGAAGAGATGGAATTAGAAGAATAAAAACACGATCAAAAGAGCGGAGTAAGCAATTTCCGCTCTTTTTTTTGTGTGTTTCAAAAAACACTGGCTGTTTCGGAAAATTTTATCTGGAATGTTACAACTTTTTTCACCCTTCACTCGTCTAACATCATGGCGAAAGTTGAAATTATATCTGAGGAGGAAAAAAGATGACGAGCCCCCGCCGCACAAGAATAAATAAAAAAAGAAAGAAGAAGCTGATGAAAACGGGAGGGCTGTTTCTTTTTCTGCTGCTTGTCACTGTTTTTATTATGATCTGGACCGTCACAGCGCATCATCGGGAGAAGGAATCCGTTAAAAATGCTCCCGCCGCTCAATCTGATACTTCAAAAGACCAGACTCAACAGAAAAAAGAAAAGACGCAAAAAGAGAAAACACCTAAATCAATCGATCGCAATAAACAGATCAGCAATTACTTGCAACAGATCGGGTTCAGCGGCACAGCAATGATCGTAAAAGATGGAAAAGTTGTGCTGAAAAAAGGCTTTGGCTATGCGGACCGAAAACAAAAAATTAAAAACAATCCGGAGACATCATATTATATCGGTTCTTCACAAAAAGCGTTAATCGCGACGGCTGTCCTGCAGCTTGAAGAAAAAGGGCTGCTGCAGACGAGTGACCCCGTCAGTACATACTTGCCGAATTTTCCTAACGGCACGCGCATTACATTGAAAAACCTGCTCAATCATACGTCCGGCATAAACGGGCATATTGAGGGTCGGGGACCGATTTCTCCAATTGATTTAATCAAGGATATAGAATACCGCGGAATTAAACGGCAGCCCGGGGTTTGGGATTACAGGGATTCCAACTATTCAGTGCTTGCTTATATCGTATCTCAGGTCAGCGGGGAGTCTTATGAACAATATATAAAAGAACACGTGTTCAAACCGGCCGGAATGAAGCATGCCGGATTTTACAAAACATTTGCTGAAGCTAAATATCCTGCCGTCGGCTACAAAGTCGATGAGAGCGGCAGTCTTGTAACGCCGCACCTTTTGGATTTATCGCAGCTGTACGGGGCGGGCGATATGTATATGAGCGCTGAAGATCTCTATAAATTTGATAAAGCGATCGTAAACGGCACGCTCCTTTCAAAAGAAAGCTTCACAAAAATGTTTACAGCAGGAAGCAGTGCCGCTTACGGGATGGGGTTTTACATTGATCCGGGAAGCTATTCCAATCACGGTGTTATGCCCGGTTACAACATTTTGAACAGCTTCAGCCATTCGGCAAGCAAATATGTCATATTACTGTCAAACATTCAGAATAACGCCAAATTAGGACAGGTAAACAATAGAATTTACCAATTGCTTAACCAGGCGGACTGACAGAGCCGTCATTCACGAAAAGCGGATGAAGGTATGGTATGATATATACATGGGCGGCGATCCGAGCTGAAGGCGAATCGTTAAGCTGGCAAGCTTGACAAGTATTTCCGACACAATTACAATGAAGTTGTAACATTTGTTTTTTTAACATGATTGTTAAACCATTTAAACTTGACAAGGGCATGAGAGACTCATTCCCTGTGAAGGTTCTGTATGTTGAGAAAATCAGACAATGTACATGCCGGCACTTATTTAAGCAAAAACCAAGTTCATAGCAAGAGGAGGTGAAAGTATGACCCCAATGACGGTTCTCATCTCCATTTTGCTGACTCTGCTCGGTTTAGTTGTTGGCTACTATGTTCGTAAAACCATTGCCGAAGCAAAGATTGCGGGCGCACGCGGTGCTGCCGAGCAAATCCTTGAAGATGCAAAGCGTGATGCTGAAGCACTGAAAAAAGAAGCTCTGCTTGAAGCAAAGGACGAAATCCATACACTTCGAATAGATGCTGAACAGGAAGTTCGTGAAAGACGAAATGAGCTTCAAAAACAAGAAAACCGTTTACTTCAAAAAGAAGAAAATCTTGACCGTAAACACGAAGGAATTGATAAACGGGAAGCGATGTTGGAGAAGAAAGATCATTCTCTGAATGAACGACAACAACATATTGAAGAGATGGAAAGCAAAGTGGATGAGATGATTCGTATGCAGCAGTCAGAACTCGAACGCATTTCGAGCCTGACACGGGATGAAGCGAAACAAATCATTCTTGACCGGGTTGAAAATGAGCTTTCACATGACATCGCCATCATGACAAAAGAAACCGAAAACCGTGCGAAAGAAGAGGCAGATAAAAAGGCGAAAAACATTCTGTCGCTTGCTTTGCAGCGCTGTGCAGCAGATCATGTTGCCGAAACGACGGTATCGGTCGTCAATCTTCCGAATGATGAGATGAAAGGACGTATCATCGGCCGTGAAGGGCGTAACATTCGTACGCTTGAAACGCTTACAGGTATTGACCTGATTATTGATGACACACCTGAAGCAGTCATTCTTTCCGGATTTGATCCGATCAGACGGGAGACGGCAAGAATTGCTCTTGATAAACTCGTTCAGGATGGCCGTATTCATCCGGCGCGCATTGAAGAAATGGTTGAAAAATCCCGCCGTGAGGTTGATGACTATATCCGGGAAATGGGTGAGCAGACGACGTTTGAAGTCGGCGTTCACGGACTTCACCCGGATCTGATCAAGATCCTCGGCCGGTTGAAATTCCGTACAAGCTACGGGCAGAACGTACTGAAACATTCTATGGAAGTTGCGTTTTTAGCCGGTTTAATGGCTTCCGAGCTTGGAGAAGATGCAAAGCTTGCCAAGCGGGCCGGTCTTCTGCATGACATCGGAAAAGCAATTGACCATGAAGTGGAAGGAAGCCACGTGGAAATCGGAGTGGAGCTTGCGACCAAATATAAAGAGCATCCAGTCGTCATTAACAGTATTGCGTCACACCACGGAGACGAAGAGCCGACTTCCATTATCGCCGTTCTGGTCGCTGCCGCTGATGCACTGTCAGCCGCAAGACCGGGCGCGAGAAGTGAAACGCTCGAAAACTATATCCGCAGACTTGAAAAGCTTGAAGAAATCTCCGAGTCTTACGAAGGTGTTGAAAAATCATTTGCGATTCAGGCCGGCCGTGAAGTTCGCATCATGGTGAAGCCGGACTCCATTAATGATTTAGAAGCCCATCGTTTGGCGCGTGATATCCGTAAACGAATTGAGGACGAGCTTGATTATCCGGGCCACATTAAAGTGACCGTAATCAGAGAAACTCGAGCCGTAGAGTATGCAAAATAAAGTGATGCTTAGCGCATCACTTTATTTTTTTGAGTCCCTGAAAAGGAAGGAATGGAATGTATGAGAATTTTATTTATCGGAGATGTTGTCGGTTCCCCGGGCCGCGACATGGTAAAAGAATATGTCCCGAAACTGAAAGCGAAACATAAACCGCATTTTACAATTATTAACGGAGAAAATGCAGCACACGGAAAAGGACTGACGGAAAAGATCTACCACAGCCTGATGGAAGCGGGAGCAGATGCTATTACAATGGGAAACCATACGTGGGATAAAAGAGAGATCTTCGACTTTATTGATGATGTGCCGCATCTTGTCCGGCCGGCGAATTTCCCGGAAGGTACGCCGGGCAAAGGCATTACTTATATTAAATCGAATGGAAAAGAGCTTGCCGTCATTAATTTACAGGGACGGACGTTTCTTCCGCCGCTTGATGATCCGTTTGCTAAAGCGGATGAATTAATAGAAGAAGCGAAAAAGCGCACACCGTACATTTTTATTGATTTTCACGCCGAAGCGACAAGCGAAAAAATTGCGATCGGCTGGTACACAGACGGAAGAGCCTCTGCCGTGGTAGGCACCCATACACACGTGCAAACGGCAGATAACCGCATTTTGCCGAAGGGAACGGCATATATTACTGATGTAGGCATGACGGGTCCGTACGACGGAATTCTCGGTATGGACAGAGAAACGGTCATCAAGCGGTTTAAAACCAATCTTCCCGTCCGGTTTACGGTGGCGGAAGGTAAAACTACGCTGAGCGGAGTGCTCATTGACATCGACGATCAAACGAAAAAGGCCGTAAATATCGAACGGATATTAATCAATGATGACCATATGTTCTTTGAATAGGTGATCATGTGTTTATTTTATAAAAATATTAAAAGGAAAAGCAGGAATATAGCAACTTCTTAGTGAATATAGTAGAAATGGAAGGTAGCCCGCTATTTTTGAAAAGCATTGTGGGGATGGCTTTTTGGATAGCAACATCTAATAATGATTGTTCTAATGAACACTCACTTATCCATTGTAAAACTAAGGGGGAGCAGAAATGGAAATCTTAAAAGTTTCAGCAAAATCAAGTCCAAATTCAGTAGCAGGCGCGCTTGCCGGCGTATTGAGGGAACGCGGAGCCGCCGAAATTCAAGCAATTGGGGCGGGTGCCTTAAACCAGGCTGTTAAAGCGGTTGCGATTGCCAGAGGCTTTGTCGCGCCAAGCGGCGTAGATTTGATTTGTATTCCGGCTTTTACAGATATACAGATTGACGGAGAAGAAAGAACGGCGATTAAGTTAATCGTCGAACCCCGTTAAAAACAAAAACATGACATTCTCAACCTGCTTGCGTAAGGCGAGCAGGTTGTTTTTATTGCTGTCATATTTTCTCACAATATTATATTAATAGTACGAAGAGATGATAAATGGCTTTATTCATATAATATTCAAAAAAAATCCCGCCCATTTTTCCGGACGGAAGCAGTTGTTTTCTTGGAGTGGACACTGGTATTTACCTCCTTTTTAACTCATGTTACAATCCAGTTATTACAGTGTTTTTTCGAGGAGGAGTGTACATGTTGGGAGGAAAGATGAAAGCTATCGTCAAAAATGAAAACGCTTTCGGAGCAACTCTGAAAGAAATTCCCATACCTTCCATTAATGAGAATGAAGTTCTCATTAAAGTACAGGCCGCATCTATATGCGGTACAGATGTGCATATTTATAATTGGGATCAATGGGCGCAGAAACGAATCAAAACACCTCAAGTATTCGGACATGAATTCAGCGGTATCGTAGCGGAAACAGGCAAGCACGTCACAAATGTCAAAATAGGTGACTACGTTTCGGCTGAAACCCACTTCGTCTGCGGTACTTGTGTCCCGTGTTTAACAGGAAAACATCATGTGTGCACCCATACAAAGATACTCGGCGTAGATACAGCCGGCTCCTTCGCTGAATATGTCAAAGTGCCGGCCCGAAATGTTTGGAAAAACCCCGCTGATATGGACCCCGCCGTCGCCTCTGTTCAAGAGCCGCTTGGCAACGCGGTGCATACGGTGCTGGAAAGCAGCCGGCTTGCGGGTGGTTCCGCTGCAATTATCGGCTGCGGACCGATCGGGCTGATGGCGGTGGCGGTGGCTAAAGCGGCCGGTGCATCCCGTATTGCGGCCATTGATAAAAATGATTACAGGCTGGCTCTTGCGAAGAAATTGGGAGCTGCGATCACCATTTCAGCTGACGAGGAAGATCCGCTTGAGGTGATCGACACCTTAACAGGCGGAGAAGGGATCGACCTTGTCTGCGAAATGTCAGGCCACCCGGCAGCCATAACACAAGGATTAAAGATGGCGGCCAACGGGGGAAGGTTCCACATGCTGAGTCTGCCGGAACGTCCGGTAACGGTTGACCTGACAAATGACGTGGTGTTTAAAGGACTTACCGTCCAAGGCATCACAGGCAGAAAAATGTTTGAAACATGGCGGCAGGTATCGCACCTGCTTGAATCCGGCCTTGTTGATCTGACGCCGGTGATCACGCATCAGTTTCCGCTTGAAGACTTTGAAAAAGGGTTTGACCTGATGAGAAAGGGACAGTGCGGCAAAGTCATTTTGATTCCATAAGGGGAGGGTTCTATCATGAAAGAATTTGAATTTCTAAAAGCAGAGCTTGATAAAATGAAAGAAAATAAAACGTGGCAGCAAATGAAACAAATTGAAACGAAGCAGGGTCCGTCGGTGGAAGTCAAAGGGAAAAACGTGATACAGCTTTCATCGAACAATTATCTCGGTTTGACGTCGCATCCAAGACTTGTCGAAGCGGCCAAACGCGCCGCGGAAGAATTCGGAGCGGGTACGGGGTCCGTCCGTACAATTGCCGGAACATTCACAATGCACAATGAGCTGGAGAAAAAATTGGCAAACTTTAAAAAAACAGAAGCGGCACTTGTTTTTCAATCGGGGTTCACAACGAATCAGGGCGTCTTATCAAGCATTCTTACAAAAGAAGATATCGTGATCTCTGACGAACTGAACCATGCTTCCATTATTGACGGGATCAGGCTGACAAAAGCAGATAAAAAGGTGTACCGCCATGTTGATATGGACGATTTGGAAAGGGTGCTGAAAAAATCAATGAATTACCGCATGCGCCTGATCGTCACCGACGGCGTATTCTCAATGGACGGCAACATCGCTCCTTTGCCTGACATCGTCAAACTTGCAGAGGCGTACGATGCCTTTGTGATGGTCGACGACGCGCATGCTTCCGGCGTACTCGGAAAAAACGGAAGGGGAACGGTTAATCACTTCGGGCTTGACGGAAGAGTCCACATACAAGTGGGCACATTAAGCAAAGCCATCGGAGTGCTTGGCGGTTACGCCGCAGGGTCGCAGGTTCTGATCGATTACCTGCGCCATAAAGGGCGCCCTTTCTTATTCAGCACTTCTCATCCGCCTGCGGTAACGGCCGCATGCATAGAAGCCATTGACGTCCTGCTGGAAGAGCCGGAGCATATGGAAAAGCTATGGGAGAACACGGCGTATTTCAAAGACAAACTGGTTCAAATGGGGCTGACCCTCACAAAAAGCGAAACACCGATCGTGCCGATATTAATAGGGGAGGAAGAAAAAGCCCAGGCATTATCAGACCTTTTATTGACCCGCGGCGTGTTTGCGCAAAGCATCGTGTACCCGACGGTCGCCCAAGGAAAAGCGAGAATCCGCACCATTATTACGGCGGAGCATACAAAAGAGGAGCTTGACCGGGCCCTGGAAGTAATCCGTTCAGCCGCAAAAGAGCTTCAGCTTGTGTAAGGGGGAAATGATTCCCTCTTTTTTATTTCTTATTGATTCTTATTCTCAATAAGGTGTACAATAATAGGCTGGCGGTTGTGCCAAACGCTTTTAACCAGTATACTTGAGGGTGGAAGTTTCGGTTGAAAGGAGACATTCGAACATGAATGAAAAGCAAAAGCAGGAAAGCGGACAAGTGAATCCGGCGGACAAAAAATCCGAAAAGGATTACAGCAAGTATTTTGAAGCCGTATATATTCCGCCTTCTTTAAAAGATGCGAAAAAACGGGGCAAAGAATCCGTTCAATATCATAACGATTTTAAAATCTCAGAAGAATTTAAAGGCCTCGGTGAAGGCAGGAAATTTTATATCCGCACGTACGGATGCCAAATGAACGAGCATGATACGGAAGTCATGGCGGGTATTTTTATGGCGCTCGGTTATGAAGCGACAAATTCGGTTGATGACGCGAACGTTATTTTATTAAACACTTGCGCCATCCGGGAAAACGCTGAAAACAAAGTGTTCGGAGAGCTCGGCCATTTAAAGGCGCTTAAAAAAAACAACCCGGACTTGATTCTCGGCGTCTGCGGCTGCATGTCACAGGAAGAATCAGTCGTAAACCGCATCCTTAAGAAGCACCCGTTTGTCGATATGATTTTCGGCACACACAACATTCACCGTCTGCCGGAACTGTTATCAGAGGCATATTTATCAAAAGAGATGGTCATTGAAGTGTGGTCGAAGGAAGGGGATGTCATTGAGAACCTTCCGAAAGTCCGCAACGGAAAAATTAAAGGCTGGGTCAACATTATGTACGGCTGTGACAAGTTCTGCACATACTGCATCGTACCGTATACCCGCGGAAAAGAACGAAGCCGCCGTCCTGAGGAAATTATCCAGGAAGTCAGAAGACTTGCAAGCGAAGGCTATAAAGAAATCACGCTGCTCGGTCAAAACGTGAATGCGTACGGAAAAGATTTTGAGGATATGACGTACGGTCTCGGTGATTTAATGGACGAACTGCGTAAAATTGATATTCCGAGAATCCGGTTCACGACGAGTCATCCGCGTGACTTTGATGATCATCTGATCGAAGTGCTAGCCAAAGGCGGCAACCTTTTAGACCATATCCATCTTCCGGTTCAATCAGGAAGCTCAGCGATGTTAAAAATGATGGCCCGTAAATATGACCGAGAACGCTATCTGGAGCTTGTCGGAAAAATTAAAGCGGCGATGCCGAACGCTTCACTGACGACCGATATTATTGTCGGTTTTCCGAATGAAACGGATGAACAATTTGAAGAAACCCTTTCGTTATATCGCGAAGTGGAATTTGACAGCGCATATACGTTTATTTACTCTCCTCGTGAAGGCACACCAGCGGCGAAGATGAAAGACAATGTTCCGATGAGGGTCAAGAAAGAACGTCTTCAGCGCCTCAATGATTTGGTGAAAGAAATTTCAGCCAAAAAAATGAAGGAATATGAAGGCAGGACTGTCGAAGTATTAGTTGAGGGAGAAAGCAAAAATAACCCTGACATTCTTGCCGGCTATACGGAAAAAAGCAAGCTCGTCAACTTCAAAGGGCCGAAAGACGCCATCGGCAAGATTGTACGCGTCAAAATCGAACAGGCGAAAACATGGTCGCTTGACGGTGTGATGGCAGGAGAAGCAATCGAGGTGAAATAATAATGACGCTTTACTCAAAGAAAGACATTGTACAGCAGGCTAGGAACCTTGCGAAAATGATTTCTGAAACAGAAGAAGTTGATTTTTTCAAACGCGCTGAGGCGCAGATTAACGAAAATGAAAAAGTCTCTGCGATTATTAATCAGATTAAAACCCTGCAAAAGCAAGCCGTTAACCTGAAGCACTACGAAAAGCTTGAAGCGCTGAAACAAGTGGAAAGTAAAATTGACGCCCTGCAGGAAGAGCTTGAAGGGATTCCGATCATTCAGGAATTCAGAGATTCCCAGATTGAGGTCAATGACCTTCTTCAGCTTGTCGCACATACGATCTCAAATCAGGTGACAAACGAAATCATTACATCTACCGGAGGCAACCTGCTGACGGGAGAAACCGGTTCAAAAGTAAAACATTCGAATAACAGCTGTTCTATTTAAACACGGGGCCTTCATCGGCCCGTGTTTTTTTGCTGTTTGAGAACTAATTGTAATATGTACTAAATTTTCATCATCTCAACGTTTTGTCCTATTTTTACTGGAAAGTTTTATCATACTTAAAAGTAAAGTTTCTGGGCAGGGCTGCATACAATGAAACAGAAACTTTGTATTTTTATATTTTTATTATAAAAATGCACATGAGACAAATGCCCAGCATAAGATAACACGAAGAAGAACAAGGAGGCCTGCCGGAATGTCTGAATACAGGGAAATTATTACGAAAGCGGTAGTTGCGAAAGGAAGAAAATTCACCCAATGCACCAACACGATCTCGCCTGGAGAAAAACCGTCAAGTATATTGGGCGGCTGGATTATCAACCACAAGTACGATGCCGAAAAGATCGGGAAGACTGTAGAAATTGAAGGGTATTATGATATAAACGTCTGGTACTCTTACGCCGATAATACAAAAACGGAAGTTGTAACCGAGAGAGTAAAGTATGTCGATGTGATTAAACTCAGATACAGAGACACAAATTACTTAGATGACGAACACGAAGTCATTGCCAAAGTGCTGCAGCAGCCGAATTGTCTTGAAGTCACCATTTCTCCTAACGGAAATAAAATCGTGGTTCAGGCAGAGAGAGAATTTTTAGCAGAAGTGGTCGGTGAAACGAAAGTCGTCGTCGAAGTCAATCCTGACTGGGAAGAAGACGATGATGATGATTGGGAAGACGATCTTGATGAAGAATTAGAGGACATTAACCCTGAATTTTTAGTCGGAGATCCTGAAGAATAAGTTGAGGCTAGGGGAGTTTAACACCCCAAGTCTCTTTTTTATATATAAAGATATCACTCTTTTGTTTATGTTATAATGGGATTCGGATAAGAGAAGATACATAGTGAGGGATTAAATGATGGCTAGTTACACGCCTATGATACAGCAATACTTGAAGATAAAGGCAGAGCACCAAGATGCCTTTTTATTTTTTCGGCTTGGTGACTTTTATGAAATGTTTTTTGAAGATGCAAAAAAAGCGTCGCAAGAGCTTGAAATTACACTGACAAGCAGAGACGGAGGTTCGGCTGATAAAATTCCGATGTGCGGCGTGCCGTATCATTCTGCGGCGGCTTATATTGAACAGCTGATTAAAAAGGGCTATAAAGTGGCGATCTGTGAGCAGACGGAAGATCCGAAGGCGGCTAAAGGCGTTGTAAAAAGAGAAGTCGTCCAGCTGATCACCCCGGGAACCGTGATGGATGGAAAAGGCATCCATGAGTCGGAAAACAACTTTATCGCTTCCGTTTCCGAATTTCGTAACGGATACGGTCTCGCTTTATCGGACTTAACGACCGGAGAAAACCTGGCCGTATTTATTGAGCGGATTGAAGATGTCATGTCAGAAATTTACTCAGTCGGCGCAAAGGAAATTGTCGTATCAAGCAAGTTTAACGAACATACAGCTGCTCAGCTGAAAGAACGGTGCAGCGCAACGATTTCGATCGAAGACGGGGAAATAACAGAACGCATTGAAATCGCAAAGCACTTGCCGGGCGAAGAGCTGACAGAGACGTTTATGCGTTTATATACGTATTTGCAGAAAACGCAAAAACGGAGCCTGGATCATCTGCAGCCGGTTCAAGTATATGAATTGGAAGAAGCGATGAAAATTGACCTGTATTCAAAACGGAATCTTGAGCTGACGGAAACGATCCGTTCGAAAAGCAAAAAAGGGTCATTGCTTTGGCTTTTAGACGAGACGAAAACAGCGATGGGCGGCCGGCTTCTCAAACAATGGATTGACCGTCCGCTGATCAGGGCATCCCAAATCGAAGAACGCCAGGAAATGGTCGAGACGCTGATCAATCATCTGTTTGAGCGTGAAGACCTGCGCGAGCGCCTGAAGGAAGTATACGATTTAGAACGTCTGGCGGGCCGGGTCGCATTCGGAAACGTCAACGCAAGGGATTTAATCCAGCTGAAAGAATCTTTAAAACAAGTGCCGAGCATTAAAGAGCTTATAGGGTCTCTTAACCATAAAAAAGCAAAAGAACGCGCCGGCTTGATTGATCCGTGCGGAGATTTGCTTGACCTGTTAGAAGAAGCCCTTCATGAAAACCCGCCGTTATCGTTAAAAGAAGGCAACTTAATTAAAGACGGCTATCATCAGAAGCTCGATGAGTACCGTGACGCCAGCAAAAACGGTAAAGACTGGATTGCCAGACTGGAGCAGCAGGAACGCGCTTATACGGGCATCCGTTCATTAAAGGTCGGTTTCAATAAAGTGTTCGGCTATTATATTGAAGTCACAAAAGCAAACCTTCATCTGCTTGAGGACGGGCGGTATGAGCGGAAGCAGACCCTCACAAACGCCGAACGGTACATTACGCCGGAATTGAAGGAAAAAGAAGCGCTTATTTTAGAAGCGGAAAACAACATCTGCGAGCTGGAATATGAGCTTTTTGCCGGACTGCGTGAAAAGGTGAAACAATTTATTCCGCGTCTGCAGCGTCTTGCCAAACAAATGAGTGAGCTGGATGCGCTGCAATGCTTTGCTACGATCAGTGAAAACAGGCATTACACAAAGCCCGTCTTTTCTGATAATGAAGTAAAAGTCATTGAAGGGAGACACCCCGTCGTCGAAAAGGTGATGGACAGTCAAGAATACGTGCCGAACAACTGCCTGATGGGCGATTCGCGGGAAATGCTCCTGATTACGGGTCCGAATATGTCAGGTAAAAGCACGTACATGAGACAGATCGCACTTCTATCGATCATGGCCCAGATCGGCTGTTTTGTACCCGCAAAAGAAGCGGTTCTGCCGATTTTTGATCAAATCTTCACGAGAATCGGGGCAGCGGATGATTTGATTTCCGGACAAAGCACCTTTATGGTGGAAATGCTGGAAGCGAAAAACGCGATTGTGAACGCCACAAAAGACAGCCTGATCCTGTTTGATGAAATCGGCCGCGGGACATCAACGTACGACGGAATGGCGCTGGCACAGGCGATTATTGAATATGTTCATGATCATATCGGCGCTAAAACACTGTTCAGCACGCATTATCATGAGCTGACGGTGCTTGAAGATAAGCTTCCTCAGCTGAAAAACGTTCATGTGCGCGCAGAGGAATATAACGGAACGGTCGTGTTTCTCCATCAAATCAAAGAGGGAGCCGCAGATAAAAGTTACGGCATTCATGTCGCCCAGCTTGCGGAGCTTCCGGACGATCTGATCAGCCGGGCGCAGGAGATTTTGAAACAGCTTGAGCAGACGGGAGATAAACCGGAGCTTCCGGCGGCACCTGAGAAAAAGCCCGCCGTCAAAGAAGAACCGGCACAGCTGTCCTTTTTTGCTGACGGTGAAAAAGAACAGAAGACACCGGCTGTTTCTAATAAAGAAAAACAAGTGCTTGAAGCTTTTAAGTCAATCAATATTCTCGATATGACGCCGCTTGAGGCGATGAATGAAATGTACAAGCTGCAAAAAAAATTAAAATAGAAAGAGGTGACGGACTTGGCAAAAGTCATCCAGCTGTCAGATGAACTCTCAAATAAAATTGCGGCCGGTGAGGTGGTCGAACGGCCTGCATCTGTCGTTAAAGAATTGGTGGAAAACGCCATCGACGCAAACAGCACAGTCATTGAAATCGACATAGAGGAAGCGGGGCTTTCGTCGATTCGGGTGCTCGATAACGGCGAAGGTATGGAAACCGATGATTGCAAGCGGGCTTTCCGCCGCCACGCGACCAGCAAAATCAAAGATGAAAACGACCTGTTCCGGGTGAGAACACTCGGTTTCCGCGGAGAAGCTTTGCCAAGTATCGCGTCTGTTTCTCATCTGGAAATCAAAACGAGCATCGGCGAGGGAGCGGGAACCCATCTCATTCTTCAGGGCGGGAATATCATTTCTGAACAGAAATCCTCCAGCAGAAAAGGAACGGAGATTATCGTTACCAACCTGTTTTTCAATACACCCGCCAGATTGAAATATATGAAAACCGTGCATACGGAGCTCGGCAATATTACGGATGTCGTCAACCGGATTGCTCTTGCGCATCCGGAAGTATCGATCCGTCTCCGCCATCAGGGGAAAAATCTGCTGCAGACAAACGGTAACGGGGACGTGCGCCATGTGCTGGCCGCAATTTACGGGACGGCGGTTGCGAAAAAAATGATACCGCTCCATGTCAGCTCGCTTGATTTTGAAGTCAAGGGCTACATTGCACTTCCGGAAATCACGCGTGCATCCAGAAACTACATGTCATCTGTCATTAACGGAAGATACATTAAGAATTTCCCGCTTGTAAAAGCGGTGCATGAGGGCTATCACACACTTCTGCCGATCGGCCGCCATCCGATTACGTTTATCGAAATTACGATGGACCCGATTTTGGTCGATGTCAATGTCCATCCGTCGAAGCTTGAAGTCCGCCTCAGCAAAGAGACGGAGCTGCATGAGCTGATCCGTGACGGGATAAAGGAAGTGTTTCAAAAGCAACGGCTTATTCCGAGCGCCCAGCTACCGAAAAAATCAGCGCCGGCACCGGCCAAAAACGAACAGCAATTTATGACATTCGAGGAAAGCGCGCCTGAGCGGAAACTTCCTGAAAAAACGCCTGAGCCGTCTTACTCACCGATGAAGCTGAGTTCGGTCGTAAAAGAGCCTGAGCCGGTCATAGAAGAAGAGTCCCTGACCGATGAAGCAGGTCACGGAGTGCCGCCGAAGATCGGCATGCCGGTAACGGAAGCGCCTGTTTCCGATATTCCGGAGCCTGAAGTGGAGGCTGACTCTGAAGAAATACGGGAAGAAAGAGTTCCGGTGATGTATCCGATCGGCCAAATGCACGGGACATATATTTTAGCCCAAAACGAAAACGGCTTGTATATCATTGACCAGCATGCGGCGCAAGAACGGATTAAATACGAATATTTCCGGGAGAAAGTCGGGCAGGTCGAGCCTGAAGTACAGGATATGATCGTGCCGCTCACCTTTCATTATGCGGCAAATGAAGCGCTGATCATTGACCAGCATCAGCATGAGCTTGAAAGCGTCGGAGTATTTTTAGAAGCATTCGGCACGAACAGCTACATCGTCCGCTGCCATCCGGCCTGGTTTCCAAAAGGGGAAGAAGCTGAACTGATTGAAGAAATCATTCAGCAGGTGCTTGACGCCAAACAGATCGATATTAAAAAACTGCGGGAGGAAGCGGCCATTATGATGAGCTGCAAAGGCTCAATCAAAGCGAACCGCCATTTGCGCAACGACGAAATCAAAGCGCTCTTGGACGACCTGCGCCGAACGACAGACCCGTTCACATGCCCGCACGGCCGGCCAATCATTATCCACCACAGTACGTATGAGATGGAGAAGATGTTTAAGCGTGTGATGTAGCAGGGTTCTGGGTGGGATGCACCCCTCGTGCCCACATTTTGCCCACTGATTTTAGCTGTTTAGGTATTTATCAAAACGTTAATGCTGTATATCTTTTCAAAAGCCGCGAAGGGATCAACAAGCCCATTTCCCGGTCGATGGCTTATAAGATTCTAAGGGCTGCCGCTGAGTATGTCGGTTTGGACGATATAGGCACACACGCTGAGGAAAACATTCGGGTACCATTTTTACAAGCAAACAAAAGATGTTGCCATGCTGCAGGCGATTTTCAATCACTCGGACCAGCGGACAACCCTTCGATACATTGGAATCAATCAGGATGCCATGAACAACGCCATGAAGAAATTCAAGATATAAACAGGCTCATCTCATAAACTAGATGAGTCTTTTTTCTGCATATTTTTATTGATTCCCTTCAAAAAGCAAACGTGGAATTCATTTTAGGGATATCGCTTGAAAACAAGGGTGGCAAGGGCTGACGGAACTCGGCAGTTGCACAGTCTATAACATATGGGTAATCCGTGGATTTTGTGGATAAATGGAAAATTTGGGCGTTTTTCGTGATATTATTGTGTTACAGAAGGTGAGCGGCATGAATAGAGGCGCAACAGGTTCAGCGTTAGAAGAGAAAGGCATGGTTTGATAGAACGATACCAAGTAATGAAGGGGTGAGCGGGATGACTGCAGCAGAGCAAAAAGGAATGTACTAAAAAGATTTTGGCAGAAAGTTGGCACGATAACGGCACACCATTTTGTTTTAGATAAGGTATTATGGTAGTAGGTAATAAATCAAGGGAGCGGCACTGCTGATGAGCGGGGTCGCTTTTTGTTGAGGAGGGATAATAATGAGCAGCATTGGAACACCGTCAAAAGGTTTCGAAAACTTCGACGTAACTTGCAAGGGCTGCGGATCAAAGAACCGACACTGGGTTCGAAAATTGGATCGTATGTCGAATTTACCTACTACGAAGACATCTGATAACGATTAAAATACGGAGGTGTTCTCGTTGTTGTATATACAAACTAAAGAAATGCCGAAGAATGAAAAAGATTTCTCTGCGGAAAAAATTCGATGTGATACGGATGAATAAACAGGAGGGGGAGTAGTTAACAAGCTGCTCCCCAGTTCAACTATAAACAAATTTCTATAAAATCTTCACATAGAGGTGTTTTGGTACAGATTCCTTTTTTAAAATCAAGCTTAGTAAACTCTGGATCAACATCTCTTATTTCAATCAATCTCTGGTTAGCTTCTTCAAGCACAGGATGAGAAGAAATATAATCATAGTATTCTGGATTCCCGGATCGTACTGAATAATCAACAGCTAATAAACCTACTCTTTGGAGATTAGATATTGATGAAGCTTGAGCTTTATAATCAACTTGATCTTTAAAATTCAAAATATGTTGTTGAATAACAACATAAGTACCTGCATCATTTTTAGACGCGTCAACTCTTATTGCTGGAAGTTGTTGAAATTGTTTAAAGTTTATCAAGATGGCTGCATCTAATGGCGATAACTGTTTGATTATCTCTACAAATGAAGGATGAACTTTGGAAAATTTTCTACTATCTATAGTAGAAGAAATAAGGTTGGCAAACATTTCTCGTAGTTGTTCTGAATCAATATAGAACTTTGAAGCTTCTATAGCAGGTCCTACTATATTGAGTTCTGGTTCTTTAAGAAACTCCTCAGGAATAACTTGAGTTTTATTTTGCACCTTATAAACATAGTCCTCAAAATTTTGCTTATGGCGAAATTCTTGTTTCCTAGACCATAGTGACACGTGATTGCCAATTCCTAATTTCCATAAATCCGTTAATGTGTCACCTACTGCCTGCGCTGGTTTGCCGGCAGCATTATCAATAAACTTTGGTAGAATACCCATTTTTTAATCCCCCCTTATACTAGTATAGGAGGAAAGTCTCGTGGAAACAATATACAATCATCCTTTTCTAACATCATGGTTTATTTTTCTTGCAGGATTTTGGCTGACAGTAGCTTTAGGGCAAGTCATAAAGAATAGCATTCTTCAGGGTGTTTTTTATGTTCTCTGTAAACTGCGTCCGGTAAATCTCAGGTTAGACTATTAGCGGTTAACGGCGGCTTGAGCGCGAGGGCAGTTTAGAAAGAATATATCAAGCGCTTTCCAATCGGGAGGGCGCTTTTTCTATTGGAGGGATTAACCATGTCTGAAGACAATTTATATGTTGATCAATTTAAAGCGTGGTGCACTGAGCAAGAGCTTCTTTTAAAACAGATTAATTATGACATTGAAATCAGTAAAAGGAAAATCGAATTGAACGAGAAACAAAAGCAGTTGCATCTGGAACGCGTGAATATAGGAATTCAGGAATTCAATAATTGGGCAAAAACTTCTAATCGTGACGAAAGACTGGAGTTACTGAAGGAAGATCAAACAGATGCTACTGAAACACTTTTTTGTGATGGTCAGGAATTCGCAACTATACATGGAAAGAATATGAAGGAGGATGAACAGACTTGAAAATTCCAGTTGTTAAAACGGATGTACCTCTTGATAGAAGAGCAAAAGAAAAAATGCGCATGGAAATTGAAAAGGCAATTAAAACAGGCATCGTAATTCTTGATGGAGGGTTAGACCTTGCAATAATTGAAGTTGAAGACTCCAATATTGTTAATGAAACGTTTATAGAAGCGAAGACTTTTTCTCCTGCTAAAGGCGAGACAGAAGCTGTTGAATATATTGGTGGGCCGATAATTGGCAGTTGTGTCTCGGAAGGAGTGCTAAATCACAAAGAACCAGAACCTTTAAAGACATCGAAAGCAACGCCTTTGCTACAGATTGAGCTTGATGACATTACTTCCGTTCCGCGTGTTTTATATAAAGGCGAAGAAATAAAGAATAAAGTCCGTGTAGATTTCTCTTATCTTACTGGGGATGAGTATGGGATCAAACCGATTTATATTGACATTGTTGCTCATAGAGAAGATGGATCAGTAAGACCAATTAGCCATAACCTAGGTGCAATAAGCATAAATGAAAAAAGGCTCAAGTGATGTTTTCTTTCTATTAAATCTTTGAGGAGGAATAACAATGAATATAAAGGTTACAAAGGATAAGGCATCATGCCTCTTAAACCTCTAAGGATATGCGCTGCCCGCGGGTGTTCCAGCCTCACCCGTGACCGGTACTGTGATACACACAAGACACAACGACAAGAAGAAACGAAACATTACAACAAACATTCAAGAAACAAAACAATAACAAGTTTTTATAAATCAACTGAATGGAAACGAACAAGACAACTTGCTTTGATACGAGACAATTATCTCTGTCAGCATTGTTTGAAAGATCATTGCTTCACTCCGGCTGACATGGTGCATCATATTGTGGAAGTAAAGCAAGATTGGTCGAAACGATTGGACATAAAGAACCTTGAAAGCTTGTGTAACGCCTGTCACAACAAGGCTCACGGCAGTAAGGGCAAGTGACCCTCTCCCCCTAACAAATCTCTGGAAGGGAAACGAACGGAGAACGGCGATCCCCCTTCTGCAAACAAACACCGCTTTTCAAAGTTCCGAAAACAGCAGAAAGCCCCCTCAGCAAATTTGCCGAGAGGGCTTGGTACGACTGGTTTTGTTGTTAATTTCATCGTAACACGATTGGCGAAAAAAACAAGCGAAAAATGCAACTTTTTTGACATGAAATGAGGTGAGTACATGCCGAGGCCTGCAAAATCCGCGACGCTTCAATTGATACAAGGCAACCCAAATAAAAAGAATACGGAAGAGTTGGCAGCCCGGACTGAGCACGAGAAAAAGACAAAAGGCGATCCGATAATATAAAACCGCCAACGTGGTTGGATAAAGTCGAAAAAAAAGGAATTCAAACGAGTTGCTGCTTTATGCGATATAAACATTGTTTATGGACAGCATTTGGTTTGACAGCTCAGAATGCCGTGTTTGGTGTGATCGTCTATATCGTCAATTAATAGTGAAATAATGAAGAAACCCATTCCTGAAAATCTGAATGTTACTCGTGAAAAATCTCTTAAAGGGCTACATGATTATCATGAGTACCTGCTTTTACAAATTCACAGGGAGATGGGGGAAGAATTTAAATCAGAATGGAATTTGGTGAGCTGACAATCTAAAAGAGTCAAAGGGGACTAGTAATTAGCCCCCTTACATTTAGTTCTTCCTGCGGTTTTTTCTATTTTTGATCAAACTGAAAACCACTAAGAGAACTACACCGACAGCAACAATATAAAATGAAATTTCCGCTGCGGCGGTGTTAATATTCTTAAGGACAAGGATAAGCCCTATTAAAATTATAGGAATGATGTAAGTTAGAATTCTTATAGCTTTTGGGCTCGGTTCAGCGTTTCTTTTATTTTCCATAATTACCTCCCGTCTAAAGTTTAACACAGGTTAAATTTGATAATCACCAACAATAGTCCCGTTTAAAGAGGAAACATAAGAGTTTAAGTAATCCATCAAGCGGCGTACGTGCCGTTTGGTCCAGAAGATGCTTTACTCTAGCATAAAAGATTACTCAGGGGAGAATGCTCCGGCGTTCTAAGTTTTGGACTGTATTCTGGCAAAAGAAAGTGAAGAAACAACATCTTGTGTGTGAATTACGTCGTATCTTTCTAATTCGAATTGTGTGTTAATGCCAACTCATAAACATAACATTGAAATTCGGTGTAAGGAGCTAATGTATTCTGATATATTTTGAGGAAGCCGCCGTAGGGGTTTAGTTTAGCTTGAAGAAAAGGATTGAAATATACCATCCTTCATTTTCTGAATAAAATTACCTGAAGAATTCATCTAAATGAACATCCTGATTTCCTGATATATCAGCATAGCAATTTGTAAAAAAGGCCCAGACTGGTGCTTTTGGCGGGAGCAGAAAGTTTTTTAAACTTTACCGGAAAATCCATGGAAAAACGTGGTGCCATCTGGTAAAGTGGTTACAGTCGGCTGGGCGGCGGCAGCAGTCTGCCCGGATCTTTTAAATGGGAATGGTGACAATGGATCATACATATGAAGTGCATCAAATCAAAACTTATCACCAGATGTGGTCCAACTATTGTTATATTATCGCAGACCGCTCAAAAAAATCTGCGATAGCGGTGGATCCGTCCTGGGAAATCGATAAAATAACCGATAAACTGCATGAATTGGATGTTGATTTATCAGCTATTTTATTAACACATTCGCATTATGACCATGTAAACTTGGCGGAGCCGCTTCAGCAAATCTATCATTCTGATATATACATGTCGTCGGCGGAAATCGATTTCTATCAATTCCGGTGCAGAAACTTAATAGCGCTTGAAGACGGCCAAACCTTTGCGGCCGGAGGGTTTATCATCAGAAGTATACTGACCCCGGGACATACGGCCGGGGGAATGTGCTATTTGCTATCTGATCACCTTTTTACCGGTGACACCGTGTTTACAGAGGGGTGCGGTATATGTGAGGACAGGGGCAGCTCAGCTGAAGATATGTTTCACAGTATACAGAGGATCAAAGCCTCTATTCCGCCGCATGTGCGTGTGTATCCGGGGCACTCCTTCGGGGAGAAGCCGGGTCAAAAAATGGAGAGTCTTTTGAAAAACAATATTTACTTTCAGATTGAAAAAAAAGAACATTTCGTGAATTTCCGCAACAGAAAAAATCAAAAAGGGCTGTTTCATTTTAAGTAGCGTATAATTTGGTTCTATCTAACTAGTTTTTCTTTTGGGGCACGGAACTTCTGAAATGAAATGATAGTTATTGCTCGCTTTTGGGTGATGAATGGCTGAGTAACGGTAGTTTGCGGATAAAAGCGCCGGGCAGGCCGAATGGGACATTCTGCTTACGTCTGTTCCAAAAGCCCTGAGTCCGCCTTCCGTCAGGGAAAAATAGGCATTATTCAGGATTCCGCATAGGATAAATTAACTTGACATGGTATTTTTGTGAAGTTACTATCAACTTGAACATGCTTCTTAACTGAATCCGAGAAAGGATGGCTGAGAAAATGATCACATACTTATTCCCCGGACAAGGTTCTCAAAAGCAGGGAATGGGGAGCTCATTGTTTGATGAATTTAAAGACTTAACGGAGCAGGCTGATGAAACACTCGGATATTCCATGAAACGGCTTTGTCTTGAGAATCCGTATTCCAACCTTCACAAGACGCAGTTCACCCAGCCTGCTTTATATGTTGTAAACGCGTTAAGCTATTTGAAAAAAATCCAAGATAATGACATAAAGCCGGATTATGTGGCCGGCCACAGTTTGGGAGAATATAATGCGCTGTTTGCAGCAGGTGCTTTTGATTTTATTACCGGCCTGCAGCTTGTCCGTAAAAGAGGCGAATTAATGAGTATGGCCACTGACGGAAAAATGGCCGCCGTTATGGGGTTAACTGCAGCTCAAGTGTCAGACGCCCTTCAAACGAACGGATTACATACGATTGATATTGCCAATATGAATTCTCCTCACCAAGTTGTCATATCCGGACGCAAAGAAGACATTGAAAGAGCCAAAAGCGTATTCGAAGGATTAAAAGACGTTACGATGTTTCATCCGTTAAACGTCAGCGGCGCTTTTCACTCGAGATATATGAGCGAAGCAAAACAAGAGTTCGAAAAATTTTTACAGTCATTTCATTTTTCTGCTATATCAATTCCTGTCATTTCTAATGTGCATGCCAGACCTTATGAGCAAGACGGAATCCACTCCGTTCTGGCCGATCAGATCGACCACTCAGTGCGATGGAACGACAGCATCCGCTATCTGCTGGACAAAGGGCGGATGGAATTTGAAGAAGTCGGCCCGGGCCATGTGCTGACAGGACTTATTCACCGCATCAAAAAAGAAACTGAAGCTTCACCCGCCATGTAGCGGAACGCAAGTCAAAATTCTTATCTCACACAATAGTGCCAGCCATACAACATCACGACCACTTCACCTGCACACGACATCACGAAAAACGTACAAATCAATATTTTAAAAAAATAAAGAGCAAAAAGGAGAACAAATGAACCAGCCAATTGTTTTCATGTTTTCTGGACAGGGTTCCCAATACTATCAAATGGGGAAAGAGCTGTTTGCACATAACGCCGCTTTTCGGCAGAAAATGCTTGACTTGGACGATTTTGCAGTCAGCCGTTTCGGTTACTCTGTCCTGAAAGAGGTTTATCATACAGGCAATCGTCTGTCTGATCCATTTGACCGCCTTCTTTTCAGCCATCCTGCCATTTTTATGGCTGAGTACGCACTTGCATATGCTTTGGAGCAAAGAGGCATACGTCCCGATTATGTGATCGGAGCAAGCCTCGGAGAGTATGCAGCAGCCGCTGTATCGGGTGTGCTGAGCGCCGAGGATGCTTTAGATTGCGTGCTGGAACAGGCCCGAATCATTACGGAAACTTGCCGTAACGGCAGCATGCTTGCGATACTGGGTGATCCGGCTTTATATCAAGATGATCCGCTGCTCGGCGAACATAGTGAATTGGCATCTGTAAACTATCATTCTCACTTTGTCATCTCGGGAGAGCGGGAACATATCAAAAAGATCATGGACGATCTGAGAGAGAAGCAGATTCCTCATCAGCTATTGCCGGTATCTTACGGGTTTCACTCAGCGCTGGTTGATCAGGCGGAACAGCCGTACAAGCGTTTTTTAGCTCAGAAATCAATCCGGACTCCGTTTATACCGTACATCTCCAGTGCGACCGGAGAGGCTGAGACCGATATACAAGCGGACTTTTTCTGGGATATTGTAAGAAAGCCGATTCGATTCCGTGAAGCGCTTCAATTCGCAGACAGCCGCCAAAAAGGATTGTATATCGATGCCGGGCCTTCCGGAACGTTGGCCGCATTTGCCAAACAGATTCTTCCCGCAGGATCGGCTGAACGCATCCGTGCCATTATGACGCCGTTTCATAAAGAACAAACCCATTTGCAGCAAATAGAAGACAGCATTTTATCACCGCCCGGAAGGAGACTGTAAGATGATCAGCTTTGTTTTTCCAGGCCAAGGCTCGCAAAAAATAGGGATGGGAGAGGACCTGTTCGGCCGCTATCCTGAATTAACTGCAAAGGCCGATCATATTCTCGGATATTCTATTCAGGAGCTGTGCCGGGACGGAGAACGTCTCAATCAGACTCAATTCACTCAGCCGGCGCTCTATGTCGTCAATGCCCTCAGTTATTTGAAAAAAACAGAAGAAACCGGCTTGAAACCGGATTTTACCGCCGGACACAGTTTAGGCGAATATAACGCGTTATACGCCTCGGGCGCCTTTGATTTTGAAGAAGGCTTACAGCTGGTCAGAAAAAGGGGCGAACTGATGAGCCGCGCCAAAGGAGGCGGCATGGCAGCGGTGATCGGCCTGACTCATGAGCAGGTGACGGACGTTTTAAAAGAGTATCACTTGCATATGGTTGATATCGCCAACATGAACACACCGCAGCAAATTGTCATTTCCGGATATAAAGAAGATATTGAAAAAGCCGCATCCGTTTTTGAAGCCGTAAACGGCGTAAAAATGGTTCACCGCTTAAATGTCAGCGGCGCCTTTCATTCCAGATATATGATGGAAGCGAAGGAGGAATTTTCACGGTTTATTGAAACTTTCCATTTTAAGCCGCTGTCCATCCCGGTCATTTCAAATGTGACGGCAAGACCATATGAGCAGACCGAGCTGAAAGAGACACTCACCGGACAAATAACGGGATCGGTGAACTGGACAGACAGTATCCGTTTCTTAATGGGAAGAAAGAACATGAGTTTTGAGGAAATCGGTCCCGGAAAAGTGCTGACAGGGCTGATTCAAAGAATTACGGCTGAAGCGGAGCCGATAACAGATGAAATCAAAGTCCCGGCTGAGGCTGGAAAAAGCTCAATTACGGCGGCGTCTTTAGGAAATGAAGAGTTTAAGCGCGATTATCAATTGAAATACGCCTACTTGGCCG
Organism: Bacillus sp. NEAU-242-2; assembly: GCF_027853835.1. Classification (NCBI taxonomy): domain Bacteria; kingdom Bacillati; phylum Bacillota; class Bacilli; order Caryophanales; family Bacillaceae; genus Bacillus; species Bacillus sp. NEAU-242-2. The sequence continues at coordinate 254,116 of NZ_JAPNNY010000001.1, read as the reverse complement.
GCGGCATGTACCGCGGAATTTCTTCGAAGGAAATGGTCGTCAAACTGGCCGAAAAAGGAATGATGGGCTTTTTCGGAACGGGCGGTTTGAACATCGCGCACGTTGAGGACGCCATTTTGTCAATTCAGCATGAGCTTCGTGACGGCGGTTCCTTCGGTATTAATGTTGTACATAACATGAAGCATACAGATTCAGAAGAAAAAATGATTGATCTTTTACTGAAGCATGGGATTCAGAACTTGGAAGCATCAGCATTTTTAACGGTTACTCCCGCTTTAGTAAGGTTTCGCGCTAAGGGGTTAAAACGCGGTGCCGGCGGACAAGTAATAGCGCGTCAGCGGATTATCGCCAAGCTGTCCCGTCCGGAAGTAGCGGAAGCGTTTCTCAGCCCGGCCCCTGATCACATTCTGCAGAAACTTGCAGCCGAAAACAAAATTACCGCTGAAGAAGCAAGTCTGATGAGAGAAATACCCGTTGCGCATGACATCTGCGTAGAGGCTGATTCAGGCGGCCACACTGACGGCGGAGTTGCTTACAGTCTCATGCCGGCGATCATCCGTTTACGAGATGACATGATGAAAAAATACCGATACGGCAAAACCGTCCGCATCGGAGCCGCAGGGGGAATCGGAACGCCTGAGGCTGCTATGGCCGCATTTATGCTCGGCGCTGATTTTATTGTGACCGGATCCATTAACCAATGCACCGTTGAAGCAGCGACGAGCGGCCTCGTAAAGGATCTCCTGCAGCAGATGAATGTACAGGACACGGCCTACGCGCCGGCCGGCGATATGTTTGAATCAGGCAGCAAGGTGCAGGTATTAAAGAAAGGGCTGTTCTTTCCGACCCGGGCCTCTAAGCTGCATGAACTGTATCAGCGTCACCGCTCAATTGAAGAAATTGATGAAAAGACACTCAGACAAATAGAAGAGAAGTATTTTAAGGCAAGTGTAAGCAGTATTTATGACAAAGTGAAGGCTCATTATTCGAATGAAGACATTTCAAAAGCCGAACGGAATCCGAAACAGAAAATGGCGCTCATATTCAAATGGTATTTCAGGCAAAGCTCTGCTTCGGCGATTAAAGGAGACCCGGAAGCCAAGGTAGACTTCCAGATTCATTGCGGCCCGGCATTAGGCGCCTTTAATCAATGGGTGAAAGGTACGGAGCTGGAGTCCTGGAAAAACCGCCATGCCGATGGTATCGGCCTTCGTCTTATGGAAGAGACGGCCTCGCTTTTGAATCAGAAGTTAGGCTCATTTCTGCAAACGTGTTGACAAGACGAAATGATAGATTGAAAACATGGAATATTCATAAAAGATGAAACAGGGAGGAACTGACAATGAGTGAAGAAAGAATCTTTGAATTGCTGCAGAACACAATCTACGAGGTTTTGCCTGATTTAGAAGGCGAACAGCTTTCACAGGAAGACCGGTTAGTTGATCTGGGGGCGGACTCAGTGGACCGCGCCGAAATTATCACGATGATGCTTGAAGAATTATCACTGCAGATCCCGCGTGTTGAGCTGACGGGAGTGTCAAACATCGGCGAATTGGCGGCAAAGCTTTATGAAAAGGTACAGGCTGTCTGATAAAACGGTGAAAAATCGGAAACTCAAAATTCATATTGGAGGCGAAGTTCATGGCGGCTGCCGGAATAGAAGCGATAAATGTGTTTGGCGGGACGGCATACCTTGATGTCATGCAGCTGGCGGAGTACAGAAACTTAGACCCTGCCAGATTTGAGAATTTACTGATGAAAGAAAAAGCGGTGGCGCTTCCGTACGAAGACCCCGTCACATTCGGCGTTAACGCGGCAAAGCCGATTATCGACCGATTGACAGAGGCTGAAAAAGACAGAATCGAGCTGCTGATTACCTGCTCGGAGTCCGGTATTGACTTCGGAAAATCACTCAGTACATATATTCATGATTACTTAGGCCTCAACCGGAACTGCCGTTTATTTGAACTGAAGCAGGCCTGTTATTCAGGAACGGCGGGTTTGCAGATGGCGCTTAACTTTATTTTGTCGCAGACATCCCCCGGAGCGAAGGCGCTTGTCGTCGCAACGGATATTTCCCGGTTTTTAATTGCCGAAGGCGGCGATGCGTTAAGCGAGGATTGGTCTTACGCCGAACCGAGCGCCGGAGCGGGTGCCGTCGCCTTATTGATCGGTGAAAATCCAATTGTATTTCAGGCGGATGCGGGCGCCAACGGCTATTACGGCTATGAGGTGATGGATACATGCCGTCCGATCCCGGACAGTGAAGCCGGTGACGCCGACTTGTCATTGATGTCATACCTCGATTGCTGTGAACAGACATTTCGCGAGTACAAAAACCGTGTGCCGGGCGCTGACTACAAAGAGACGTTTCACTATCTAGCCTTCCATACACCGTTTGGCGGCATGGTCAAAGGGGCCCACCGGACGATGATGCGCAAGCTTGCAAAAGCGAAAAACGCTGAGATCGAACAGGATTTTCAAACCAGGGTAGAGCCGGGGCTCCGCTACTGCCAAAGAGTCGGAAACATTATGGGGGCAGCCTCTTTACTGGCTCTTGCAAGCACGATTGACCAAGGGGCATTCGACACTTCTAAGCGGATCGGCTGTTTCTCGTACGGCTCCGGATGCTGTTCAGAATTTTACAGCGGCGTTGTGACGCCTGAAGGACAAACGCGGCAGCATTCTTTCAAAATAGAAGAGCATCTGAACAACAGATACAGGCTGTCCATGGAAGAGTATGAAGAACTGTTTAAAGGCAGCGGTTTGGTGAAGTTCGGAACCCGGAATGTCAAATTGGATATGAATATGATTCCGAACATTTTAGACCATCATGCCGGGAGCCCTCGTTTATATTTGGAAGAAATCACGGAATTTCATCGGAAATACAGGTGGATCCCGTGACCTATGAGACGATCAACGTCCGTTTTCAGCAAAATGTCTGCTTCATCACCTTTGATCGGCCTGAAGCCAACAATACGATTAATGAGCGTTTAGTGGAGGAATGCCTGCACGTTCTTTCTGAATGTGAGGACTCCGTGACCTCCGTAGTGCTTGAAGGGCAGCCGGAGGTATTTTGTTTCGGGGCGGATTTTGATGAGATGTACCGAAAAATGAGGCAGGGAATGCAGCATGCGGAATCGCAGGAGCCGCTTTACCGTTTGTGGCTGGCATTAAAATCCGGGCCGTACATCACAATCGCCCGCGTCCGCGGAAAAGTAAATGCGGGAGGTGTCGGTTTTGCCGCCGCGTGCGATATCGTCATTGCAGAGGAGAGTGCTTCGTTCAGTTTATCTGAACTGTTATTCGGACTTTATCCAGCCTGCGTTCTGCCGTTTTTAATTCAAAGAATCGGATTTCAAAAGGCGCATTATATGACGATTATGACAAAGCCCGTGCCGGCGCGCCAGGCGCTTGAATGGGGACTTTGTGACGTATGCGTCCCGGACTCAGCAACAGAGCTGAGAAAGCATTTGCTGCGTCTTCGCCCGCTGTCGAAAAAAGCAGTCATCCGCTATAAAAAATACATGGATTCCTTAAACGACCTTGTTCATCGTTCAAAATCCATTGCTCTAGCCGAAAATCAAGCGATGTTTTCAGATCCGGATAACCAATCAGCCATTTTCCGTTATGCAGAAACGGGGCGGCTTCCTTGGGAAACGGAGAACAGTTAGGAGGATATCATGCCGAACGCCGCAGTTGAACTGCTCGAAATTGAACCGGATATTATCCAAGTGACAATGCAGGATAAAGCCCATAAAAACGCTTTCTCCAAAGAACTGACGGATGGATTGATGGAAGCATTCACCCGTATAAAAAAATCGTCAGTCTATAAAGCTGTGATTTTAACAGGATACGGCCATTACTTTGCTTCCGGAGGCACACAGGAAGGTCTGCTCAGGATTCAGCAGGGCATCACGAAGTTTACGGAAGACCGCATGTATTCTTTGGCGCTGGAATGTGATATCCCCGTTATTTCAGCCATGCAGGGCCACGGAATCGGAGGCGGGTTTGTCATGGGGCTTTTCAGTGATTTTGTCATTTTAAGCAAAGAAAGCGTGTATACCGCAAACTTTATGAAATACGGTTTCACCCCCGGAATGGGGGCTACCTTTATCGTTCCGGAGAAGCTTGGGGCAAGCCTCGGCCATGAAATGCTGTTAAACGGCGGCCACTACCGCGGCGGTGACCTGGAGAAAAGAGGAGTGCCTTTTCCGGTGCTTCCGCGGCAGGAAGTATTAGACTATGCGCAGGAATTGGCTCGTGAGCTTGCGGAAAAACCGAGAAACTCTTTAATTACATTGAAAAGGCACTTGGTGACGCCGTTCCGCGAGCAGCTTCCGGCTGTCATTGAGAAGGAGTTAATCATGCACGATGAGACGTTTCATGATGATGAAGTGAAAAAACGAATCACGACGATGTACGGAGTATAAGACATACATCTTACATACAGATGAAATGGAGGCAGCTCTATGAAAAGTGATATGAAGGCAAGCGGGTTACTCAAGCCATCTGTCAGCTACGGAAAACCATTGCGGCTTTCAGCGGATCAGCCGATGACGATTCCTGAAGTCCTGCACAAAACCGCCGCGACAGCGGGAGATCAAAAGGGCATCACATATATACAGCCTGACGGCACTAAAGTGTACCAGACTTACAGCGGCCTGAAAAAGATCGCTCTTTCGATTGTGAAAGGGCTCCGCCAATCAGGAGTGAAGGCTCAGGATGAAGTCATATTACAGCTCAGTGACAATTCCCAGCTGATTCCTGCGTTTTGGGGCTGTGTTTTTTTAGGAGCGATCCCGGTTCCGCTTGCGGCCGCTCCGGCTTATACAGAAATGAACAGCGGGACGCAAAAACTGAAAGACGCCTGGACGCTTTTGAATCAGCCGTATGTCATCACAAGCCGTGAAGTGCTGCCGGAGATGACTGAATGGGCGGAGGAGCAGGAGCTTTCCGGGTTTTGCGCTTTGGCGGCAGAAGATCTCAGTGCGCATGAAATGGATACGGACTGGCATCATCCCCGTCCGGAAGATTTGGCGATGCTGCTTTTGACCTCGGGAAGCACGGGCACGCCGAAAGCCGTGATGCTCAGCCATGAAAACATCGTCTGCATGGTCAAAGGAAATATTCAGATGCAGGGCTATACAAGTGAGGATGTCACGTTTAACTGGATGCCTTTTGACCATGTCGGCGGCATCGGAATGCTTCATCTGCGTGATGTTTATCTCGGATGTGAGGAAATCAACATACCGAGCGAATCCATTTTGATGGATCCTTTAAAATGGCTCGACCTGATTGATCATTACCGCGCTTCGGTCACGTGGGCCCCCAATTTTGCCTTTGGGCTGCTTGCCGATTTCGCAGAAGAGATTCAAACACGGAAATGGGACTTATCTTCCATGCGTTACATGCTGAACGGCGGGGAGGCCGCGGTTGCGAAAGTCGGACGCAGAATTATGGAGCTTTTAGAGCCGCACGGTCTGCCGGCTAATGCCATCCGTCCCGCATGGGGAATGTCCGAAACGTCTTCGGGCGTTATTTTCTCAGATGAGTTTACACTGGAAAACACGAGTGACGACGATCGTTTCGTCGAGATCGGTCTGCCGATCCCGGGGTTTAATATGAGAATTACGGATGACCGCAATCAAGTGGTGGAAGAAGGAGAAATCGGCCGCTTCCAAGTGTCCGGTCTGACTGTAACGAGCGGATATTATGAGCGCCCGGACTTAAACGAGAGTGTCTTTACAGAAGACGGCTGGTTTGAAACGGGAGATCTCGGATTTCTGCGTGAAGGCCGCCTGACGATAACGGGGCGCACGAAAGATGCCATCATTATCAACGGTGTGAATTATTACAGCCACGCCATTGAATCAGCGGTTGAGGAATTGCCGGAAATTGAAACGTCATATACAGCGGCATGCGCCGTCCGGCCGAATCAAAGCACGACAGATGAGCTGGCGATTTTCTTTGTGACATCCATTCCGTTGGATGAGAACCGCATGACGAAGCTTCTTCATCACATTCACCAGCACGTGACACAGAGAATCGGCGTTACCCCTGATTATCTGCTTCCGGTCGCAAAAGAAGACATTCCTAAGACGGCAATCGGGAAAATCCAGCGCACTCAGCTGAAACATTCATTTGAACAAGGGCAATTTGATTCATTACATAATAACAGACAAGAAGGCGGCAATTCAGACACGGCTTCTGCAGAGAAAGAAATTGAACGGGATTTTATCCGTTTTCTGAAAGAGGAACTTTCCATCGCGGATGAGCTTGTTGATCCAAATACACCGTTTCAAAGTCTTGGCGTCAACTCCATCAAGATGATGAAACTCGCCAGATCAATTGAAAAAACGTATCACATCCGGCTGACGGCAAGAGAGCTGCACAAAAACCCGACGATTGGCGCTTTAGCGGCTTATACTGCTGAAAAAGCGGCAAACATGTCAGCGGAGCATCATTCCCAAAAAGCCGAACCGCCGGCAGAACGGGAGAGACGGCAAACGGCGCCGGCGCTTTCAGAAGTCCAAAAAGGGCTGTGGACATTGCAGAAAATGTCGCCTGAAACGACTGCATACCATGTCCCGCTCTGTTTCCGATTCACAACCGGAATCGACAAAGAGAAACTGAAACGGGCGTTTCAGCTCGTATTAAAGCAGCATCCGATGCTCAAAAGCGCCGTGAATGAAACAGACGGCGGGTTTTATTTCATAGAAGCGGCAGATCCTTTTGTATTCTTGGAAGAAGATATTTCTGACGTCAATGAATCACAAATATCCGCTCTGATACGGAAAAAAGTGAAAGAGCCGTTTGTCAAAGAAGGCGGGCCTTTGCTGCGTGTGCAGCTGCTTTCAAAATCCGCCTCGGAACATTATCTTTTGACGGTCATTCACCACATCGTGTTTGACGGTATTTCATCCATTACATTTATTCACAGTCTGCTGGATCATTATCAGGCGCTGGTGGAGGGAAAAGAAGAGTTTGCGGCCGCCGCTCCCGGCATTCATTCCGATTTCGCGGCTTGGGAAAAGCGGTATTTAGCGGGTGAAGAAAGCAAAGCTGCCCGCGCTTACTGGATGAAACAGCTCGGGGGCGATCTGCCTGACCTTCAGCTTCCGCCGATGCGCGCGGACAGCAGCGTTCCGGAGTTTACAGAAGATACGCTGACACGCCGTCTTCCCGAACGGCTGCTGAATAATCTAACGGCGTTTGCCGCATCCCGTTCGATTCATTTGTCTACCGTTATGCTGAGCTGCTATATGGTGCTTTTAAGCAAATATACAGATAAGGAAGATATTGTGACAGGCATGCCTGCAATGGTCAGACCTGAAGAACGCTTTGACGGAGTGGTCGGCCATTTCCTCAACATGCTTCCTATACGGAGCAGAGCCGGACGAAAAGAAACATTTGCTGACTTTGTTCAAAAGGTGCAGGATGCCGTTCTGGACGGACTGGATCACTCCTTTTATCCGTTTCCGAAAATGGTGCATGATGTGCATGCGAAACCCCGGCAGAACGGTTCGCCTGTTTTCAGCAATGCCTTTTTCTATCAGAACTTTCTGCAGCATTCAAGTTATCAATCGATGCTGGATGAATACAAGGAATTCTCCTGTGAGTTTGTAAAAGACATTCATCAGGAGGGGGAATATGATCTTGTATTTGAAATGTGGGAAGAAGCATCAGGCATGGATCTTACGATTAAATACAGCACCGAATTATTCGACGAAGCAGGGGCGGCCAGACTTTTCAGCCAATTTGTACAGGCCGCCGAAGCTTTGACGGCGAATCCGGATATGCCGCTTGAGAACGTTTCTCTCATGACAAAAAGAGAGGAGCACATGATTCTTAAGACTTGGAATGAGACAAGCCGTGAATATCCGGATGCCTGCTTCCATGAATTATTTGAACGTCAGGCGGCAGAAACGCCGGACGCTTGTGCGGTCGTGTATGAACAGCAAAAGCTGACGTACCGTGAGCTTGATGAAAAAAGCACGAAGCTGGCGCTCTATTTGCAGGCGCACGGTGCAGGCCCTGATGATCTCATCGGCATTTATACAGACCGTTCATTGCATATGGCTGTCGGCCTTCTCGGCATTTTAAAAGCCGGGGGAGCGTATGTGCCGCTTGATCCTTCTTATCCCGCTGACAGATTGGAATATATGATCGCCGACAGCAGGATTTCAATGTGTCTGACGACAGCTGATTTAGAGCACTCCTTGAACTGGGGAGGCGTGCAGACAACTGCCATTGACCGCGATTGGTCTTGTATTGAAAGCACAGCCGCGGAAAGAACGTCGCTGAAGCGGTTAGTGACACCTGACGATCTGGCGTATGTCATTTACACGTCGGGCAGCACGGGCAAACCGAAAGGCGTGATGATTCCGCACCGGGCCCTGACCAATTTCTTAATCTCGATGGCATATGAACCGGGGCTTTCGTCTAAAGACAAACTGCTTGCCGTCACGACATATTGCTTTGATATCGCGGCACTGGAGCTGTACCTTCCTTTAATCAAAGGAGCGGAGTGCAACATCTGTAAGACAGAAGTCACAAAAGACGCACGGAAGCTGAAAGAGCTGATTCAAGAGTACAAACCGACGATCATGCAGGCGACGCCGTTTACGTGGAAAATGCTCTTTCATTCCGGATGGTCAAATGAAGAAAAAGTGAAAATCCTTTGCGGCGGAGAGGCGCTCAGCGAACAATTGAAGCAGCAGTTTCTCGATACGAAAAGTGAGGCTTGGAATATGTTCGGGCCGACAGAGACGACAATCTGGTCCGCGGTGCAGCGTATAACGGAAAATGAGAGCGCGCTTACGATCGGGCGCCCGATCGCCAATACCCGTGTGTATATTATGGATTCCGGTCTCAACCCTGTTTTAGAAGGGGTGCCGGGAGAACTTTGTATTGCGGGAGACGGATTGGCAAGAGGGTATTTCAACAAGCCTGAGCTGACAGATAAAGTTTTCGTCAGCCACCGGCTCGAACTGGGATCAAAGCTTTATAAAACAGGCGATATGGCGCGTTTTCTTCCCGGCGGCCGCATTGAATACATGGGACGGATGGACACCCAAGTCAAAATCCGCGGCTACCGGATTGAACCCGGAGATATTGAGAGCCGGCTGAATGCCTATCCGGCCGTACAGGAAAGCGTAGTGGTTGTGAACAATCACTCCGGAAATGAAAAGCTTTGCGCATTTTATATCCTGAAAAACGGAGAGCCGCTTCCGTCTGCAAAGGAATTGCGCAATCATTTGAAACAAGCGCTGCCGGCCTATATGACGCCAGCTTCGTTTATCCGTCTTGAAGAGCTGCCGCTCACACCGAACGGAAAAGTTGACCGCAAGCTTCTTGCTGCCCGTGATCTGACGGAAAAGCAGCCGGACACACAAACATTTTCATCATCTCATATCCAGCAGGCGGTGCTGGCGATTTGGCAGGATGTATTGAAAAGCAAAGATATAGAGCTTGATGACCGCTTTTTTGATGCGGGGGGAGATTCGCTTCTTGCCGTGACTGTCACTGACCGGATGACGCAGGAACTGGATTGTGAATTCAGTGTAACGGAGCTGTTTGAATACGCGACGGTAAAAGACATCAGCCGGTACATCACAGAACAAAAACCGAAAGAAGCCGTTTTGGCTCCTGTGCCGCAAAAGAAAGTGAATACAGAAGACCGGGAACACCCAGCGGGAGAAATTCCCGATTATTATGAGGACAGTGTCGCGGTTATCGGTATATCCTGTGAGTTTCCGGGAGCGAAAGATCATTATGAATTTTGGAATAACATCAAAGAAGGCAAAGAAAGCATCACCTTCTTTTCAAAAGAGGAGCTCCGCCGATCCGGTGTTTCTGAAGAACTGGCTGATCATCCCGGCTTCGTTCCGGCTAAATCAGTTTTAGAGGGGAAAGAAATGTTTGATCCCGGTTTCTTCGGCTTTTCGCCGAAAGATGCGGAATATATGGACCCTCAGCTGAGAATGCTTTTGCTCCATTCATGGAAGGCAATCGAGGATGCGGGATATATCTCAAAAGAAATTCCGGAAACAAGCGTGTATATGTCTGCCAGCGCGAACTCTTACCGCAGCCTGCTGCCGGAGGAGACGACAGCACAGCTGGAAACGCCGGATGGCTACGTGTCATGGGTGCTTGCCCAAAGCGGTACGATTCCGACGATGATTTCTCATAAACTCGGGTTGAAAGGGCCGAGCTATTTTGTCCATGCCAACTGCTCATCTTCGTTAATCGGCATGCATTCGGCTTTTCAAAGCCTGCAGTCCGGCGAAGCCAAGTATGCCCTTGTCGGCGGTGCGACCCTTCATACGGAATCAAGTGCCGGCTATGTTCATCAGCCGGGGCTGAATTTTTCAAGCGACGGGCATATTAAAGCGTTTGACGCGGCTGCTGACGGAATGATTGGCGGTGAAGGAGCCGGCGCCGTGCTCTTGAAAAAAGCGTCGGATGCCGTTAAGGACGGCGACCATATTTATGCGCTGCTGCGCGGAATCGGCGTCAATAACGACGGAGCGGATAAGGTCGGATTTTATGCGCCGAGCGTCAAAGGACAGGCTGAGGTCATTCAGAAGGTCATTGATCAGACGGGCATCCATCCTGAAACGATCGCGTACGTCGAAGCTCACGGCACAGGAACAAAACTCGGCGACCCGATCGAACTGTCCGCACTTCAATCGGTGTACGGCCGATATACAGATAAAAAACAATACTGCGGCATCGGTTCAGTCAAAACAAATCTCGGGCATTTGGATACAGCGGCCGGAATGGCGGGCTGTATCAAGGTTGTCATGAGCTTATATCATCAGGAAATCGCGCCGAGCATCAATTACAAAGAGCCGAACCCGAATCTTCATTTAGAAGACTCTCCGTTTTACGTAGCGGGAGAAAAGAAAGAGTTAACCCGTGAGAACAGAGCGCACCGCATGGCTTTAAGCTCTTTCGGTCTTGGCGGAACAAACACACACGCGATTTTTGAACAATATCCGGATGCATCCGAAGCAGCAGACGCTGCCGGTCCGTTCATCATTCCGTTGTCTGCCAGAAAAAAAGATCGTCTGAAGGAGTACGCAAAACAGCTGCTGGCTTTTCTGGAAAGAAAAACGGCCGCCGGCCTCGCTGATCTTGCCTACACGTTCCAAGTCGGAAGGGAAGCGATGGAAGAGCGCGCGGCCTTTATCACAAGCGGCACTGCGGAGCTCAAGCGGCAGCTTGCCGATTTTATCAATGATAAGCCGGCTGTAACAGGCTGCTTCAGAGGAGAAAAACAGCAGGCGAAAGATATTGCCTGGCTTTCTGATGATGATGACAGTGCTGAACTCATTGAGAAATGGCTTGCGAAAGGAAAAGCAACGAAGCTCTGTGAAATGTGGAGTAAAGGTGTCGCCATCAATTGGCACAAGCTTTACAAAGACAAGCATCCGAAACGGATCAGCGTGCCGGTCTACCCGTTTGCAAAGGAGCCGTACTGGCCGAAAAAAGCAGAAAAGAAAACATCTGCCGCATACACCGGAGTCTCAGTTTTACACCCGCTCGTGCAGCAAAACACGTCAGATTTGGCCGTTCAGCGGTTCAGCTCACGGTTTACAGGCTCAGAATTTTTCCTGAAGGATCATGTGGTCAGGGAAAAAGCGGTACTGCCGGGAGCGGCATATTTGGAAATGTCTTATGAAGCGGTAAAACGGGCGCTTGGCGGCTTATTAAAAGACCAAGACAGAATAACGCTCCATCATACCGTCTGGATGAAACCGATCGTCGTTCACGAACAAGAGCGCCAAGTCCATATTGCGCTGTTCCCTGAAGAGGACGGCATCATCTCATATGACATTTACAGCGTAAACGCTGACGATGAAGAAGTGCTGCACAGCCAAGGACGGGCCGAAATCATAAAGGCTGAACGAGAGCCAGAGACCGACCTTTCTGCCATACAAAACAGATGCACAGCGGACATTCTTGATCCGGCGGCCTTTTATCGGGAAGGCCGGAGCAGGGGGATGTTCCACGGAAAAGCCTTCCAAGGCATTAAGTCCGCCTTTATCGGCGAGAAAGAAGTGCTTTCGGACATACAGCTTCCGGATTCTGTTTCTCATACGAACGGACAATTTACGCTTCATCCGAGCATCATTGATTCGGCTATTCAGACGGCGACGATCTGCATTATGCAGGAGTTTTCCGGACAAAAGCTGATTCTGCCGTTTGCGCTGGAATATCTTGAAGTCATCAAAGCATGCACGCCGACTATGCGGGCGCATGCGCGCTTCAGTGAAGGATATCAAACCGGTGATTCCGTGCAGAAAGCCGACATTGACCTGTTCGACGAAACAGGAGCGCTTTGCGTGAAGGTGAGAGGATTCTCTACGAGAGTGCTTGAAGGCGATGCAGAATCGGCTCAGCGGCCATCAGGCTCGGAAAAGGTCTTGTTTGCACCGGTTTGGAAAGAAGCCGCCGCATCCGAGAAAGCTTCTGTCCATGCTGATGAGCATTTGATCATACTTTGTGAAGATGCCTGCCGTATAAAAGATAAAGCGGCATCCGGCCTGAAAGACGCCGAACTGCTGATTGCAGAAGGTGAGGGTGAAACAGCCGCTGAACGCTTCCAAAGCTTTGCGCAGACAATCGCTGAACACATCCGGCGGATCATCAGCGAAAAAAGGCAGGGCCGCATTCTGGTTCAGACCGTTATTTCAGCAGACGGCAGCCAGCAATTGTTTGCGGGGTTAACAGGTTTGTTAAAAACAGCAGAGCTGGAATACGGAAAACTTGACTGTCAGCTCATCGAGATGGAATCAATCGGCGAAATGCCGGCTGTCGCTCAAAAACTGAAAAACGACAGTCATCGGCCGCATGATAAACATATCCGTTATACAGGAGAAAAACGGTATGTGAAGGCTTGGGAAGAAATGCATCCTGCAGGTGGCGGCGCCGTCTGGAAGGACGAAGGCGTATATCTGATTACCGGAGGCGCAGGAAGCCTGGGGTTGATGTTCGCAAAAGAAATCGCAGGTCGCGTAAAACACCCGAAAATCATTCTGACCGGCCGCTCAAATCTGACAGAAGCCAAACAGCGTGAGCTTGCTATACTTCAGGACTCAGGCGCAAATGTCGTCTACAAAAAGCTGAATGCGGCAGACCGGCGGGAAAATGAAGCGCTGATAAAAGAGATTACGGCGGAGTTCGGGGAGCTTAACGGAATTATTCACGCAGCGGGAGTGATTCAAGACCGTTTCCTGCTGCAAAAAACGAAGGAAGAGTTCAGGGAAGTGCTTGATCCGAAAGTGATCGGCACCGCTTATTTAGATGAAGCCAGCAAAGACTGCAATCTTGACTTTTTCGTATTGTTCTCCAGTGTTTCCGGCGTTCTCGGCAATGTCGGGCAGGCTGATTATGCCGCCGGCAACGCGTTTATGGATGCATACGCCGCTTACAGGCAATCCCTTACGGAGAATGGCTTGCGGCACGGAAAAACGATCGCCTTTAACTGGACGCTGTGGAAAGATGGCGGTATGCAGGCGGGAGACGAGACGGAAAGAATGATGAAAAAAGCTTTCGGCATGGTTCCGCTTCAAAAGGCGTCAGGCCTGGCCGCATTTTATGAAGGAATGGCTCAGGAAAAGCCGCAGCTTTTAGCAGCTGAAGGAGACGCAGCAAAATTAAAACAGTCGTTCCTGTCCGTTTCTGAAACTGAAAAGCCGCAGGTGGAGAAAATAGAGCCTGTATCCGCCGTTTCGGGAGACAAATGGCACGGTGCGCTTATCAGATTGGTCAGTTCAATTTTAAAAGTCGGCCAAGACGAGATTGATATTGATACGGAACTGAGTGAATACGGTTTTGATTCCGTATCCTTTACCGTCTTTACGAATCAATTAAATGAAGCGTATCAGCTGGAGCTGGCGCCGACGATCTTCTTCGAGCACGGGACGATCCGCAGTTTAGCAGAGTATTTGACGGATGAAACAGAAGCAGGTCTTCCTTTTCAGCCGGAAGAAAAACACGATGCAGAAGAATCTCTTCAAGCGCTTCACACCGCTTTGACAGCCATGGTAAGCGGCATTTTAAAAGTTGACCGTGAGGACATTGATACAGATACGGAACTGAGTGAATATGGTTTTGATTCCGTATCCTTTACCGTCTTTACGAATCAATTAAATGAAGCGTATCAGCTGGAGCTGGCGCCGACGATCTTCTTCGAGCACGGGACGATCAGCAATCTCGCCGGATATTTGGCAAAAGAGCATCCGGGCCGTTTCGGCGAAAAGAAGAAGGAGTCTCCGAAAAAAGAGCAGCCAAAAGCCCAAAAACCGAAAATGCAGCGGAAAAAGCGCTTCGCAACGGTAATGAACGCTAGGGCAGCGACACAAGAGCCGCGCCGCTTGGACCCTGTTGCCATTGTCGGAATCAGCGGCCGATTCCCGGGCGCGAAGGATATAGAGGAATTTTGGCGCAATCTGAAAGAAGGAAAAGATTCTATCACAACCATTCCGAAAGAACGCTGGGATTGGCAAGCGTTTGATGGCGACCCGAATCTTGAAAGGAACAAAACGAATATCAAGTGGGGCGGCTTTATCGACGGAATAGCTGAATTTGATCCGCTGTTCTTTGGGATTTCACCGCGGGAAGCCCAATATTTAGATCCGCAGCAGCGGCTGTTATTGACTTATGCATGGCGGGCGATAGAAGATGCGGGCTGTAAGCCGGAAAGCCTTTCCGGCACAAATACGGGTGTCTTTATCGGCACCGGAAATACCGGTTATAAAGATTTGTTCACAAGGGCAGGACTTGCGCCGGAAGGACATGCGGCGACAGGCAGCATGATTCCTTCCATCGGTCCGAACCGTTTGAGCTATTTGTTAAATCTTCACGGGCCGAGCGAGCCGATTGAAACGGCATGTTCAAGCTCGCTTGTTGCGATTCACCGGGCGGTATCCGCTATAGAAAACGGAGAATGCGACATGGCGATTGCCGGGGGAATCAACACGATTCTGACGGAAGAAGCGCATATCAGCTACAGCAAAGCAGGCATGCTCAGCAAAGACGGAAAATGCAAAACCTTCTCCAAAGATGCCAACGGGTATGTCAGAGGAGAAGGCGCGGGAATTCTGATGCTGAAGAAACTGACAAATGCAGAACGTGACGGCAATCCGATTTACGGCGTGATCCGCGGTACGGCTGAAAACCACGGCGGCCGGGCGAATACGTTAACCTCGCCGAATCCGAAACTGCAGGCTGATTTATTGGTGAAAGCATATCGGAAAGCGGGCGTGGACCCGAGCACCGTCACGTATATTGAAGCGCACGGTACAGGAACGGAATTGGGCGACCCGATTGAAATAAACGGTTTGAAAGCGGCGTTTCACGAGCTGGCGAAAACAAATCAAGAGCCCGAAGTCTCCGATCACCGCTGCGGCATCGGTTCGGTCAAGAGCAATATCGGCCATTTAGAGCTTGCCGCGGGAGTATCAGGCGTCATGAAAGTGCTTTTGCAAATGAAGCACAAAACGCTGGTGAAAAGCCTGCATTGCGAGACGATCAATCCGTACATTCAGCTCGATGACAGTCCTTTCTACATCGTGCGGGAGACTCAGGAATGGACGGCAGCGAAAGATAGAAACGGAAATGCGATTCCGCGCCGGGCCGGGGTCAGCTCATTTGGCATCGGCGGGGTCAACGCCCATATCGTCATTGAAGAGTATGTTCCGAAAGCAGCCGCGCAGCCTGAGCACAGTCCGGAAAATCCGGCAATCATCCTTTTGTCCGCCAAATCAAAAGAAAAACTGTTTGAACAGGCGCAGCAGCTGCAAAAAGCGATCCGTCAAACGCCGTATACAGATCAAGACTTGGCGGGCGTCGCTTATACGCTGCAAACCGGAAGGGACGAAATGGAAGAGCGCCTGGCCATTCTTGCAGCGACGATGGCGGAATTGGAAACAAAGCTGGAAGCATTTACGAAAAATGAGAAAAACATCGCGGGGCTGTATACCGGCCAGTCTCACCGCAATAAAGATACGTTTGCCTTATTCACGGCAGATGAAGATATGGACATCGTCATTGACGCCTGGATTAAAAAAGGAAAATTCGCCAAGCTGGCAGAGGTATGGGTGAAAGGCGGGGTGTTGAATTGGAACCGGCTTTATGAAAAAGGTACGCCGCGTTTACTCAGTCTTCCGTCTTATCCGTTCGCAAAAGACACGTATTGGGTGCCTGAGAATCCTGACAAAAATAAGGTCCATACAGAGGAACGGATGAAACGTATTCTGACAAAACAATGGGAACTGAGCCCGCTCGAACTGCGTGAACCGTGCCCACGTTCCATTGCGATTTTGACAGGCGGGGACACGATCAATCTCGCAGAAGAGATCGCAGCGCATATGCCGAATCACCGTATCATCACATCATCAGACCTTACCGGTGAATATGACTGGCAGGCGTTTGGCGGAGTCATCGACCTCCTCGGCGCAGCGAAAGAAGATTCTCAAGACATGGCCGGAATCAAATGGCTTCAGCAATTGATTGAGCATGGGCATAAAGAAGGGATGACACTGCTTTGTGTCACGAAAGACCTTGAGTCATTAAATAAAGAGGCCAATCAAACAACAGGAGCAAAACGGGCCGGTCTGTACAGAATGCTGGCATGTGAGTACGGTCATCTGTCTTCAAGGCATCTCGACCTTGAAGGAGCGCTTTCTGATGACAAACTGGCGAAGCAGATTGCCGATGAGTTTCATGCCCGTACTGATGACGCGGAAGTTTGCCGGAGGGACGGCTTGCGCTACCGCGCTGTATTGAGCGAATCAGAAAATATGAATATGCAAGGCGAGAGAATTGATTTTCCGGACAACCATGTGCTTCTGATCACCGGGGGGACGAGGGGGATCGGTCTTTTATGCGCACGTCATTTTGCCGAACATTACGGAGTGAAAAAACTGGTGCTTACAGGCCGTGAGACCCTTCCGCCGCGAAGTGAGTGGACGGGCGGACTGAATGGGGTGACGGCTTCTGTAAAAGCGAAAATTGAAGCTGTTCTCGACTTGGAATCCAAAGGTGTACAAGTGAAGGTATTGTCAGTCCCGTTAGCTGATGAAGCCGGGCTGAGACAGGAACTGAGTCAGATCAAACAGACGCTCGGACCTATCGGCGGCGTGATTCACTGTGCGGGTGTGACCGATAAAGAGACGCTCGCATTCATCAGAAAAACCGATGAAGACATACAGCGCGTGCTCGAGCCGAAAGTAGACGGGCTTCAGGCATTATACAGTGTGCTCAGCGAAGAGCCGCTGAAGTTTTTCGTCTTGTTCTCTTCCGTGTCAGCTGCGATACCGGCGCTTTCGGCAGGACAAGCCGACTATGCCATGGCCAATGCGTATATGGACTATTTTGCAGACTCATACAAAGAGCAGCTGCCGATCGTAAGCATTCAGTGGCCGAACTGGAAAGAAACCGGAATGGGCGAAGTCACGAACAAAGCTTATAAAGAGAGCGGGCTATACAGCATCACGAATGCAGAAGGATTACAGCTCCTTGACGGCATACTTCTTGCATCAGCAAGAGGCCCGGTGCTGCCGGCCGTTCTGAATCCTAAGCTGTGGAAGCCGGAGCGATTCCTGCGGCGAAGCAGGCAGGATCAGCCAATGAGCCCGGCTATGGTAAAACCGGCGGAAAAAACCGCTGATACTGCCGCAGACAACGCTCAATTAACAAGGAAAACAGAAGAATGGCTGAAAGAATTATTTTCTGAAGAGCTGCGGATTGACCAGGATCAGCTTGAGACAGACGTATTATTCCAAGATTACGGAGTGGACTCCATTATCCTTGCTCAGCTTCTGCAGCGGATCAATCGGAATCTCTCGGCATCGCTTGACCCGTCCATTCTGTATGAATATCCGACGATTCAATCTTTCGCAAATTGGCTTCTCGAAGGATATACAGAAGTTTTGTCAGAACGGTTTGATTTGGCGGCGGAGCCTGTTATGAAGAAGCCGGCTGAGCCGGTAATTGTAACACAAGCCGTTAAGGTGCAAGAAGAGCCGGCCGAAAAACAGATTCACCGGGAAGATATCGCGGTCGTCGGCATGTCCTGCCGGTTTCCGGGGGCGGCTTCCTTAGAGGCGTACTGGTCGCTTTTGGCTGAAGGCCGTTCGGCTATCGGTCCTGTTCCGGCTGAGCGATGGGGGTTGAAGACGCCTTATTACGCGGGAATGCTTGATGGAATTGATCAATTTGATCCGGACTTCTTTTTACTGGCTGAAGAAGATGTAAAGGCAATGGACCCTCAAGCTTTGGCCGCTCTGGAAGAATGTCTTAACCTGTGGTATCACGCGGGCTATACGCCGGATGAGATAAAGGGAGAAGCAATAGGTGTGTATCTCGGCGGACGCAGCCGTCACAGACCGGGTGAAGAGAAACTGCTGGATGCGAAAAACCCGATCGTCGCGCTGGGCCAGAATTATTTGGCCGCAAATCTCTCTCAATATTTTGATATGCGCGGCCCGAGTGTTGTCCTCGATACGGCTTGTTCTTCTGCTTTAGTCGGAATGAATATGGCCGTGCAGGCTCTTCTAACAGGAGAAATAAAAGCGGCCGTCGTCGGCGGTGTGAGCCTGTTTGAATCAGAAGAAACCCATAAATTATTTGAACAGCGCGGCATATTAAGTAAAGCGCAGTCGTTCCATGTATTTGACGAACGCGCCGATGGAGTCGTGCTGGGCGAGGGAGTCGGAATGGTTCTTTTAAAAACCGTGTCTCAGGCCATTGAAGACGGAGATTCTATTTATGCCGTAGTGAAGGCGGCATCCGTCAATAATGACGGAAGAACGGCAGGCCCGGCTACGCCGAGCCTGGAAGCGCAAAAATCCGTCATGAAGACGGCTCTTGAAAAAAGCGGAAAACAGCCGGAAGACATTACTCATATTGAAGCGAACGGTTCAGGCACGGTCGTGACGGATCTGTTAGAACTGAAGGCCATTCAATCCGTCTACCGTTCAAAAGATGCCGGCCCGCTCGGAATCGGATCTGTGAAACCGAACATCGGGCACCCGCTTTGCGCGGAAGGAATTGCAAGTTTCATAAAGGTTGTTCTCATGCTGAAAGAAAAGAGCTTTATCCCGTTTTTATCAGGTGAGCATGAAAACACACATTTTGATAGAGAAAAGGCCAATATTCAGTTCAGCCGCACTCTGGCAGACTGGCCGTCACCAATACCGGCGGCAGGAATTAACTGCTTTGCCGACGGCGGAACAAACGCCCACGTCATTGTGGAAGCGTGGCAGGAAGACGAAGGGCGCCGAATCAAGCGCCACCCTTTAACACCGCCTGCATTAAATAAGCGGCTGATTTCGCCGGACAGCAAAGAAGAAACGAACGAAAAAGCTGCGGCAAACATCTGGGATACCTATGAAGTGGAGGTTTAACGTGAAGAACTTCAATAAGCAAATCACTTTATCGCTGAAAAATCCGTTTATTTTACATCATGACGTTTACGGACAAAAAGTCCTTCCGGGATTGGCTTATATTGATATGTTTTATCAGATTTTCAAAGAGCGCGGCTATTCATACGACGGGCTTCAGCTGCGCCATTTATCCATATATCAGCCGCTTATCGCGAAAGAAGACAGCGCCGTCAAGCTTACGGTTGAATGTACAAAGGTAAAAGAAGGGCGCTGGAAACTTACCGCAAAAGGGGCTGAGGTCAGCGGCGGACGAGTCCAGCCGGAAGAACGTATTTACGTCAAAGCGGAAATGCACGAGACGGCACCCGCAGTTTTCAGTGACACGCTTGATCTTGACTCTGTCAAACGCGAGGCGGAGCGCACCATCGATTTAAATGAGCTGTATGCACAATGCAGAAGCCAGGAATTGGTTCACAGCGGATATATGAAAGCAGAAGGAGAAGTGTTTGAGGAGCGGGACGGCGTTACCTTTGATGTATCGCTCGGAAAAGACGCGATGGGACAGGCCGGAGGGTTTTTGTTCCATCCGACTCTTCTTGACGGAAGCGGCGTCGGCGCAAACCTATTGATCTCCTCGCTGTTAAATGGGGAAAAGAGGCTGTTTCTGCCTCTTTTCTACGAATCTTTTACAGCTTCCGAACCTTTGCAGGCCGGCTGCATCACGAGAATCAAACGTTCGTCGCTTCGGCAGGAAAAAGAGCTCATTTACATTACACTGGAGTTTTTTAACACATCCGGCCGAAAAGTAGCCGAGCTGAAAGATTTCACAAGCAAGCTCGTGCGGGATGCCGAGCTGATCAATACAGACCGAAAGACTGCTGAGAAGTCTCCTGAAAAAGCCGGTTTACCGGAAGTTGCGGCATCGCTTGAAGGCGGACACCCGCATGAGGAAGCAGAACGGTATGTCATGAATCTGATGGCTGAAAAAATCGGCAAGCCGCTTGAACAGATTGATTCTCAAGTCGGCTACTATGAAATGGGGCTGACATCGTCCGGACTGCTTGACGTCGTCGAAACGATAAGCGAAAAAATCGGCGAAACCCTTTCTCCGACTTTGCTGTTTGAATATACGACGGTAGCAGAGCTGGCGGCTTTCCTGACAGAGCAGTACGGAAGCCATTTCAGCGCGTCTCCTGCAAAAATAGAGAAGCAGGTTGAGAAGCAAACAGAAAGAAGACGGAAAAGCAGTGTTCCGCAAGATGAAGATATCGCGATTATCGGCATGGCCGGCCGCTATCCGCAGGCCGAAAATATTCATGAATTCTGGGAAAACCTGAAAGAAGGAAAAAACTGTGTCACCGAAATTCCGGAGTCTCGCTGGGACTGGCGCCGGTTTGAAAATGTAAAGTCGCCTTCCGGAAAGAGCATTTCAAAATGGGGCGGATTTATTGATGATCCGGATTGCTTTGATCCCCAATTTTTCCGGATTACGCCGCGGGAAGCTGAAACAATGGACCCTCAGGAACGGCTGTTTTTACAAACATGCTGGGAAACGATTGAGGATGCCGGATATACGCCGAAGTCGCTCGCAGAGGCGCGCGGACGGAATAAGAGACAGCGCGTCGGCGTCTTCGCAGGGGTGATGCATAAGGATTATACGTTGGTCGGGGCTGAAGCTTCTTCTGAAGATCATGTATTCCCGCTTTCTCTTAATTATGCGCAAATCGCAAACAGAGTTTCATATTTTTGCAATTTTCACGGGCCGAGCATGGCGGTCGATACGGTCTGTTCATCCTCGCTGACTGCGGTTCACCTTGCTGCGGAAAGCATTCGGCGCGGGGAATGTGAATCGGCGGTTGCCGGAGGCGTCAACTTGTCGCTGCATCCGAATAAATATCTGACATACGGTTTATGGGACATGTTTTCAACAGACGGGGTTTGTCATACATTCGGGAAAGACGGAGACGGCTATGTACCGGCTGAAGGAATCGGTGCCGTTTTATTAAAACCGCTGCGAGAGGCGGTAAAAGACGGAGACCGGATTTATGCGGTGATAAAGGGCAGTGCCGTCAACCACGTGGGGACAGTGAGCGGAATTTCCGTGCCGAGTCCTGTCGCGCAGGCCGATTTGATTGAAGAATGCCTGGACAAAGCGGGCATCGGTCCGCGCACGGTCAGTTATGTTGAGGCGCACGGGACGGGAACTTCTCTCGGCGACCCGATCGAGGTTCAAGGCCTTGTCAAGGCGTTCCGCCAGTACACACAGGACAAACAGTTCTGTTCGATCGGATCAGTGAAGTCCAATATCGGCCATGCGGAATCGGCGGCGGGCATCAGCGGCTTAAGCAAAGTTGCCCTGCAGCTTCACCATAAAACTCTGGTGCCGTCTCTTCATTCCGAGGAGCTGAATCCGTATTTAGATTTTGAACAATCACCGTTTTACGTCCAGCATCATACCGAAGCATGGCAGCAGCCCTCAGTAAAGGAAAACGGAAATGAGACCGTATATCCCCGGCGTGCAGGCATCAGTTCTTTTGGGGCGACAGGTTCAAACGTGCATCTCATTCTGGAGGAATTTGTCCCTGAAGAATCACACGGAACAGTGGCTGAACCGGCAGAAGAACAGACATTCATTTTCCCGGTTTCAGCCCGAAATGAAGAACGGCTAAAAGAGTATGTTGCGAAGCTGTCTGCATTTATTCATCCCGGCCTGCCGCTTGAGGATGCGGCGTATACACTTCAGATCGGCCGTGAACAGATGGAGGAGCGGGTTGCGTTCACCGCTCAGAATATGACACAGCTCAAAGAGAGGCTGGAAGGCTTTCTGGCGGGTAAAACGGTCAGCGGATGCTGGCGGAACCGAGCCGATAAAAGCAAACAGGCAGAGCTTGCTCCGGACTTGATACATAATTGGCTTTCTTCCGGGAGTCTGGAGATGATTGCCGAAAAGTGGGCCGGCGGAGGAACGATGGATTGGAATCTCTTGTACAGTGAAAACAAACCGAATCGGATCAGCCTGCCGACATATCCATTTGAAAAAATCCGGTATTGGGTGCCAAAGGCGGAGAAAAGAGAATCGCTGCCGCAAAACAGGGCAGGCATGCTGCATCCGCTCCTTCATGAAAATGTATCAAACATGTCAGGTGTTCGTTTCCGGTCCTCTTTTAGCGGCGGAGAATTTTTCCTGAAAGATCACGTCGTCAAAAACGAGCGGACGTTACCGGGCGCGGCTTATCTGGAAATGGTCCGGGCGGCCGTTGAACACGCGGCAGAAACGAAGGAAGAAGGAACAGTCCGTCTGAAACATGTTGTATGGATACGTCCGTTTACAGCGGCGGATGAATCCGCAGAACTGTATCTCCGCCTTTATGACGAAGAAAATGGGGAGATGGGCTTCACGGTTTACAGTGAATCGGCTTCCGCGGAACAAGAGCCCGTTCTCTATGCGCAAGGAAGCGCGGCGTGTGTCGGAGCGGGCGAACCGGCTAAAATCGAGATTGACAAATTAAGAGAGTCACGCCGTCTGATCACACCTGACGCTTGCTATCAGGCATATAAACAGATGGGGATTGAATACGGGGATGCTCACAAAGCGGTCACGGAAATCTATGCAAAAGACAGCAAAGTGCTCGCGAAGCTCTCACTCCCGTCATCTATTTCTCATACAAAAGATCAGTTTGTCCTCCATCCGAGCCTTTTGGATGCGGCCTTCCACGCGACAATCGGGTTAATGCTTGACAGAGACGGGACTGACATAAGGCCGATGCTGCCGTTTGCTCTCGAACAGATTGATGTGTTGAAAAGCTGTAAAAGCGATATGTGGGTTTCCATTGCGTACAGCGGCGAAAGCAAGCCTGAAGATGCCGTGCAGAAGCTGGATATTGATGTATGTGACGAACAAGGCAATGTATGTGTGAAAATGACTGGTTATTCCGCACGGGAAATTGAAACGGATAAAACAGATACACTATTTTTTGAACACGTATGGGAAGAGAAGGCCGCTGTACATGAAAAAGCGCCGACTCATTTCAAAGCCCGTCACGTGATGATATCAGACCGGTTTACGGATCAAATGAACAGCATACAGACAGACTTCAGCTGTCACGTGCTCCGTGATCAGCATAAGAGTGAAGACGAACGGTTTGAAGCTTGTGCGCTTCAGGCTTTCGAAGAAGTGAAGAAAATTCTCGCTTCAAATTCCGGCGGGCGCGAGCTCATTCAGATTGTCGTGCCTCAAGAAGCGGATACGCAGCTCCTTTGCGGCTTAACGGGGCTTTTGAAAACAGCGGCGCTTGAAAACCCGAACCTGACCGGCCAGCTGATTGAATTGGAGCCGGACGTCAAAGCAGACACGCTGTCCCGATATGTAAAAGAATGCAGCGCTCATCCTGATGACAAGCATATTCGCTATGAAAACGGCAAGCGCTATACGGCACAATGGCAGGAAACAGGGCTTGAACAGTTCGGCGCCGAAAAGCCGTGGAAGGATAAAGGTGTTTATCTGATCACAGGCGGTGCGGGCGGACTCGGATTTTTATTCGCCAAAGAAATCGCCCGGCATGCAAAAGACGCCGTTCTTATTTTAACGGGGCGTTCTCTGTTGGATAACCGTAAAAAAGTCCAGCTTCAAGAACTGTCCGATCTCGGCGCGCAAGCCGTGTACAAACAAACGGACATGACGGAAAAACAAGAAGTTCAATCGCTCACAGCGGACATCTGCCGGAAGTACGGCGGATTAAACGGTATCATACACAGCGCGGGAACGATAAAAGACAACTATATTCTGAAAAAGCACAAAGATGAAATCCGTGATGTACTGGCGCCGAAAGTCTCCGGGCTGGTTCATCTTGATGAAGCGGCAAAGGACATTGAGCTTGATTTTCTGATTCTTTTCTCTTCCGGAGCCGGAAGCGCCGGAAGCGCGGGCCAGGCTGATTATGCGATGGCCAATGCGTTTATGAACGCCTTCAGTGAAAAAAGAAACCGTAAAAAAGCCCGAAATGAACGCTATGGACACACCCTTTCAATCTGCTGGCCGCTTTGGAAAGACGGCGGCATGACGGTTGATGCTGAAACGGAAGCGATGCTGACAAAAGAAAGCGGCATGGTCCCTATGAAAACAGAAAACGGCATCCATGCTTTGTACCGCGGGTGGGCGGCAAACACATCCCAAATCATGGTGACGGAAGGCTACGCCGCAAAAATCCGGGCGTTTCTGAAAAAATCAGCGGATGATCAGCCGGATAAGGGCAGCAAAACGGAAGAAACGGCAGGTCTTACAGCAGGCGGAGAGAACATGCTTGCAGAAAAAACAGAGCATTTCTTGAAACATGTGCTTTCGGAAGTAACCAAACTTCCTGTCGGCAAAATTGACGCCAAGGCGCCTATGGAAGATTACGGAATTGATTCGATTATGATTATGCATTTGACGGGCCGGCTGGAAAAGAGCTTCGGTTCATTGTCAAAAACATTGTTCTTCGAGTACCAGAATATCGAATCGCTGGCGCAGTATTTTATGAAAGCACACCGGGACACGCTGCGGGAAGTGACCGGGATGAAAACAGAAGAAACCCCTGCAGCCAAACCGGCGCTGTCTGAGAAAGCGAAAGTAAAGCCCGTTTCCAAACGGAATGAAGGCAAAAAAGGCTTTGCGCAAGTCCGTCCAGACGCGCGGAAAAATCAGCAGCTGACGGAGCGTGAAGATATCGCGATTATCGGTATATCAGGACGATATCCGCAGGCCGAAAATCTTCAGGAATTTTGGAAGAACTTGAGTGAAGGCACTGACTGCATAACCGAAATTCCAAACGATCGCTGGGATCACAGTCTTTATTACGACGCTGATAAAGATAAAGAAGGCAAGACGTACGGAAAATGGGGAGGATTTTTGAAAGACGTGGACAAATTTGATCCGCAATTCTTCTCTATTTCGCCTCGGGATGCAAAATTGATGGACCCGCAGGAGCGGTTATTCCTGCAATGTGTCTACGAAACGATGGAAGATGCCGGTTACACGCGCAAAAAGCTCACGGAAAAATCGGGTGATTTGCTTGGCGCCAATGTCGGTGTTTACGTAGGCGTCATGTATGAGGAATATCAGCTTTACGGAGCCGAAGAACAGGCGCGCGGAAAATCGCTTGCGCTGACCGGAAATCCGTCATCAATTGCGAACAGGGCTTCCTATGTATTCGGTTTTAACGGTCCGAGCATGGCGCTGGATACGATGTGCTCTTCTTCTTTAACAGCCATTCATCTGGCATGCCAAAGCTTGCGGAACGGGGAATGCGAGACAGCATTTGCCGGGGGCGTCAATGTATCCGTTCATCCGAATAAATATTTGATGCTCGGCCAGAACAGATTTTTATCAAGCAAAGGCAGATGTGAAAGTTTCGGTGAAGGCGGGGACGGTTATGTGCCCGGTGAAGGAGTGGGAGCCGTGCTCCTTAAGCCGCTTTCTAAAGCGAAAGCGGACGGTGATCATATTTACGGCCTGATCAAAGGAACGGCCGTAAACCATGATGGAAAAACAAACGGGTATTCCGTACCGAATCCGAACGCCCAAGCCGCGGTGATCAAACAGGCGTTAAAAGACGCGGGAACCGATCCGAGGGCGGTCAGCTACATTGAAGCCCACGGCACCGGGACTTCACTCGGTGATCCGATTGAAATCACGGGTCTGACAAAAGCCTTTTCAGAACAAACACAAGATAAACAGTTTTGTGCCATCGGCTCAGCAAAATCCAATATCGGGCACTGTGAAAGCGCGGCGGGCATCGCGGGTCTGACGAAGGTGCTCCTGCAAATGAAACATAAGAAGCTCGCACCGTCACTGCATTCCCGGACGCTTAACCCGAATATTGATTTTCTCTCTACGCCGTTCAAAGTGCAGCAGACGCTTGAAGAGTGGAAAAGACCGGTCATAAATGAAAACGGAGTAAATAAAGAACTGCCGAGAACCGCAGGGCTTTCCTCATTCGGAGCCGGCGGCGTCAACGCTCATATCGTCATCGAAGAATATACCGCTGATGAGGATAAGGAGACGGCTTTTGCTGCACCTCATCCGTCGATGATCGTCCTTTCCGCGAAAAATGAGCAACGGCTTCAAAAACGGGCGGAACGTCTTCTTGATGCGCTGCGGAGCGGGCGTTACCGGGAAGCGGATCTGAGCCGGATCGCATATACGCTTCAAATCGGACGTGAACCGATGGAAGAGCGTCTCGGAATGATTGTCAGCAATTTGCGCGAGCTTGAAGAAAAGCTTGACGAATTTACGGGCGGCAAGGAGTCAATTGACCGGCTCTACCGCGGACAAGTCAAACAGAATAAAGACACGATGGCGCTGTTTGCGGCTGATGAGGACATGGAAAAAACCATTGAGGCATGGCTTGAAAAAGGCAAAGCCGCAAAGGTATTAGAGCTTTGGGTGAAGGGCCTTCCGCTGAATTGGGATAAGCTGTATCAAATGGGCAGACCGCAAAAAATCAGTCTCCCGGCCTACCCGTTTGCAAAAGACCGTTATTGGATCGACACATCAGCTGATACAGCTGTCAAAAGACCGGCCGAAACACAGTCTGCGCCGATCGCACCGGCGGCCGTCCCGGAACCGGTCATTGAAGTAACAACTCTTCACGAGGAGACTGCCAAAGAAAAACCGTCAAACATTTCATTGCAGCCTTTGAGCGGCGCGAAACCGAAAAGAACCGTACAGTCTGCTTCCCGTCCGGCGGTTTCCGCTGAAAAAGTAAGTGCCGAATTAACGGAAAGGTTGGCGGACGTTTTATATATGGATGCCGACGATATCGACGCAGATGACACATTTATTGATATCGGCATGGATTCAATCACAGGTCTTGAATGGATAAAGGCCGTTAATAAAGCGTACGGCACGTCCCTTACGGTGACGAAAGTATATGATTATCCGACAATCCGCCAGTTTGCGGCCTTCTTGCAAAAAGAGCTCGGGACAGAACCGATCCTTGAGGAAGCAGCCGAACCGCAGAAAACAGAGGCCGTAAAAAAACCGTCAAACATACTGCTGCAGCCTTTAAACGCTCATAAGCAG
Source organism: Bacillus sp. NEAU-242-2 (assembly GCF_027853835.1). Lineage (NCBI taxonomy): Bacteria > Bacillati > Bacillota > Bacilli > Caryophanales > Bacillaceae > Bacillus > Bacillus sp. NEAU-242-2. The sequence continues at coordinate 226,654 of NZ_JAPNNY010000001.1, read as the reverse complement.
CATGTGATACAAGCAGAAGCGGATATTCTGGAGGCGATGTCTGAAACAGCAGCTTCCGCCGAACCGGAAGAACCGATTGAAGCGGTGCATGACGAGTTATCAAAAGCACTGGCTGATGTATTGTACATGGAGCGGCATGAAGTGGATATTGATGAGGCCTTTATTGACCTCGGTATGGATTCGATTACCGGTCTTGAATGGATAAAGGCCGTCAATAAACGGTATGGCACGGACTGTAATGTAACGAAAGTGTATGATTATCCGACAATCCGTCAATTTGCCGATTTTCTGCGCACGCAGCCGTCCGTCCGCGGAAGAAAAAAACAGGCGGTTCCCGTACATCCAAAGCCGCTTACGCAGCAAGCCGCCCCGCGGGAGAAAACACCTGCCGAGCCGGAGAGATTAACGGTTCAAAAGGAACCTGAACCGGTGCAGGCCAAACGGGAGCCTAAAGACGAGATAGCGGACGCGATAGCCATCGTCGGCATGTCGGGCAAGTACCCGGATGCGCCGGACCTAAAGACATATTGGGACAACTTAGCCCGTGCGAAAAACGCCATTCGCGACATCCCGCTTTCCCGCTGGGATGTAAACAAATACTATGATCCGGCCTTAAACAAGAAGGGCAAAGTATACTGCAGATCAATCGGTATGCTTGACGGCATTGAAGAGTTTGATCCGCTGTTCTTTAATATATCTCCGTCTGAAGCGGAACTTATGGACCCGCAGCACCGGATATTTTTACAGGAAGGTTTTAAAGCCTTTGAAGATGCGGGTTACAGCTCAAAAGAATTAAACGGAAAAAATTGCGGCGTTTATTTGGGGATTATGAACAATGAATACGGCATGATGTTAAACAAACATCAGACAGGAGGAAGCGCGACGGGCAACAGTTTCAGCATCGCGGCGGCCCGCCTGCCTTATTATCTCAATTTGAAAGGGCCGGCCATTCCGATTGATACGGCATGCTCTTCATCTCTCGTCGGGACTCATTTGGCGCGTCAGGCGCTGTTGAATCATGAAATTGACATGGCGCTTGTCGGCGGGGTGACCTTGTATTTAACGCCTGAATCATACATCAGCATGTGTGAAGCCGGAATGCTGTCTCCTGACGGCCAATGTAAAGCATTTGATAACAGTGCGAACGGATTTGTGCCTGGCGAAGGCGCGGGGGCGCTCGTTTTGAAGAGGCTGAAAGATGCGGAAGCCGACCAAGACCATATTTACGGAGTCATTATCGGATCTGGAATTAACCAGGACGGAAAAACCAACGGCATTACCGCACCAAGCGCGAAAAGCCAAATGGAATTAGAGCGTCAAGTGTATGAAGCGCACAACATACACCCTGAGAGCATCACCTATGCGGAAATGCACGGCACCGGCACAAAGCAGGGGGACCCGATTGAATTAGAAGCCTTATCTTCTGTATTCAAGGAAAAAACGGACCGCAAACAATTTTGCGCCATCGGTTCGGTTAAATCGAATATCGGGCATACGTCGGCGGCGGCAGGTGTAGCAAGCGTCCAGAAGGTTCTGCTGTCGATGAAACATCAGCAGCTTGTGCCGACCCTTCATTTCAGCACGCCGAATGAACATTTTGATTTCGATGACTCGCCTTTATTTGTCAATACCGAACTTAAACCTTGGGAAACAGGCGGAGCACCGCGGCGGGCCTGTGTCAGCTCATTCGGCTACAGCGGCACAAACGCTCATCTCGTTATCGAAGAGTATCAGCCGAAAGACCGGGGAAGCCGTAAGTCTGATGAGACAAACATTTTTGTGCTGTCGGCGAAAAAAGCGCCGCAGGTAAAAACCTATGCCGAGTCTGTGATCCAATTTGCAAAAGCCAATCAGAATATCAATCTTTCAGATATGGCATACACGCTTCAGACCGGGCGTGATGCGATGGATTACCGTCTTGCGGTTACAGCCGGTTCGAGAGAAGAACTGATCAGCCGTTTAACCGATTTTGTAAACGGAAATACGGGTGAAGGGATATATGAAGCCCACATCAAAACGGCAAAAAAAGAAATCAAAGCATTTGAAACGGACGATGATCTGAAGCAGCTTGTCAGGTCGTGGTTCGATAAGAAAAAATACGCCAAAATAGCGGAATTGTGGGCCAAAGGGCTTCAGATGGACTGGGACAGACTCTATCAAGACGAAAAACCCCGCAGAATCAGTCTGCCGGCTTACCCGTTTGCGAAGGAGCCTTACTGGCTGCCTGAACCGAAAGCCGTACCGCAGGAAACAGAAGACCGGCGCGAGGCTGTGCTTTTAGAAAAGCAATGGGTTCCGTGTGAGATCGATTCGGCCGGTGAGAAAAGCGGCAGGACGGTCATGATTCTGGCTGATGCAGGGACAGCGGGGCTTGCCGAAGAGACTGCAAAGCATTTCGCTGACTCGTTCATTTTCCCGGCCGATTCCGCTGACACTGCAGCTAGCGATTGGAATCACATAGATGGCGCAATCGATCTGACGGGATGCGGAGACGAAGACCTTTCACTGGAAGGAATCAGCCGGATCCAGACTCTGATTGATACAAGCCGCCGGCAAGCGCGGCCGCTGACGCTGCTATATGTAACAAAAGGCTTGGAGCCATTTCAGCAGAAAACGATTCATCTTGCAGGAGCGGCAAAAAGCGGCCTGTACAGAATGCTTCAAAATGAGTATCAAAACGTGACGTCCAGACACATGGATGCCGATACAGATACGGATCAGCAGACGCTTGCCAAACAGATTGCAGATGAATTTTCGGCGGACAGCACAGAACCGGAAGTCTGCCGCCGAAACGGACAGAGATACCGTGCTTTGTTCAGCGAGATTCCAAGCGGGAAGCGAGCAGAACATAAGCCCGCACCGTTTCCTGAAGACCATGTGCTTTTCATTACCGGAGGCACGAGGGGACTGGGTCTCTTATGCGCCCGCCATTTCACAGAAAAACACGGCGTGAAAAAAGTAGTGCTGACAGGCAGGGAGCCGATTCCTCCCCGTCATGAACGGTCAGCCGTTAATACGAGGCTGAAAGAGAAGATACGGGCGATTGAAGAGCTTGAAGCAAAAGGAGTGCAAGTGGCGGTGATCAGTCTGAAATTGTCTGATCATGATGCGGCAGCAGCGGAAATTGAAACGATCCGGCGCACGATGGGACCGATCGGCGGCGTCATTCACTGTGCGGGATCGGTTAATTCAGTAAATCCGGCATTTATCAGAAAGACTGCCGACGATATACAAGAAGTGCTGGAACCGAAAGTCGCCGGGCTTCAAACATTAAGCAGCCTTTTCACAAATGATCCTTTGCAATTTTTTGTCTTATTTTCTTCAGTATCTGCAGTCGTTCCGGCGCTCGCGGCGGGACAGTCGGATTATGCGATGGCAAATGCGTACATGGATTATTTCGCGGCGGCTCATCAGCATCAATATCCGTTAGTCAGCATTCAATGGCCGAACTGGAAGGAAACCGGATTGGGTGAAGTCCGCACAGAAAGCCTGAAGCAGACCGGGCTGCTGGGACTGTCCAACGCGGAAGGACTTGACTTGCTGGACCGCATTTTATCTGAAAACATCCGTCCGTCCGTTCTGCCGGCTATGGTTGATCGGAGCGAATGGCATCCTGACAGGCTGCTCTGTCAAAAGAAAAAACAAAAAGAGACTGAAGCCGTAATAAACGGCAAAGCCGCGGAAAAACATTCAGACAGAGAACTGCTTCTTGATACGAAGGTGTGGCTTGTGAAACTGTTTTCCGATGAGCTGAAAATCGCTCCGGAAGAACTGGAAACAGACGAACCGTTTCAGGATTACGGGGTTGATTCGATCATTTTAGCGCAGCTTTTACAGCAAATGAATCATGCGCTCAAAGAGGACTTAGATCCGTCTGTTTTATATGAACACCCGACGATTGACGCGTTTGCCGAATGGCTTGTATCCAATGGTCAACAGCTGCTTGCAGAACGGGAGGAACCTGATACAGAAATGTTGGTTCCGGCTGCCGTACAAACGGTTCACACTGAGCAAAAGCGTGCTGCTGTAACTGAAGACATTGCCGTCGTCGGAATGAGCTGCCGTTTTCCGGGAGCGGAATCGTTAGAACAATATTGGGATTTGCTGAGAAGCGGCAGGTCCGCAATCGGCTCCGTCCCGGCGGAACGTTTCGGATATGCAAATCAATACGTTGCGGGATTGATTGACAATATGGATCACTTTGATTCCGAATTCTTTTTCATTCCGGAAAACGACGCGAAAGCGATGGACCCTCAGGCGTTGGCGGTGCTGGAAGAGAGCTTGAAACTTTGGTGCCATGCCGGCTATACCCGTGAAGAAATCAAGGGCATAGAAGCCGGTGTGTATATCGGAGGCCGCAGCCAGCATCAGCCTGATCCTGAAAGTCTTGCGAATACCCGCAACCCGATTGTTGCGGGCGGGCAGAATTATTTAGCGGCAAACGTTTCGCAATTTTTTGATCTGCGCGGGCCGAGTATCGTGCTTGATACGGCTTGTTCATCGGCTTTGACAGGAATGAACATGGCCGTTCAGGCACTGAGAAGCGGCGATATCAAAGCGGCGGTAGTTGGCGGCGTCAGCCTGCTGAACACGGATGCGGCGCACCGGATGTTCCAAGAGCGCGGGCTGTTAAACGAAAAACCGGCATTTCACGTATTTGACAAGCGTTCCGGCGGAGTGGTCCTCGGTGAAGGCGTCGGCATGGTGCTGTTAAAAACAGTAAGACAGGCGCAAAAAGACGGCGACACGATACACGCGGTCATTAAGGCTGCCGCCATGAACAATGACGGCAGAACGGCAGGCCCGTCAGCCCCGAATATGCAGGCGCAAAAAGATGTCATGCAAAGCGCGCTTTTCAAAAGCGGCAAAAAGCCGGAAGACATCAGTTATATCGAAGCAAACGGATCGGGTTCCGCGGTGACTGATTTGCTTGAGCTGAAGGCGATTCAATCCGTATACCGCTCAGGTCCGCATGTTCCGCTCGGCATCGGGTCAATCAAGCCGAACATCGGGCATCCGCTTTGCGCGGAAGGCATCGCAAGCTTCATTAAAGTCGTATTAATGCTGAAGCATAAACAAACGGTTCCGTTTCTCTCAGGAGACGAACCGATGCCGCATTTTGATATAACAAAGACAGATTTTCACTTTCATAAAACAGCCGGCGAATGGGATGCAGCCAGACCGTCAGCAGCCATCAACTGCTTTGCCGACGGCGGAACGAACGCCCACGTCATTCTGGAAGCTTGGGAAGAAAAAGATACCCGAATGAAAAGAAAGCCGCTGCCGGTACCGTCATTAAGACGTAAGGCTCTGGTAAAAGAACCTGACGTACGAGCGGAGAAACAAGAGCTTCCTGCGAAAAAAATGTTTTGGAAAGCATTTAAATAAGAGAGGAGTGGGAAGGAATGATATCGGAAAAAATCAATATCTCACTGGATCATCCCATCATGAAGGGCCATATGGTCTTTGGTGAAGCGGTATTGCCCGGTCTTGCTTATATCGATTTGATTTATCAGGTTTTTCAGGAACACGGTTATGTATACAATGAGCTCGAATTGAAGCATGTTACGATTTATCAGCCTTTAACCGTCAGTGAAACGGCTGCAATCATTCTGACCATTCAATGTTCTGATAGCGGAGATGGAAAGTGGCTCATCTCCCTTTCAGGGCAGAAACAGCAAGGTGACGAGCTGTCAGACAATATACAATATGCGACGGCTGAAATGGTGAAAAGAGACGCTGTCACATTTGACGAAACCATTGATTTCGGCGATGTGAAGCAGTCAGCCAGGTCTCTGAATCTTGATGACATGTATAACCGCTGTCTGGATCATGACTTGGTTCATTCCGGTATGATGAAATCGAACGGACGATTGTACGAAACAGAAGGCGGCATGCTGGCTGAGCTTTCTTGCGAAGAAGGAAAAGATTTCTTTTTATTCCATCCGGCCCTTTTGGATGCGAGCGGGATCGGGGGGAGCGGTTTGCTTTCAGAAACAAACCGGCTTCACCTGCCTTTATATTATGAATCGTTCACGGCCGCTGACAGGCTTCAATCAGAATGCACGGCGCGTATCGCCGCTTCCGGCGTCCGTCAGGAAAAAGAACTCACAACGATGACGATCGAGTACTTCAGCCGATCCGGACAAAAGGTGGCGGAGCTTAAAAACATTACGGGAAAAGCGGTTCGGCTCGAAGAAGACGCGAATACAGCCGAACAGAATCAACAGGCTGCAACTGAGCCGGAAAGCGCAGATGAAAAAGACATCATTCTGTTTTTAAAGAAGCTTTTGGCTGATAAGCTTGGGCAGCCTTGGGAGACGCTGGACGTTCTTGCAGGCTACTACGAGCTTGGGCTGGATTCATCTTCTTTGCTTGAGATTGTACAGGATATCAGTAAAAAGACGGGTGCGGACCTCGCGCCCACTCTTCTCTTTGAATATACAAATATAAAAGAACTCGCAGTCTTTCTGAAAAAGACTGGTTCATTTGAATGTGCGGAGGAACGTGCAGCCGAACCATCACGGTCTGAAGCTGAGGCGCCGGACGCGCCAGAACTTCATAAAAACACCGGAGACATCGCGATTATCGGAATGGCCGGCCGCTATCCGAAAGCGAAAAGTGTGGCGGAGTTTTGGGAAAACCTTAAGGCGGGCACGGATTGCATCACTGAAGTTCCGAAGTCCCGATGGGATTGGAAAACATATCAAAACGTAACGTCCCCGTCTGGAAAAACAGTATCAAAATGGGGCGGTTTCATTGACGATGCCGACTGTTTCGATCCGCAGTTTTTCAGAATCTCACCGCGTGAGGCGGAAACGATGGATCCGCAGGAGCGCCTGTTTTTAGAAACATGCTGGGAAACGATTGAAGATGCGGGGTATACGCCTGAAACGCTGGGAAATAAAGGGGAGAAACAGCATCCGATCGGCGTATTTGCAGGGGTGATGCATAAAGATTATTCCTTAATCGGCGCAGAACAATTATCTGAAACTGATCCTTTTCCGGTTTCACTGAATTATGCGCAGATCGCCAACAGAGTGTCCTATTATTGTGACTTCCACGGGCCGAGCATCGCGGTGGATACCGTTTGTTCATCATCATTGACCGCCGTCCATCTGGCCATTGAAAGCATCCGCCGCGGCGAATGTGAAGCCGCGCTTGCGGGAGGGGTGAACTTGTCGCTGCACCCGGCGAAATATCTCAGCTACGGAAGCGTGGGCATGCACTCAAGTGACGGCCGCTGCCGTACATTCGGCGAGGGCGGGGACGGCTACGTTTCCGGAGAAGGAGTCGGTGCGGTCTTGCTCAAGCCGCTGGAAAAAGCCGAACGAGACGGCGACCGCATTTACGCGGTCATTAAAGGAAGCGCCGTTAACCACGTCGGGAAAGTAAGCGGAATTACCGTCCCGAGTCCTGCTGCACAGGCAGAAGTCATTAAGGCCTGTCTGAAAAAAGCAGGTATCAGCCCGCGGACCGTCAGTTATGTGGAAGCCCACGGCACGGGTACTTCGTTAGGAGACCCGATTGAAATTGAAGGTCTGTCAAAAGCGTTCAGCCAAGGGACGCAGGATCAGCAATTTTGTTCCATCGGTTCGGTCAAATCAAATATCGGTCACGCAGAATCAGCGGCGGGAATCAGCGGGTTAACAAAAGCGGCGCTGCAGCTTCATCACAAAACGCTTGTCAAATCACTGCATTCTGCGGAATTAAATCCTTACCTGAAATTTGAGGGATCTCCTTTTTACGTACAGCAGCAGACTGCTCCGTGGATGCAGCCGGCAGCCGAAGAAAACGGAAAAGTCACACATTATCCGCGCCGGGCCGGACTCAGTTCCTTCGGTGCATCAGGTTCGAACGCCCACATCATTTTAGAAGAATACATTCAGCCTGAACAAAAAGCGCCTGCACCTGAGAACGATGCAGCAAAACTCATCCCGCTGTCAGCAAGAAATAAAGACAGGCTTCTGGCCTATGCGGAAAAATTAGCCCGATCGCTTTCAGAAAAGACGGTGCTGTCTGAACTGGCTTATACACTTCAGACAGGACGTGAAGCAATGGAGGAGAGAGCTGTCTTCCTTGTAAATGACACCCGCGACTTGAAAGAAAAGCTGAATGATTTCGTAAAAGGAAACGAAAACATCCCCGGTCTTTGGCGCGGACAAGCCGAGCTGCCGGAACTGAGCGAAACCGCTCCAGAGACGGATGATCCGATACGGCTTGCCGAGTTATGGGCAGAAGGGAAAATAATAGATTGGAATAGGCTGTACGCTTCGGGTAAACCGCGTAAAACAAGCGTTCCGACGTATCCGTTTGCAAAAGAACGCTATTGGATTCCGCAGCAGAAAAAACAGGAGAAAAGCGTGTCAGGCACAGTGCTGCATCCGCTTTTACAAGAAAATACGTCAGATTTTTCGCATCAGCGCTTCACGTCTCTTTTTACTGGAGATGAATTTTTCCTATCTGACCATGTCGTCAACGGACAAAAAATACTGCCGGGTGTCGCCTATTTGGAAATGGCCAGAGAGGCGGTCAAAAAGGCCGCTGCCGTGACGGAAAAAGGCCATAGCGTCACACTCAGGCAGGTTGTTTGGGTCAGGCCGGTCATGATTGAAGACAAACCGAAGGAAATACATATTGCCCTTTATCCAGAAGATAATGGTGAGATTACCTATGAAATATTCAGTGAAACAGAAAACGGCGAAGATCCGGTTATTCACAGCCAGGGTGAAGCGGTCATTACCGAACCGGGAAGCGCCCAGATTGATATCGAGTCTGTCAAAGCTTCCTGCAATTCAGGGACCGTGACTGCGGAAGAATGTTACGGTGCTTTTGAGAAGATCGGTCTGGATTACGGAGAGGCATACAGAGGCGTACAGCAATTGCTGATCGGAGAACACCGATTATTGGCCCGTATTTCACTCCCGGCTGCCGTACATGACAATAAAGAACAGTATACGCTTCACCCGAGTATGATGGACGCCGCTTTTCACGCCTCCGTCGGTCTGCTTGTCCGCTCAATACATGACGATGCAGACAGCCACGAGCTTTCTCTGCCGTTTGCAATGCAGGAAGTGGAAGTGTTCGGGCCGTGTCCTGAACATATCTGGTCATATATCCGGTACACAGAAGGCAGCAAAGCAGATGACAACGTAAGAAAATTTGACATTGATATGTGCGATGATGCCGGTACGGTTTATGTCCGGATGAAAGGCGCGTCCGTCCGGGCGCTTGACACAGGCCAAACAGCAGGCGGTGAAACCCCGGAGGCGCCTGTCGGCCATACGATGCTGATTCCGGCTTGGGAGCCCGTTGCACTTAAAAAAACGAAGAAAGCAAAAACGGCGGAAAAGCAGACTGCGGTTTTCGGTGAAACTGACAGAATGCATACGCGCATAAAAGAACATCTGCCGAACGCTTCCTATTATCCGATCAGAGGTACGGATGATATCACATCTCTTACGCACATGCTTGAAGGACAAAAAGAACTGGAGCAAATCATTTGGCTTGCTCCGCAGGCTGAGAGTGCTGACAGCCTCAAGGAACAGGAAAGAAACGTTCTTCATGTGTTCAAGCTGATGAAAGCATTACTTGCCTTGGGGTACGGAGAAAAACATTTGGACTGGTGCATCGTCACAGCAAATGCCCAGCCGTTTTCCGATCAAGACAGCGCCGACCCGTCACAAGCCGCAGTCAGCGGACTTGCCGGAACAATGGCGAAAGAATATCCGCATTGGAATATCCGCATGATTGACACGGAAACGGACGGCAGCTGGCCGATCGAAGAGGCGCTCAGTCTTTCTGCCGGAAAAAACGGTCAAATTTGGGCGTACCGCAATCAGCAGCTGTTTGAGCGGCAGCTGATACCGCTTGACAATATGCCGAAAAACGGCACGCTGTACCAAACAGGCGGAGTTTATGCCGTGATCGGAGGCGCCGGATATCTTGGCGAGGCATGGAGTGAATACATGATCCGCCGCTACAAAGCACGCATCATTTGGATCGGAAGAAGCACACTGAATGATTCCATACAGGCGAAACTCGACCGGCTCAGCGCATTCGGCCCGGCGCCTGAATATGTTTCCGCCGATGCCGCTGACAGTGCTTCCTTAGAGCGGGCTTATCAGTTTATAAAAGAGCGTCACACAAAAATGAACGGAATCATCCACTCGGCAATGGATCTGTCTGAGCAAAGCTTAAATAATATGAAGACAGAAGAGTTCAAATCGGTGCTGCGGGCAAAAGCCGATGTCAGTGTGTCCTTGGCGGAGGTATTTGGACAGGAGCCGCTTGACTTTGCGCTCTTCTTCTCCTCGCTTGTGGCATTTATCCATAACGTGAAACAAAGCCACTATGCCGCAGGATGCGCTTTCAGTGACGCATTTGCGAAAGAACTTGATCAGACGTGGAATTGTCCGGTCAAAGTCATGAATTGGGGCTATTGGGGCAACAGCGAAGCGGCTGAAGACGGCGATTTTATTCAGCTGATGGATCAGATCGGATTAGGATTGATCGAACCGGACGCTGCGATGGAGGCGCTTGAAACCCTTATGACGCTGCCGGTTGATCAAGCGGCTTTCATTCATACGACAAAACCGGTCGCAGTCGAAGGGATGAGTGAAACAGAAAAAATTTCCGTTTATCCGTCTCAGCCGCTTGTCTCTTCACAACAGCTGAAGGCCGCTCCGCCCGGCGCACGTCTTGTAAAAGAGGCTGAACATCAAAAGCTCGATGATTTTCTGTATCAGCTTTTGATCGCCCAGCTTAAAGAAGCAGACTTGCTGACGCCGCAAAGCCTTAAAGCGTATGAGCCCGAACACGAATATTTTAAAAAATGGCTCAATCAAACGATCGCTTTCCTTCTGGAACATGGTTATCTGGAAGGGAATGCGGATTCATATAATTTGTCGGCGCGAGCCGAAGACACAACCGCCTCGCTATGGCAAAAATGGGAGCAGGAAAAAGAGGAATGGCTCAATAACGCCGATACAAAAGCGATGACTGTTTTAGCCGAGACGATGCTTAAAGCACTGCCGGACATTCTGCGCGAAGACGTGCCGGCGACTGACATCATGTTCCCGCACTCTTCAATGGAACTTGTTGAAGGAATTTATAAGCACAATCAAGTCGCGGATTACTTTAACAGCGCTCTGTCAGATACATTAACGGCGTATGTGAAAGAAAACATCAGCAAACATTCAAAAGCCGAGATCCGCATACTGGAAATCGGAGCGGGCACAGGCGGCACAAGCGCAGGCATATTTGAAAAGCTTAGGCCGTATCAAAACTATATAAAAGAATACTGTTACACCGATGTATCGAAAGCTTTTCTCGTGCATGCGGAGACGGAATACGGCAAACGGAATCCTTATCTGACGTATAAGCTTTTTAACGCAGAAGCGCCGCTTGCCGGCCAGGACATAGAGCCGGGCGCATACGACATCGTCGTTGCCGCCAATGTGCTCCACGCGACGAAAGACATCCGCCAGACGCTGAGAAACGCCAAAGCCGTTTTAAAAGACAACGGTTTGCTGCTCTTAAATGAAATGGCGGGAAACAGCCTGTTCCCGCATATTACTTTCGGACTGCTTGAAGGCTGGTGGCTGCATGAAGATTCCGCCCTTCGTATTCCGGGGTGCCCGGGCTTGTATCCGGAAAGCTGGAAGCGCGTGTTAGAAAGTGAAGGCTGGCATTCTGTCTTCTTCCCGGCAGAAGCGGCACATGAATTAAGCCATCAGATTATAGCGGCAAAAAGCAACGGCGTTGTTCGCCAAAAAACGCTTACATCAGGGGCCGGAAAACGGACCGCTCCGCCAAAAGCAGCATATACGCCGGAACTTCAGGCGCAAACAACGGTGCAAAAAGGCGACACGTCTTTAACAGAAAAAAGCACCGAGTACTTGAAAACGTTAATCGGAGAAACATTAAAAATTCCGCCGGCTCAAATTGATCCGAAAGCGCCGCTTGAAAAATACGGAATTGATTCTATCGTCGTCGTACAGCTGACAAACGCGTTACGAAATGTATTGGACCAAGTCAGCAGCACTTTATTTTTTGAATATCAGACGATCGAGGCGCTCGTCGCTCACTTAATCAAAACGAAAAAAGACGCGATGATCAAACTGACAGGACAAACGCCTGTTCAGGAAGAACAGAAGGCAACACCAGAACCGCAGGCTGTACAGCCGGCTAAGCCGCTTCGCACTGACTGGCGGCGGAGGGAAAAGCGGGCAGCCAAAGAGCCCGTCCGGCAAAGTTCGGTTCGCGACGTGGCCATCATCGGTGTTTCAGGACGCTACCCGCAGGCAAAAACAGCGGCTGAGCTTTGGGCCAATATTAAAAAAGGAAAAAACTGCATAGAAGAAATCCCGCGGGAACGCTGGAACTGGCAGGATTACTACGATGAAGAGAAAGGTAAAGAAGGCTCTATTTATACGAAATGGGGCGGCTTCATTGAGGATATGGACAAGTTTGATCCGCTGTTCTTTCAGATTTCTCCTTTGGAAGCGGAGCGAATGGACCCGCAGGAGCGATTATTTTTAGAAACGGCGTATGCGAGTATCGAGGATGCCGGCTATACGCCTGACAATCTGTGCCAAAGCAGAAAAATCGGTGTTTTTGCCGGCGCGATGAACAAAAACTACCCGACAGGCTACGGCTACTGGTCCATTGCCAACAGGGTATCTTACCTTTTTGATTTCCAAGGGCCGAGCATTGCCGTTGACACAGCCTGCTCCTCTTCTTTGACGGCCATTCATCTGGCACTTGAGAGCATATACAGCGGTTCAAGCGAATGCGCGATTGCTGGTGGCGTAAACATAGTGACCGCCCCGATTCATTATATGAATCTGTCAGTCATGAACATGCTTTCCGCAAGCGACACGTGTAAATCGTTCGGAGACCGCGCGGACGGTTTTGTCGACGGAGAAGGCGTGGGAGCGGTCGTGTTAAAGCCGTTGGACCAAGCGATCGCCGATAACGATCACATTTACGGTGTGATTAAAGGAAGCACCATTAACAGCGGAGGCAAAACGAACGGATACACCGTTCCGAATCCGAATGCGCAGGCCGCCTTAATAAAAGAAGCTTTCGAAAGGGCAAACGTCCCGGCGCGCACCGTCAGTTATATTGAAGCCCACGGCACGGGGACCGCATTAGGGGATCCGATTGAAATCGCCGGATTAACGAAAGCATTTGAAGAGGATACAACAGACAAACAGTTTTGCGCCATCGGCTCAGCAAAATCAAATATCGGCCATTGCGAAAGCGCAGCGGGCATTGCGGGTCTGACAAAAATATTATTCCAGCTCAAAGACCGCCAAATTGCGCCGTCCCTGCACGCGGAACGGCTGAACCCAAATATTGATTTCGCGTATACGCCGTTTGCCGTTCAGCAGGAGCTCGGTGAGTGGAAACGTCCCGTCATCGGCGGCAAAGAGCTTCCGAGAAGGGCGGGGTTAAGCAGCTTCGGCGCGGGAGGAGCAAACGCCCACCTTATCATAGAAGAATATACGGCAGACAAAGTGCCTGATGAGACGCCGGCAGATCAGCCCGCCATCATCGTCCTGTCCGCGAAAAACAGCGAACGGCTCACTGAAAAAGCAAAACAGCTCAGAGACGCTATCCGTGAAAAAAGATACAACGGCAGCGACCTTATGAGCATAGCCTTTACTCTCCAGACTGGCCGGGTGCCGATGGAAGAGCGTCTCGGTTTTATCGTCCATTCACTACATGAACTTGAGGAAAAACTGAACGGATTTATTGCCGAACAAAACAGCGCCGGACTGCACCGTGACGGCACGGAAGAAAACAAACGGATGCTTGCCGTATTTTCGGCGGATGATGATATGGAAACAATCATAGACGCTTGGATCAGCAAAAGAAAATATTCTAAGCTGCTTGAGCTTTGGGTAAAAGGATTGGACATCAATTGGGCGAAATTATACGGAGACCGTCCTCCGGCCCGCATCAGCCTGCCTGCTTATCCGTTTGCGAAAGAACGCTTCTGGCATCAGCAGCCTGTACAAAGCAAGGCTGCGCCCGTTAAGGCGCCGGCTGATGAAACTGATCCGGCAGAACAGTTTGAAGTGATGGCTTTTAGAGAAGTTCTTAAAGAACAGGCTCTGCCGGCTGCCGGAGAAAAACAAGTCGAAACGGTGATTTCTTTCTTAACTGATCAGAAGAAGCAGCAGGAAGCCGTCTCTGTGATCAAATCGTATGACAGTGACATTGACGTTATTTTTATCGCTCAGGGAGACCGGTATGAGGCCTTGTCCGCCGGCCGCTGCCAAGTGGTGCGGGAAGATCCGCAATCATATGTGAACGCTTTTGCGGATATTCAAAAAGAGTACGGTGAAGCTTCCGCCATTTTGTATTTATGGGCGCTTGAAGATAAAAGCTGCATCGAAGATTATTCATGTATTGTCCATATTCTCAAAGCAATGGCTGAGACCGGTCTGCAGCCGGAAAGGCTGTTATTGGCGGGGGAATATGCATCCGGTCTGGAAAGGTGCTACTTGGAATCATGGATCGGCTTTGAGCGTTCGCTCGGCATTGTTCTCCCGAAAACAAGTGTTACCGGCCACTTCAGAAAAGCCGGTGCGGCCATAACGGACTGGATGAGAACCATTTGGGATGAGCTGAAAGCTGAAACAGACCATACCGTTTTCTTGGAAGAGGGAAAACGATATGTCTATCACACCGAACCAACCGGACTAACGAAAGAAAACGGCAGGATCAGAACCGGCGGAACATATCTCATTACAGGCGGATTAGGAGGGCTCGGCTACTTATTTGCCCGCCATCTCGCCCGGAACTACCAGGCAAATGTCATTCTCACGGGGCGGTCGCCGATCAATGAAGAAAAGAAAGAAAAAATGAAAGGCCTGGAAAATCTCGGCGCGGGTGTTCTTTACGCCGAAGCCGATGTTTGTGATCCGATCGGAATGGGCGACTGCATCAAGCGCGCGAAAGAACGATTCGGAGCCATTCACGGCGTCATTCATGCGGCGGGCATCGAAAGCAGAACATCCGTCTTTGAAAATGAAATCGGGAATTTCCGCAGTACGCTTGAACCGAAAATAAACGGAAGCCTGCTTCTTGACGAGTGGCTGAAAAACGAAACGCCTGATTTCATCTGCTACTTTTCATCCACATCGGCTGTTTTAGGAGATTTCGGCTGCTGTGATTACGCGGTCGCGAACAGGTTCCAAATGGCGTATGCCCGCTATAAAAACGAACAATCCGAAAGCGGAAACGCTTTTGTCATAAACTGGCCGGTCTGGAAAAACGGCGGAATGGCCGTCGGCGGTGAAGAGACGACGGGCATGTACCTGAAATCAAGCGGCCAGCGCCTGTTAGAAACAGATGAAGGCATTGAGCTGTTTGAGCGCATCATTTCTCAAGACAACACCCAGTGCCTTGTCATTGCCGGCAAAAGAAGCCGTGCCGAACGATTTTTAGGCATACGGCGGGACGAATCATCAAAACCGGATGCGCTTTTGGAAACCGTGAGCCGCCGCATCCCGGAAGAAAGCACGGAAAAACGGCTCGAAGCGGATTTGAAAGAGCTGATACACAGTCTGCTGAAAATATCTAAAGATAAACTCGTCCTGCATAAAAACTGGGCGGAATTCGGATTTGATTCCATCTATTTAGCCAAATTTGCCGCTCTTTTGTCGAGTCATTACGGCATTGAAGTTACTCCGGCGTTATTTTACAGCTATGCCACGCTCGGAGACGTCATCAGCTATTACCTGACAGAACACAAAGAAACGATCGAAACGTTTTACCGAACGGAAGAAACCGAAACAGAAGCCGCCGCTCCGGATAACAAGGAGTATACGGATCAGGAGATCATCGCCATGATGAAACAGGTCTCTGAGGGGACATTAGATTTTAAAAGAGTGCAAGACATCATAGAAGGGAGTAAGACCTATGAATCATAAAGAACTTCTCGATGCCTACAGATCAGGAACGCTCACCATCGCTGAAGTAGAACAAAAGCTCCAGGCTTTCAAGCGGACAACTGCAAAACGTCCGCTTTCTGAAGGCCAGAAAGGTTTGTGGATGCTTCAGAAAATGTTTCCGGAGATGAGCGCATATAACATTCCGTTATGCTTTCGTTTTCAAAAGCTGGATATCGAGACATTCAAAAACGCCCTTTTGTCCGTGCAGCGCCAGCACCCTATTTTGACCAGTGTGATAAAAGAGGAAAACGGCCTTCCGTATCAGATAGAAGATACGGATCGGCATTTTCCGATTGAAGAAATGGATCTTTCTGAATTAAGCGGGCGTGACGTTCTTTCGTTTATTAAAGAAAAAGCAAAAGAACCGTTCGCGCTTGAAACCGGGCCGCTCCTTCGTGTTCATGTATTCCGGCGGGCGAAGCGGGAGCCGATTGTGTTAATCACCATTCACCATATCATTTTTGACGGCGTCTCTCTTATGACGTTTATGTCGGCGCTGCTGGACGCTTATGTAAAAGCAAGTGAAGGCAAAGAACCTGTCATGGTTCAGCAGGCCGCAGATTATCATGATTTTGTGAAATGGGAAAAAGAGCTGCTGGAAAGCGAAGCGGGAAAAACGCATCTCTCTTATTGGAAAAAGCAGCTGGAAGGACCGCTGCCGGTGCTTGAGCTTCCGTCGGATTATCCGAGATCATCGGTTCAAACTTGCAAAGGGCAGGCGTATCAGCGCTTGCTTCCTGATGAACTGAACCGGCAGATTAAAGTGTGCGCCCAAAAACATAATGTCAATGAATCCGTTGTGTATCTCGCTATTTTCAAAGGGCTGCTCTATCAATATACGAATCAGGAAGATGTCATCGTCGGCATGCCGACGATGGGGCGCTCTGAGGCTCAATTTGAGTCTGTCATCGGATACTTTATTAATATGATCGCGGTCAGAAGCAGGGAGACGGGCGCCAAATCCTTTACGGCGTTTTTGAAGGAGCTGCAGCTGACACTGGCAGAAGGGCTGGACCATGCCGCGTATCCGTTTCCCGCGCTTGTCAAAGAATTGAAGACGGAACGCTCGCCTGCGGTTTCGCCTGTTTTTCAAACCGCGTTTTTCTATCAAAACTTCTTCCGGACAGAAGGAGCGGAAAAGCTGGCGGAACTATATCAATCACTCGGCATCGAAATGATAGAAGACATTCATCAGGAAGGCGAATTTGAGCTTGCGCTTGAAGTCTATAAAAAAGAAACAGGAACCGTCCTGCAATTTCTGTACAACCCGGATGTCTACAGCCCTTCTTTCATCGAACGGATGGCGGAGCATTATATGAAACTGGCAGAAAAGGTGCTTTCTGATCCGGAGATCGCTTTTGAAGCCTGTTCCGGCCTGCTCAATCAAAAACGTGAAGCAAGCCGTTCATCCCATCAGCCGAATGAGCGCTGCATTCATGAAGTGTTTGCGGAAAAAGCCGGACGCCACCCTGACAGAGAAGCCGTCACATTCGGTGAAAACAGTCTTACATATCGCGAATTAGATGAACGAAGCACGGCGCTCGCCGTGCACCTGCAAGAAAAGGGCGTCACACCGGAATGCCCGGTCGGCATTTGTACGGAGCGTTCTTTTGAGATGGTCATCGGCATCCTCGCCATTTTAAAAGCGGGAGGCGCGTATGTGCCGCTGGACCCGGCTTTTCCAAACGAACGGATGGCGCACGTGTTGACTGACAGCGGCGTTTCAATCGTATTAACGCAAGCAAAGACGCGCGGCATGATTGAACAGTTGGCCATCGGCGGTGTGAGCACGGTGGAAATTGAAAACAGCGGACGTTCTGTCAGCGGGGCAAAACTGACGCCGCGTTCAAAACCGCATCATCTCGCTTATATTCTATATACGTCCGGAAGCACGGGAAAACCGAAAGGCGTCATGGTTGAGCACAGGGCCATCATGAATACGCTGCAGTTTTTGGAAGCTGAGTATCCGGTCGCACAAGAGGATGCCTATTTGTTAAAAACGAATTACGTATTTGACGTTTCGATTTCTGAATTATTCGGCTGGTTTATCGGAAACGGACGGCTTGTCATTTTGCCGCCTGGTGCAGAAAAAAATCCGCAGCTTTGCATGGAATACATCCAAACCCACCAGGTCACGCACCTGAATTTTGCTCCCGCCGTGTTTAATGTATTTCTGGAAACGGTAAAGCGGCATACGGCATTTACAGAAGACGGCCCTGTGAAATATGTGATGGTGGCCGGTGAGGCGTTTCCGAAAGATTTAGTCAAAAAGTCAGTTTCCATCTTCAAACATGCCAGAATTGAAAACATATACGGCCCGACGGAAACATCTATTTATGCCGCTTACTACAGCTGCGGCCAAAAGGAAATCACAAGCAGGAATACGCCGATCGGGAAACCGATTCACAATACGCGGCTTTATATCGTCGATGAAAAGCTCAGCCCCGTCCCTGACGGTGTGGCCGGGGAGCTTTGCGTGGCCGGCGCCGGTCTGGCCAGAGGCTATTACAATCAGCCTGAGCTGACGGCGGCATCATTTATTGATAATCCGTTTAGTGAAGGAGAAAAACTTTACAAGACAGGTGATTTAGCCAGATGGCTGCCTGACGGAAATATAGAATATGCCGGCCGGATTGACAGTCAGGTGAAAATTCGCGGCTTCCGCATCGAATTGGGAGCGATTGAAACGAAATTGAACGAACATCCGGACATTCTTGATCAGGCGGTTGTTGTTCAGGAAAAGAACGGACATAAAAAGCTGATTGCTTATTATACGGCCCGCTCCGGTCATACGGCTGATGAAAAAGCGCTCCGCAACCATCTTTTATCGAGTCTGCCGGATTATATGGCGCCTGCTCATTTTATCCGTCTGGATGCGCTGCCGTTAACACCGAGCGGAAAAGTGAACCGCAAAGACCTAAAACAGCGCAAGGTAATTGTTCACAGGTCTGAAAAGACGGGCAGACTGCCGTTATCAGAAGCGGAAGCGAAAGTGACCGCAATATGGGAAGACCTGCTGAATACGGCGGGCATCAAAACCGAAGACGGCTTTTTCGATGTGGGAGGCGACTCGCTTCTGGCTGTTGCGGCGGCAGAACGCATTAAACAGGAGCTGGAATGCGATTTTACCGTCACGGATTTATTCGAACACTCTACCATTCAGGCGATCAGCCGATTTATTGTTGAAACTAAACAGACGGCTGAATCAGAGGTATCAGGCCAAGATGAAAGAGAAAGAGAACAAACACCGCAAAACGGGGTGCCGTCTTACTTTGACGACAGTGTGGCGATAGTGGGGATTTCCTGCCAGTTCCCCGGCGCGAAAAATCATCATGAGTTTTGGAAGCAGTTAAGAGAAGGAAAGGAAAGCGTCCGGTTCTACTCGGAAGAAGAACTTCGGGAAGCCGGCGTGCCTGAAGATTTGATCGAAAATCCCGACTATGTGCCGGCATTATCGACGATAGAAGGAAAAGATCTCTTTGACCCTGAGTTCTTTCACATTTCTCCGAAAGACGCAGAATTTATGGATCCTCAGCTTCGGCTTCTGCTGCTTCATTCTTGGAAAGCCGTCGAGGACGCGGGATATGTATCCAAAGAGATTCCGAAGACAAGCGTATATATGTCGGCAAGCAATAATTCGTATCGGTCGCTTTTACCGGAAAAAACGACAGAAGGCCATGAATCTCCTGACGGCTATGTCTCATGGGTGTTAGCGCAGAGCGGCACGATTCCGACGATGGTTTCCCATAAGCTCGGATTAAAAGGGCCAAGCTATTTCGTTCATTCCAATTGCTCATCATCATTAGTCGGTCTTTATTCAGCCTATAGAAGCATCACGAGCGGAGAATCGGAATACGCGCTCGTCGGCGGAGCAACGCTGCATGCAGCGACCGGCATCGGCTATGTGCATCAAAACGGATTGAATTTTTCAAGCGACGGGCATGTCAAGGCATTTGACGCTTCAGCCGACGGTATGGCGGGCGGAGAAGGAGCGGCCGTCATTCTGCTGAAAAAGGCGTCGCAAGCCGTTCAGGACGGAGATCACATATACGCCATGCTCAGAGGCATCGGTCTGAACAATGACGGAGCGGATAAAGTCGGTTTTTACGCACCGAGTGTAAAAGGTCAGACTGACGTCATCCAGCATGTTTTAGACAGCACGAATATTCACCCGGAGACGATTTCCTATATCGAAGCGCACGGCACTGGAACGACATTGGGTGATCCGATTGAAATGTCCGCGCTGCAGCAAGTGTATAAACGTTACACGGACCGGGAGCAGTATTGCGGAATCGGCTCCGTAAAAACGAATATCGGGCATTTGGATACAGCAGCGGGTCTGGCCGGGTGCATCAAAGTCGCCATGAGTTTATATCATCGGGAGCTGGCGCCTACCATTAATTACACGTCACCGAACCCGAATATCAAATTCAGCGGTTCGCCGTTTTATGTGGCGGATAAGAGAAAACTGCTTCCGGAGAGAGAGACGCCGCACCGGGCAGCGTTAAGCTCATTCGGACTCGGAGGAACAAACGCACACGCCATTTTTGAACAGTATGAAAACAAAACGATCAGCGGATTAAATGACGGACAGCCGCCTTATATCGTTCCGCTGTCAGCGAGAAATAAGCAGCGTCTTACTGCCTATGCATCTTGTTTATCCGGCTTTCTGGATGAAGCCGAAAACGATGTTTCCTTGCATGATCTGGCATTTACGTATCAGACCGGACGTGAAGCGATGGAAGAGAGAGCCGTTTTTATCAGTCATGATCATCACGATTTGAAGCGTCAGCTGCAGGATTTTATCAACGGCAATGACCAAAACATCTTACGGGGCAAAAAAGTGAGAAGCAGAGAAGTGTCGGCTCAGGAGATGGAAGAGCTTGCGGCATGTCAGACACGTGATGAAAAGCTGAAAGCATTTGCGGCGCTCTGGATTGAAGGAGCGCGTGTTGATTGGGGCTTATTGTATCAGGATTCCGCGCCGCGAAGAATCAGTGCGCCGACCTACCCGTTCGCAGAGGAGCGCTTCTGGCCGGAAGAAACTGTGAAGCAAACTGATACCAAGTTTTTGCATCCGCTGGTACATCAGAATACATCCGTCTTGCAGGAGCAGCGGTTCAGTTCGGAATTCACGGGAAAAGAGTATTTTATTGCCGAGCATATCATTAAAGGAATGGCGATCGTGCCGGCTGCCGTCACCCTTGAGATGGCACGGGCCGCGGCGGAGAAAAGCATCGGCGGGGCAACAGAGGATTCTCTCGGCCTGCGCTTAAAGAATATCGTATGGGTACGCCCGGTGATAGCCGATCAGGACGCTGTCCGTGTCCATATCGGACTTTATGAAGAAGAGGACGGACAGATTCAATACAGAATGTACGGCGGTAACGATTCTATCGGTGAAGAAGCTCCCCTTTATAATCAGGGCATCGCTGAAATCATCCGGAAGGAACCGGAGGAAGCGGCGGATATTGAGCAGCTGAAGCGCCGGTGCACGCAGGGAACAATCGAATCTCAAGCGTTTTACAAAGGAATGATCGGAGCTGATTACGGGCCGGGCTACAAAGGTGTACAGCTTGTATACAAAGGCGAAGACCGTCTGCTTGCTAAATTGAAGCTTCCTGAATCCGTCTCCCATACGAAAGCTGATTATATCCTTCATCCGAGTATGATGGACGGTGCGCTTCAGGCCGCCGAATATTTGCAAAACGTGACGAGAGCGCTGCTGGCAGAAAGCGGGGAACCATTCAAAGCCGCATTGCCGTTTGCTTTAGAGGAGCTGGACGTTCTGAATCCGTGCGCTGATGATATGTGGGTGCACGTCACATTCAGTGCGAACAATAAAGCCGGCGATCCTATCCAAAAAGCAGATATTGATTTATATGACAATAACGGCGGGCTTTGTGTGCGGATGAGAGGTTTCTCAACGCGGATCATGGAAGAAAATGCGGGTGCCGGCGTTCCCATCAGCCGTACGGACACATTGCTCGCTGAACCGGTCTGGAAAGAGCAGCCGGAACCGGCCGATCATGCGCCTTCGTATGAACAGCATATCATTTTCCTTTGTGAGTTCGATGAAGCCGTTAAACAAGCTGTCGAAGCAAAGCTTGAACATGCAAGCGTCATTATCTTGGACGATCGTCCCGCATCTATTGCAGAGCGGTATCATTCTTATGCGGGTCAGCTGTTTGGCCATATCAAAACCATAATGAAAAGCAAGCCGAAGGGCCGCGTGCTTTTTCAGGCTGTTACGCGGTCAGCAGGCTTACAGCAGGTGTTCTCAGGCATTACCGGCCTCTTCAAAACCGCATGCCTTGAACATTCCAAGCTGATCTGTCAAATGATCGAAGCCGAGGAGAAAGAAAGTGCTGAAGGCATCGCGGAAAAAGCGTCCGAAAACCGTATGCATGCCGAAAGCGTCCATGTGAAATATGAAGACGGCAAGCGCTTTGCCGCTGATTGGGAAGAGGTGGATATTTCTCAAGCGGAGCCGGATATTCCGTGGAAAGACGAAGGCGTTTATCTCATTACAGGAGGTGCCGGAGGTTTAGGTCTGATTTTTGCAAAAGAGATCGCAAACCGTACAAAAGACGCCGTCATCATACTAACCGGCCGGTCCGCTCTCAGAGAAAAGCAGAAAGACATGCTGGAAACAGTACGTGCTGCCGGCGCTTCTGTTTTCTACGAGCAGACCGATGTCACGGACGAAGCAGAAGTATACCGATTGATCCGCAATATCCGCAAACGGCACGGCAAGCTGGACGGGATTGTTCACAGTGCCGGCATTATAAAAGACAACTACATGGTGAAGAAGACGGCAGAGGAATTCCAACACGTTCTCGCTCCGAAAGTGAAGGGCCTTGTGTATCTTGATGAAGCGTCACAACATGAGAAATTAGATGTCTTTATTGTCTTCTCATCCTTATCAGGTGTGCTTGGAAGCGTCGGCCAGGCTGATTATGCGTCTGCAAATGTCTTTATGGAGATGTATGCCGAGCACCGCCGTTCTTTACAAGCCGCAGGACAAAGATACGGAAAGACGCTTTCTGTCAGCTGGCCGTTATGGAAAGAAGGCGGAATGCAGGCAGGAAAGCAGACGGAAGATATGCTGATGCAGGAGGCGGGAATCGCACCGCTCGGCACAGATGCCGGCATCAAGGCTTTATATCAAGGCTTGATGAGCGGGACAGCCCGGATGACGGTTCTTGAAGGAGATGTGAAAAACATGAAAGCAAAACTGTTTCGCAAAGAGAATGATCATCCGGAAGCAGAGACCGGCGTACGTCATGACATTGATGCTGACAGCCTGCTTGAAAAAGTGAAGCATCTGTTAAAACAGCAGACGGCCTCACTGTTAAAAGTAAACATTGACAAAATTGATCCTCACGAAGAAATGACAAAATACGGGCTGGATTCTATCTCGATGACTGAGTTTACGAACCAGTTAAACAAAACGTACCGGCTTACGTTAACGCCGACGATTTTCTTTGATCATCCGACAATCCATGAATTTGCCGTTCATTTAATCAGTGAATACGAAGAGGAATTTGCCGGACGGTTTGCGGTAAATACAAAAACGGTTCAATCGGCAAGACCGGTAAAAGAGACTCAAATCACGCGCCCGGCCGTTAAGCGGCGCCGCACTCTGCCTGAGACACTTCCGCAGACAGTGCAGCGGGACCAAGGGCCGGAACCGATCGCAATCGTAGGCATCAGCGGGATTTTCCCGATGGCAGAAGACATTGAAGCTTTCTGGCAGAACCTGAAAGAAGGCAAAGACTGCATGACCGAGATTCCGAAAGACCGCTGGGACTGGCGGGACTATTACGGGGATCCCGCAAAAGAAGCAAATAAAACAAACGTCAACCAAGGCGGGTTTATTGACGGAATTGCCGAATTTGATCCGTTGTTTTTCGGGATTTCACCCCGGGAAGCGGAGCAAATGGACCCTCAGCAGCGCCTCTTGCTGACGTATGCGTGGAAAGCGATTGAAGATGCCGGATATGCGTCAAAGAGTCTCTCAGGCACAAAGACAGGTGTGTTTATCGGGACCGGAAACACCGGCTACGGTTCTCTTTTAGCCAATGCCGATGCGGCGATTGAAGGGTCATCCGCGGCGAATACAAGTCCGTCTGTCGGACCGAACCGTGTCAGCTATACGCTCAATCTGCACGGGCCGAGCGAGCCGATTGATACCGCCTGCTCAAGCTCGCTCGTTGCCATACACCATGCCGTTTCTTCAATTGAAGAAGGGACGTGCGACATGGCTTTGGCGGGAGGAATCAATACGATTGTTCTTCCGGATGTGTATATCAGTTTTGACAAAGCGGGCGCGCTGAGTAAAGAAGGAAGATGCAAAACGTTCTCCGATCAGGCTGACGGTTTTGCCCATGGTGAAGGAGCCGGGCTCTTTTTCCTCAAAAAGCTGAAAGCCGCTGAGGCGGATGGGGACCATATTTACGGCGTCATTAAAGGAAGCGCGGTGAATCACGGCGGCCGTGCGGCATCTTTAACAACGCCTAACCCGAAACAACAGGCGGAAGTCATTAAAGCCGCATACAAAAAAGCGGGCATTGATCCGAAAACAGTCTCTTATATCGAAGCGCACGGCACCGGAACAGAACTGGGGGATCCCGTTGAAATTAACGGCCTGAAACAAGCGTTCAGCTCGTTTGCAGACGGAAAAGAGAAAGCGGCCGGCTATTGCGGCTTAGGGTCGGTCAAAACGAATATCGGCCATTTATCCCTTGCCGCGGGAGCAGCGGGCATTATTAAAATTTTGCTGCAGATGAAGCATCGCACATTAGTCAAAAGTCTCCACTGTGAGACGGTAAATCCGTACATTCAGCTTGAAGACAGCCCGTTTTATCTGGTGCGGGAGACGATGGAATGGAAGACGCAGACGGACGAACGCGGAAACGAACAGCCGCGCCGCGCGGGCATCAGCTCATTCGGCATCGGAGGCGTAAATGCCCACGTCGTCATCGAAGAATACATTCCAGAAGACAGAGAGGAAGCAGATGATTCTCATATCGACCCATGTCTTTTCGTTCTGTCCGCCAAAAATGAAAAACGCCTGAAAGAGCAGGCAAAACAGCTGAAACGTGCGCTTACTGAAAAACGGTACGATCATTCCAGCCTCGTTTCTATGGCATATACTCTCCAAATCGGAAGGGACGCCATGGAAGAACGCCTGGCGGTTATTGCCGGATCCGCAGAAGAACTGCAGGAAAAACTGTCACAGTTTATCACTGGAGATAAGCATGCGGATTTGTACAGAGGAAGAATAGACAAAGGCACGCTGCAAATGCTGACGGAAGATGAAGAAATTCAAGAAGCCGTTGAAAAATGGATGGCACGCGGCAAATACGCGAAGCTGCTTGAATTATGGGTCAAAGGGCTGAACGTCGATTGGGCGAAGCTGTATGGAGACCGGCCGCCTAAACGCATGAGCCTGCCGTCGTATCCTTTTGCAAAAGACCGCTATTGGGCGGCGAAACACACCGGAAAACACGAAAAAACAAGCACAGTATCTGCCGGAAAACAAGACGCGCTTCATCCGCTTCTGCACAGAAATACTTCAAACCTTGCAGAACAGCGGTTCAGCTCAATCTATACAGGAGAAGAATTTTACCTTGCGGATCATGTTGTAAAAGGCGTGCCGATTTTACCGGGTGTGGCACATCTTGAAATGGCGCGCGCAGCAATGGAACAGGCATCTGAAGTACCGGCCGGACAAGGAAGCATCAAGCTTAAGAATACGGTTTGGGTGCGGCCGATCACCATTGAAGACGAGCCGGTCCATGTCAACATCCGCCTCATTCCTGAAACGGCAAATGACGTTCAATTCGACATTTACAGCGGCCGGGAAACAGATCAGCCGTCCGTTTACAGCCAAGGGGCAGTATCAGTCCGCCCTGACGCAAAGGCTCCGGTCATTGATCTGCAAAAACTGAGATCACAATCCGCCGAGACACCGTTTTCTGCAGATGAAGTGTACGATATGTACCGCAAAATCGGTTTTGATTACGGCCCGGCTTTCCGGGGTGTCAAAGCGATTTATACAGGTGATGATTTCGTATTGGGCAGACTGTCTCTTGATACGGCTTGTGCGGACACGGTGCAGGAGTATGTCATGCATCCGGGCTTAATGGACTCTGCATTGCAGGCATCAAGCATATTAACCGGAACAAATGATGAAAAACTGATGCTTCCGTTTGCGGTTCAGGAGCTTGAAGTATTCAGCGCATGCGCTGCCGAGATGTGGGTTTACGCCAGACTTTCTGAAGACCACAAAGCCGGCCAGATTGAAAAGCGCGATCTTGATATTTGTGATGAAAACGGCAAGGTTTGCGTAAGTCTGAAAGGTTTGTCATTCAGAACGGCTGAAAAAGAACCTGAGAAAAAAGAAAAAGCTCCGGAAACGCTCATGCTTGAGCCGGTATGGACACGAAGCGATGAAACTGCCGTTCAAACGGAACCGGTTTTTGCCCGGCATATCGTAATGCTTTGTGACACAGACGCCGGATTAAAACAAGCCGTTGAAGCCGCGGGAGCTGAATGTATTGAAATGACCTCCCCGCACGGGAAAGCGGCGGCGCGCTTCCGTGATTATACAGGACGGATATTGGAGACGCTGCAAAAACTGCTGAAGGAAGAGACGGAAGGAGACGTCCTTATCCAGACGGTTCTCGCTAAAACAGATAAGCATCAGCTGCTCTCAGGGATTTCAGCTCTGTTAAAAACAGCCGGCCTGGAACATAAAAAACTGAAAACCCAGCTGATTGAAATAGAACCGGCGGAAAACGGCAGAATCACAGACATCATCAGAGAAAATAAAACAAGGGCTGATGACAGCCATATCAAATATGAAAACGGCATCCGATACAGCGCAGATGTCAAAGAAACGGCCGTGTCCGGCGGAAAAATACGCATTCCGTGGAACGACGGAGGCATTTATCTCATTACCGGAGGAGCCGGGGGCTTAGGATTTATTTTCGCGAAAGAAATTGCCCGGAAAGTTAAAGAGCCGACACTGGTTTTGACAGGCCGTTCCGCATTAAGCGAGAATCAAAGGATGCAGCTGCAATCGCTTGAATCACTCGGAGCAAAAGCGGAGTACAAACAGGCTGATGTAACAAACGCTCAAACTGCGGCAGACCTGGTCAAAACAATTGAAACGGAATATGGCGGCCTTCACGGCATCATTCATAGCGCGGGTGTGATGAAAGATCAATATATCGCAAAGAAAACAACCGAAGAGTTTTACAGTGTATTGGCTCCTAAAACGGACGGATTTGTCAACCTTGATGAAGCAACCGAGCATTTAGCGCTGGACTTTTTCATCGTTTTCTCATCCATTTCCGGTGTCACCGGGAATGCGGGACAGGCGGATTATGCGGCGGCAAACGCATTTATGGACAGCTATGCGGCATACCGCAACGCGCTGGTTACGGCAATGTACCGCCACGGTCACACATTGTCAATCAATTGGCCGCTTTGGAAAGACGGCGGAATGCAAGTCAACGAAGAAATGGCGAAGCTCACCGAAAAAAGAACCGGCGTAACACCGATGCGCACTGAAACCGGAATAGAAGCTCTTTACAAAGCATGGAGCATGGGGAAAACAAGTGTGCTCGTCATGGAAGGAAACCGCGCCGTAATGCGGGAAAAACTGCTTCAAAAGACTCCCGCAGCCGCTTTTGCACCGGTTAAGAAAACGGAGGAAACGCCTGCGCCGAAAGACCTGACGGCCAAACTTCAGGAATTGCTGGCAAAAGAAGTTTCCGGGCTTCTGAAAATAAACATTGAAGAAATCGATATCGAATTGGAGTTCAATCAATACGGATTTGATTCCATTACGCTGACGGAATTCGCCAACAAGCTGAATGACACTTATCAGCTTGATCTCACACCGACCATATTTTTTGAATATGCGACGATTCAAACCTTGGCGCATCATTTAGCAGAAGACTATCAAACACAATTTGCAGGCAGCACACAGCCGAAAGAAGAAAAACAAAGCGGTGTAACAGATGATGGCGGCATCAGACTGGCAGGGAACAAACGATTTGCAAAAACAGCCGTACAGCCTGTTCAGACTGCGGCTGAACATAAACCGGAACCGATTGCCATTGTCGGCATGAGCGGAGTGTTTCCGAAAGCCGCAAATATTGATGAGTATTGGCGCAATTTAGAAGAGGGAAAAGATTGTATAACAGAGGTGCCGGCGGATCGCTGGGACTGGCGGGAGTATTACGGTGACCCGCTTAACGAAGCCAACAAAACAAATGTAAAGTGGGGCGGATTTATTGACGGAGTTGCGGAATTTGATCCGCTGTTCTTCGGAATTTCACCGCTGGAAGCCGAACAGATGGATCCCCAGCAGCGCTTGTTAATGATGTATGCGTGGAAGGCGATAGAAGATGCGGGATATTCCGCTAAAAGCCTTTCCGGCACGAAAACAGGCCTGTATATCGGCACGGGGAATACCGGATACGGCTCACTGTTTTCCGACCTGGATATCGGCGGTGCGTCAGCCGCAAATATGAGTCCGTCAGCAGGGCCGAACCGCGTCAGCTATATGCTCAATCTGCACGGGCCGAGTGAACCGATCGACACGGCTTGTTCCAGCTCGCTGGTCGCGATTCATCACGCCGTATGCGCCATTGAAAACGGGAACTGCGAGATGGCGATCGCCGGCGGCGTGAATACCGTCGTCACACCGCAAGGCCACATCGCTTATGACAAAGCGGGTGCGCTGAGCAAAGAAGGGAAATGCAAAACGTTCTCCGACAGGGCGGACGGATTTGCCGTCAGTGAAGGTGCCGGAATTCTGTTTTTGAAAAAGCTGTCAGAAGCGGAAAAAGCGGGCGATCATATTTACGGCGTCATTAAAGGCAGCGCGGTCAACCACGGCGGACGCGCGAACTCCTTGACGACACCGAACCCGAAAGCCCAGGCGGAAGTCGTCAGAACGGCTTATGACAAAGCAGGCATTGATCCGAGAACCGTCACTTATATAGAAGCGCACGGAACCGGAACGGAGCTTGGCGATCCGGTCGAAATCAACGGCCTGAAATCCGCCTTTCAAAAGCTGTACGAAAAAACAGGCGATTCCGCCGTTTACGCGAGTCACTGCGGTCTGGGATCGGCTAAAACCAATATCGGCCACCTGTCACTGGCAGCCGGTGTCGCGGGTGTGATCAAAGTGCTGATGCAGATGAAGCATAAAACACTTGCAAAAAGCCTCCACAGCGAGGTCATCAACCCGTATATCAAGCTGAAAGACAGTCCGTTTTACATCGTACAGGAAAAAAGAGAATGGACGGCATTGAAAGACGAAAACGGCAATCATCTGCCGCGCCGTGCGGGAATCAGTTCTTTCGGCATCGGCGGCGTAAACGCCCATGTCGTCATTGAAGAATATATCCCGAAGGAAGAAAGAAAAACAGCTGTTTTCACACACCCTCAAATCTTTGTGCTGTCGGCCAAAGAAGAAGAACGTCTGCAGGAACAGGCGCAACAGTTGGCGCAAGCTTCTTTTACGGATGCGGATCTTGCCGATGTTGCTTACACGCTTCAGCAGGGACGTGATGCGATGGAAGAAAGAGCGGCCATTATCGCTTCCTCGGCCGAAGAACTGCGGGACAAGCTAAAGAGCTGTGCGAAAGGATGTTATGACAAAGCGGGCATTTATAAAGGAAAAGCGGGGGCGGGTAAAACCCCGCTGAAATCCATTCTGGCAGGCGCAAACGGCGAAGCGGATATCGAAGAGCTGATAAGCCGCCGAGAGAATGGCAAGCTTGCGGAATTATGGGTGCAGGGCGCGGATATCAAATGGGACGGCTTATATTCTGATATCAAGCCCCAACGGATGAGTCTTCCTGCTTACCCGTTTGCGAAAGAGCGGTACTGGATCACGGACAACCGGCCGAAAGCAGAAAAACCGCAAGCTGTGCCGACGGCGCGGGTGCTGCACCCGCTGCTTCACGAAAATGTATCGGATTTAACAGAGCAGCGGTACCGATCCGAATTTACGGGACAAGAGACGATTTTCACCGATCATCTTATTAAAGGCAAGCCGGTCATGCCGGGCGTTGCCTACTTGGAAATGGCCAGGGCGGCGGTTGCTCAGGCAGTCAAAGGGCAAAAGGAACGTCCTTCTGTCATCCGTCTGAAAAACATCGTTTGGGTTCGGCCGATCGAAGCGGGAAACCGCCCGATTGAAGCGCAAATCAGCCTGAACCCGAGGGAAAACGGTGAAATCGTGTATGACATTTACACCGATTCACAAACAGAAGCAAGCGGCAGGCAGATACACTGTCAGGGGGCTGCCGGCATTCTCGGCGCCGGTGAGGCTCCGCACCGTGATATAGGCGCACTGAAAGCTCAATGCGGTCGCAGCATGCTGACTTCTGAGCAGTGTTACGGTTTATTCAGCAAAATCGGCATTGACTACGGTCCCGGACAACAAGGAATTCAGCACATTCATATCGGAAGCAATCAAGCATTAGCTGAGCTCCGTCTGCCTTCCTTCCTCGAAGAAACGGCAGATCAATACGTTCTTCACCCGTGTATGCTTGATTCAGCTTTGCAAGCGACAATCGGACTGAAGCTGCATGCAGGTGATAACCAGCTGTCACTGCCGTTCGCCCTTGAGGAACTGGACATTTTCAGCCCGTGCACGACAAGCATGTGGGCGTATGTCAGCTCCCGGGGAACGGATGAAAAAATACAGCGGCTGGACATTGACTTATGCGATGAGACAGGCCGCGTCTGTGTCAGGATTAAAGGGATTTCTTCCAGAATGATGGAAGGCCCGGCGCCGGAAACATCATTAAATGGAGCAAACCTTCTGGCTCCGGTATGGGATCTTGCGGAATTCCGTGACCAAAGCCCGGCATATAAGACGGAAGAGGTTGTCTTTATCGCAGGGGATGAGGAAAGCGCGGCTTTTCAATTGCATCATCCTTCTGCGAAACGGCTTCATATCAACCCGGAGGATGAAATAGAGGCTGTTGCGGCTGAAATGAAAGCAAGAGGGTCTTTCGGGCATATCGTATGGATCGCTCCTTTTCACAGCGATGATGACATGGTGAAAGCTCAAGATGCGGGCGTCATCCAGATGTACAGAGTGATTAAGGCGATGCTTGCTTTAGGATACGGAGGCAAGCGAATCAGCTTGACTGCAGTCACAATAAAAACACAGTCCGTACAGCCGGCGGACATCATTGATCCGGCTCATGCAGGCATTCACGGTTTGATCGGTTCGCTCGCAAAAGAGTATCCGAACTGGCAAACACGGCTGATTGATGCCGGATGTCCGGAAGATGTTTCAAAGGCGGAGCTGTTCTCAGCGCCGTTTGATGAGCAAGGCAACACTTGGGCGTACCGGAACAATCACTGGTACAAACAGCGCCTTATTCCTGTACAGCAGCCGGTGTCAAGCCGGCCCGCTTACCAAAAAGGCGGCGTTTATGTCGTCATCGGCGGCGCGGGGGGCATCGGCGAGGCATGGAGCGAATATGCCGTGAAAACGTATCAGGCGCGAGTCGTTTGGATCGGCAGACGAAAACATAACAGCGCCATCCAGGAAAAAATCGACAGACTCAGCCAATTTGGGCCGGCGCCGATTTATATTGAAGCTGACGCGGCAAATCCGGATGAGCTCACACGGGCATATGAAACGATTAAACGCACGCACCCGCAAATTAACGGAATCATCCATTCCGCAATTGTTTTAGAGGATCAGAGCCTGGCGAATATGCCGGAAAGTCGTTTGAAAAGCGTGCTCGCTGCAAAAGTCAATGTCAGCGTGAATATGGCCCGCGTGTTCCAAAATGAGCCGCTGGACTTTGCTTTGTTCTTCTCATCTGTTCAATCATTTGCACGAGCGGCCGGACAAAGCAATTATGCTGCCGGGTGCAGTTTCAAAGATGCCTTTGCCGCTCATTTGGCTCAAGTCCGGCCGTATTCGGCGGCAGTGATGAATTGGAGCTATTGGGGCAGTGTCGGAATCGTATCATCTGCCGAATATCAAGAACGGATGAAACAGGCGGGAGTCGGATCAATTGAAGCGCCCGAAGCAATGGCGGCGCTTGAACGATTGCTCGGCGGCCCATTGAATCAGTTCGTCATGATGAAACAGGCGGAAGAGCCGGAGGAAAAACCGGAAGAAATGATAGAAGTATACCCTGAACATCACGGCTCGGCGATGCAAAAACTGCGAAGCTATCAGCCTAAAGTAACAAGACATGTACAACAATTGAGTTAAGGAGGGGACGGCTTTGCAAAACACTGAAGATCTTCTTTACAAACTATTGGCAGGCCAGCTGAAATCTGTCGGATTTTTTACGGAAAACGAAACGCAGCCTGTCATGCAGGGGTTTTACGGCAGGTGGCTGGAAGAAAGCATCTCCATCTTGGTGCAAAAAGGCTTTTTGAAACAGTCTGGCAGTACGTATGTGTTAACGGGTCCGATAGAGCGTGCGGACGTTCTGTGGCAAGAATGGGATGAAAAGAAAGCTCCTTTACTCAAGGACAGCAGCAAACGGGCGATGATCACCTTAGTGGAGACCGCTCTCAGAGCTTTGCCGGATATTTTATCCGGCAGAGTTTCTGCCACTGATGTTCTGTTTCCTGATTCCTCAATGGAATTGGTTGAAGGAATCTATAAAAACAATGAAACGGCAGACTACTTTAATGAGGTGCTCGCTGACACATTGACGGCTTTCATTGAAGAACGCCTGAAAGAAGACCCGAACGCGGAAATCCGGATATTAGAGATCGGAGCGGGGACGGGCGGGACGAGCGCGGCCGTTTTCAAAAGATTAAAAGAGGTCAAACCTCATGTGAAAGAATATTGCTACACCGATCTGTCAAAGGCCTTTTTCATGCATGCTGAAAAAGAATACGGTCCCGACAATCCGTATTTGACTTATAAGCGGTTTAATGTGGAAGAGCCCCCGGCTTTGCAGGGTATAGAGGCGGGTGCATATGACGCGGTAATTGCGGCAAATGTGCTTCACGCGACAAAAAATATTCGGCGGACACTTCGCAATGCCAAAGCGGTGCTTAAAAAGAATGGGATTTTGCTATTAAATGAGATCAGCAGCCATTCGGTTTATTCTCATCTGACATTCGGTCTTTTGGAAGGCTGGTGGCTGTATGAAGACGCCAAACTGCGTATTCCCGGATGCCCTGGGCTGTATCCTGAAGCGTGGCAGTCTGCGCTGGAAAGCGAGGGATATCGGTACGTTACATTTATGGCGGAATCGTCACATCACCTCGGCCAGCAGATCGTGGCGGCAGAAAGCGACGGCGTCATCAGGCAAAAGCAGCCGGACGCGCCGGCGGTTGAAGAAATTGCGGCTTCCAAAGAGCCGGCTGATTTCACAGAACCGTCTTTCTCAGTCACAGACCGGACGGTGCAATTCATAAAAGAAACGTTAGCCAAGTCCATAAAGCTTGCTCCCGAGCGCATTCAGCCGGAAACCAGCTTTGAAAAATACGGCATCGACTCCATTTTGCAGGTGAATTTTATCCGTGAACTGGAAACATTGACGGGCGAGCTGCCGAAAACGGTCTTATTTGAACACACGAATACGAAAGAACTTGCCGAGTATTTGCTGGAAACTTACCCGGATAAGCTGCAACAGGCATTCGGAGCCGATCAAGCGCCTCCTGAAACGGAGCATCCGGAACCTGCAATGAATGAACCGGTGCCGCTTGTCACGGAAACGCGGCGATTTATCACTGAACAAAAAGAGCCAAAAGCGCCAAAGCCGGAAACAGAAAACGTCACCGATAATCGCTCAGATCGTGACGACATTGCCATTATCGGCATCAGCGGCCGCTATCCCGAGTCTGAAACCCTCGATGAGCTGTGGGAGCATTTAAAAGCCGGAGACAGCTGTATTACGGAAGCTCCGGAAAACAGATGGAAGTCCGGTCTTCTGAAAACGATGGCAAAAGAAACACGAAAAGAAGAACGCAAAACACGGTACGGCGGATTTCTGAAGCATATTGACGCTTTTGACCATCACTTGTTTGACATCCGGGAAGACCATGTGATGGAGATGACGCCTGAGCTCCGTCTAAGCCTTGAAACCGTATGGGAAACATTTGAAAACGGCGGCTACTCGTTAGAAAGAGTAAACGAATGGCAGGAATCAGACAGCGGGATCGGTGTATTTATGGGCAGTATGTACAATCAATATTTCTGGAATATCCCGTCATTGGAAAAAGCTGCACTCAGCTCTAACGGAGGGGATTGGCATATCGCCAACCGCATTTCCCACTTTTTCAATTTAACGGGTCCGAGCATGGGCGTTACGACCGCATGCTCCAGCTCACTGAGCGCCATTCATCTCGCCTGTGAAAGCCTGAAGCTTAACAGCTGTTCCATGGCGATTGCCGGAGGGGTCAATCTCACGCTTGAACCGTCTAAATATGATGCGCTCGAACGGGCGAATTTGCTTGAGCAGGGAAGTGAAAGCAAAAGCTTCGGAACCGGCACGGGCCTGATGCCGGGAGAAGGAGTCGGAGCAGTGCTCTTGAAGCCGCTCTCCAAAGCGGTTGCCGACAAAGACCATATTTACGGGATCATTAAAAGCAGCGCGTTGTGCCATAGCGGCGGAAGGCAGATGTACACGGCTCCGGATCCGAAACAGCAGGCGAAGCTCATGGCGGCTTCCATTGACAAGGCCGGAATCAATCCGGAAACAATCAGTTATGTTGAATCAGCGGCAAACGGCTCTGTATTGGGAGATCCGATTGAGGTCATTGCCCTGACAAACGCGTTCTCGCAATATACCGATAAAAAACGATTTTGCGCGCTTGGATCCGTCAAGTCAAATCTCGGCCATTTAGAGGCGGCCTCCGGGATGTCCCAGCTCGCGAAAGTGCTGCTGCAAATGGAGCGGGAAACATTAGTTCCAACCATTAATGCAAAACCGCAAAATCCGAATATCGCGCTTGAACAAACGGCCTTTTACCTGCAGGAGAAAACCGAGTATTGGGAGCGTCTGAAGGATGCCGAGACGGGAGACATCATACCGCGGAGAAGCATGATCAATTCCTTCGGGGCAGGCGGGGCATATGCAAATCTCATCGTAGAAGAATATATCAATCCGAATTCTAATCATGCCCGTCACGGCAATGAGGAATATATTTTCCCTGTGTCAGCGAAAACAAAATGGAGTTTTGAAGCCTATCTTGAGAGACTGGCGGCCTTTTTAGAAAAGACGCCATCTCTTCATCCGGCCGCCATCGCATCCGCGCTGCAAAAAAGAACGCATCATCCGGAGTATCGGGCGGCATTTACGGCTGCTTCCGTTCAGGAACTGTCGGAAAAACTGGCCGCTTACCGCATGGATCAGCGGAATCTCAATTTCTCCGATTCTGATATCGGCCGGCGTGCGCGG
Source organism: Bacillus sp. NEAU-242-2 (assembly GCF_027853835.1). Taxonomy (NCBI): domain Bacteria; kingdom Bacillati; phylum Bacillota; class Bacilli; order Caryophanales; family Bacillaceae; genus Bacillus; species Bacillus sp. NEAU-242-2. The sequence goes on along the minus strand of NZ_JAPNNY010000001.1, from coordinate 191,259 downwards.
CAATGGGAAAAAGGAGAGAATATCACGTTTGATCAGTTGCAGCAAGAGCACGCCGTTCATCTGCCGGCCTACGCTTTTGACCACGGGACTTCTTTTCATTTCGGTGAATCAGAAAACGCTGCCGGCGTTCAGGCGGTATACAGTGATGACGACCCATACGTGAAAGGGCATCAATTCAGCGGAGAACCGGTACTCGTCGGCGCTACATATAACAGTCTGGCAGTCGATCATTTTTGTGATCTTTTTCCTGAAGCAGAGGGAGGACATATTAAAAAACTGAATTACGTCAGCCCCATTACCGTAAAAAAAGGCGATCGCATCGAGCTGAAAACAGAATCGAAACAAAACGGGGATGGATTTGAACTGAGCATAATGCACCGCAGCCGCACGTCTCCTGATTGGAGCATAGCGGCGTATGCCGAGTGCAGCCCGTATCCGTTTCAAAAGCAGCACGCGGATCTGGCGGCCATTCAGCGCTCATACCGGGAAGTGGGCCGGATAGATGAGTTATACGGAGACGGAACGGGAACCGTCGTGTGGGGAGAAGAATTTAAAACGATCACCCGCCTGTACAAAGGCACTGATGCCGTTTTAGCGAAAGTGAACCTGAACAATAGCGACTCACAACAAGCGCATCATTATGCCATAAATCCGTTAATCGCCAACAGTGCTTACTTGGCCTCGCTTTCTTTATTGGACCAAACAGAGGCGGAAAGCTATCTGCCGTTCGGCATTAATTCCGTCACCTTCAGCAGCCCGGAAAATCTTACCGATTGCTGGCTGCACATCAAGCTGGCCAAACAAACGGGGGAAATGATTCTGATTAACGCAGATGTCATCAGCAGCCGATCGGAAGTGGTGATGCGTTTTGAAGGCTATGCCCTGAAACGGTTCCGCCCGAAAACCGAACAGATGAATCAGCCGGCCCGAACGGCTGTTAAGAATGCGGGAGCACCGATTTCTGCCGGCAGTCTGACAGATGATATCCGCAGCTACGTCCTTGGCAAGCTCGCCAAGATGATGGATGAACCCGCGTCCTCTCTTCGTTCTGACGCGAATATCATGGAATTGGGACTTGATTCAGCGAGTCTGATCGGGCTGACAAAAGAGATCGGCCAAGAGGCGGACATCGATGTGAATCCAACATTGTTTTTCGAGTATCCGACGGCGGAGGAGCTGACCCGCCACTTCGCGTCAGCATATGAGAGCAAGTTTTCTCAATTGCTTGCCGATCATAAGCATTCAGAAGAGGCTGGGGTCACGGAAACAGAAGAGCGCACTTTACCGAAGAAACAGCATACGCCTTGTGAAAACGCCGATGTCAAGCAAGGAATCGCGATTATCGGTATGTCAGCTCAGTTTCCGCAATCCCCGGATATCCAGTCTTTTTGGGGGCACATCGTAAACGGGGATCGCTGTATTACCGAAATTCCGGCGGACCGCTGGGACTGGCGCCGTTACGCCGGCGATGAGAATGACACGAGTCTCAGATGGGGCGGTTTTATTGACGGTGTCGGAGAATTTGACCCGCTCTTTTTCGGAATTTCTCCTAAAGAGGCATCACAAATGGGGCCGGAGCAGTTTCTGCTTTTGATGCATACATGGAAGGCAATGGAGGATGCGGGCCTGACAAATAAGGCATTATCAAGCAGGACGACAGGCGTTTTCGTTGCCGCGGGCAACAGCGATCCGAACAATGGAACAGCCATTCCGTCCATCATTCCGAACAGGATATCATATGCCTTGAATTTACAAGGACCGAGTGAATATTACGAGGCTGCCTGCACGTCAACGCTGGTGGCATTGCACAGGGCGGTTCAATCAATCCGTCATAACGAATGTGAGCAGGCTGTCGTGGGCGCCGCCAATATTCTGCAATCGCCGAAAGGTTTTATCGGTTTTGACTCAATGGGATATTTAAGCAAAAACGGCCGGGCGAAATCGTTCCAAAAAGATGCGGATGGCTTTGTCAGAAGCGAAGGGGCGGGCGTGATCATCATCAAACCGCTTGAGGCGGCAATTGAAGACGGCGATCATATTCACATGGTCATTAAAGGAACAGGAGTGTCTCACGGCGGTAAAGGCATGTCGCTTCACGCACCGAATCCGGCGGGAATGAAGGCCGCGATGAAAAAAGCGTACGAAGACACCGATGTTGATCCGCAAACCGTCACTTATATTGAAGCGCACGGCATTGCCTCCGAAATGGCAGATGCGCTGGAGTTTAATGCAATCAAAGCGGGTTACGGCGAGTCTGCAAATCAAGAGGAAAGCACGCCTTGTTATATCAGCACCGTGAAACCTTGCATCGGGCACGGCGAACTCGCTTCCGGACTGGCCGCCCTTATAAAAGTAGCGATGGCCATGAAGCATCATACCATCCCGGGCATTCCCGGATTTACAGCTGCAAATGAGCAAATGGCTATTCAAAAAAGCCGCTTCCGTTTCACCGAAGACAATCAGGAATGGACACAGCTCACCGACCATACGGGCAGACCGATCCCGCGCCGGGCCGCAATTAACAGCTATGGCTTCGGCGGCATGAATGCGCATGTCGTCTTGGAACAGTACAGCCCGAGCCATAAAGACAAAGAATCTGAGCATGACCCGCAGCTTATCGTGCTTTCTGCTAAGAGCGAAGGGCGTCTTAAGGCGGCCGCAGGTCAGCTGGCTGATTTTGTGCAAACTGGAGATACTCCGTCATTGCGGGATATTGCTTATACGCTTCAGACCGGCCGTGAGGCGATGAACTGCCGCTTGGCACTCGTTGCCCGCAATCAAGATGAATTGCTGGAAAAACTGAAAGAGTACAGAGCATTTTCCGAAGAAAGCAATGGAATGAAAAGCTTCTTTACAGGCAGTCAGCAGACTGGATCAGGAGATATCGGCGTTTTACTGGAAGGGACTCTCGGTACAGTCGTCACGGAGACGCTGTTGGCTGAAAACAATCTGGAAAAGCTTGCATTTTGCTGGGTGAAAGGAGCGGATATACCGTGGGACAGACTCCACCAAGGCGAATCTGTTCAAAGAGTGCCGCTTCCGACATATCCTTTTGAACACCACAAGTATTGGAACGGCGGTCAGCCAGAAGAGATCAGCCTTGCACCGGTTTCCCAGGACCCTCAGCTCCGCCGCGAGAGCGCAGCTGACATTGTGGCTGACATTTTGGGGATGAAGGCAGCGGAAATTGATCAAAATAAGCCCCTGACTGAATACGGATTCGATTCAATCTCCTGTATTCAGCTGCTGAAAAAACTTGAGGACGGAGACAGCCGCATCAGTCTGGAAGCTCTTCAGAAATGCAGCACTCTTCAGGAGATCGGCATGCTGTTAAAAACGAACCAACCGCATGAGGCGGGCCGGAATTTTCCCGAACTCGTCAAGCTGAATGAAAGAGAAAAAGGCCGTCCTGTTTTTTGGTTTCACGGCGGAACAGGAGGCGTTGAAGCATACCAGCCATTCGCCAAAAAGAGTCAGCGTCCTTTTTACGGCATCCAGGCAAGAGGTTTGACAGGGAAAGAGCCGCTGCAAGGAATCGAAGAGACGGCCGCTTCTTATATGAGAATCATCCAAGCGGTACAGCCGAAAGGCCCTTATGACCTCGGCGGATATTCCTTGGGCGGAATGCTTGCATATGAAACCGCGCGCCTCTTGCAGGAGGAAGGTCATACAGTAAAAAGCGCCGTCATGATCGACACCCCGTACAGTGAAAAATGGAAAGAAAGAAAACCATCTGTTAAGTCAGTCATGCTGCAAACGATCAATACGATGCTTACGGCATATCTTAAGCCTGAAAACCTTGAAGAGGCATTAATCAGCAGAGAAGACATTACCGTCCAGGCTGAGGAAGAAGAAGTATTGAAAGAATTGATCGGCCTTGCCAAAAAGCGCGGTCTGCCAAAATCCGAAGAAGCGATCCGGATGCAGCTGGAGCAAATGATGAAGACGCAGCTCGCTTACGGAATGGAAGAGTATGACATGAAGCCGCTGCCTCATCCGGAAGCGCTGCAATGCTACTACTTCCGTAATAAAAGCGGTTTGTTCCTCGGAGATCTTGAACGTTATCTGACAGCAGAGGAAGAACAAATTCCGTTAGACCATGATGCGTATTGGAAAGAATGGGAACACCAGATGAAACACTTTCACCTGCTGGACGTCCACTCCTCCAATCATGTCACAATGCTGTCGGAACCAAAGCCGCAAAACGCCATTAAGGCATTCTGCGAAAAACTGTACGCAAACAAAGGAACGATAAGCGCAAATTTCCTTAAATCTTTCAGAAAAAAGCTGGACGAAACAAATGAGTTGGTAAAACGGTAATAGAGAACGGCCGGAGCAATCCGGCCGTTTTTTTTATACATAGAACTAAATTCATTATGTACTAAATATTTACTATTATATTGATTTCCTGTTTATAAGACATTAAAAAAACCCCCGATAAACAGGGGGCGATATTAAAATCTGACAGGCAATGTTTCAAGCCCTCTCAAAAACACGTTTTTTCTCCATGTTACATCCTCGGGCGCGCCTTTCAGCTCTATATTCGGGAACCGTTTTAAAAGCGAAGTAAAGGCAATGGATGCTTCCATCCGGGCGAGCGGAGCCCCGAGACAAAAATGAATGCCGAATCCAAAAGAGATATGACGGTTCGGTGTTCTCGCTATATTTAATGTATCAGGATCATCGAAATATTCCGGGTCCCGATTGGCTGAACCGATGCCGATAAATATCATATCGCCTTTTTTAATAGAAACATCTTTATAGGTGAAATCTTCAAGCGCCCATCGATTCGCCATCATGATGACGGGAGAGGTGTAACGCAAAAGCTCTTCGACCGCCGTCTGGATATTTTCGGGCTGCCGCTTTATCTTCTCCATCTGGTCTTTGTGCAGAAGAAGCGCCAGGGTGCCGGAGCCGAGAAGGTTAACCGTTGTTTCAAGCCCGGCAACGACTAACAAAAACAGCATGGAATACAGCTCTGATTCACTCAGCTTTTGGCCGTCCTCTTCAGCGTAAATAAGCTTGGTTGTCAGATCTTCAGCCGGATGTTTTCTTTTTTCTTCGATCAGTGTTTTCATATATTGTTTAAATTCTTTGAGAGCCTGGTTGGTCGCATCTTGTCCGCTTTCTGACGTGTCAACCATCGCGTTAGTCCACACTTGAAATTTGGCGCGGTCCTCTTTCGAAATTCCGAGCAGCTCGGAAATGACGATAAACGGAAGGGGTGCCGCGAAATCTCTCATAATATCAGGGTCTGCTTTTTTTTCCATTTCATCCAGCAGCTCTTCTGTGATCTGCTCTATCCCGGTGCGAAGCTGCTCAATCATCCGGGGAGTGAACCCCTGATGCACCAAAGATCGAAGACGTGAATGATCCGGAGGGTCTTTTGCCAGCATATGCTCTGAGACAAAATCGATATCTTCGCTGACATTCAGCTTTGCGATCAGCTCCTTCGGCATGACCCGTCTTACATCTCTCGTAATTCTGCCGTCTTTTAAAAACGCCATACAATCATCATAACGCGTGATGAGCCATGCCGGAAAGGTGCCTCCGAAACGCTGCAGTTCGAATTTATGTATGGGGTCCTGCTCTCTGAATCTGCTTAAAACCGCAAAAGGGTCTTCGTGAAACTCGGGTGAGTGTGGGTGAAACATTGTTTTTTCCATCTGGATTTCCCCGCCTTCATGTTTTTGAAAAGACATAACCAACAGCCGGTGCCTGCCGACCGGACGGCATTCCTCCTTTTATCTGCCGAAGACACTGATCACAACGGCTCATAAGTATGTCTAAAATATATAAGGAAACAGAAGCCGGTTCAATAGATAAATCGTAAAGCCGCCATTTTCGTTAATTATCAACAAAACAGCAAACTTTTTTTGCCAATTCATCATGTGTGTTAAATCCGGCTAATATACATATTTACGCTTCATATCAACTTCTTAAGGAGGATGTGAATGAATGCGTTTATGAAATGGGCGGCAAGTCTGCTTTTGGTGATCTCTCTTCAGTTCGGCCTTACGGGCGCCGGCATCCATTCGGACAGTGCTGCTCGTGCCGCATCCCGATACGATCAGGTGCTGTATTTCCCGCTGTCAAAATATCCAGAGACGGGAAATCATATAAAAGACGCCATTTCGGCAGGTCATTCTGAGATTTGTACAATTGATCGGGGCGGAGCGGAGAATAGAAGGAAAGAATCATTGAAAGGAATTCCGACAAAGCCCGGGTTTGACCGTGATGAATGGCCCATGGCAGTCTGCACAGAAGGCGGGGCGGGGGCTGATATCAGATATGTAACCCCGTCGGATAACCGCGGGGCCGGTTCATGGGTTGGAAATCAAATGAGCGGCTATTCCGACGGCACGAGAGTATTATTTATCGTTCAGTAACTTCTCCGGTTCGCCGGAGTTTTTTTATGCTTTGAAAAAGCGGCACGCCGGCTGGACATATGAAATGGCAAAGAGTAAACTTATATGTTGGAATCAGCATAAGAAAGGATTGGATCACATTGACAGTGACTACATACCGAAATATTGCACTTTTACTTCTTTGTTTAACAGCGGGAATTGTGGATGTGATCGGTTATTTAAGCCTGGGACATATCTTTACTGCCAATATGACGGGGAATATCGTTCTGTTCGGCCTGGCGATCGGCAATTCATGGCACCTTGCCGTACTCAAATCGTTAACCTCGTTAATCGGATTTATTGCCGGCGTTATTGCCGCGGCCCTGCTTGTGGGCAATAAAAAGAAATCATTCTGGCCCCCTGCGGTAACTGCCGCTTTAGCTATTGAAGGAGCTGTTTTGCTGCTGTTTGCTTTGTTCTCTTGCTTTTTTGCAGATGCCATTTCTGTTTATGTGCTGATTATGCTGCTCAGCTTCGCAATGGGAATGCAGACGACAGCCGCGAGAAAACTTGGTGTAGCGGGGATTTCCACGACCGTATTAACGGGAACGCTCGCTAATTTTTTTGAAGATCTCACCGCAAGGTTTTACAAAGCGGACAAGCGGAAGCAGTTTACGAGAGATGCTGTATTGCGCGCACTTGCCTTGGTTCTGTATTGCTTTGGGGCGGTCATAGGCGCTTTTGCCGAACCGGATTATAAGTTTGCCGTGATCTGGCTCCCGATTATCATTATTTTAGGCATTATGCTTTGCGCATTCACGATGTTCCACGGATATTCTGAAGAAAAAAACCAATAAAAAAACGCCGCTGATTCAGGGCGTTTTTTCTTTTTATTGCTCTTTCCGGGTCCCGATTGTATACACGGCCCGATCTGTATGTACCTTTAATCCGTCTTGCTCCTTTTGGATGGTAATGTCGCCGAGCAGAGGAATTTCATACGCATCTTGAGGAAGCGGGACATTTCCTTCCTCCGTATAGGTTGTGCCGTGCCCTTTTAAGACGAGTTCTTCATCCGCTACATAGTCATCGGGATGGTTTGTCCGCCGGACGAGAACATCATCAAGGTGAAGCATGATCCGGTCCATATCAGAAATCTCGTTTCGGCTGTCTGTCAGCTCTCCTTTTCTGATATCAAGCGTTTGTCCGATCTGTTTTTGCAGCCATTCAGACAATTCGGTGTTTGTAAGTGCCATTGTGATTCCTCCTTTTATCTACACCATACTTATTCCCTATTTTTTTAGAAATACACCGCCTTGCATTGATCTTTTTTTCTGACAGCCGGTTCTGACCTGTTCCGAGTTCCTTCATTATAAATGTTTCATCTATTCACCTGAAAAACGGAGTCATCTGCCGGTGCAGACGACCCCGTTCTCATGATAAAAAGGTTACTCTTTCGGCACGGCGTTTTCAGCGTTCACTGCGCCCGCTCCGTAAATGTTCGGATCTTCATTTGTCCATTGATCCGGACTTTGTTTGATCAATGTTTTCACTTCGTCAGGCGAAAGCTGCGGGTTTTGCTGAAGGATTAAGGCAGCGATGCCCGCACAGATCGGAGTGGCCATGGACGTGCCCGAAAGACTGAAATACAAGGAGCCTACTCGGTTTGATTTCTGTAATTTGTCAAGATATGAACGCGGAGAACGGAGAGATACTATATCGACCCCGGGCGCAAGAATGTCAGGCTTCTCTTTTCCGTACACCGTCGGGCCGCGGCTTGAGAAAGAAGCGACCGTATCGTCCTCATTGCTGGCTGTATCATTGTCATCATAGGCGCCTACCGTGATGACCTTCTCGCTGACACCGGGGCTTGAAATCGTTTGAGCTTCCGGACCGGAGTTGCCCGCGGCGACGCAGACGACGATTCCTTCATTCCATGCCTCTTCAACGGCCTTGACGAGCGGGTCGTCCGTTTCTTTATCATATCTGAGCGCATCTCCGCCCAGTGACATGCTGATGATTCTGATCGGGTTCTTTGTGTGTTCTTTATTATATTGTATGCACCATTCCACACCTTCAATGATATCAGCCAAGGTTCCTGATCCTGATTTGTTTAAAACCTTGACTCCGATCAGATCGGCTTCCGGCGCCGGCCCCTGATATTTACCCGAAGATGAAGCGCCGCTGCTTGCGATATCACCGGCGCAATGGGTGCCGTGCCCGTTGTCATCATACGGTTCTGTCTTTTGATTGACAAAGTCCGCAAATCCGATAATCCTGCCTTCTAAATCGGGATGCTGATAGATTCCGGTATCAATAACGGCGACGGTTACGCCTTTTCCTGTTAATACGGTGCCGTTACGGGTCACTTCTTTTGCATGAGACGATTCAGCTGCCGTATCAAGGAGAGCTTTTACTTCACGGTTTAAATAGATTTTACGAATATCCCGGCATTGCGAAAGAAGCATGTGAAGGGCGGACGGAGTGACTTCGGCGCTGCAGCAGTTGATTGTTTGAAACTGCTTTTTTATGGTGCAGCGTTTTTCTTTTGATAAGACCTGTCCTGTGCTGTGAAAACCGGATTCATGGCAGCCCTCTTCAAATTCAATGATGACTGACATTTTCTTTCTGTTTTTCACCTTTTTTTCGAAAAAATTGTGCAAAAAGCAAGGTGTCCATTTGAAAGGTTTATATAACTGTAATACGTTTTCTCTGAGCGGCCAGTCCAGCTTATGAGCATTTGACCGCACCATTTGTACCATTGAGTAACCAAACATATATACTTTTCCTCCCATTCTGGCGATTCTCTCTATACCATATGAACAGGCCGTATGTTCGGTCAGTTTGTTTGTCCTTCAGGAGAGCTGGTTACTTGCGGCTTTTTCAGGAGAAGAAATCGAGTTGGATCGGAACGTTTGTTCGTTTATGATGAATCCGGCGGAAGGAGGTATACACATGAACATCATATTGAGACATTCCTTGGAAAAACAGCTTCCGATTGATATTATATATATGAAAAAAGACGGCTCTATTTCAAAACGGACCATTATGATAAAAAAAGGGGATGAGCGGGCTGTAACGGCATTTTGCTGTACAAAAAGGCAGATGAGAACTTTTTTGACGGGCTCCATTCTGTCCTGCGCATTTGCTTCGGGAGGCGGATATTCATTTTTAAAAGCGTATTCTTGATGCCGTCCGTTTCCGGCCGTGAATCTCCCGCCCCTGAAAATTCGGGCGTTCCTCCCTTTTTTTTTGCCCTCTCTCAACCTTTTTTCACTGATGCCCGGCATTTGAGCGCTTGAACCGTGACAATCCATTGATTTTTCGAAACCGGGAAGTTTTTCACTGATGATAATGTTAATAGAATGTTAAGATAAGACCTATTGACAAAAATCCATATAATGAATATTTCATTTTTCAGAAAGGAGCAAAGAAGGAGAGCTGATGAAAAGAATTTTACTTAATGTCATCATTATCGTAGCAATGGTCTTACTAATAAGATGTGCTCATTATGCGTCAGACCCTGATCCCTCGAATTCTTCTGATACATACACAGATTTTAAAGATCTGGCTGAACATGAAGACCCCGATGATTATCATATATCGTACAATAAGCGAAAGGGGAGCCCCGTATTGATCATGTCGCCGCACGGAGGGAGAATTGAGGGCGGGGTGAGCGAGATCGTCCGCTCTTTCAGGGATGATTATTCAACCTACCTGTTTGAGGGATTAAAAGCGCATGATAACCAGACTCTTCATATTACGAGCACCAAGTTCGATGAGCCTTCAGCAGTCGAAAGCATTAAGCAGCACCATTATGTTATCGCAGTTCACGGTTATAAAGGCGACGAGAAAAATACTCTTGTCGGAGGAAGCGACCGGAAGCGGGCGAAAAAATTGGTGAGAGCTCTCAAACGAAACGGATTTCCTGCAGAATTGGCAACCTCAAAAACCGGTCTGGCCGGGGTTGACACCGAAAATATCAATAACCAGGCTCAAACCGGGCTTAGTATACAGCTTGAGATCAGCAGAGAACAGCGGGAAGCGTTTTTTGATAATTTTGATTACCGCGAAAGGGAATTCACAAAAACGGAGGAATTTTACCGGTTTGTCCGTACGATAAAAAGAGTGATCAATCAAGAGTATTCGTGAGCTTAAAAAAAGACAAACCAGTGAAAGGTGAGTAAACTGAAAAAAAAGGAGGTTTGTCCCTTGGCAAAACATCACTTTTATTTAAAAGCAAATTGGCCCGGAAATCGCAATGACGTCGGCGATATTAAAAGCGGCCGGCTGGAAACGGCTGTGTCCATTCCTAAGGAAATGGACGGACCCGGAGAAGGCACAAATCCTGATGAAATGCTGCTTGGAGCGGCCGCGACCTGTTATATTATAACGCTTGCGGCGATGATGGAAAGAAGCGGTCTGGATAAAGAAGATCTACATATGGAATCTGAAGGAATTGTAGACGTCACGAACGGTGTGTTCACGTACCAGAAAATCATTCACCGCCCGTTTATATTATTAAAGCCGGATGCAGCCGAAACGGACTTTACGCTCGCCAGGAAGTTAGCGCAAAAAGCGGAGTCCTCCTGTATGATTTCACGAGCGATCCAAGGAAACGTGGAGATGGAGCTTGAGGTTGAAGTAAAAGCTGCCCGCGCTTGACGAGTTCAAACGGTCAGCTCCGGGCCGTTTGATTTTTTTTAGCTTTTTGAGACTTGGAACGGTTCAGCAGGATGACGCCCGTGATGACAAAAATAAGCCCGATCATCATTTTGGCTGTCATGGCTTCCTTAAAAACAAAAAAGCCGACAATTGCCGTTAAAGCCGTGCCGACACCTGACCATGTCGCGTATGCGGCGGATAAATCAAGGCTTTTCAAAGAGAAGCTCAAAAACATAAAAGAGGCTCCGATTCCGGCAATGACGCCGAGAGCGGGCCATAAGTGCGTAAAACCGTCCGACAGCTTCAGCATCGTGCTTCCAAACACTTCTGATACAATGGCTAATGCCAGGCAGAGTAATCCTTTCATATCATGCTTCTCCTTTCTACCAATTCATCAGAATGACACCGGCCAATAAGAATACAAGTCCGATGACGGCCTGCTTGTCCAGTTTTTCATGAAACCATTTCGCTCCGATAATGGATGCGAGCACCGTTCCGGCTCCGCTCCATGTTGCATAGGATAAGCTGAGCGGAATGAGATTCAGTGTCAGTGAAAGCATATAAAAGGCCAATGAATAGCCTGCCACTACAAGCGCGCTCGGCAAAAACCGCGTAAATCCGCGGGAGACCTTCAGCATGGCCGCGCCGATTGACTCTGATAAAATAGCAATTGTGAGGAAGATATAACCCAGAATCATATCAAATCCCCCTCTCATCATAATCCTTATGCCTTTTGTTTAAGGCAGTAAAATAAAATAATATCCGAACTTTGCCCGCCAAGTCAAGACATTAGGCCTATATAAAAAGGCCCCTGAAAGGAGCCCTTTTTGATTGTCTTAGTAGTAATACGGATAGTAAGGGTAGCCGTAACCTCCGTACAAATACGGATTGAACAAAGCGCTTCCGACAAGCCCCCCGACAAGCCCTCCGACAAACGGTCCGCCGTAAAAACCAAACGGCCGTCCGAACCCGCCAAACCAAGGGCGGCCAAACCAAGGCCGGCCAAAACCAAAACCCGGCCGCCCGAAGCCGAATCCGAATCCGGGACGCCCGAACCCGAAGCCCGGCCGTCCAAACCCAAATCCGGGCCGTCCAAACTGTCTCATATCACTATCTGCTTCGTATGTGTATTCTTCATTCATAATTTAGGTACCTCCAAGAATAAATTTGAGATGATAACAGAGTATTCAGCCCACCAATTTTTGATTGGGCGTTTATCAAAAAATAAAGGAGTGATCTTTTGTGGGCCTGTATCAGTCCGATTGGTCAAAAAAACCTCCGCACACACACGCATACCGGGCTGTTACGGATGTAGTGCAGGGGCATTACCATGTGATCGAAGGCTTTTCGCAGCCGGAGAACGGCAGCAATACAGATGAGCATACACATTTCTATACGGGCATCACCTCGTTTGAAAACGGCCATTTTCATAGGTATTACGGCATTTCCGGCCCTGCCATCCCGAGGGTTGACGGAACACATTACCATGAGCTTTCAGAGACCACCTTTGCCGCCTACAATGAGCCGATTCAGATCCAGCACGGCGGCGTCGTTTACGATCCGCGGGAGAAAGGACGGAAAACGCACCGCCATACGCTCAAAGGAAAAACGAGAGAGGTTGTCGGAAACGAGCCGATCGGGTGGTAGCGGATGTTTAGCGCTCAGGAAAAAGGGCAAAATGGATAGGTGCCTGAAGAAATGAATGCTATAATTAGGGGGAGATTTATAAAAGAGAGTGATACATATTGAAAAATAAAAAACAGCCTGTCGTCATACTCGTCGGACCGACGGCAGTCGGAAAAACAAAACTAAGCATCGGACTCGCGAAAATGCTGAATGCGGAAATCATCAGCGGAGATTCCATGCAGGTATATAAAGGGATGGACATCGGAACGGCCAAAGTCACCGAAGAAGAGACAGAAGGCGTGCCGCATCACCTGATTGATATTTTGGAGCCGTCCGACACTTTTTCAACGGCAGATTATCAGAAAATGGTAAGGGGAAAAATCACCGAGATTGCCGGTAGAGGAAAGCTGCCGATGATTGTCGGGGGGACGGGTCTGTACATTCAGTCCGTGCTGTATGACTATACGTTCACGGAAAACTCCGGCGACCCTGTATTCCGGGAGCGCATGGAGAAACTGGCGGCTGAAGAAGGGGCGGAAGCGCTTCATGCCAAGCTTGCGGCAGCCGATCCGGAAGCGGCGGCAGCCATTCATCAAAACAATACGCGAAGAGTCATCCGCGCACTCGAAATCCTGCATGTATCGGGAAAAACAATGTCAGAGCATCTTAAAACCCAAAAACGGGAGCTGCTTTACAATGCGGTTCTTATCGGTCTTACAATGGACAGAGAAGTGCTGTACGGCCGGATTAACGAGCGCGTTGACCTGATGCTGGAAACCGGCCTTCTTGACGAAGTAAAGCGGCTGTATGATATGAATATCCGGGACAGCCAATCGATTCAGGCGATCGGCTATAAAGAGCTGTATGAATATCTTGATGGAAAAGTGCCGCTCCCTCAGGCTGTGGAGCAATTAAAACAAAATTCAAGGCGATATGCGAAACGCCAGCTGACCTGGTTTCGCAATAAAATGCCCGTTTCATGGACAGATATGACGCCGCCTGTTGATATTGAGCAGAAAAAAAAGGAAATTTTCGAGTGCATAGCAGGAAAACTGGAAATTTAATCGAAACAGTATTGTATTGAGAACCAAGGAGGACGAAACATGAAACCGATTAATATTCAAGATCAGTTTTTGAATCAAATCCGAAAAGACAATACGTTCGTCACGGTGTTTTTACTCAACGGCTTTCAGCTTCGCGGCCAGGTAAAAGGCTTTGACAACTTTACCGTTTTGCTCGAAACGGAGGGGAAGCAGCAGCTTATTTATAAACATGCCATCTCCACGTTCGCCCCGCAAAAAAACGTCCAGCTTGAGCTTGAATAGACTTTTTGACAAAGACCATGAACAATGGTCTTTTTCTATGCGCGTCTGTATATTGCAGGCCGTATATCGGAAAGATAAAAGGGGGTACGGAAAATCGTGTTCGAAAGTGAAAATGAACTGAGAAGAATCAGGATTACGCTCGTTTGGATCGCTGTTTTTTTGCTGTTTGGAGCTTGCAGCAATCACGAGACGGTGGTGACGGATGATGACGGCGGCTTGGCGGATGCCGAACCGCAGACAGAAGGCGTGGTGCAGCTGGAACATAATCGTTTCGGCATTGTCGAGGACGGTTACTTAAAAATATACCGCTATGATGAAAAAACGGATAAAATCGAACTGAAAAAAGAAACGGCGCTGGATGAGCTTGAATAAATTTCACAAGCGTTCGAATTTACAAAGCGGGCCGCACAAGCTACACTAAGTACTGACATTGATCATGCAGAGGGTGAGACGATTGAAACACAAGGTGATAATCAACCATTGGGAAGAAACTTGTGAAGATGATTCCTGCTATGAATATGGAACCAGCATCATCGTTGACGGCAAAGAACTGATCAGAGAGGCTTCCATCACAAGCGCTCTGAAAGCCGTACTGAAAGAAATCGGTGCTGATGTGGAGATTGAAGAAACCGTTGAAAGCGAAAAAAAATGTGATTCTTACAAAAAATAAGAATAAAAGTCTAGACTACTAAGCAGTTTTTTTTCATGTTATGATAGACATCGGCTTACACATGACACCTTGAGTAGGATGAGAGATGATTCTCGTTCTGCTCTCTTTTTTGGGCGTTAATCGGGCCGGAGCCAAAGTCCGCTCTTTCAAAAATATGAATTTTTTATAAATCGATCTCAATATGTTGTGTTTTTCTGAGAGGTTAGTATACTATATATAGTGTTAAGAGATTCATTATTTTTGATAGGTCGTGATAAGGATGGTTCAAATCATATTTGATTCAAAGACAGGGAATGTTCAGCGTTTTGTGAATAAAACAGACTTTCAGCTGATCCGCAAGGTGGACGAAACGGACCACGTGGACACTCCGTTTGTTTTGGTCACCTACACGACAAACTTCGGTCAGGTACCGGCATCAACACAATCATTTCTCGAAAAATACGCCCATCTCTTATTAGGAGTCGCTGCGAGCGGCAACAAAGTATGGGGCGATAACTTTGCAAAAAGCGCCGATACCATCTCTAGACAATATCAGGTGCCGATCTTGCACAAATTTGAACTCAGCGGCACATCTAAAGACGTTGAATTGTTTACTCAGGAGGTAGAAAGAGTTGTCACAAAATCAAGTGCCAAAATGGATCCAGTTAAATAACGAAATCATGATCCAACAAGATGGAAAATTCCAGTTTGATAAAGATAAAGAGGCTGTACATAGCTATTTTGTAGACTATATCAATCAAAACACAGTTTTCTTTCACGATTTAAAAGAGAAGCTGGATTATTTGATTGAAAACCAATACTACGAAGAGGAATTCTTAAGCCTTTATTCTTTTGAAGACATTAAAGAAGTGTTTAAGACAGCTTACGCTAAGAAGTTTCGTTTTCCTTCCTTCATGAGTGCGTTTAAATTCTATAATGACTATGCTTTGAAAACGAATGACAAGAAAAAAATCCTCGAGCGTTATGAGGACCGGATCTCAATCGTCGCGCTGTTCTTTGCAAACGGCGACACTGAGAAAGCAAAAGAATATGTGAACTTGATGATCAATCAGGAATATCAGCCAAGCACACCGACATTTTTGAATGCCGGCAGAAAACGCCGCGGAGAACTTGTGAGCTGTTTCTTGCTCGAAGTCAATGATTCCTTAAACGATATTTCACGGGCGATCGATATTTCCATGCAGCTGTCTAAATTGGGCGGCGGGGTTTCTCTTAATCTGTCCAAGCTCCGCGCGAAAGGTGAAGCGATTAAAGATGTTGAGAATGCCACAAAAGGCGTTGTAGGCGTCATGAAGCTTCTTGATAACGCGTTCCGTTACGCTGACCAAATGGGGCAAAGACAAGGCTCTGGCGCGGCGTACTTAAACATTTTCCACCGCGATATCAATGACTTTCTTGATACGAAAAAGATTTCTGCGGATGAAGATGTGCGTGTCAAAACGCTTTCTATCGGTGTCGTCATTCCGGATAAGTTCGTTGAGCTTGCACGTGAGGACAAAGCGGCTTATGTATTCTATCCGCACACGATTTATAAAGAATACGGCCAGCATATGGATGAGATGGACATGACGGCGATGTATGAGGAACTTGTCGACAACCCGCGTGTCAAAAAAGAAAAAGTGAATGCGCGCAAATTGCTTGAAAAGCTTGCCGTTCTCCGTTCTGAGTCAGGTTATCCATACATTATGTTCCAGGACAACGTAAACAAAGAGCATGCGAATAACCACGTATCAAAAGTGAAATTCTCGAACCTTTGCTCTGAAGTGCTTCAGGCGTCACAGGTTTCGGCTTACACAGATTATGACGAGGAAGACGAAATCGGCTTGGACATTTCCTGCAACCTTGGTTCATTAAATATACTGAATGTCATGAAACATAAATCGATTGAGCGCACGGTGAAACTCGCGACGGATTCCCTGACTCATGTATCTGAGACGACGGATATCCGCAACGCGCCGGCAGTCAGACGCGCGAACAAAGCGATGAAGTCGATCGGTTTAGGCGCCATGAACCTTCACGGCTACCTGGCCCAAAACGGCATCGCTTATGAAAGCCCGGAAGCAAGAGATTTCGCGAATACGTTCTTTATGATGGTGAACTTTTATTCCATCCAGCGTTCAGCTGAGCTTGCGAAAGAAAAAGGCGAAACGTTTGAGCATTATGAAGGCTCCACTTATGCAACGGGAGAATATTTCAATAAATACATCGAAAAAGAGTTCTCACCGGCATACGAAAAAATCGCTGCGCTCTTTGAAGGCATGCACATCCCGACAATCGAAGACTGGAAAGAGCTGAAGGCGTTTGTCGCTGAAAACGGCATGTACCACAGCTACAGACTGTGCATCGCGCCGACAGGCTCCATTTCCTACGTCCAATCCAGCACGGCGTCCGTTATGCCGATCATGGAACGGATCGAAGAAAGAACATACGGAAATTCAAAAACGTATTACCCGATGCCGGGGTTAGCGTCTAATAACTGGTTCTTCTACAAAGAAGCTTATGATATGGACATGTTCAAAGTGGTGGATATGATCGCGACAATCCAGCAGCATATCGATCAGGGAATCAGCTTTACCCTGTTTTTGAAAGATACGATGACAACTCGTGATCTGAACCGTATTGATCTGTATGCCCACCATAGAGGCATCAAAACCATTTACTATGCAAGAACGAAAGATACCGGGCAGGACAGCTGTCTTTCTTGTGTCGTTTGATTAAAGGAGAGTTAACAGTGACAAAAATTTATGACGCAGCAAACTGGTCAAAGCATGAAGATGATTTCACCCAAATGTTTTACAACCAAAACGTAAAGCAGTTTTGGCTTCCGGAAGAGATCGCATTAAACGGCGATCTTCTTACTTGGAAGTATTTGGGTAAAAATGAGCAGGATACGTACATGAAGGTGCTCGCCGGCCTGACACTGCTTGATACAGAGCAGGGGAACACAGGCATGCCGATTGTGGCCGAGCACGTCGAGGGCCATCAGCGAAAAGCGGTTCTTAATTTCATGGCGATGATGGAAAACGCGGTGCACGCAAAATCATATTCAAATATTTTTATGACGCTTGCTCCGACTGAAACGATCAACGAAGTATTTGAATGGGTTAAACAAAATAAATATTTGCAGAAAAAAGCGCAAATGATTGTCGGGCTTTACAAAGCCATTCAAAAAGATGATGAAATTTCACTGTTTAAAGCGATGGTCGCATCGGTTTACTTAGAAAGCTTCCTTTTCTACAGCGGTTTCTATTATCCGTTATATTTCTACGGACAGGGAAAACTGATGCAAAGCGGTGAGATCATCAACCTGATTCTTCGTGATGAAGCGATCCACGGTGTATATGTCGGACTGCTGGCACAGGAAATATACAATAAACAAACAGAAGCGAAAAAAGCGGAACTTCGCGAATTTGCGGTTGAGCTTTTAGAAGAGCTTTATCACAATGAGCTTGAATATACAGAGGATCTCTACGACCAAGTCGGGCTGTCTCATGACGTAAAGAAATTCATCCGCTATAACGCCAATAAAGCTTTGATGAACTTAGGGTTCGATCCTTACTTTGAAGAAGAGGATATTAATCCGATCGTATTAAACGGATTAAACACCAAAACAAAATCACATGATTTCTTCTCCATGAAAGGGAACGGCTACAAAAAGGCGACCGTAGAACCGATTAAGGACGAAGATTTTTATTTTGGCCAAGACGAAGAGCAGATATAATATCTGCTCTTTTGGCTTGAATGGAGAGGTAAGACAGGAGGAACGGGCATGAATAAAATGGATGAAATCATCTTGGCTGCACCGCGGAGTGACGTCTTTCAAAACGAAATGCTGACATTTCAGGGAGTCAACAGCGAGGATGAACGTATCATAAAAATTATGGCTCAAATTGAGGCGCATTTTTTTGAAATCAGAAGAGGCGACGCGGAAGAGGACCCGCGATTTAAACAGCCGATTCCGTATGTCGTCATCCGCCGTGATGATGAGGTGTTTGTGTATGAGCGGCTCGCGGGCGGAGGGGAATCGCGCCTCCATAATAAGCTTTCTCTCGGCTTCGGCGGACACATGAACCCTATGGAAGGGGCGGCTTCATTTTCGGAAGTGCTGAAACAGAACACCGACCGGGAGCTGGCGGAAGAACTGTACATTCGCGAGGAGGACAAACAAAACATTGTCACACTCGGCTTGATCAATGATGATGAAAACGATGTAGGGAAGGTGCATATCGGCATCCTTTCTGCGCTCCAGTTAGCGCCTGCAGCACAAGTCGAAGTGAAAGAAAAAGATCAAATCGCCGGGCGCTGGATGAAACTGAGCGAACTGAAAGAGGAAAATGTGTATCAGCGTCTTGAAGCTTGGTCTCAGTTTGTCGCCGATATACTTCAATAACAAAAAACCCCCGTTCGTCCCAAAAAAGGGAGAGCAGGGGTTTTTTCGTTTAGTCTTGCACAATGAAGGCATCAAATCCGGCTTTTTCGGCCCGCGCTGCCAACGCTTCAGCATAATCTCTGAAAGAGAATGCGCCGATCTGCACTTTAAATAAGCCGCCTTTTGGAAGCACAATCGCGTCAAAACCTTTAGACACCGCATCGGCGGCAAGCGCATCAGCATTTGCTTTCACGTTGAATGCGCCGATTTGCACTTTATATAAGTCAGCCTTTTTTTTTAGACCGAAAGCTTGCTCCAAGCCCTTGGCATGTCCTCTTGCAAGGCTTTCAATAAAACTGGCTGTTTTCAGTTTGTTTGCATCAGCTGACGTATCAACAAAACCATTCTCCGTCAAAATCGCCGGCATCCTTGTCTCCCGCAGCACATGGAAGTTGGCTGTTTTTTTTCCGCGGTCATTAAAACCCGATGCTTGAATTACTTGCGTGTGGACGGCTGATTGGTAAGTCGAGGTCGGCGCTCCGACACCGGGGTAAATATAGCTTTCGAATCCGGTTCCGCCTCCTGAGTTAATATGAATGGATAAAAAATAATCTGCGCCCCAGCTGTTGGCGGCATCCGTTCTTTCCGTCAGGCTGACCGTCTTATCGCTTGTCCTGCTCATCGTGACAGAAACTCCTTCATACTCATTCGTCAGAATCGTGCGCAAAGCCAGTGCGATCTCCAGCGTGACCGCTTTTTCCTGAAGTCCGTTTCCGGTTGCACCTGAATCAGTTCCGCCATGACCGGGGTCTATAAAAATTTTAACCATTCTCCATCACCTCATTACAGCATATGATGATGTTCAAAAGGTGCTTGTACGGCTGTCATTCATGAAAAAAATGAGAGATACACCCAACATTTCCCGGAAAATAAAAATAAATGGTTTGTCCTCCCGTTTCTGCTGAATACAATAAGAAATGAAAAATATTTCTCGGGAAAGCGCAGGATTCAACATCATTCCCGAAGAGAACGGAAAAAGTGACAGATAAAGAGGAAAACGGGCCTCATGATGATAGGCGGATGTCACCGAACCTCTTCATCATGAGTAAGATAAAGAGAGAACAGAGAGGTGAGCATGTTGGAGCGCGCTGTAACCTATAAAAATAACGGACAAATTAACATCATTCTTAATGGCCAAAAGCAAGTGCTGACAAATGCAGAAGCTGAGGCGGAATATCAGGCCGCCCTGCAAAAAAATGAAGCCAAGCACAGCATTCTGAAAGAAATTGAAAAAGAAATGAACACATTAGTGGGTATGGAAGAAATGAAACGCAACATTAAAGAAATTTACGCTTGGATATTCGTCAACCAAAAACGGGCCGAACAAGGGCTGAAAGTCGGAAAACAAGCTCTTCATATGATGTTCAAAGGGAACCCAGGCACAGGGAAAACCACCGTCGCGAGACTGATCGGCAAGCTTTTCTTCGAAATGAACGTTCTTTCCAAAGGACATCTGATCGAAGCGGAACGTGCCGATCTCGTCGGTGAATACATCGGACACACGGCGCAAAAAACGAGAGATCTGATTAAAAAATCGCTTGGGGGTATTTTATTCATTGATGAAGCATACTCACTTGCAAGGGGCGGAGAAAAGGATTTCGGTAAAGAGGCGATTGATACGCTTGTCAAACATATGGAAGACAAACAGCATGAATTTATTCTGATCCTGGCAGGGTACTCGAGAGAAATGACACATTTCCTGTCATTAAATCCCGGCCTGCAATCGCGTTTTCCTATCAGCATCGATTTTCCGGATTACTCTGTCACTCAGCTGATGGACATCGCAAAGCGCATGATAGCAGAGCGGGAGTATCAATTAAGCCAGGAAGCCGAGTGGAAGTTAAAAGATTACTTAATGACAGTGAAAAGCACGACAAGCCCCATTAAATTCAGCAACGGGCGCTTTGTCAGAAACGTGATTGAAAAATCAATCCGCGCTCAGGCCATGAGACTTTTAATGGGAGACCAATACTTAAAAAACGATTTAATGACGATCAAGAGCCAGGATTTACTTATAAAAGATGAGGCGGCAGCTCACGAATAGACCTCTCAGCCGGTTTGAGGGGTCTCTTTTTTATTTCTCTCTTTAAAACCCGCCGGATGTGTGGTATACGCCCTGCGGGTTTGGTATGATAGTACTACTGCCCAATACGACACAGAAAGGAACATCCATTTGAACGAACAGGAAGGAAAAAAAGAAACGGTCATTTTGGTCGGCTGCCAGCTTCCGCACATGACAGATGAGCACTTTGAACATTCCATGGAAGAGCTTGCTTCATTGACAAAAACGGCTGACGGAACGGTGCTGACCCGGATTACGCAAAAACGGAACAGAGCGGATGCCGCTACATACATAGGCAAGGGGAAAGTAGACGAGCTGAAGGCGCTGTGTGAAGAGCTTGAAGCGGATCTGGTTATTTTTAATGATGAACTGTCACCGAGCCAGCTTAAATCACTCGCCACTGCAATTGAAGCGAAGATCATCGACCGCACGCAGCTTATTTTGGATATTTTCGCAAAAAGGGCGAAGACGAGAGAAGGAAAGCTTCAGATCGAATTGGCCCAGCTTCAATACGCGCTGCCGCGTCTGAGCGGACAAGGAATCAATCTCTCAAGACAAGGCGGCGGAATCGGGACGAGAGGGCCCGGTGAGACAAAGCTTGAAACAGACCGGCGCCACATTAGAAACCGCATACACGAAATTAACGTGCAGCTGTCAACGGTTATCCGCCACAGAAGCCGTTATCGGGAGAGACGCAAAAAGAACGGCGTGCTTCAGGCTGCACTCGTCGGTTATACCAATGCAGGAAAATCAACGTGGTTCAATCAATTAACAAGCTCAGACAGCTATGAAGAAGATCTGCTGTTTGCAACACTTGATCCGATGACGAGAAAGATGGCGCTCCCAAGCGGCTACAGCGTCCTTTTGTCTGATACGGTCGGTTTCATTCAGGATCTGCCGACGACGCTGATTGCCGCTTTCCGTTCAACGCTTGAGGAAGTGAAGGAAGCAGACTTGATCATTCATGTCATTGATTCATCCAATGAAGATTATGCCGGGCATGAACAGACTGTCCTCGGTCTGTTAAAAGAGCTTGAGGCAGATGATATTCCGGTGCTGACCGCTTATAACAAACGTGACGAGACACTTCCTGACTTCATCCCGACAGCGGGAGAAGGCCACATCATGATCAGCGCCAGAATCGCCGGGGATGAAGCAAAACTAAAAGCGGAAATCGAAGCTTATTTGCGCCGAGAGCTGATGATGCCGTATGAAGTTCATGTGCCTGCCGCCGAAGGCAAATTGATGTCACGCATCAAATCAGAGACCATGATCGACAGCCTTTATTTTAATGAAGAAAATGAACGCTACGAAGTCTCAGGTTATGTACAGGAAGAACAAAGCATACTCGGAGAATTGAAGAAATTCATGTAAGGAAGGTATACACAACATGTTTGACACACTGACCCACGGCGCTCTTTTACAAAAAACCGCCGAAGAAACAGAAGCGGAAATCTCCGCCGTTCATAAAAGAATAGAAGAAATCAGTGAACGGAATGAATGGAGAGTCCTGCAAAGCTACAGAAAACATAAAGTAAGCGATACGCATTTTACGCCTTCAACCGGATACGGTTATGATGATATCGGACGAGATACACTGGAGAAGATCTATGCTGATGTGTTCGGAGGAGAGGCGGGGCTTGTGCGGCCGCAAATCATTTCCGGAACGCATGCGATTTCAATCGCGCTCTTCGGTGTGCTGAGACCCGGGGACGAATTGCTTTATATCACAGGCAAGCCTTACGATACACTCGAGGAAATCGTCGGAGTAAGAGGCGGGGAGTATTCAGGCTCGCTTAAGGAATTTCAAATCGGATACAATGCAGTCGATTTAACATCAGAAGGCAGAGTGGACTTTGAAGCGGTCCGGGCTGCAATCCAACCGAATACAAAAGTGGTCGGCATCCAGCGTTCAAAAGGATATGCGAATCGTCCGTCTTTCAGAATAAATGAAATTGAAGAGATGATTCGTTTCGTAAAGGAAATCAAAGAAGATGTCATTGTTTTTGTGGACAATTGCTACGGAGAATTTGCAGAAGAGCGGGAACCCTGCCACGTCGGAGCGGATCTTATGGCCGGCTCCCTGATTAAAAACCCGGGCGGCGGCCTTGCTAAAACGGGCGGCTATCTTGTAGGGAAAGCCAAGTGGATTGAGGCCTGCTCTTACCGGATGACCTCCCCGGGAATCGGAAGTGAAGCCGGGGCTTCGCTTTATTCACTGCAGGAAATGTATCAAGGTTTCTTTCTCGCTCCGCATGTAGTGGCGCAAAGCTTGAAGGGCGCGGTATTTACCGCCTGTTTTCTTGAAAAGCTCGGCTTTACGTCAAACCCTGCATGGAATGCGCCGAGAACGGATCTGATTCAATCAGTTGAGTTTCAGGACCCTGATAAGATGATCGCTTTTTGCCAGGCGATACAATATGCTTCACCGATTAATGCGCATGTGACGCCTTATCCGAGCTATATGCCGGGATATGAAGACGATGTCATTATGGCAGCGGGCACTTTCGTACAGGGAGCAAGCATTGAATTATCAGCAGATGGACCTATCAGACCGCCTTATGTCGCGTATGTCCAAGGAGGATTAACCTACGCGCACGTGAAAAATGCGATTTGCAGCGCCGTAAATGCTTTAATGGAAAAAGAGCTGATTTAGGCCGGTTGCAATTTTCAAAGAATTTGATGTTAAGATTCCTCACATTGTGTTGACACAAAATATAACATCACCTATAATGAGACTAAGATAAGAAAAGGAGGAAATTGAGATGAGTGATAACATTCGCCGCTCAATGCCTTTATTTCCAATTGGAATTGTCATGCAGTTAACAGAACTTTCTGCCCGGCAAATTCGATATTATGAGGAAAATGGATTGATATTTCCAGCGAGAAGCGAAGGAAATAGACGATTATTTTCATTCCATGATGTAGATAAACTGTTAGAAATCAAAAATCTGATTGAACAAGGCGTCAATATGGCGGGGATCAAACAAATTCTGGATAAGGCATCTGCCGAACCGGAAGAAAAATCCGAAAAAACAGCCAAACCGATGAAGCACAATCTGTCTGATGACGAACTCAGAAAGCTTCTGAAAAACGAACTGATGCAGGCAGGCCGTTTCCAGCGGGGAAATACTTTCCGCCAAGGTGACATGTCCCGATTCTTTCATTAATCCGTTAGCAACTGTTTTGCTATATACATTTACCTTTTAGAGGAGGAGTTTTACGAAATGGCAAAGTACACAAGAGAAGACATCGTAAAATTAGTAAATGAGGAAAACGTAAAGTATATCCGCCTTCAATTCACAGACATTCTCGGAACGATTAAAAACGTGGAAATTCCTGTGAGCCAGCTTGAAAAAGCACTTGATAATAAATGCATGTTCGACGGTTCTTCCATCGAAGGTTTCGTCCGTATCGAAGAGTCTGATATGTACTTATATCCTGATCTGAACACATTTGTAATCTTCCCATGGACGGCTGAAAAAGGTAAAGTAGCACGCTTCATCTGTGACATTTACAATCCGGACGGCACGCCGTTCGAAGGTGACCCGCGTAACAACCTCAAACGGATTCTGAAAGAAATGAAAGAACTCGGTTTCAGCGATTTCAATCTTGGACCTGAGCCTGAATTCTTCCTGTTTAAATTAGATGAAAAAGGCGAACCGACGCTTGAATTGAACGATAAAGGCGGATACTTCGATCTGGCTCCGACTGACTTGGGAGAAAACTGCCGCCGCGATATCGTGCTTGAGCTTGAAGAAATGGGCTTTGAAATCGAAGCATCTCACCATGAAGTTGCTCCGGGTCAGCACGAAATCGATTTTAAATATGCCGGTGCCATCCGTTCTTGTGACGACATCCAAACTTTCAAACTGGTTGTCAAAACGATCGCCCGCAAACACGGTCTGCATGCGACATTCATGCCAAAACCGCTGTTCGGCGTAAACGGTTCCGGTATGCACTGCAACCTATCACTCTTTAAAGATAACGTTAACGCATTCTTTGATAAAGACGCTGATCTTCAGCTGAGTGAAACAGCAAAACATTTCATTGCCGGTATCGTAAAACACGCGACAAGCTTTACGGCTGTCACAAACCCGACAGTGAACTCTTACAAACGCCTTGTTCCGGGCTATGAAGCACCTTGCTACGTGGCATGGAGCGCACAAAACAGAAGCCCGCTGATCCGTATCCCGGCTTCCCGCGGCATCAGCACGCGTGTTGAAGTCCGCAGCGTAGACCCGGCGGCAAACCCGTACTTGGCGTTAAGCGTATTGCTTGCAGCAGGCCTTGACGGAATCAAAAACAAACTTGAAGCACCGGCTCCGATTGACCGCAACATCTACGTCATGAGCAAAGAAGAGCGCATGGAAAACGGCATCGTAGATCTTCCGGCGACACTGGCGGAAGCTCTCGACGAATTCAAATCAAACGAAGTCATGGTTGCAGCGCTCGGCGAGCACCTGTTCGAACACTTCATCGAAGCAAAAGAAATCGAATGGGATATGTTCCGCACGCAAGTTCACCCTTGGGAGCGCGAACAGTACATGTCTCAGTATTAATCGCTCAATCCCTTGGCACTATTGGTGTCAGGGGATTTTTTGATTTTGTCATAAGATTAAGAGGTCGATATTTTGGTCCTTGACCAAAATATGACCAAAAAAAATTGAAGTTATGAATCTAACTCCATAATTGAGGCCACGTATTAATTGTAATCCCTTATTCGGTTTAGGATGAAGGCTACATGAAGCCAATTATGCTCTAAAATTGAACCGGCCATTTTTATTTTCAAAAAGCAGGAGCAGGAAATTCATCAATTTTGATACGAAGTAAACTATAAGGTTTCTGTCGTAAGTCTTCTCCATAATGAAATCTAGCCTGCCGATGTAATTGGTTCACGATGACGTATAAGTATCCATCCGGACCAATCGAAAAAGTATCCGGCCATAAAATTATCGGATCATGTGCGATCGTTTCCATTGTGCCATTCGGCAGCATCTTTCGAATACTATTGTTCTCATAATCTCCGGCATAAACGGCTCCTTTTGCATCTGTAATCATTCCATCAGACGCGCCTTTTTCTCCCCAATACGCCACATAATAAAGTAAATCCATGTCCGATATATTTCTATCTCTCAGGGCTTCTGTTGAGATAGAGAACAAATGGCGGCTGGTCAGGGGACAAAAAAATAATACCTTTCCGTCAGGAGAGATCGCAATACCGTCGGATGCCAGCCTAAATGGGGAAGTTGAACCATCCCTGTTACGATTCATCAAAATTTTGCCTTCTACTTTCGGTATAAAAGAGGAATCCGGTGAAGTTGGATTTGCTCCATTTAACCGTCTAAATGCGTTTCCGGTTTCTAAATCAACGACGATAATAGCTCCTGGTCCTTTGGAAGAAGAATCCGTTATATAGGCATAACCTGCAGTTCCAACACGAAAATCAAATCGGACATCATTCAGGTAAGTTGTTGGAAGGACAACATCTTCTGTAAAGGTATACACTCTTCTGATTGTATTGGTTTTTAAATCAACAGCGACTAATTTTGCCCCGCCTTTAATTGGTTCAGAAAAATTGGGCGCCGCTGTATCTAGTATCCAAAGCGTTCCTCTTCCATCAGCAACTACACTTTGGACACTGATGAAAGTCATTTTGATATTCTCAGGGTTAACCAAATTGGTTTGTAAATCAGGATAAGGCTGCAATTTATCCCCAATTATTTCCGCAACCGTAAATTTAACATCGTCTCCCCATTTCGGAAAACAAATGAATATACGACCGGTTTCTGAGACAGTAACACCGGTAGGCATAGCTCCATAAAATGCATAAACCAGTTCTAAATCACCAAAATATTTTTCAAAAGGCAGCATAGGTTTCATAATATCCTCCTCAACCAATTAAACGGGATATCACTTATATATGATTCGCATTTTTTCAAGTGCATGTTTCTTAATAAGTTTTACTAAACAAAAGATGATGGAAGTGCTTATCATTTAATAAATCAGTCAGGTGACACATGGGGTTTTTACTTAACGTCTGTCGAAGCAGCCGGCAATTACAACATGGTACGTCCTTTGGTCGGTTTTAAATTCTCTGAAAAAAGAGTTGAAAAAGCAGAAAAGATTTTATAATATGAAATCAAGTTAGTTTGTTCGATCAACAAACTAATAAAACCACTTTAATTGCCCATCATGTAAAGGTCTTAAATGGGAGGGGGATAAGAGGCTCGATTTAATTGGAGGTATATAAAAAGTGAAAGCCAAGCTTTTATCCTGTTCACTATGATGAAAATGCTCTGTGAAAGTAAATCGCTATCATTTTTTTGAAAGCGCTTTTATAAAGCCTTCACTGGCCGATAAAATTGAAGAAATGTTATACCATTTCATAATGTTCCTTATGTAAAGGATCGAAAAGGGGAGGAAATCATGCTCAGTGAAAATGTAAAGAAGATCAGCATGGTTGAAAAAGTTGGATATGCGTCTGGAGATTTTGCATGTAATTTAATTTATGCAACAGTGTCTACTTATCTTTTGTTCTTCTATACAGATATATTTGGTTTACCGGCAGCAACAGCCGGTACGATGTTTTTAGTGGTTAGAATCATCGACGCTCTCGCTGATCCTTTTATCGGAACAATAGTTGACAGAACAAATAGCAGGTTTGGGCGCTTCAGACCGTATCTTTTATTCGGAGCTTTTCCATTTGTCATATTGGCAATACTCTGTTTTACAACCCCGGATTTTTCGGATATGGGGAAATTAATATATGCTTATATCACCTATGTCGGCTTGTCGCTTACATACACAATGATAAACGTGCCATATGGCGCGTTAACATCTGCAATGACCCGAAATAATCAAGAAGTTGTTAGTATAACGTCTGTCCGTATGTTATTTGCGAATCTTGGGGGACTTGTCGTTGCATTTTTTGTTCCCTTACTGGCTGCTTATTTAAGCGATACTTTCGGCAGCGAATCTCTTGGCTGGCAGCTAACCATGGGTATTATGGGAGTTATAGGCGGGTGCCTTTTAATCTTTTGTTTTAAAAGCACAAAAGAGCGTGTCACGCTTCAAAAATCTGAAGAAAAAATTAAATTATCGGATATATTTGAGCAATTTCGTGTTAATCGGCCTCTAGTTGTATTAAGTATTTTCTTTATTATTATTTTTGGAGTGAATTCAATCAGTAATTCGGTTGGCATCTATTACGTAACGTATAATTTAGAAAGAGCGGATTTAGTGAAGTGGTACGGTTTGTTGGGAAGTTTGCCTGCTTTGGTCATTTTACCGTTTATACCAAAGCTTCATCAATTATTAGGGAAGAAGAAATTACTAAATTATGCATTATTACTGAATATGATCGGCCTCTTAGCTTTACTGTTCGTTCCGTCAAGTAATATATTCCTGATACTTTCCTTTCGATTGCTGGCTGCTGCCGGAAGTCTCACTGCCGGGGGCTATATGTGGGCGCTTATACCTGAAACAATCGAATATGGAGAGTATAAGACCGGGAAAAGAATGGGCGGTCTCATATACGCTATTATCGGATTTTTCTTTAAATTCGGCATGGCCTTGGGAGGGGTTGTACCGGGTTTGGTTTTAGATCAGTTTGGATATGTGGCAAATCAGGTGCAAACGCCGGAGGCATTGACGGGAATTTTAATTACAGCAACCATTATTCCCGTGTTCTTACTGGTTCTGGCCATGATTGATATTAATTTCTATAACTTAGATGAGAAAAAATATAAAAACATGGTGCGAGAATTAGAGAATAGAGACAAAGTTTATTTGGATCATATTGACGATTTCAAAGCTTAAAACATGATGAGTCAACAGAAAATAGCTGAGGAGGCGTTCTGCATGAAGATTATCAATCCAGTACTTAAAGGATTCAACCCCGATCCGAGTATTTGCAGGGTTGGAGAGGATTATTATATCGCTGTATCTACATTTGAGTGGTTTCCGGGAGTCCAGATACACCACTCAAAAGATTTAGTCAATTGGCACTTAGTTGCACATCCATTACAGAGAGTTTCGCAATTAGACATGAAAGGAAATCCTAATTCAGGCGGGGTCTGGGCGCCATGTTTAAGTTACAGTGACGGAAAGTTTTGGCTGATCTATACGGATGTTAAGGTCGTAGATGGCGCCTGGAAAGATTGCCACAATTATTTAGTGACTTGTGACACGATTGATGGTGATTGGGGGGAGCCGATCACATTAAACAGCTCGGGTTTTGATGCTTCTTTATTCCATGATACGGATGGGAAAAAATATTTATTAAATATGTTATGGGATCAGCGTATTGATCGGCACTCCTTTGGAGGCATTGTCATGCAGGAATATTCTGATAAGGAGCAAAAACTGATCGGTAAACCGAAAGTGATATTTAAAGGAACTGAAAGAAAGCTGACGGAAGCGCCGCATCTTTATCATATCGGGAACTATTATTATTTATTAACCGCAGAAGGAGGAACGCGGTTCGAACATGCTGCTACAATTGCCCGTTCTGCGAATATTGAGGGGCCATATGAAGTTCATCCTGATAACCCAATCTTAACGTCATGGCATGATCCAGGAAACCCATTGCAAAAATGCGGGCATGCATCTATTGTTCACACACATACAGATGAGTGGTATTTAGCTCATTTAACGGGACGTCCCATTCATCTGGACGATGATTCAATTTTTCAGCAGAGAGGATATTGTCCTTTGGGCAGAGAAACAGCTATTCAAAAGCTCTATTGGAAAGATGGCTGGCCTTATGTAGAAGGCGGAAAAGAAGGGAGCTTGGAAGTGGATGCACCTTCTATACCTGAAACAATGTTTGAAGACACGTATCCGGAAGTTGATGAATTTGAGGATGCAGCATTAAATATTAATTTTCAAACATTAAGAATCCCTTTTACGGAGAAATTAGGTTCATTAACTCAAGCGCCAAATCATTTACGATTATACGGCCATGAATCCTTAACTTCGACGTTTACTCAGGCATTTGTAGCCAGACGCTGGCAAAGTCTCCATTTTGAAGCGGAAACGGCTGTTGCGTTTTATCCGGAAAATTTTCAGCAAGCCGCTGGTTTGGTGAACTATTACAATACAGAGAACTGGACGGCTCTTCAAGTCACGCATGATGAAGAACTTGGCCGTATTCTTGATTTAACGATATGTGATAACTTTTCTTTTTCACAACCGTTAAAAAATAAAATTGTAATTCCCCGTGAAGTCAAGTACGTCTATTTAAAAGTGAATATTGAAAACGAAAAATATTATTATTTCTATTCATTTAACAAAGAAGATTGGCACAAAATCGACATTGCATTGGAATCGAAAAAATTATCAGATGATTATATCCGAGGCGGGGGATTCTTTACAGGAGCTTTTGTAGGGATGCAATGCCAAGATACGAGCGGAAATCAAATTCCGGCCGACTTCAGATATTTCCGTTATAAAGAAAAATGAATGTCCGCATGAAAAAGGAGCTTTCTATTTTGGAACTCCTTTTTCATATTAGAATGTGCCTGTGTGGAAAAACACGTCAGATATGCTCCCATTCAGGATGAAAATAACAAAACAAAAAACCCATCTTTAAAGATGAGCGTAAAACATAGAAGTTTATACATTTCAGTTATGAACCATGTCGAGAAAATGATCAATCACAATAGAGGACATTCCTAAAGCGGGTGCATTTTTTCCTAAGAAAGATGGTAATAGTTCATAGCTATTGTCTAGGTGGGAATAAACCCTTGACGACACTTCACTTCTCATTGAATTTAAAACCATAGGATGCGATTCAATTATGCTATTTCTTAAAATTACGGCCTGTGGGTTGAAAGTATTTAAAATATTGGTAAGGCCTATTCCTAAATAGAATCCAAAATTCTGTAATGCGTTTAAGGTTCCGATATCATTCAGATGGGCGAGGTCTATGATATCTTGATAGGACAGTTTTTTCTCTTTGGTCTGAAGAGATTTTAATAAAGCCTTCTCTGAAGCATACAATTCCCAGCAGCCTCGGTTTCCGCAACTGCATTTAGGACCATTAAAGTCTATTGTCATATGTCCCATTTCTCCAGAGAAGCCGCTTACTCCTCTATATAAATGATTGTTGATAATAACACCGATCCCTATCCCTGTGCTGATACTTACGTAAATAATGTTATCGTGATTTTTTGCAGCTCCAAATACTTTCTCTCCATATGCGCCAGCGTTTGCCTCATTTTCAATAAAAACAGGCACATTGTACTTCTCTTGTATCGAAGATTTTAAGTCAATATCTCTCCAGTTGGAGTTCGGAGTGAAAACAATTTTTTGATCTTTATCAATGAGTCCAGGCACGCAAATACCTATACCAATAAGCCCGTACGGAGATTGGGGCATATGCGTAATAAAGTGATGAATCATATCAATCAAAATGTCTTTCGTTATTTCTGGAGAATTGGATTCCAAATGGCAGTATTGATCAAGAACGATCGTTCCTTCAAGGTCTGTTAAAATGCCATTGATATAATCCACACCAACATCTATTCCTACGGAGTATCCTGCCTTTTTATTAAAAACAAGCATGACTGGTCTTCTGCCGCCGCTTGATTGTCCCTGACCTATTTCAAATACGAGGTTTTCTTTCATTAATGTGTTTACCTGTGACGAAACAGTTGATTTATTTAATCCGGTCATTTCAGATAATTTTGCTCTTGAAATAGGAGAATTCTTAAGTATTTCGTTTAGTAATAACTTTTGGTTAACTTTTTTGACAAAGGCTTGATCAGCGATATCCACTTCATCCACTCCATTTGTATAATCTTTAAATTAAGTTGAACGTTCTGTGTTATCGTGCGAAACGCAGTACATAGCGAATGCAACCTTTATTATATCTAATGTGTTCGTAAAAAACTAAAAAAAATATTGAAAATACTGATGAGGTTATATAAGATGAAAATAAGTTAGTTTGTTTAGGCAACAAACTAATATATAACATGACATAAAAGCATCTGTATTTGAATGATCATGTTTAGAATTTATTTTTAAGGGGGAAATCACACATGGCTCACTCTCATTCCGGTTCAGTCGGCTATTTTGAAAGCGTAAACAAAGTGATTTACGAAGGGAAAGATTCCACTAATCCTTTAGCATTTAAATATTATAATCCTCAAGAAGTAATCGGCGAAAAGACAATGAAAGAGCATCTGCGATTTTCTATTGCCTATTGGCATACATTTACCGCTGACGGCACAGACATGTTTGGCGCAGCTACGATGCAGAGACCGTGGGATCACTATAAAGGCATGGATCTGGCGAGAGCGAGGGTAGATGCAGCGTTTGAGATGTTTGAAAAACTGGATGCGCCATTTTTTGCTTTTCATGACCGGGATATCGCACCGGAAGGAAGTACGTTAAAAGAGACAAATCAAAATCTGGATATAATCGTGGACATGATAAAAGACTACATGAGAACCAGCAGCGTTAAGCTTTTATGGAATACTGCAAATATGTTCACGAATCCCCGTTTTGTGCATGGTGCGGCGACTTCTTGTAATGCAGATGTATTTGCGTATGCCGCAGCCCAAGTAAAAAAAGGATTAGAAACAGCAAAAGAGCTTGGCGCCGAGAACTATGTATTTTGGGGCGGACGTGAAGGGTACGAAACTTTGTTAAATACCGATTTAAAATTTGAGCTTGATAATATGGCCAGATTTATGCATATGGCAGTGGATTATGCGAAGGAAATCGGGTATACAGGGCAGTTTTTGATTGAACCAAAACCAAAAGAGCCGACCACCCATCAATATGATACGGACGCAGCAACAACCATTGCCTTTTTAAAGCAATACGGCTTAGACAATCATTTTAAATTAAATCTCGAAGCCAATCATGCCACATTAGCCGGGCATACATTCGAACATGAATTACGCATGGCGAGAGTGCATGGCCTTCTCGGCTCTGTTGACGCGAATCAGGGTGATCCGCTTTTAGGCTGGGACACAGATGAATTTCCGACAGATTTATATTCTGCGACATTAGCAATGTACGAAATCCTGCAAAATGGCGGTCTTGGAAGCGGAGGATTAAACTTTGACGCAAAGGTCAGGAGATCTTCTTTTGAGCCTGATGATTTACTATATGCCCATGTTGCAGGGATGGATACATTTGCAAGAGGATTGAAAGCCGCACACAAGTTAATCGAAGATCGTGTGTTTGAAGATGTGATTCAACACCGTTACCGCAGCTTTACTGAAGGGATTGGCCTTGAAATTGCAGAAGGAAGAGCTAATTTCAAGACGCTTGAGCAATATGCGCTGAACAATCAGCCAATTAAAAACGAATCAGGGAGACAGGAACGGTTAAAAGCGATATTAAACCAATACATTTTACAGGTATAACAAATGAAAAAAGAAGTTCCAGATCCCGCTGTAAAAAGATGCAGGCAGCCAAGTTCCCAATTGCCCGTCATGAAGTTACTGTTATGGCGGGTCATTTCAATGGGGATCTATTTAGAGAGGAAGGAGTGAAAAAATGAAGTATGTCATTGGAATAGACCTTGGAACGAGTGCCGTTAAAACCATTTTAGTCAATCAAAACGGCAAGGTTTGTGCAGAAGCGTCCAAAAGTTATCCGCTCATCCAAGAGAAGGCGGGATATAGTGAGCAAAATCCTGAAGACTGGGTGCAGCAAACAATTGAAGCATTGGCTGAATTGATTTCGATATCCAACGTCCAATCTGGGGATATTGACGGGATTAGCTATTCAGGACAAATGCATGGGTTAGTACTGCTTGACCAAGATCGGCAGGTGCTGCGTCATGCGATTCTTTGGAATGATACTAGAACGACGCCTCAATGCAGCAGGATAACCGAGACATTTGGCGATCATCTGCTTGATATCACAAAAAATCGTGTCCTTGAAGGGTTTACATTACCTAAAATGTTATGGGTGAAGGAACATGAGCCTGAACTTTTTAACAAAACCGCTGTTTTTCTGCTTCCGAAAGACTATGTGAGATTCCGCATGACCGGCGCCGTTCACACCGAATACTCCGATGCGGCAGGAACGTTACTTTTACATATGACCCGCAAAGAGTGGAGCGATGAGATTTGCAATCAATTTGGTATTTCAGCAGAAATTTGTCCTCCGCTGGTTGAATCCCATGACTGTGTAGGATCGCTGCTTCCGAGCGTTGCGGCGAAGACAGGGCTGCTCGAAAAAACAAAAGTATACGCTGGGGGAGCAGATAATGCTTGCGGTGCTGTCGGAGCCGGTATTCTTTCTTCGGGAAAAACATTATGCAGTATCGGGACGTCAGGAGTCATACTTTCCTGTGAAGAAGACAAAGAAAGGGACTTTAAAGGGAAAGTGCACTTTTTTAATCATGGAAAGAAGGATTCTTTTTATACGATGGGAGTCACGCTCGCTGCAGGGTACAGCTTGGACTGGTTTAAAAGAACGTTTGCGCCGAACGAATCGTTTGAACAATTATTGCAGGGCGTGGAATCTGTTCCGATAGGAGCAAATGGACTGCTGTACACTCCTTACTTGGTCGGTGAAAGAACGCCGCATGCTGATTCATCTATTCGGGGAAGCTTGATCGGAATGGACGGAGCCCATAAAAGAGAGCACTTTTTGAGGGCGATAATGGAAGGCATCACATTCTCTTTATATGAATCAATTGAGCTATTCCGCGAAGCGGGAAAATCAGTTGATACGGTTGTCTCTATTGGCGGGGGAGCTAAAAATGAAACGTGGCTTCAAATGCAGGCTGATATTTTCAATACGAGGGTGGTTAAGTTAGAAAATGAACAAGGTCCGGCCATGGGGGCTGCGATGTTAGCCGCCTTCGGAAGCGGGTGGTTTGACTCTCTTGAAGAATGTGCAGAGCAGTTCATTCATGAAGCAGCTGCATTTTATCCAAAAGAACAAAATGTTCAAAAATATAAAACATTATTCGAGTTGTATAAGAACATTTACGCTCACACAAAAGATCTCAATACAGCTTTAAAGAGCTTTCGACAAACCTAATTTTCAGGAGGTCAGTTGAGGGATATCAAAGCAACGGCAGCGCTAATGTAACTTCAAATGTGTTAGCTATTGAAGGAAACTGATAAGCATTCTTGTAAGTTGTGACTGCATCAGTCTAAACTCATATGACGATGAATTGAGAAGTATACACACAAAACATCCCCTCACATTGCGTGAGGGGGATGTTTTTTATTATTGAGATTTTCCTGTTTCTTGAATCCGTGGAGATAGCCTTTCTGCAATGGATTCGCAGGTATTACTCAACTTCAGGAGTTCCTTAGAAAATGAAGAAAGAACCTCGCCAAATTGGCCAGGTTCTTTTTATATTGCACAAAAACAGACACGGTGATATAATCAGAACACGCGCGCTTTCTGTGTGAAAAGTCATAGTTATCCATCTTATATTATGATTATATCATGCTGAAAAGCTCTTGTCAAATTTTTTTGAAGGGGAGATATAGAATGAGTTCTTTGGTTCTCGGCATTCACGAAATTGAAAAAACACAGCCTTTGCTCATTGGAGGAAAAGGGTTACATTTAGGGGAATTATCAAAAATTCAAGGAATACAAGTACCGGAAGGATTTTGTGTCACAACCGCAGGATATCGAAAAGCCATTGAACAAAACGAAACGTTACAAGCGCTGTTGGGTCAACTGACCATGCTGAAAGCGGAGAATCGGGATCAAATTGGTGAAGTCAGCAAAAAAATCCGGCAAACCATTATGGAAGCAGAAATTCCTTCAGATGTAGTCAAAGCAGTTGCTTGCTATCTCTCCCGATTTGGCGAAAAACATGCCTATGCCGTACGTTCCAGTGCGACAGCTGAGGATTTACCGCATGCCTCTTTCGCCGGTCAACAAGACACCTATTTAAATATTACCGGCGTCGATGCGATCTTGCAGCATATCAGTAAATGTTGGGCGTCCCTATTTACGGATCGCGCGGTCATTTACCGTATGCAAAATGGATTTGATCACAGCCAAGTTTATTTATCCGTTATCATCCAAAGGATGGTGTTCCCTCAGGCTTCGGGGATTTTATTTACCGCTGATCCGATGACCGGAAACCGAAAGCTGCTATCCATTGATGCCGGTTTTGGACTTGGTGAAGCACTGGTCTCCGGCTTAGTCTCTGCCGATTGTTATAAAGTACAGGACGGGCAAATCGTCGATAAGAGAATAGAAACTAAAAAATTGGCTATCTATGGACGAAAAGAAGGCGGAACGGAAACACGGGAGATTGATCTTGATCAGCAAAAGATTCAAACACTGACTGATGAACAAATTTTACAGCTGGCACGTATCGGGAGACAGATCGAAGCTCATTTCGGCCAGCCGCAAGATATCGAATGGTGTTTGGACCGCGATACTTTTTATATTGTCCAAAGTCGTCCGATCACAACGTTATACCCCGTTCCTGAAGCGAACGATCAAGAAAATCACGTCTATATCTCTGTCGGTCATCAGCAAATGATGACGGATCCCATAAAACCCCTTGGATTGTCTTTTTTTCTGTTGACGACTGCTGCACCCATGCGTAAAGCCGGCGGAAGGCTATTCGTTGATGTCACACATCAACTGGCATCCCCTAATGTCAGAGAAGTTTTCTTAAAAGGCATGGGGCAGCACGATCCGCTCTTAAAAGACGCACTTATGACCATAATAGAGCGGCATGATTTCATTAAGCCGATACATGATAAAACGGCGCCGATTCCCGGCAAAGGCAATGCAGATATGCCGGATCAAGCTGAAAACGATCCGGCAATTGTTTCTGATTTGATTAAGAGCAGTCAGGCATCGATAGAAGAGCTAAAACAAAACATCCAGACGAAATCAGGATCTGATTTATTTCGTTTTATTTTGGAAGATATCCAGGAATTAAAGAATATTTTATTTAATCCAAAAAGTTCGGTATTGATTCGAACTGCAATGGATGCTTCATCATGGATTAACGAAAAAATGAACGAGTGGTTAGGTGAAAAAAACGCAGCAGATACGCTTTCTCAATCTGTACCTCATAATATTACTTCAGAAATGGGGCTTGTGCTATTGGACGTCGCCGATGTGATCCGTCCTTATCCAGAAGTAATTGCCTATTTAGAGAATGTAAAAGATGATCACTTTTTGGATGGGCTGGTGAAGTTTGAAGGCGGGCGGGAAACCCATGACGCTATCTATGCTTATCTCAACAAGTACGGAATGCGATGTGCCGGAGAAATTGATATCACAAGAACTCGATGGAGCGAAAAACCAATTGCACTTGTCCCTATGATTCTTAATAATCTCAAAAACTTTGAGTCAAATGCCAGCCAGCGGAAATTTGAGCAAGGGCGGCAGGAGGCGTTGAAGAAAGAACAAGAGTTATTAGACCGATTGAAGCAATTACCGGACGGTGAACAAAAAGCCAGAGAAACTAAACGAATGATCCAAATCATCCGGAACTTCAGCGGGTTCAGAGAATATCCAAAATATGGCATGATCAGCCGCTACTTCGTTTATAAACAGGCTTTACTGAAAGAAGCCGAACAACTCGCAAAAGCGGGGGTTATTCATGAAAAAGAAGACATATACTATCTCACTTTTGAAGAACTTCAGGAAGTCGTACGCACAAATAAATTGGATTACCAAATCATCAGCACACGAAAAGGCGAGTACAAAGTATATGAAAAACTATCTCCGCCGCGTGTTATCACGTCTGACGGTGAAATCGTTACAGGCGAGTACAAACGAGAAAATCTCCCGGCCGGAGCGATTGCAGGGCTGCCCGTTTCCTCGGGAGTCATAGAGGGCCGGGCACGGGTTATTTTAAACATGGAAGATGCCGATTTGGAAGATGGAGATATATTAGTTACCTCCTATACTGATCCCAGCTGGACACCATTGTTTGTATCCATAAAAGGCCTGGTCACTGAAGTTGGCGGACTGATGACCCATGGAGCGGTTATCGCGCGTGAATACGGCTTACCTGCAGTTGTTGGAGTTGAAAATGCAACCCAATTGATAAAAGATGGGCAGCGAATCCGCGTTCATGGAACAGAAGGCTCTATTGAAATATTATAATAGCGGGTGTGTGCAGCACGTCACCAGCTATTTCCCGCATTTTAACTGACAAAGACCGAACAAAAAGAAAAGCCGGAACCTCTTAGAAGAGGAATCCGGTTTTTTTATGTGAAAATGACTTAATGTGTGAACACCGTATTTTGTGGGCGGACCCTTTTTAAATGAGTGTGGAAGGCCGCTAAGATACCAAACAAAAAAGATTCAGTGACTAAATCTAACGAATGACAATTTTATAAAGGTGAGTAATATCCTTTTTAAGTTCACAACATCTGTAATCCTGATGAATTAAAAACCGCCTTAGTTTTTTAACAACTATTTAGGGGTTTTGTTCATGAACAAGTCTTTATTCCGAATTGGATTGTTCGCTTTATTCTTCATAGCGGCAATATTGGCGCAGGCAGGGGAGGAAACTCTCCCGCTTACCAGAGTAAAAATAAAAAATGTTTATCTTAGATAGATTTTTTAAAAAGTAAAAACGCCATAAAACTTCTTATGGCGTCTGTCCGAACTAAGGGATGCAATGTTTGGGAGACGAATATAAATCGTCAATGTGCTAGAAAAGGAATGCAGCACCTACAATGATTAACAAAATGAACAGCACAACGATCAATACGAAAGAACTTCCACCGTAATTTCCACCGTAGTTCCCCATATTATTGCCACCTCCTGTTGTTAGGATAGTACATAATATGCCGGATGATAAATTTCGACATAGATTTAAGTCTAAATAAGAAAAAATGGATATTAAGTCTAAAATGAAGAGCTTCTAAAAATATGAAATAATGGGAAGTTAACTGAAAGAGAGAAATGGATGGGACGGTTTGCTGTTTAAAGAGGAGGGATATGGCACAACATGCCATAAAACTGTGTATGAAAGTGGTGAGCCATGAAGTTGCTTCATCATGCAGAGCCACATACGAAGAGGTACAGGGAAATCATAGTTAACGAAAATATTCATCATTTCCCGGGCAAGCGCAGTATACGACAAATCAAAACAAATCACAAAGGGACGCAAGGTACGATACAAGGAGGCTGCTTGAGGGTTTGTGATGCCGATAAAGTTTCCGTTTCAAAACGGTCATATGTTTATTCGACACTTTACCTTTATTCCTGCAGAATGATTGTAAAAGAAAGTCCCGCAAAACTGCCGACTTTCCTAACGGAATTTAGATCTCAACAGATCTAAAGAAACCATCGACACTATCACCGGTGCCGCTATCATATTTCAGGATGTATTCTCCTTTTTGGTTAACGCTGAATTCTTGAATGAACGTTTTCCCCGCATTTAATGTCGTAGAGGATATAAGGAAGAAGCTGCCTGATTGAGTGAGGTATAACGATGACCGGGGCGGCTGCGGATCAACTGAAACGAAGTATATTCCCAAGCAAGGAGTATTTCTTTAACCTGAAACTTTTATAAAGCTTTAACGTATTACTTTATAAAGGTAAATAAGGAGGCTTCTGAATGGGATTAAAAAATTTCTTTAATACTGAGTTAAAATGCTCTATCTGCGGAAAAACATTAAAATCAGGGGATGAGATAACAGCTTATCTTACACTTCCAAGTGAGAAGAAAATGCCTGTGGGGAGAATGGACAAAGTGTTAAGCAAACACTCTGATAAGGTCTGCTGTAAAAAGTGCAGTGAGTAGGTTTTTAGTGTTATGAGGAACCTCTGGTGGGTTTCCTCATAACAGCTACGCTTCGGCAATGAATGACCTTGCTTTATATTGGTATCAGGGTTAGTTCAGGCAGTACTTGCAAAATGAATAACCGCCGAATGGTCTGTAAAGTTTCTTTTCTGAACTAAATGACAAAGTCTTATTCAGTCTGGGTTGGGCGCTGAGCAAGAATAGAGATTAAAGGCTGCCGTATCATTCCCGGCAGCCTTAATGATTAGGAAGTAAAATCGATAACCATGCGGCCGGTCACTTTACCTTGCTCCATTTCTTCAAAAATATCATTCACATCTTCGATCGGGCGTTTTGTCACTTTAGGTACAACTTTACCGTCCGCAGCAAATTGAAAAGCTTCCTTCAGGTCTTCTCTGGTACCTACTAATGAACCTACTACCTGAATTCCATCTAACACGAGACGGGGAATATCTAAATCCATTTTGTCCACCGGTAAACCGACTGCGACTACACGGGCTCCTGCTTTTACAACATCAATCGCTTGATTGAAAGGGGTTTTAGAGACAGCCGTGATGACCACAGCATCAAGCCCTAAATCGTTAGTCACTTCTTTTACCTTAGCGACGGGGTCTTCGTTTAAACTGTTTACAACCGCATCAGCGCCTAAGCTCTTAGCAAAATTCAATTTTTCATCACTAATGTCGAAAGCAATCACTTTAGCGTTAAAGACGTTTTTTGCATATTGAACAGCCAAGTTGCCTAAACCGCCGACTCCAAATACACCGATCCATTGACCTGGTTTAATTTCACTGACTTTAACCGCTTTATAAGTTGTTACACCTGCACAAGTAATGCTGCTTGCTGCTGCAGGATCTAAATTTTCCGGCACCTTTATTGCATAATCAACCGCTACGATTGCTTCTTCAGCCATTGCGCCGTCAACTGTATAGCCGGCATTTTTTACATCCCGGCACAAGGTTTCCCGGCCAGTTAAGCAATATTCACAGCAGCCGCAGCTTTCAAACATCCAGGCAATAGAGACGCGGTCACCTTTTTTCAGGCTTGTTACGCCTTCACCAATCTCAGTCACAATGCCTATTCCCTCATGACCTAAAGTGACGCCAGTAACATCCCCGAAATCAGCATTTTTAACATGCAAGTCAGTATGACATACACCGCAGTATTCCATCTTAACTTTGGCTTCACCATGTCGCAAAGGACGTAATTCTTTTTGTACGATCGCTATACTTTTGTCTTTTGTTGCTACTACAGCTTTCAAATCATACACCCCTTTCAAATATTAGCAGAAAATTTTTACTTATCTTACAATTTAGCATACTGCTCTTATTTTGAAAACCCTTACATTTTTGCGGGCAAGTGCCTCTACAAAAATTGAGGGAGCTATGAAGGGAGGATTCTACGGATGATTTGTCATCCGAATGGTGTTTAAATGGGGGTTTGTCTCCAAATGCACAGAATGCTTTGCTTTTGTGGTCATAATCTTTCTATAGATATTTGACTTGCACTGCAGAGAATTACACTGGCAGGATATGATTTTACCTTTAGTGAAAAGAATTTCACGGGTAATCATTTGAACTTGAGCTCGGCTGATAAGGTGAATGGTGATGCAAACAGAAATCATTACTTATTGATTACAAAAGAAGCAGGCTGCGGAGACGTGTGGATTTCACGGATTCGAACACGATGAGCCGGATGCAGATTGGTGAGCGATACACAGTCAAGGTATTTCCTTGACCTTTTTTATGGGTATACTGATAATTAAAAGTAATCATAGTATACTAAAGTTACAATAAAAGTAACGAAATACAAATTTTAAGGAGTTGCATAAAATCATTCTTTTAAAGAGAAGGGGATCAGGTTGGATCAGTTAATAAATCCTACGAAACATTCTTTTTATTTTAGGCTAAGTAAACATGACTGTTATAAAGTTAGAACAGGAAAGTGCTCCTTAGATTTAACTGATAAGGAATTTAATGCTTTAGAAGGCGAAGAGCATGAATATGCATTAAAATGCAGAAGATTGGCTGCGCACTACATAAAACCGGACATGCATAAAAAACATTCAGGAATATATGCAAGCGTAAATGCTTGCGGTCATATTTCGTTTAGTGATGGTCAGCACAGGATGTGTATCTGCAAAAGGTCAGGTGTCGATAAATTACTTATTCATTTATCAAACAACGGAGATTATATATGTCATATATGCCAGGACAAAAACAAAAAATTAACAGTTAAAGAAAAATTGAAGCAAAGGTTTTTTAAAAAGGATTCGAATAAACTTGCAAGAGAAAATGATTTTATTGATGATGAGTTTTTTGATTAAACCAATCTTTTATTTCAAATGGAGGGGTACATTTGGGTATACTCAACTTTTTCAAGAACAAAGTTAAAAATGAACAAAATGAGAATAAAAATAATAATATGAACACTGTTGGCGTTAATAAC
Source organism: Bacillus sp. NEAU-242-2 (assembly GCF_027853835.1). Classification (NCBI taxonomy): domain Bacteria; kingdom Bacillati; phylum Bacillota; class Bacilli; order Caryophanales; family Bacillaceae; genus Bacillus; species Bacillus sp. NEAU-242-2. The sequence continues at coordinate 148,963 of NZ_JAPNNY010000001.1, read as the reverse complement.
GAAACAGAGATGGTATCGAAAAAAGAAAATTTCCCAATCTTGATTCAAGAGACAGGCTTCTCAAGGAAATATGAAGAAAAGTCTGCATTTTTCGAGTATATAGACTTTAAGGTTGCAGGAACATCACACTATCAAAAAGATATTAAGAAAGCCATCAAGACTGAGGATGAAGACAGCTTTTTCTTCGATGAAAAATATGATGGTATGACAAATAAAGAGATTCTAGAATCAACTTTTGATGAGCCGATATTTATTTATCATAATTCCCTTTTCTCAAATTGTGAATTGCGGTTAGAAGAGAACAACAAGTACGATCCGGAAGCTATAGCTGTCTATGTAAATGATTGCAAAGTAGGACATGTTCCTCGAAAGAATTTTCAAGAAGGCAAGAAATACATTTACGATCAGTTAAAGAGTGGTATAAGGCACCCGATATCAGCAAGTTTGTATGGGGGGAAATATAAAGTTAACCGCGATGATACAAAGATTGAAACAGGAGAAACAGATTATAAAATTGAATGTCAAATAGTGATTAAAACAGACAAATAGACAATAAAACTACGATATTGTAAGTGCGAAGTAAATGAACGGGGCGGTGACTTGAAGCTGAATTCAACAAGATTAAAGAGCTATACCTACACATTGGCTTTTTCAAGTTTGTCGTATGGTTTGATTTTCGGGCTATATATGTTTGTATACTCGGGTTTTGTGCCAATTGCATTAGTTACTGTAGTTATCATTGCTTTTTACGCATTGATTACTTACTTTTTGTTTGCTGTTCCTGTGCAACTATGGCTAAGAAAGAAGCCTAAAAAGTTTAGTTTGGTTCATCTTTTCATTTATACCGCAGTCGCTTTTTTAGCTGTGTTCTTGTTCTGGCACATAGGTAATCCGTCAATTGATTTCACGGTTTTCAGAAGTTTCATTTATTACATAAAGAGCATTGCTGCTGCGTTCATATATTGGTTCTGGGACTCTATATTTCTGAGAAATTACAATGTTCACCGGAAGTAAAGCTGATGTTCCCAAAAGAAAGCGGGTGAGGAAAAATGGAATACATTGAGTTGACTAGGGACAATATTGATGACAATCATATTTGCTGTGCGTTAGGTACGAAACAATATGAGGATGCGGTAAATGAAAAGAAGAGCTGGCTCAAAGATCGGATGAGTGATGGCTTGGTGTTCTACCGCCTAAACGAACGGGCCAAAGTTTTTATTGAATATTTACCTGCAGAAGAAGCGTGGGTCCCGGTAAGTGTACCTAATTTTATGTTTATTAATTGCCTTTGGGTCTCAGGTAAATATAAGAATAACGGACATGCGAAACACTTGTTAGAAAAATGTGTGTCAGATGCAAAATCCCGCGGTATGGATGGGATAGTTCATATAGTGGGGAAGAAAAAACTCCCTTATTTAAGTGATAAGCATTTCTTCGAGCATATGGGATTTGCTGTGCAAGATGAAGCAGAACCCTATTTTCAGTTGGTGTCACTGACGTGGAAGGAACATGCACATCCTCCTGTATTTAAAAAACAGGTGAAAAGTAATTCCGTTAATGATGAGGGAATCATAATATTTTATACAGCTCAATGCCCATTTGCAGTCGGAGTGTTAAAGGATTTAAAGGAACTGACTGAAAAGAAAGGGCTTCATTTTCAGGCCCTGAGAATAACGTCAAAAGATATGGCGCAAAAATCCCCGGCAGTTTGGACGACTTTCAGCGTGTTTTATAATGGGACATTTCTCACTCATGAGATGATGAGCGTAAATAAGTTTGAAAAAATACTGAATAAGCTTTTAATGGCTTAACTTTGTTTTATTACTATTGCTCGTTTCTATATTCGATACTGAGGGTTTTTCAGGAAAATTGTTCAGTACTTTACATTGCGGGCGGCAAATGAATGATTATTGTTTTTGATAAAGATGATAACACCCATCATTATAGTAAAAATAGATTGTGATAAGTTCTTCAACAAACGAAGAAGTTCTTTTCAAAGGTCGATAACAATGAAACAGGAGACTGCAAATGCAAAAAATTGAAACCCATCGCTTAATTTTAAGAAATTTTACCGAGAAAGATGCGCAAGGTCTGTTGGAATATTCGGCACATCCGAGAGTGAATTGCTTTCTTGATGACAGAATATCTACGTTAGAAGAAGCTGCCGTAAACGTTCAAAAAAGAAGCCGAGATGACTCTTATATTGCAGTTTGTTTAAAAGACAGTAATGATCTAGTCGGAGAACTATTTTATTTAAAAGAAGAGCCAGATACCTATTCCGTTTGTTGGAATTTTAATGCCCGTTTTGAAGGGATGGGATACGCAAGTGAAAGTGCGAAGGCTTTCTTTGAGTATCTCTTTATGCAAAAAGAAGCAAGAAGGCTTTATGCATATGTTGAAGATGATAACTGCAGGTCACAAAAACTATGTGAGAGATTAGGAATGCGTAAAGAAGGTTATTTTCTTGAATTTATTTCATTTACTGCACACGAGGATGGAACACCTAAATATGAAAACACATACCAATACGCATTGCTAAAGAAAGAATGGTTAAAACAAAAACATAGTTAATAGAATTTGTGGGGAAATAACCTCTCCTTTACTGAAAAAACCCTGCTGAAAGCAGGTTTTTTTGTATTTAGGTTACCTAGTAACGATCAAAAAGATTCAGCTTGAAGGTTGGGAAAAACATGAAAATCATTATAGCAATGTTGTAAAATTATAGAGAGGAGATTGTGATGGACATTTTGCAGTTTAGCGACAGAAGGTGCAGGAAGTAATTCGAATCAGCAATGTTCAATTCATTTTGATGCATTTAAAGAAGCGCTTGAGAATGGAAAAGTGGTTGATACTCAAAATGTGAAAAGCAGTTCAGAGTCAAGACCTATTTTACGGTGAGACCGGAAATATTCTCTTCATCTTCTGATGCTGTTCAAAGCTGACACCTCTTGATGCTTATGTATAAGAAAATAATACCATTGAAATATATGTAACATCAATGAATAAGGTTGGAAACGGAGGGTTCAAAGTTGGTGCGATCTTGTGTAAAAGAAAGGATCAGGATGAATGTGACCAGCATCCACCCTGACCAATGGGGTTCACAGTGTTCTATTTCATTGTATTCCAATCGGAATAATATTACAAGGGTAAAAAAAGAAATAATCGGAATGTTTTCGGCTTCTTCTGTCCCTGGAGCGGGAAACGGAAAGTGAGATGTTTGAATGAAAATAAATGATTATCTGAAGGAAAGGTTTCCGACTTTAAAATTAGTGCCCGGCATTTATCATCAATGGGACGTGGGAATTCATTTTTCTCTCGGCGGCAATATGTATCAATTTAATGAAAGCGGTGTTTTGAATCTTGAGTATTTTCAGCTTGTTCATCATCAAACCGCCGCACTTTTCAATGAGCTGTTTGAACATAGAGATGACATGTTCCTTGTTGCCAACGTATATAAGCACAAAACTCAAGGTAATCACGCGAGAAAATTAAAGGTTTATCAGCCGTTTCTGAAGTGTAAGGATGATTTATATCGGATCCAGTTGAAGACCTGCCCCTGTCCGTTTGAAGAAGATGATGCAGAAGAATATGAAATGCAGCAGTTTTCTTTATTATGTAAACGGAAAGATCTGCGTATTCCTCAATTACTTAAGGCAGCCGTCCACGAAGATTTTCCGCTGAAGCCAAGGTTCGGGGGCTGTTCCGTTGGGTATCCCGATGTTTTCTTTGTGAATATGACAAAAGATATTATTTTCTTTCTGTATGATGACAGAGGGTGTGAAGTCATCGCTCTTGATGCCGGAAGAATACGAAAGCTTTATGATCAATATCACGATTGGATTGAATTGGACTGAAAATGAACACATGAATTCGAATCCGCTTGTGCCGGCTTTGTTCTTGCCTAGTCCGGCTGCATGAGTATAATGGGCAGAATTGAAGGGCGCCGGAAACTTTTTTTCCTCTTATACCGGCCTTCTGCATGTTAAGCTTCTGTATTTATTTTGAATGAATTCCTATTTATAAAACGGCTGAATAGAATAACATAAAAGCTTTTTTACACAGTGCAGGAGGAGAGAAATGTGAGGGCTGAACACCGTGATTGTATGGAAATTGGAATTTATTCATTTGCAGAATTATATCCCGATCCTCTGACAGGGAAAACAGTCAGCGCAAAGCAGCGGATAGATGAATTGATGAAGCTGGCGAAACTGGCTGACGACGCAGGGCTTGATGTATTCGGTGTAGGCGAGCATCATCGTCTTGATTATGCGGTATCTTCGCCGCCGGCCATCTTATCAGCGATTTCACAGATCACTGAAAATATTAAGCTGACCAGTGCCACGACTGTATTATCCACCGCAGATCCCGTCCGTTTATTTGAGGATTTTGCAACGCTTGATCTGATTTCAGACGGCCGGGCGGAAATCATTGCGGGACGGGGCGCATTTTTAGACTCGTTTCCTCTCTTCGGTTATGACGTAGGCCATTATAAAGAACTGTTTGAAGAACACATTAACCTTTTTTTAAAACTAAATTCCGGGGAAGAATCGGTTACCTGGAAAGGACGTTACCGGCCGCCGCTGCGCGAGGCAGAAATTTCTCCTCGGCCTTTTCGCGGAAGCATTCCGCTATGGTTAGGTGTTTCGGGGACTCCGGAAAGCGCAGAACGAGCCGGGCGTGCAGGTGCGGGTTTGGCATTAGCTGTACTGAGCGGTGATCCGATGTCATCTAAGCCGCTTGTTGACAAATACCGAGAAGCGGCTTTTAAAGCCGGTCATCCTCCGGAAAATGTGAAGGTTGCCGTAACCGGACATATGTTCATTTCAAAAACGAATGAACAGGCAATACAAGAATTTTACCCGTATCATTCAAATTACTGGTCTCACGTTCATTCATATCACGGGATCGATGAGCCTTTAACGAAGGAAGATTTTGAGCGGGCGTCCGGAAAAGAAACAGCTTTATTTGTGGGAAGTTCACAGCAGATCATTGAAAAAATCATGCATCAATATGAGTTGTTCGGGCATCAGCGATTTCTCGCGCAAATCGATATAGGAGGTATGCCGTTTAAAAAAGCCGCGGAAAACATCGAACGATTAGCAGCGGAAGTAGCACCGGTTATCCGAAAAGAAACCGGCAAATCCAGCGAATGAAGTTCTGAGCAAAAGGGGCGGGCCGGTTTTTGGCAATCGCGGATTCGACAACAGAATCGGCCCGGCTTTTTCTTTATGATTATAAAAAACAAAGGGGAAAGCGCGAACCTCATTGCTTTTTCCTATCAAGAAAAGGAAGGTCATTTCATCCTCTATCGTGAAGTGTATATACTGAAAGGTTTTTATTAACAAAAGAGGGAGGATGATGCAGTAATGAAGGGTTTAGTCAAAGCTGCAGTTTTAACTGTTACTCTTGGAATTGGAGGCGCTTTCTATTCAAGTGATGCATCTGCGCACGGGTATATAAAAGAGCCCGTCAGCAGAGCGTACATGGGAGCTTTAGAGAAACAAACATTGGGCTGGACGGCCGCTGCGCAGAAATATGGCTCCGTCATTGATAATCCTCAGTCTGTAGAAGGGCCGAAAGGATTTCCGGCTGCAGGTCCGCCGGATGGAAGAATTGCGTCTGCAAATGGGGGATCGGGACAAATTGACTTCGGTTTAGACAAGCAGACTGCAGATTATTGGGTAAAACAAAACATCCGCGGCGGTTTTAACACCTTCACTTGGTACTACACGGCTCCTCATGCGACATCAAAGTGGCACTATTATATCACCAAGAAAAACTGGAATCCGAATAAACCTTTGTCAAGAGATGAATTTGAATTAATCGGAACGGTAAACCACGACGGTTCCAAGGCAGATACGAATCTGACTCATAAGATTTTTGTGCCGACTGATCGAAGCGGGTATCATGTCATTTTGGGGGTATGGGACGTTGCGGATACTTCCAATGCCTTCTATAACGTCATCGATGTAAATCTTACACAATAATCTATGAATTACTGATCGGCTGCATGTTGATTCATCGGCCGATCTTTTTAGTTTTAATGTGTGAATGAAAAGGGGAAAAACAGCAGAGCGCCATAAACATTTCATTTATGGCGCCGTACGATCATGGAGGTGCTGCTGACATGGATGCGGAGGTAAGAGGATTCTTAATAACCGCCGAGGAAAGAAGCCCCAACGATGATTAATAAAATGAATAGCACCACGATTAACGCAAAGGAGCTACCATAACCACCTGAGAATCCCATATAATCTCACCTCCTAAAGAGGATTAATACATACTATGCCGAAATGAAAAGTTTGATAGGGATGCTAGTTTACTTTTTGAAAAAAGGTTATTTAGTCTATATTTCCTCCACATGGCCATCCGTTAAAATGAGTGTAAGCAGGAATCGTACTGCTTCCTGTAATAGAAATGGATAGGCTCATATATTGAGCAGTTGCGAAGAGGATGCGCAGTTGGCTTGTTTTTTTAAAAATGAAAATGTAACACACGCTATTAGGATTGGACCCTTTTGATTCAACGGAACAGGCTGAAGAAATGATTGGTTGGTTTCAAGAGCAGTAGCATGAAAAAAGTGGATGTGATGAGGAATAGAGAAAAAAGATGCGAAAGGCATAATCGGAACCATGTATCAAAACGGACTGCCTGGTGATATACGCGTATACTCCATTCCGAATGGGAACGTAACGATCTAAACAGAAGAACTTCAAGTGTTCTGCGGTAAATAAAAAAAGCCGATGAAGGCTTAAAATTGATTAGACGCTGTAAAGCATTCTTTTTGCTGCGCTTTCTGCAGACGGAGTTTGATTGTAAGAAACGATTCCGATCATCACTAACAAGATAATGAAAACCAATATGCTCCACAACACTATTTTTAAAGACTTTGACATGGCATACCCTCACTTTGAAAGACTTTACCGGGGCTGCGATCGGAGCCCGCACTTCAAGTATAGTCGTTATAACGGTGAAAAATGTACAGTATCCCGTTATCAAAATAAAAACTTGCGGGCGCTGCCGCAAGTTTTCTCTGTATTAAGGTCTGTGGAATTCAATATGCTGATTATCACGATCGAACCATCCTCTGAATGCCCAATTGATCCAGCCCCCGTCTCCTTTGTTATCAAAGGAACCGTCTTCGAAGACCCAGATTCCGTAAGTAATGCCGTCATAAACGGCTGATCCGTAAAATTGAACGCCGTTAAAGCGGTCTTCATATTCTTGATTTAAATTGAACACCATGACGTTGTACTTCTGTCCTGATGCGTAAAATGTTGTTTCCATGACATTTTTTACCCAGCCGGTTCGGTTTTGATCTGACTTAACCGCTTCAGCAATGCGATCTGAAATTCCGAGAACATCTACGTTTACGTTCAGCCCGGCATCAACACCTGCTGCTTTTACGTTTTGGCCTGCTGTTTGGGGTAATTTACTTTCTAACGGATTTGCAACGGGTGAAACGTGAGGCGCGTTTGCGTGTTCAGACTGACTGGCTGCTGAGGCACTGGCTGTGAAAGGAATTGTTAGAGATAAAGCTAAGCATGATCCGACTATTGTTCTGGCGATTTTCATGTCTATGACCTCCTGAGGAAATTTTTAAAAATTGTTGCAAATTCATGGTATCGCAGAGAAATTGACCAAGCAAAGAGTAGATTTTCTCAAAAGTCATGTCGTTCTATTTGTGTTGTTTTCTGTAAATGAAATACTTTTCATTAGGCGAAAAGGGAAGAAAATAATAGAGTCTTTTTATGTATTGTGATAAGATGACCGGATTTTGGGTGAAAAAAGCCCGGAGAAACGCCATAATAAGAAAAACACCCGGGGTTTACCGGGTGTAAAAAGTGTTGATATGTCAAGTCAGCAGCATTTTTTACATTTTTTGCATTTTCTTTTATAAACAACGATGTAATCATAATCAAGATGCTTTTTATCTTGTTTCTTCTTTTGTTTAGGCTGCTTTGGCTGGTGATCATAATGTCCGTTCATACCCATATCCATATCCATACTCATATTCCTCCTTTTTTCATCTGACGGTAGTATTCTATGACAGAAAGCATGGATGGCTTGGACAAATGAAACGGTATGCTGAAAAAGAGGCATCTCATTCGGTATAAAAAACAGGATCATACCCGCCCGATAGAAAAGAGAGGAGATGATCCTGATATTGAGACCCTATTTGATAACCGCAATTGCAATGCCGTACCCTTTTTCAGCACTGTATAAGGCCGTCAGTTTCAATACCTTCCAGCCTTCCGCGGCTTTAGTCCCGGTTCCGTTATGAGCCGTGATATAATCTCCCGGGCTGACCGTACTGTCGACCCGTACGTAATGCCGGCCGTTGAGTCCGACAATATGCCATTCGTCTCTGGCCGCGCGTGCTTCATAGTCAGCTTCAAGAGCCGGACTGCAGTCCGGGTTTTGTTTCGGTACGCGTACCGTTTCTCCTGTTTCTTCGTCAGTCACATTTTCGTATATGAAACCGCCGAACTCATTTGTCAAAAAGCGGCTTTGCCATCCGAAGCTTGCGGCTCCTGAGATAAAAGCGGCTGTTTCTGAAATGACGCCGAGCATATAATCTCCGACGTGAGCCGGTTCAATTTTTTCGCCTTTCACTGTGACGATCGTCCCGGCGGGAATCGTCTGGCCGGTTACACTTTCAAAATATTCTCCGTACCCTGACAGGGAAGAGGTGACAGCTCCGGCGAACGTACCGTGGCCGCCCGCTGAATCCAGTTTCCATTTGATGGACTGATGCCCTCCGGCAACCGTGTATGGTTCTTCCAATGTAATGCTTTCTGATGACAGAATCGTTCTGGAGACTTTGCCGCCTGTAATATGGACATTGTTTGAAGCGGCGATAAATGCCCTTGAACCTTCAGAACTTGAACCTCCGGAAGAGCTGATGATCGCATTTCTGTCACCCCTAGCCGTAATATCGCCTGTTCCCGCAATAACGGCGCTTGTCGGGTTGAATGCAAAACCGGAGCTGGTCGCGAGCTGTGCGCCTCCCTTTAAATTGACGGGGATCTGCTCATAAGTCTGTCCTTTTATAGATGCGGCCGCGCTGTAACCTTCCGCTTGCACCCCGAGAATGACAGCCTGACTGTTAGGGGACGTAATTCCGACGGAACCGCCGTCTCCGATCATTGTACCGTTCATAATATTTACGTTATATTGGCCTCCGCCGATTGAGATGCCTTTAGGAGAAGACTTGTATATATCAAAATTTAAAATTTTAACATAATCGGTTTTATTAGATCCGCCGGATATATTGATGTCAACCCCGGCTTGTGTAAAGCCGCGTATTTTAATGCCGTTGATCGTAATATTTTGACTGCGGTATTGAAGAGCCACGACTGGATTCCCGCCATAGTCGTATGAGGGATCACCAATAGCTGTGAATCCGTTTACATTAACGTTTTTATAGGCAGAGATGACCAGCGCCCTCGGGGTCACACCGTCATAGAGAGCATTGAATACCGGTTCAATCGCGGTGCAATCGGTTAAAGTAACATCATAAGCCGTCGTGCTTTCGGGATCTGAGGCCTGATGATGGCCGATATGACGAATATCAAATGAACGTACATCACGATACGAAACATGACCGATAATATGAACATTTTGAGAAGCCGGCCACAGGCTGTGCGCCTTTACCTCAATCCCGCGGATATTTCCGCTCGTATAGTTATTTAAAAGCCACACATGTTTAGAGCCGTCGTCAATTTCAATGCCGTTCGAGTTTGCGCTGCCCTCAGCATGCTCTGTGCCGCGGGGGTTTCCGGAATGGCAGTTGGAAATGAAAATATATTCGCTGTAATGGGTGGTAATGCCGTCGTCTCCGGCGCCGTATGCCACACAGTTATCAATCCATATATAACGGCAGCCGTCTTTCGTCCATTCTGTGTCAGGCAAATGATCGTAAGTCGGAGATGTAATATCTATACCATGCAGACCCGCGTTAACCGTTTCAACATTCTTAATCCAGCCGTATTGCACATTAGCAAATGTTAAACAGCTGGAAAACTGTCCTCCGGGGTTCCTGACTCCGCATTGACGATCAGGATTCCAGTCTAAAGTCATGTTCTGGACAAAAATATTACGGTTTCCATTTTCGTAATCATCGTTAGTAACGACCCATTCGTATGCGGGAGTGTCCTCATGAAGCTTAAGCACGGTAATCCCTTGTCCCTCACCGGAAATGGTAGTCCAGGAGGGGAGTTTTATCCCTTGAACCAAAAATTCTCCTGCGGGAACATTTACTTTGACCCGGCCGTTCCCGATCGCTCTCCGAAAGGCTTCCGTATTGTCCCGGCCGTCAGGGACCGCTCCGTAATCCTCCACATTCACTTCCCGGGTGATTTTATTCATAAGCATTTCGTATTCTGTATCAAGCCGTTCTTTTAAAAGTGAGGTGACCATTCCTTCCGCCGTCACCCGGGCATCTGCGATCTCAAGATTATCATCCGTTGCGGAATGCTTAATAAAATTCTGCATCCTTGCTTTGAGATGCTCCAATTCAGAGGGATGTGCAGGGCGAGACTGCAATGGGGCGTTTAAAGACGGATCAGGAAAGTTTTTAAATTGAACCATTCTAAAGACACCTCTTTCTTTTGATATAAGCGCCTGAGGCAGGGGACAGAAAAATCGCGCGCCCTTTAAGCGCTTATTCTTCAAATTCTTTATTCAGAACGAAATTCCTTTTGAAACCAAGGTGAAATTTAAAAAAAGCTCTGTTGAAAGAACGGATATAAAGCTTTACATTATTGTAATTGAAACTGTCATGTGAAAATGGAGGAAAAAACTGATAGGAGGGGTCCTCATTTTAGGTTTATTCTCATTGTCTTCGCCGTGCTTCCTCTTCGGCTGCATATACACCAAAATCAACATTCTTATCAGTTAAATGGTATAATGGGGCACGGATTGGTCATCAATACGACTGAAATAGGGAAGCAAAAGGAGCAGCGAACATGACTTTACAAATCAAAATTAAATATTCAGATGATACGCAAACGAGAATCAGTAAAATTGAACAGGGCGATTGGATTGACCTGCGGGCAGCTGAAGATATAACAATCAAAAAAGGCGAATTCAAACTTATTCCGCTTGGAGTTGCGATGGAACTGCCGGAAGGATACGAGGCCCATGTCGTTCCGCGTTCAAGTACATATAAGCATTTCGGTATCATTCAGACAAATTCAATGGGAGTCATTGATGAATCATATAAAGGCGACAATGACTTCTGGTTTTTTCCTGCATTCGCTCTTCGGGATACCGACATTTCCAAGGGGGAGCGGATCTGCCAATTCAGAATCATGAAGAAAATGCCTGAAGTGGAGCTGATCGAAGTAGACAAGCTCGGAAACAATGACCGGGGCGGACTGGGATCAACAGGCACGAAATAAAACGAAAAAAAGACTGCTTAACAGCAGTCTTTTTTTATGGAAACAACAGTTACATTCAATTTGTTTCGAGGATTCTTAAATTGGGAAATCAAACAAAACTAAGGAGAAGGGTTTCATTTTTATCATTTAAGCTTTCCGTCTCTTTGAACAGAAAGACTTTCTTAGGTTAAAGGATAGAGGTTGTTTTGATGTTTTTATTCTTCAAGATGAACGGAGGTTTTGTCCAACGTATATAATATTGTGACAAAAGTGCAAACAAAAGAAAGGATGATGTTATGGAAAAAAGGGTTAGAAGAGTAGACCGTAAAGCAGCTGGCAAAGAGGCAGAGCAGAAGAAACCGTCCAAAGTCACCCTGTTCTGCCGTTCGCTTCAAAGGCTGAAGCATTTGTATTGTAACATAAACATACAAATGCCATCAATAACCAAAAAAGGAATTTCAGTTTTAATTTTACCGTTTTTGCTTCTGCCGTTCTTTCGGGCTGATGCCGCTTCAGATATTTACGGCAGTTTCGAGGAATTAAAGCTGAATGAAGATCCTTCCGATTTTTCCATTTCAACGCGGGAGCATGACCCTTCTGTCCTCATATTAGCTATACACGGCGGAGGCATAGAGCCGGGGACCAGTGAGTTAGCCAGAGAAATTGCCGAAAACCGGAGTTTATATTTATTTGAAGGGTTAAAATCAGCCGGTAATGCGGCTCTGCATTTGACAAGTTCGCATTTCGATGAACCTAAGGCCGTGCAAATGGTGAAAGAGCACTCTAATGTCATTTCATTGCACGGTTACGGCAGTGATGATAAAAAGATAAAAATCGGCGGTACAGACAGAGAACGGGCCGAACTTTTGACCGATGTGCTGAAACGGCACGGGTATCCAGCCGTTCTTCTTGGCACAAATGATAAATATGCAGGCGTCAGTCCGAACAACCTTGCCAATCAATCTTCATCCGGATTGAGTATCCAAATCGAAATGAGCACCGGCTTCAGAACATCACTATTTGACACTTTTACGCTGAAAAGCAGAGCATCCACACAAAATAAGACCTTTTATCAATTCACAAAAACGATTTCTGATTTTATCAGTGACAATTATTAATAAGCACGCCTATTTTGTCGGCGGGGCTTTTTCTTTTGAAATTTATGAAACTTTAAGTTCTTAAGATCGTATACATAATTGACAGGATGAAAGAAAAGAGGTGGGCAAATGAAAGTGATGATCGGGTCTATCATTCTTCTTGTCATCATCGGATTCGGTTTATGGCTGATGCTTAGTCCAATCTTTAAACAAGTGGGAAGCGGAGCCAAAAAATTAAAAAAGTCATGGGAGGAAGAAGATCAGCATGAGCGAAAATAAGCGCGGAAACACAAAAAAAATTCTCGGCGGTGTGATTATAGGTGCAGCCCTTTTAATTGCGGGCGTCACAGCGTCACTATTCATTGAAAAAATACCGAACGGTTATGTCGGGGTTGTATACTCACCGAATGGCGGGGTAAAATCCGACACATTGGACCAAGGCTGGCACTTAGTCGGATTATTTAATAAAGTAACGGAATACCCGGTGCGTATGCAGACAGTGAATAATGAAAATATAAAAGTGGCAACCTCTGACGGTAAAAATATTGAAATGGATATCGCTTATAACTATGTCGTGCAGCCTGATAAAGTAGTCGATCTGTTTAACAAATTCGGGGCGGTAGATGTGGAAACGATCGAAAATACATATTTAAAAACAAGGCTGTGGGATGCGGCGCGAAAATCAATCAGCAAATACTCGGTTATTGACACATACGGGCAAAAATCTGCAGAAGCCGCTGCCGATGTTCAAAAGAGATTTGCTGATGATATGAAGAGTCTTGGATTTTTAATTGATGATCTGACGCTTGGCGTACCAAAGCCGGATAAAGCCACACAGGAAGCCATCGATGCAAGGGTGAAGTCTTCACAGGAACTTGAACGGACACAAACTGAAATTAAAATAGCCGAAGCCGAAGCGAAAAAGAAAAAAATTGAAGCGGAAGGGATCGCTGACTATAACGAAATCATTAAGAAATCAATGTCCGATGAAATGATCAAATATAAATGGATTGAAAAATGGGACGGAAAAACGCCGAAAGCGACAGGCACAGACTCACTGCTGCAGCTGCCGCTGGACGATCAGAAGCAAAAGTAAAAAGAGAAGGAGGCGATTGCCTCCTTTTTATGTTTTTTCCTGAGGGTCTTTTTCCGGCACTAATTCTTCAGACGCCTCGGTTTGATAGCTCCATAGCGTGCTATCCGTCTCTGTTGTGTCCTGATAATCTTCGGGAAGTACATATTGCTGCAAATACCGGTGAAAAAATGCCTCAAAAACAGAAATGCAAAGTGCAGAGATAACCGATGCCGCGGCAGGAGAGACATTAAACCCGCCAATGTTCATCAGGAATATCCATAATATAATGAATGAAATTCCGAAATCAGCTGCAACGGCTGTGAAATTGCTTGTTCTCGGCAGAATCATGCAATCACCCGCAAAATAAGTGATTAAACTTAAGATCACTGTAATAAACAGAACGTTTAAAAAGGTTACTTGGTACATAAGATCCAGAACAATGTACAGTAAAGCAAGTGTGAGCGCCGTTTTAGAAGCGAAAGCAATTACGTGTTTCATTTGAACCACCTTCGTTATTTCGTTTATTCTTCATTATAAGCAATCCGCAAATTTTTAAACTGGTATATAGTGGTTATAAAGTAAAATGTGAATAGACATCACAGGATTCACAAGTTAAAATATGTAAAAAGGGGGATGAAAATGAAAAAATATTGGATATGTATTGCTGTTTTTTTATTATGTTTTAGCGGAATACACTCAGCTAAAGCGGCTACCATTGAATTCGGATCAAAAACAAGCTTCACTTTGGAGGGAAACGCAAAAGAGTTTCATATTGAAAATCCGGGGGCTGTAGCTGCCGACGATTATTTTTTAGGCTATAAGTTCACCATAATGAACGACTCTTCGTGCGGTTTAAGCATGAAACTCCAGCGGATGGCGCTGAACGGAAATTTTTATACATTAAGTTCTAAAAACTACAGCGGCAGCTGGCTAAACCTCAGTGCCCAGGATAAAAAATCAATTGATCCGTATCACAAATACAGGATTCTGGTTGAAAGTTCTTCAAACGTCTGTGGTCCCGTCTATATTAAAGGGTTTTACGGTGTAGAATATTATCATTTTGATTGAAAATAGATACTCGCTAAAGGCAGCGGGTTTTTTTATATTTAAATATAACTTATTGTACTATGTACTAAATATTCATATATAAATTTTGATGCACCCGCCCAAAGAAAAGATAAACAAAAGCAAATTCATCACGCACAAATATACAAAGTTGAAAAATGGATGAAAAGTTTCTTGAGGGAAACATTATTAGTTGACTTCAAAAGTGTGATGTCGGATAATAAGAATGTAAGTTTTTCCTCCTTAGCAGATTCGTTTCTTAAGCCAGGGCGAATCTGCTTTTTTTATGCAAAAAAACCCCTCTGTAAGGGGTTTTTTACGATAAATGAAGTTTAATAGAATTAATGGACGGCTCTGAATACGCCGATCACTTTTCCCAAAATGCTTACGTTTTGCAGGATAATCGGCTCCATCGTCGGATTTTCCGGCTGCAGCCGAACATAATTGTCTTCTTTATAGAAGCGCTTAACCGTCGCTTCATCATCTTCGGTCATAGCTACGACGATTTCTCCGTTATTGGCCGTGTTCTGCTGTTTGACAATGACGTAATCTTTGTCAAAAATGCCGGCGTCAATCATACTTTCTCCCATGATTTCTAACATAAAGACATGTTCGCCCGGAGGAACCATCCGGTCAGGAAGCGGAAAATACTCGTCGATATTTTCAACAGCCGTAATCGGAATACCCGCCGTCACTTTCCCGATGACCGGAACGTTTACGACCTGGCTTTTCGGAATATGGACTTCTTCTTCATCCAATACCTCAATCGCCCTCGGTTTAGTAGGGTCCCGTCTGATCAGGCCCTTTGTCTCCAGCCGCGCCAAATGGCCGTGCACGGTTGAACTGGAAGCCAGTCCTACTGCTTCTCCTATCTCTCTTACAGAAGGCGGATATCCTTTCGTTTTTACCTCTTCTTTAATAAAACGCAGGATATCAAGCTGCCTTTTTGATAGCTTCGTCATATTTCGCACCTCAAAACGTCGATTTTAAGTAGATTATAGCATGATTTTCCTGACAGTACAAACATAGGTTCGAAAAAAACGATTGACAGAAACATTTGTTCGTATATACTGAAAGATATAAAAAGCGAACAAACATTCTTATCGGAGGTTGTTTACATGGCGAAAGAATCTATCATATTTGTCGGGCTGTTTACTGCGATTTTAAGTGCCGCTATTTTACTTGTCTCATGTGCGGGAAATGATCAGTCCCTCAGCCAATATGTTAAAATAAAGGTTCAGGACGGCGATACACTCTGGTCACTTGCGGATCATGTAGCAGAAAAGAAACACATTAATAAAGAAGATTTCATTGAGTGGGTGACGGAGAATAATCATCTCCAAACTGCTGATATAAAGCCCGGAGACGAACTTATTCTTCCGATTAAGAAGAAGCATCCGGCCGTATATCAGCTGGCCATTGTCAATTAGAGAGGAAAGAGAGAAATGAAGGCGCTCATTTATGCCCGCGTAAGCACAAACAAAGAACAGCAGCAAACGTCATTAAAAAGACAGGAAGAAGAGCTCAGTGAGATCGCTGCTGCAAACGGCATGGAAGTCGTGAAAGTCATTTCTGAGAAAGCCAGCGGTTATGAAATGGACCGCGACGGAGTATTTGAAATGCTTGATGAAATTAAAAAATCACATATTGACGCGATATTGGTGCAGGACGAAACGAGATTGGGAAGAGGAAACGCCAAGATTGCGCTTTTGCATTGTATTTACAGGGAGAACGTAAAGATATATACGACGGCTCATAAAGGTGAACTGGAGCTTTCCGAAGCTGATTCGATGGTACTTGAAATCGTCAGTATTGTTGAGGAATATCAAAGGAAAATTCACAATATGAAAATCCGGCGGGGAATGAAAAGAGCCGTGAAAAACGGCTACAAACCTGAACGGAACCTGAAAAACAGACATGAAAACAGCGGAAAAGAAAAAAAAGAGGTTCCGGTTTCGGAAATTATCAGGCTGAGAGCCAACAAGCTTACCTTTGCAGAAATCGCAGCGACCCTAAGAGGATTCGGCTATGACGTGTCCAAAGCCACGGTTCACCGGCGGTTTCAGGAATATACCGCAGACACAGAAGGCAGCTGACGCGCATCAGTTGTAAAAAAGACTGCGTTTTAGTAGTATATAATCAACACGCACCAAAGGAGCTTATTATGATTTCTAAAGAAAAAATCGCAAGAATTAACGAATTGGCTCAAAAAGCTAAATCAAACACGATAACGGATGAGGAAAAAGCTGAACAGCAAAAGCTTCGCCAGGAGTATTTGAAAGGATTCCGCTCCTCAATGAAAAATACGTTAAAGAGCGTAAAAGTGATTGATCCGGAAGGCAACGATGTCACCCCTGAAAAATTAAAAAGAGAACAACAGAAAAATAATCTTCATTAAACAGAAAGAATACGGCAATACGTATTCTTTTTTCGTATATACTAATATCAGGATGTGCTTTACGACAATTTTCAACAAGTTTATCTCAAATTTAAGCTGAAAGAGTTGAGAAAAAGTCAGCATCGCTTTATGATGAAAAGGTACAACAATAAGGAAGGGGATTATAATGGATACAATTGAAAAGAAATCAGTTGCCACCATTCGTACACTATCTATAGACGCAATTGAAAAAGCGAATTCCGGACATCCGGGCATGCCGATGGGAGCCGCTCCGATGGCATACACGCTGTGGACGAAATTTATGAATGTAAATCCGCAGAATCCGGGCTGGTTTAACCGCGACCGCTTTGTTTTATCAGCAGGCCACGGTTCAATGCTTTTATACAGCATGCTGCATTTAAGCGGATATGACCTCAGCATTGAAGACTTGAAACAGTTCCGTCAATGGGGAAGCAAAACACCGGGACATCCGGAGTTCGGGCATACAGCCGGAGTAGACGCAACGACCGGGCCGCTTGGACAGGGGATTGCGATGGCAGTGGGAATGGCAATTGCAGAACGCCATCTGGCTGAGACATATAACCGTGATTCATTCAACGTAGTTGATCATTATACATACAGTATTTGCGGAGACGGCGATTTAATGGAAGGCATTTCTTCCGAAGCCGCTTCTCTTGCAGGCCATCTTGAATTAGGCCGCCTGATCGTATTATACGATTCTAATGACATTTCCTTAGACGGCGATTTAGACCGCTCTTTCTCTGAAAATGTAAAGCAGCGTTTTGAAGCAATAAACTGGGAAGTTCTTTATGTTGAGGACGGAAACAACATCGCTGAATTGACGGCTGCCATTGAAAAAGCGCGCCAGAATGATAAAAAACCGACTTTGATTGAAGTGAAAACCACGATCGGTTTCGGTTCTCCAAACCGCGCGGGCACATCCGGCGTCCACGGCGCTCCGTTAGGACTAGAAGAGAGCAAGCTGACAAAAGAAGCGTATGCTTGGACGTTTGAAGAAGATTTTTATGTTCCGGAAGAAGTATACGGGCATTTCAATCAAGCTGTAAAAGAAGCCGGCTCGAAAAAAGAACAGGAATGGAATGAACTGTTCGCGGCTTATAAAGAAAAATATCCTGAGCTTGCTGAACAGCTGTCACTCGGCATGAAAGGCGAGCTTCCTAAAGACTGGGATCAGGAAGTTCCCGTTTATGAAAAAGGCAGCAGCCTTGCTTCCCGCGCATCTTCAGGTGAGGTGCTGAACGGGATCGCCAAGAAAATTCCTTTCTTTGTCGGGGGATCTGCTGACCTTGCGGGTTCAAATAAAACGACAATCAAAAATGGAGGAGACTTCACGGCCAAAGACTACGCCGGGAAAAACTTCTGGTTCGGTGTCCGTGAATTTGCGATGGGCGCTGCATTAAACGGAATGGCGCTTCACGGCGGCCTCCGCGTATTCGGCGGCACATTCTTTGTATTCTCTGATTATTTAAGACCTGCCATTCGTCTGGCATCATTGATGGGACTCCCTGTCACTTATGTATTCACGCATGACAGTATTGCCGTAGGAGAAGACGGGCCGACTCACGAACCGATTGAGCAGCTTGCTTCTTTACGCGCACTTCCTAACCTTTCTGTGATCAGACCTGCTGACGGAAATGAAACCGCAGCTGCATGGAAGGTTGCCGTTCAAAGCCAAGATCATCCGACAGCTCTTGTATTGACACGCCAAAACCTGCCGACGATTGATCAGCAGGCTGAAGAAGCGTATGCGGGCGTGGAAAAAGGGGCTTATATCGTTTCCAAAGCCCAAACGGAATCACCGGCCGCTCTTCTTTTAGCGACAGGTTCTGAAGTCGGACTTGCGATCGAAGCTCAAGCGAAACTGGCTGAAGAAAACATTCACGTATCTGTAGTCAGCATGCCGAGCTGGGACCGCTTTGAAAAACAATCGGCCGAGTACAAAAACAGCGTGCTTCCTCCGAATGTGACGAAACGTCTTGCGATCGAAATGGGTTCAAGCTTCGGATGGGGCAAATTTACCGGTCTTGAAGGAGACGTTCTCGCAATTGACCGTTTCGGTGCTTCAGCTCCGGGAGAAACAATTATGAAAGAATACGGGTTTACTGCAGAAAACGTGGTTGACCGCGTGAAAAAACTTCTAAACAAATAACGAGACAAAAGAGGATGAGTCAAATCATCCTCTTTTTCCTGTTTATGCGACAAAAATAGAAGGGGCGGCGTAACAGTAATAGACAATTCTTTCTTTTCTCCTTTTGTATAATAGAAAGCAATAACGAAGCGCTGTAAAAGGGGATGAGGAAATGGAACGTCATTACTATACGCACCTGATAAAGGATGAGTTTGCGAACCACTACTTCGGGCGGGAAACGGCTATGTTTGAGTTGTTTCGAGACTATCATTGGACAGATCTGACACCCCAGGAATATCAAATGACAGAAAAGCAAGTTCAATATATAACGGAACCGATTCCGGTGATACATATGCATCAGCATCTCCAGCTGCATTTAAACCGAATGAGTTACAGCCGTTTGGATTCCATTTACCGGCTTACACTGCCCGGAGAAAAGGGCCGCGCCACCTTCATGATGAAAGACAGTTTAATTGAGATTGCGGCTTCGGGAGATTATGAGGCGGAAACGATTTTCTTTGAGATTCTGCGTAAAATCAGCCCCTGTTTTCTTGCAATGGATTTCAAGACACGGCGCTACGGGTGGTTAAATCCGGTCAGAGAAAGAAATTTTGTCTAAAAACGAGGAAAAAGAGATGTAAATGTTGTATAATAGCCTTTGGTTTAGTACACTTTAAACTAGACAACATGAAGGAGGAAATAAAATGACTTTATGGGTTGGCATCCTAGTGGGCGTTGTCGCATTGCTCATAGGTGTTGCACTCGGGTTTTTTATTGCTCGTAAATATATGATGAGCTATTTGAAAAAGAATCCGCCTATTAATGAACAAATGTTACGCATGATGATGATGCAAATGGGAATGAAACCTTCTCAAAAGAAAATTAATCAAATGATGAAAGCCATGAATAATCAAGCGAAATAATACGTACAGATTATGATATAGAGATACATGGTTATAAAAATAAAAAACCCGGAGAGGGTTTTTTATTTTGGCGTCATGTTTCACCCCAACTGCCGGTGTGCAGTTCTTTTTGGTATTGTATGAGAAGGTGGTCAAGCTCCTGGCTGAGTTCTATCGTAATGTTTGATGTCATTCCGTTTGTCATGACGATTTTAAGCAGCTCTGCCCGTTTTTTTTCAATTTCATTTAATAGATGCTCTCTAATCACAGGGATATATCCTTTCATACATAAATCTTTCACCTGAGTCGCTATTATTATATCCACATTTATACTGTTTTTCAAATAAGAAGGAGTATAATATCTCGATGTCAAATTAAATTATATAAGCTTTTTCTATAAAAAGTAATCCTTCTCGGGAAAGTGTTAAAAAAATGAAATGATTTTGTCATAACTCGAAGGGAGTGTGTCATCGTGAGTTTTAATTACTTTCTGACGTTTGGGGCCGGATTTCTGTCTTTCATTTCTCCATGCTGTCTGCCGCTGTACCCCGCCTTTTTATCTTACATAACTGGTGTCAGTATGGACGAGGTGAAAACAGAAAAGGTGATGCTGCAAAAGCGTGGCCTCGTGCATACACTTTGTTTTTTGCTTGGTTTCTCCGTGATTTTTATCGCATTGGGATATGGAACTTCGTTTATCGGCAGTTTTTTTACCCAATATCATGAAGCGATCCGCCAGTTCGGCGCTATCATGCTGATCCTTTTCGGGCTGATTACTGCTGGCGTGTTTCAGCCGAAATTCATGATGAAAGAGCGGCGCATTCACTTTAAGCGCCGTCCGGAGGGGTTTATCGGTTCGGTTCTGATCGGTCTTGCGTTTGCAGCCGGATGGTCGCCGTGCAGCGGGCCTATTTTAGGAGCCGTGTTTTCGCTGGCAAATACAAATCCTTCTTCAGCAGTGCCGTATATGTTTTTATATGTTCTCGGTTTTGCGATTCCTTTTCTTGTTCTTTCATTTTTTATTACCAGAATGAATTGGATTCGCAAGCATCAGCTGCTTATCATGAAAATCGGCGGCATTCTTATGATTCTGATCGGAGTTATGCTGTTTTTTAACTGGATGAGCTACATTCTGATCGTTCTGTCAAATCTTTTCGGAGGATTTACGGGTCTGTAACGGATTAATAACTTTTGAACTATTATATACCCTTTCGTTTTTGGTACAATAAGACTAGTTAATGTTAAATATGTGGAGGGGAATATGACACGAGTTTTAGTTGTAGATGACGCCAAGTTCATGAGGGTGAAAATCAGAGAGATTCTGGAATCGGCAAATTACACAGTGGCCGGGGAAGCGGCTGACGGCGAGGAAGCTCTGGCAGTATATCAAAAAATCCGTCCCGACCTGGTGACAATGGATATTACCATGCCGGTCAAAAACGGTATACAGGCGCTGCAGGATATTTTAGCTTTTGACCCGAAAGCCCGGATCATCATGTGCACCGCCATGCGGCAGCAGCGGATCGTTCTGGAAGCGATTGAATTAGGCGCTAAAGACTTTATCGTTAAACCGTTTGAAGCATCTAAAGTGCTGGAGGCCGTAGGCCGGGTAGCGGGAACGTAAACGTGTTCTCTTTTCAAATTGGTTTTTTTTATGTTTTTGGAGTATAGTATATAGTATCAAACTCCGTGCAAGCAAAGGAATGATAAAGATGATGATTATAATTTCATCCGTTATTGCAGCGGCCATGGCAATTTCCGTGATGATCGTCAGGATTAAAGCCTCCGACAAGCCCGCTTCACCTAAAAAAATAATTCTCCCGCCGATTTTCATGAGTACGGGAGCGCTTATGTTCCTTTTTCCGATTTTCAGAGTGACGGGCGAAGAATTTTTGGAGGCCATTACGCTGGGCGTGATCTTCTCTATTTTTCTGATTAAAACATCTAAATTTGAGATTAAAAATAATGAAATCTATTTAAAACGGTCAAAAGCGTTTGTGTTTATCCTGATTGGTTTGCTGGTTATCAGAATCGCTATGAAATCTATTTTGAGCACGACGATTGATTACGGAGCTTTAAGCGGAATGTTTTGGATTCTGGCTTTCGGAATGATTGTCCCGTGGCGCATCGCGATGTTTATGTCTTACCGCAAACTTTCTAATGAACTGAAGACCGCTGATATTCAGATGAATTAAAACCTTTCCGTCCGCCGGAAAGGTTTTTTATTTGAGCAGGGCCTGATAAGGAGTAAGATCAATCTGTTTTTCGCGAAGATGCTTTTTTAAAAATTGATGATCACGCTTAGGAGTGGCGAGTATGTAACCCCTGATGATTAAATCACGGTTTATTTGTTCAGCTTCCTCCGCTAAGGAAAGTTCACCGATTTTTCCGGCGATTTTCGCTTTGGCTACATCCCGAAAGAGCTCCGGCACGGGAGCGACCAATTCATCCAAAAACGCCTTGTCACCCGCATTCCATAAGTGCCTGCTTTTTTCAATATAATAGTCCTGCCAATCCAGTTCTGACCGGCCGTCTTCTTTCGGTAAGCGTTTTAAAAATTTTCGAAACATAAAAAACCCGCCGATAGACAGCAATCCGATCATCACGATGACCCAAAATAAAATAAACCACATAAACCAGCCTTCTAGCATTGTTCTATCTCCTCCTTACTTTAACCATATTGTAAACGAAGACAGAATAGAAGAACACATGAAAAAAAGAATAGAAAAAATGATAGATGTCCAGTCATTCCGGTTGCTAGAACATATTCTATCGTATAGTGATTCTGCTATTTGGCCATGGGAGATTCACTTTGAGGGTATATGACTGATATGACCGGACAAAAAAGCCGCTTCCATTGAGGGATGAAAGCGGCTTTTTTATGTTATAGAGGAAATTGAAAGGAAAATGAGGCAGGAGTCTCATTAGGCTCCTTGTTCATGGAGACGGTCAGAATATGGTTGGTGAAATCAGTGAAAATATGTTTGTCATTCAGATAAAAAGGAAGCACCATTTGTTTGTTTAACGTCCGTTCAAGCGTTTTAACAGAGAGCATAAACTCATTTCCCGAAAGAGTGACGGTGATCGCCTGCACCTGCTTCAGCGCCGTCAGGTCGGCTTCAATGATATATTGACGGCTTGTTTCATATAGATCGATCGGCAGCGTCTCGTCATACCAAGCATACGGGTCCTCGTAAAACTGCCGCAGCCATTCTTCCGTATCATCAAATTCTTCAGCGTTTTTTGAGTGATTCATGGAAGCATTCCTCCATATTAAAAAGCCTTGCTATAACGTATGCAGAAGCTTTAAATGGGTGAATGGCACAAAAAAACAGACACCGGGGTCTGTTTTACATATCGTGGCTTGTATTATGTTTTTGTCTTGTATGGTTGCGGTTTTTTACTTTTTTGCTTCCGCTCAGCGGTTCAGGCTGGCCGGGGTTATGGCCCTTCGGAGCATTTTTATGCATATCTTTACTTGTATTTTTATTTGTCATGTTAAAGCCTCCTTTTTAAGGTGTTCCGGCTATTGGTTTGTTTTTCTTTTTTTATTGTTCTGCCGTTCTTCTTCCGTCAGGACGAGCTGGTCATTTTCTATATAACCCGCGCCTTTGCCTTGGCTTTTCGCATCATTCATGCCGTTAATTACATGATTGGCTTTCCGTTTTACCATGATCATCACCTCAACATTAATATGGCTCTTTACAGCCCGTTGTATGAGGCGGAAAATCGGACAAAATTTACCGAAAATCATGCTGATAAGACGATCTTATTGTATTTAATAAAAACATTGATATTTACTTATGTATGATTTTATACTAAGATGAAATTGTGAGAAAATTGTGATGGAATGTGAACATTCATCTAAAGAACGATCTTGATCATTGAAGGGGGATTTTGGAGAATGACAAATCAGCAAAAAGTCGCAACACAAGACGTTTTCCAAGCAAGAAAAACATTTTCTTCAAATGGGAAAACATACAACTACTATTCATTAAAAGCATTGGAAGACGCAGGGGTCGGCAATGTTTCAAAACTTCCTTATTCTATTAAGGTTCTTTTGGAATCCGTTTTGCGTCAGGTAGACGGACGCGTCATTACAAAAGAACATGTTGAAAATTTAGCAAGATGGGGTACTGCTGAATTAAAAGATATCGATGTGCCGTTTAAACCGTCACGGGTTATTCTGCAGGACTTTACCGGCGTTCCGGCCGTAGTTGACCTGGCATCTTTAAGAAAAGCCATGGCCTCTGTCGGCGGAGACCCTGATAAAATCAATCCTGAAATTCCGGTTGACCTGGTCATTGACCACTCCGTACAAGTTGACAAAGCCGGTACGGAAGATGCGTTAGCCATTAATATGGACTTAGAATTCGAAAGAAATGCAGAACGTTATAAATTTTTAAGCTGGGCAAAGAAAGCGTTTAACAATTATCAGGCCGTTCCGCCTGCAACAGGTATCGTTCACCAGGTAAACCTTGAGTTTTTGGCAAGTGTTGTTCATACGAAAGAGGAAGACGGAGAACTTGTGACCTATCCCGATACTTTGGTGGGAACAGATTCCCATACAACAATGATTAACGGAATCGGCGTCCTCGGCTGGGGTGTCGGCGGTATTGAGGCGGAAGCGGGAATGCTCGGCCAGCCTTCATATTTCCCTGTTCCTGAGGTCATCGGCGCGAAACTTGTCGGAAAATTGCCTAATGGAACGACGGCGACTGACTTGGCGCTGAAAGTCACTCAAGTGCTGCGTGAAAAAGGCGTAGTCAATAAATTTGTTGAATTCTTCGGTCCTGGTGTTGCTGAGCTTCCGCTTGCGGATCGGGCGACTATTGCCAATATGGCGCCGGAATACGGAGCGACTTGCGGATTCTTCCCGGTTGACGAGGAAGCACTTTCTTACCTGCGTCTGACCGGCCGTGAAGAAGAGCAGATCGATATTGTGGAAGCATACTGCCGCAGCAACGGTTTATTCTATACGCCTGACGCGGAAGAGCCGATTTTTACAGACGTTGTGGAAATTGATCTGTCAAAAATCGAAGCGAACCTTTCAGGCCCGAAACGTCCTCAGGATTTAATCCCGCTTTCCGTTATGCAGGAAACGTTTAAAAAACATCTTGTCAGCCCGGCCGGCAACCAAGGATTCGGAGCGGATGCTGCTGAAGAGAACAAAGAAATTTCATTTAAACTTAACAGCGGTGAAGATGCGGTTATGAAAACAGGGGCGATTGCAATCGCCGCTATTACAAGCTGTACGAATACATCAAACCCTTATGTATTAATCGGTGCCGGATTGGTAGCCAAAAAAGCGGTAGAATTAGGCTTGAAAGTGCCGAATTATGTGAAGACTTCACTTGCACCGGGGTCTAAGGTTGTTACTGGATACTTAGTCAACTCAGGTCTGCTTCCTTACATGAAGGAGCTCGGCTTTAACCTTGTAGGGTATGGCTGTACGACATGTATCGGGAACTCCGGCCCGCTTTCTCCAGAGATTGAAGAAGCAGTTGCTAAAAATGATCTCTTGATCACTTCTGTCCTGTCGGGTAACAGAAACTTTGAAGGCCGGATCCATCCGCTTGTCAAAGGAAACTACCTTGCGTCACCGCCGCTTGTTGTCGCATACGCATTGGCGGGCACTGTAAACATCAACCTGAAAACGGACCCGATCGGTGTCGGAAATGACGGACAAAATGTTTATTTCGATGACATCTGGCCGTCCATGGATGAAATCAATTCTCTCGTCAAACAGACTGTTACGCCGGAATTATTCCGCAAAGAGTATGAAACGGTATTTGACGACAACCAGCGCTGGAACGAAATCGAAACGACGGATGAAGCGCTGTATAAGTGGGACCAGGATTCCACTTACATTCAAAACCCGCCGTTCTTTGAGGAAATGTCTGTAGAGCCGGGAAAAGTTGAGCCTTTAAGAGGACTTCGCGTTGTCGGCAAATTCGGCGATTCCGTGACGACTGACCACATTTCTCCGGCCGGAGCGATCGGAAAAGACACACCGGCGGGCAAATACCTGCAGGAAAAAGGCGTTTCTCCTCGTGACTTTAACTCTTACGGCTCACGCCGCGGAAACCATGAAGTCATGATGAGAGGAACATTCGCCAATATCCGCATTAAAAACCAAATCGCACCGGGTACAGAAGGCGGATACACAACACATTGGCCTACCGGGGAAGTGACATCTATTTATGATGCCTGCATGCGGTATAAAGAAGATAAAACGGGTCTTGTCGTCCTGGCCGGAAAAGATTACGGAATGGGCTCTTCACGTGACTGGGCTGCAAAAGGAACAAACCTGCTCGGCATCAGAACAGTCATTGCCGAAAGCTTTGAAAGAATTCACAGAAGCAACCTCGTCTTCATGGGTGTGCTGCCGCTCCAGTTCAAACAGGGTGAAAACGCGGATACACTCGGCTTAACAGGTAAGGAAGTCATTGAGGTGGATGTTGATGAATCTGTACGTCCGCGCGACTTGCTGACTGTCAGAGCAATCAGTGAAGACGGTACGGTAAAAACGTTTGAAGTCGTTGTCCGTTTCGACAGTGAAGTGGAAATTGATTACTATCGCCACGGCGGCATTTTACAAATGGTGCTTCGCGATAAAATGAAACAGTAGCAGAATGAACAAAGGAGAGAAAGCAGTCTGCTTTCTCTCTTTTTATGCGGGAGGCCTTAAGATGCTTGCGAAATGGCTGGGCGGAATGTTACTTATCGGGTTGTTAGTGTATGCGGGCTGGAACATTTATTCTGTGCAAAAAAGTCCGAAAGAAGGGACAGAAGAAGGGATGAAAGCCCCTGACTTTACACTTGATACATTGTCAGGAAAAAGTATCTCCCTTTCTGATTATAAAGGAAAAAAAGTGCTCCTCAATTTCTGGGCGACGTGGTGCAAGCCGTGCAGAATGGAAATGCCCGATATGCAGGAGCTGCAGAAAGAATATCCTGATATTGCGGTAGCAGCCGTTAATTTTACATCCTCTGAAAAAAATATACAGGCTGTGAAATCATTTGCTGATCATTATCAGCTGACCTTTCCTATTCTGATTGACAAAAGCGGAATTAACGGGGATTTCAACGTGCTTTCTTATCCGACAACATACATATTAGACGAAAAAGGAACCATTCAGCACATTCGCGTAGGCACGATGACAAAAAAAGAAATGAAAGAAAAACTGGATCTCAAATAGAGGTTCAGTTTTTTTATTGTAAAGGGCTTAGGTTTTGAAAAATTGGAAAAAATGAATGAAAACACGGAGGTGAGAAGATTGAAAAAAATGCGAAAACGTTCTTTTCATGAATTGGTTATGGAAAATAAACGTGAGCTGATGACCAATACGGAATATTTGAATCAGCTTGAAGAAAAGCTGGAGCAGCGGTTCAAACAAAAATAACCTTTAATTTGCAGTCATGTTTACACCTCCTTTTGCAAAATATACTCTTAAGGAGGGATGAACATGGGCATAAACAAGAAAGACGGCCAGCCGCAATACGCTCCGAGCCACTTAGGGACAAAACCCGTTAAATATAAACGCAATAAAGGGGAAAAGTTTCATGACAAGTCAAACGGACATCCGATTGTCATGCAGACGAAAGGCGAATAACATCATCAAAGGAGAGCAGACATTATGACAAACAATGATCAAAAACCGAATCCGGATGACCGTTCCGATAACGTTGAAAAGCTGCAGGATATGGTGCAGAATACAATTGAAAATATAGAAGAAGCGAAAGAATCAATGGAATTTGCGACAGATGAGGAAAAACAGCGCATTCAAGAGAAGAATGCCAGACGCAATGAAAGCATTGAATCGTTCCGCAGTGAAATTCAGGATGAATCGGCTGCAAGAGAAAACGGCTATCAATCATAATAAAAACCAGGGAAACCTGGTTTTTTTCTCTTTCCGGCTCGTTGTGATAAAATGGGGCTAATCTGATAAAAAGGGAGCAGAGAACGTTGCGTGTGTCAAAAAAAGAAATAGAAGTGCGTTATGCGGAAACAGATCAAATGGGCATCGTCTATCATGCCAATTACTTAGTCTGGATGGAGGTCGGCAGAACGGCGCTGATTAAGGAACTCGGATTCCTTTACAAAGATATGGAAGATAGAGGAGTGCTGTCCCCTGTATTGGATATCAGCATTTCTTATAAAAAGCCGCTCCGCTACGGAGAAACGGCTGTCGTACATACTTGGATTGAAGAATATAACGGATTTAAAACCGTTTACGGCTACCACATCTATAATCCGGATCAAGAACTTGCCATCAAAGCGACATCCTCTCATATATGCGTTGATAAAGAGAGCTTCAAACCGATTCAGTTTCGCAAGGCTTTTCCTGATTGGCATGCCGCTTACGAAAAGGCAAAAAAATAAGGAGCGGCTGCAGTTATGGCATTTGGAATTACGCGTAAGGAACTGGAAAGATGGAAGCGGGATGTATCGGAAGGGAAAATCGCTTTTTTAACGCATTACTGGCTGGACGACCGCTTTCCGGAGGCTAAGACCGTGACGAAGGCCGGTTCAAGCGATCTCAATAAACTGATCAGATGGGGAGCGGAGTACGGGCTGAAGCCGGAGTGGATTCACCATAAAAATGAATTTCCCCACTTTGACCTGCTCGGAGAAACGCAAAGAAGCATATTAGAAAAAGAACGTCTGACTGATCATCTCAAAAGGTTCAGGCTGTAAAAAAAGAACGCATCCGCTGCGTTCTTTTTTTTACACGTAATCAAATACCGGCTCTTCTGCCTGATCTGAATATGTGACTGACAAATCGTGATTATCAAAGTACCATAAGTCGCTTTCTTCAATAAAAAAGGTAATGCCTTCAACTTCCGTGCTGGTGCCGATGTTCATCGGCCGGTCTTTTAAAATGCCGAGAGAAAAGCCTTTCTGGACGTTGCTGCATCCCCCGTAACGGACAAAGAAACGGACATGGTCGCCTGTTTCCAGATCGAGCTCTTCTTTGTACCAATCCAGCGCGCCTTTCGTTACTTTCATGTTCATCCGGAACACTCCCTTTTTGTTTCTCATATAAAGAAATTATCTCTATTATAAACGCATATGGCATTTTGATGTCAAAATTGAAGTTTCATCAAAACCATTTGATCTTAGGTTCTGTTTTGTTTATAATCCGTTTGATGTTTGCCCTGTGTCTGTAGATAACAAACGCGGTCAAGAGCGTCACTACGATTAATAAATAAGGGTCTTTTACAAACAGACAGTAAATAATCGTATAAATCCCTGTTAACATTGAAGACAGAGAAACAAATTTCGTAAGGAATAAAAATACGAAAAATACTGCAACCATCGTAACGAATAACAGCGGAGCATAAAACAGCAGGACGCCCCCTGATGTGGCTACGGCTTTGCCTCCTTTAAACTTTGCGAACACCGGGAATACATGGCCGATCACTGCTGCCACCCCTGCGAGAAGAGGATGAATGGGGACGTGCAGTAAATATGGGAGCGCTGCGGCCAGGGTGCCTTTTAAAATATCGGCTGCGACGACGACAGATCCCGCTTTAACGCCAAGCGTGCGAAAAGCATTTGTAGCGCCCAAATTGCCGCTTCCGTGTTCTCTAATATCGATCCCTTTCGCAAGTTTGCCTACGACTAAACCTGACGGGATGCTGCCTATTACATAGGCCAAAATAATCAATAAAACAATCAACATCTACATTTCTCCTTTTCAATGTCCCTTCACTCTATTTTAACACGAGTTGTTACCGTCTGATGACAAGTTTTTTGAGAATTAAGCTGACAAAGCGCTTTTTTTGATTCCGGCGAAGCGGTCATGTACAATATATCAAAAGGAGATGGTAAAGATGCAAAATCCTTCAAAATCAGAGATTAAAGAAATTCTGGACCGGAGCAAACGGATCGCAGTCGTCGGGCTGTCAGACCGTCCCGACCGGACTTCTTACATGGTTTCCAAAGCGATGCAGGATGAAGGATATGAAATTATTCCCGTCAACCCAACGATTGATGAGGCGCTTGGCGTTAAAGCCGTTGCTTCGTTAAAAGACGTGGAGGGGCCGATTGATATCGTGAATGTGTTCAGACGCTCTGAGCAGCTTCCCGGCGTTGCTGAAGAATTTTTACAGACGGACGCTCCCGTTTTTTGGGCGCAGCAGGGCCTTGCAAATGAAGAAGCGTATCGCATGATTACAGACAAAGGACGGACGGCTGTTATGGATTTATGTATAAAAGTCGCCCGCGCTGTTATAAAATAGGAACAAAAAAGGCAAAAATCCTTGGCAAATCAGGGGTTTTTGCTTTTTTATTGAAAGAATACTCTTTGCGTATGATGATGAAACAGATACAATAAAGCATGAACAGCTTTTTTAGAAACCCCTTTATACAGGGGTTTGCAGTCTGTTTGCGATGGCCGGCATAAAGCTATATAATAGAAAGCGAACTCATGTTCTTATCTGCCGAAAAGGGCACCAAAAAGATGAAAAGCCGTTCGAATGTATGTCTTGCGGCCTAAAAAAACGAGCCATTCGCTTAAATATGTTGCGAAATCAAGCATATTGGTTATAATTGTGAGTCCGAGGAGAATTGGACCGAAGCTTGCGCATACTGAAAAACAAAGACATGAAAACATTTAAAAAAGAGAATGATTAAGAGCAGGTTTTTTGAAAGGGGTTTGTACGTTTGGCTAGAAAACAGCAATTTGATTACAACGAAGATGCCATACAGGTGCTTGAAGGCCTGGAAGCCGTCAGAAAACGACCGGGAATGTACATCGGTTCGACGGACGCACGCGGCCTGCACCATCTGGTATATGAGATCGTCGACAATTCCGTCGATGAAGTTCTTGCCGGCTACGGAGATCATATTATCGTAACGATACATAAGGACAACAGCATCTCTGTACAGGACAGAGGACGCGGAATGCCGACCGGGATGCATAAGCTCGGAAAGCCGACGCCGGAAGTTATTTTCACCGTGCTGCATGCCGGGGGGAAATTCGGACAGGGCGGCTATAAAACAAGCGGCGGTCTGCATGGTGTCGGCGCATCTGTCGTAAACGCATTATCGGAGTGGCTGACAGTTACTATTGAGCGTGACGGATATGTTTATAAACAGCGGTTTGAAAACGGCGGCAAGCCCGTGACTTCACTTGAAAAAATCGGAACGACCAAAAAAACGGGAACGCTTACCCATTTTAAACCTGATCCGTCAATGTTCAGCGCAACGGTTTATAATTTTGACACGCTGTCAGAACGTCTGCGCGAATCGGCTTTCTTGTTAAAAGGTTTGAAAATAGAATTAATTGATGAACGGAACGGCGTAAAAGAAGTATTTTATTATGAGAACGGAATTGAAGCATTTGTCGCTTATTTAAACGAGGAAAAAGACGCTTTATGCGAAGTGGTGTCCTTTGAAGGCGAGCATCATGACATTGAAGTCGATTTCGCGTTTCAGTTTAATGACGGGTATTCAGAAAATATGCTGTCATTCGTTAATAACGTCAGAACAAAGGACGGCGGCACCCACGAATCAGGAGCCAAAACGGCAATGACAAGAGCGTTTAACGAGTATGCGCGAAAGGTCGCCCTTTTAAAAGAGAAAGACAAGAATCTTGAAGGCGCCGATATCAGGGAAGGTTTGTCCGCAATCATTTCCGTCCGTATCCCGGAGGAACTGCTGCAATTTGAAGGCCAGACGAAAGGGAAGCTCGGCACAAGTGAGGCGAGATCCGCCGCGGATGCCGTCATTTCCGAGAATCTTGCTTATTTCTTGGAAGAAAACCGCGATACGGCAACCCTGCTTGTCAAAAAAGCGATTAAAGCAAGCCAGGCCCGTGAAGCGGCCCGTAAAGCGAGAGAAGAAGCGAGAAGCGGCAAAAAGCGCAAAAAATCAGAAGCGACGCTGAGCGGAAAACTCACACCGGCCGGTTCCAGAAATCCGGCGAAGAATGAATTGTATCTGGTGGAGGGAGACTCTGCGGGAGGTTCTGCAAAACAGGGAAGAGACCGGAAATTCCAAGCCGTGCTGCCCCTTCGCGGAAAGGTCATCAATACAGAGAAAGCAAAGCTTGCAGACATCTTCAAAAATGAAGAAATCAATACGATTATTCATGCGATCGGCGGCGGTGTCGGCGCAGATTTTGATATAGACGACATCAACTATGACAAGATCATCATCATGACGGACGCAGATACCGACGGCGCGCACATTCAAGTCTTGCTGTTAACGTTTTTCTACCGCTATATGAAACCTTTAATCGAGCATGGAAAAGTCTTCATCGCCCTTCCGCCTCTTTACAAAGTGAGCAAAGGAAGCGGCAAGAAAGAGATTATTGAATATGCTTGGTCCGACGAAGAAATGGACGGCGTTTTAAAGAAAGTCGGCAAAGGGTATACCATCCAGCGCTATAAAGGTCTGGGAGAAATGAACGCAGACCAGCTCTGGGAAACGACGATGAATCCCGAATCGCGAACGCTCGTCAGAGTCAAGATCGACGATGCGGCACGGGTAGAGCGCCGTGTAACGACATTAATGGGAGACAAAGTAGAACCGAGAAGAAAATGGATTGAAAAGAATGTTGCCTTCGGATTAGATGAGGAAAGCAATATTTTAGAAAATGAAAACTTGTCGGTCGCTGAGGAGGTTTAATAGTGGCACAGCCAGAATTATTTCATGATTTACCGTTAGAAGAAGTAATCGGCGACCGTTTCGGACGCTACAGTAAATACATTATTCAAGACAGGGCGCTGCCCGACGCTCGTGACGGTTTAAAGCCGGTGCAGCGGAGAATTTTATACGCCATGCACGCAGACGGAAATACATTCGATAAAAATTTCCGTAAAGCGGCGAAAACGGTCGGAAACGTTATCGGTAATTATCATCCGCACGGTGACAGCTCCGTTTATGAAGCGATGGTGCGGATGAGCCAGGATTGGAAAGTGCGGAATGTGCTGATTGAGATGCACGGCAATAACGGAAGCATTGACGGTGATCCGCCGGCTGCCATGCGTTATACGGAAGCGAGATTATCTTCTATCGCGTCAGAGCTTTTGCGTGATATTGATAAAAATACGGTTGAATTCGTTCCGAACTTTGATGACACCAGTAAAGAGCCGGTTGTTTTGCCCGCCATGTTCCCTAACTTGCTTGTCAACGGATCAACCGGGATTTCAGCGGGCTATGCGACTGATATTCCCCCTCATCATCTGGGTGAGGTCATTGATGCCGTCATTAAACGGATTGAATCTCCGGATTGCACCGTCGATGACTTGATGCAGGTGATTAAAGGGCCTGACTTTCCGACAGGAGGCATTATTCAAGGAGTCGACGGCATTCGGAAGGCTTATGAAACCGGTAAAGGCAAAATTATTATCCGCGGCAAGGCTGAAGTGGAATCCGTAAGAGGCGGACGGGAGCAAATCGTCATTACAGAAATTCCGTTTGAAGTAAACAAAGCCAATCTCGTTAAGAAAATGGACGAATACCGCATAGACAAAAAAGTCGAAGGCATTTCTGAAGTCAGGGATGAAACTGACCGCACAGGGCTCCGGGTGGTCGTTGAGTTAAAGAAAGAAGCCGATGCAAAAGGCATCCTGAATTTCTTATATAAAAACACTGATCTGCAGACAACATATAACTTTAATATGGTCGCCATACATAACCGCCGGCCGATGCTGATGAGTCTTACGGCCATCCTGGATGCGTATATTTCCCATCAGAAGGAAGTGGTGACAAACCGCTCCGTCTTTGAATTGCAAAAAGCAAAAGAGCGGCATCACATCGTTGAAGGACTGATGAAGGCGCTGTCTGTGTTAGATGAGGTCATAGCGGTCATCCGGGCAAGCAGCGACAAGAAAGATGCGAAACAAAACTTAATTTCTAAATTCGCATTTACGGAGCCGCAGGCCGAAGCGATCGTATCCTTGCAGCTGTATCGTCTGACAAACACGGATATTACGGCGCTAAAAGAGGAAGCGGAAGAGCTCAGCAAGAAAATTCAGGAGCTCGAAGCCATTTTAAGTCATGATAAAAAGCTGTTAAAAGTCATTACAAGCAGCCTGAAAAAATTGAAAAAGACCTATGCTGACAGCAGACGATCTGTCATCGAAGAAAAGATTGAGGAAATTAAAATCAACCTTGAAGTCATGGTTGCCTCTGAGGACGTATATGTGACAGTCACAAAAGACGGCTATGTAAAACGAACAAGCCAGCGGTCATTTGCTGCTTCTAACGGCCAGGATTTCGGTATGAAGGATACTGACAGGCTGATTCACCAATTCGAAATGAATACAACGGATGTTCTTCTGCTCTTTACGAATAAGGGAAGCTATGTTTATTGTCCGGTTCACCAGCTTCCCGATATCAGGTGGAAAGACATGGGGCAGCACGTAACGAACATCATCACGATTGACCGTGATGAAACCATCGTGAAAGCTATACCGGTAAAAGAATTTGATCCATCTTCATATTTATTGTTCATGACGAAAAACGGTATGGTGAAGAGAACTGAAATGACGCATTACAAAGCGCAGCGTTACTCGAAAGCGCTTGTTGCCCTTAACCTCAAAGGGGATGATGAGCTGATTGATGTTCATGTCACAGACGGCGGGAGCCAGCTGTTTATCGCCACCCGTCTCGGGTACGGTTTATGGTTCGGTGAAGATGAAGTAAATGTAGTCGGTGCCCGTGCGGCCGGCGTAAAGGGCATAAATTTAAAAGACGGTGATACCGTCGTATCAGGGCAAATCCTGCATGAGACAGATTCGCTCGTCCTCGTCACACAGCGGGGAGCGATCAAACGGATGAACCTATCTGAATTCGAAAAAACATCCAGGGCGAAACGCGGTGTCATCATGCTGCGAGAGCTTAAAAAGAACCCGCATCGCACAGTCGGCGTATTCGCGTGCGCTTTAGCCGACATGATCGCTGCGGAAACAGAAAAAGGCGAGAGAATCGAAATCGCCGTGAAGTCCTTGCGGTCGAATGACCGATACAGCAACGGCTCCTTCTTTACCGATGAAGATGAGACAGGGCCGGTAACAGATGTATGGCGTATCCCTGCATACGATGTTTAAGAGTAAAAATAAAAAACCTCCGCTCATTGAGCGGAGGTTTTACTATTTAGCTTTCATGGCTGCCGAATAAGTCAGTGATAGCGTGAATGACTTCGATTCCCTGCCATACAAATAAATTCAATGCAGTGAATGAAAACAACCCTAAAATCACCATTCGTAAGATAAACAACATGTTTAACAACCTCCTCATTTTATGTTACATAGATAGGCGATGTTGAACATGAAGCTCATCGAAATACGAGGACTGATAAAATTTAGCGATTAAAAAGCTTTTCTTTCGCTGTCTTCTCCGGGAAGCGGGGCGTCTCCTGTCTGATATCACGATCAGTGAGACAGAAGCGGCAAAAAGCGCCGTCAAGATATATGAGCCCGTCAGCGATTTTTTCTCATCATCAGCATTTTGGCCGGCCTTCATTTCGTGCATTTCCTGCTGGTCGGCTACCGCTTTAAAATGATGAGCGGTATCAAACGCATGGGGAATGGAGAGCAAATGAAAGCTTGCAATCGCTAAAAATAAAATAGAAGCTTTTAAAAACAAGATTTTTTTCAAATGTTCTCCCCCCTTCATAAGTCTGAATATTTTTATTATAATACCCTAATTTAAATGTAAAGTAAACACATTTATTAAATTTAAAAAATTATTATCCTGGTTAAGTATATACCATTCCATCCATCTTTTCATCTCTTTTTTCTTAAAGACCTATTTGTTATGATATGCACGCATTCCTTATGACGTGACAACATTTTTCGGGCTGTAAGATAAAAAACGGGGCATGACAGCAAAAGATGTGATGAAGAAACCGAAACATTTTCTTAAAAAAACTTCTCAACCACTGTTGTTGTGATATAATAATACCCGTTGTGTTAAAAGATCTAACATATGCAGCAAAAATGACAGTAAAAGATATGTAAAAGGGAGGTTAAACATGGAGGCTTTCATCAGTGAAATCATAAATGTTCCAAATGATTTTATTTGGAAGTATCTTGTTTATATTTTAGTCGGGATCGGATTGTACTTTACGTTCCGTTTTCGCTTTATTCAATTCCAGTACTTTTTTGAAATGTTCAGAATCGTCGGGGAGAAGCCGCAAGGAAATAAAGGAGTGTCTTCAATGCAGGCATTCTTTATCTCAGCCGCTTCTCGTGTCGGAACCGGAAACTTGACCGGCGTCGCGCTGGCGATTGCAACAGGCGGTCCCGGCGCAGTATTTTGGATGTGGATCGTAGCGATTGTCGGTATGGCTTCCAGCTTTGTGGAAAGCACCTTGGCGCAGCTGTATAAAGTGCGTTCCGGTGACGAATTCCGCGGCGGTCCGGCATATTACATGGCAAAGGGACTGGGCGCCCGCTGGCTCGGTATTTTATTTGCCGTATTGATTACCGTTTCTTTCGGACTTATCTTTAACGCCGTGCAGTCAAATACGATTTCTGTGGCGTTTGACGAAGCATTCCATGTGAATAAAACAGTTATCGCAATCATTTTAGCTGTACTAACGGCTTTCATTATATTCGGCGGTCTGAAGCGTGTTGTTTCCGTCTCGCAATTAATCGTTCCGGTTATGGCGGGAATGTATATCCTGATCGCGCTGTATGTCGTGATTGTAAATATCTCGGCGGTACCTGAGCTGCTTGTTACGATTGTGAAAAATGCGTTCGGTTTTGAGCAGATCGTCGGCGGAAGCTTAGGAAGCATCATTATTATCGGAGCGCAGCGCGGCCTGTTTTCAAACGAAGCGGGAATGGGAAGCGCGCCGAATGCGGCAGCAGCTGCACATGTGTCGCATCCGGCTAAGCAGGGATTAATTCAGACCCTCGGCGTGTTCTTTGATACGTTTATCGTTTGTACATCGACTGCTTTTATCATTTTATTGTACAGCTTTACGCCTAAAGGCGACGGCATCCAAGTGACGCAAGCCGCACTGCAGCACCATCTCGGCGGATGGGCGCCGACATTTATTGCGATTGCGATGTTTTTATTCGCATTCAGCTCAGTCGTCGGCAACTATTACTATGGTGAAACGAATATCGAATTTATTAAAACAAGCAAAACATGGCTTAATATTTACCGCGTATTCGTCGTAGTGATGGTGGTATACGGATGTTTGGCTGACTTCCAGATCGTCTGGGACATGGCAAACTTGTTTATGGGACTCTTGGCTCTCATTAACTTAGTGGCAATCTTACTGCTGAGTAATGTAGCCTACAAGATCTATAAGGATTATGCCGCTCAGCGCAAAAAAGGTCTTGATCCTGTATTCAAAGCCGAGAATACCCCGGAGCTCCAGCATATTGAAACATGGGCGGAAGAAGAAGGTACAAGCCCTGAACGTAAGACTGCTAACTGAGGACACATGCATACAATATTCAAAAAACCCCCTTACATTTTGTTGTGAGGGGTTTTTTATGTGAAAAAACGGGTTATTTTTACTGAAAACAGATTTTTTTGAATTTATTGTATTTTTCTCTTGTGTATGTAAGGGCTTTCATATAAAGTTTAACTAAACCGGTTTACCAAACCGATTTAGTCTTAAAGGAAAGGAGTATTGATGTGGCTTCTGATTATGGCATTTTTACGATCGGTGATGCGATGATCACCTTAAATCCCGCAAGCACAGGACCTTTGCGTTTTGTTACCCATTTTGAACGAAAAGCAGGAGGAGCTGAACTGAATTTTGCGATTGCATGCGCCAGATTGAACCTGCACTCAAAGTGGGTCAGCAGACTGGGGAAGGATGAGTTCGGCAGAGTGATTTATCAGTTTGCCAAAGGAGAAGGAATTGATGTGACTGACGTCTCCTATGTTGAAGGCTTTCCTACATCTTTAAATGTCAAAGAGATCAGAAATGACGGTTCAGGCAAGACGTTTTACTATCGTTTCAATTCACCAATTCTGACTCTTGCACCGGAAGATATAACAGAGAATATGTTTGCCGGCATTCACATCGTTCATCTTACCGGTGTGTTCCTCGCACTTGATAAGAAAAATCTTGAAATTGCTGAAAGAGTGCTTTCCATCGCCAAAGCAAGAAAGATTCCCGTATCTTTTGATCCGAATATCAGGCTGAAGCTGTGGACGATTGAGGAGGCGCGTGCGGCATTTCATCAAATCTTTCCGCATACTGATATTCTTCTGGCGGGCCGGGACGAAATGAAACAGCTGACAGGTATAGGAGAAAATGAAGCATTAGCCCGGTTTGCAGAGAGCTATTCAATCAGTCAGCTTGTTATAAAAGACGGTGAAGCAGGTTCTGCGCTGTATCATGATCATAAGTGGGTTCACAAAGAGGCTTTCCCGGTTGCGCCTGTTGACACGGTAGGAGCGGGTGACGGCTTTAATGCCGGCTACCTGTACAGTTATTTGCATGGTTTTGAACCGGAAAAACGTCTGGAGTTTGCAAATGCAGTCGGTGCGCTCGTCACCACAGTTTCCGGTGACAATGAAGGGCTTCCCTGCCTAGAAGAGGTTTTGTCATTTGTAAACAAAGAGACTGTGATTGAACGGTAGCAAGCACAACTTAAAAAGCGGGTGAAAAAATGAAAGCGGTTCAAGTACGGAAAGCATTTGATCTGAGGGTGACGGAATGTGAGAAACCGTCTGTTGTCCACGCGGATGATGTTCTTGTCAAGGTGAAGCGGGTCGGAATTTGCGGATCAGATTTGCATATTTATCATGGGACAAATCCGTTAGCTTCCCTGCCGAGAGTAATCGGACATGAAGTCACAGGGGAAGTCGCAAAGACCGGTTCTCATGTCCGGCGTTTCAAGCCGGGTGACCGGGTAGTGATTGAACCGATATCTTATTGCGGAACATGCTATGCCTGCCGGAAAGGACGTCCGAACGTCTGCAAAGCGCTTTCGGTGTTCGGCGTTCATGAAGATGGCGGGATGCGGGAATATATCGTGCTTCCGGAAAAGCTGCTGCATGCTGTTTCGCCCGATCTGCCTTGGGAGGAAGCGGTCATGGCAGAACCATATACGATCGGCGCCCAGGCCGTTTGGAGAGGCCGTGTCGAGAAGGAAGATACCGTTTTGATTCAAGGAGCGGGACCAATCGGAATCTGCATATTAAAAATGGCAAAGTTCAAAGGCGCTTCCGTCATGATAACCGACTTGAATGATGAACGCTTAGCATTCGCTGAAAAAAACGGTGCGGACGTTACTGTCAACGCGCAAAAAGAAGATCCCGTTTTGCGGGTGAACGAATGGACAAAAAATGAAGGCGCCAATGTCGTCATTGATGCTGTCTGTCTCCCCTCAACGTTTGAAACGTCCATTGACGCGGTGTCTCCGGCCGGTCATGTGGTTGTGCTAGGTTTTGATGAGAGGACTGCCGGCATTTCTCAGCTTCCGATCACAAAAAAGGAAGTCACGATCACCGGTTCAAGATTGCAGACGAATCAGTTTCCGTACATTACAGACTTACTGAATAAAGGCCTGTTAACGCACGGCGGTCTTATTACACATACATTTTCAGCAGATGACGTCCATCAAGCATTTCAGTTGATCGAACAGCACCCGGGCAAGGTGGGAAAAGCAATCATTACGTTTGATTAAAGGAGGAGCGAGAATGCTGCCTAAGTACGCCATTTACGAAAAACTTCTGCATGCACAAGTGGTGGCTGTCATAAGGGGACAAAACAGCCAAGAGGCGCTTGAAGTTTCAAAAGCGGCCATTTCAGGAGGTATCAGCGCCATTGAGCTTACATACACAACTCCTGAAGTGGAAGATGTCTTTAAGGAACTCCGGCATCAAGATATTCTTCTTGGAGCCGGTTCTGTAATGGATACCGAAACAGCGAGACACGCCATTTTATCAGGCGCCTCATTTATCGTCAGCTCTCATTTTGTAAAAGAGATAGCATCTCTATGCAACCAGTACAGCGTACCGTATCTTCCGGGATGCATGAGCGTGTCTGATATGGCTTTGGCGCTCGAAGCCGGATGTGATGTGGTAAAGCTGTTCCCCGCTAATTCGTTTAATCCCTCATTTATCAAGTCGGTCAACGGCCCTCTGCCGAATGTCCGCATTATGCCGACCGGGGGTATCTCATTAAACAGCATGAATGACTGGCTTTCTGCCGGAGCGGTCGCGGTCGGAGTGGGAAGTGACTTGATAAAAGCATATCAAAAGGGCGGCTATGAAGCTGCCGTATCCCTCAGCAAAGAATACGTCTGCCGAAAAAACGAATATACGGGGGTGTAACATGAATATCACGTTTCGCTGGTATGGCCAAGGTAATGATACGGTGACTCTTGAACATGTCAGACAAATTCCCGGGGTCAAAGGCATCGTCTGGGCTCTTCACCAGAAGCCCGCGGGCGAAGTATGGGAAAAGGAGGACATTGAAGCGGAAGTCAGATTCATTCAATCCTATGGGTTTCATGCAGAGGTCGTGGAAAGCGTGAATGTTCATGAAGCCATTAAACTCGGCCATGAAGAACGCGGACAATATATCGAACACTATAAACAGACCATTCGCAATCTGTCCGAATTCGGCGTGAAAGTCATCTGTTACAATTTCATGCCGATATTTGACTGGACGCGTACCGATATGTTCCGCGCGCTGGAGGATGGGTCAACCGCTTTGTTTTTTGAAAAAGCGAAAGTGGAAAGTCTGCCTCCGGAGGAACTGATCCGCACGGTTGAGAAATCTTCTGATTTGACGCTTCCCGGGTGGGAGCCGGAGAAAATGGCCCGGATCAAGGAACTGTTTGAGGCCTATCAAACGGTCGGTGAAAAACAGCTTTGGGCCAATCTAGAATTCTTTTTACATGAAATCCTTCCTGTAGCGGAGGAACACCGGCATTCAAATGGCCATTCATCCGGATGATCCGCCCTGGTCAATTTTTGGCCTGCCCCGTATTATCACCGGTGAGAATGTTATGAAAAGCTGCGAGAGATTTCAGATTCACCCGCCAACTGTATTACGTTGTGCACGGGTTCGATGGGAGCGGATCCCGCCAATGATATGGTGAAGATCGCCAAACACTATGCGGGAGCTGCGCCGTTTGCCCATATACGAAATGTGAAAATCTGTGATAACGGTGATTTTACGGAAACTTCGCATCTTACCAGTGATGGGTCCATTGATATTACCGGTGTGGTAAAAGAATTGCACGGCCAAGGCTACAAAGGATATGTACGGCCTGATCACGGCCGTCATATCTGGGGCGAACAATGCCGGCCGGGCTATGGTTTATATGATCGTGCCTTAGGAATTATGTACTTGAACGGACTGTGGGATGCGTTCTCGTCTCATGAGAAAGAGGTGGAAGGATGAGACCGATTCATGAACGTTTATCAGGAAGAACCGCTGTCATAACAGGCGGGA
This sequence comes from Bacillus sp. NEAU-242-2, assembly GCF_027853835.1. Lineage (NCBI taxonomy): Bacteria > Bacillati > Bacillota > Bacilli > Caryophanales > Bacillaceae > Bacillus > Bacillus sp. NEAU-242-2. The sequence continues at coordinate 107,495 of NZ_JAPNNY010000001.1, read as the reverse complement.
GCGGTGTTCTCTGTTCAGCAATGGCAAAGGAGCTTTCACGGCAGGGGATGAAAATTGCGATCGTCAGCCGGAATGCTGATAAAGCAGAGCGTGCGGCGGGCGAGATTGCTGACGCTGGAGGAACCGCGGTTTCTGTACCGGCTGATGTTTCAGCCCGTGATTCTCTCGAAAAGGCAAAAGACGAGATTATCAGCCGGTTCGGTTCTGTCAATCTTTTAATTAACGGAGCCGGGGGAAACCACGCTGATGCGATCACTGCCAGTGAGACGTATGAAGAGGATGAGCAGAGCCCATCATTTTTTGATATGGACGAAACGGGATTTTCCAGCGTATTTTCAAGCAACTTTACCGGTGCATTTCTGGCATCGCAAGTGTTTGGAAAAGACCTTTTGAAGGCGGAATATCCCGCGATTATTAATGTTTCTTCTATGAGCGCGTATACACCGATGACAAAGGTGCCTGCCTACAGCGCGGCTAAGGCGGCGGTTCAGAATTTTACGATGTGGATGGCTGTTCATTTCGCAAAAAAAGGGCTGCGGGTGAATGCCATCGCTCCGGGTTTCTTTTTGACTGCGCAAAACCGTGAGTTATTATTACAGGAAGATGGAAGTCTGACAGACCGATCCAATAAGATTATGGCACATACACCGATGAAACGTTTCGGGAAACCGGAAGACCTTCTGGGAACGCTCCTGTGGCTTTCGGATGATTCATGCTCAGGCTTTATCACCGGGGTCACCGTTCCCGTCGACGGAGGTTTTATGGCTTATTCGGGAGTGTGACAGAATCCAGTTCCCTGTCAGATTGTAAACGATTTACTTCTGACTTATACTAGTGAAAAATGAAGACAGACGGGGATGAGTCTATGAAAACCATTACAATTTCTGATGTGGCGAAATATGCAAACGTATCTAAAAGCACCGTATCTCAATTTTTAAATCAGCGCTATGACTATATGAGCGAGAAAACGAAACAAAAAATAGAAGCGGCCATTCAAGAGCTGAACTATCAGCCGAATTTCGTCGCCCGCAGCTTAAAACAGAAATCAACATTTACGGTAGGTGTGGTGGTGGCTAATATTCTTCACACCTTTTCCACTCAGGTCATCAGGGCGGTTGAAGACTATTTTCATGAACAAGGATTTCATATTATTGTCTGCAATGCGGATGATGAACCGGAAAAAGAAAAGAAATATATTGAAATGCTCAGGGCCAAGCAGGTGGACGGAATTATTATTTTTCCGACGGGCGAAAATCTCTCCTTATATGAAAAGATGAAACGCGATACGTTTCCGGTCGTGTTTATGGACAGAACCATTGAAGAACTCGGGATTCCGACAGTGATGCTTGATAACCATCATGCAGCCGGTCTTGCCGTTGACCGGTTTATCGAGAGCGGCATTAAGAGAATCGCGATTATTACGACGTCCATTATTCGGGAAATCAGTCCGAGGGTAGAGCGGATTGAAGGGTATAAAAAGGCGCTTGACCGCCACGGAATGATGGTGCGGAACGAATATATCAAAACAGCCGATGCGGCTGATATTTCCAATGTTTTGTCAGAGCTGTTCTCACTTCAGGAGCCTCCGAAAGCGATATTGGCGGCAAACGATATCGTTCTTGTTGAGGTGCTGAAGTATATGAAGGAGCATGATATGACAATTCCTGATAAGGCAGCCGTCATCGGAATTGATGAAGTTCCTTTTGCGGGTTTTTTTACTCCTCCGATTACGACGATCGTCCAGCCTGCGGCAGAAATGGCGCGAAAAGCGGGAAGCCTTCTTCTTCGCCAGATACAAGAAAAAGATAGCGGTGAAAAACGGATATACCGCTATAAACCGGCGCTTCTCGCAAGGCAATCCGGATAACCGGTTTCATTGCATAAACCGGTTTACTCCGGCAATTTAAATTATGAAATAAGAGGGAGGGATTTTATGTTCTCAAAGGATAGATTCCCTATTATTCTTCTTTTATTTTCAGCCGGGGTGATTAACTATTTAGACCGCTCAGCGCTGTCTATTGCAGCGCCGTTCATACAGCAGGATCTCACATTGTCTGCAACCCAAATGGGGCTGATTTTCAGCAGTTTTTCTGTCGGATACGCTGTGTTTAACTTTCTCGGCGGTGTTGCATCTGACCGGTACGGGGCTAAATTGACATTGTGTACGGCGATGATCGTTTGGTCTCTTTTCAGCGGGGCGGTTGCGCTTGCTTTCGGATTTGTAAGTCTTTTGATTATCCGTATTTTATTCGGTATGGGCGAGGGGCCGCTGTCGGCTGCCATAAGCAAAATGGTCAACAATTGGTTTCCTCCGTCTCAGCGCGCCACGGTCATCGGCCTGACAAACAGCGGCACGCCGCTCGGCGCGGAGCGATTTCCGGCCCGATTGTCGGGATGATTGCTGTGGCATTCAGCTGGAAGGTTTCCTTTGTCCTGATCATGATCGTGGGTTTAGTCTGGGCGTTTATCTGGTTTAAATTTGTCAAAGAACGGCCGGCGCCGACGGAAGACGCCCCGGCCATGAAAGCGGCGATTCAATCGCATGAGCAGCATATCCCGATGACCTTTTATTTGAAACAAAAAACGGTTCTCTTCACGGCTTTTGCCTTTTTCGCCTACAATTACATCTTATTTTTCTTCTTAACATGGTTTCCGAGCTATCTGGTGAAAGAACGCGGTTTAAGTGTTGAATTTATGAGTGTGGTGACTGTTATTCCCTGGATTCTTGGATTTATCGGTTTGGCGGCAGGCGGAATGATTTCTGATTATGTATTCAAAAAAACCGCCGGAAAAGGGGTTTTATTCTCACGGAAAGTCATTCTTGTCACTTGCCTGTTCGCTTCCGCTGTACTGATCGGATTTGCCGGACTTGTTACCACTGCCGTAAGTGCCGTTATTCTCGTTGCTTTATCAGTCTTCTTTTTATATATAACGGGCTCTATCTATTGGGCGGTGATTCACGATGTGGTTGATCAAAGGAATGTCGGGTCAGTCGGCGGCTTTATGCATTTTCTTGCAAACACGGCCGGTATTATCGGGCCTGCTTTAACCGGCTTTATCGCGGATAAAAGCGGATCATTCTCGGGGGCGTTTTTGCTTGCAGGCGGATTAGCTGTTTTGGCCTCAGCTGCGGTAATCCGTTTCGTGCGTCCGATTATCATTCAAACAGTTTCTGAAGATAAAAAAGACACCATACCTTATTCATAAGTCATCAAAGTCATTGAGGCTGTCCTGCCGATAACGGGATGGCCTTTTCGTTCTGCCGTTTGACCTGTTCCTATGATAATATAGGAATTGTTTACAAAAGAAGGGAAGAGAAGGGAGCATGAAACAGAAGCCGATATATGTCGAAATCAATATTGCATCTGATATAGAAACACTTTGGGAATATACGCAAAACCCGCATCTTCATAAGGAATGGGATCTGCGTTTTTCTGACATTACATATCTTCATAGGCTGCCAGATGAACCGCAGAGATTTCTATATGAAACACGAATCGGTTTTGGGCTGAAGGTATCCGGCACAGGCGAATCAATAGGTGACATGAGGCCTCGCTCGTCAGAAAGAGTGTCTTCGCTCGCTTTTGCCTCTGATCATCCGCTGTCACTTATAAAAGAAGGCAGGGGCTACTGGAAGTATATAGAGCGGGATAACGGACAAACCTCATTTTTGACTCAATATCAATATGAAACGGTCCGCGGTCTGCCGGGAAGTTGGATAGACCGGTTTTTATTTCGTCCTCTGCTAAGCTGGGCTACCGCATGGAGCTTTGATGCGTTGCGGCTTTGGATAGAACAAAACAGACATCCGAAGATATCAGTCCGTTTCGGATTTGTCTATGTCTGTATGTGTCTCGTATTCAGTCTGTATTGGTTTTTTCAAGGCTTTCATGATGGCTGTGCCGATGCAGAGATCGTGAGGGGAGCGCTGGAGACAGGGTTAGGGGTATTATGGCTGCTTCCCATGCGGAGAAAGTGGCTGATTCACGCCGGGCAGTCAGTCTTCTTTTGTGTAACGGCACTGCTATATTCCGGCGGCGGATTCGTGATCTCTTTAGGAGTGCTTACGATAGCCGGCATGATTCTTAAGTTCAAGCTGCCGAGCGCCTGGCATACAAAACGAAAGAGAGAAGTGAAATGACGGATTCAATGTATGAAAAAGCGATTACTCATTATCAATCACTGCACCCGATGCTGCAGAAACGGTACAGATTTGACGGATCACGCACGTTTTGCGGAGAAGGCGTTATGTCAGAAATAAAGGGAGGTTCTTTTCTTGTCAGAATGCTTTTAAAGACCGGTGTTTTTTTCAGATGTTTTTTCTCAGAGAGGGGAAACGATATCCCTTTCACTATCGAAAACAAAATCAGGCAAAATGGCGTGGAATGGAATCGTACCTTTTTCTTTAAAAGCAAAACGCGTTTTTTTGATGCAGTCATGGAATATGATGAGCGGGAAAACAGAATTCTTGATTACTTCGGCAAACCTCACATCCTACTGTCTGAACTGCATTTAGAAGCGTCTTCAGACGGAGGGCTTGTTATTACATCCGGAAGGCAGTGGCTCCTGATAGGCGGAAAGAAAATCCCGCTTCCGGCATGGCTGTGCGGCAGTTCAACCGTTTATGAGGCTTATGATGAGGAAATGAATTGCTTCAGCATAAAGGTTCATGTGAAAAACCGGATACTCGGCACGCTTTTCTCTTACCGGGGGACTTTCCGGGAAACAGAGGGAGAAACATGCTGAAGCGTCATCTCATGGTCAGCGTGATTAGCTTTTTGGGATTTGCGGCGGCTGAAGCTCCGTATATATCAGCTGCTGAGACGTTTGTTTTATTATCCATACTTTTTTTCGTTCCCGCTGTATTCTGCTTTGCTTTTCGGCCGTCAAAGACCTTAGAGAATGTGTTGTTACGGAGTTATCCTGTTGCCGCTATATGTGCGGCGCTTGCGCTTGTCACAGGCTTCAGTTTTTTTGCCTTTGTGTGGCTCATTTATACGCTTGGACTGGCACTGTATGCTGTCTGGCGGCTGATGAAAACAAATATTCACAGAACAGAAGAGATGTCTGTTATGGCGGGTTTCATTTATTTGGCCGGGGGCGGATTCTGGTTCTTCGCATATGTTCTTGAGATTCCCGTCATGAATTTCGGCCCGCTTATCGTTCTGCTGACGGCGGTGCACTTTCACTATTCCGCTTTTCTCATTCCGATCTTTAACGGATTGCTCGGCAGGATCATACGGGAGAAACGCGTACTTTACCGGTGGAGCACGGTCATTATTTTGATTTCGCCGGTCCTTATTGCCTTGGGGATTACATTTTCAAAGACACTTGATGTGATTGCTGTCGCTCTGTACCTGGCGGGTCTGTATGTAAATGCATATCTCGTCTTTAAGGCGCCGTTTGTTACGAAAACAGGCAGGATCTTGATCAGGAGTTCTTCGGCTGTGTTAATGATCACAATTGCTTTTTCTTTGATATATTCGTACGGTGTCTACCGCGAGGAGGCAACGCTCACGATCAGCCAGATGATTTGGATTCACGGGGCCGTCAATGCATTCGGCGTTATCCTGCCGGCTTTGGCGGGGTGGAGAATAGAAAATCCTAGACCGTTCGATGAGAACAGTGAAAGAACGTTCAGCAGAATTTACGGGAAAGGAACGATAGGCAAAGATTTTTTGACTGACATTCATGCAGCAAATGACATCCATTATACCGGCCTTCAGGATCAGCTGAGAGAACTGCATTCTGAAGACTTTTCAATTGAAAAGCTGGCGCCGGCCGTTATTTCCTTTTATGAAGAGACAATTGATTATGACATCATGGCAAAAGTGACATGGAGCGGATGGTTTCGTCCGTTCGCGTGCGTGTACGAGCGGTTCAGCAGAAGAGCGGGGCAGATTCATCTGTCCATGAATCCGGATTGGTATATCATGCACAGTGATATTATAGGAATTGACTCTGACAAAGACGGCAGAAAAAATGTCCGTGCGTGGATCAGAACAAATGAAAAGCAGGAAACCGTTTTTACTGCGCTGTATTCAGCGTACAGGGCAAAAGGGGAAGGATACATGAATATCTCTCTTCCGCTGCCGTACGGCCAAATGACGGGCATTTTAAAGCCTTATGCGCATAAGCAGAATCTTGTTTTGACAAGCAGACGGCGAAAAAGCGGAGCGGGTGATGAAGGGATTTATCTCCAGACAAAATGGGGAACGTGTCATCTTCCGCTGGCAGAGACATTTCTTATTTCAGCCCAGAGCGAAACAAGCCTGAAGGCCGTTCATCATATGTGGCTGTTCGGACTGAAATTTTTAACTGTGCATTATCGGATCACTCACGCTTCCGCAGGTAACCGAAGCAAATAACAAGCTGCAGAGCCGTCTGTTCATCAGGCGGCTTTTTCTCATGCAAAGATTCCTACATTGAGCGGCATGATGAAGGCAGCCGGGCAGATGGCCCTGCTGAAAATCTTGTTCTTTTTGTTTATGATTCCGCACGCACTGGCTCTGTTAGTGATGAGAACTTTTGTTCGCAGGTGCGGAAACTGGGTCACATTGCCGTTTTTATTTAAATCATTCCTTTTATAATAGGTTTTTCACTCGGCATTATCTTTCCTTTGCTGCTTGGAATGTCGATTGAGTCTGTTCCGGCGGGCATGAGAGCAACATCGATGGGGCATACCAGGCGCTTTATGCACTCGGTATTTTCGGAGGACCTTGGTTGCGGGATTTTTTAATGATTGGCTGGGCTCAGAGCCGGATTTTATTTCGCTGCAGTGCTTTGGCTGGCGGCTGTCATACTTGCTCGGGGAGCCGATGCGAAAAATTCGTCGGAAAAAAGCAGGGAAGATGCGGCAAAGTATTATCAGACCTGATTTTTTATATGCTTGCCTAAAGAAATGATCTCATTGCGGGTAATGACCAAACAAGAAATTCATTTCAAGCTTGCTTTTGCGTTAGGTTTTATTTCAGCTGAATCAAAACTAACGCTGTAAACATTTTTATACGTGTAACGCTAACTGCAATAACACAATGTGCGGTTATTGCAGTTATAAATTTCTCTTTTTTGTCTCAATAACTAAAGTATACTTGGTTTATGAGACTGGTAATTCATTTCTCTGTGTAACTTCCTAGAATATATATTATGTAAACTAGAAATTATGAAGAGAATATAAAAGCGAATCCATATTCTAACAGCATCCCCTTTTTTGTAAGGTAATATTAAAAAACCTCTACGTCCTTAATAAATTAAATTGGTCATAAAGGTTTTTCAGTTTGAGTATTTTCATCGGTTATGTCACTTGTTGCTGGTCTTCTTGATCAAGTCCACGCCATCGTATGCCAGACTTTCCACACTTGCAGCTTTCTGCAGGATGTAATGATCAAAAAAGTTCTTCGTATAGTCTGTAACAAGATTTCGCATCTCCGTGGCATCCCGTTCGCCTCTAAGTTCCTCATTCACACTGGTAAACACGATGTCGCAGTAATCTAAATGCGCAGCACGATCAACAGAGAAATAATAGGTATCCATGCTATTGTTAGCCCCAATGATCGCATTCATGTTATAGTTCGGTTCAGAAAACAGCAGCAAAAAGGGTTTCTTAAGGTCGCTGCCCTGAAGGCCGAACGCTCCGCTGTCCAATCCAATCCCGCAGGCAAACCGGTCGTCGTCCCGGCAAACAATCGCCGTCGTAGCCCCGCCATAAGAATGTCCGACTATGCCCATGCCGATGTCAAGCAACAATCTGTCCTTAAAGATGGAATTCAGCTCTCCAGAGTCCAGTTTGACAAGATAATCGGCTGCATACCTTACATCTTCCGCCTGTAATTCACAATACTTTGTTAACTTGCCAAGAATCGGCAGTGTAAACACGTTATGGCACATCTTAATGGCAGTTTCATCGTCAGGACGCATCTCCATCTTACCAGACAACGCCAGCATCTCCGGATCTTCAGAAAACGCCAAAATGGCATCAGAAAAATCCTTTGATACATTAAACAGGCGCCCATCTTTACGCTTATACATCGTGCTATTCTGATGGCCGATGCTTACCGCCACATATCCCATGCTTGCCAAGTCTGTACAGATCACTGTGCCCCATTCTGGAGAACCGCCTCCGCCGCAAACATAGAATAACACCGGATAACGCTTTTCTTTCCCGGAGAGAGCAAGGTCGTCGTAACATTGGGTCTTGATATCTATAGAGTAAGCATCCTTCAACGCAGTGAGAAGCGGCTGCTCATCAAGCATTTCGCAGACTTCAGGAAACATGTACGTTGATGTAGTCTTCCCTTCGCTGCTGTCGGACGGATAGTACACAAACGCCGTCAGTTCTCTTTTTGTATGATCTGATGCCGTGTACTCAAAATCCATTTGGGTGCGGCCGACAGTATAGCCGCCAATTGGCTCTGGAAATGCGTCATACCTTTTCATTCTCTTGTTCCCCCTTAAGTAATAAAAGTGGCGGATGTGAAATACATACATTGCGCGATAAACGCTTTTCAAAACTGTGAAACGATTACATTATATGTTCAGTGAATCATTATCTACTCCTTCACGTAAACCTCCATGTATTGCTGTTTAAGATGATAAAAGCGGACATCGTTGCTGATGTCCGCCTAAAGCTTAACTAATGGGGTTCTGTTCCCCAAATCAGTTTTCCTTGATGATATAATGTAATTTTTTTCGTTGTTTTAAACGTATTTGATTGAAAAAAGGAATGATCGCCGCTTTGTGCATAATTACTCCAGTCATCATTGTGAAGACGAAGCTGAATATTCCCTGTGCTTGCTCCCGGTGACAGCGTTCCTGTTTTAAAACCCAGTTCCAGATAGGTATCTGCACCTTGCTTAGGTTTATGCAGCGCCGCAAATTTGTGGGTCAGATTGCCGCATCCAATCTGCGCGTAGTCACAGTCAAAGTTTTGGCCCTTGTTTTTCGCGTTATACCAGTAACGGGCAGTGACATCTTTTAAATCAACCGTCGCATTGCCGTTATTTTTTATGTGAAGCTGCGGGCGGATTTGGTTGCTGTTCACACCCCCATCCCCTGCTTTGTATTGTACAGAAATGCCGTTTTCCTGTGCGGGGTTATCTTGTGCTGGCGTTTCAGGGCGTTCTTTCGTTGAATCTTTGTTGCCGAGAATGTTTTCTCTTACGAATGTTCCTGAAGCAGTTAAATCTGTAAGCGGCCAGCCGCCTGTTTTAGATGCTCCCGGCTTTAAAGCCGAAGATGATTCCTGCTTATCAGAAAGATTCCAGTTCACCCAGCTGATGTTTTTGCTGTCGAGATAATTCAGCCATTCCCGCGACTGGTCAAGGAATACACCGCCATTTCCAGACGCGTCGCTTGTTCCCCATTCCGTCACGAAAATAGGCGCTCCTTTCCTGAGTGCATAGTTTGCTTTATCCCGTAAAGATTGGCCGTGTGTGCCGGCATAAAAATGAAGCGCGTACATGACGTTTGCATCTTTTAGCTGGTCATCGGCTGCATCATTCACATCTTGGCTCCATGTACCGGTTCCGACAATGATGATGTTGTCTGGATCATTTTTGCGGATAACGGAAATCACTTCTTCCGCATACGGTTTAATATCACGCTTCCAGTTCACATCACCGTTTGGTTCGTTTGCAATTTCATAAATGACGTTTGGCGTGTTTCCGTAAAGACTTGACATTTCCTTAAAAAATTCTTTTGCCTTCTCTTTATGTTGGTTTGGGTTGCCGTCATTTAAGATATGCCAGTCAATGATGACATATATCCCAAGTTCTTTTGCCGCTTCAACCGCTTCTTTTACTTTATTTTTCACGGACGGATTATCAATATAACCGCCATCTGCCGTATACATCGCCGCGCGGAAAACGGTTATGCCCCAATCGTCTCTCAGCCATTTTAAGCTGTCTTTATTGACAAAATCGCCATACCATTGCAGTCCATGTGAACTGATCCCTTTCAATTGTACCGCTTTGCCGTCTCGGTTTACGAGCTGTGTTCCTTTTATGCTAAGCTGACCATTCTTGGCTGCTGGCATTTTTGCCCCTGCTGCAGATGCCGGCGAAGCCGGCAAGCCGCCCATTGTCAATACCGTAATCAATAAACACGTAATAAAAATAGAAATTGACCGTTTCATATCTGATCTTTTCCTCCTTCGCATCATTTTGGCTCTTCGCTTCTTATGAGCTCGAACTCATTGTAAAAATCTTTCTCATGATTGTCTATCAACCTAATTTCTTGTTTTTGGGAGGTTTAAAAGCCTGTCAATTTGCTCTATCTCTATTGAATAAGACACACCTGACACATATAGAACAAAGAAAACTGGACTGAATCGGGACTTTACACGTTATTTTTCAATCGAATCGAAAAATTAAATGTATTTCCAACGTAGACGCGCTAAATGTGATGAGTCTCAATATGGCATTGAATCTTATGATTGCTGTAAAAAGACGAGCCCTTGCCCGTCCTTGTTAATTTAAGGTTGATGTAAGGTTCGGATTAATACGGGTTAAGGTTGGAGTTGTACAATAAGATTGTACTTCAGTGTGAGATTCAGCCAGAAGAATTCCCCCTTCAATAAATCATAGAGGTGAAAAGGTTTGAGAGAAAATAAAATTTTGTCTTCATTATGTTACTTCAGTATATTTTTTGCACCGTTTCTGTTTCCGATTATCGTCTATTTCTTAAGCCAGGATGATGTGAAAGATCATGCGAAAAAATCTTTATGGACGCATCTGATTCCTTATTTGATTTTTGGAATTGGCATCATCGCTTCAGGTTTACTTGGTATGAATGATATCAGACATGCCGGGCCTTTCCTGCTTGCGACTTATGCTGTTACATTCCTTGTGGCGATCTATTTTTTCATTTGGAACATTGTCAAAGGAATCAAAGTGTTTTCGGAACAATAGGAAAAAACGGTTCTGTTATTAATCAGCAGAACCGTTTTTTGTATAGCCATTATGATAATTGTATATCTATCGTTGTCCCTTCTCCCGCGGTGCTGTGAATGGTGATGTCCCCTCCGTGCTTTTGGATAATATCCTTTGCTATGGCCATTCCAAGACCAGAGCCTGCATGCGTCGTTCCTGTATTTGTCCCCCTGTAATAGCGATCAAACACTTTTTCCAGCTCCTCTTCTTCTATCCCTTTGCCGTTGTCCTTAATTGTCACATGAGTTCGTTCTTTTTGTTCAAGCTGTACAACGATCTTCACATCGGGATCATTGTGAACGAGGGCATTTAAAATGAGATTCGTGACCGCTCTCCGAATCAATATCGCATCAAGGTTCAGCATCAGCTTTTCCAGGTTCGTTTGAAGCTCAATGGACTTATCCGCATATCTGGAATCGTTTAAAATATCAATTAACGTTTCCCGCAGAAGCGATACAAGGTTTACCCGTTCTTTATTTAACATCACATCGTTGTTTTTCAGCCTTGTCGTTAAATTTAAATCTTCCATCACATCTTTCATATAGAGGGATTTACTCTCAATGATCCGGGCGTACTCTCTGATCTGCTCGACTGTGAGATGATAATTCGGATCTTTGATGATTTCTGCATAGCCTTGAATAGATGCTAATGGTGTTTTAATGTCATGAGAAATATGACTGATCCACTCTTCACGCATTTGTTCTAATTTATCTTTTTCTTTTTTGCTTAAAGATAGTTGTTCCGATAAGTGATTGACATTATAGAAGACATCTTTATAAATGCCTTTGGATTTCATTTTGATCGTATAATCTCCATTAGCTAACCGCTGGATTCCTTGAATGACACGGCCGAGCGGTTTTGTGAGCTGCCGGCTGAATAGATAGCCAATGAGTAACGCGATCAATGCATCTATTGATAATAATATGATGGTTCCTGCATTGAACTTCGTCACAAATTCCTTGGTATCATATGAGAGGACAAATTTTCCGAGAGAGGGATTTTTAAACCCTATAAAGTAACTGTACTCCTTGCCGTTTACTTTTTTTCCGCCGGCGTAAATGGTTGACAATAACTGTTCATCCTTATATTTATGTAAATTTACAATTTCAATAGGCGTATATTTTTTCTTCAGTCCTTTAGGTTCTCTATCATGATAAACATCCTGTCCGTTTTCATCTAATATTTGAATCCATGCATTCTGCTCTTTTAAAGCTTTTTGGCCCTCTTTGTTTACTGTGATACCATTGTTCGATAACGTGACATATTGTCGGAATGATCTTGTGAAAGTTTCCGGTGTACTTTCTTCGTCATGTTGGGTGTTCGCCTGGAAAACGAGCCAAAACATAAAAATAAATAAATTAATGAAGACTGTAATGACGGTCACTATGATGACAGATACCATGTATCTGCCTGTTAATCGCCAATTCATCCTTACGCATCCTTTACAACAAATTTGTAGCCTAACCCTTTCACAGTGACGAGAAAGTCTGGTTTTGATGGGACAGTTTCTATTTTCTCACGGAGCCTGCGTATATGAACCATCACCGTATTGTCAGAACCGAAAAAGTCTTCTCCCCATACAGCTTGATAGAGTGTTTCTTTACTGATCACCCGATTGGGATGCTGCAGAAAATAGGTCATAAGCATAAGCTCTTTAGGTGTTAGCTCAATAGCCGCTTCATTTTTGGTGAGCTCGGCTTGTTGTTGGTTTAATTCAAATGGCCCCTTTTTTATCACGGTTCCGGTTTGAGAAGGCTGTAAGTAAGAGACCCGTCTCAGCTGCGCTTTGACCCGGTATGCGACTTCTTTAGGGCTGAAAGGTTTTGTAATGTAGTCGTCCCCGCCGATGGCAAGTCCTACAATTTTATCCGTTTCCTCCCCCTTTGCAGACAAAAAGATAATAGGAATGTGTGAAATGTCTCTTATTTGCTTGCAGATATCATAGCCTTCACCGTCTGGCAGCATGATATCCAATATCACAAGATCGGGATTTTCTTGATGAAATTGAGCCAATCCGTCACGGGCAGTTGAAGCGGTCACTACGCGATCAATGCCTTCTCTTATTAATACGGTTTTGATCAGTTCCAAAATTTCTTTTTCATCGTCTATGATTAATACTTTGCTGTGAAGCCGTGACATATATTGATCACTCCTTGAAGTCATTGTCATTATTATACCCAATGTCCGTGTATCGTTAAAAAACCAACACTTCTCTTCCACAGAAAATAAGCCAATTTTCTTTTTCGAGTAAGAAAATTGGCTTATTGCGATGCTGATGTCTCTAACGCTTTACAACAAATGTTGTCACGCTTTGAGCCGGCAGATGGGCCCAAAAATGATTATCCGTTACTTTGAGATCCGTTCCAGGTTGAAGATTGCTGCTGCTGCTCGTGATCCATCTGGATACTTGCGAAGCAGATCCATTCTGCAACACGAAGTTTTGGTTGACCCCTGTGTTATTTTTATTAATGGCAACAATCACGACTTTATTGTCTCCTTTATAGGCTGACACATAAACATTCGGCTCAGGATTTTTCGTTGCATCAATCCTTACATAGCCAGGGCGCACAAATTTTGAGAAATGAGCCATATTGTATCCGCGTTTGCTGATCATCCCATCTTCTTTCATAGGGCCGTATGATCTGCGGATGTACCACCACACATAAGCTTGAAAATCTCCCTCTACCATTGAATGATGAATATGCTCTGAAACACCTAAAGCCTCAGGCCATCGATCCGCCGAGTTGTTATCACTGTTCGGATAGTATACTTCCGTCATCCAAAGGTCCTTCCCCGCTCCTTTTTGTTTGAAAAGAGGATAAGGAAACTGACTGACCTGAGTGCCGTACAGGTGGGTTCCGAGGATATCCATATTCCTAAGCGCCTGCGGATCGTTCAAAATGGGGTCCGATATATTTTTCAGGTATTGAAATGATTCCGGCGCAATCACACGGGCATTAATGGAACCGGCATTCTCTCTCATGAAACGCAGGATTTCTTGAGGCGTCCACCATGTCCATTCGTGAGCGTAATCAGGCTCGTTCTGCATAGAAATCGCATACAGATTCACACCATTACTCTTCATGAAATTAACGAAATCGTTAAGATGCTGCGCGTATGCAGCGTACTTATCGTATCTCAGCCGCTTAGCTGATGTGTCACCATTATGATTGAAAGTCTCAACCATATCGTTTGGCGGATTCCAAGGGGAAGCAAAAACGATTGCTCCATGTTTGATCGCACTCTTTGCAGTCTCCACTTCTTTGTACCAATTATTTCTATTTTCATCTACATGAATTCTTAAAACCGAAAAACCTAACTGATTCTGCCCATTGCCAAAAGCGGTCTCCCGTTGAGCCGCAGTCAAGTCTCCAATCCAAGCCGGGTGGTTCATTCCTCCAAAACCGCGAATCACTTGTCTTTCTGCAGATATATTAACTGTTGCATCACTTGCTGCTGAAACTTCAGTAACTCCCGGTCCTAACAGCATGACGGACAGCATTGTGAAACATACCAATAATACACAAATTGTTTTTTTTACGCTCGACATCATTTTTTTCCTCTCCTTCATTTGTCTTTTATAGACTTAGAAAACGTACCTTTGCTTATCTTTGTGTAAACTGCCAGTAATCAACATTAAACAAGTTTCCTGTACCAGTTCCGGTAAATACAAAGAATACGTTGTGAACACCGGATGCGCCGCTTACCGCAGTTTCTATTTCTCTCCAGGATTGCGTTCCGCCTGTGGAAGGGACATTCAAGGTTCCGACAAGCTTACCGTTTGCACTGTCTAGTCGCACTTCTATTTTTCCGCCAAGAGCGGACGCTACATTTGCTTTAAACGTCCTTGCACCGCCTGACCCGAAGTCTGCATTTCCAACAGCAATCCAGTCTCCGTTATGAATGTTTGTGACATGTTGATTATTGACCGGCCCGCCGGGTGCAGAGGAATTCTCGGTCAAAATCCGTCCGTTCCAGGCAAACGTTTCCGCTTCTACCCGGTGATATGGATTCAAGTTGGACAGCTGTTTGACACCTGCAAAATTTGCCGCTACCTCTTGCAGGGAGCCATCAGGATTATGCACAAGCTTATTTATATGGGGAGAACGGTATCCTTTGCCGGCCCCGTAAAGAGCGGAGCTGACAGTTTGAGTATGATACACCACATACCACTCGTTTTTAAAATTGAAAACAGCATGGTGATTGTTTCCGCCGCCTCCGAAAAATGCTCCCGGATTTTTCAGAAAGTGCCCTCTATACGAAAAAGAATTCATAGGACTTGAGCTGGTCATATAGCCGATCTCACCTGGAGGTTTATCGGCCGGGTGCGCGCCCCCGAAATTGATACAATAGGAATAGTAATATTTTCCGTTATACTTATGCATTCCCGAATCTTCAAACATAAAAGGCGCATCAATCGTAGATGCACTTCCGGCAACACTGGTCATATCAGGCCCCAATTTCATGACTCTTGCTGTTTTAGGATCGGCCCATTGCCCCTGTGTGGGATTTGAACCGCCCGGAACGCCTCCGCCGGCATATAGGTAACCGGTACCGTCATCATCTACGAATACTGCAGGATCAAAAAGCCATACAACACCGGACATTCCTGGTGTACTTGGCGTCACCAGCGGTTTTCCGATCGGATCTGTCCATGGGCCGGTCGGGCTGTCTGCGGTGAGAACCCCGATACCTCCGCCGCCGTTTGCGAAATAAAGGAAAAATTTATCCTTACCGTTGATCTTTTTCACCACGGCTGACGGGGCCCATGATGCTCCTGCCCATTTGGCAATCCCCCGGCCGCCATTCACCCCATTGGCACCCGCTGCGGGAATCGCTCCGTGATCTGTCCAGTTCACCATATCCGCTGAAGATATGACGGATATTTTATTCAAATTGGCAAATGAATTATCCTTAATCGTGCCGTCGCTATTATATTCATAGTCATCGCTTGACATATAGATGTAGACTCTTCCGTTATAGGTCAGCGCAAACGGATCTGCGCCCAGATGGTGGTCGATAAGCGGATTTGAATTCCCAACATGTTTTGCAATTGGAGTGCTTACCGCATTCGCATATTCCCCAGGTAAACAGCTCAATAATAAAGCAAGAACAAATAAACATACGCTGCACTTTTTCATCAGCTTAACATCCTCCTGTTTCCGCATATTAGATTTTTAAAAAATATGATAACAACAGGTCATGAAGAATGCGTAAAATGAATGATTTTTAGAGTGAAAACGTTGCAAATATCTGACCCTCTTTTATGAAAAATGCCGCCGATTGCAGTCAGCGGCATTTTGCCCTGAATCACTTACATTTTGTCAAACTTCGTGTCGCCAGCAAACGATCCTATTGACAGTTGTTCTTCAAGAACAAGTCCGTGATGATGCCGTTCTTCAATCCTTTTGATAAGAGATCGAATTGTATCCGTATTTTCTTCAATATTGTGAGGGTCAAAGATCGTCACATGGTCTCCTTTTAATTTGTACTCAAGGTAATGCTGTGCGGTTGATTGCTTCCATCCTCTATCGGTCAACTCGCCGCATAGAAAATGATGAATGTTGGCGCTCACCGCGCCGGAATTGATCAGTTTATTGTGATATGTGAGATAGCTTCTGATTTTATCCTTAATGGAAGGAATGGTTAATAATTCTCTGTAATAATCCGGAATGATATCCAGATTCCGATGAATGATCTCTTCGGTTTCCTCTTCCGAAAAATAATTCACCGAAACAGCTCTTTTAGAATCAAGCATCATAATGTCCGATACGATGCGTCCGCGCTTCTCCAAGGCTTTGGCAACCTCAAAAGCCAAATTCGACCCCGAGGAGTAACCGAGTAAAACAAAAGGCCCTCGTTCCTGAATGCCTATCATGCTTTCTGCATACCGGTCGACGATCTCTTGCTCGTAAGACGGCTCTTCTAAGAAATCAGCGGCATAGACGGTGCAGCGGCCGTCTAGTCTTTTCGCCATTTCATTATAGACCAGCCCGTACCCGATTAAAGGCGGGAAACAGAACAAAGGGATTGAACCGTTCTGATTCATCTTGACGAATACGTTATCCGTCTTGGACTCGAAAACTGCCGCTTGAATGGCGCGTGCCATTGTTTCGATGGTAGGAAAATCGTATACGGCTTGATAATGCATTTTGATTCCCATACGGTCGTTGATTTGATGAATAACTTGCAATACTTTGAGCGAATGGCCGCCAACGTCAAAGAAGTTATCTTTAATTCCCGGGTCACTGAGAGCTAAAATGTTCTTCCATATCTCGGCCAGCTGCTTTTCAATTAACGTTCCGGGCGCTTCGTATTCGGTTCCGGTGAGCCTATTTCCCTCAGGAGCCGGCAAAGCTTTTCGATCGATTTTCCCATTTGCGGTTATCGGCATCTTCTCCATTTGAACAAAGTAAGCCGGTATCATATAAGCGGGCAGTTTGTTCAGTAAATGACGCTTCAGCTGCGCCGTATTTAATGAATCGTCTCCTGACAAGTAGGCGCACAGCTGCTTTGAGCCCTCTTCTTCAATCGCGATGACGACCGCTTCTTTGACAGATTCCGATTGCAATAAAGCCGCTTCGACCTCGCCAATTTCAATCCGGTAGCCCCGGATTTTCACCTGATGATCAATTCTTCCTAAATACTCGATATTGCCGTCAGGCAGCCACCGGGCGACATCTCCCGTTTTGTACATTTTTTCGCCTGCAGCAAACGGGTGTTCAACAAATTTCTCAGCCGTTAATTCCGGGCGGTTCAAATATCCTCTGGCAAGTCCCTCTCCTGCCACATAGAGCTCGCCCGGTATGCCCATGACCTGAATGCGTTGATATTCGTCCAAAATATACGCTTGCAGAGTAGGAATAGGTTGTCCGATGTTGCTTCTGCCCTCGTTGATTTCCCGTTCCGTGATTTCTTTATATGTGACATGAACGGTGGTTTCGGTGATGCCGTACATATTGATTAATTGTGTTAAAGGATATTTAAGCTTCCAGTCTTTCAAGAAGGATGGATTTAACGCCTCTCCGCCAAATATGATTTTTCGGATGTTTAAATTGGATTCGGGATCTGCTCTCTCCTCCTGCATCAGTTGATAAAAATAACTTGGCGTTTGATTTAAAATGGTCACAGCTTCCGATTTTAACAATTGCAAATACCTTTCCGGGTTTTTTGCTATTTGTTTCGGAACAATCACTAATTTGCCCCCATACAGCAGCGCTCCGTACATTTCCCATACTGAAAAATCAAAGCAGAAGGAATGAAACAAAGTCCAAGTGTCCGATGCGTTAAAATCAAAAACATTTTTGTTGTTAAATAACAGACGAACCACGTTTTTATGTTCAATGAGCGTGCCTTTCGGATTCCCCGTAGTTCCTGATGTATAAATCACGTAGGCTAATTGATTTGGCATCACGCTCAGATTGAGATTAGATGGTTCGGCGTCGTATGATGACGGATCGTCAAGGAAGACAGTATGACTTTGATAATCGGTACCTTCCAGAAGATGATGTTGCAATAATAAGATAGAGACGTTAGAATCCTCAAGCATATAATGGATGCGTTCTTTCGGATAATCCGGATCGATCGGTACGTAAACGCCCCCGGCTTTCAAAATAGCAAGGATGCCTATCACCATCTCCGGTGAACGTTCCGCCATAATGCCGACAAGCTCCTCGGCCTGAAGTCCTTTGGCAACCAAGGTTCGGGCCAGCTGATTGGCGCGTTCATTTACTACCCGATATGTCAGCTTCTTATCTTCAAAAACAATCGCTGCTTGCTCCGGCGTTCGCTTCGCTTGTTCTTCAAACAATTGATGAATCGTCTTTTCCTTTGGATACTCAGCCGCCGTATCGTTGAACTTATCTATCAGAAGCGATCGCTCATCCGCTGTTACGATATCAAGGTCTTGTACGCGAACTTTCTGATCGTCCGCCATTTGCTTCATGATTTGCATGAAATGCGTCTGCATCCGTTCGACACTTGCTTGATCATAAACATCGCGGTTGTATACAAAACGAATGTCAATTTCTCCATCCGGCATCACGATAAAAGTAAAGTCATAATGTGTATGTTCTTCCATATGAAAATCGAGAATGTCTAATGCGTTGTCATCCTGCTTCATATGTTCTATTTGTTTCTCAACCGGGTAATTCTCAAATACCATAATATGATTGATCAACTGCTGCTTTTGCTCAGTTTGAGCCTGAATGTCATACAACGGAAATGTATCATATTTTTGAGAAGCCAGTGCCTGCTCCTGGTTCACTTTCAATACTTGTGCAGCTGTCATTTCAGGCTGCGTATGAATACGTACGGGAATGGTATTGATAAATAAACCGACCATGGTTTCAATTCCCGGAATTTCTGCCGGTCTGCCGGATACGACCGTGCCGAAGACGACATCCTGACTTCCGTTATATCTTTGCAGCAATAAGCCCCATGCGGTTTGTATCCATGTATTGACGGTGACTTGCTGGCGGCTTGCGGCCCGTTTGATTTCGTCTGAGAGCTGCTTTCCTAAATGAAACGTATGCTCTCCTTTTTCGTATCCTTTCGCCTGGTTTGTCTGGCCGGAAGATTGTTCTTGTAATAAAACAGTTTGCCCTTCATAACCTTCCAAGTAATTACGCCAATAGGCTGACGCCTGTTTGTGATCTTGTTGATCGAGCCATTCGATATATCGGCTGTATGGAGTGACGGCTCCCCGCTTCAGCTGCCTTTGCTCGAGTATCGCATAATAGGTTTCAAACACTTCTTTCGTAACAAGAGGCAAACACCAGCCATCCATTAAAATATGATGAAAGCTCCATATCAATCGCGCTTGGTCTTCCTCTGTCCGCAGGATTGATACGCGCATTAAAGCATCCCGGGTGAGATTGAATCCCCGCGCCTTATCTCTTCTGGCAAAATCGGCAATAAACTCGCTGCGCTGATGACTGTTCATGCTGCGAATATCTTCAACGGCCGTTTCAATCGGTTTTTGCCGGAATACAATCTGCAAAGGCTGATCTTTCCATTCTGTATAAAAAAGAGTCCGAAGAATGTCATATTTTTCGGCCAGATGCGCTAAACTCATCCTGAATGCATCGATATCCAAGAAACCTTTCAGATCAAAAGCGGCTTGTTCAAAGTAAGCTTCGGAAGCCGAATCGATCAAGCTGTGGAACAACATTCCTTTCTGCATCGGGGTTAATGGGTATATATTTTCAATGTCACCGAGATGACTCGTTTGCTGCACAAATTGATCCAGTTCACCGATCGTTATACCTTTTAACGAAATATCGCTTGGCGTCAGGTGAATTTGATCTTGAGCATCACAATGTGCGATGACTTGCTGCAGGCTGCTTTTTAAGAGATCGGCACAGGCTTCCATTGTTTCTCTTTGATATTGTTTACCGCTATAGCTGATGGCCAGCGACAATCGGCCGTCTGAAATCATGCCGTTGATATCAAGTGTATAGGTCAAGGGGCGATTGTCACTGGCTGTTTTCCCGCTTGAGTAAGGGGATACTTCCATCCTGCCGTTCCGGACATCTTGATCAAATTGACCCAAATAATTGAAACGTATTTCCGGATGTCTGGTCCATTCATGCGCCTTCGGGTGATCGGACAAATATTTGATCAGGCCGTAACCTATTCCTTTTTGGGGGATCTGACGCAAATTTTCTTTCACTGTTTTAATCCGCTCCGGGATATCCTGATCAGCTTTGATTTGAAGCGAAACCGGATATAGGCTTGTGAACCATCCCACCGTACGCGAAATATCGAGATCCGGAATGATAGACTCTCTGCCGTGTCCTTCAAGGTGAATGAGAATGTCTTCATATCCGGTCCAACGATGAACAGCAATTCCCAGACCGGTCAGTAATAAATCGTTCATATCGGTCGAATAAGCCCTGTGAGCGTTTTTTAATAAACGTTCGGTTTCCTCGACGGTCCATTGAACAATGACCGTTTCCTTGTCTTTGGCCAGACCGGTCTCCTGTCCATTGTCCTTTGGCAATGTATGTTGCGGATTATGTTTCTGTCTGAACCAGTATTGATTTTCCGCTTCGAATTCCTGACTTTCTGCATAACGATTCAACTGTTCAGCCCATAACAGGTAAGAGTCCGTTTTCTTCGGAAGCCGGATCGCTTCTCCGTTTTGAAGCTGCTCATAAGCTGCCGCTATATCCTCAAGTAAAATCCTCCACGATACGCCGTCGATGACCAGATGATGAACCGCAATCAGCAAATGATCTCCCTCTTGACACCGGAACAATCCCAGTTTCATGAGCGGTCCTTCCGCTAAATGAATGGATTGCTGAATCTCATTTGAAATGGTTTCTATCGTCTGGGACACATTTTTTTCTTCGCGTAATGAGATCACTTCAAGGCTGAACAGATCACCTTCTTCGATCCCCCGATTTCGGGCTTCATATCCATCTTCTGTCGGAACATAGACCATGCGCAAAGCATCGTGATGCTCTGTGATCTTCTTCATGACTTCCCGAAGCTTGGATTCATCCAGTCCCTCTTTCCAATAAAGCATAATCGCTTGATTGTAATGGTGTAATTCCGGGTATTTCTGGTCGAAAAACCAATGCTGAATCGGTGTCAGCAGTGCACGGCCTTTGATTTCTCCTTGTTCTGCGATTCGGGTTACCGGCTCTACGTATGGAACAAGCTCGGAGATGGTTGGGTATTTAAACAAGTGTTTGATTTCAAACTTATACCCGGCTTGGTATAATCTTGAGGACACTTGAATCGACTTAATGGAATCGCCCCCCAATTCGAAGAAATGATCTGAGATTCCGACCCGTTCTAAGCCTAAGACCGACTCCCACACCGCGGCCAGTATTTTTTCCAGTTCTGTTCGAGGAGCTTCATAGTTCATGCCTGTAAGATTCTCTCTTGGAGAAGGAAGGGATTTACGGTCTATTTTCCCGTTGAAAGTAAGCGGCATCTCTTCCAGCTGAACGAAATAAGCAGGTATCATATAGGATGGAAGCTGCCGGGACAGCTCTTCACGGAGCTCGCCTGCAGTTAAAGCATGTTGTGCGGTATAATAGGCGCACAAGGATGTTTCCCCATCGATTTCCCGGGCGATGACGATGGCTTCTTTGATCGCCGGCAGCTGAAAAAAAGCGCCTTCGACTTCGCCGATTTCAATGCGGTAACCGCGGATTTTCACCTGGTGATCAATCCGGCCCAAATACTCGATATTGCCGTCCGGCAGCCATCTTGCCAAGTCTCCCGTCCGGTATATCCGTTCTCCTGATGCAATCGGATGGTTTACAAACTTCTCGGCCGTCAGTTCGGGACGATTCAAGTAGCCCCTTGCAAGCCCATCGCCCGCTATGCACAGTTCTCCCGCCACACCGATCGGCTGCATATGTTCCAAATCAGCATGTAATATATACAATTGAATGTTGGAAATCGGTTTGCCTATCGGAATCGTTGCATATGTTTCTTCCGTCTGGCAATCAAAGTATGATACATCAATTGTTGCCTCAGTCGGTCCGTACAAGTTGATGATTTGAGCCTGGCTCACCGACATGATGATGCGTTTGAAGCCTGCGACATGTACAGGCTTCAAAGCCTCACCGCTTGCAAACACATGTCTTAATGACGCTAATTTTTGTTTCAACATCCCGCTTGGCTTCTGATCCATGGATTCCAGGAAGGCATGCAGCATCGCCGGTACAAAATGCAGTGTGCTGACGCCTTTTTGTGCAATTGTATCTAAAATCAGCTCGGGATTCTTTTCTCCTCCGCTTGGCAGCAGCACCAGTTTAGAACCTGCCAGCGTCCACCAGAACAGTTCCCACACTGATACATCAAAGGTGATCGCAGTTTTTTGCAGAATCGCATCCCGCTCATCCAGAGGGTATTTTTCCTGCATCCACACCAGCCGATTGATGACCGACCGGTGCTCAACCATAACCCCTTTCGGCTTGCCCGTTGAACCCGATGTATAAATAACATAGGCCAGATGATCCGGACCAGCAGCCGGCTCTACATTCGACCCGTCTTCACAAAAGTTGTGCGGATCTTTCATATCCAGCACTTTTCCCGTAAAAGGTACTCTCTCTTGCGATTGATTCTGCACGAGTAACAACTTCGTATCCGAATCCTCCAATATGTATCGAACCCGTTCCTCGGGATAGCCCGGGTCAATCGGTACATACGCCCCGCCGGCTTTCAAGATCCCGAAGATCCCTACAATCATATCCAGGGAGCGTTCGGCCATAATCCCGACCGGCTGATCCGGCTGCACGCCTTCAGATTGCAGTGTCCGAGCGAGTTGATTCGCCTTTTCATTCAATTCCCGGTACGTCAGACGGCTATCCTCGTAGACAACAGCCGTTTGATCAGGGGTGCGTTCCGCTTGTTCCTCCAAAAATTGATGAATCGTTTTTTCTCTTGGATACTCTGCAGCCGTTTGATTATAGGCGATGAGTTGATTTGTCTCTGAGTCTGACAGAATATTAAGCTGTCGGATCATAAGGTCGGGTTGGAATAACAAACTTGAAAAAACCCGGTTTACATGTTCGATCACTTGCATCATATACTGGCGATCATAAGCTTGTTCATTATAAGTTAACTTTAAATGAATCGAATCATTTTCGATGGAAAACTGAAATAACGTATCAGCAGCAGCCGTTTCTATAAAACGAATGGGATGAAGCTGATCTAGTGATACGATCGTATGGATCATTGGCAAATGATTTGAATCGTAGTTCAGATTTAATGGACCGGCCATTTTATCGAAAGGAACGTGCTGATTTAAGATGGCTCCGTTCAGCGTATGCTTGAATTCATTAAATATGGATTTAAATGTGCTGTCCGCATTTATGTTTTGTTTGATTAACATGACTTGATCTAAACGAAGGTCTTCATCGGTTTCGTCTTCAAAGGCCGGTACACCTACAATAACGCCCTCTTCCCCCGTATATTTGTACAAAAGACACTCGATTCCGACCAGGAGAACCATATAAACGGCCATTGGCGATTTATTCGTCATTTTCATGATGCGCAGGGATACATCGGAGCTCAATGAACTGTGAATCCGGTTGGGTTCACTCGGCGCATCGTGCTCTATTGTTGAGTCCGACATTTGAAACGAAGGGATTGCACTGGGACGATCTTCCGCATCGAACATGCTGCTCCAGAACAACTCCTGTTGCTTGAATTCTGACATTAATATCCCTCCAGTAAGTTTTAGCCGGCTGACCGCTGTCCCCGTAAAAACATCATGCCGGGGACAGCCGGTACCGGCCTTTTTTAGAAATTCAATTCGATTTCGCTTGCAAAGTGTTCACTTCTATTTACTTTCTCACTTAATTGAATTTCTTTTAAAGGAATCGATGGGTCTTTTATGATCGCCGACAGAATCATGGCGTAATCTTTGCTCAGCGTAGCGATGGTTTTCTGTTTAAACAGCTTCGTGCAGTACTCAAAGCTTCCTTGAATCTCGTGCGGATTCATCACGAAAGTCAGCTGTAAATCAAATTTGGCCGCCGTATTTGTTTGTTCATATGGTCTGACCGCGAGAGAGTCCAATTCGATATCCGTTTGTTCCGTATTTTGCAGAACAAACATCGTATCGAATAACGGATTACGGCTTAAGTCCCGTTTCACTCCCAGTTTCTCAACTAATTCTTCAAAAGGATATTCTTGATTTTCATAAGCTTTCAGCATCGTTTCTTTTGTTTCCGTTACATAATCCATAAAGGTCTTTTCTCCAGCCGGAGCCGTACGGATGGCCAGTGTATTCACAAACATCCCGATAATATGCTGTAAATCTTCATGCATTCTTCCCGCAATAGGCGTACCGACGACGATATCTTCCTGACCGCTGTATTTCGCCAGCAGTATGTTATAGGCTGACAGCAAGATCATGTAAGCGGTCGATCCGGTCAATTCTTCCATCTGTTTAATCCCCTGGACCACAGTCTCATCGAGAGCGAAATTGTATCGCTTGCCTTCAAAGCTTCGAATTCGCGGTCTGGCAAAATCTTTCGGCAGCTCAAATGGCGGGAGTTCCTCATGAAATACATTCAGCCAATAGTTCTCCTGCCTTTTGATGCGTTCCCTCTGCTCCGCCTGCTGCTGCCATACAGTGTAATCTTTGTATTGAATCCGGAGCGGGGTTAATTCTTTGCCGTCATACAATTGAATCAGTTCTTCAACGAAAATATTCATAGAAGCGCCGTCTGAAACGATATGATGCATGTCAAACATGAAAACATGTCTGTCCTGTTCTAATTCGATGAGCCCGGCCCGAAGCAATGGAGCCTGACTGAGATCGAAAGGCCGCACGAAATTGCGGAACAGCTCCTCGACCTGCTCATCAGCTGCTTTGTACCTTTCTATAGAGAAATCCGCCTGCGGCTTGATCACCTGCACCAGCTCTCCCCGAACCATTTCAAATCCGGTTCGTAGCGATTCATGGCGCTGGATCAGACTTTGGAACGCAGATTGTAAACGATTCATATCCATCCTGCCTTCCAATGTCAAAATCCCCGGCATGTTGTAACTTAGTTCTCCGCCTTCAATTTGTGTAGACAGGTAAACCATCTTTTGTACGGAAGATACAGGATAAACATCTTTGGCTTCTGCAACAGGGATTTCATCCGGTCCGCTGGTTTCCGCGCCCGCAATGACCCTCGCCATTTCTTCAACCGTCGGGTATTGAAACACTTCTCTCAATGAAATGCTTTTGCCGAATTGCTTATGGATCTTGGTAACGAGCGTCATCCCCCGTAACGAATGCCCGCCGAGATCGAAAAAGTTATCTTTGACGCCGACTTGTTCTAACTTCAATACTTCTTTCCAGATGTGAACCAGCTGCTCTTCCGGCTTTGTCCTTGGAGCAACATAGTCAATCCCGGTCTGCAAGCCTGCTTCAGGCAGCGGTAACGCGCTGCGATTCACTTTTCCATTGGAGGTTAACGGCATTTGTTCCAGTTGCATCAGGTATGAAGGAACCATGTAGCCTGGTATTTGATCGGAGAGTTTTTCTTTAAGCTGATTGATCGGCAGTGACTTCTCCCCTGTAAAATAGGCATACAAATCGCTTTGTCCCTCTGCATTTTCTCTGGCCAGGATCACCGCTTCTTGTACATGCTCGATGTTGAGAAGAGCGGCTTCCACCTCGCCAAGTTCGATCCGGTAACCGCGAATTTTGACCTGATGATCCTTTCTTCCGGCATATTCAATGTTTCCATCCGGCAGGTAACGGGCAAGATCGCCTGTTTTATACATCCGCTCTCCGATTACAAACGGATCGGCCACAAACTTTTCACCCGTTAATTCAGGCAAGTTCAGATACCCTCGTCCTACTCCGTCTCCGGCGATGCACAGCTCACCCTTTACACCTATAGGCAGCATCCGGTCATGGGAATCAACAATATACACACGGTTGTTGCCCAGCGGCTTGCCGATCGGCACGTAACCGCCGTCGTCAGCGGATGCCAATGTCTCCGGTACGATATGGAAGACCGATGCATCCACGCAGGTTTCCGTCGGACCGTATACATTGGTTATGAGCGGCATTGATGACCCGTTCGAAGCGAACAATTCAAGCAATTGCGCCACCGTCGCCTGCGGGAGCGCCTCTCCTCCAATAAGCATGTGCCGGATCGTTACCCCATGAAGGCTGTCTGCAGCGATAAGCAATTGCAAATGTGACGGTGTTCCGTCTGTTACGTCAATGCGGTGGGTGCGATAATAGTTTGACAAGGCATAACCGTCTGATACTGATGCTTTAGGGACGATATACAGTGCATGTCCCCCTAACAGTGCCGCGAAAATTTGCTTGACCGATGCGTCGAAATAGTACGGTGCCAACAGAGACACACGCAATCCCGAATCATAAGCACCGTACACTTGTCCGCGGAGCCCCTCCATCAAATGAAGTACCTGGCGATGCTCAATCAGCGTGCCTTTTGGCTTGCCGGTTGTGCCTGATGTGTAAATCACATACGCCAAGTGATCCGGTCCGGCTGCCGTCACCAGATTCGAGCCATCCCCGCTGTTCATTCGTTCGTCATTCAGCAGTAAAATCTCTCCGGCAAAGGATACACGATCTTGTAAATGGGGCTGTGCCAGCAGAACCTTTGCTCCTGAATCCTCCAGAATATAGCGGATGCGTTCCTGCGGGCTGTCCGGATCCATCGGCACATACGCGCCCCCGGCTTTCAGGATCGCCATAATCCCCACGATCATTTCCAGAGAACGTTCTGCCAGAATACCCACAGGCTGGTCAGGCTGCACGCCTTCGCTTCTTAAAATCCGTGCCAGGCGGTTGGCCCGCTCATTCAGCTCACGGTATGTGAATCGGCTTTTCTCGTAAACTGCGGCCGTAAGTTCCGGCGTACGCTCCGCCTGCTCCTCGAACAATTGGTGAATTGTTTTGTCCCTTGGGCAGTCTATTGCCGGTTGGCCCCATCTCTCCACAATCTGCTCTTTCTCCTTCGCGGTGATCATCTCCAGCGATGAAAGCGGCGCCTGCGGATCATTCGCAATCGCCTCGATCAATTGGATAAAGTGCTTTGCCATGCGTTCTGCAGTTTCCTGCTTATACAGCGCTGCCGCGTAACTGATCATACCTGTAATTCCGTCTTCATTTTCTGCCGCTTGGAACGTCAGGTCGAACTTCGCCATCGCATGGTTGTCCGGATAAGGGGTAAAACGCACATCATCGAGGCTCAATTCTCCACGTTCTGTGTTTTGCCATATGAACATCGTGTCAAACAGCGGATGGCGGCTGAAATCCCGGGACACATTCAGCTTGTCCACCAGTTCGTCGAATGGATACTCCTGGTTTTCGTACGCTTTTAATGTATGCTCTTTGACTTCCTGCACGTACTCCCGGAATGTTTTTTCCCCGATCGGTTTCGTTCGTATCGCCAGCGTGCCCACGAACATGCCGATTAAGCTTTCCAAATCCGAATGGGTTCTTCCGGCAATCGGGCTGCCTACTACGATGTCTTCTTGCCCGCTGTATTTGGCAAGCATGGTCGTATAAGCAGCCAGCAGCACCATGTACAGTGTGCTTTCGCTCTTCACCGCCAAGCCTTTCAGCTGTTCCGTCAGCTCCGGTCCGATAACAAACTCGATTTGTCCTCCTTCAAAGCTCCGCGCAGCCGGTCTTCCGTAGTCGGTTGGCATATCCAGCACCGGAACCTCTCCGCTGAACACATCCAGCCAATACGCTTCCTGCTGCTTCATGCGTTCGCTTTGCATATCCGCCAGCTGCCACGCCGCATAATCTTTATACTGAACCCGCAATGCCGGCAATTCTTTTCCTTCATATAATGAAACGAACTCTTCAATCAAATTCTTGATAGATACGCCGTCTGAAATGATATGATGCATGTCAAACAGCAGCAAATGGCGGTCTTTTGCAAGCTCAATCAGTCCTACCCGCAGCAGCGGCGCTTTCTCCAAGTCAAATGCCCGCACAAACCCATGAACGAGGACTTCCGCCTGTTCTTCTTTCACCTGAGTGAATTCCACTGCAAATGGGACGTCGTCATAAATCCGCTGCACCGGTTCTCCGTCTATCAATTCAAAGCCGGTACGCAGCGTTTCATGGCGCTGAATCAGCTTGCGAATCGCCTTCTCGACAAGTTCCCGATCCAGAGCTCCATCGGCCCTCATGACACTCGGCATGTTGTAGCTCAGCTCTCCGCCTTTCAGCTGATTCAAAATGTACAGCCGTTTTTGCGCCGAGGAGACGGCATAGTATTCTTTTGCGTCAACGGCCGGGATAGATGTATATGCTGTGTGTTTCATTCCGGTAATCGTTTCTGCCATTTCTTCAATTGTTGGCGACCGGAACACTTCCCGCAGCGGCAGGCTGACCCCCATCACTTTGTGCAGCTTCGCCGTCAGAGTCGTTGCCCGCAGCGAGTGACCGCCGATGTCGAAGAAGTTATCTTTCACGCCGATACGCGGAAGTCCAAGCACCTCTTTCCAGATATGCGCCACCTGCGCTTCCGCCGCTGTACGGGGAGCAACGTATTCGCCCCCTGTTTGCACGCCTCCTTCTGGTGTCGGCAATGCTTTGCGGTCGACTTTTCCGTTTGCCGTGAGCGGAATCGATTCAACAAAAGCCCATTTCACGGGAATCATATAGTCAGGAAGGTTTTTGGCCAGATCTTTCCGTAATGCTGAAGGATCAGTCGCTTTTGAGACGCTGCAGTACGCGCACAATTCATTTTCACCCAAAGCGTTTTTTTGAATAAGGACGGCTGCTTCTCTCACCGCCGGGTGATTGGCCAATATGACCTCAACTTCTTTCGGTTCGATCCGGTAGCCCCTTATTTTCGCCTGATCATCAATGCGGCCGATGTATTCGATTTGCCCGTCCTCACGCAGCCTTGCCAAATCTCCGGTGCGGTACATAACGGCTCCCTCTCTGAACGGATCAGGCAAAAATTTCTCTCCCGTTAAAGCCGGGTTATTCGCATAGCCTCTCCCGGTATTTGCTCCGGAAATATACAGTTCTCCCGCAATGCCCAAGGGCTGAAGCTGTTTGTTCTTGCTGATGACATACATATTGTTATGGCATATCGGTTTTCCGATCGGCGGAAATTCAGGAATATCATCTCCCGGTTGAATGGTATACGTCGACACCACATGAGTTTCTGACGGACCGTAATGATTGTGCAAATGCAAGCCGTGGGTGCGGAGCACTTGCTGAAATAAACGGGATACTGTCAATTGTTCTCCTGCTGTAATCAAATGCTTCACACAGCGCGGAAATGAATATGCATAGCTCTCTTCGCTAAAAAGCATTTTGGCAAAAGCAGTCGGGAAAAAGACGATGTCCGTCTGATGTTTATTAATAAACGAAAACAGCTGAGCCGCGTCCCGCTTTATTGATTCCGGCACGATGTGGAGTGTGCCGCCTCTGAGCAGGGCTGAAAACAGCTCTTGATAGCAGACATCAAATGCCGGAGATGCGTATTGAAGCACATTGGTTTTGAAATCGATGCCTGAGTTTGTAAATTGGTCATACAGCAAATTGGCCATATTTCTATGTTCAAGCAGCACACCCTTCGGTTTCCCCGTCGTTCCTGATGTATAAATAACGTAAAGCAGATCCTCCGCTGTGTTTATCGTCTGCACATTGCTCCCGTCCGGTTCTGTCACCGCTTCTTCTATGAATGTGACAATCTGCGTTGCTGCCTCGGGGACTGACCGGTCTTTCTCTGTTACAACATGAGTGGAGCTGCTGTTTTCAATGATATAGCGGATTCGTTCGGCAGGATGGCTCGGATCAATCGGAACAATGGCACCGCCCGCTTTTAAAATGCCTAAAACAGCAATCGCTAATGATGGTGAACGCCCGGCGATCACAGCCACCGGCTCCTGATGCTTCACACCTCGCTTACGGAGAATCCGCGCCAGTTTATTGGCTGTTTCGTTCAGCTCTTTGTAAGAAATCTCCGCCCCTTCGTATTGAACTGCGATTTCTTGCGGCGTTTGTGCCGCCTGGCGTTCAAACATAGTATGAATCGTTTCGTATTCAGGCTTCTCTGTTCCCCCGGAAAGCGGAGTGAGCAGCTGTTCTTTTTCTTGCTGCGTCAGAAGTTCCATTTCTTCTATTTTGACAGACGGCTGCTGCAAAATTTGGTGAATGAGCTGTTCAAAATGTCCGCGAATCCGCTCTGCCTCTGATTGTCCATATTCATTTTGGTTGAAATCAAAATGAACGGTGAGTTGTTCGCCAGGGATGACAACTACATTAAAATCGTAATGGGTATGTTCTTCTATATGGAAATTCACGATATTTAAATCCGCAGCATCATGGCCCTTTTCGACTTGCTGCTCTATCGGATAATTTTCAAAGATCAGTATATGATCAATTAAGTTTTGCTTTTGTTCCGTTTGGGCCTGAATTTCGTATAAAGGATAGGTATCGTATGATTGGGAAGCCAGAGCGTTTTGTTGAACC
The DNA here is from genome assembly GCF_027853835.1 of Bacillus sp. NEAU-242-2. Classification (NCBI taxonomy): domain Bacteria; kingdom Bacillati; phylum Bacillota; class Bacilli; order Caryophanales; family Bacillaceae; genus Bacillus; species Bacillus sp. NEAU-242-2. The sequence continues at coordinate 76,616 of NZ_JAPNNY010000001.1, read as the reverse complement.
ATTTGCATCGTATCAGCAAAAGTGCTGTCCTCATCGCAGCGGATGCGAACCGGAATGGTATTGATGAACAGGCCGATCATCTGTTCTACATCAGGAATTTCCGCCGGCCTTCCCGACACGACACTGCCGAAGACAACGTCTGCGGACCCGCTGTATTTCTGTAATAAAACTCCCCATAACGTTTGGATCAACGTGTTTAATGTAACCTGATGCTGATTTGCGATCTGCTGTAATTGTTTTGTCTGTTCGTGATCAAATCGGCAGATCACATTGGCATAGGCGTATTCTTTTTGTTCATGCTGCTCTATTTTATGAAGAAGCGTGGTTTCACCTGTATATCCTTCAAGATACCCGCTCCAGTACCGCTTTGCCGCTCCCTGATCTTGGCGGTCAAGCCACTCGATATAGTCGCTGTAAGGAGCTGCCGATGACGGTTCTGGTTCCCTGCCTTCCTGTAAGGCGCGATAATGATCAAACACTTCCTTCGTGATAAGAGACAGGCACCAGCCATCCATCACAATATGATGGAAGCTCCAAATCAAATGATATTTGCGGTCTTCCATACGGAAAATCGCTATGCGCATCAGCGGATCCCGAGCCAAGTCAAATCCTTTTGCCTTATCTTCTCTTTGATAGGCTGCGATTGCATCCTCTCTCAGGTGCTCCTCTATACCACGCAAATCTGCAAAATGAATTTGCGGTGTTTGCGTTTTATAGACAATTTGTAAAGGAGTATCGTTCCAGCCGCTGTAAAAACGGGTTCTGAGCACGGCGTATGTTTCAAATAATCGTTCAAGGCTTGCTTTAAACCAATCAATCTTTAACTCTCCCTGCAAATCGAACGATGCTTGTTCAAAATAAGAACTTGAGGCCTCGTCCAGCAGGCTGTGGAAGAGCATTCCTTTCTGCATCGGAGTGAGCGGATACACGTTTTCAACCTCACCTGCATGCGGCAGTTGAATGAGGAGCTGATCCAATTCGTCAATGGACATGCCTTTTAACAAAATATCGCTTGGCGTCAGTTCCGATTGTTCTTTATGGACGCAATGCGTAATGATTGTCCGCAGGCGGCTTTGAATCGTTTCCGATAACCGCATGATCGTTTCTTTTGCGTACTGTTTGCTGCTGTAGCTGATCGTAAGCTTCAGCCGGCCGTCGGTGATCATTCCGTTTATATTCAATACATACGGTCTTTCTTGATCTCCGCTTGAGTCTGAACCGCAAGAATAAGAAGATAATTGAACCCCATGCTGCTGTAAATCTTGGTCAAACTGTCCCAGGTAGTTAAAGCTGATCTCAGGATTGAGTTTCGATGGCATTCCGCCGCTTAAGTACCTTGCTATTCCATATCCGATCCCTTTATGCGGAATTTGGCGCAATCCTTCTTTGGTCGTCTTGATATAATCAGAGATCTCTTTGCCCGGATGCGCGTGCAGCACAACCGGATACAGACTTGTAAACCACCCGACCGTGCGGGAGATATCTATATCTTGTATAATCTGTTCTCGGCCGTGTCCCTCTAAATGAATCGGAATTTGTTCCAGTCCTGACCAATGCGATATGGAAAGACCCAGAGAAGTTAAGAGCAAATCGTTTATTTCCGTGTTATAAGCGCGATTCGCTTGTTTTAATAGCAGCTCCGTTTCCTCTTTCGTCCATTCCACAGTTGCTGTTTCACTGTCTTTTGCAGTTGTATGGGTTTCATGAAAATCTTTAGGCAGCGGTTTGACTTCGGTTTGTTCGATCTTTGTCCAATATTCCTGTTCCTGTTTTATGGTTTCACTTTGCGCATATTCTGAAAGTCTCTTAGCCCATAATTGGAAAGAGTCTGTTTTTTGCGGCAGTTGAATCACTCGCCCGTTCTCGGCTTGCTTGTAGCCGCTAACGATATCTTCCAGTAAAATGCGCCATGAAATCCCGTCTATAATCAAATGATGGATGGCAATGAGCAGATGATCTCCATTTGCGCATTGAAACAACCCGGCTTTCATTAACGGCCCATCACTTAAACGCATACTGCTTTGTATCTCATCAGCTTTGGCTTCAATTGTCCGTCCCGGATCGGAATCTTCTTTCAGATTCAGGACTTCTAAGCGGTACAGTCCGCTTTGGGCGATTTCTTCATTCTGTGCCTCGCAGCCATTTTCCGTAGTCCGGAACGTCATGCGGAGCGCATCGTGATGTTCAGCAAGCTTTTGCAGGGTTTGACGAAGCTGCGTTTCCTGAAAACCTTCCGGCGCATGCAGCATGACGGCTTGATTATAATAATGCTGATCTGTCGTTATGTGATCAAAGAACCAATGCTGAATAGGAGTCAGGCTGACTTTTCCTTTGACCTCACCTTGATCGGCTATACGCAGATTCTGCTTGATATGCGGACTCAATTCTGCAATTGTTGCATATTGAAACAAGTCTTTGATTTCCATTTTGTATCCTTGCTGATTTAATCTGGAGGATACTTGAATGGATTTAATGGAATCTCCGCCAAGGGCAAAGAAATTATCAAGAATACTGACGTTTTCAGCGCCTAATACCGATTCCCAGGCAGAAACTAATATTTCTTCCGCTTTTGTTCGGGGAGCTTTATACTCTGCTCTGTCCTGCAGCTCGAAATCCGGAGCCGGCAGCCCTTTTTTGTTTATTTTTCCGTTAGAAGTTAAAGGCATTTCATCAAGCTCGATAAAATAAGCCGGAACCATATAACTTGCAAGGGTATGAGACAATTGTTTCCGGAGCCGGGCAGCCGTTGTTTGCCCGCCGCTTACGTAATATGCACACAATTGTTTAAACCCGTGGACATCCTCTCTGGCTGTAACGACAGCTTCCTTGATCGCTTCTTCTTGAAGCAGTGCCGCCTCGATCTCGCCTAATTCGATACGATAGCCTCTGATTTTCACTTGTTCATCTATTCTGCCCGCATATTCAATGTTTCCGTCCGCCAGCCACTTCGCCAAATCTCCGGTCTTATACATCTTCGCTCCGGGTTCAAACGGGTCATCGACAAATTTCTCTGCCGTTAATTCGGGACGATTCAAATATCCTCTTGCCACACCGGCGCCGCTGATATAGATTTCTCCCGGCACTCCGATCGGTGCGGGTTTCATATTCTCATCAAGAACGTAAATGCTCGTGTTTGCCGCAGCGGTTCCGATCGGTACCGATTCCCGTCTGTCCTTTGCGGCATCATAACGGTAAATCATGCAGCCGACAACGGTTTCCGTCGGTCCGTACTCATTGCATATTTCAACCCGGCCTTCGAACTGTTCATGAATGCTGCGGGCTAACCGGGTGCTTAAGTTTTCCCCGCCCACAATCATTCTTCGGACAGCCGTTTGATCGGCAATGTTCATTTCTTTCAAAACCTGCAAATGGGCCGGAGTCAATTTAATGATATCCACCCTCGGGTCCCTCACAATCGATTCAAGCAGAGCTGTTTTATCTTCTCCGTCATAGACGATGATTGCATTTCCTGTGACAAGCGGCGTGAAAATAGAAGTCACCGTCAGATCAAAAGAAATTGACGAATACAATGGGAAGTTGGCTTTCTCGCCTTTTACATAAACCTCTTTCGCCCACCAAATATAATTGGTCAAGCCTTGGTGCTCGATTAGTACGCCTTTTGGCCGGCCTGTGGAACCTGACGTATAAATGACATATGCCAAATGGCTCACATCATTTATCGGAGCAAGGTCAGAGCCATCTTGGTGATAAGAACTTTCATCATCAAGTAAAACCGTGACGCCTTCATAGGCGAGCTGTTTCCTGACGTCCCGCTGCATTAAAACGATTCCGGCTTGGGAGTCATCCAGCATATACCGGATGCGGTCTTGCGGATATTCCGGATCTATAGGGACATAGGCTCCGCCTGATTTTAAAACGGCAAGGATTCCGACCACCGATTCGATGCTGTTTCTTGTGATGATGGCTACAGGCTGATCCGTCTGGACTCCTTTCGCTCTTAACGTTCGCGCCAGTCGGTTGGCCCGCTTATTGAGCTCTCCGTACGTGAGCTGCCTGTCCTTATCAATGACGGCTGCTTGATCGGGCGTACGCTGCGATTGCTCTTCAAATAATTGATGAACCGGCGTCTGCGGAAACGGCGCGGCCGTGTCGTTAAGCGTCTGCAGAAGGGTTCTTCTTTCGCCTTCCGTTAACAATTCCGCTTGATCCACCCGGATATCCGCATCTGTCACGCCTTGATGCAGGATTTGCATGAAATGTTCCCGAACCCGCTCTATGCTTGCACGATCATACACATTTGCATTGTATTCAAAAGAGATGTTCATCTCGTCGCCCGGTATAACGGTCAAATTAAAATCGTAGTTGGTCTGTTCTTCCATTTGCACGTTGGAAATTTTGATGGATGTTCCGTTTTGGCGGCCTATGCTTTCCATATACTGATCAACCGGATAATTTTCGAATATCATTAAATGTGTAATTAAATCTTGCTTTTGCGTTGTACGCGCTTGAATATCGTACAGCGGGTGCGTCTCAAATTGTTGAGACGCTACAGCCCTTTCCTGCGCCTCTTTCATAAGCTCGGCAAACGTTGTCCCGGCTTCACACCGGAACCGGACGGGAATGGTGTTAATGAATAAGCCGATCATGGTTTCCACGTTTGGAATTCCAGCAGGTCTTCCGGATACAACACTTCCAAACACAACGTCCCGGCTGCGGTTATATTTCTGCAGCAAAACCGCCCATGCCGTCTGCAGCAGCGTGTTCAGCGTGACATGATGCTCGCCTGCCGTCCGCTTCATTTTTGAAGTGAGATCGGAGCTTATGTCACACGTCACTTTTTCAGGAACGTATCGTCCGTCTTCCGCTGCATGGTGATCCTTAGGAAGGCCGGTTTGCTCCTCATATCCCTCTAAGTATTGATCCCAATAAGCCGTGGCCTTTTTCGCATCTTGCCGGCCGAGCCATTCAATATATTGACTGTACGGAGTAATTGATGATTGTTCAGGCTGCTTTTGCTGAAGCAAGGCAAAGTAATTCTCGAATATTTCTTTTGTAATCAGCGGCAGGCACCAGCCGTCCATCAAAATATGGTGGAAGCTCCAGATAAAACGGTATGTCTTTTCATCCGTACGAAGGATGAATAGCCGCATTAACGCGCCTTTTTCTAAGTCGAACCCCCGCATCTTATCTTCTCTGGCATACTGCTGAATCATCGCTTCTTTTTGTGATTCCTTCATCTCTCGTATGTCATTGAATTGAAAACCGATTTTTTTCGTTTTGAATATAATTTGGAGCGGCTGATCCTTCCAGCCTCTGTAAAAATTCGTGCGGAAAATATCATATTTTTGCGATAAGCCGTCCAAGCTTTTTGAAAATGAATCAATCTCCAGATCTCCATGCAGATCAAACATCGTTTGCTGAAAATAAGCACCTGAATTCGGATCAAATAAGCTGTGAAACAGCATGCCCTTCTGCATCGGCGTTAATGGATAAATATTTTCCGCTTCGCCTAATTCACGCGTCTGCTCCAAAAGCTGTTCCAGTTCGTCGATTGAGATATCTTTTAACAGGATGTCACTTGGTGTGAGAGAAGTCTGCTGCCGGCTTACGCAATGCGCAATGACTTCTTGCAGACTTTCTTTCAACCCTTGGGCAAATTGCGCCATAGTAGATCTTTCGTATTGTTTGCTGCTGTAGCTCAGTGTCAGTGATAATGTCCCTTCGGCAATCATGCCGTTCAAATCAAGCACAGCCGTTCTCTCTTGATTTTCGTTCATCGATAACCCTGTGGAATATGGCGATATGCGCAAAGCCTGATGCTTCAGGTCTTGGTCAAATTGTCCCAAATAGTTAAACGATATCTCCGGATTCAGCTGCAGGCTGTCGGCTTCCGGGTGCCCGGATATATATTTGATGATGCTGTAATTCATTCCTTTATCAGGGATGCGGCGCAGCCCTTCTTTTACGATCTTGATCCGCTGCGACAGATCTTTTCCGGCTTCCATCCTCAGGACGACAGGGTACTGGCTTGTGAACCATCCTATCGTGCGGGAAATGTCAGCATCCGGAATAATCGGTTCTCTCCCGTGGCCTTCCAAATTCACGACAATGTCTTCCGTGCCTGTCCACTTGTGAACGGCCAGCCCTAACGAAGTCAGCAGCAGATCGTTGATATCCGTGTTGTAGGCGCGGTTCGCTTGTTTTAATAATTGCTCCGTTTCCTCTTTTGTCCATTGAATCGTCACTTCTTCGCTGTCACTTAATAACGATCCTTCGCTGATAGTGTCCTTAGGCAATGGCTGAGGCTTTATGCTTGAAAGCTCAGTCCAATAAGCAATCTCCTCTTTCATGTCGGTTTCCGCCACATATTTGGACAATTGATCGGCCCAGAATGGAAACGAATCTGTTTTTTGCGGGAGCTGGATCGTTTGTCCGCGTTCTGCCTGCTCATAACCGCTTGCAAAATCTTCGAGCAAAATACGCCAGGATACTCCGTCAATCAGCAAATGATGAATTGCAATCAGCAAATGATCTCCGTCCGGACATTGGAACAAACCGAGCTTCATCAATGGCCCTTTGTCTAATACCATGCTGCTTTGAATCTCATTCGCTTTATCGGCAATCGCTTGAGCCGGATCGGTTTCCCCTTTATAATTCATCACTTCCAGATGGTATAGTTCACTTTCATCTGTTCCTGTAATTCGCGGAGCGTATCCATCCGGCGTTTTTTCAAAAATCATCCTCAAGGCATCGTGATGCGACGCGATCTGTTCCATCGTCCGGCGAAGCGGAGCCTCTTTAAAGCATTCCGCCGAATATAACATGACGGCCTGATTGTAATGGTGTGCATGCGGCATGTTTTGTTCAAAAAACCAATGCTGAATCGGGGTCAGCTTGGTTCCGCCATTCACTTCTCCTTGATCAGCCACCCTGCTGACCGGCGCTACAAACTGACTAAGTTCAGCAATCGAGGGGTGTTTAAACAAATGCTTCATATCAACCTTGTATCCGGCTTGATACAATCTGGATGACACCTGAATTGACTTAATCGAATCTCCGCCAAAATCAAAGAAATTATCCAGAATTCCTATACGTTCTGCCCCTAATACTTCTTGCCAGATAGACGCCAGCAGTTCTTCTATTGTGTTCCGCGGGGCTATGTATTCGTATTCCGCCCGCGTATTTTCGTCAGCAGCAGGCAAAGCTTTCAGATCAATCTTCCCATTGGAAGTGAGCGGAATGCGTTCCAATGGGATAAAGCGGGAGGGAATCATATAATTCGGCAGTTCCCGGGATAATTCTTTTCTGAACTGCGCAGCGGTCAAAGAAGGCTCACCGACATAATAGGCATACAATTGTTTGGCCCCGTCTGCGTCTTCACGCGCGACGACTGCGGCTTCACGAACGTTTTCCAGATTGAACATGGCTGCCTCTACCTCGCCGATCTCAATCCGGTAGCCGCGAATTTTCACTTGATGATCAATCCGCCCTAAATATTCGATTCTTCCATCCGGCAGCCATCTGGCGAGATCCCCAGTTTTATACATCTTTTGACCAGGGACATGCAGATGCTCCACAAATTTTTCCTCCGTCAATTCAGGACGATTGAGGTAGCCGCGGGCCACTCCCGCTCCTCCGACATACAGCTCTCCCGGTACGCCGATCGGCTGGATTTGATGGTGCGCTCCTAAAATATAAGCTTGATGGTTGGCCACCGGGTTGCCGATTGTGATCTGTTCATCAGCGGACTGAACAGGGTGAAATGTAGATACCACGCTGTTTTCTGTCGGTCCGTATTCATTATTGATCCGAATGCGAGGCTGCAGAGAATGGAGCTTCTCAACTGTATCTGTTTCCAGCTGCTCACCGCCTACAACAACATGCTGAACATGGATGAAGTCCTCTGTGTTCATCTGTTCGATCATCGTTTTCAGAAGACGGGGAGAAGTTGAGAAATGAGTAATTCTCTCTTGTTTTATGGCATTTTGAATGGCGAAAGTTTCTTTATTCTCTTCATTAGGCAATAGGTGCAAAGTTGCCCCCGAGATGAGCGGGCCGAAGAAATTTAAAATGAACGCATCAAAAACATACGGGTACAAGACAAGCACGCGATCCGCCGGAGAATGCTTAAAAAACGCCTTCTTCCATTGGAGCGAATTCACAATGCCGCCGTGTTCAACCATGACTCCTTTCGGCTTTCCTGTTGTACCCGACGTATAAATGACATAGGCTAAATGGCTGTGTCCCGCTACTGGTGATAACAATGAGCTATCGGCATGGTATGATGTTTCATCATTCAAATCAATCTCCGGGCCATCAAAGGAGAGACTGTTTTTTAAATGACGCTGAACAAGGAGAACGTCTGCATCCGCATCATGAAGCAAATATTGAAGCCGCTCTTTTGGATATTCAGGATCCAGGGGCACATAAGCGCCCCCTGCCTTCCAAACGGCTATAATGGATACGATCATCTCTAATGAACGATCGGCGAGAATGGCGACTAACGTATCGGGTTGAACCCCGCAATTACGCAATGTTCTTGCCAAACGGTTCGCCTTCTCATTCAGTTCCCTGTACGTCAAATGGTCGTTTTTAAACTTGACGGCCGCATGCTCAGGTGTTCTTTCTGTTTGCTCTTCAAATAATTGATAGACTGTTCTGCTCCCGGAGAAATCTCTGACGGTATCGTTAAAATCAAACAATAGCTTCTGTTTTTCCGCTTCCGGTAAGATCTCTGCCGTGTGGATCGCGGCTTGAGGCTGAAACAGGATCACAGACAGCAGCTGATCCAAATGGGATACAATTTGATTGATATAGCGCTCATCGTACAGGTTGCCGTTATAAAAAAGCTTCAAATGAATCCCGTTGTTCTCCAAATCAAAGTGAAACAGCGTATCGGCTGCAGTATCTTCTTTAAATTGCAAGGAATGAATTTCGTTAAGCGAAACGACGGTATGAATCAACGGCAGATGCTCGTCATTGTATTGCACGCTCAGATGCTGAACCATTTTTCTAAACGGCAGGTTTTGATTTTTCAGAGAATCATTAACGGCTTCTTTCAGCTGTCCGAATACGGTTTTAAATGTACTCTCGTTTGAAAGCGTATTTTTTAAGAGGACAATGTTGTTAACGGCTGACTGGCCGGCTTTTTGCTTCGATACCGTCGGAATGCCAAGAATCAGGCTCGTTTGATCCGTATATTTATATAACAAGCATTCAATACCCGCCAATAAAATCAGATAGGCCGCCATATCGGAATGATTCGCCATTGTCATGATTCTTTGAGATACTTCCGGAGAAAAGGAACGGCAGATGCATTTTTCCTGGTAGCCGGTACGGGCCAACGACGCTTTATCCGCTGCTTTAAAGTAAGGGAATGCGCTTAGTCCGTCTTCTTCATCAAACAGGTTTTCCCAGTACGTTTCTTGGTTTTTAAATACCGACATTGGAGCACCTCATTTTATATAATTTAAAGAAATAATGCTTTTCCCTAAAAGTTCAATTGAATAGAATCAAGCGCGTTCTCTTCTTCCTCATTGCTGCCGCTCAATCCGATATGTTCGATTAGAATGCTTGGCTGTTCCAAAATCGCCGATAGGATGTGTAAGTAGTCGTTTGATAAAACCTCGATTCTGCTTTTCTTAAACAGTTTTTTCGAATATTCAAACAGTCCGTGATAGTTGTCGCGGTCCGCCTGAATCGACAAGGTCAAATCGAATTTCGCAACCGGATGATGAAATGGATACGGCTTGAGTTGAAGAGAATCGAAAGTCAATTCAGCATGATCGAGATTTTGCAGCACAAACATCGTATCGAATAAAGGATTGCGGCTTGAATCTTTTGGAAGATGCAGATGCTGAATTAATTCTTCCAACGGATAGTCTTGATTTTTATAGGCGTTCAGCATGTTTTCTTTTACTTCGTTTAAGTAGGCATCAAATGTTTTACGGCCCGCCGGGTGATTGCGAATGACTAACGTATTGACGAACATTCCCACGACCAGCTCTACATCCAAATGAGTCCGCCCGGCAGATGGCGTTCCTACGATAATATCTTCTTGTCCGCTGTATTTGGATAAAAGAATCGTATAGGCTGCCAATAAAATCATATACAGTGTTGCTCCTGTGTCTTCTTTCATTTGGCTTAAACGCTGTTTCAAGTGTTCTGGTATAAGAAATTCAAATGATTCGCCTTCGTAATCGCGTATGGCAGGTCTCTCATAATCCGCAGGCATATCCAGTACAGGAATATCACCGTGAAACTGATCCAGCCAATACGCTTCCTGGCTCTTGATGTTCCGTTTCTGAATGTCCGATTGCTGCCAAACTGCAAAGTCTTTATATTGAATAGAGAGCGGGTCCGGTTTGTTCCCCTCGTAGATTCGGCTTAAATCTTTCATCAGAATATTGACGGACACACCGTCAGAAATGATATGATGCATATCAACCACAAGCACGTGCCGCGCAGGTTCAATTTCAATCAGTCCGGCCCGCATCAGCGGCGGTTTGGCTAAGTCAAACGCTTTGATGAAATCAAGCACACGGTCTTCCGCTTCTTCTTCGCTTGCTTGAATCCGTTCTATCGTAAAGTCGACGTTCTGATGAATACGCTGTGCCGGCTCGCCTTCATATAAATCAAAGCTGGTCCTCAACGATTCATGACGCGCGATTAATTTTCGGAAAGCGGCGTTTAACCGTTCGGGATCGATCGTCCCTTCCACATTCATGGCACCCGTCATATTGTAAGTCAGCTCGCCGCCTTTTGTGTGACTTAACAAATACATCCGCCTCTGAGCTGAAGAAACCGGATAATATGGCATTTCCTTTGCAGCCGGAATCGGTACATATCGATTTTTGTCCATGTGTAACGCCTTGTCAGCCAATTGTTCAATGGTAGGAAACTTGAATATGTCTTTGAGAGACAGATTCACATCCAGCTCTTTGTGAATTCTGGCGGCTAAGGCAGCCGCTCGGATGGAGTTGCCTCCGAGATCAAAGAAATTATGTTTGATCCCCGCTTGGCTTATTCCGAGCACTTCCTTCCATAAATCTGTCAGTTTGGACTCCGTCTCATTACCCGGCGGAACATATTCAGCTGTCTGCTGCAGACTCGCTTCTGGTGCAGGCAGTGCCTTACGGTTTATTTTCCCGTTGGACGTTAACGGCATATGCTCCAGATGGACAAAATAGGACGGAACCATGTAGTCCGGAAGCTCCGATGACAATTGTTCCCTAAGCTGCGCAGCCGCTATAGGCTTGCCGCTTACGTAATACGCGCATAATTGTTTTAAGCCGTCTTCTTCTTCTTTCACCGTAACCGCGGCTTTTTGCACCGCTTCCGCGTTATGCATTGCTGCTTCAATTTCACCAAGCTCGATTCGGTATCCCCTGATTTTGACTTGTTCATCAACGCGCCCGATATATACAAGATTTCCGTCCTTCAACCGCTTAGCCAAATCCCCTGATTTGTACATCTTCGCTCCCGGGACATACGGGTTTTCAACAAATTTCTCTGCCGTTAAATCCGGACGGTTCCAATACCCTCTGGCAACACCCGGTCCGCTGATATATATTTCGCCGATTACCCCGATCGGAACCAGGTTTCTGCTTGCATCGGCCACATAAATATCCGTGTTGGCAGCCGGAGTGCCGATCGGTACAAATTCCCGCTTGTCCCGTTCTGCGTCGAAGTGATAAATCATACATCCGACGACAGCTTCCGTCGGTCCGTATTCATTGAAAATGTCCAGCCGGCCTTTAAACTGCTCGCTGACACTTTTGGCCAGACGGGTGCTTAAATTTTCTCCGCCGACAATCATTTTCCGTATTGCCGTGCCGCCAGCGATATTCATCTCCTTGATGACGTGCAGATGTGCCGGGGTCAATTTGATCATGTCTATTCTTGAGTCCCGCATAATCTCAGAAAGCACAGCGCTTTTATCTTCGCCGTCAAAGACAATGATGGTATTTCCCGTAACCAGCGGTGTAAATATCGAGGTCACAGTCAGATCGAAAGAGATGGAAGAGTATAATGGGAAGTTGGTTTTCTCACCTCTTACATAAACCTCTTTCGCCCACCAAATATAATCAGCCAGTCCCTGATGCTCAATGAGGACACCTTTTGGATTTCCCGTGGAACCTGACGTATAGATCATGTAGGCCAAATCATGCGCATCGCTGTCCGATTCAAGATTCGAGTGATTCTCATGGTATGAGTTTTCCTCATCCAAAAGCACAACGTCACCATCATACGGTAATTGATCCAGCAGGCTGCGCTGTGTCAACACAACCTCCGCCCTTGAATCTCTCAGGATATATTGGATCCGATCTTCCGGATATTCAGGATCAATGGGCACGTATGCGCCGCCGGCTTTCAGAACAGCCAAAATTCCGACAATCAGTTCGATCCGATGCGGGCAGATGATGGCAACGAATTGATCCGCTTGTACGCCTTTTGTCCGTAACGTCCGCGCCAATCGGTTCGCCCGTTCATTGAGCTGTCTGTACGTATACCGCTCATTGCCAAAAATAACGGCTTCATGATCGGGACTCTGTTCTGCTTGCATTTCAAACCATCGGGTTACTGTTTCGTTATGCGGACACGGCGTCTTTGTGCCATTACACTCCGTCAGCAGTTGATGCCGTTCGGTTTCAGACAGCATAGGAACGGAAGACAATGTCATCTCCGGCTGCTCAACAAGACTGTTTAAAATGGCGGTATAGTGTTTGGTGATCTGTTCAATGGTGTCTTTTGTGAATCGTCCCGGTTTATAATCAAAATGCATCTCTATCTGTTGACCGGCATCTTCGATTGTGAGCATCAAATCATACAAAGAGACCCCTGGATTTCGTTCTTTCACTTTAAATGTACATTCATTGTGCCGGATTTCATGAAATTCAATGTTTTGAAACACAAACATCGTGTTAAACATAGACTGTCCGGTTGTTTCCCGCTGCACATTTAATTTCTCCACAAGCCGGTCGAATGGATAGTCTTGGTTTTCGAAAGCGTCAAGCGTCTGCCGCTTTACTTCTTCCAGATAATCCGTAAACGTTCTATTGGCGTGCGGCTTCGTCCGGATTCCAATGGTTTGTATGAAAATACCGATGATCTTTTCGATATCCGGATGATTTCTTCCTGAAGCAGGCGTGCCAACGACAATGTCTTCTTGTCCCGTATATTTATGAAGCAGCACATTATAGGCGGCCAGAAGCACCGTATAGAGAGTGGTTTCCGCCTTTTGCGCCAAATCTTGAAGCGAACGGATGACATCCGGCTGTAAGGAGCATGTCACACGCTGTCCCTCAGAAGACCGTTCTGCCGCTTTTGAACCGTCTGTCGGCAGGTTAAGGATGGGAATTTCGTCTTGAAATTGTTCCAGCCAATATGTCTCCTGCCGCTTCATAGCATCCTCATTCAGCCGTTGGTTTTGCCATTCTGCGAAATCTTTATATTCAAATTCAATGTCCGGTAATGGTTTCTGATGATATAAAGCCAGCAATTCATTTGTAAGGATGTTGACGGAATAACCGTCCGAAATGATATGATGCATATCGATGAGCAGTTCGGCCTGCTCGTTTTCAATCTTGATCAGCTCTGCACGAACTAACGGAGCTTGGTCCAGGCGGAACGGTTTTACAAACCGGTCTGAATAGGCATCAAATTCGTCCCGGCTCATTGTCCGGACATGAACGTTAAAATCAACTTCGTTTTCAAGTTTCTGAACGATATCGCCATCTATAATGTCGAAATACGTGCGAAACGCTTCGTGCCGCTGCATCACTTGTTGAAGAGATGAGATCAGGGCTTGCTCATCGTACTTCCCTGTTATTGATATTTGGCCGAACATATTTTGCGCCAGCTGATCCGGTTCCAGTTGGTGCAGGAAATATACTCTTTGCTGTGCCGGCGATGTCGGGTAATACGCTTTTTTCTCGGCAGCCTTCATCGGGAGGTGCACGACTTTTGTTTCGTTCTGAATGAAATGTGCTAATTCCTTAACAGTCTGGTGATTGAAAAATTGTCCGATGGAAACATTTTGATGAAATGTCTTCTGAACTTTGGAAAGCATAAGCGTCGCCTGGAGTGAGTTTCCTCCCAGAGCCAGGAAGCGATCTGATCTGCCGACCCGTTCAAGGCCGAAAAGTTCCTCCCAAATCCGCGCCAGCTGCCGCTCCGTTTCATTTACCGGCGCCTCGTAGGCTTCAGTGAAATTTGCTGTATTGCTTCCTATTGAAGAGACCCGCTTCTGGTGTTCGGCATAAAGTGCTTGTAAATCATGCTGTTCTTCATCGGAAAACAGCATCATGGCGTCAAGAGGGATTGAATCTCCCTCAACCATTTTTTGCAGCAATTTTGTAAAACCCGCTCCCCACTTTTTCATGATTTCCGGACTGATGACGTTCGTATTAAAGTCGAAATCAAGAACATATTCTTGATGCGCGTCTGTTATGTTAAGAAATAAATCATACAGGGTGCATTTTACCGGGTATGCAACGGGCTCCGCTTCCGCCTTTCCGAAATGCAGCTTTCGAAAAGGCCTGTCTAAATTAAAGATAATACGCATATCCGGCACTTGATCGTGCGGAAGCTCTCTGGCCACCAGTGTCATCGGGACGGCTTGGTGCCGCATTGCAAGATTCACGCTTTCTTTCATACTGCCAAGATAACCGGTTAAAGTGCTTTCTGAAGTAGACGTGTTCTTCACCGGAATCATATTGACGCAATTTCCAATCAGATCATGCTGTTTCATATGCGATTGACCTGCAGCGGGGACCCCGATCACAAGGCCTGACTGTTTGGTAAGCCGGTGCAGAAAAAGATGAAATGCACCCAGCATCGTCACAAATACGCTATTTTTCATCTGAATGCTTAATGACCTTAAAGCCTCGCTCAATGGCCGTCCAAGCCTGACGGTACACCGGTCTCCCTCATACCCCTTCGGATAACAGACAGAAGCTGCGCTCGGCAGAATTGGCTGCTGTATCGGTTCAGAGAAATGACGCCGCCAATAACGGACCCCTTCTTCATAATGGCCGCTGTCAATCTGTGCCTGCTGCCAGTCTAAGTATTGGCGAAACGAAACATCTGCCTCTTTCGGTGAAATTGGTTTTCCTTGTACAATTGCCGCGTAGTTGCTCTCCAGTTCTTGAACAAAAACGGCGATTGACCATCCATCGGCAATGATATGATGGAACGTGAGCACAATCAGATGTTCATTGTGAGCCGCAGTAAGCACATGGATTCTAAACAAAGGCTTTTGTTCATGGAAATGCAACGGCCGCTTGGCATCTTCTGTCAGCCATTTTTGAATTTCCGACTCCCGATGTTCATGCGGGTGACCGGTAAAATCAATGACTGGTATTTCTATATTCATCCGTTCCTGCACTTGCTGTACCTCGTCATCGGGATGAATCACCGTACGTAAAGCTTCATGACGGTCAACGATATGCCGGACGGCTTGTTTTAATGGCGTATGCTGCAGTTCGCCCTCCACTTTCAGCATAATGGACTGGTTTAAAGCGGCGGAAGCTTCATTCCCGTAATGGGATGCCATAACCAACTGCTTTTGTTCAGGTGAAAGCTCGCGCGTCCCGGACTTTTTACGGCCTCCGCCATCAGGGGAATCCGGGCCTTCCGGAATAAATCCGCCTCGGCGAAGATCCTCCACCGTGTCTTTCACCGCTTGAATAATATTTTCGATATCATCTGCGGTATGCGCGACGGACAAGAAGCAGTTGCGTCCTTCCCACACATAGACACCTTTATAGTTGAGATGGTAAAAGAACAAGTCATTATCAAGCGATGAGACAAACCGGAATAAAGAACCGAATCGAACCATGCGGATAGGCACTTGCGCTAGTTCGAAGCAGCGATTCAGCTCATCGACCAAGTAGGCTGTTTTTTGATTCAGCTGCTCATACAGATGTTCTCCCTCGGTTTGTAAATGACGAAGGACGGCTAATGACATTCTCATGGTAAGCGGATGAGTATTGAAGGTGCCGGCCACAAACGTGCGTTTCGCCTCGTCTTGCGGGTAGGAATCGTCCCCATACTGCCAGGTACCCCCGTCGATCGCATTCATGAACTCAGCTTTTCCGGCAACTACCCCTAACGGCTGTCCGCCGCCGATGATTTTTCCGTAGGTCACTAAATCAGCCTGAATGCCGAACCATTCCTGTGCGCCGCCGAGACCGATCCGAAATCCGGTAATAATTTCATCCATAATCAGAGCTGTTCCGGATTGCTGCGTGATCGCCCGCAATTCTTTCAAAAATGCCCGCGGCTGCAAATCCGGTCTGCGGCTTTGTACCGGTTCCACCAGTACGGCTGCCAATTCATCACCAAGACTGCGGATCACGTCCAGCGAATCGGGATTGTTGTAATGTAAAATAATCAAATCATCCATAAAGCTCTGCAGTATGCCCGGAGCCAGCGGATTCGCAGACGCAGCTCCGCCTTTTGTGCCGGCAACCCCTAATACGCCGTCAAACGTGCCGTGATAAGATCCCGAGAACGCCACGACTTTCTTTCTTCCTGTTGCTGCCCGCGCCAAACGCAGGGCAACCATGACGGCCTCTGTTCCGGAATTATAGAAAGCGACCCTTTCCACCCCGGTACATGTGCGGATCCGGTCGGCAACTTCACCGGCGACATCTGACATCGGGCCGAGCGGAGGCAATGATGAACGGGTTGAATCATCGATAACCTGTGTAATAAAGGAAGGATGATGCCCGAAAAGGTTAACTCCGAACCCCATGGTGATATCGATATATTCATTTCCGTCAATATCCCACATTTTAGAACCGTCAGATCGTTCGGCGATAATCGGGTATACGATTTCCTTCCAATACGAACGGAAGCTGGACAAGTTGCGGTTGTTTGCATGAGCAAATCGGGTGTTGTCTGTATATTGTTTGGAACCTTTCGTTTTATCTGCGTACTTCTTGATGAAATCTTCTAAGTATTGTTTTTGCCGTGCGGTATAGTGTCCCTGATCATGCAGGTTCTGAGGCTGGAAAGGAACATAGGGTTTCGCTTCTTGAGCCGCTTTCTTTTCTGCAGTGACGGCCGGAGGCCCCTGCTTGACAGAAGGAATTGATTTCTCTTGCGCTTTAGCGTATTCTTTCTCATCGGAATGATGTCCGCTGTTTCTCAACAAATTAAAGCTATTTAATTGAGCTTGCAAGGTATCCTGAATTAATTGATTCTGAGAAGCGATTATTTTTTCGAGCATATGCTCTTGATGACCTTCTCTGCGATCCGATTCAGACTGTGCTTCTGAAATGACCTGTATTTCCTGCGCCGGAACATTCTCTTGAGGCGGAGCGGATGCAAAGGACGATGGAACGGTCTCAGCCAAGTAATCTATGACACTTTGAAGGTTGTTCATCGTATCAAAAAAACGATCCATCGGGATGTCTGCCCCAAATTCGTCCGCGATGGCTTTTTTGACCTGTGACAGCATGATGGAATCCATCCCGAGCCCGATAAAATGAGCATTCAGATCGAGTTCCTCCGCTCTGATCCCCGAAGCATTGCTGATTACAGTTTTCAAGAAGGATTCAATGTGCGCCTTCGATTGATTGATATTCAATGCCGCTTCTCCTCTCTTTTCGTCCTCGTTTAAGCGCAATTGGTCAGCTTCAGCCCAGCATCGGCTCCGTTCAAACGGATACAGGGGCAATGGCGTCTTTTGTACAGTTTCACCGGAATAAAGCGCGCGCCAATCGATAACGGCTCCTTGCACAAATAATTCGGCGGCGCGATGCAGCCATGTGATCCGTTCATCTTGCGTACGTAAACGCTGCTTAATCAGTGCGGCTGCTTGTTTATTCAGCTCTTCTTTATGAGCGGGCAGCATTTCCTTCATATTCTTGTAGCCGATGTATACACCGGGAAGGTTTCTGTCTCCCTGAATCAGGCGGGTCAGCTTATCCGATAGTTCTTGTTTACCGGATACAATCATGGCAATGCCATGATCCAAATGAGCCCTGCCCGTACTGGCTGTATAGCAAATGGACTTTAATGAAGCTTGGCTGTCATCCGATACATATTGCCGGTACTGCTGTGCGAGTTCATAGAGTGATTTTTCAGTATGAGCGGATAAAACAAATAGGTGCGGCCCATGTTCATCCTCGGGCGCATACTTACTTTGAGAAATATATTCTTCCAATACCACATGAGCGTTCGTCCCGCTAAAGCCAAATGAGCTGACTCCGCCTCGCAGCGGCTCTTCACCGGATGTGAACGCTGCAGCTTCCTGGTTTACGTAAAATGGTGAAGAGTGAAAATGAATGAGCGGATTAGGTTCATTAAAGTGCACTAACGGCGGATTTTTCTTGTGATTCAGCATGAGGACAGATTTGATCAGCCCGACGATGCCTGCCGCTTCAAACAAATGACCGATGTTCGATTTAACAGAACCAATCGCACAAAATTGTTTTTTTGCCGTATACTTTTCAAACGCTTTACAAAGCCCGTTAAATTCAACCGGATCGCCGAGCTTCGTTCCGGTGCCATGCGCTTCGATGAAAGACAGTGTTTCAGGGGCAATGCCCGCGTCTTTCCAAGCCGTCTCAATGACCTCAGTCTGAGCTGCCGGATTCGGTGCTGTAATCCCGGCGGTTGTTCCGTCTTGATTCAGCGCGCTTCCCTTGATTACGCCGTAAATATGGTCTCCGTCGCGAACAGCATCCTGCAGAGGTTTTAGCAGGACTGCGGCCGCGCCTTCACCTGTGCCAGTACCGTCTGAATCTTTGCTGAACGTTTTCGTGTACCCGTCCGAAGATTCCATATCAAGTCCGATACAGATCGGCAAGAGCGATGTCCGGATACCGCCGGCAAGAGCCATTTCACAATCGCCGGATATTAAAGATTTACATGCCATATGAACCGCGGCAAGCGATGAGGAGCATGCCGTATCCACTGTGACCGCCGGCCCTTTTAAATTTAGGAAATAAGCGATTCGGCTGGCTAACACGGAAGGGAGATTGCCCACGATATATTGATGAAGCTCCTCCGGATAATTCGCAGAAAGGAGACGTTCATAATCGTAGCCCACCTTCGAGTACCCTGCATATACCCCGACACGGCTCCCGTTCATGCTGCCGCCGGCATAGCCCGCATCTTCAATCGCATGCCATACAGACTGCAAAAACAGTCTTTGGTTAGGGTCCATAAACTGAGCCGTTTTAGGAGCTAAACCGAAAAACGAGTAATCAAAGCGGTCGATTTCATCTAAATAGCCGCCCTTCACAAACTGATTCTCATTGATTTCGCTTTGGATGGACTTTAAATAATCCGCCGCATCTTTCAGCCGGGATGCAGGGTATTCTCGAATGCTGTGCTCACCTTTTTCAAGCAGATTCCAAAAATCACTTTTCGTTGATGCTCCTGGGACATTGAGCGACATCCCGATAATGGCGATATCTTTCGGCGTCACATGGCTTGGTTTCGCTGCCGCGTCCTGCTTGATTTCAGCCCGTCTTTCAGACAGATATGCCGCTAAATCAGTGATAGAAGGATACGTAAAGAGATCTGAAACAGCAAGCTCGCGTCCGAATTTCTGTTCTATGCGCTCGGCAATCTGCGATAACTGTAATGAATTTGCTCCCATATCAAAATAACTGTCAGCGAGGTGAACCTTTTTCCCATTGAGCACATCGGAAAAGATAGACAGTAATTCCGTTTCAATTTCATGAATGGGAGTCTGTCCGGATGTTTCCGGGCTGCTCTCCAAACATTCATTGATAGCGGCAGACTCTGTTGCAAAATTCCCTGCCTCATACTGTCTGGCAAGTTCGTAGCGTTTAACCTTTCCGCTGGTTGTTTTAGGGAGTTTTCGGATCGGAAGGACTTCTTTTATGCTCCAGCCGCCCCGCTTGAGCAAATGCTTTTTTATCTCTTTGACAAGCGGTGCGAATTTTTCAGGTGATTTTTTGTAAACAACAAAGAGCACGATTTCTCCGCTTTGTGTCTTTTGATCATATACACCGCAGGCGGCAACTCTTCCTAAGTCAACCTCTTCCATTTCAATCGCGACCCGTTCAATATCGTGCGGGTAGATATTTTTTCCGTTCACGAAAATAATGTCCTTTTCTCTTCCGGTTACGACTAAGTTACCACTTTCACTAATGAATCCGAGGTCTCCCGTTTTTACCCAGCCGTCAGAAGTCAGCGCTTTTTCCGTACTCTCGGGGTTGTTATAATACCCTTGAGTCACATTGTCTCCTTTGATCTGGATATGGCCGATGATTCCGTCTTCTACTCTTTCATTTACTTCATCGGAGATCCGAAGCTGACAATAGTCAATAGGTTGTCCCACTTCGACGAATGAAGCGCAATTTTGATCCTCTTTGCTTACTTTTACAGCTCTTTCACCAAGATTTAAATAGTCACGATGCAAATAAACGGGAACGAATTCTTTACCTAATTTAGAGAATGCTGCGCCGACCGACGCTTCCGCTAAACCGTAAACATTCAAAATGGCGGATCTTTTCAGATTGAATACTGCGCATCTTTTCAAAAATTCGTCACAGAGCTCCGGCAATATCGGTTCTGCACCGTTTGCGATGACCTTGATGTGGGATAAATCCCAGTCTGGTTCGTTTTTCAGAAATTTAAGGAAGTAGTTGTACCCGAAATTTGGAGAGGATAGAATACTGGCTTTATGTTCATGAGCTTTTTTCATCCAAAGAATAGGTCTGCGAATAAATAATTCTGTAGGCATTAGATTTTGATTGATTCCGGTTATGAAGGGAACAAGGTGGCAGGCGATGAGCCCCATATCATGCGTTAAAGGCATCCATGATAAGAAAGAGTCTTTCGAATGAACGGCTAGGGCATTCCCAATGGCGCACGTGTTATGTATTAAGTTGTGATGCGTTAACATGACTCCTTTTGGATCTCCTGTCGATCCTGAAGAAAATTGGATAAAGGCGAGTTCATCCGCATCAGGTTCATAAAACGAAGCGGGGTAATCGTAGGTTTGATCTTGAATGATGTCAGATTTTTCGTTTAATTGATGATGGAAATCCTGTAAATCGTGTTCTGCAGCATATTTCTTTATTTTGTCCAATACTTTTTCAGAGGCAATCAGAAACGGGTGATTTAATATGTTCCAAATGCGCCAGACCTTCAGCTTATGGTCATCATCTTCTCCGATACTGACCGGCACCGGGATCATTCCTCCTAATATACAAGCCCAAAAAGCAACGACAAATGATTTGTTTTCTTGGATTTGAAATACGATTTCCTGCTTCGGCTGAATGCCGATATGCTGTAAATAGCCAAGATACCCTTGCGCCTCTTCAAACAATTGGCGATAAGAGACAACCGTCTCGTTTTTATCGGATTCGATAAAACGGATCCCGCGGTCAGAGATATTGCTTCTTTCCCGAATGACATCTACTAAGGTTTGGAATTGACTGGTATACATAGGTCCCCTCCTGGGCGCTTTATTTTAAAATCCGCAATTCTTCCCAATCCGGAAGCTGTTTAGCCTCGCAAATTAATTTGCATAAATGGATCGAATGTTCGAGCTCTTGTTCTGAGAGCTCATTTTCATGTCTTTCCATTCTCTCTTTCAGCTCTTGGATTTGCGTAAATAATGCCGTCGTCATATTGGAATAAGCCGCTGAATCCTTGTTGTAATTTCGCGCAATGACGGATTGAATCATCAATTTATTCAGTTGTTTTTTGCGTAAACGGACAATATGTTTCTTTCTTTCTGCTGAATTGGAAAGCAAGTGAACATCAGATGTCTGTCCTAAGGGATAAGGTACAATGTGATTCGTTGTTTTTCTCAGCAGACCGGCTAAGACATTGTTCGGACCCATTTCGATGACTTCCGTCACTCCGTGTAAAAGCAAGTAATGCATCGATTCCGTCCATCTTACCGGCATCGTCATGTGCTGCTCGAGATGTTCGCTGATCGAATTTCCGCTGCTGTAAGGGCGTGCAGTGACATTTGAAATGATCGGCCATGCGGCATCCCGGAAGGAATACCGGTGTAATACAGTCTGGAATTGTTCAGATGCTGATCGTATCAGCGAACTGTGAAAAGGCGCACTGACATTCAAATAAGTGTATGCCGCTCCCTTTTCCTCCGCCATCTTGATGACACGTTCCACAGCTTGCCGGTGTCCGGAAATCACATGTTGCTGTTCTGAATTCATGCAGGCTACTCCTGCCGGAAAGTCTTCCGTCGACACTTTCGAACATATTTCCTGCAACGTTTGAAGAGAGAGGTGAGTCACGGCGGCCATCGTCCCCTGCTGCTGAGAATCCGCATTCTGCATAAGAATTCCCCGCTGCCTTACAAGTGTAACGGCATCCTGAAAAGAAAGGGCGCCGGCACAGACAAGCGCTGAATATTCGCCTAAGCTATGACCTGCCAGGAAGCGGGGCTTCACCCCTATTTCCTGCATATACACTTGAAAAGCAATAACACTGACCGTTAAAATAGCGGGCTGCGCGTTCATTGTCTTTGTCAATTCATTCATATCTCCGTTAAAACACAGTTTTTTTACATCCAAGGAGATCGCATCGCTCGCTTCTTCAAACAATCTCTTTGCGAGCACAAAATCATTCCAAAATTGTTTGCCCATTCCTACAAATTGAGACCCTTGTCCAGGAAATAAAAAGGCAAGATTGTTCATGAGATTCCTCCGATCATATTGAACAGAAATACAATATCCTACAAATTATCCCTTTATCTAACATCCTAGCATGATTATAACAAATGTGTATAGAATACTTTCGGAGGAGTTATTGTTCGATTTTACAAACGAATTAGATATATTTATTCATAAAATAAAACATGAGGGTTTCACCGAAAATCAGTCTTAAAGAGAGATGATGAAAAGCCGGAGTGGAGCCTGTTACCGGCTCTTCTTCACTTAGGACGAGCTCTTCATGTTTCATATGTTTTAGGGCTATTGGCATTATTGTGTCAGAAATTACATATTTTCTGTTTATTGTAAAAATTCATTTGTATATCTGTGAAGGATTGTAAACTGATGGCGTTTGATTATAAATGCGGTGCAAGAGATGGATCTGGTGAGGAAAATCTGCAAGGACAAAATACGCCGCAGAACAAGTAAATGACCCAGCCCGGATACCGATTGACGCAGTGAATCGGCCTATTGAGTGAACAAGGTTTTCAGGCATAAAAAAACAGCCGTTCAGAGCGGCTGTTTTTTAAATAGTACAAGAACTATTGAGCGGTATACCCGCCGTCCATGACTACGGCCTGACCTGTGACCCCTTTTGCTTTGTCGCTGGCCAAAAATACGGCGTAATCAGCGATTTCTTTCACTGACAGCAGCCGTTTTTGGGGAACGAGCGGAAAGATGACGTCCTCAAGCACCCGCTCGTACGGTACATTCCTTGTTGCGGAAATGTCCTTTAATTGATTGCGGACAAGCTGAGTGTCCACATATCCCGGACAAAGCGCATTGACGGTAATGCCGTCAGCCGCGCCTTCAAGTGCACCGACTTTCGTTAAACCGATGACGCCGTGCTTGGCGCTGTTATATGCCGCTTTCCCGTGAAAACCGATCAGCCCGTTGACAGACGCCATATTAATGATTCGTCCGAATTGATGTTTTTTCATAATGGGGAATGCATGCTTCATTGCGATAAATGGCGCAGTCAGCATGACACGAATGAGCCGTTCAAACTGTTCGGTGGGAAATTCCTCGATGGGCGCGACATGCTGAATGCCCGCATTATTCACAAGGATATCGAGACGTCCGAATTGTTTCTCGACCGTCTGCAGCATGTCGGCCACTTGCTTTTCATTTGTTACATCGCATGTGATGCTGACTGCCTCACAGCCTTCATCTTTAAGTCCTGCCGCCGCTTCTTTCCCCGCTTGTTCGTTTACATCAGAGATGATGACGGCTGCTCCTTCACGGGCGAATTCTCTTGCAATTTCAAGCCCGATTCCTCCGGCTGCTCCTGTTACAACGGCTGTTTTTTCAATAAGCAATGAATCCATGGCGGCACCTCCTCATTTTGGTCTGACCCCGTTTTTTAACGACTGGCTGACAGTAAAATGACCTTCTGTTTTCTCAAAGACCTCCTCCATTGTTACACCTTCCTGCAGTTCGGTGAGCGTCATACGGCCATCATGAAAATCGAATACAGCCAAATCTGTGATCAGCCGATCGACCACCTGCCTGCCGGTTAAAGGCAGCGTACATTCCGTTCTCACTTTAGATTCCCCATATTTATTAACATGCTCCATAATGACAATAATCCGTTTTGCTCCGTGCACCAGGTCCATGGCGCCGCCCATTCCTTTGATCATTTTTCCGGGGATCATCCAGTTCGCCAAATCTCCCCGTTCGGACACTTCCATCCCGCCGAGAATCGCTACATCAATGTGGCCGCCGCGAATCATGGCAAAGGATTCGGCACTGTCAAAATACGAGGCTCCCTTTACCTCGGTAATGGTTTCTTTTCCCGCATTGATCAGATCGGGGTCCTCCGTTCCTTCCGCCGGATAAGGCCCGATCCCGAGCAAGCCGTTTTCAGACTGAAGCAGGACGTTATAATCATTCGGTATCTCATTGGCTACAAGCGTCGGCATCCCTATCCCCAAGTTCACATTCATTCCGTCCTTTATTTCCTTTACAGCCCGTTTGATCATTCGTTTTCTGCTATCTCTCATTCTGTCAGCCTCCTTTATCATGCTTGCCGGACGGTGCGGCGTTCAATCCGTTTTTCATGAATCCCGCCAAGCAGCACGTGCTGCACAAAAATACCCGGCGTATGAATTTGATCGGGATCAAGCTCTCCGGCATCGACGATTTCTTCAGCCTCTGCAATCGTCACTTTGCCTGCCATTGCAGCGAGCGGATTGAAATTTCTCGCCGTCTTTCTGAACATCAGGTTGCCCAGAGGATCGGCTTTCCAGGCCTTTACGATGGCGGCGTTCCCTGTAATCCCTTTCTCCAGAAGATAGGTGCGCCCGTCAAATGTCTTATGTTCTTTTCCCTCGGCTACTGATGTTCCGACGCCCGCAGGTGTATAAAACGCCGGAATGCCCGCCCCTCCCGCGCGAATTCTTTCTGCGAGCGTTCCTTGGGGCACCAATTCGACTTCCAGCTCTCCGCTTAAAAACTGCCGTTCAAAGGTTTTGTTTTCTCCGACATAGGATGCGACCATTTTTTTGATCTGCCGGTTTGCAAGCAAGAGGCCTAACCCCCAATCATCAACACCGCAGTTATTACTGACAACGGTCAAGTTTTTCACGCCGCTGTCCCTGATCGCGAGAATTAATTGTTCCGGAATGCCGCACAGGCCGAAGCCTCCTGCGATGAGGGTGTCTCCGTCCTTGATCAGTGCAGCAGCATCTTTATAAGAGTCCATCACTTTTCCTTTTCCCATATTCGTTTCCCCTTTCTGTTTTGGCTACACAAGGCCCGTCAGACTGTAAATGGCGATGATGACAAACACAGCGGCTGTTTTAATGACGGTAATGGCAAAGATATCCTTGTAGGATTGGCGGTGGGTCAACCCGGTGACCGCGAGCAGTGTAATGACGGCGCCATTATGCGGAAGAGTGTCCATCCCGCCGGAGGCCATCGAAATCACCCGGTGCATGACCTCCGGTGGGATGTGGAATGTATTGATTGCTTCTGTATACGCTGCTGACATCGTGCTTAAAGCGATGCCCATTCCTCCTGATGCCGATCCTGTAATCCCGGCAAGCGCAGTGGTCGTCACCGCTCCGTTGACGAGCGGATCAGTAAACGTCTGCGATATGCCGCTGCTGACCATTTTAAAGCCGGGAAGCGCCGCAATGATGCCGCCAAATCCGTATTCGGCTCCTGTATTCATCGACGCCAGCAAGGCACCCCCGATGCCCTCATTCAGTCCTTCTTTCAAATTAAAGAGCACTTTTTTCCAATCGAACAAAATCGTTGTCATGATTCCGATGAACAGTGCGAGTTCTACTGACCAGATCGCAGTGACGGAGGAAAGGTCAATCTTCCCGAACGCTTCTAAACCGAGCTGCGCAAAATCAAATCCGTCAGGGTACCAATGCGGGAGCCACATCGTGAAGCATTTGTTCATGACTCCCACAAGGATAAGCGGAACAAAGGCGAGCACTTGCCGCGCGGGGCTGGGTTCTGCCTCCTGCGGTAAAACAGGCGTATGTTTTTCATTAGCCAGACCTGAGGGTTCCTCTGCAGCGGAAACTTCAGATTGAAATCCAGCATAGCCTTCTCCGGCATTGGCCGCTTTTTTGCGCCGGGATTCTAAATAAATCATTCCGGCCGTAAGCACAAATGCTGCACCAATCAGTCCGAGCCAGGGAGCGGCATAAATGTTTGTTTTAAAAAAAGCTGTCGGAATGACATTTTGAATTTGCGGTGTGCCGGGAAGCGCATCCATTGTAAAAGTAAACGCGCCCAATGCAATCGTACCGGGTATCAGACGCTTGGGAATATCAGCTTTAATAAATAGGTTTTTAGCAAACGGATAAATGGCAAACACCGCTACGAAGAGACTGACGCCGCTGTACGTTAAAATCGCACCCATTAAGACGATGGCGAGAATGGCTCTTTTTGCTCCCACAAGCCTGACGATTGTTTTTGCAATCGACTCGGCGAGCCCGGATATTTCAACAACCTTGCCAAAAACGGCCCCTAAAAGAAATACGGGAAAATACAGCTTAATAAATCCTACCATCTTCTCCATAAATATATTCGAGAAGAAAGGAAGTACGAAGCTTGGATCTGTAAGAAGCACGGCAAACAGCGCACAAATCGGGGCGAATAAAATAACTGAAAAGCCCCGGTAAGCCGCAAACATCAGCGTGCCTAATGCCAATAAAATAATAACAATGTCCACAAATCCCCCTCTTTTCTGCTCAAAATTAGTAAGCGCTTACAAAAATCGAGAAAATAAAGCAAAAAACATGCCGATTTTGTACAGTTTCTGAGGCTGAAAAAATGTGCATCATGGTGAATTTTCCGTTTTGGCGAGAGAAAAGGAGACCCTTGCTGCATGATATTGATTGGCTGAGCAGTGAGTTTTTTAGGGACAGTGAGATGGATCAGAAAGGATTTTTGCTTTATAAATATGTATTCTTTTTTCTTTCATTTATTTCCTGCAAGAGGAACCGATAAAATCCGGCCCTCCTGCATGGTCATTCAGCCAAGGACAACCGGAAGCTCTTTGAGCGACCTAAAACCAATGAGCTTCCGGTATTCAAGGCGGTGTGCGGCCAGCCGAAGCTTAGGCATCCGCTCAAACAGTGTGAGAATTGCAATTTGTGCTTCGATGCGCGCTAATGAGGAGCCTATGCAAAAATGGGCGTTCTTTCCGAATGCAAGATGCAGATTCGGTTTTCTTCGGATATCCATTTTATGAGGCTGATCGAATATGCTTGGATCGCGATTGGCCGCTCCTAAAAGGATATATACCTGCTCTCCTTTTTTTATGGTCTTCCCATTTATTTCACAGTCTTCTGAAGCGGTGCGTGCCGTCAGCTGCGCGGGGCTGTCGTAGCGCAGACATTCCTCGACAGCAGTTTCAATAAGCGAGGGGTTTTCTCTCAGTGCGCTAAGCTGTTCAGGGTGTTTCAACAAAGTAAACACACCGTTGCTCATGAGGTTTACCGTCGTCTCGTGTCCGGCTATGACAAGTAAGATACATGTCGCGAGTACTTCGTCTTTTGAAAGCTGTTTCCCCATAATAAACCTGCTGATTAAGTCTTCCTGAGGATGTGCTTTCCGCTCGTGAATCAAATCTCTGAAATATGCAGTCAGCCTGCCTGCGGTGTCGCTTGCTCTGACTAACGTCTTTCTTGACCGGGTAAGATCAATGGCCTGAATGACGTCTGCCGTCCATTGTCTGAATTGATATCTCTCCTCTTTCGGCACTCCGAGTATCTCCGCAATGATGAGGCTTGCCAATGGAAAGGCAAACTCTGAAACAAGGTCTGCGGTTTTTTTGTTTTGGATTTGATCCAACAAGTCATGAACCGTTTCTTTTATACAGGGGCGAAGTGATTCCGCCGTCTTTGCGGTAAATTCTTTACCTATATGCATCCGCATCCGCTTATGGTCTGATTGATTTTTAAATAACAGCATATCGTGCTGGATATGCGATAGATTTTGATATTTCGTTGAAGCTTCCGGAAGAGGAATGCGGTTTTTAAATCGGGTGTCTTTCAAAATCGCTGCCGCTTCTTTATACCCGGTGACATACCAGCCCGGATGTTTTAATATGGTTCCTTTATAAACAGGATCAATGGCACGCAGTTTTTCATAAAACGGGTAAGGGTCATTCCAAAAATCCGAATCCGCATGGAGGGACGGATGTGCAGTCGATAGGCCCGCCGTCATCTTATACCTCCGTATTGCAGGCGGATTGCAGGCCGGCTTTCATTTCTTCAACGGATTCGACTTCAAACCCTAAATCATGGAGCATTTGATGATCCTCTGTTTCATGCTGCCCTGCAGTCGTTAAGTAATCTCCGACGAAAATCGAATTTGCGGCGTAAAGTCCCAGCGGCTGCAGCGAACGAAGGTTGACTTCCCGGCCTCCTGAGATACGGATTTCTTTTGACGGATTGATAAAACGGAATAAGGCGAGCACTTTTAGGCAATACACCGGATGTAATTCGCTTACCCCTTCTAACGGAGTTCCGTCAATCGCATGCAGAAAATTAACCGGGATGCTGTCGGCGTCAAGCGCTTTTAAGCTGTTCGCCATATCAATGACGTCCTGTTTCGTTTCTTTCATGCCGACGATGACACCCGAACAAGGCGACATCCCCGATTGTTTCGCCGTTTCCACTGTATTGACCCTGTCGTCATACGTGTGGGAGGTCGTAATGTTTGAGTGATTCCTTTGTGATGTATTGATGTTATGATTGTACCGGTCTACTCCTGCCTGTTTCAGGCGCTCTGCCTGTTCCGGCTTCAGCAGACCGAGGCATGCGCAGATTTTTAAACCGTACGTTTCTTTAATTTCTTTGACAGCATCAACAACTTGATCTACTTCTCTGTTCGACGGTCCCCGCCCGCTGGCGACGATGCAGTATGTCCCTATATTCAGGTCGTGGGCGCGTTTTGCCCCCTTAAGCAATATATGCTTATCCACCATCCGATAAGACTCGATCGGCGCTTTTGATATTGAAGATTGTGAACAGTACCCGCAATTTTCCGGACACAGGCCTGATTTTGCATTCATAATCATATTCAGCTTTACTTTTTTTCCGTAAAATCGTTTTCTGATATGAAAAGCGGCATGCATCAGCAATAAAAGATCCTCATCAGGACAATTTAAAATGGCCAGCGCTTCTTGATTCGTTACTTCCGCCCCGTCCAGCACTCTCTCTGCAAGATCCATCCATTGATTCATGTTTATCTCCCCATTTGTGTCAGATTCATGAAAGAGGAAACATCTATATGTTTCTCAATCATGTGTTGAATGTTTTCCGGTGAAACGTGATCCAGCTTCGGTGTGATTCCCAAAATCGGAACTTTGCATAATGTTTCAATCATGCTCGGGTTTGTCTTCTCGTCCAGCCCCGGCCTGTTCCTTACGCCGTTGATCATAATGCCGAGAACCTCTATTCCCATGTTTTTCGCATATTCAACGGTTAAATATGTGTGGTTGATGGTTCCGAGATCAGGCCTGGCGACAATCACTGCCGGTAATTCCAAGGCTTTTATCAGATCACTGACTAAGTAATTTTCACCAAGCGGAACGGAAATGCCGCCTGCCCCCTCGACGATGAAACACTCATGACGATTTTTGATCTTACTCCAGTGGGCCATGACTTCATCCATGCTCACGGATTCCCCCTCAAGCAAGGCGGCCGTGTACGGCGCAAGCGGCTCTTTCCATTCAAATGGCGTGATTTCTTCATGAGACAGTGCGGTTTGTGACATGTTTTTCAACAGCGAGGTGTCACTTTCCGGATGAGTCCGCGGCACGCCGCTTAAAAACGGCTTAAACACTCCGATATCCGCCTGTTTCTGCCTGAATGCCGCGGCAAGTCCGCAAGAAACGATGGTTTTTCCGACGCCGGTATCGGTTCCTGTGACAAAAAAACTTCTCATTTGTTTATATTCAGCTCTTTTCTAATGGAATCAAATGCTTCTGTCAGCTCGTCTATGTCCTGTAAGCTGCGATCCGCCGTAACGGTCAGCCTGATTCTGCTTTCGCCTTCCGGAACGGCGGGCGGGCGGATGGCCGGGGCGCAGATTCCCTTTTTCTCCAGCAGCGCAGCGGCTGAAACCGCTGTTTTTGCATCACCGATGATAACGGGGATAATCGGTGTATCCCCGCCTCTTACGATAAAGCCCATATCGGCCAGACGCGTTTTTATCTTTTTGACAGACGACTGCAGCTCACGGCGCGTATCGTGCATATCTGATATGAGGTCAAATGCCGTATGCGAAGCCGCACAAATTGACGGCGGGAGGGCCGTCTGAAAAATAAACGTCCTCGCCTGATTCAGCAAAAAATCAATGAAAATGTTTGATCCCGCGGCAAAACCGCCTTCCGTTCCGACTGCTTTGCTTAATGTGCCGATGACAACATCAGGACAAACACCGAAATAGTCACTGGTTCCCCCGCCGTTTTCCCCGAGTACACCGGTTGCATGCGCGTCATCTGCTATCACAAATGCCTGGTACTGCTTTGCAAGCGCCATTATTCGGTCAAGAGGCGCGATGGTGCCGTCCATGCTGAAAACGCCGTCTGTGACGATAAAGCGGCGGTTCCGAGTCTGGACGGAGGCAAGTTTTTTCTCAAGATCAGCCATATCAATATGGCGGTACACGATGGTTTCCGCTTTTGATAAACGGCAGCCGTCAACAATGCTCGCATGGTTCAGTTGATCGCTTAAAATGACATCGCCTTTTTGAGGCAGTGAGGCAAGCACGCCGATATTCGCCAAGTAACCGCTTGAAAATAATAAAGCCGCTTCCGTCTGTTTAAAGTCCGCGATTGTTTGTTCAAGTTTTTCGTGCCACACAGTATTTCCTGTCGTTAACCGTGAGCCGCCGCTTCCCGCTCCGAACCGGCTCAGCGCTGTTTGCGCGGCTGTGATCAGCCGTTCATCTTTTGACAGGCCTAAATAGTCATTGGACGCCCAGGTCTGCCGCTTTTGCCCCTTGGTTTTAAGAGCGGTTTCCTGTGTTCGCAGCGTCCGATACAGCCCGTCTCTTTTCACTGCATCGAGCCTTCCGAGGAGCCATCCGTCAAAATCCACGGCCGGTCACCTCGGCTATCGCTTCTTTCATAATGGAGATCATGGCTTGTAACTGGTCGGTTGTGCTGGCGAGCGGCGGAAGAAAGGCGATGACGTCACCGAGCGGCCGTGTCAGCATACCCAGCTCTCTCATTTTCAAGGACACCTTGTACCCCATCCGCTTTTCAGGCGGATAAGGCTGTTTTGTCCCCTTATCCTGCACAAGCTCTATGCCGCACATCAAACCGAGCTGGCGGACATCGCCGACATGAGGAAGCTGCTTCAGATCATGAAGAAATTTCGCAGCCGTTTTTGATTTTTCGGCGACTCGTTCAACGATGCGCTCTGATTCGAATAAACGCAGATTTTCAATTGCCGCGGCACAGCCAAGCTGATTTCCTGTATAGGAATGGCCGTGGAAAAATGTTTTCATTTTGTCGTAGTCATCGTAGAATGCTTCATAAATGGCTTCTGTGGCAAACGTCACAGCGATCGGCAAATAGCCTCCCGTAATGCCTTTCCCTGCCGCCATCAAGTCCGGCTGGACATTTTCATGCTCACAGGCAAACATTTTTCCGGTGCGGCCGAACCCCGTCGCCACTTCGTCAACGATCATTAACACATCATATGCCGTACACAGCTTTCGTACGCCTGCCAGAAAGCCTTCAGGCATGACGATCATCCCGGATGCGCCTTGCACCATCGATTCAATCGTAAGTGCGGCAATCTCTTCGTGGTGCTTTGCAAGCAGCTGTTCGAGCGCGTGAAGGCATTCATCCCGGCACTGTACGGGGTCACCGCTTTCAGATCTGTATACATAAGGAATCGGGACTTTGTAGCTTTCAAACATCAGCGGGCCGTACACATGGTGGAAGAGTTCAATGGAGCCGACGCTGACGGCTCCGATCGTATCGCCGTGATAGCCGTTCTGCATCGAAATAAACGTCTGCTTCTTAGGTCTCCCTACGTTTTTCCAGTATTGAAAGGCCATTTTCAGAGCGATTTCCATTGCTTCCGCTCCGCTGTCGGAGTAAAAAACGCGTGTCAGCTTTTCCGGTGTGATGCCCGTCAGCATCTCCGCAAGTTCTGTTGCGGGAACGTTCGTCATACCCAGCAAAGTCGAATGAGCGATTTTTTCAAGCTGTTTTTGAATCGCTTCATCCATTTCTTTTTTGCGGTGGCCGTGTACATTGAGCCATACTGAAGAAAAGCCGTCATAATATTCTTTGCCGCTGATGTCTTTCAGCATGATCCCGTTTCCGCTTTCAATGATTAACGGATCTTCATCGTAATCTTTCATTTGTGTGAAAGGCAGCCAAAGATGCTGTTTGCTTTTTTCAATCATTGATTGTTTCATATGTTCTCCTCCCGCTGAATGAATACAGGCTGCTTCTCTAAAAAATGGATACAGCTCTCCGTATCTATGGAGCCATCAGTAAAGAAAACCCGGCATCCGCTTTCATCTCCGGCATTCTTCATCTTGGCAATCCGCTGATATCCCAGCTTCTTTGCGGCAACGTAGCCTGTTATGTAATCAGGGTCATCTGACCAGCACAATTCGGCAATAATTCCCGGATGTGCGCAAACTTTTGCCGCGATGGCATGTGCTTCTTTTATTCGTGAATTTTCCGGCATGTTGTGAGTAAAAGCCCATTTTTGAAAATCATGTGACGGCCAATCCACTCGGGATACCCGCACACCTCTATTCCCTCTGCAGTCAATGCGTTTTCCTGCCCGGATATCAAACAGGACCGCTCCTCTTGCTTCTGCATATTCCGCAATGTTTTCGTACGCTTTCTCGATCATGTGCGGAGGAATCCCCGCCTTTTGCAGAAGCTTGCGGGCGATTGCTTGTCCTTTTTCCGGCGTGTCTGTTTGATGGAAGGCAACCGGCAAAGGGCGGATCGTTTCGATCGGTTCATGAACGCTTTCAAGCTGAATCTGCATAAAATCAGGTATCCCTCTTGAGTGCGAGAAGCCTTTATGTAATAAGCCATCTACCGCTTCCTGTAAACCGCTGTAAGTGATGAGCCGTTCTCCGCCGGAAATGTGTTTTCCGCCCTGCTCATGGGGGGCGTTTCGGGAAGCTCTCATTCTGACGCTGTAATAGGTCTCTTCCCGCATGAAATTTCCCTCCTTTCTTTCACTTTGAAATTTAATGTTAACCAAAATAATAAAAGGTTAACACTTATACAGAATATTAGTGTTTCACGCTTAATATGTCAACCTAAACTACAAAACTGTTAACTTAATGAGTTTTACAAAGCCTCATTACGTTTTCATGTTTTGTTCATATTTTAGTAATTGTTTATTCAACACTGTCCGCTAAAGTAATCCATATCAACAAATAGGACAGCGATCCGCATCTTACTTATGAAGGGAGGTCAAAACCGGATGCCGTTATGCTGAAAGAAAAAGTAAAGACAGCAGGCCGTTTTTGCACCGTGGGCGCCGGCAATACGCTGATCGATTTTGGTGTCTTCTTTCTTCTCACCGCTTGCCTTGTCCCCTATCTGCCGGCGCAGATCTGCTCCTATTCGGCAGGGATCATCAACAGCTATGTGTGGAACCGGAAGTGGACGTTTCGTGTAAAGCGCAAGGCTGGCGGGAAAGAGATCGTGCGCTTTCTCATCATTAATCTTGCCGCGTCGGGAATCACCTTTTTGCTGCTGTACGAGTTTCAAAAAGGCGGCTGTTCGCTTTTGGTGAGTAAGCTCGCCGCCACTATCGGCGGAATGATGATGAATTTTATCGGAAACCGAATCTGGGTATTTGGAGATTCGCTGAAAAACATACAGGATCAGGAGTGAAGATGAATGAGAAAAAAAGTGAGAAAAGCGGTCATCCCCGCAGCGGGTTTAGGAACGAGATTTCTGCCGGCGACAAAGGCGCAGCCGAAAGAAATGCTGCCGATCGTCGACAAACCGGCCATCCAGTACATTGTCGAAGAAGCAAGAGAGTCAGGAATTGAAGATATACTGATTATTACAGGGAGAAACAAACGCTCGATTGAAGATCATTTTGACCGGTCGGCGGAGTTGGAAATCAATCTTGAGGAAAAAGGCAAGTCAGAGACGCTGAAGGAAATGCAGCGGATTGCCGATTTGGCCAATATTCATTACATCCGTCAGAAAGAACCGCTCGGACTAGGCCATGCGGTGCTGTGTGCGGAGCATTTTATCGGAGATGAGCCTTTTGCCGTTCTATTAGGTGATGATATTATGGTATCTGACACTCCCGCTCTTTCACAGCTCATAGACGTCTATAACCAACACGGCACAGAAACGATCGGCGTACAGCCCGTCGATCCTGCTGATGTCAGCAAATATGGTATTATACAGACGGGGCGGCAGAGCGGTCATGTGTACCGGGTTGAGGATCTGATTGAGAAACCGGCCGTTGAAAAGGCGCCCTCTCATATTGCCGTGTTGGGCCGTTACATATTAACCCCTGCCATTTTTAAAGCGCTGAAGACGATCGGAAGAGGCGCGGGCAACGAAATCCAATTGACAGACGCGCTGCGCGAAGTATGCCGCACCCGAAGCATTTACGCGCGGGAGCTTGAAGGAAGCCGGTTTGATATAGGAGATAAGTTCGGCTGTTTTAAGGCCGGCACGGAGATCGGGCTTCTGCGGGAAGAAATGAGATCGAAACTTTTAGCTTATTTAGAAGAGGTGTTAAAAAGAGAATCTGAAGAAATCGTGCGTTAAAAAATAATTTGTAACCATTTTGCTTGTCAATCAGTCATATAATTGGGTAAAAAGATAAAGAGGTTGTGAACAGTGTGGGCAATTTTATTAGTGAAATATTATCCTGGCTGACAAGTATGGGCTATTTAGGGATTGCGCTCGGATTAATGATTGAAATCATTCCGAGTGAAATCGTTCTGGCTTACGGAGGCTATATGGTGTCAGAAGGCACGATCAGCTTTATCGGCGCCATTGTCGCCGGTGTGATCGGGGGAACGATCGCGCAGTGCTTTATTTACTGGATCGCCCGTTATGGGGGACGGCCGTTTTTGGACAAGTACGGCAAGTACTTACTTCTGAAAAAGCATCATGTTGATGTTGCGGAAAACTGGTTTCGCCGTTACGGCGCCGGCGTTGTGTTCTCGGCGCGGTTTATCCCGGTCGTCAGACATGCGATTTCCATCCCGGCCGGCCTTGCGAAAATGCCTCTTTCCAAGTTTGTCATATTGACGACGCTTGCCATTATTCCGTGGTCTGTCATTTTCGTTTATCTCGGGTATCAGCTCGGGGGACAGTGGAAAGACGTAGACAGCTATGCCGGAATGTATACAACTCCGATCATTATATTGGCTCTCGTATTTATTGTTGTTTATTTTGTTGTGAAGAAAATGAGATCAAGACTGTGAAAAAAGACTGCATAAGAACGGCTGCGAGCCGGATCTATGCAGTCTTTTTTATTTATACCGGGTATACGGGGTGTTTCCGGTGTGTGAATGTCAGTTGTTTGGACATGTAAGCAGTGAGGCGTTTATTGAGTTCTTCCCGCAAGGAATCAGCAGGAACAATGCCGTCAATCACCATTTCAGAGGCAAGCCGGTAAAGGTTAATATCTTCCTTATATTCATCACGCTTTTCTTGAATAAAAGCCGGCCTTTCTTCAGGGGCCAGCTCGCTGATTTTGTTTGCGTAGACCGCATTCACCGCTGCTTCAGGACCCATTACGGCAATTTGCGCAGTCGGAAGCGCTAAACAGCAGTCCGGTTCAAAAGCAGGCCCCGCCATCGCGTATAATCCGGCACCGTAGGCTTTTCTGACGATAACGGAAAGCTTCGGAACAGTCGCTTCCGCCATTGCGGAGATCATTTTTGCGCCATGCCTGATGATGCCCGCCTGCTCAACCTTCGTTCCGATCATGAATCCGGGAATGTCTGCTAAAAACAGAAGCGGAATATGGAATGCGTCGCACAAAGCGATAAATTTTGCGGCTTTATCCGCCGAATCGAGAAATAAAACTCCGCCTTTGACACGCGGCTGATTGGCGATAATGCCGACCGGCTGTCCGTGAATCCGCGCAAGCCCCGTTATTAATTCCTGCGCAAATAACGGTTTAATCTCAAAAAATGAGTCTTCATCAATGACACGTTCAATTAAATCCATCATGTTGAACGGTGCGTTTTGATGTGCCGGGATGACATCTGAGAGCGGTTTTTCAAAAGCTTTCGGGTTCTTAGATTTGTTGACGGGCGCTTTTTCAGTATAATTTGCCGGAAAGTAGCTGAGATATGTCTGCGCCATCATGATTGCTTCCTGTTCCGTCGGGGCGAGGAGATCACCGCAGCCTGATACGGAACAATGCATACGGGCGCCGCCCATTTCTTCAAGCGATACTTTCTCGCCGATCACCATTTCTGCCATGCGCGGGGAACCTAAGTACATGGATGCATTGCCTTCGACCATAATGACAATGTCGCAAAAGGCCGGAATGTAAGCGCCGCCCGCAGCGGAAGGACCGAACAATAAACAGATTTGCGGAATGCGGCCCGACAGCTTTACTTGATTATAAAAGATGCGGCCGGCTCCCCTTCTGCCCGGGAACATGTCAACCTGATCCGTAATTCTCGCACCTGCGGAATCGACTAAGTACAAGAGCGGACACTGAAGCTTCTCCGCCGTCTCCTGAATGCGGATGATTTTTTCCACCGTTTTCGCGCCCCACGAGCCCGCCTTTACGGTTGAGTCGTTTGCCATCACACAAACGGTTCTGCCGCCGATGGTTCCGATCCCGGTAACGACCCCGTCAGCCGGCAGTCCGTCTGACATGCACTCGGCGAAAAAAGCGTCTTCAACGGATATGCCGTCATCGAATAAAAGCTTCAGCCTGTCTCTTACAAAAAGTTTTCCCTTCTTTTCGTTGCTTGCATGATATTTCGCGGCTCCTCCCTTTTCAATCGTTTTGCTGCGTGTCTGCCGTTCTTTTTCGTAATCCATCCGAGTCCCTCCATGTTTTATTTTCCTTTGTATTCAGGGGGTCTTTTTTCTTTAAAAGCGCGCAGGCCCTCTTCTCTGTCAAGTGTAGGGATGACTTGTTCATATGCTTTTCGTTCGATTTCGAGCCCTGTATTGAGATCTGTCTCCAGACCCTTGTTTATCGCGGATTTTGCTTGTCTGACGGCGATCGGCCCATTAGCGGCGATGCGGCCGGCCAGTGCTTTTGCTTTTTCCATAAGTTCATCGGCTTCACAAACATGCTCGATCAGCTTCATGTCTTTTCCCTCTTCGGCAGAAAGCCTTCGGCCGGTATAGATCAATTCTTTTGCCGCGCCGGGGCCGATAAGCCGGGGCAGTCTCTGCGTTCCGCCCGCCCCGGGAATGATTGCAAGCCCTGTTTCAGGAAGGCCGAGGCCCGCCCGGCTGACGGCTGTTCTGATATCGCAGGCGAGAGCGAGTTCAAGGCCTCCTCCGACAGCGGTTCCGTTCAGCGCTGCAATGACCGGCTGCGGGAGAGCTTCAATGGATGCAGCCGTTTCACCGATACGCCTGACGCTTTTCTTAACTTGTTCATGATTCATCCCCGCTCTCTCTTTTAAATCAGCGCCGGCGCAAAATGTGTTTCCGGAGCCGGTGAGAATGACACAGCGAATGGATGGCGAGTTTTTGATGTCTTCAATCACACGCTGTAAATGATCAATCATTTCTGAAGACAGTGAGTTGGCCGCATGCGGGCGGTTCAGCGTGATCAGACCGATCGTTTCTTGACAGACGGAATACAAGACGCAATCTCCCATGGCTTCTCCTTTCTCATTTCGTTCTGAATGCCTGCAGGTTTCTGCTTGGCAGATCTTTGCCTATTTTATCCGCGATCCAGTCGGCGGCATAAAGAAGTTTATTCATGTCCGTCCCGGTATCAATCCCCATTTGTTCGAGCATATAAATGACGTCTTCTGTGGCGGCGTTTCCTGCTGATCCCGGAGCATACGGACAGCCGCCAAGCCCGCCTGAGGAAGTATCGAAGGATGTAATCCCCATATCAAGAGCTGGAATGATATTCGCTAGAGCCGTTCCTCTTGTATCATGGAAATGGAGTGCGATTTTTGAGGCGGGAATTCTCGGCAAAAGGGCTTCAAGCACGGCTATGACCTGCAAGGGGTTTGCCGCGCCGATTGTGTCGCCGAGCGATATTTCATCAACATCCATTTCGAGCAGGGTGTCTGACAGGCGGATGACTTGTTCGACCGGCACGTTCTGTTCGTACGGACAGCCGAACACAGTAGACAGATAAGCTCTCGTCGCCATTTTTTCAGCTTTTGCTTCAGTAATAACCCGCCTGAGCTCTTGAACGGTCCGGTCAATCGGTTTGTTTACGTTTTTTTGGTTATGGGTTTCGCTTGCAGATAAAAATACACAGGCCTGATCGATTCCGCCTTCTGCAGCATGCTCCAGTCCGATGAGGTTCGGAACGAGAGCCGCGTAGACCGTATGTTCAGATCTGGCAATGCCTTTTGCGACGTCCAGGCTGTCACGAAGAGCCGGAATCCATCTCGGATGCACGAATGATGTCACTTCGATATAGGGAAGGCCTGTTTTTGACAGCATATTGATCCACTCAATCTTATCTTCTGTATCCACCCACGCCGATTCATTCTGCAAGCCGTCACGCGGTCCTACTTCATTGATGCGGACATGTTTCGGACAGTTCATGCTGCACCTCCCGTTTTATTGAAGTTCAATCAGGACCTCTCCTTCATCAGTGAAATCACCTTCTGATTTTTTCACTTCTTTCACCGTACCCGCTGCATCAGCGATAATCGGAATTTCCATTTTCATAGATTCCAAGATGGCCACTTCCTGCCCTTCTTCAATGACATCACCCGGCTTCACATGAATTTTCCACAGGTTTCCCGCCATCTGAATTTTTATGACGCTCATTTTGACGCCCCCTCGTTCATTGTTTGTAAAAAACCGGTTGTTGCCTCACCCTTTTCAAACACTTCTGAATGGGCAATTTTTGTCAGCAGCGGAATGTTGGTTTTAATCCCTTCTACATGATATTCGCCAAGGGCGGTTTTCAGTTGTTCAATGGCCTGTTTTCTCGTATTCGCCGTGACGATCATTTTGGCAATCATCGGATCGTAAAACGGAGAAATGACGCTTCCCTTTTCGACGGCGCATTCGTGTCGCACTGACGGGTGTCTTAAAACGGAAAAAGACAAGATGGTACCGGGTGACGGGTAAAAGGTGACCGGATCTTCCGCATAGATCCGCACTTCTATCGCATGACCGCGGTGATTGATATCTTTCTGCGAGAAAGTCAGCGCCTGCCCGGCGGCGATTTTCAGCTGTTCTTCCACAAGATCCAGTCCTGTAATTTCTTCTGTCACCGGATGCTCCACTTGCAGTCTTGTGTTCATCTCTAAAAAATAGATTTGTTTCTTTTGGTCGACGAGAAATTCTATTGTGCCTGCATTTTGGTAGCCGATCGATTTAGCGGCTTTAACGGCGGTTTCACCGAGTCTTTGTCTTAATTCATCGTCAACAAACGGCGACGGCGCTTCTTCTATCACTTTTTGGTGGCGCCTTTGTACTGAACAGTCACGTTCAAACAGATGAACGGTGTTTCCGAAAGAATCTGCGAGAATCTGAATTTCAATATGACGGGCATTTTCAATGACCTTTTCCATATACATTGCGCCGTCTCCAAAAAAGGACGCGGCCCGCTTTTGATTGCCTTCGAACGCTTTGGCCAGCTCTTCTTCTGAATGTACGATCTGCATGCCGATTCCGCCTCCCCCTGCAGACGCTTTCAGCATGACCGGAAAGCCGATGGCACGGGCTTCGGCTAAGGCGGAGTGAACATCGGGCAATGGCTCTGAAACACCGGGAACGATCGGGACCTTTGCTTTTTGCATCGTTTTTCGGGCCTCTATCTTGCTGCCCATCTTGGCGATGATATCACCGGGCGGGCCGATAAATGTGATTTGTTCCTTCCGGCAGCGTTCGGCGAACAGGCTGTTTTCTGACAGCAGCCCGTAGCCCGGATGAATGGCGTCCGCTCCGGCGGATTTGGCGGCTTCTATGATTCTGTCGATATGTAAATAGCTTTCATTTACTCTCGATTTACCGATCGGATAGGCCTCATCAGCCTCTTTTACATGCAGCGCGTCCCGGTCGGCTTCTGAATACACAGCTGCCGAGGGGATGCCGAGACGTTTGCAGGTGCGGATAATTCTTAAGGCGATTTCTCCTCTGTTGGCAATCAGGACTTTTTTAAACAAATGTGAAGCACTCCTTTTTCATTAAGTTAATTTGAGCTCTTCAATCGTTTTTTCCCGCAGCTTGAATTTCTGAATTTTTCCTGAGGCTGTCATTGGATATTCATCTGTAAACAAAACATACCTGGGGACTTTATAGCGGGCGATATGTTCTTTGCAAAAGGTTCTGATGTCTTCTGCGGAAGCGGTTTGTCCGTCTTTGAGCCTGACCCACGCCGCGGCCTCTTCTCCGTATTTCGGATCAGGCACGCCGACGACCTGAACGTCTGCTACTGCGGGATGCCGATATAACATTTCCTCAATTTCGCGCGGATAGATATTTTCGCCGCCCCTGATCAGCATGTCTTTCAGACGGCCCGTGATTTTGCAGTACCCGTCCTCGTCCATGACCGCCAAATCACCGGTATGCAGCCAGCCGTCTTTGTCTATCGCTTCTTCGGTCGCTTCTTGATTTTTATAGTAACCTTTCATGACATGATATCCGCGGGTGCAGAGCTCTCCTTGTTCACCCCGGTCGGCTTCTCCGGATGTTCCGGGCCGAACGATTCTGACTTCGATATGGGGAAGTGCGCGCCCCGCTGTTTCCACTCTTCTTTCAAACGAATCATCCGTTCTTGTCTGCGTAATGACAGGTGATGCTTCGGTCTGTCCGTAGGCAATGGTAATGTCGGTCATCCCCATTTTGCCGATCACTTCTCTCATGACTTCCGCCGGGCATGGCGAGCCTGCCATAATCCCGGTTCGGACGTGGGAAAGATCATATTCAGAAAAACGGCTGTCATTTAGGAGGGCGATAAACATCGTCGGTACACCGTGCAGAGCCGTGCAGGCTTCTTGCTCCACCGTTTTCAGAACGGCCGGCGGAGAAAACTGTTCGATCGGAATCATCGCCGCACCCGCGGAAACACACGCCAGCACGCCGAGCACACACCCGAAGCAGTGGAAAAACGGCACGGGAATACATAAACGGTCACTTGAAGTAAGCTTCATGCATTCTGCGATATTGGCCGCGTTATTTACGATATTAAAATGTGAGAGCATAACGCCTTTCGGAAATCCGGTCGTACCTGATGTATATTGCATATGAATGCAATCATCCTTTTTCAGGCTGTCCATCCTTCCGTCAAGCGCTGCATCCGTTACAGCTTCGCCATCCTTCAGCAAAGAATCCCAGCGGTGCATCCCGGGCGGACTTTTATCACCGATATATAACACCGTCCGTAAAAAGGGGTAACGTTTCGAACGCAGCCTGCCGTGCTCACAAGTTTTCAGCTCCGGAATCAGCTTATTCACCATCTCAACATAAGATGTCTGCCGGTAGGAATCCATGATTATCAGGGCCGAGACGTCTGAATGCGCCAGCAGGTAATCGAGTTCTGCGATTTGAAAATTTGTATTAATGGTGACCAGAACAGCGCCGATTTTCGCCGTTGCAAATTGCGCCGCGAGCCATTCCGGTATGTTGGATGCCCATATGGCCACATGATCTCCTTTTTCAACTCCCAGCTTCATCAGCCCTTTTGCGGTTTGCCGGCATAACCGGTCAAACTCGGCATACGTATAACGAAGGCCGCGCTCAGGGTAAACAACCGCTTCATGATCCGGAAAAAGCTCCGCGGTCCGCTCAAGCAGCTTTCCGGCTGTTAAATGGATAAGTTCAGCCATATGACCTGCCCCCTTCCATCCCTGTCTTAGTAAACGTTTTCATTTCACTTCAAAAGCTGTCTTGCGATGACCATTCTTTGAATTTCTGATGTTCCTTCTCCAATCTCCATCAGCTTTGCGTCACGAAGCATACGTTCGACACCGCATTCCTTCATATAACCGGAACCGCCATGAATTTGGATGGCCTGAAGGCAGGTTCTGACGGCCATTTCTGAAGCATAAAGCTTGGCGAATGCCGCTTCTTTCGTAAATGGCAGGTTTTGATCCTTCAGCCATGCCGCTTTAAGCACCATTTGTCTGGCAAGGTCAATTTCCATCGCCATATCGGCCAGCTTAAATTGAATGGCTTGAAATGACGATATCGGACTGCCGAACTGCTTGCGTTCCTTCGCATATGACAGCGACGCCTCCAGTGCGCCTTGAGCGATACCGACAGCCAGTGCCGCAATCGAGATCCGCCCGCCGTCTAATGTATATAAAAATTGTTTAAAGCCTTTTTCAGGATCACCGAGCAGGTTATCGGCAGGCACCCTGACATCCTCCAGCACAAGCTCGGCCGTATCCGATCCTCTCACACCCATCTTGTCGTACGGATTTGTGATCGTAAATCCCGGTGTGTCTGTCGGGACGATGAGAGCTGAAATGATCGGTTTTCCGGCGGAGTTCTTTCCCGTAACGGCGGTGACAATGACCGTGCGGGCGTAATTTGCGTTTGTGATCCAGCATTTTTCTCCGTTTATCACATAGTCATCGCCCTTTTTCTCGGCTTTTGTCTGGGTGCCGCCGGCATCTGAACCGGCATTCGGCTCTGTCAGCCCGAATGATCCGAGCGCTTTTCCCGAAGCAAGCGGAATAAGATGTTCTTGCTTTTGCTGTTCAGTACCGAAATAGTATAATGGGCTTGCGCCGAGTGACACGGCTGCCGCGTAGCTCAGCCCCGTGCTGCCGCAGGCTTTTCCGATTTCTTCAACCGCTGCTGCATATGAAATGGTGTCACCGCCCGCCCCGCCGTATTCTTCCGGAAACGGAATTCCGAGCAGCCCGAGTTCGCCTATTTTTTTAAATGTGTCTATCGGGAAGACGGCTGATTGATCAACCTCATGGGCTTTCGGGGCAATTTCATTTTTGGCGAAATCTCTGACCATTTCGCGCACCATCTGCTGTTCTTTTGTCAGTTGAAAATTCATTAACCTTCCTCCTTCTGCTGCTTTCTACATTTTATTAATGGGGGTCTTTATTCATTCCATCCAAATAAAGTCTGAACATTCGGACTCATCCATCGCAAAAAAACTGACAGCGCGGCAACTGTCAGTTTTATTAATAATGGCTATTTAATCGTCCGTTTTGCGGAGGGACGGCTCTCATGGTGAAGCCTGTCAACGGAAGTAACGATATAGGTGCAGGCTTCTTTCCCCCGAATATCAGTATCTGAAAATGTCTGCGTCCGTGACGATGTTTTTCTGGCTGTATCCACTAAATAAGGCTGCTTTCCCTTTTCTGCGCGGTAAATGGCGTAATAAGCCGTTTTTTTACCGTTGGATTTCGCATCTTCGATATAGAGTGTATGGCCTGAAGCGTTCTTCTCCGCCCGTTTGACAGACGGTTTTTTTAAAGCCGACTGTCCGAGCCAAGGCATCTCGGGAATTAATGCGGGCCGGCTGTACATGTCATTGATCAAACGGTTTTTCACATCGAGCGGATTACGGTTTAAATCCTTTAAACTGAAATGCATGCTGCCTTTTATCCATGCTGATCCTCTGTTTAGAGTAATCTGTCTTCCGTATTCCCCCGGGTCGGCCCAGGCCGGATCAGTATTGTTGTTGATTTTATAAGCTGCCTGCCCGATATATAAATGCACCGGCCGATTGTTCACTTCTTTTCCCCACCAATCCGCTAAGACGTCATATGCCGCCGCTTTAAATCCGATACTCCAGTAAATTTGCGGTGCGATGTAATCAATGTATCCTTTTTGGATCCATTCTCTTGTATCAGCATATAAGTCATCGTAGTTCCGCACCCCGGCGGCCGTTTCGGAGCCTGTCGGGTCATCTGCGGCATTTCTCCATACGCCGAACGGGCTGATTCCGAATTTGACATAAGGTTTTTCTCGTTTGATGGTTTGGTTGATTTCTTTTACAAGCTGGTTGACGTTATCCCTGCGCCAGTCATCAATTGATGCAAAGTGAGCTTTTCCGTACCGTTCGTATTCCGCCTGATCGGGGAATTCCTGTCCGGCAATTTTATAAGGATAAAAATAATCATCCATATGAACCGCATCAATGTCATAACGGCTGACCACCTCTTTGATTCCATCCGTTATAAATTGTCTTACTTCCGGAATTCCAGGATTATAGTACAGCTGTTTTCCGTATGCAGCGACCCAGTCCGGATGAGAACGCGCGGGATGATCGTCTGAAAGCGCATTCAAATTTGTGTGATTCATCGTGATCCGGTAAGGATTGAACCAAGCGTGAAATTCAAGATTCCGTTTATGTGTCTCTTCAACTAAAAAAGCAAGCGGGTCGTAGCCGGGATTTTTGCCTTGGGTTCCTGTCAGATACTCTGACCAAGGCCCGTAATCTGATGGATAAAAAGCATCAGCCGCAGGCTTAATTTGGACGATAACGGCGTTCATCCCCATCTCCTGAACGTCATCCAGCAGCTTGCTGTATTCTCTTTTTTGCTCTTCCGGTGACAGCCCTTTTTTAGAGGGCCAGTCGATATTAGTGACAGACGCGATCCATACGGCTCTCATTTCTCTCTCCGGCTGAGTGCCGCTTGCTTGTGCGGATGCTGAGAACGTAAAGATGCCGGCTGTCAGTACAACGGCCAAAAACCATATCATGCTAAAACGGCAGCTTTTCAT
Source organism: Bacillus sp. NEAU-242-2 (assembly GCF_027853835.1). NCBI lineage: Bacteria > Bacillati > Bacillota > Bacilli > Caryophanales > Bacillaceae > Bacillus > Bacillus sp. NEAU-242-2. The sequence goes on along the minus strand of NZ_JAPNNY010000001.1, from coordinate 31,658 downwards.
GTTTTTCCCCCTCTCTGCTTTACGGTATTCCGAAGCATTCCGGGCGGTGAATCAGAAAGCCCGCTTTGCTCCTCTCAGCCTAAAAGGGAAAGAAAAAAGTCCTAAAGCGAATCAAAACGCTTCAGGACTTTTTATGTTTTATGGCGGCGAGCACGTCAATGACCTTCGTTCCGACGCCGACGCATGTTTCAAGAATGGCCTGCGCTCCGGCAATGGACAAAATGAAAATAACCGGATGCGCATAGCGGGGCCAGACCAAATAGCAGATGCCGATCAATATGGCGCACCAGACGCCCGCACACCAATAACATTGCAGCATATAACCGAATGCGGAGGAAGGGACTTTTTTTTGGACGGCGCGCCCGTTTTGATCGACGGTTTTTTCTTGCTTTATAAAGGGTTTTCTTATGAATTCCGTAATCTTATCAAATACGATCAAATGGGTCAGCCGGTAGCTGGCAAGAATAATCATTACATACGTAAGCCAAGATAGGTTCGTCATCTCAAAGCCTCCAAAAAAAACTGAGTTTGATTCCCCTATCTTGCCCTTTGACTTCTTCAGTCATTCTGCCGGATGTTACAGATTCCGCGCCAAGCGTCTTCCGCTGTTTGCGATGATGTCCAGTATGACCTCGGCATTTTTGTGTGCAAACTCGGGTTCAAACATATCTTTATGGGCTCCCTCGCCTTGATATTCCTGGTAGAGTCCCGTTGTGGCGCCTTCCCATTTTTTCGGCTCAGGCTCAGCATTTTGCTCTTCCTTTAAGCCGGCCTCGATAAAATGGAGGTTTGCCGCGATTTGGCCGTCATTTATCAGTTCCGCCCAGTACGTTTGATATCGCTCTGTTTTTCTGATGACCGCTTCCCTGACGGCTTCCGGGACATTTTCGGCTGTTGCGTTTGTTGGCTGCGGCGGCAGTGCGTCAAGCTTTCTGTACGCGTCTGCGATAATGACGTCGCTGATTTCTAAGCCTCGCTTTTCCATCGCTTTTGCAGCCTCGAATGCCGTATTGCCGCCTGCCGAATATCCGAAGAGGATATAAGGGCCTTCCGGCTGGATTTCTAGCATTTTATCAATGTATTGTTCCATTCTGCTGTCTTCTTCAATAAAGTTAAAACCGTACACAGCAGCCCGTCCATTTAATGCCGCCGCCAGATCTTTAAAGAAAATGCCGAAACCTGAGATAGGCGGAAAACAGAAAAGATTGCGGCCTTTCGGCTGATTCAGTCTGCTGATATGCTGTTCGGCAGCTTCTGACAGTGTGTTTGAATACAGCTTTTCAGCCAATTGTTCAATTGTCGGATATTCAAATATCATTTCAATCGGGACGTCCATCTGCTGCCTGGTCTTCAGCTGATGAATCACTTGCAATGCTTTCAAAGAATGGCCGCCCAGCTCAAAGAAGTCATCCTGTATGCCCAGCTCTCCGCAGCCGAGGATCGGCGTCCAAATGTCGATCAGCTCACGCTCTACCCAGTTTCGTGGCGGAACGGCTTTTGATGAAGCTTTTTTCCGTTCCGGCGCAGGCAGCCCGCGGCGGTCCACTTTGCCGTTTGCGGTAAGCGGCATACGGTCAAGCTTAATCACATACTGCGGAATCATATAGTCGGGAAGCGACCTGGCCAATAGGGATCGAATGGCTCTTTCTTCAGCATGTGCGCCTGTATAATACGCACAAAGGGTTGCTTCTTGTCCTTCGTCTGACACGATGACTGCAGCTTCCCTGATTCCATCAATTTCAGTCAGCCGCGCTTCAATTTCGGCCGGCTCGATACGCTTCCCGCGAATCTTGAATTGACGGTCGATACGGCTGATGTATCCGATGCTTCCATCCGGCAGCCAGTGTGCCAAATCCCCTGTTCTGTAAATCTTTTCTTCAGGATGAACCGGATGGCTGACAAACGCTTCACTTGTTAAGTCAGGCCTGTTTAAATAGCCTTTGGCAACCCCGTCCCCGCCGACACAAAGCTCACCGGGCACGCCGATCGGCGCAAGTCCGCCATTTTTATCAATGATATACGCGGTTGAATTGCTGATCGGTTTTCCGATTGGGATCGGCTGAGAAAAATCGTGCCTGATTTCGTAAAAGGTAGAAAATGTCGTATTTTCCGTCGGCCCGTATATGTTATAAAGGCTGAGATTCGGACAGCGGTGTCTGACCTTATTGATGAGCGCCGGGGACAATGCTTCTCCGCCGACATATAAGGTGTGCAATCCGGAAAACATCTCCGGATCCGCCTGGGCAAACTGGTTAAAGAGCGCCGTCGTCAAAAACAGAATCGTAATACGATTGGAACAAAGATAATTGCCGAACCTCTCAGGGGCAAGCATTGTCGTGCGGTCAACCACATGAAGGCACGCTCCGTTCAATAGCGCTCCGAAGATTTCAAACGTCACTGCGTCAAAACCGATGGACCCTGTCAGAATGAGACGGTCCGTCGTGCCGGCTGACGTGTAATTGCTGTTTGACACGAGCGATACGACGTTGCGGTTGGAAATCATTACGCCCTTCGGTTTTCCTGTTGAACCGGATGTATACATAATATAGGCAAGGTCCTCAGGTGACGTTACGGTATTCAGTTTTCCCGCCTCAGCTGTTTGTTTTTCAGCTGCAGCCGGGATAGAGATGATGTGAGAAAAGTCAACGTCAGTCTCAATCCCTTTTTGTACCGTTAACAGCTGTGCTCCGCTCTCAGTGAGCATATCGGCGATCCTGTCGGATGGCAGTTCTGCATCGAGCGGAAGGTACGTCCCTCCCGCTTTCAATACAGCGAGAACAGCGATAATAAATTCCGGTGAGCGTTCGGCAAGAATCCCGGCAATTCCTTTTGGCGCCAAACCGTTTTCCAGCAGGATGCGGGCGAACGCAGTTGACCGTTCATCGAGCTCCCGGTACGTCATCGTCAGCCCGCCGGCGTGAAGCGCCTGATGATCCGGGGTTTTCTTCACCTGTCGGCTGAACAGGCTGATGATGCTTTCGTCTCTTTCATAAATTGTTTTCGTGTCATTAAATTCGCCGATTATTCTTGATTTTTCCTTTTGTCCGAGCATCGGAAGCCGATCAGCAGGAACATCGGGATTGAAGGCGGCGCCGCGCAGCGCTTCTTCCAAGTGTCCTTTTACGCTCTCTATCCATACTTCGTCATAAACGTTCGCATTGTAGCTGAATTTGATGATCAGCTCATCGCCGGGCGCTATGATGAGGTTAAAATCGTAGCCCGATTGTTCCGAAACATTGACATTCCCGATCCGGAACGGTGCATCCGATTCCTTTTCCGCGTCTCTCATCTGCTGCTGAATCGGATAATTTTCAAACACGATGATATGGTCGATTAAATCCTGTTTCAGCTCAGTCTGAGATTGGATGTCAGCAAGCGGATGATAACTGAACGCCTCTGAATCAAGCATTTCTTTCTGGCTGCGGCCCAGCAGTTCTCTAAAGCTTTCATCACCCGTTTTAATGCGTACCGGCACGGTATTGATAAACAGCCCGATCATGCTTTCCACGCCGTCAATGACGGAAGGCCGCCCTGATACGACAGCGCCGAATACGGCATCGTCCGTCCGGTTGTAGCGCTGCAGCATCAGGCCCCATACAGTCTGCATAAGAACAGCGAGCGTAGCGCCCTCTTCTTTGGCGATGGTTTTCAGCCTGTCTGTCAGATTTTGATCTAAAGAAAACAGGAGCTCTTTCTTACGGTAGCCTTTTTCCTGGGGACGGGCCGATATTTTCGGGAGTCCTGAGGGTGTCTCGCAGCCTGCTAAATATCCTTTCCAATACTCAGAAGCCGCGTCTTTGTCCTGATCAGTCAGCCATGTAATATACGTGCTGTAAGGCTTTGCGGGCGCCAATGTGACGGGTGAGTCTGATTCAATCGCCCGGTACATATGCATGAATTCCTGAAGGACGATACCGAGGCACCAGCCGTCCATAAGGATGTGATGGTGGCTCCAGACGCATACATATTTTTCGTCAGCCGTTTTAAACAAAGACACACGCATCAGCATATCCTTTTGCAAGTCAAAGCCTTTTAAGCGGTCACGTTCCTTAAATCGCTGTAAGTAGGCGCTCTGTTCCGCTTCATCCAAATGTGTAAGATCTTCGCGGTGCAGCCGGAATTCCCGCTCACGCAGCACGACTTGGCGGGGGCCGTTCAGCTGAGCGACATGAGGTAAAAAAACCGTTCTGAAAATATCGTGGCGGCTGATGACAGACTGTACGCTTTGCTCAAACAATTCCGGACGAAGCCGGCCTTTTATGGTGAAGACGGATTGCTCGATATATGCAGCCCCCTCCTTTTGCAGAAAGGAATGAAAAAGCATTCCTTCCTGCATTCGGCTGAGGGGATAAATATTTTGGATATTTTTTGTTTTGTCCATGTGTTCCTCCCGCTCGGTTTAGTGGAAGCTGAGTAAGTCGGCAATATCCTGCAAGGCTTCCTCAGTCAGCTCCCGATCATCAAAGTCACTGACGGTCTTCTCCGTATCGGTTTTGCTGAGGCAGTGTTCCGACAGTTTCAGGAGATAATACCGGCAGCTTTCGGACAGCCGTTCGATCGTACCTTGCCGGAAGCGTTCCGTTTCATAGGAAATGCTGACGGTCATCCGGCCTTTCGCCGCAATCGCGCTGATTTCAAGTGACTGCTCCCGTTTCCATGTATCTGTCACATCATCTCCGCCTCCCAAAGGAGAAAACTGAAACGCGTCAGGCTGTTCCGTTTCTGCCGGATTCCCGCCGGGCGCATCGAATTGTCCGAGATAATTAAAGCTGATCTCCGGTGCTTTCCCGAAAGTCATCCCGGCAAGCTTCGGCGGTGTTAAATATTTGAGGACGCCGTATCCGTTCCCTTTATCCGGAATGCGCCGCAATGTGTCTTTAACGGTTTTCAATGTGCGAATTTCATATTCTTCAAGAGGTTCATAAACTCCGCTCCGGACAAGCACCGGGTAAATGGAAGTGAACCACCCCACTGTCCTGCTGATGTCCGCACCTGCCTGCTCCGATTGGCGTCCGTGTCCTTCAAGGGCGATTTTCAAAGCGTGCCGCGGCGACCACTTTTGAACGGCAAGCACAGCGGAAGCCAACAGCATATCTTGCGTATCCGTATTGTAGGCGCTGTGCACATCTTTCAACAGGGCGTCCGTTTCACTTTCTGTCAGAGTGAAGGATACCGTGTTCCGTTTTTTTGCAGGAGTTTGAGATAGACCTGCCTGCTCGTAAGGAAGACTTTCTGTTTCATAGTGTTCAATCTCCCGCCAATACTCCGCCTGCTGAAGAAGCTGTCTGCTTTCGGCATAATCGGCCAGCTGCTCCGTATATGTTTTGAATGACATGGTTTTCGGAGGGAGTGTGATTTCCTGACCAGAGGCGGCCTGCTCATAAGCAGAAGCCAAGTCCTCCAATAAAATCCGCCATGATATCCCGTCGACAGCGAGATGATGGACGGTCAGAAACAAGTAATCTTCTGCTTCAGAGCGGAACAGCCCCGCCTGTACCAGCGGCCCGTTCTCCAAATCCATGTTTCTCTGAAGCTCTGCGACGCGGCGTTTTATAACACGTTCCTTCTCATGCTCATCGCCTTCCGTTTCTAATATGGTCATGTTGTAAAGCTGCTCATCTGCGAGGTCAGCCGGTCTGTTGAAGAGGAGAAGACCTTTCTCTTCGTCTTTTTTGCAGACAAGGCGCAAGGCATCATGATGAACGGTAATGGCTTTTAACGTTTTCCTCAGAGCCTCTTCATCTATTGAATTTGTTCTCGTCAGCATGACGGACTGGTTAAAATGATTTGCTTCCTTCATGTCTTGTGTGAAGAACCATTTGTGAACCGGCGACCACTTCACTTCTCCTTCTGCGGGAGCTTGGCTGACCGGCTGCCGCTCTGTACGGACATAAGGAGCCAGCTCTCTAATTGTCGGCCGGCTGAAAATATCTTTTACGGCGATCTGTTTTCCTGCCTGATGTAATCGGGCTGATACTTGCAGGGCTTTGATGGAATCGCCGCCCAGTTCAAAAAATGATTGATCCGCGGCAATGTTTTCAGTTCCGAGCACTTCGCTCCAAATCGCGGAAAGCTCTTTTTCCAAGTCGCTTTCAGGCTCCGTAAATGCCCGTCCGGTGTGCGCTTTTTTCCGCGGCTCAGGAAGCGCGCGGCGGTCAAGCTTCCCGTTCGGTGTGACAGGCAGGGCTTCAAGTGTTTCAAAGAATGCCGGCACCATATAAGCGGGCATTTCATTTCTGAGTGCCTGCTGCACGGTTTCACTTTCTGTTCCTTCTTCTGTCACGATATAAGCGCATAGTTCCGTTTGGCCTGCTGATGCGGACAGAGCGGTAACGGCTGCTTCCTTGACACCTTTTATGCCTGTTAAGGCCGATTCAATTTCTTTCAGTTCCACCCGGTAGCCTCTGATTTTGACTTGCTCGTCCATTCGGCCGATATATTGCAGCGTGCCGTCCGGCAGCCATTTTGCCAGATCGCCCGTGCGGTACATGCGCCGGTTCTTGTGGAACGGGTCTTGGACAAAGGCTTGGGCCGTTTGCTTAGGAAGATTGCGGTACCCTCTTGCAAGGCCGGAACCCGAAATGCAAAGTTCTCCCGTTACACCGATCGGCTGCGGGTGATCCCCGTTTAAAATATAAACGTGTGAATGCTCAATCGGACGGCCGATCGTAATGTTCTCACTTTGTTCTATATGTCTTGCCGCTGTAGTGGCGACGCTGTTTTCCGTCGGGCCGTACTCATTGGCAAGCTCCGTGTGAGGACAAACTGATAAACTGCGGCTGATAATGTTTTGGTCGACAGCTTCTCCAGCTAATGTGACAATTCTGAGAGACTCTGCATCCCCCGGCTCCAGTACGTCAAGCAGTGTACGGTACAGTACGGGAACAATGATCATGTGAGTGATGCGGTAAGATGCAAGATAGTGTTTAATGGCAAGAATATCTCTTGCTTCATCTTCAGCTGGAACGGCCGCCTTCGCACCTGAAATCAGCGGTGTGAACATACTTGTTACAAAACCGTCAAAGGAAAATGAAAAAAGCTGAAGAACTGTATCTTTCTCATTCAGATCATAAAATCCGCTGCGCCATTGAAGGGTTTTGCTGACGGAACGATGTTCGACCATAACCCCTTTCGGCCTGCCTGTCGTCCCGGACGTGTAAATGATGTAAGCCAAATCTTCCGGTGCTGATAATGGCTGAACCGGTGATGCGTCTTGTTCTTGGATATCCTCCAGTGCGAGCACTTCACCTTTAAAATGATCAGGCACTTGATCTATCGCGCCGTGTACGGTAAGGAGAAGCGCTGTGCCGCTGTCTGAAATGATATATCGCTTGCGTTCCTCCGGGTATTCAGGATCTATCGGGACGTAGGCGCCCCCGGCTTTCCAAACCCCGAAGACTGCGGCGACTTGTTCCGGTGATCTTGGTATCACAATGCCGACGGCGGCATTCGGTCCGATCTGCCGTTTTTGCAGAGCTCTGGCGATTTTATTCGACCATTCATCTAATTCTTTATATGTGACCAACGTTTCCCCGCTGATAAGGGCTGCCGCATCCGGTGTTTTTCGCGCCTGAGTGATGAACAGTTCATGAACTGTTTTTTCAGGCAGCTGTTTATCCGTCATGCCGTTAAAGTCCGAAAGAATTCGGTCCCGTTCCGCAGCAGTCAGCATGCTGATCGCTTGTATAGAAGTTTCCGGTTCACGGACAATGTGTTCAAGCATCGTCATAAAGTGGGAAGCCCAGCGCTGCATCGTTTCTTTCCGGAATAAAGACGCCGCATATTCAAACAGAAAATGAATCTGTCCCCCGCCTTCAGAAGCCTGCAAAGTGACATCAAATTTGGAAACCGGACGGGACACGTTCGCAGGCTGAATATGCAAACCGTCCAACAGCAATTCCTCATGTTCCATATTCTGAACGACAAGCATGGCATCAAACAGCGGATTACGGCTTGTGTCCCGCTGCACGCCGATCCGCTCCACAAGCTCTTCAAACGGGTAGTCCTGATGTTCATACGCCTCAAGCGCCGCCTGGCGGACTTCCGCCAAATAATCGGTGAACCGTTTGTCTCCTTTCGGCTCCGTTCTGATGGCAAGCGTGTTGACGAACATCCCGAGAATCGGTTCAAGGTCTTTGTGCGGACGCCCGGCAATCGGCGAGCCGACGATGATGTCTTCCTGCCCGCTCAATCGCGCGAGTAACGTATTGTACGCGGCGAGAAGCACCATATACAAAGTGGAGCTGTGATCCCGGGCGATGCGGTGAAGGCCGGATGCCGTTTCAGCGTCAAGCGTGCACGATACGCTGCCGCCCGCAAAGCTTCTGACCGCCGGACGGGGCTTGTCAGCCGGAAGCTCAAGCACCGGAAGCTCTCCTTCAAGCCGCTTCAGCCAATAGGCTTCCTGCTTCTGGTACCCTTCTTTCTCCTGAAACGACCGCTGCCAGACGGCATAGTCTTTATATTGAAGGCGCATCGGCGCAAGCGAACGGCCTGCGTACAGCTCGCTGAATTCTTTAATCAATGTGTTGACGGACACACCGTCAGAAATAATATGATGCATATCCGTTAATAAAAGGTGACGTTCATCCGATTCTTTCACGAGGGCCGCACGGAAGAGCGGCGCTTCCTCCAGACAAAACGGCCGGACGAATGCGTCAGCTGACTCGGCCTCATCAAGCTGAAACGGCACGCTGTCATGGATGCGCTGCACCGGTTCGCCGTCAGGCCCCGTTTCAAAGGACGTTCTGAGCGACTCATGCCGCTCAACAAGCTGCCGGAACGTCTCCTCCAGCCGGCCGCGGTCAAGCGGGCCCGTCAGTTCCAGCACAGCCGGCATATTGTAGCCGACACCGCCGTCTTCAAGCTGTTGGAGCACATACATCCGTTTCTGCGCCGAAGACACCGGGTAGGTGTCCTGTTTTTTCGCAGGCTGAATCGCTTCATACGAGCTTTCTTCCAAGTCCTGAATAACCGAAGCAAGCTCTTCCACCGTCGGCCGGGCGAAGATGTCCTGTAACGGCACCTGAACACCGAACTCTTTGGCGATGCGGGAGACGAGAGCCGTCGCTTTTAACGAATGGCCTCCCCGCTCAAAAAAGTGATCCCGGATGCCGACGGGGCCGTTTTTCAGCACCTCTTCCCAAAGGGCGCAAAGCTTCATTTCCGTGACGTTCCGCGGGGCGGTGTACGCCTGTCTGTCTGCCGCTCCGCCGGGAGCCGGCAGCGCGCGGCGGTCAAGCTTTCCGCTCGGCGTGACCGGCCACTCGGTCATCTCTATAAACTGAGCCGGCATCATGTAGGCCGGAAGGCGTGTTGCAAGCTCCGCCCGCACGTCATCGCTTTTTCGTCCTTCAATATAGGCGTAAAGTGCGGTTTCGCCGTGTTCGGTCCGGGCGGTGACTGCCGCCTCACGAATGCCGTCAATTCGCCGGATCGCCGCTTCGATTTCTCCCGGTTCAATCCGGTAGCCGCGGACTTTCACTTGTCCGTCTGAACGCCCGAGCCATTCAACAAGGCCGTCTTCTGTCCAGCGTGCGATATCGCCCGTCTGATACATGCGTTCTCCCGGGTAAAACGGATCATCGAGAAAGCGCTCCTCCGTCAGCTCAGGCCGGTTCAGATAGCCGCGGGCCACCCCTGTCCCCGCGATATACAGCTCTCCGATACAGCCCGGCGGCAGAAGCTGTCTCTTTTGATTTAAAATATACAGCCGCATGTTATGTCCGGAAATGCCGATCGGAACATTGTGAAATTCCTTTCCTTGCGGCAAATCAAAGTACGCCGCTTCTACCGTCGCTTCCGTCGGACCGTAGGAATTTGTCAATTCCGTTCCCGGCAGAAGGTCATAAAAACGGGAAACCAAGTGAGGGCCCAATTGTTCGCCGCCGGCAAAAACCCTTTTTAAGCAGGTCTTTTTGATCGGCTGTTTTCTGGAATTTATATATTCCAAGAAAGCATGAAGCATGGATGGCACAAAATGAGCTGCCGTTATGCGGTTTTTCTCCAATGCGTTCAGTATCATTTCAGGGTCTTTCTCGCCGCCTTGCGGAAGGAGAAAAACAGAAGCTCCCGCGATCGGCCACCAAAACAGCTCCCAAATCGAAGCATCGAAAGAGTATGATGTTTTATGCAAAATGGTGTCGGAATCCTTTAATCCATAACGCGTTTGCAGCGAGTATAAAAAGTTTACGGCTGACTGATGTTCAACCTGCACGCCTTTTGGGCGTCCCGTAGAACCGGATGTATAGATGATATAAGCCAATGAATCAGGTTTCACCGGAACATTGGGGTTGGCCGCAGCTTCCGGGTTTCCTGTTTGCCCGCTTTTCAGAGAGATCGTTTCTCCCTCAAAAAGATCTGGTGCGAAAAGTTCTGGTTCTGCCAGTAAGAATTTCACGCCGCTGTCTTTCAGTAAAAAGCGAATCCGCTCTTCCGGATAATCCGGATCAATCGGCAGATATGCACCGCCTGCTTTTAAGACAGCGTAAATGCCGATCAGCATGTCAGGAGAACGCCGGCCCATAATGGCAGTTTTATCCTCCAGCCTTATTCCCCGCTTGATCAGCCGGTGCGCAAGCTCATTCGCTCTTTCGTTCAGCTCCTGATACGTAATCGAAATGTCATCAGTTAAAATCGCCGGACGGTCCGGCGTTTTTTCCGCCTGTTGTTCCAGCAGCTCATGAAGAGACTGATGAAGCGGAAACGCTGTTTTCTGCAAGGGGCTGAAAGCGTGAAGCAGAGATACTTCTTCTTTTTCTGACAAAACAGAAATATCGTCTAATTCCAAACCCGGATCAGCTGCGGCTTTTTCGGCAAGTGTCGTGAAAAATTCCGCCCATTTTCGAATCGTTTTTCTCTCAAACAAATCGGTGCTGTATTCAAACTGGCAGTACAATTCACCGGCGTTTTCGGAGATGTACAGCGATAAGTCAAATTTAGAAATCGGCAGGCTGACGTCTGCCGGCTGCAGTTCAAGTCCGGCTGCCCTTAGCTTCTGCTGTTCCATATTTTGCAGCGCAAATGTTGTGTCAAACAGCGGATTTCGGGACATGTCCCGCGGCACACCGAGCTTATCGACGAGCTCTTCTAACGGGTAATCCTGATGTTCGTAAGCCTCAAGCGCTGTTTGGCGAATTTCCTTTAAATATTCTTTGAACGTCATGCTTCCGTCGGGACGCGTCCTGAAAGCGAGCGTATTGACAAACATGCCCAGAACGGCGTCAAGGTCGGCATGAGGCCTTCCTGCAATCGGAGACCCGACAATCATATCTTCCTGTCCGCTTAAACGGGCTAACAGAACCGTGTACACACCGAGCAGCGTCATATAAAGTGTGCATTTGTTTTCTTTCGCCAGCTTTTTCAACTGTGCTGTATGTTTTTCGCTGATGACAAATGACACCCGGTCACCGGAAAAGCTCCGCACCGGGGGACGCGGCTTATCAGCCGGCAATTCAAGCACGGGAATCTCCCCGGCAAGCCGGTTCAGCCAGTACTCTTCTTGTTTCCGATATGCGGCGCCCGCCATAAATGATTGCTGCCAGACGGCATAATCTTTGTATTGAATCCGTAACGGCGGCAGACTTCTCTCAGCATACAGCTCACTGAATTCACGTATCAAAAGATTGACGGATACGCCGTCTGAAATAATATGATGCATGTCAGCTAAAAGCAGATGCCGGTCTTTTTCTATTTGGACAAATCCCGCCCGGAAAAGAGGCGCTTTGCCGAGATCGAACGGCCGGATAAACGCTTCGGCTGATTGTTCTTTTGTAAATGCAAACGGCACTTCGTCATGAATCCTCTGCACAGGCCGGCCGTTTATTTCTTCAAAGGACGTTCTGAGCGGTTCATGCCGCCGGATCAGCTCCTTGAACACGGCTTCCATCCTGTCTCGGTCAAACGGCCCCTTCACCTCTAAAACGGCTGGAATGTTATAGCTGACACCGCCATTTTCAAGCTGGTGAAGGACATACATCCGTTTTTGAGCGGATGAGACAGGATAGGTTTCTTTTGCTTCTGTTTTTTCTATGGATGCGAACGGATTCTCTTCTGCTTCACCGATGATTTTGGCGAGTTCTTCTACAGTCGGATAGCTGAAGACATCACTCAGCGGGATTTGCACGCTGCACTCTTTAGCTATTTTTGCAACGAGTGCCGTCGCCTTTAATGAATGGCCGCCAAGCTCGAAAAAGTGATCGTGAACGCCGATCGGGCCGGTTTGAAGCTCTTCTTCCCATATGCGGGTAAGCTTCAGTTCGGTCACATTCCGGGGAGCTGTATATCGACGGCCCGCTGCGTACGCCGAAGCTTCCGGAAGGGCCCGCTGATCGACTTTGCCGTTCGCAGTGAGCGGAATCGCGTCAACGAAAGCCCATTTGACCGGAATCATATAATCAGGCAGCTCTTTGGCCAAATCACTTCGCAGCTGAGAAGGATCAGTCGCTTGTGAGACGGTGCAGTAGGCGCATAATTCATTTTCGCCCGACTCATTCGTTTGAATCAGCACGGCAGCTTCTTTCACGGCATGATGATTTGCCAGAACGGTTTCAATTTCTTTCGGTTCAATCCGGTACCCTCTGATCTTCACTTGATCATCTGTCCGGCCGATGTATTCCATTTGGCCGTCCGCACGCAGTCTTGCCAAATCTCCGGTCCGGTACATGACGGCGCCCTTTCTGAACGGATCCGGCAAAAATTTCTCTTCCGTCAGCGCCGGATTGTTCACATAGCCTCTTCCTGTATTCGCTCCGGAAATATACAATTCTCCCGCAATTCCGAGAGGCTGAAGCTGTCTGTTTTTGCTGAGAATATACATCTTATTATGATGGATCGGTTTCCCGATCGGCGGATGTTCAGGTATGTCATCTCCCGCAGAAATCGTATACGTTGAAACCACATGGGTTTCTGACGGGCCGTAATGATTATGCAAATGCATACCGTGTAAACGGAGCGTCTGCCTGAACAAACGTGAGATAGTCAGCTGCTCCCCGGCCGTAATGACATGCTTCACACAGCGGGGAAAAGACTGTGCATAACCTTCTTCATTGAAAAGCATCTTGACAAACGCAGTCGGGAAAAACACCACTTCCGTTTTGTGCTGATCGATAAACGAATACAGCTGAGAAACATCCCGTTTGATTGATTCGGGCACGATACAAAGGGTGCCGCCGCTTAAGAGTACTGAAAATAACTCCTGATAGCAGACGTCAAACGCCAAAGATGCGTACTGCAGCACATTTGTGCAAAAATCAATGTCTGTGTTCGTCAATTGGTCAGAAAGAAGGTTGGCCATATTTTTATGTTCGAGCAGCACGCCCTTCGGTTTCCCTGTCGTACCGGATGTATAAATCATATAAAGGAGGTCGTCCGCCGTATTAATGGATTGCACATTGCTTCCGTCCGCTTCCGTCCCGGCCTCTTCTATATATGTAACCTGCAGCGTTTGTTCCGCGGGGAGTGACTGATGCCGCTCTGTTACAACATGGATGCAGCCGCTGTTTTCAATAACATATCGGATACGCTCCTTTGGACTGCCGGGATCTATCGGGACAAAGGCGCCGCCTGCTTTTAAAATACCGAGAACGGCCGCCGCTAAAGAAGGGGAACGGCCGAGCATGATGCCTACCGGCTCCTCCCGCTTTAATCCGCGTTTTTGCAGCAGACGGGCCAGCTTATTAGCCGATTCATTCAGCTCTTTGTACGTCACTGACCCGTCTTCATACCGGATCGCGATTTGATCCGGCGTTTGTGCGGCCTGCCGTTCAAACATCGCATGAATCGTGTCATACTCAGGCTTTTCAGTTTCTTCAGAAATCGGAGCAAGCAGCTGCTCTTTTTCCTCAGGAGTGATGATTACAAGCTTATCCGGCGTGATATCAGGTTTGTCGAGAATCTGGGAAACGATATGTGTCAAATGACCTTTGATATTTTCGATAAATTGGCGGTCATACACGCTTGAATCGTATCTCATTTTCAAATGAATCTCGTCACCCGGCGCCACCATAAGATAAAAACTGTAATTGGTTTCGTCTTCCATGCTGAAATCATGGATGTGAAAAAGGTCTTTCGTTTCCCCGTTGCTGTTCAGCACATCGAGCTCCTGTTCAACCGGATAATTCTCAAAGACGAGAATATGGTCAATTAAGCCTTGTTTTACCTGTGAATTCGCCTGTATATCATAAAGCGGATGATAGCTGTATGCCTGTCCTTTCAAAGCGTCCTTTTGCACGTTTTTGATCAGCTTTTGAAACGGGATGTCCGCCCCGCTGATCCGGACAGGCACGGTATTAATGAACAGGCCGATCATTCGCTCGATGCCTTCGATTTCAGACGGCCTTCCGGAAATAACAGAACCAAAAACCGCATCTTCTGTCTGGTTATACGCCTGAAGCAAAATGCCCCAGAGCGTGTGGAAAATGGTGCTCAGCGTGACCTCTTCTTTCACGGCCAGATCTTTCAGCTTAGCCGTGTCCTCTTTTGAAAAGGAAAACGTCACTTCTTCTTGTCTGCTTTCGCCGGCTTTTTTCTGCTTCGGCAGAACAGTCTGCTGCTCAAAGCCTTCAAGGTATCGTTCCCAGTACGAAGCGGCTTTTTCTTTATCTTGCTCCATCAGCCACTTGATGTAGGTCCCGTACGGCACAGCGGGCTCAAGCGTTAACGGTGTCCGGCGAAGCCGCGAGGCATATATCTGGAAGAACTCTTTCAGCACGATCCCGAGACACCAGCCATCCATAATAATGTGATGAAAACTCCAAATGCACGTATATTCACATTCTCCGGTTTGAAGCAGCATCACCCGCATCAGCATGTCTTTTTGCAGGTGAAATCCTTTCTTTCGGTCTCTTCGTTTGGCTTCTTCAATATGCTTGATTTGATCAGCCTTGTTTAAATTGGTGAGATTTTCCTCAATGATGCTGACGTTCCGCTCTTTTAATACGACCTGCTGCGGCACTGACACGTTCTGGCTGATAAAGATCGTTCTGAAAATATCATGTCTTTCGAAAAGGGCATGAACGCTCTCTTCAAACACGCGGGTGTCAACCTTCCCTGTTATTGAAAAAGAGGCCTGTTCGGCGTAAGCCTGTGATTCCTTTTGCAGGAGGGAATGAAAAAGCATTCCTTCCTGCATATAAGACAGCGGATAAATATCCTGAATTGCATTCTTTTTTGTCATGTTATAATCTCCCCGTCGCCTTTTTCTACAGTTCCTCGACAAAACTCGCTATGCTGTCCAAATCATCAGATGTTAACGTTTTGCTGCTAAAATCACTAACGGTTTTTTCTGCTTCCTCTTTGCCGGTGCAGTGCGCCATAATATCACGCAAATATTGCTGTAAAGTTTGCAGCAGCTGTTCCATCGTTTCTTTGCGGAAGCGGCTCGGCGGATAGCTCAAACTGAAGTGCAGTTTATGTTGTGCTGCCATCGCGCTCATTTCCACCGCTTGTTCCCGCTGCCATGTCGGCGTGATGTCGTGCCCGCTCGCAAGACCGGATAAACTGAATGTGTGCTGATCTTCTGTATCATTGAATTGCCCTAAATAGTTAAAGCTGATTTCAGGCGCTTGTCTGAAGCGGATTGTTTTTTGTTCAGACGGTGTCATGTATTTTAAAATGCCGTAGCCTATTCCTTTATCCGGTATTCTTCCGAGTGTGTCTTTGACCGTTTTTACAGCCGTTCCAAGCTCAGCGCCTGCTGTGTTCAAGTCAATGAGCACCGGGTACATGGAGGTAAACCAGCCTACGGTGCGGCTGATGTCGAGCTCCGGCATGATGTGCTCTCTCCCGTGCCCTTCCATCGCGATGCGCAGTCTGCCGCCCCCTGTCCAGTCCCGTAAAGCCAAAGCTGCGGCAGTCAGAAGAATATCTTGCGTATCGGTATGGTAGGCCCGGTTGACCTGCTGAAGCAAAACGGACGTTTCTTCTTCTGTAAGCGTAAAGCTTACCGTTTGCCGAACGCTGTCGGCTCCCGTCTGATGCTGCGGTTTTTCATAAGGAAGTTCGGCGGCTGTTTCTTCTTCAATAAAACGCCAATATTCTTCTTCACGCATCAGCTTGCTGCTTTTTGCGTATTCTGAAAGCCTTACGGCGTATTGCTTAAACGAATCGGTCTTTGGCGGAAGCTGGACCGGCTGACCTTTTACGGCTTGAGTGTAAGCGGCAGATAAATCCTCCAGCAGAATACGCCATGACACTCCGTCAACCGCCAGGTGATGTACGGTGATGAATAAATAATCCCCTGACCGGGTTTTGAACCATCCGGCTTTTAATAACGGCCCTTTTTCAATATCCATCCGCTGTTGGAGCGCAGCCACTTCATCTTCTATTTCTCTTTCCCAAGTATCTGTCTCAGACAGATCCCAAATGTCCAAGCTGTACAGTTCTTCTTTTTGAATACCGTGATTGATTTGTCTGATACTTTCGTTTTCTGCACTGACGGTGATCCGGAGTGCATCATGATGAATGACAAGATGCTCCAAAGCTTGTTTGAGCGGCTGTTTATGCAATGCGTCAGAGCTGAACATCATGACGGACTGATTGAAATGATTTCTGTTTTCCATCCGCTGTGATAAAAACCAGTGCTGAACGGGTGTCCAAGGTATGTCTCCTTCCACCGGCCGCTGATCGATGACTCTTTCCGCTTTCCGGATAAGAGGCGCGAGTTCCTTAATGGACGGATGCCGGAATAAGTCACTTGCCGTCATTTTCCACCCGTAGCGTCCGAGCCGTGCGGCAACTTGCAGCGCTTTGATTGAATCGCCGCCCAACTCAAAAAATGAGTCTTCAATCCCGACTTGTTTTGTGCCGAGCACTTCCTGCCAGATCACGGAAAGCTGTTCTTCAAGCTCATTGCGGGGAGCTGTGTATGCGGTTTGAAGCGCGAGCTCCGGTTCGGGCAGATTTTTCCGATCCAATTTACCGTTCGGCGTAAGCGGCAGCTTCTCAAGTTCCATCATATAGGCCGGAACCATGTAATTCGGCAGTTGCTTAGAAAGTGAAGAACGCACTTTTTCTGTATCCATGTCCGCCTGCAGACTCATATATGCGATCAGTTCTTTATTGCCGGACTGCCCGGTTCTGACTGACACGGCAGCTTCTTTCACGCCGTCCAGGCTCCTTAGTGCGGCTTCAATCTCTCCCAGCTCGACCCGATAACCGCGGATTTTCACTTGATCATCCATCCGTCCGGCATATTCAATCGTTCCGTCCGGCAGCCAGCGGGCTAAATCCCCGGTGCGGTACATCCGTTCTCCGGGAACAAAAGGATTAGGGACAAATTTTTCTTCCGTCAGCTCAGGGCGGCCGAAATATCCTCTTGCCACACCGTCTCCGCCTGTGCATAATTCACCGATGACGCCGATCGGCTGCGGTGTTCCCCTGCTGTTTATGATATATGCGGTTGAATTTCCGACAGGGCGGCCGATCGGGATTGAATGATCGTATGATTGTTCAATCAAAAAGCAAGTCGAGAACGTCGTGTTTTCAGTCGGCCCGTATCCATTCCATACCGAGAGATACGGCAGCGCATTCCGAACCCGGTTTACATGACTTGGGGACAGTGCTTCCCCGCCGATAATCAATCGGGATAATCCGGAAAACACGTATTCATTTTGTTCTGATAGATGATTGAACAAAGACGATGTCAGCCACAGTGTCGTAATGCCGTTTTGCTGTATAAATGTTTCCAGAACATCAGAGTCGAGATAGGTTTCCTGGTCACTTACATATAAAGAAGCGCCGTTTAAAAGCGGACCGAATATTTCAAATGTCGTTACATCAAATCCTAATGATGAAGTAAACAACAGTCTGTCTTCCGGCGTAAAATCAATATAATTGCTGTTTTTCACAAGGCGGATCACGCTTCGCTGTTCAATCATGACGCCTTTTGGCGCACCTGTTGACCCGGACGTATAAATCATGTAGGCCAACGATTCAGGTCCGCCGAGCGGTTCGGGATTTTCCGAACTCAAGCCGGCCTTTGTTTGAATATCCTCTATGAATAAACGTTTTCCTGAAAGCGGCAGACCGTCAAGTTTATCAGATTGGAGAAGAATATCAGCTTTACAGTCTTTAAGCATCCATTCAGCCCGTTCCCGAGGCACATCGTCACCGATAGGCAAGTAGGCGCCTCCCGCTTTTAATATTCCGAGGATTCCGGAAGCAAGCTCTATTGTGCGTCCGGTTAATAAGGCGACAACGCTTTCCGGACCGACGCCATTTGATCGGAGAGCCGCCGCTATTCTGTTAGCCCGTTCGTTCAGCTCACGGTATGTCAAGATTTGTCCATCATATACAACTGCCCGGGCATCGGGGGTTTCTTCAGCCTGCCGCTCAAATAAACGGCTGATGGTTTCGTGTCTTGGGTAATCGCTTTTCGTCTGATTAAACTGATAAATGACGCGATTTGTTTCAGCATCATCCAGTACGTGAATGTCACCAAGCGGTATTGTTTGGTCTTCAATTACTTTTGTAAGAATTCGGGTAAAGTAAGAAAGCCATTTTTCGATTGTCTGTTTTTGATAGATATCTGTATTGAATTCAAAATCAAAGCTGATGGAACCGTCAGACCCTTCTGACGCGTAAAGCGTGGCATCAAACTTTGCGGTTTTATGACTTGTATCCGCAGCTTGAGTCAAATGCAGCTCATTTAAATTCAGGGATTCACGCTCCATATTTTGGAGCACAAACATCACGTCAAACAGCGGATTGCGGCTTGTGTCCCGCTGCACGCCGAGCCGTTCCACCAGCTCTTCAAACGGGTAGTCCTGATGCTCATACGCCTCAAGCGCCGCCTGGCGGACTTCCGCCAAGTAATCGGTAAACCGTTTGTCTCCTTTCGGCTCCGTTCTGATGGCAAGCGTGTTGACGAACATGCCGAGAATCGGTTCAAGGTCTTTGTGCGGACGCCCGGCAATCGGCGAGCCGACGATGATGTCTTCCTGCCCGCTCAATCTCGCGAGTAACGTATTGTACGCGGCGAGAAGCACCATATACAAAGTGGAGCCGTAATCCCGGGCGATGCGGTGAAGGCCGGATGCCGTTTCAGCGTCAAGCGTGCACGATACGCTGCCGCCCGCAAAGCTTCTGACAGTCGGACGGGGCTTGTCAGCCGGAAGCTCAAGCACCGGAAGCTCTCCTTCGAGCCGCTTCAGCCAATACGCTTCCTGCTTCTGATACCCTTCTTTCTCCTGAAACGACCGCTGCCAGACGGCATAGTCTTTATATTGAAGGCGCATCGGCGCAAGCGAACGGCCTGCGTACAGCTCGCCGAATTCTTTAATCAAGGTGTTGACGGACACACCGTCAGAAATAATATGATGCATATCCGTTAATAAAAGATGGCGTTCGTCCGATTCTTTCACGAGGGCCGCACGGAAGAGCGGCGCTTCCTCCAGACAAAACGGCCGGATGAATGCGTCAGCTGACTCGGCCTCATCGAGCTGAAACGGCACGCTGTCATGGATGCGCTGCACCGGTTCGCCGTCAGGCCCCGTTTCAAAGGACGTTCTGAGCGACTCGTGCCGCTCCACAAGCTGCCGGAACGTCTCCTCCAGCCGGACACGGTCAAGCGGGCCCGTCAGTTCCAGCACAGCCGGCATATTGTAGCCGACACCGCCGTCTTCAAGCTGCTGGAGCACATACATCCGTTTCTGCGCCGAAGACACCGGGTAGGTATCTTGTGTTTGCGCAGGCTGAATCGCTTCATACGGGCTCTCTTCCAATTCCTGAATAACCGAAGCGAGCTCTTCCACCGTCGGCCGGGCGAAGATGTCCTGTAACGGCACCTGAACACCGAACTCCTTGGCGATGCGGGATACGAGAGCCGTCGCTTTTAACGAATGGCCTCCCCGCTCAAAAAAGTGATCCCGGATGCCGACGGGGCCGTTTTTCAGCACCTCTTCCCAAAGGGTGCAAAGCTTCATTTCCGTGACGTTCCGCGGGGCGGTGTACGCCTGTCTGTCTGCCGCTCCGCCGGGAGCCGGCAGCGCGCGGCGGTCAAGCTTTCCGCTCGGCGTGACCGGCCATTCGCTCATCTTTATGAACTGAGCCGGCATCATGTAGGCCGGAAGGCGTGTTGCAAGCTCCGCCCGCACGTCATCGCTTTTTCGTCCTTCAATATAGGCGTAAAGTGCGGTTTCGCCGTGTTCGGTCCGGGCGGTGACCGCCGCCTCACGAATGCCGTCAATTCGCCGGATCGCCGCTTCGATTTCTCCCGGTTCAATCCGGTAGCCGCGGACTTTCACTTGTCCGTCTGAACGCCCGAGCCATTCAACAAGGCCGTCTTCTGTCCAGCGTGCGATATCGCCCGTCTGATACATGCGTTCTCCCGGATAAAACGGATCATCGAGAAAGCGCTCCTCCGTCAGCTCAGGGCGGTTCAGATAGCCCCGGGCCACGCCGGTCCCCGCGATGTACAGCTCTCCTGCCACGCCCGCAGGCTGGACGGTTCCCCCGCCGTCTAACACATAAAGACGGGCACCCGGAACGGGTTTTCCGATCGGAAGCCGCGTCCGTCCGCTGTCCCGTTTTCGATCACAGACGTAAAAGGCCGCATCGACCGTCGCTTCCGTCGGCCCGTAGCCGTGAATAAGCACGGTCTCCGGCAGAAGATCGGCAAACCGGGCAGCCGTAAGCGGGGAAAGAGCTTCCCCTCCGGCAAACACGCGTGTCAGTGTTCTGCCGAGGCGTGTTCTTGTTTCTGCAGGCTCAGTTTCCAGCGCGTCTAAAAAGCTGTTGACCATCGCCGGAATAAAATGTGCGGTCGTCACCTTTTCAGAAGAAAAAGCTTCAATCATCCGCACTGGATCTTTCTCCCAGCCGGCCGGAAGCAGATACACGGAGGCGCCGGATATCGTCCACCAAAACAATTGCCAGATGGAGGCGTCGAATGAAAAGGATGATTTCAGCACGATAATATCCTCTTCCGTTAACGGAAACTGCCCTTGCATCCCTGATAAAAAGGCGGCGGCTTGACGGTGTTCAACAGCCACTCCCTTCGGTGTTCCCGTCGAACCGGACGTATAAATGATATAAGCGAGCGAATCAGCATCCGCTTCGTCAGAGACAGCCCCTGTCTCCGTCTCACTTGTCAGAGCAGAAAGAGACACTTCTAGCGTTTCGCCGGAAAAACCGGAAACGGATAACCCCGGCTGTGCAAGCAGGAGACAAGCGCCGCAGTCATCGAGCATATAGCGCAGCCTGTCCTCAGGATAGTCAGGGTCAAGCGGCACATAGGCGCCGCCCGCTTTTAACACGGCAAGCACAGAAACCGCCATCTCCGGCGAGCGTTCGGCGAGTACGCCGACCATGCTTTCTTTGCGGACGCCTTTTTGTCGGAGCCGGACGGCGAGCCTGTCCGTGTACTGATCGAGCTCGGCGTACGTCAGCATACCGTCCGGAAAACGGAGCGCCGGACGATGCGGCGAAAGCGCGGCGCGGCGGGCAAACAGCCCGTGAAGCGTCGGAGCCGGCGGTTCAACCGTTTCTGTATGGTTAAATGCATCCATCATACTTCTGGCTTCACACGCATCCAGCAATGCGATCTCGGAAGCGCCGATTTCAGGGTCGGAAATGACTGAGTTCACCATATGCCGTAAAAATGTTTCGATATTCTTCATAAAAACATCGTCGTATATACCGGTATCAAATTTTAAGCGGATATAAAGAGAATTGCCCGGAATCACCTTTATGCTGCATCCGTAGTTTGTGACTTCTTCCATCGTGAAATCCTCTACCGCAAAATCAAATGAACCGGCCTGACTCACATTTTCAATTTCACGCTGGGCCGGCACATTTTCAAACACGATAATATGGTCAAACAGCGCTTGCTTCAGAGGGCTTTGCGCCTGAATGTCATACAGCGGATAATAGCTGTAAGCTTCTGCTTGCAGCGTCTCCTGCTGCAAATGCCTGACAAGCTCCAGAAAAGAAAATGAACCGCTTTTCACCCGTACGGGAATCGTATTAATAAACAGTCCCACCATTTTTTCCACGCCTGCGAGATCCGACGGCCGGCCGGAAACGACAGAACCGAAAACGGCATCATCACAGCGGCTGACACGCTGCAGCAAAATGCCCCACAGTGCCTGGAACACTGTATTCAGCGTTGCTCCAGCCCTTGCCGCAATGTTCTTCAGCTCATTTGTCTGCTCTTCAGAAATGGTGAAAACCGCCTGCTCAAGTTCGCCGTTTGGTTCCGCGGATTTTTTCGGAAGAGACGCCGATTGCTCAAGATCGGCAAGTCTCGTTTTCCAAAAAATCTCAGCTTCTTTACGATCCTGCTTCATGAGCCATTTAATATACTTCCCATATGGCTGAACAGGCTCGAGAGACGGAAGCCGTCCGTCTCCCAGAGATTGATAGATCATCAGAAATTCCTTCATGACAATTCCGAAGCACCAGCCATCCATGACAATATGATGATGGCTCCATATACAAACATAGCGTTCAGGCGCTTTTTTCAAAATGGAGACTCTCATGAGAGGATCTGATTGCAAATCAAAGCCTTTATCTTTATCTTCTTTTCTGAACCGGTCGGCATATTTGTCTTGCGCCTTCTCGTCCAAATGAGAAATATCATGAAACTGAACGCGGCTCGGCCTGTTTTTCAGCACGACTTGGCGGGGCTTTGCCACATTCTTGTGAATAAATGTCGTACGGAAAATATCGTATCGTTCAAAAACAGCATCTATACTTTTTTGGAATCGTTCCCGGTCAAGCTGTCCGCTGATCGTAAACACCGCTTGTTCGAAGTAGGCTCTTGAGTCATGATCCAACAGAGAATGAAAAAGCATGCCCTCCTGCATAAAAGCCAAAGGATATATATCTTGTATTTCCGGTTGCTGCCCCATTGCGCCACTCCTTTTCTATAGTTTGTTGACGGCTCCCATAATGTCATTCAGATCTTCCAGCGTTAACTCCTCGTCACTGAAATCAGCGGCGCTCCATTCACGCTCCTCTTTTCCTGTGCAATGCGTGATGATCTGCTTGAGAAAGGTATGAAAATATCCCGTCAAAACTTCAATCGTTTCTTTTTGATACTGAAAACGGTTGTACACGACATGCATGCTGAGACATTCCGACGATACGGAGCCGCTGATATCAAGTGTGTACGGGCGTTCCCAGTCTGGGCTGACTTCATTTCCCGCTTTTACGGGAGAAACACCGAAGCCGCTGGAACGGATTTCCCGGTCAAACTGTCCCAGATAGTTAAAACTGATTTCAGGAGAATCAGATTCAGTCTCTCCCCAGAGTTTGCTTATATATTTCAGCACCCCGTATCCCGCTCCTTTATGCGGTATGCGGCGCATCATGTCTTTTGTCCGCTTAATGTGATAACCGAGACGCTCACCGTCATCAGGCTGATCTTGAAAACTTGCGTCAACCAATACCGGATAAATTGACGTAAACCAGCCGATGGTTCTGCTGATATCAAGATGCTCCAGGTGCTCTTCCCTTCCGTGGCCTTCCATGCTGATTTTGAATGCCTCGTTTCCGGTCCATCTGTTCAGCGCAAGGCTTAACGCGGCAAGCAATAATTCGCCCGTCTCTGTTGTGTATGCTCTGTTCGCTTCCGTTAACAGCTGCTCGGTCTCCTGTTTTGTCAATGTAACGGTCATCACATCTGTATCTTTCAGAAGATTGGAAGAGATACGGGCATCTTTCGGAAGCGGTTTGACCGCCGCTTTTTCTCTTTCGGACCAGTAGTCTGCTTCCTGTAACAGCCGGCGGCTTTTTGCATAATCAGAGATTTGCTTTGCGTAAGTCTGATAGGAATCGGTTTTCGCCGGAAGCGCGGTTTCTTTTCCTTCGAGCGCCTGCCTGTAGCACGCGGTGAGATCTTCAAATAAAATCCTCCATGACACTCCGTCAATGACAAGGTGATGAATGGAAAGCAGCAGATGATCGCCATCAGCGGCATGAAATAAGCCGACAGCTACGAGCGGACCCGTCTCCAGCCGAATGGAAGTTTGAATACGGGCGGCCGCCTGTTCAATTGCGGCGTGCTCCTCTTGTAATGAACCTTTCTCTCTTACGTCATGCGTTTCAAACGTAAAGAGTTCTTCTTCAGAAAGGTTTTCCGCTCTGTTATATTGAATCACCGATCCGTTTTGCGTGCCGCATACCATCCGTAATGCGTCATGATGAACCGCGAGCTGTGCCAGCGCTTTTCTCATAGCAGATTCATTGATTCTGTCTGCACTGCGGAGCATAACGGACTGATTAAAATGATCATGCGGCAATGATTGCGAAAAGAACCAGTGCTGGATCGGCGTCAGCGGCACGTCTCCCGTGACGGGAGACTGATCAATCACGCGGCGGACTTTCCGGAGCCGCATCGACACTTCTCCCAGTGTCTGATGCTCGAACAGCTCGCGGACGGTCGTTTCATAGCCCTGCTGTTTCAGCCTCGCACATACTTGCAGCGCTTTAATCGAATCCCCGCCGAGATGGAAGAAATGAGCATTGGGGCCGAGTCCTTCAACACCTAAGAGTTCTTCCCAGATGTCAGCCATCATTTCTTCAGTTTCATTTCTCAGGCTGATATCATCTCCAAGGCTTTCATTTAATTCAGGCTGCGGGAGTGCCTTCTCGTCCAGCTTCCCATTCGCCGTCAAAGGCAGTTCATCAAGCTCTATCAAGCGGGCGGGAATCATATATTCCGGCAGAAAAGCTCTGAGAGAGGCCTGAATCTCTGCTTCTTTTATTTTTTCGTTCCCGTGTATGACCGCGTATGCGTAAATGGAGTGCTGACCGTGCTGATCAGCACGTGTGATCACGGCGGCCTCTTTCACGAAGGAAAGCTCCTGCAGCGCTGATTTTATTTCTCCCAGCTCAATTCTGTGGCCTCTGACTTTTACTTGCGCATCTATCCGCCCGACATATTCCAGCTCGCCATTTGAGAGTCTTTTGGCAATATCGCCCGTTCGGTAGAGCCGCATGCCGGTATTGTGCGGATTCGTGATGAACCGGGAGGCGGTTAAATCATCCCTGTTTACATATCCCCTCGCGACGCCTTCCCCGCCGATATAAAGCTCACCTGGAATTCCGATCGGCTGCGGATTCATATAGGCGTCCATGACAAAAGCATGAAGGGTTTCCAGCGGTCTGCCGATATTGCTTTTATTTCTCTCAATATCATCCATCTTCAGTTTTTTGCATGTGACGTGAACCGTGGTTTCCGTAATGCCGTACATATTAACAAGCTCCGTCTCCGGGTACTTCTCTTTCCAGCTTTTCAGCATGCCGGGCTGAAGCGCTTCTCCGCCGAAAATGACATATCGAAGCTTCAGCTTGTCCGCATGCCCGGCCTCTTCATGAATGAGTCCGGAAAAAGCCGTCGGCGTTTGATTCAGCACCGTTACGCCTTCACTTTGCAGCAGCTGCCGGTACAAATGCGGATCACGGGCTGTTTCTTTCGGCACGATAACTACCTTTCCGCCGTATAAGAGCGCGCCGAATATTTCCCAGACAGAAAAATCAAAACAATAGGAGTGGAACAGCGTCCAGACGTCTCCAGAGCCGAAATCAAACGGCAGTCCTTTATGTGTGATAAGGCTGATGACATTGCGGTGTTCCGTCATAACGCCTTTCGGTTTTCCGGTTGTGCCCGATGTGTAAATCACGTAAGCCGGCTGTTCAGGCGTTATCATTTCTTTCGTTCTGTCTGCTGAAACGGATTCAGGCTTATCAATGTATAATACCGGCAGCCCGTCCATTCCGGATATCCCAAGACCCGATTGCGTCAACAGAACACGCGCGCCGCTGTCAGTCAGCATAAATGAAATCCGCTCGTCCGGATAGTCAGGATCAATCGGCAGATAAGCCCCTCCCGCTTTTAAAATACCGAGAATCCCAATCAGCATATCCGGGGATCGTTCGGTCATAATTCCGACAATCTGTCCGGAGCGGATGCCGTTTTCCGACAGCATATCAGCGATTCGATCCGCCTTGTCATTGAGCTCGCGGTAGGTGAGACGCTCATCGGACATAACGGCTGCAATTTGATCCGGCATTTTTTCCGCCTGTGCTTCAAATAAACTGACGATCGTCTCATGCTTCGGATACTCAGCTGTTTGATTTTCCGCTTGAAGAAGCATCTGCCGCTCGTTTGTGTCCAGCAAATGAATGTCAGACAGCTTCTGCTCATCATCCGATGCGATTTGTCCTAAAAGCTCTTTAAAATGACCGGCCCACCGTTCGATCGTATCTTTTTCAAACAACGCGGTACTGTATTCAAAATGAAAATCCAGTGAGCCGTCCGGCTGTTCCTCGGCATGAAGCGTCAAGTCGAATTTTGAAATGTCATGTTTCACTGCATGTGAAGAAACGGATAAGCCCGGAAGGTTCACTTTGAAATCATCACTGTTTTGCAAAACGAGCATGGCATCAAACAGCGGATTGCGATTGACTTCCCGGTGTGTATCAAGCTTTTGGGCAAGTTCTTCAAACGGGAAGTCCTGATGTTCGGCTGCGCCGAGGGCAAGCATTTTCACCTCTTCTAAATAAGCGCGGAATGTCTTATCCCCTTTCGGCCTGCTTCTCATTGCTACGGTATTTACAAACATGCCGATGACCCCATCAAGCTCAGCGCGGCTTCTGCCGGCCGCAGGTGAACCGACGATAATGTCTTCCTGCCCGCTCAATTTAGAAAGGAACAAGGAGTAGCCTGCCAAAAGAATCATATACAGCGTCGAACCCGTCTCATCCATAAGCCGGCGCAAATTCTCCGCCGTTTCTTTTTGAAGGCGCGTTCGTACAACGGACCCGCTGAAATCAGGAAGCTGCGGGCGCTTTTTATCGAGCGGCAGATCAAGAACGGGAATGTTTTCCCCGATCGCATCCAGCCAATACCGCTCATGTCTTTTGAATTCTTCAGCGGCGAACCGCTCATGCTGCCAGACGGAAAAATCTTTGTACTGAAGTTTTAACGGCCGCAGCTCTTTTCCTCTGTACAAATCCGTCAATTCTTGAATCAGAACGCTCATTGACACACCGTCTACGATAAGATGATGCATATCAAGCAGCAGAAAATGACGTTCTTCAGTGGCTTTGGCTAAAGTCACTCTCAAAAGCGGCGCTTGTTCCACGTCAAACGGCTTGACGAAAGTTTCCATTGTCGCTTGAAGAAGTGTCCCGGATGGCATGTGAATCTCTGTGAGATCGAGATCGACATGTGAATGTATGTGCTGCATCGGCTCCCCGTTTCGCAAAACAAATGATGTGCGTAACGCTTCATGCCTTTGTAACAGCGCTGAAAAGGCTTCGTGCAGACGATCACGGTTGAGTCTGCCGCTCAGCTCCAGACAAGCGGGCATATGATAGCCCGTACTGTCCGCCGCAAGCTGATGAAGGGCATAGAGCCTTTTTTGCGCAAAAGATAGCGGGTACAAGTCCTTTGCCTCCGCAGGCATGATTTCTGCATATTCTCCTCTTTTCCTCTGTTCTAGGAAGCGGGCCATGCTCTCGATAGTCGGATGTTCAAAAACATGGCGGACGGCAAGTTCAATTTGCAGCCGTTTATGTATCTTTGAAACAAGCGACGCGGCTTTCAGCGACTGTCCGCCGATTTGGAAGAAATCATCTCTCATACTGATGTGTTCCCGTTTCAGCACTTCTTGCCAAATAGACAGCAGCTCAGTCTCAAGCATTGTGCGCGGAGCTTGATAATCACCGGTTCTCTCGGCTTCTTTCGGCTCAGGAAGTGCGGCCCGGTCAAGTTTTCCGCTCACAGACAGCGGCATTTCCGTCAATTTGGTAAAGCTTCCCGGGATCATATAAGCAGGTAATCTCCCGGCCAATTCGGCATGAGGATCAAATGTCACACCGACGTTTTCCAGTACGACATAAGCTGCAAGCTCCTGTTCCCCGTCCGCCGTTTTGCGCACGGTGACTGCCGCCTCTTTTACCCCGGACAGACTTCTGAGTGCCGTTTCGATTTCTCCTAATTCAATTCTGTAACCTCTTACCTTCACCTGATCGTCAAAGCGTCCCATGTATTCAATCGTTCCGTCCGGTAAAAATCGGGCTGCATCTCCCGTTCTGTACAACCGTTCACCTTTACGAAACGGATGAGGGGTAAAGACTTTGTCCGTCAGCTCTTTTTGCTGAAAATATCCGTCCGCCAGACCTTTTCCGGAAATACACAGTTCACCGACGGCTCCGACCGGCTGCAGCCGATCTCCGTGCATCATATAGACAGAAGTGTTGGCAATCGGGCGCCCGATCGTAATCCGGCTGCTTTTTTGCAGGTTGCGCAGAATCGTCGTGGCCACACTGTTTTCCGTCGGTCCGTATTCATTCAGCAGCTCGGCATTCGGGCATATGTTGCGGCTCGCTTCCACGATATCAGGGGTGGCCGCTTCCCCGGCAAATGTCACCGCCCGAAGCGTCTGCGCATCCTTTTTCGTCAGCGAATCAAGCAGAACGCGATACAGAGACGGAACGATCAGAAGATGGCTCACTCCGTGGCGGGCGATTTTCTGTTTTATTGAAAGGACGTCTTTCGCATCATCTTCATCAGTTAACAGTACACAGGCGCCCGACAGAAGCGGAGTGAAAAGACTCGTTAATGACCCGTCAAATACGTATGAAAAAAGATGAAGCGCTATGTCTCCTTCTGTCATCCCGTATTCTTCACGCCGCCATTGCAATGTATTGCTGATCGCTTTGTGTTGTACAAGCACCCCTTTCGGCCGGCCTGTCGTTCCGGAAGTGTAAATGACATACGCCCAATTTCCGCTGTCAGACACCGGCGGAAGCGGTGCGGTCTGCTGGGAAACCGTTTCCTCCATGATGACGACGCTGCCCTTGAAATGCGGCGGAATGAGGGGGAGCAGGTCTTTTTCAGTCAGGAGCAGTGAGGCTTCACTGTCTCTCAGTAAAAATGAAATCCGTTCAGGCGGAAATTCCGCATCAATCGGCATATAGGCGCTGCCCGACTTCCAAATTCCGAGCAGAGCGGCAACCGTACTCATTGATCGGCGCAGCATAACAGCGGTGATCTGATCGGAACGGGCGCCTTTTTCCCTTAACGCATGGGCAATCTGATTCGCCCGCTGATTTAATTTTTTGTAGCTCCAGCTTACTCCGTTATATCTCAACGCCTCTTGGTCAGGCGTTATTGCCGCCTGTTCTTCAAACAGCCCATGAACGGTTGTCTCAGGGTACGGACGGTTCGTTTCGTTAAACGAATGAATCAGGGCTTCTTCCTCCGGAGGT
Source organism: Bacillus sp. NEAU-242-2 (assembly GCF_027853835.1). Lineage (NCBI taxonomy): Bacteria > Bacillati > Bacillota > Bacilli > Caryophanales > Bacillaceae > Bacillus > Bacillus sp. NEAU-242-2. Next base: position 2,438 of record NZ_JAPNNY010000001.1, on the reverse strand, counting down.
ACGAGACTGATGCTTGATAAAAGCCTGTCCGGATCTTCCGTTACACAGGAGATGACCTCCAGAATATGCCCTTTGATCCGTTTCATGTCTTCCCGATCGTAGATGCCCGCATTGTAGCTGAATTTCACATAAAACTCTTCTCCCGGAACGATGACGACGTTAAGATCGTAATTGGTTTCTTCCGCCATCGAAAAGTTTTCAAGTGAGAGCGCACTGCTTTCCGTTTGCTGCCAGCCGTTTACCGCAGCCTGCATCTGAACCGGATAATTTTCAAAGACCAGGATATGGTTCAAGAGATCTTTTTGCAGACCGCTCTCGTTTTGGATGTCATAAAGCGGATAATAGCTGTGCTCTTCCGCAGCGAGTGACTCTTTTTGCACCTTTTTGAGAAGAGAAGAAAAAGTCATATCACCAGCCGCGCGCACCCTTACCGGCACGGTATTGATAAACAGTCCGGCCATGGATTCAATGCCGCTGATAGCTGACGGCCTGCCGGAAACAACTGAACCGAAGACGGCATCTTCAGTCCCGTTGTAACGATGGAGAAGCAGACCCCAAATGCCCGTAAATATAGTATTCAGCGTGACCCCGATGCCTCGGGCAATGTCTGTCAGTTTTTGCACGGTTTCAGGCTCAAGGGAAAATTGAAAATGCTCAGATGCATAACAGTTTTTCGCCGGCTTATTCTTCGTTTGCGGAACGGAAACGGTTTCTCCGTAATCTTCCAAGCAGCGCGACCAGAACGCTGACGTCTCTTCTTTATTCCGGCTTCGGAGCCATTTGATATAAGTGCTGTAAGGAGCCGGACTGCCGAGGTTTACAGACCTGTTGTTTCGGATCGCATAATACATGCTGAAGAAATCTTTCAGTACAAGGCCCAAGCTCCAGCCGTCCATCATAATGTGATGATGAGTCCAAACGCATGTATGGCGGTTTTCTCCCGTTTGAAAAAGAGTCAAGCGCATTAAGGGGCCTTTTTGCAGATCAAACCCCTTATGCCGGTCGTTTTCCTTAAATTCGTCAATGATGCTTTGCTGCCGTTCTTCCGAATAGTCTGAAATGTTCTCAGTCTGTACGGCAGTGTCACGGAGTGAAAGGACAACCTGCTGCGGCCCTTCAAGGTCAGGCACTTCTTTTATGAAAATCGTTCTGAAAATATCATAACGGCTGACAAGCATATCCAGACTTTTTTGGAATGTATCAATGCATAAATCCCCGCTGACTGTAAACGAAATCTGCTCGACATATGCGTTTGATCCGGAATCCAGAAGCGAATGAAACAGCATGCCTTCCTGCATATATGATAAAGGGTAAATATCTTGAATTTCTGTCGCTTGTGTCACGAATGCCACACACCTTTTTATGAAATTAAAGTCCTTTTACGAGATCTTCAATGCTTGATAGTGCTTGAGCGGTCAATTCTGTATGGCTGTAATCCGTTAATGTTTTTTCCCGCTCTTTCTTGCCGGAACAATGGGCGATGATGTCCTCGAGGTGAGTATGGAAACGATTCATGAAGAACTCGATTGCCCCCGGTGCAAATACATCGGTATAAACGGCTTTTACCTCCAGTTGCCCGGCCGCCACCATCGCGTTAATATCCAGATCAAACTCGCGGATGCGCCCGGATGCTATATCATGCTGCGGCTTGAACGGTGACATCTTCAGCGTCCCCTCAAGACCGTCAAACGCACCGAGATAGTTAAAGCTTATTTCTGGGTCTTTATAAAGAATGTTTCGCGAATATCTCAGCAGCCCGTAGCCGGTTCCGTGATGAGGAACCCGTCTCATCATGTCTTTTACCGTCTTTATGCGGTGCGCGGTTTTTTCGCCTGAGCCGTCCGGCACTCTCATATCCAAAAGCACCGGGTAAACAGATGTAAACCAGCCTGCCGTTCTTGACATATCAATGTCAGGAATATGCCCTTGGCGTCCGTGTCCTTCAGTGCTGATAAGCATCTGTTCGGAACCCGTCCACTCATGAAGCGCCATTCCAAGCGCCGTTAAAAGCAATTCATGAACATCCGTTCCGTATGCCTGCTGTGTTTCCAACAGCAGCTGCTTCGTGACTTCGCTGCTTAATATCCACGATGCAGTGTGCGCGTTTTCCTGCAATCGTCCGGCGTTTTCATCAGTTATTTTCGGCAGCGGCGCTGTTTTACCAGACATCACGCTGTCCCAGTATGCGGCTTCCTCCAGCAATGCTTTGCTCTTGGAAATGTCAAAAAGCTCTTCAGCATACTTTATATAAGAATCGCTTTTCGGCGGCAGTTCGATTTGTTTGCCGTCCAATGCCTGCTGATAAGCTGTCTGCAGATCTTCAAGCAATATCCTCCATGACACGCCGTCCGTGATAAGGTGATGAATCGTGATAAGCAGATGGTCGGCTTCTTTCAGCCTGAACACTCCGAGATGAAGAAGAGGGCCTTGATCAAGGC